>JACJXC010000001.1 GCA_020636835.1 Bacteroidales bacterium
ATCATGTACTGCAATTGTTACTATTGAAGATACCGAAGATCCTGTTGCAGTTTGTCAGAATATAACAGTTCAGTTGGATGCATCAGGAAATGCAACCATTACAGCTGCCCAAGTTGATAATGGCAGTTACGATAATTGTGGAACTCCTTCTTTGGCTCTGGATATCACTTCTTTTGATTGTACAAAATTAGGTGCAAATACAGTAACTCTCACAGTTACCGATGGCAATGGTAACTCACATTCCTGCGCAGCCAATGTAACTGTAAAAGACGATGATAATCCTGTAACCATAACTGCTACCCCAACACAAACAAGCATTGACTGTTATGGCGGGAATGCAACAGTTACCATCGCAGTTTCAGGAGGTGTTGGAATTTTAACCTACACTTTTGACGGGGTACCAAACAATAATGGAATATTTAACAACATTGTTGCCGGAACCTATAACTGGAGTGTTACCAATTCTTTGGGATGCGGTAATACTTCAGGAACTTTTGAGGTTCAGCAGGCCGGCGATCTTTCGGCAACTGTTGCATTAACCGACGTAACCTGTTCCTCCGGCGCCGATGGAACAATAACTGTAACCAATTCTGCAGGAGGTTCGGGCAATTACGAGTATTCAAATAATGGAGGAAGTACCTGGCAAAGTTCCAATATATTTTCGGGTCTGATACCGGGGTCTTATAACGTACAGATAAGAGATGCCGCCGTTCCGACATGTTTAAAAATATTAGATGCTGACGTTGTAATTTTTACTTTAACTGCAAATGTTGCATACACGGATGTTAACTGCAACAGCGCCAACAACGGAACCATAACTGTTACAAGCCCTTTCGGAGGTTCAGGAAGTTACAATTATTCAATCAACGGTGGAGCTACCTGGAGTCCAAACGGCACATTTGTTAATCTGGCGCCAGGTACTTACAATGTTCAGATTCAGGATGCAAATGACTTAAGCTGTATTGTTGAGTTGAATAGTGCAGTGGAAATAACTGAGCCTCCGGTTATGACAGCCGATGTTACATTAACCCACATAAGTTGTTTTGGTGCCGGCGACGGTTCAATAACTGTAAGTAATCCGCAGGGTGGACATGGTACATATGAAGTTTCACTAAACGGGAGCAACTGGTTTACAATTTCCGCTGTAACTCCTTATACTTTCAATAATCTTTCTCCAAATAGTTATACGGTAATGATACGGGATTTGGCTCAGATTTCCTGTATTTTGAATATTTCAACTTCAGTTATAAACGAACCATCAGTTTTAAGTGCGACTTTAACGCATACAAATGTCACCTGTTACGGATTTAATGACGGGATAATTAATGTATCTGCACCATTGGGAGGTAACGGAACTTATCAGGTTTCAATAAACGGAACCGATTGGTTTGATGTATCTGTTGCTGTTCCGTATGCTTTTAATAGTCTTTTACCGGGAAATTATACAGTTCAAATAAGAGATGCCGGACAAACTTCGTGTTCTGTTACCATTACACCTGAAATTGTAATTACCGAACCTCCACTTGTAACAGTTAACGACCCGGGGCCACAGGATTTTTGTAATGTTGCTTCAACTACACCAATAAATTTAACAGGTTCGCCGGGTGGGGTAGTTTTTGATATTACCGGCGGTACAAGCATTGGTCTTGCCGATCAGATTGGGGTAACCCAAATTCCATCGTTTGCAACAATTCCGGGCAGTGCGATTGTTACAATAATTCCACGGGCAAATGGTTGCACAGGAACTTCTGTTGACGTAATTATCACTGTATCCCCAATTCCAACAGCAAATATGCCGGTTGATGTAATCTTTTGCAATAATGTTTTGTCTGATCCATTTCCATTAACCGGAACTCCTGCAAATGTTGTATTCGATATCACAGGAGGTGCTTCAATTGGTTTGCCCGATGCAACAAATGTTACTGCAATTCCTCCGTTTACGCCAATTACCGGAACTGCAACAGTTACTATTACACCCAAGGTGGGCAACAACTGTACAGGGGCAGCGGTTTCGTTTCCGGTAACGGTAAGGCCAACTTTAACTGCTTCAATAAGTGGGAGTGATGCAATTGTGTGCAGAAATGCAACACCACCTCCCACTATAACCTTCATCAATCCGATGGCTTTACCCGTCGAGATTTTGTATAACATAAACGGTGGTCCTGACCTTTCAATTGATGTGGGAGCCGGTTCAAGCTTTCCGATATTTACGTCCACCAATGTTGCCGGTGTTTTTAGTTATAATCTGGTTGGAGTTAAATATCAAACCAAACCCGATTGCTTTTTCAATATTACAGGGTCGGCAGTTGTAACGGTTCTGGAAACTCCTTTAGCTTCAATTTCGGGAACAAACACTGTTTGTCAGGATGCAGCTTCTCCGTTGCTTACTTTCACAAATCCGATTAATTCAATGGTTCGTGTAACCTACAATGTTAATGGAATAAATCCGGCAACTATTGATGTTCCTGCCTTATCAACTGCTACTTATCCTGCTCCAACTTCTGCTGCCGGAACATTTATATATAACCTGGTGAGTGCCGAATTTCCAGATAGTCCATCATGTTCCAATATCATTACAGGTTCAGCAACAATAATTGTTCTGCCCAAACCAACTGTTACAATAACAGGTGAAACAACAGTATGTAAAAATACAACTGATGTAAATGTTACAATTACAAATCCTCAGACATTACCTGTCAGAATCACTTATACGGTAAATAACGGAACACCCGTTACCACTAATATTGGAGCAGGTTCTTCAACAACTATTTCTGTCAATACTTCAAATCCGGGGAATTTTATTTATAAAGTTACAAGTGTTCAGTATATAGCACCTTCACCAAATTGCATAAATAATGTGGATATATCTGCCACTGTTGTGGTACTTCCACCGCCAACTGCCTCAATAAGTGGAAATGCTACTGTATGTTTAAATGATGTTCAACCCGTAATCACATTCACAAATCCTCAGGCAATACCGGTTACGGTTACCTATAATATTAATGGGGTAATCCAGCCTCCGGTTGATATTGCAGCAAATTCCACTGCAATAGTTTCAGCAGCCACTTCAACAGCAAATACCTTTGTTTATAACCTCGTAAGTGTTGTTTATCAGGGAAGCAATTCATGTGTAAACAATATTACCGGGTCAGCAACCGTAATTGTGAGGCCGGTTCCATCAGTTTCAATTTCAGGTGATGCAACGGTTTGCCAGTTTGCCTCACCTTCTCCAAATGTTACGATAACAAATCAAACGAATTTTTCGGTAACTGTAACTTACAGGCGAAATGGAATAAACCAGATTCCGGTTACTATTCTCCCCAATCTCTCAAGTCCAATTCCCGTTCCTACAGCAACTTTAGTAAATTATTTATATGAATTGGTAAGTGTTCAATACCAAAATGCCCCAAATTGCCCGGTCAGTGCAACTGGAAATGCCACTGTTAACATTCTGGCTGCTCCAACTGTAACAGTTACCGGTACAACAACCGTTTGTCCGAATGACCCTGAACCCGTAATTACTTTCGTAAATCCGCAGGCTTTGCCAATTGCAGTAACTTATAATATTAGCGGAACAATTCAGCCTGTACTAAATATTGGAGCCGGTGGTACTGAAACAGTTTTAGCCCCCACAGCAATTTCAGGAATTTTTAATTACAATGTTGTCAGTGTAGCCTATCAAAGCGGGGCTGCCTGTGCCAACACCGCAAGCGGTGCATTTGCTACAGTAACGGTAAAAACAGCACCGGCAACACCTGTTGCGGGTAACAACGGACCTGTTTGTGTTGGCAGTCCGCTTTCTCTGACAGCAAATACAATTGCGGGCGCAACCTACAACTGGACAGGGCCAAACGGTTTTACCTCACCGTTGCAAAATCCAACAGTCAGCGCAAATGCAACAGCTGCAATGGCGGGAATATACAGTGTAACTGCAACAGTTGCCGGTTGTATTAGCCCGGTGGGAACTACAACGGTAGTTGTCAATGAAGTGCCCGCAGCCCCGGTTGCAAATAATAACGGACCAGTTTGTATCGGAAGTAGTCTATCGCTGACTGCAAGCAACATAACAGGTGCAACCTATAATTGGACAGGACCAAACGGTTTTACAGCAAATATTCAAAACCCAACTGTTAGTGCAAACGCAACAATGGCAATGGCGGGAACTTACACAGTTTCTGTAATTGTAAATGGTTGTGTTGGCACACCGGCAACTACTAATGTTATAATTAACCAGGTTCCAATAATTCCTAACCAGGTGATTACAAGTTGTAATGCAAGTGCCTTTGTTGTTAGTCCACAAAATGGAGTTCCAGCTGGAACAGTAGTTCCAACTGGAACGACTTATTCATGGCCGGCGCCTGCAGGGTCGGGATTTACTGGTGGTTCTGCTCAATCAAACCAGATTTCCATTAGCCAGACATTAACACTGGCAAATGCAAATGTTGGGGCTACTGCAATCTACACAGTTACCCCAAATTCAAATGGTTGTAATGGAACACCTTTCACCGTTACGATAAATATTGATCCAATTCCACTTGAAACTAATGTAATGTGGTATTTATGGCCAACTGGTTCTGTCGATCCATATTTAGATTATAATGAATGGTCTCAATGTGCTGCACAAAGTGATTTGGCCAGTAATCACAACGACCTTGACGTTGTGGTTAGGATTGGCGGTGTTTGGCAACGACCAACTTCAACAACATTTGATAATTATGATGATTTCGGCTGGCAGTACTCCTTCGAATCTAATTCAGGTCCTTGGGATAATCTTCCCCCAACTGATCCACCTCTCTTCAGATATATTATGCCTCCTGCACCTTCAGCTTTTACAAGGCTTGGAGATCACTATTTCAGATTTTTTGTCACTAAAGATGGATGTACTACATACAGTGATATAATATTAATGCACATGATTTCTAATTTCACTTTAGTAGTAGGAGAAACACCCCCTGTAAATTGTAGTGCCAGTCCAACGCCTATTCAACTAACAGGCAATAGTGTTTCAGGAACAGGCCCCGCCCCTGGAAATATTGCTGCTTGTGCAAGATGGTCCATAGAAAGCCTGGATCCAATAAATGGAAATCAGGGAACTTTAACTTATCAGGGACTACCTTATGCCAACCAATGTTTAACAACAGCAAATCTTAACAATGTTTATTATACGCCACCACCAAATTACACCGGGACAGTAACCTTAAAATTGGAAACCAATGATCCCGATGGTAATGGAGAGTGCTCAAGTATTTTTGAGTACAGGACAATAACCATAAGTCCGGTTGCAGGAGCTGTTGCTGGAAATCCTGTGATAGTTTGTGCAGGAACCCCGGTACAACTTAACGGAAGTGTTTATGGCTCTGCAACAGGAGGAATATGGAGTGTTACACCTGTTGGGACTGGTACTTTTTCAGATATAAACTCCCTTACATCAACATACACGCCACCAGTTAACTTCACCGGAACTGTTACTCTTACATTAACACCAAACGTACCTGTAAGCTGTATTGAAATTTCATCTGTAGATATTACTGTAAATTCAGCCCCGCAAACTAGTGGTGTTAATATTTGTGAGGGAGAAAGTGGTTCATTTACTTTATTATCACCTTGTCCAAGTGGAGGTGAATTTACTATTGGACCTAATTCTGCAGATTCTGGCGTAAATACTACTGGAATTGGAACAAGTGCATGGAGTAATCCTAACCAGGCAATTTCAAATAATAATTCTTTCGCAACTGTATCATTAAGTGCTTCCGGTGTAACAACAAGTAATTATTTGAGGGTTACAGATTACGATTTCAGCATTCCTGGAAATGCTACTATTACAGGAATTACTGTAACCATTGGAAGGAGAGAAAGTAGTACAAGTAGTGGAGCGGATGTTCAGGACGTTCAGGTAAGATTGTTGAGAAATGGAGTACTTGCAGGAGACAATAAAGCAAATACAACTCAGGATTGGCCAACGTCAGAAACACCTGCAAATTATGGTAGTTCCTCTGATTTATGGGGTACTACATGGACCGCTGCTGACATAAATAATAACAATTTTGGTGTTTCATTAGTAGTTAATAGTGACAACAACAGAACAGCGTATGTAGATTATATTTACGTTGCTGTTACTTATTCTATCGCAGGTGAAATTAACTGGTATTCCTCTACCAACAGTGTAACCCCAATTGGCATTGGCTCACCATTCAACCCTGTAGGAGTTGCAGGTTCCGGATTACTCAATACAAATACTCCCGGCACAACTACTTTTTATGCTGAATGTGCTACTTACCCAGGTTGCCGTACTGCCACAAATTTTGTTATCAACCCAAAACCAGTTGTAACAAAACCAGGTGATTATTCTGAGTCGGCTTGTATATTTGCCGATCAGGCAGCGCTTGATGCAGCTTTTGCAACCTGGATTTCAGAATTTAGTGTTTCGGGTGGTGCAACTCCTGTGGGTTCATTTGCCGGTACACCAACTGCTCCAACACTTTGCACGGGTGGAACTGTAACTGCAGTTTATAATTATACCGATGACTGTGAAACCGGTTCTGTGTCGGCTACATTTACTGTTACTCCACCTCCGGCACTCACTGTTAATAATCCGGGTGATAAAAATTCGTTCAGTTGCGATTATATCAACCAGGCAGCTGTGCAAACTGCTTTTACAAACTGGCTGTCAGGTTTCACTACTACCGGAGGATGTTCGCCTGTTGGGACATTTACCGGCGGAACACCCGCCGCTCCTCCAATTTGCGGAGGCAGTGTTACTGTAAGCTACAACGTTTCCGACTTGTGTGAAAACGGAACTGAAACAGCAACATTTACAATCAGCGGAACAGCATCTGTTCTACTTAACAAACCTGACCCAAAAGTTGCCCCGGCTTGCGATTTTACCGATCAGGCTGCACTAGATGCTGACTTTGCAAACTGGTTAACCGGTTTTACAGTTGTTTCAGGGGGTTGTGCCGGATCGGCTTCATACGGATTTCCTGTAGCGCCTGCATTGTGTACAGGTGGTACAACTGAAGTTACCTATCTTTATCAGGATGTTTGTGCAACTGCTTCTGTAACTCAAACCTATACCATAAACGCACCTGACGAAATTGTCATCAATGAACCTGCAGACCCAAATTTGGATATTTGCAGTTTTGCCGATCAGGCAGCTGTTGATGCTGCATTTGCAAGCTGGTTAACCGGTTTCTCAGTCACAGGAGGATGTGGTGGCGGAACAGGAACTTTCAGCACAACTACTGCTCCGGCTTTATGCGGCAGTGGAACTGTTGATGTAACTTATACTTATACCGATAACTGCCAAAGTAAATCTGAAACAGCTTCGTTTACACTTGACAATACAAATTCACTGGTTATTAACAAACCTGCCAATGTCGATGATCAGGCATGTTTTTATGGTTCGCAGGAAGATTTGAATACATTTTTTGCAGACTGGCTCACTGGTTTTTCAATTGCAGGCGGCTGCGGTGCAAGCGGTTCGTATGGTACTCCTTCAGCTCCCGATTTATGTGCAGGCGGTACAACAACAGTTACTTATAATGTTACCGACAATTGTGGAAATATATTTACTGAAACTGCAACATTTAAAATTAGTATTCAGGGTGATTTAACTTTTGTGAAACCTGCTCCGTTTACAGCACCACCATGTAATTATGCGAATCAGAATGAACTGAATCTGGAGTTCCAAAACTGGCTGACAGGATTTGGCGTTTCGGGAGGTTGCAACCCTGTGGGTTCTTATGGAAATCCGGTTGCCCCAAATTTATGTGAAGGAGGAACTGTAACAGTTGTTTATACAGCCACTGATGTTTGTATTACTTCTTCTGTATCACAAACCTTTACGGTTGAAGCAGTAGAACCTATCCAGGCTGTACAAATGCAGGAACATTTTGCACCGCCATGTTTGTCGCAAACCGAAATGGATGCTGAATTTGCTGCCTGGATTTCAACCTTTGCATACACAGGTGGTTGTAATGTGCATCCTCCAAGTCTTGAAGCATTTACAGCGCCTCCTGCCTGTGGTGGAAGCGTTGTTGTAAATTATACATTTTACGACGATTGCGGACAAACAGCAACCGGCTCGGCCGTATTTACTGTTGAACCTGACGGGGAAGATCCGGTAATTACCTGTCCCGCTGATTTTGAAGGAGTTTTAATTGACAATGGAAGTTGCCAGGCTACCCTGGAATTGATTCCGCCAGCAGCTACCGATAATTGTTCTGCTTTCGGGGCAATTACATTTACAAACAATGCTCCTGTCCAATTCCCGGTTGGGACAACAATTGTTATCTGGACAGCAACCGATATTTGCGGAAATTCTTCAACCTGCGAACAATCGATAACAGTTCTTGATAATGACGAAGCGCCTGTAATTACTAATTGTCCTGAAAATGCTGAAGATGTAATTATTGGTGCCGGATGTTCGATGATTACAGGAGAAATTACCGAACCCACAATAACAGATAATTGTCCTGACCCTGAATTGCATTACGAAATTGTATATCCTGACGGTTCAATTGTCTCAGGTATTGGTTCGGTTTCAAACATGGCATTTCCTGTTGGAGTGAGTACAGTAACCTACATTGCTGTGGATGATGCCGGAAACCCATCATTGCCCTGTACTTTTACTGTTTGGATTAAAGATCTTGTACCTCCTGAATTTGAAGTTTCCTGCCCGGTCACAACAATTACAGTTGACGCTCCTGACGGAATATGCAATGCTTTTGTCAATGTGCCCGGTCCTCTCGTCAGCGATCCATGTGATGAATTGGTTACTTTGTCGCACAACTCGATATTCAGTACAAACTCCACCAATGCCGATGGAACTTATCCGGTAGGTACAACAACAGTGATTTGGACAGCAACCGATCTCTCAGGAAATACTACTACCTGTGAGCAGGATATTATTGTACGGGATGTTACAGCGCCTGAAATTACTTGTCCGGGAGAAGTTTCAGGTTTTGCCAATATTGATGACTGTGTCGCCACCGGCGTTGACCTTGGTACACCCACTGCCACTGACGATTGCTCTGCACCGGTAACTTTCGCAAACGATGCTCCTGCAGTATTTCCGGTTGGAAATACAACAGTAACCTGGACTGCAACCGATGCTGCAGGAAATATAGCAACTTGTACCCAGCTTGTAACAATCTCTGATAATAACCAGTTCCCATATTTTACATTCTGCCCGCCAAACCAGGAACAAACAACAACTGCTGATAATTGCAAATTAATCGATATCGTAATCCCTAATCCTGAGTTTGAAGATAATTGTGGAGTAGTTACTTTAACATGGACAATCGAAGATCCGGATGGATCAATTCGCAACAGTAACCCAATTGATACGAATTATGTTTCCGGTGAAACCTTTTTTGTAGGAGTTTCAACCGTAACTTATATTGCTTACGATGCGGCCGGAAATCCTTCGGACCCCTGCATTTTTACTGTATGGATAAAAGATTTTGTAAAACCAGAATTTACAGCAGGATGTCCTCCAAATGTTGGGCCGGTGCCAACAGATGAAGGCGTTTGCACTGCTGCCATTACAATTCCGACGCCAGTGGTTAATGATCCTTGCGGAGAGGGATACACGCTTACAAATAACTATACAGGCGACTTCAATTTCCCGATCGGAGTTACAACAATTACATGGACAATTGTTGACGCATCAGATAATGTAACAACGTGTGACCAGGAAATTGAAGTTATAGAATCTCAGCTTCTTGCAGTTGATTGTCCCGGTGATATTACAAGAAGTGTAGCTCCCGGAGATGATTTTGTATCGGGAATAGTTGTTGGTAACCCCACAATTCATGAGAGTTGTTTTGAATCGGATCTTACCTGGGTAATGGTTCCACCGGCAGGTTATGAAAGCATGTACACACCTGCCCAACTTTCAGGTGATGGTATTTTTGCCGGAACAGGAACTTATTATTTGGGAGTTACAACAGTTACCTACACGCTAACAGATGAAAACAGTACTACAGCTACCTGCGATTTCACAATAACAATTACAACAGCACCTGAAATAGAATGCGCCGCTGATCAAACCTTCGATGCCAATGAAAATTGCGAATATCCGTTCAACCCCGGGGTACCAACATTAATTCAGGGAATACCACCGATTGACTGGACATGGACACTTACAAATCCTGATTTATCAACAAGCACCGGCGGAAGCAGCACTCCTGATGACGGACTTGTTCCCCTGCCTGTTGTAGCAGACGCTCCACATGAATATCCATTCCAGATTGGAACAACAACCATTGACTGGACTGCAACAAACGTCTATGGAACCGGAACCTGCAGACAAACAATTATAGTTGTGGACAACCAAAAACCAACTTTTACCGCTGACGGTTTTGAAGGTTGTGTTGAAAACCTCATGGAGGTTACGTACACGGGGGTTTCCGATATACTTGCTTTCAATATCGACTACGAGGATCACGATTATTATATCATGCGAATAGGTAGTGACATTCTGAATATCGATATGACCAGCTATTCCGACAATTGTTGTTACCCAACTGATGATTCGGGCATCAGGTGGGAGATTGATTTTGAGGGCAATGCTGCAAACGAACCAACCATTTCGGGAACCGGGCAGCCTTCTGACTTTGGATCGGTAATATACCTGTGGGGCGACGGGGTAAATTTCTTGCCGAGAACACATAAAATAACATACTGGATTACAGATTGCCACGGAACGGAAAGCGATCCGGTGACGGCTGATATAACGATAAACCCACGGCCCAAAGTTGGAAAACTATAAAATATGTGAATTAAAAACGAGAAATAAGAAATAAGAAAGAACGAAGTGAAAAAAGATAAAACTTAAAAAATGAAAAGTAACAAACAAGAAAGGAGGGAAAATGCAGTAAACGCCTGATACAGGGCTGCCGGGACCAACAATTGTTGGAAAACAGATCATAGCAGCACACAATGCAGGTAAAATTGAAAGTAAATGTTCCCGCCAAACAAAAGGAACCATCAAATTGCAAACGAGCAATTTGAAATTTTGAAAAGAGCAGAAATCGGAAAAAGTTGTCATTGTTTTGGTAGTTGTCCGGTTATCAGGGTTAAAGGATTTTTCAAAAACCTGATAACAAAGAAAACCCGGCAACAAAGACAACATGTTTCTCTCACTCTTCAATTTGAAATTTTGAAAAACAAAACGCTAAGTTTTTGAGGATTTTGCTGCAACTACAAATTTACAGCATGTATTCCGTTCCCGGCCCTAATAAAAAAGGCCACTAAAATGAAGGGACATCATCCGCCAAGGGCGGGGGATGCGCGAAGCATACAGAACTTTTTCAGCAGCAAAATCAAAAACAAAGTATTAAACTGAATTCTTCTTTCTACCTCTTTTGGAGGGGTCGGGGGAGTCTTCAACCGGTTGTCAGCCAAATTATAATTGAAGTTGCCAACCAAAAAAACAAATTATTAACCATCTCTAATCTTGTAGGGAACGAATTTCCCCCTGTTTTCAGGGGGAAAAACCCGAAGGGAAAGGGGGTATAAATTTTAAAAACAATGAAAAAGCAAGTTTTTATTTTAACAATGGTAAGCCTGGCGTTTATTTTCGCAGGTACTACCAAGTCTTTTGGACAAGATCTGAATTATCTGCCAGCTACAGCTTGTGCACCAATAACTGCGTTGACCTGTGCCGCAGATGGTCATTTGAATCCCCTGCCCGGGAAAACTTATACCTATAGTATTGATGTTAATCCGGACCCAGCTACAGTGGGCTATATCCAGTGGTTTGTTTACGATGCAACTGTAACCGGTGGTATTATGGTAGGTGGTTCAATTGCAGCAGCTGTTGCAGCAGCCGAAGCAAACGATGGTACCAGCCAATACCTTATTTCTGCTACTGCTGCTGCATATAATTCAAATACTAACATTTCACCTAATATTGATATTTCATGGCAATCTTTTGATGGCGCTACAAAAAGAATATTATTGGTAGCCTATGTAAAAGGAGAAAATGGCTGTAATGACAATATGGAAGTATGGCGCATTGAACCAAGTTTTGCATTTACGCTTGATATTGCAGGTTTAATGCCCGATGGAAATTTACCGGCTACCGGAAATGCAGTTGAGTGCATTGTCCCGGTTCAGGATGCTACCTATGATGGTACAAATCTGACGATGAATTACGGTGAAAACTATATATTCTATACCGTAACCGCTGCAAACTTTGTTCATTCATGGCAACCTACGTTTTCTATGGTTGCAAACAATACGCAAACAGCGATTAATATAGCAACTGATGTAACCTGGGCGTATCCGGATCAGGCAATATTGGTAGCCGGCACCTGGAATGCTGTAACAGACCCAGTATTAGCTGTGGCTGGAAGTGGATCGGTTGGTGCTGCCGGCGAATGTATTATTGTCAGGGTACGATTGGATCACAATGGTGCTGAAAATGATGCCACGGCTGCCAGAAACGTGATTCTTGGTGTTGACGGTACAATGTACAATGTAGTTGCTGATAATTACACAACTGCAAGTTTAAGAGATATTGATCCGAGTGCATCTGCGCCATGTACGAATACTGTAACAGATCAGGCACAATACGATCTTACTCCAAGACCGCAAATTGTTGAAATTACCCCAGCTCCGGGGACATTTGAACCTAAAAATTAAAGTGTTAATTGAAATTGCTTTTTCATAACCAAAAGATACCTATCCTCCGTTCCGCGTTTTAGCGGAACGGGGGCGGGCCTTGGGTCTGGAAAAGGAAAAAAGCGTGAATGCATGAGTAAATGGGAAAAATACAGGCGAAGGCCGGAAAGCCATAGATTGAAGATTAATTCAAATAGGGGAAGGATAATTTCCACGGTCAGGAAAGTAATTTCCGAGGTCAGAAGGATAATTTCCGAAGCAGGAAGTATTATTTCTATGGTAAGGAAAGTAATTTATATGGTCGGAAGATTGAGGATTGAAGACAGCAACCTGGAATTTGAAATAAGGAGAGGATAACAGACTGCCCGGTAAATACCGGATTTGAAAGGACTCATGTTTGTAGTTTACAATTCACATTTGATAAGGTTATGAAATAGGCGAAATGAACCTGTCCCGATAAACTGGGACGCACTAAATAAGATTTCCGTAAGGCAGTAATGTCCAAACCGGAATGGAATATGAAATTTTACAGCATTTTAAGTGATAAAACAAAATGGATGGGTCGCACCAAAAAAATCCGGCTTAATAGTGGATTTACATGGTGACTGATTTAGGATTTCCCGTGAAACGGGAACAGCCATTCTTTTAACTAAAATCTGCTGCATGGTTTCGAAAAATGAAATGCATGATTAATATACCTGAAGATGAAATATAATATCGGCATTGTGCCGCCAACCAGGGGAAAACCTTTTGCAGTAACATTGGTACGACCGATTGTTGTGGTACAAAAATGAATGAACCCAAAGTTTGGTCAATAGAAATGGCCCGTGGGATATCATCAATTTTTATGAAAATCATTTGTTGGAACCATATTTCAATTCGTAACGCGATGCAATTTGCAGATGGCAAACAATAAATAAAATTATAGTGTGAAAAACGCTTTACTTCATATCATGTACCGTACACTGGGAACACTCTTGGTGTCTCTGACTGTGGCAACTGCCGCGGCCCAGTTACCCGTGCAATATATTGAAGCTTATCAGTGCGAAACAATTGAATTTAGTGTTATGAATTGGACCGGCGACAGATATACCTGGGATTTGTACAGCGAAACAGATTGGTTAAAAATTAACTTTGCTACAGAAAAAGGCGATGTCGAACCCGCTGCATACTTCGAAAAAGGGAAGTACGAAGGATCAACAGTTCGCGTTAACTGGCTCGAACCAGGAATTTATGTTCTTAGGGTGATGGTTTGGGATGAAACAATTTGTAATAACAATCTCCACATATTTAAGGTTAATGTGCTTGAACATGAGCTTACAGCAACGCTTCAGGGCGACTCGGTTTGCTATGGCGAACCTGTTGTGTTTAAGATAGTACTTACCGGTATGGGGCCATGGGATCTTAAATATACTTTCGGCGATGGAACAGCATCTCTTAATCTGAACGGAATTACCGAACCGGAACAAGCGGTTTATCTTCCACCATTGCCGACCGGTCAATTTGATGTTTGGGTTACTGAAATTATCGACCAGTGTTCACAGAATTTAATCCCATCTGAAAAAGCGCGTATTGTAATCTATCCAAAACCTGCCAATTCGCAGATAATTTTAAGAGAAAAGTGAAGAAAGTGAGAAAATGGAAGGATAGGAAAAAATGCGTGAATGCGTGAATGAGTGATTGAGAGAATGATTGAAGAAGAGGAAAATATCAAATCATGAATGCAGATGGTTGAAATAAAAAAAAAGAAATTAGAAATAGGAAATGTTGAAACAGGAAGAAAAAGATACGGGGATGAGGCATAAAATTAAAAACTAATGTGTCCTATGTGACTATGTGGTTAAAAATGAAAAAACTATTGCACATATTATTGTTCCTTTTGTTTGCCGCAAATATTGCAGCACAAAAGTACTATGTTATCGACTCAGTTTGTGTTGATGCCCAAAGATATTACAGTGCCTATGGCGAATTGGGTTCAACTTATAAATGGTCAGTAGTAAATGAATCCGGCGACACAATCATGCAGTCTTCTGGCGCTGATATAAAAGATTTAATTACACCAGGCTTGTATAATTATGGCAGTGAAATGCAAATAACCTGGACTACTCCCGGATTTTACAAGATTACCGATGTGCAATATTCGATTCATGGCTGCGACACCTTACAACAGGGTTATGTGCGGGTTTTCAATCCGCCAACTGCATTCGCAGGCAACCCGCAATCGGTTTGCAGCAGCACCACAGTTTATTTGGATGAAGCTGATGCACAGTATTACAGCAGCGTGGAATGGATATCATTTGGAGATGGAAAATTTAACAATAAGTACCTGCTTAATCCGGAATACATTGCCGGGCCAAACGATAAACTCAACGGATATGCGGTACTCGGACTTAGAGCATATGGTCTGGCAATCAACGAAACCTGTCACCCTGCAAATAATACAATTGAAATACGATTTACAAATCCTGAAATAACTTTCCATCCGATACACCTGCGCTGCTTCAATGATAATTCAGGTTCAGTAAAAGCTGTTGTATCGAACGGAAACAAACCATTTAAATATAAATGGACAGGGCCCAATGGATTTACCTCAGCTTCCGATTCAATTTTTAATCTTGCTGCCGGAGAGTACATTGTAACTATTACCGATAATCTTGGTTGCCAGTCAACCAACTCAGTTCAAATAACCCAGCCCGATGAACTTCTTGTTCAAACCGACTTAATTAAAAATGTAACCTGCTTTGGCGGTAACGATGGTTCTGCCCGGGTTTTGGTTACAGGCGGAACAGCTGATTACAATTATGAATGGAATACTTTTCCGGTACAAAATGCTGCACAGGCTGCTAATTTAACTGCCGGTGATTACAAAGTAACAATTACCGATTTAAACGGATGTACAACATTCGCAAACGTTAAAATAGCTGAACCTGCCCCGCTCGCACTTTCAGCTGACAGTACTGACGCCAAATGTCTGGGTTTTGTAAAAGGTTCAATCGACCTGACGGTTACCGGAGGAACCCCATTCAAAAAAGCGCCTCATTATTTATACAACTGGACAAACAAAGCAGGATTTACTGCATCAACCGAAGACCTCTTTAACATTCCGGGAGAATTGCTTTATAATGTTGTTGTTACCGACTCGGTAGGTTGTATGGATACACTTTCGATTTTTGTTAACGAAGAAAAAGATATTCAACTCGCTGTTGAAAAAGTAGATTCAATTCTTTGCTTTGGCAATTCAAACGGTGCAATTGATATTACACCCGGCAGCGGTTTGCAACCATATGAATTTATTTGGAATACCGGCCAAACATCCGAAGATTTAAGCGGTATTACTGCCGGAAAATACCATGTTAAAGTTACTGATGCCAACGGCTGCAGTTCTGAACTGGATTTCGAACTATATGAACCCGAAGAATTACTGGCTTCAATTGTGTCTTCCGATTTTAAGATGTGTGAACCTGAAACCATTTTACTTGAAGCGGAATCATCTGGCGGAACCGGCAGCCACACTTATCTGTGGAGTGGAACCGGAGCTTCGTTTTTAAGCGCCACAAATATTTTAAATCCTGAATTCAAGGGTTCTCCAGCCGGAGTTTACTCTCTTGTTTTCAGTGTTACCGACGAGAATAATTGCAATACTGCTGAAACCATTTCATTGGAAGTTTTCCCGGTAACTTACAATACAGTTTTTGATACAATCTGCCCTTCCGATTTGCCTTTAACATGGAACGGACAGGTTTACGATGCTGCCGGAACATATGAAAATATTATCGCCAACGTATTTGGTTGTGATTCTGTCATCACATTTAACCTGTTTGTTAATGATAAAATTGAGCTGACTGCCACAACTCAAAATGCAGGACCAGCCAATCAACCTGTCGGAAGTATTAATTTATCTGTTTCCGGTGGAAATCCTGATTACACCTTCAATTGGAGCAACGGCGAAATAACCGAAGATATCAGCGGATTATCATCAGGCGATTATACAGTAATTGTTACAGATGCCAACGGCTGTGCTGAAGTTTTAACAGTAAAAGTTATTTCCGAACCGGTTAACATGTCAATGAATTGTCCGGCGCAAAAAACAATTGTTTGTAAAGGTGATGCCGATAACTCGATTTATACTTTTTATGCTGAATTTGCCGCAGCCGGAGGAAATGCTTACAGTGAATGCGGTATCGATACAGCAACTTTTGCATGGGGTGGAGATGAAATTGTAAAGGGCTCTTTCTGTTTAAATATCAACAGAACCTACATTGTTAAAGATTCCTGCGGTACTCCTGTTGCCTGTGTTCAACCTGTAATTGTAAACGACAAGGAACCTCCTGTAATGACCTGCCCGCCTGAAATAGTTCTTGCATCATCAACAAAACCTGCACATTACACAACTTATTCAGCCTGGTTTAATGCGGGAGGTTTTGCCGATGACAATTGCGAAATCGTTGAATCATCATTTAAATTTGTAAAGGAAATATCAGATGGGTTAACCGACCCCGAAACAATCACCCGTACCTACCAGATTTCCGATTTCTGCGGGAATACAGCAACCTGCGAGCAAATCATTAAGATTTTTGATGATTCAGGAATTTATATCAATTGTCCGCCAACTGTAACGGTAAGTTGTTCGGGAGACCAACCGGCTCCGTATCTCACTTTTGCCGATTTTGTAAAAGGTGGTGGCAGCGCTGGCAGTCTTCCGGGAATTGCTCTTGTTGAATCATCATTTAAATGGGAAGGCGATGTTTCTGATAATAAATCATGCCCCGAAACTATAACCCGTACTTATTCAATAAATAATGAAAACGGAGAAGTTACAACTTGCGAACAACTAATCATTATCCGCGATGCTGAAAAACCGGTGCTTGTTTTTGGCAATAAAATAATTTCATGTCCCGAAGATAAACCAATAATTTACAGAACCAGGACACAGTTTGAAGCAGGAAAAGGAAACAGTGCCGGTGACAACTGCGGGCTTGACTGGTCAACTTTTAAATTTTTACGCGAAAGTGACGACAAGGAAAGTTGCCCGCAAACCATAGTTCGCTGGTACGAAATTTTTGACTTGTGCGGGAACCGGAAGGAATCAATGGAAATTATTAGAATTCACGACAATCTGCCGCCAGTAATTTACCATGAACCCAAAAATATTGTGAGCGACTGTTATATCCCAAAACCATATAAAAACCGCGAAGAATTTGAATTGCTTGGCGGCGGCGCTGTAATTGAAAACTGTAATAATTACACTGTAAAATTTGTCAGCGATAGTGAACCGGAAGGTCTGTGCCCGTCGGTTATAAAAAGGACTTATCTGATTGCTGATATGTGCGACAATCAAAAAGAATATGTACAAACAATTATTATCAAAGATACAATTGCTCCAACAATTTCATGCCCGGATGAAGTTGTGTTTGATGCCGGTATTGAAGATTTAAAAAACCTCACCGGGTTGGCATTTTCTGAAGCTGAACAACAAATACAACCGGCTAATTTTGCGGTTTTGGGAATTACCGCAAACGATAACTGTTTATTTGAAGTTACCTACACCGATATAAAAACTGGAATTTGCCCGGTTGTTATTTCCCGCACCTTTGTTGTTACTGATGCCTGCGGAAATAAGGATGAATGTCAGCAGGAAATAAAACTGCTGCAATTATCAACACCTGGTTTCGGACAGTTTGGTCCCTATTGTTTAAATGCTGCGCCTGATTTATTGCCTGAAATTTCAAAAGAAGGAATTAAAGGAACCTGGAATCCGGCAACCATCGACACAAAAACGAAAGGGATGAATACATATAAATTCACGCCTGATGCTGATCAATGCGCAGTTGAAGTTGAAATTGAAGTTGAAATAACTGATGAAATTGAACCGGTTTTTGCAGCAATAGGGCCATTCTGTTTAAATAGTACTGCAGCAACTTTATCGCCTGTTTCTGAAAACGGAATTACAGGAACCTGGAACCCGGCAACCATCACAACCGGAACAAAAGGGAAAACAACTTACACGTTTACGCCCGATCCGGGACAATGCGCCATTTCGGTTTCTATCGATATTGAAATAACTGATGAAATTATCCCGCTTTTTGTCAATACCGGACCTTTCTGTTTAAACAGCGCTGCAGCAACTTTATCGCCTGTTTCTGATAATGGAATTACAGGAACCTGGAATCCGGCAATCATTGAAACGGGAGTTCTTGGGCAGTTTTCACACACTTTTACTCCTGATGCCGGACAGTGTGCAGTCCCTGTTACCATCGAAATAAAAATTACAGATGAAATAGAACCACTGTTTGCCATTCCCGCGCAGTTCTGTTTAAACAGAGTTTCAACCCCACTGCCTCAGGTTTCTGACAATAATATTTCAGGAGCATGGAATCCGGCAAAAGTTGAAACAGACAAAACAGGAACATTTACATACACATTCACACCCGATGCGGGGCAGTGCGCTGTTCCGGTTTCCATCGATATTGAAATTAAGGACGAAATTGAACCTGTTTTTGCCAGGTTTGGTCCGTTCTGTTTAAACAGTGTTCCAACCGGATTGTCAACTGTTTCTGAAAATGGGGTGACAGGAATCTGGAACCCGGCAAAAATTGAAACGGATATAGTAGGAAGATACAGTTATGTATTTACTCCTGATGCCGGACAATGTGCACTTCCGTTAACCATCGAAATTGAAGTTTCCGATGAAATTACACCTGAATTTGCATCGCTTAACCAGCAATGTCCGAATACCGGAGTTGTTGAGTTACCGCTCATTTCTGAAAACGGTATTAAAGGAATCTGGTCTCCCGCATTTATCGATACTAAAGATGAGGGAATTTTCAGTTTCATTTTCACTCCCGATCCCGGTCAGTGTGCAGTTGAAGTTAATTTGAATATTGAAGTTTCAGATAAAATTCCACCTGATGCAGTTTGCAAAAATATTACTGTTTACCTTGATACTGATGGAAAAGCTTCAGTTTCTGCCGCAGATATTGATAATGGTTCTTCAGATAATTGCGGTTTGGACACACTTTTCTTATCAAGGTATGATTTTGACTGTGCGGATCTGGGTGAAAATTCAGTAACTCTCACGGCAGTAGATAAGGTTGGTTTAACCGGTTTCTGCGATGCCGTTGTTACTGTTCTTGATACTGTAAGTCCGGTTGTAATGTGCCGCGGGCCGTTTGAAATTCAACTCGATGAAAATGCCGAATATACTTTAACTGTTGTTGAGGTCCTTGAATCGGCTCACGATAATTGCGGCGATATCGATACAATGTATGTTTATCCGCATCAATTGGATTGTGATCATATTGGGTTAACAACAATATCATTATGGGTTGTTGATACACATGGCAACCGTTCGTATTGTGAAACACAGGTAACCATTTATGGTAACAAGGCACCTACTGTTCTTGATGACAGTATTTCAACTTTCGAGAATGTTCCGGTAGTTATTGAAGCAATTGAAAACGATTTCGACGAAAAAACTTCTATCGATATTTCTACAATGTCTATAAGCATAAATCCACTGCATGGTAATGTAACAATCAACACTGAAAATGGAGATCTTATTTACACACCTGATCATAATTTCTCAGGAATAGATGTTTTGCAATACCGGATTTGCGATGACGGAATTCCGTGTGATCCGGAATGCGGAACTGCCAATGTATTTATTTACGTTGAAGCAATGAACGATACAGCCACGGCAGGTGATGATTATTATAGCATTGGTTGTGAAAGTATTACAGGGAATGTTCTGGAAAATGACCAGGATGATAACGGAACGGAAAATCTGATTGTAAATACAATTCCATTGTATCCACCGATTCATGGCGAAGTAAACATTGATGCTGACGGTACTTTCGTATATTACCCAAATGATGGATTTATTGGCATTGACAGTTTTCAATATGTGGTATGCGATAACGGAATCCCATCATTATGCGATACAGCAACGGTTTATTTCGAGATAGATTGCAATGAAGAAAATCCTGACCCGGTTCAATGTGAGTTGTTTGTTCCGGAAGGTTTCTCTCCAAATGAAGATGGCATCCACGATTTTTTCAGGATTATGTGTATTGAACATTACCCGAATGCAAAACTGATGATTTTTAACCTCAACGGTAATTTGCTCTGGGAAAAGGAACATTACGGAAATTACGATGTTTGGGGCGACCAGTATAATGCATGGTGGTGGGGTACTTCGGTGTTAAGTAAATATGGCACAAGTAAACAAATGATAAACGGAGAGCCCAAGCTTAAAATAGGTAATTATGTTTATGTGTTGCAACTTGGTAACGGCATGGTGAGAAAAGGTACAGTTATGGTAGCTTATTAAAAAACTTCATATTTTAATAACTAAGTTCTTAACAACTAAAAAACTGATTTATATGTTTGGAACAAACATGTCTTTTAACATGCTTTTGTTAATCAAAGTTTGATTTTGGAAAATACTTTTTACGAATATTTATTGGAAAAATTTGGTTGACAACTCTATTTGTACATTTTTACGAATGTTGAATATTTATACTTTATTAACTGCATTTTTAACGACTAATGTTCAGTTTATTTTTATAGGTGATATGAAATCATTTATTATTTATTGAATTTCTCAGACTTGTAATCAACTCATATTTTTAATCATTTTATCATTTGTTTCTTTTCAAAATCCGAATTTGCATTTTGCATTTAAGCTAATGTACAACCTCGAATATCAGTGCAATAGTATAAATTGCCTGATGAGGTGTATATAATTGATGAAATTTGCATGAAATAAGTTATTAACAATCGTAGAATGCCTGATAAACCTGGCAGTTAACAAAGAATCATTCTAACTTGCTAATATTGACATTTTTGTGTATTGTTTCTTTGAAGATAATGTATATATTTGAACCGCCCTTTATGTAGAACTAATTGTTAATAACGTGAAATACGGAGGTATTCATTATGGAAAGCTAACAATAGTATTTTTTTTAATTCTTGTATCGCTACAGAGTGTAGCACAACAAGATCCAATCTTTACCCAGTATATGTACAACGGTCAGGTGATAAACCCGGCCTATGCAGGCATCTGGGAGAAGGCGGGATTCACTGCGTTAGTTCGTGAGCAGTGGGCCGGAATCAACCGGGCTCCACTCACTGAATCTATATCCATACACAGCCCCTTAAATAATGAGTCAGTAGGCGTTGGTTTAAACATTATAAATGATACCTATGCCCGTGAAAAAAGACTTTCAATATTGGCTGATTACGCCTATGAAGTTAATTTGACACCCTGGCGCAGGTTGAGATTTGGTGTTAAATTTGGCTTCACCAACTATAAAAATCCATTAACTGATTATCAACTTTACCCCGATGGTGAATACGATCCTGTTTTTGCACAGGATATCGATCTTAAATTCCTCCCCAATTTTGGAGTAGGTGCTTTTTTGTATGAAGACAACTACTATGTTGGATTGGCAATCCCAAAATTGGTAGAAAACGATTTCAGTATAAATTACCAAAACTATTCCACCCAATCAGAAATACGTACGCTTTATATAAATGGCGGATATGTATTTTTCCTCGACCCCATGTCAAGGATTATTTTTAAACCTACTCTGTTAGTCCGCGCCAATATGGATATGTCCATTCAGTTCGATCTGTCAGCAAATTTTCTTTTATACGAAAAATTATGGTTTGGATTGGTATGGAGATCCCGAAATGCAGTTTGTGTAACCTCACAATGGTTGATTAATAAAAATCTGCGACTGGGTTTTGCCATGGACTTAACATATACCGATATATTCCCTTACCAGGGTGGAACATACGAATTTACCCTTGGTTGGGACATGGACTTTTTTGGTAGGAGCTATGTAAGAGCAAAATATTTTTAGAATAATATAAGAAAGCTGGAGTCCCTTAACTCCAGTTGACCACGATATTAAGGACGCGATTAAAATTTTGAAATAGAACTAAAAGAAAGAAAAGGCATTTGGCTTTTTTAACAGAACCAATTTCACTGTTGCCTGGGTGTGAACCCTTTAACAGAAGATTGAGTGAGAAAATTACAGTGTTGAAAATAAGTTAGAAATGAAAGATTTATCATAATTCCGGAAAATAACTTGACTAGAAAAAAACATACCAGCCTGTTGAAATTAGCGGCAATATTTATTGCCGTTTTAATGGCTTATTCAGGAATCTGTTCTGAATCTGCTGCACTGCGGTATGACGTTTCTTCTTTTAACAATATTTCATCCAATCATATCTTCCCTTATAAGCATATTAATCAAAACATCATATTACAACTGAATTGTCCTGAGAACATTACTGTCATTTGCGATATTGACAAGTGCAGTGCAGAAATCAGCAACGGCCTCAATGTTGAAGTTGTGAACGGTAATCCTGCTTCGTTATACTGGAAAATGGAAGGAGCTACTGAAGCTTTATCATCGCAAACCGGAATTAACCAAATAGGAAATTATGTTTTTAATGAAGGGGTTACTTTTGTTACCTACACTGCCATTGATAATTTAGGAGATATTGTTACCTGTTCGTTTTCTGTGGTTGTTATTGATAAGCAGGCACCGGTAATTTCAGTCCCTGAAAACATAACAATAGGATGTAATGAAAGGGTTCCATCTCCTTATACCACACTTCAGGCTTTTTATAATGCAGGGGGAAAAGCCACAGATAATTGTAGTTTAAATCCAGTTACATTTAAACTTGAATCGGAACAAAAAAGTAATCCAACCTGTCCATACACATTGACACGCACATACCAGGTTGCTGACAGGCAGGGAAATATTGTACAGGCAAAACAATACATTTTAGTTGAAAAAAGAGATGAGCCCATTTTGAGTGGCCAGGAGAAAAGTCAGCTGAACTTAAAGTCGGGAATGGCAAACACAATAACTTCAACCGCTATTGGTGGTAACTGGAACAACGGCACTTCCTGGGTTGGAGGGGTTGCGCCGCTTCCCGGCGATGATGTAATAATTGCAAATGGCGCCACAATTTCATTGACAGGAAATCAGGTTTGTAATGATATTACAATAAACGGAACATTAAATTGCGGAGGAAACACTTTACAGGTTAACGGAAGCTGGTTAAATAACGGAGCATTTAATGCCGGAACCGGAACCGTTGAATTTGCAGGTACCACAAATGTATCTCTTTCAGGTTCTTCGTCAACAACTTTTAAAAATTTCAGAATAAACAAAGGCGCGGTTGGAAATATTTTACAAATCAACAAAGACATACAACTAGGTGGCATTATCACTTTTACCTCAGGATTGATGCAAATTAACAGTGGTGTTACAGCAAGTTGTACATTTAATGCCGGTTTCACAATTGAAAATAACGCAGGTATTTTTATAAACGGTGGAAATTTTACAACAGGGACATTTTCAGTCAGCAACAACGGACTTTTCAGGATTGACAGCGGCACAGCAACAATTGGCAGCAATTCGGGGAATAGTATTGTTGTTACAAGTAACGGCACTTTCGATATCAACGGCGGAAACATAAATATTGCCGGAAGGTTGGAAGTTTCTGGCGGAACAGCAGATATTTCAGGTGGAACAATAAACCTTAACGCAGTTGGGCAGAATAGTTCCTCAACAGGCTCACTTGATTTGAGTTTGTCTTCTGATTTTACAATGAGTGCCGGAACAATTAATTTTTTAAACCCTAACGGATCGGGCAATTTTGATGTGATTATGCTAAATGGTTCGGGTGGTTCAAAAACCTTTACCGGTGGAGTATTTAATTTTGGTGACGGTACAACTGATACCTACAAAATTTCAAGCGCTGTTCCGTTTCCGGCTATTACAAGTACAGCCAACACAAACCTTGAATTTAAACTTTTGCTGACTTCCGCAGGTACTTTTAATTTTCCGTTGGTGAATAACTCAGGATCTGTAATTCCTGCAACTGTTCAATTCACAGGTGGTGCATTTTCTCCGGGTGCTTTTGTTGAGGTTAAAACCACAGCATCAAAATACACTGAAAATAAAAGTTCTGTTAACTTCCTAAAACGTTTCTGGACAGTGTCAACAAGCGGAATCAGTAATCCTGTCTATAATTTTACAGCAAGTTATTCAAATGGCGATATTTCAGGAACTGAAGCGAAAATCGCAATGGGAGCCTGGTCGGGTAGCAAACCATGGATTAAATATTCAGTTGCAAACGTAGCAACAAATACTGTGACAGCGAACAGTGTATCTGGAACAAGCCTGTTGTTTGCCGGAATTACAAGCGATCCACCAACTGTTGATATCACGAATGGAGCATCTGTAACAATTTGTAGTGGTTCGTCAGTTAATCTTGCTTCAGTAGTTTCAGGAGATCCGGTAATTACATATTCATGGAGTCCGGCAACAGGTTTAAGCGGTACAAACATTGGTAATCCGGTTGCTTCTCCGGTAGTCACAACAACTTATACACTTACAGTAACTGATGGAAATGGTTTTACGGCAACAGATAATATTACTGTAAATGTAAATCCCATACCGGCCGCAGATGCAATTGGGAATCAAATTGTTTGTAACGGAACGTTAACTGACTTGGTTACTTTCTCCGGAACGGGTACTTCTTATAGCTGGACTAACAACAACACTGCAATAGGGCTTGCTGCAAACGGAACAGGAAATATTTCAGCTTTTACTGCAACAAATGTTACGTCCAGTCCAATTTTGGGTACAATTACGGTTACTCCGGTGTACTCGAGTGGTGGTGTTGATTGCACAGGACCAACACAATCATTCACCATAACAGTCAATCCAACTCCAGTAGTGAATGACCCGGCAGATCAAACGGTTTGTAACGGAACCTCAACTTCATCTGTTATTTTCTCGGGTACCGGAACGTCATACACCTGGACAAACAGTAATACAGCCATCGGGCTTGCTGCTAACGGAACCGGTAATATTCCTTCATTCACCGCTGCTAATAACACGACCAACCCAATTATCAGTACAATTACAGTAACTCCTGTCTATTCAAATGGCGGAGTTGATTGTGCTGGAACAGCGCAATCTTTTACAATTACAGTCAATCCTGCTCCAACAGTCAATGACCCTGCTGATCAAACGGTATGCAACGGGACTCTAACTGCACTTGTAAATTTTACCGGAACAGCAACATCGTACACATGGACAAACAGCAACACTGCAATCGGACTTGCGGCTAGTGGAACCGGGAACATTCCGGCTTTTACGGCAACTAACAGCACAGCAAATCCAATTACAGGTACAATTACAGTTACACCTGTTTATTCAAATGGTGGTGCAAATTGTAACGGTTCAGCTCAATCATTTACAATCAATGTCACACCTTCCATTTCAGCAAATGCTGTTATCACCGATGTCATTAAATGTTTTGGCGGTACTGCGAATATTTTGATTTCCGCTTCTGGTGGAACTTCACCATACACTTTTAACTTTCAGGGTAAATCATCAAACCAAACCGGTGTGTTTACAGGAGTAATGGGGAGTGTTGCCGGAACAAGTTATAACTGGAGTGTAACGGATGCACTCAATTGTGCTGCTGCCAGCGGTACAATTACAGTAACCCAACCTGCTGAACTAACTGCCAGCGCTGCAGCATCAGCAATCAGCTGCAACGGGTTAACCTCAACGTTTATTATTACTGCAAATGGAGGAACTCCACCAATTTCATATACATTTAACGGTGTTACTAAAACGGATGGAACTTTTACCGGAATTACCGCTGGAACTTACACCTGGAGTGTAAAAGATGCAAATAATTGTGGCCCGGTAACTGATAATATTACTATTGCTCAGCCAACTCCAATTACTATAACTTCAGCCAATGTCACTACGCCAATTGCCTGCAGTGGAGGAACCGGAACTGTAACTATTATTGCCAACGGCGGAACGGGTACTCTTTCGTACACTTTTAACGGGCAAACCAATACAACCGGTGTTTTTACAGGTGTTTATGCCGGAATTAACCTCTCATACAGCGTTAAAGATGCCAATGGTTGCGGACCGGTTTTTGGGGCAATAACAGTAACCCAACCCGCAACGATTACTGCTTCAGCTGCAATTACAACAGCAATTACTTGCAACGGTGGCACTGCAACAGTAACAATTGCTGCATCCGGTGGAACAGGTGCACTTTCTTATACATTTAACGGGATTACACAGGCATCCAATGTTTTTACAGGAGTTACACCTGGTAACAATATTCCGTGGAGAGTAAAAGATGCAAACAATTGTGGCCCGGTTTCAGGAACAATCAATGTAACTCAACCTGCAGCTCTCACTGCTTCAGTTTTAGAAACATCTCCTGTTAGTTGTTTCGGCGGAACTGCAAATATTCAGATTACTGCTGCCGGTGGAACAGGAACAAAAACATATGCATTTCAGGGTCAGCCCAGCAATCAAACCGGTATCTTTAATGGCATTTCAGGCTCTGTAACTCCCGGTACTTCTTATAACTGGAGCGTTACCGATGCCAATGGTTGTTCAGTTTCCGGAACCTACAATGTGGTACAACCTTCTCAGATAGTTATCAGTTCAATCGGATCAAACAGTGCTATTTGTCAGGGTGCAACCTTAAACCTGACTTCAGCAGCAACCGGTGGAACCGGAACTTTGCGTTACAGTTGGACAGGGCCTAACGGTTACACGGCAAACAATGCCCAAAACCCGGGAATTATAAATGCAACGCCAGCAGCAAGCGGAACTTATACACTTACAGTTACCGACGCAAATAACTGTACCGCAACTGCTACAACTAATGTAACGGTTAATGCAACACCAACCATGACAAATCCCGGAAACCAAACAGTTTGCCACAATTCTTCCACTGCAGCAATTAATTTTACCGGGGCAACTTCTTATACCTGGACAAATAATAAAACCAGCATTGGTCTGGCAGCCAGCGGAGCGGGAAATATTCCTGCATTTACTGCATTAAATACGGGTTCAGCACCTGTAACTGCAACTATTACAGTTGTTCCAACCGAAAACGGTTGTCCCGGAACACCACAATCCTTTACAATTACAGTGAATCCAATACCAAATGTGATTGCCAATCCTGAATATTCAGTGTATTGTAATGAATCACAAATCAGGATTACATTGGGAGGTTCTGTTTCTGGAACAACTTATTCATGGGTTCGAACTATTTTAAGCGGATCAATTGCAAATGGAACACCCGGCAGTGGAACGGCAACTTCAGAAATTACACAGAATTTAAACGCCGGAGGTGGGGGTGCATTTATTAGATACATTGTAACTCCAACTGCAAATGGTTGCACAGGTGTACCTGATACCGCGTATGTTGAGTTTACAAATTTTGATATAAACAGAGTTTTTAGTATTACTGGTACTGCCGATAATGAAACAGTTTGTCCGGGCGTATCAGTTTCATACACTTTAAATAGTCAAAACGGAAATTATTATTATACAAGATTTTGGTGGGCATCGGATAATCCGAATATAGGTTTGTCTTCAACCGGCGGACCATTGAATAACAACAAAACCAATAATGCAAACGTAAGTTCTACGGTTAGTTTTACAGCAACAAATGATACAGATATACCTCAGACTGCCAATATAGTATTTAGTGCATCAGCTCACGATGATGGATGGGCAAGTACGTTTTTGTGTGATGTGGCTGCAATAACCCGGACTATTACAGTTGCACCTTTCGCAATTACCTGCCCAACTGATATAACGGCAAATACAGATGCAAATCAGTGTTATGCAACAATAACAAGACCTGCACCTGCACTGACCTGCGGTACGGGTGCAAATATTACATGGACAGCTCCGGGGGCTACACCTGCATCAGGAAATAATGGTTTAACAAATGTCCGGTTCCCTAAAGGAGTGACAACTGTAACGTACCGCGCACAAAAGTCGCCAACAAATTACAGAGAATGCTCTTTTACAGCAACCGTAACCGATAATCAACCACCTGTCTTTAGTAATTGTCCTCCGGCAACAACAACATTGCCAATGGATCCGGGACAATGCGGTGCATCTTTTACTTTCAACCCAACAGCAACCGATAATTGCGATAATCCGGTTACGCTTGTTCGCACTGATGGTTCAGGCCTAAACAGCGGTGATATTTTCCCTGCCGGCACAACTATCATTAGTTATCTTGCAACCGATGTAACAGGAAATACTTCAACTTGTGGTTTTAGTGTTACTGTGCAACCCGATAATCAGCCACCAGTTATTACCTGTGTTGCGAATCAGGCAGAATGTGCACCGGCAGGCAGTGGCTATACAATGCTCGGAACGGCCTGGGATGCAACAGTTACAGAAAACTGTCCGGGGATAGTTTCAAAAACCTATACATTATCAGGTGCAACCAGCGGAACAGGAAATTCACTAAATAATGTAGAGTTTAATGTTGGAACAACTAATGTAACCTGGACAGCCAAAGACGCCAATAATATTACTTCAAGCTGTAATTTCGAAGTGGTTATTACACAATCTCCAGAGGTTACAACAAGTCCGCTAAGCCAATCGGTTTGTTTGAATGGTTCGGTTACATTAACTGTTGTAGCAACCGGAACACCGGCGCCAGCTTTGCAGTGGAGAAAAGATGGTGTTAATATTCCCGGTGCAACAAGTGCTTCATTGACATTAAATTCAATTGTTGCAGGCGATGCAGGGAATTATGATGTTGAAGTTTCGAACAGTTGCGGCGCAGCAATTTCTGCACCAGCAGTTTTAACCGTAACTTCCTTGCCAATTATTACCCAACAACCTGCATCACAATCTGATTGCCGGGGCGAAACTGTTTTGTTTGTTACAACAGTTGTTGGCGGTAGTGGAAACTATACCTATTACTGGGAAAGCAAAAGACCTGCTGATGCTAATTTCGTAGATGCAACACACAGCAATAACTGGGTAACTTTCCCAAATGACGGAGAAATGTTGGTGCCGAATCTTGGCAATGCCAGAAGTCCCGATCAAACCCAATACAGGGTAACTGTTACCGATGATTGCGGAAACAGTGTAACTTCAGATATAGCAACAGTAAGCGTAAACCGGATTACAAATGTTGATTTGGTTCTTGCTGACATTTGCCAGGGCTTTGGCACTTCGTTTACAGTTACAACTTCAGGTTCAACACCAATAGTTTACCAGTGGAGGAGACGCAACACCCTTGGAAACTGGGTTAATGTAAACGACGGCGGTGCATATTCCGGGGCAACAACAGCAACTTTGACAATTAGCAACGCAACAACTGCCGAAAGCGGAGAATATTCTGCACGTGCACAATTCAATATTACTGTTCCGAACAACAACAGTGCAACTACCTGCTGGGAAAATGATTATACTTTAGTGGGTACTCTAACTGTTGACGAAGGTCCGGCAATTGTTGCAACTCCCGCAAGTCAAACCGTGTGTCCTGGCCAGGCAATTACAGAAATAGTACTTACAAATGCCAATGGCACAACGGGGACAACCTACGAATGGACACGCGATAACACAACAATTTTGACCGGAATGCCTGTAAGCGGAACCGGTGCAACAATTAACGGGACTTTAACAAGTTTGGATCCGACTAACATGCAAAGTACTGTTTTCACTATAAAAGCTACTGCAAATGGTTGTGTATCTGAAAGTCAGGTGACAATAACTGTGGGGGATGACGAAGCTCCAACAACGGCAAGTTGTCCATCGGATATTCCGGTGAATGCCCAGGCTGGTATTTGCGGGGCAGTAGTTAATTACACAGCACCAACTTTCGATGATAATTGCGATGGAAACGGATTAACCGGAACTCTTGTTAGTGGTTTTGCTTCAGGTGAAACTTTTCCGGTTGGAACCACAACAGTAACTTATGAATACACTGATGCTGCCGGGAACACACCTGCAACTTGTTCTTTTGACGTAACTGTATCTGATAACATTGATCCGACTGCCGTTTGTAAGAATATCACAGTTCAATTAGATGCCACTGGCAACGTTTCCATTACAACTGCTGATATAAATAACGGTTCAGCTGACAATTGCGGAGCACCGATATTAAGCCTTGATATTACTTCCTTCAATTGTACCAATCTCGGGCCAAATACAGTTGTTCTTATAGCAACGGACAATGTTGGGAATTCCGCAACATGTTCTGCAACCGTAACTGTAGCAGACGATAATAATCCGGTGGCAATTTCAGCGACTGTTTCACAACAGGATATTTTATGTTTGGATGACCTTACAACAGTTAATATTGCTGCAACCGGTGGTGTGGGAACACTTGACTATACACTGGGTGCTACAACAAATGCTACTGGAGTATTTAGCGTTCCGGCGGGTTACAGTTATGCATGGAGTGTATCAAATTCGCTGGGTTGCGGAACAACTTCAGGTAACTTTTTTGTTGAAGTTCGACCAGATGCAGGTATTCCTGTATTTACTGCCGGATCAAATTTACTTTGTCAGGATGCGGCAAATGAAATATATACAGCAACTGCGTCAAACAGTAATTCAATCAGCTATTCGGTATTACCGGCAGCGGCAGGTTCAATCAATTCAGCAAGCGGAGAGATGGACTGGAATGCTGCTTTTAGCGGTACGGCAACAATTAGGGCAACAGCAACAGGATTTTGCAATACAACAGCAGAAGATTTTATTGTTGACATTACCCCAACCGTTGGCACGCCAACAGCCATTACAGTTTCTGCAGGAACTGAACCAACCTGCCAGCTAACAAATGGAACCACAACCACAACTTATGCAACAACTGCAGCAAGCAGTACAGGTTTTAACTGGAGTATCAGCAATCCGGCAGCCGGATCGATTGATCCAACTTCGGGAGTTATGACCTGGGCTGATGGTTTTACAGGAAATGTTGATATACAGGTAACTGCCAACGGATGCAATGGTCCATCTGCACAAATCGCACGCACCGTTGATATTGCACCCTCTGTTGGAACTCCAACTGAACCTGATCCTTCGGATGCAACAATTTGCCAGGGCAGCAGCCCGACAACCTACACTACTATGGCTTCTGATGCCACAAGTTATAACTGGACTGTAACAGGTGCAGGCAATACAATTTCCGGAAGCGGAACAACCGGGACAGTAACATGGAACCCAACATTCTCAGGAATTGCAACAATAAGTGTAACTGCCGAGGGTTGTAACGGGCCATCAGCAGCAGCTTCAACAACTGTTACAGTTCTTCCAACACCTGACGCTTCAATCAGCGGAAACAATTCAGTTTGCCAGAATACTGCTTATCCAAATGTGGTTTTCACAAATCCTCAGTCTTTGCCGGTTACTGTAACCTATAAAATTGGAGTTGGAGCCAGTCAGACTATCGATATTGAGGCTAATTCCACAGCTTCAGTACAAGTACCTACAGAAGCAGTTGGTAACTTCGTTTACAATTTAGTTAGTGTTGAATATCAGGATGCTCTGGGTTGCAGCGCAAATATTTCAGGAAGTGTTACAGTTACAATCAGGCCTGAAGCACCGGTTGCACCGCTTGCAATTTCCGGAAGCAATTATGTTATTCCGGCTACATCTGAAACCTATTCCATCGCTGCAGTTGCGAATGCTGCAAGTTACGAATGGTTTGTACCAGCAGGCTGGTCAATTACGTCAGGTCAGGGTACAACATCGGTAACTGTTACCACGGGTATAGCAGGAGAGAGTGGTGATATTAGAGTAATTGCAAAAAACGATTGTGGCGACAGTCCTGAAACTAAACTTTTTGTTGATATTAACCCAAATCTTACCATTGTTGCACAGCCGGTAAGTCAATCAGATTGTTATAATAATACTGTACTTTTTAGTGTTTCAATTTCAGGTGGGGCCGCACCAATTGTTTACACCTGGCAACGGAAAAAACCTGCTGATGCCGGATTTACTGATATTGTTGGAGATGCTGATATAACTTATCCTTCTGCAGGTTCAATGCTTGTTGCCAATATTGGCAGTACTTCAAATCCTGACGGAACACAATACAGGGTAAGAATAACCGATGACGGTGGATCTGACCAGACTTCAAATTCTGTAACACTTACAGTTAATGAGGTTTTAACCATGTCTCCGGTGGATGTTACTACCGAAATTTGTGAGGGCGAAAATGCTGCATTCAGTGCAACAACTGGCGGTGAAACACCCATTTCAATGAGGTGGGAAAAAGATGGAGTACCTGTAACCGACGATGCTGTTATTTCAGGCTCGGCTACCACAAACATTTCTTTTACCGATGCGAGGCCTTCTGATGCCGGCGAGTATCGGCTGACTGTAACTTTCCCGATGAGCCAACCCAACAATAATCCGGGGAATCCCAATAATTGTGTCGTTACAAGCGTCATTTACCGCACACTTGTTGTTAATCCACTACCTGTATTAAATGGCCCGGCAGAAGTTTGCACCGGACAAACCATAAACTGGACTCCAAATACAGGCGGAACCTGGACAAGCAGTGACCCGTCAATTGCAACAATTGACAACAACGGACTTGTAACTGGTATCTCACAAGGTACTGTTACTGTTACTTTTAACGAAACTGCTACAGGCTGTAGTTCAACGTCAGCTCCGGTAACTGTTCGCCCTCTGCCAACCGGAGAGATTGCTGGATTAACCGGAATATGTGAATCCGAATCAGCATCTTTTACAGTGACATTAACAGGTACCTCACCCTGGAACTTTACTTACACCGACGGAACAACACCAGTTTCAGTAACAGGTATTACAAGTTCACCATATACAGTAAACGTTACTCCGGCAGCAAGCACTACTTATACATTAAGCGCCGTTTCCGATGCCTATTGCGATGCAACCTCATTAACAGGAAGTGCCGTGATAACAGTTCATCCGTTACCTACTGCAGAAATCTCAGGAAATACAACCATTTGCGTTGGAACAACAGCCAACCTCTCGGTAACGCTTACGGGGTCACAGCCCTGGAGCATTGAATATACCGATGGGGTAACACCTGTAACTGTTACGGGCATTACTTCAAGTCCTTACCTGCTTGCTGTCACACCGGGTACAACAACTTCATACTCGTTGACAGCTGTTTCAGATGTAAATTGTACCGGAACTTCATTTACCGGAACGGCAACAGTTACGGTTGACCAGTTACCAACAGCAACTGCCGGGGGAACTGCAAATATCTGTGTTAACGGAACAGCAACAGTTAGCGGCGCAACTGCTGAATTTGGAAATATCTTATGGACCCACAACGGTACAGGATCAATTTCAGATGCTGCTACACTTACTCCTACTTATACAGCAGCTGCTACTGACGCCGGTAAAACAGTTACTTTACTAATGACGGTTAGCAGCAACAATACCTGTTCTTCAGCAACGCCTGCAACTGCAACATTTACTGTAAATGTTGATCCGCTGCCAGTTGCTACTGCGGGAGGAAGTCAAACGGTTTGTACAAACGAAACGGTTACTGTTAGCGGAGCAAGTGCTGAAAACGGCACAATATCGTGGGCTCACTCTGGTTCAGGAACATTAACCGGTGAAACGACTTTAACTCCCGCTTATACAGCAGGCTCAATGGATGCAGGGACAAATGTAACACTGACAATGACTGTAACCAGTGATAACGCCTGTTCACCACAAACTGCCACAGCAATTTATACTGTGAATGTGTTACCTGAAGCACAGGTCAATCAACCGGCTGATCAGGAATTATGCAAAGGCACATCAACAAATATGATCTCTTTCAGTACAAGCAACACAACTGGTACCACCACCTATTCCTGGACAAACAGTGAGCCTTCAATTGGCTTGGCTGCAAGCGGAAGCGGGAATATTATTGCTCCTTTTACCGCAACCAATACCGGGACTGAGCCATTGGTTGCAACTATTGCTGTAACACCTCATTTAACATCAGGTGGTATTACTTGTGACGGCCCGGCTAAAACTTTTACAATTACTGTAAATCCTGAGCCACATGCAACAGCGCCAATCGGACTTACCTTTTGTAATGGCATATTATCAGACCCCTATGCTTTAACCGGTACGCCAACAGGTGTTTTGTTTGATATTTCAGGAGGTGCTTCAATAGGTTTGGCCAATGTAAACGGAGTTTCTGAAATACCTGCTTTTACACCAACAAATGCCGGAACAGCCACCTTAACAATTATTCCGAAATTTAACGGCTGCACAGGTTTGCCGGTTTCGTTCAATGTTACAGTAAGACCTACTCCGGTTGTAACTATGTCAGGTGGAGGAACCGTTTGTGAGAAATCTGCTCAGCCAAGCATTATGATTTCGAACCCAATGAATCTGGCGGTAGTTGTTACTTACAGCATTAACGGAACAAACAATACAGTCAGTATTCCCGACAGATCGAATGTTTCAATTCTTGTTCCTACAATTACCGCAGGTACATTCATTTATGATTTGGAAAGTGTTCAATATCTTGATTCAAACCCACCTACCTGTCCGAATAGTTCAATTACCGGAACTGCAACGGTAAATGTAATCGCATTGCCTGTTCCTGTTATTACAGGGCCTACAAATATATGTGCTGAAACAACAGGAAATGTATATAGCACCGAAGCAGGAATGTCAAATTATACATGGGTTGTATCAGCCGCAGGTACTGTTACTGCCGGAGGAACCCCAACCGATAATACAGTTACAGTTACATGGAATACAGGTGGTTCACACAATATTAGTGTTCGTTATAATAATACAAACAATTGTGCCGCTTCTTCTCCTACAATTTTCCCGGTGAATGTTTATGCATTGCCAATACCAACAATTACAGGTTCTACCAGCGCATGTTTAAACTCATCAAAAGTGTACTCCACTCAACCGGGAATGACAAATTATCAATGGAACGTTTCGGGTGGCGGAACAGTCACATCAGGCGGAGGAACCGGTGATAATACTGTGACTGTAACATGGAATACAATTGGTGCACAAACGGTTAGCGTGAATTACACAAGTGCTGATGGTTGCGATGCACCTGCTGAAACAGTAAAAAATATTACAGTTAACCCGCTGCCAAACCCAACTATTACCGGACCAAATACAGTTTGTGCCGGAACAAGCGGAAATGTTTATTCTACTGAACCCGGCATGTCAACCTATGTATGGACTGTTTCTGCCGGAGGAACAATCACATCAGGCGGTTCTTCCAACAGCGCAACTGCAACTATTCGCTGGAACACCGATGGGCCGCAAACGGTAAGTGTAAGCTATCTTAACCCAACTACAGGTTGTACGCCGCCGTCAGCAACGGTTTACAATGTAAATGTTGACCCGATGCCGGTTCCAGCAATTACCGGCCCAAACAGTGTTTGTGTTGGCTCTACAGGAAATGTTTATACAACCGAAGCAGGTATGAGTAATTATGTATGGACAATTTCTGCTGGTGGAACGATTAGTGCCGGAGGTAATACAGGGGATGCATCGGTTACAGTAACATGGACTACCGCAGGAGCAAAAACAGTTAAAGTAAATTATCGAAATGCAAACGGATGTTCTGCAACAACTGCAACTACGCACAATGTGACGGTAAATGCACTGCCAAATCCGGTAATTGCAGGTTTAAATCAGGCTTGTCTTGGTTCCACAATTACCTATTCAACTCTGGCCGGAATGTCCAATTACATCTGGACTGTTCCTGCAGAAGGTACTGTTATTTCAGGAGGTTCAACTGGCGATAACCAGGTTAAGGTTAGCTGGAATACAACAGGCAATCATACAATTAGCCTAAATTATACCAATACAAGTGGTTGCAGTGCAGTTGCTCCTGCAAATTATGCAGTTACAGTTTTTGCGTTGCCAACCCCAACCATAAACGGACCAGCTGATGCATGTAAAGGAGGAGCTGCAACTGTATATACCACCGAACCCGGAATGACAGGATACATTTGGTCGATAAATGGCGGAAACATTACAGCCGGTGGTTCAGCAAATGATAATACTGCAACTGTTGTTTGGAACACAGTTGGGACGCAAACAATCAGCGTAAATTATTACAATGCGAATAGCTGTGCTGCTGCTGCTCCATTTGTTTATCCGGTAAATGTGCTTGCTCCTGCACCACCAACATGTCCTGCCAACAGCACAGTTTGTAGTGATGATGCTGCATTTGTTCTGTCAGGCGGAACTCCTGCCGGTGGTGTATATTCAGGGCCGGGAGTAACGTTAAGCGGAGGAAATTATATTTTTAATCCTGCAACTGCTGGCCCCGGTGTACATACTATCGCTTATACAATGCCTAATATCTGTGCTGATCAGTGTACTTTCACAATTACAGTTAACGAAACACCTGTCGGGTCGGCATCACCGAAAACCGTTTGCAGTGGTTATCCTACAGATCTTGTTTTGAATTCAACAGTACCTGGCACTACTTTCACCTGGACGGCTGTCGTGGTTTCAGGTTCGGCCAGTGGTTTTACCAACTGCAGCGGCTCATGCGGCAATATGATTACCGATACGCTGAAAAACAACCAAATTATTGCGCCTGGTGCAAGCGGCACCAACGCAGTGGTCCGCTACACGGTTAATGCAACAAAAGACGGTTGCAGCAGCATATTCACAGTGAACGTAACAGTCAGGCCACAAATCCTGACCTACAACCTCACATGGAACTCCAATTTTGTGGAAGATTTCATAGAGGTTTGTACCGGTGCAGAGGCATTAAGCGACAACGACATCGAAATTTTGAACCCAGTCAACGGAAGTATGGTCGGCCCCTCGCAAATCCCTGCTTCATGGAATCCTACTTTCCTGTATGGGCCGTCGCCTTACGGGCCATGGACAGATGCCCCCGGCAACTGGCGTGGTGGTTCATATTACGAATGGATAGTCGATTTTGCCGTGAACAGCCGCCTAGGTTATCACTATTTTATCCTAAGGGTTACCGACCCGGTTACCGGCTGCGACAAGTACAGCAATATCGCTATCCTGAACGTAGTTTCGTCGTTTACGGTGGAAGCCGGCGATCCTGCATTCGTTTGTGGCGGCTCTACAATACCATTGACTGGCTCTTATGTTGGCGGGATATCATCGCCACAGGCAAGTTGGTCTATTACCAGTTTGAATCCGGCAAACGGGGCGAACAATGGCAGTTTAAGTTCAACTGCAAGGACTTCAAACCCGGCCGGTGTAACTTACACTCCACCTGCCAATTATGTAGGTACTGTAACGTTGACACTGACCTCCGATGCATCGGGTGGCTGCGATCCGGTTACTGACACAAAAAAGGTCACAGTTGTGCCTCCGACATCGTTTGACGGTTGCCTCGCTTTGGCAGGATGGCCTTTAACCGGAACAAACTCCAATGGTTCAAAGGATGATAGTGAAGAACCTTGCCTTGTAACAATTGTCGGCAGCGATAACTTAAGTGGAAATCCTGGTAACACAAACATAACACATTGCACCGGAGCCGGTAATGTTTCCTTTGACTGGACTTTCCTTGCACCACCAAACAAAATTGTATGGCACCAGGAAGATCAAATGGCCGGTGGAAGAACTTCCAATACCAACCTCCGCGTAAATCGGCCAAACAATGTTGCTGCGGGAGATTTGATTATTATAACTGTCCATGTAAACGGGAACACCACGATAAATACCCCTTCAGGGTTTACTGCCGTTTCAGCAAATACAGACAGCAGGAACAATTCTGTGAGGGTGGCCAGTTTCTGGAAGATTGCCACGGCGAGCGAGCCGGCAAACTATAATTTTACGACAACGGGAACCAATTTGGATTCCAGCGACAGGATTTATGCCAGCCGCATTACCGGGCACAATGTCAGTTCCCCTATTGGAAATTCGGCAGGGCTTACGCAAGATTTCGCCGCTAATGGAGCCCAGGGTTACAGATCGATTACGATTCCGTCTATTAACACGGCCGTCAATTCCATGCTGGTAACTTCCATTGCCATGGATATTAACGGGGGCAGTGCAATAGAATTCCTGAATGCGCCCATCGGTACCACCACCATGTATTATACCGACGATGAAACGGCGGCGAGGGTTTCTACGGCAACGGTTTCGGGGAATACAGGCGCAAAGAGTTTCCAATGGCCCAGCTACAATACCCGCAACCGAAATGCCGTTTATGCCGCAGCCCAGATGTTTGCAATCAACCCCGCAACCAATGAAAAAGATGAAGCATATTTTCTTGTAAACGGAACACCTACTTTACTGGGCAATACCAACGGCGCTTCGGGAAGCAGAACTGTTTCCGTTGCCAGTGGTGACGAATTTGGTTTCAGAGTTGGAACTCTTACAAATACCGGCGGACCAGGAAGACTTATCATTTATAACCTCACTATGCCAAATGATACTCCGGTTCTTACTGGTTCCGATTCGATATTTGTAACCGATTGCCAAACCGACGCGTTTACCCCAACATTTGAGGACCCGACAGTTACCGACGATTGCGGTACACCCGTACTTAAAACCGGTTACCCAATTACTGATCCCGTTGTTTCAAATGATTGCAGCCGCACTCAAAAACGGACATGGATTTATGTTGATGACTGCGGACAGGAAAGCCTGCCATTTGAACAAACTGCAGTTTGGTCGGTGCTTGCCCCGATTACCCTGGGTTGCCCGGTAGATCCAGAACTCGAAGCCTGTACCGATCCTGCTGTTGTTACCATGAAGTACAATGAATGGGTAGCAGGTTTTACAGCAACCGGCGGTTGTTCCCTCACAACTAATATTTATGCTGTTCCTCCACTGATTCTTGCCAACATTGCCTGCGGCGACACGCTGACTTTCAAATTTATTGTTAACGATGATTGCGGACAAAAAGACTCCTGTACTTCAACCTTTACAGTGAAACCAATTACAACTTTGAATATATATTGTCCGGCTGATACAATTATTGCAGGTTGCCAGGATACTGCTACAATCAGGGTTGCATATAATACCTGGAAGGCAAAATTCAGTTTCGATGGTGGTTGTGCTGATGTAACCGACAATATGGTTGATTTTCCGCCGCTTACCGATTTAAGTTGTGGTGGCAGGCTCGATTTTATTTATTCAGTAAATAATTCCTGCGGACAATTTGCATCGTGTGCTTCCTCTTTTACAGTTGAACCACTTGCTGAGCTAAGTATTACTGTTCCGGCAGGTGTAAGTTTACCGCTTTGTTCAAGCACCACCGATATTGAAGCGGCCTATAACTTATGGAAAACAGGTTTCAGCTATTCGGGCGGTTGTAATGTAACAACAAATATTGACCTGATTCCCGATCTGGGCGACATTACCTGTGGAGGAACAATTTCATTTGTATTTACAGCAGCAAACGGAAATTCAAATTGCGAAGATATTCAGCAGGACTCATCAACCTTTACAGTTGCCGAAGCTCCTGAATTAATTGTAAGTTGTCCTGTTGACCCAAATATTGAAGGTTGTTTGGGAATTCAGGCAATTACTGATGCTTATGACACATGGGTTGACGGTTTCCGTGCTTCAGGTGGTTGCAATATCACAACAAATATTGCATCAATTCCGCCGCTGGGAGATTTGGTTTGTAACGGCCAACTCACTTTTACATTTATTGTGGGAAATGATGAAAGCCTTTGCACCGACCACGTTGAATGTACCTCAACCTTTACCATTGGTGCCGCGCCTGATCTTGAAGTAATAGTTCCGGCTGATACTGTAATTCAGGGATGCAATACAAGTCAGGGAGTAATTGATGCATTTAATGCATGGAAAACCCGCTTCACATATACAGGAGGTTGTAATGTTTCTGCTTCCGACCTTTCAGTTTATGATTTACCGAGTTCATGTGGCGGTACGGTAACAGTAATTTACACTGTTTGGGATAATTGCAGTCAGGCTGTTACCGATTCAGCCAAATTTACGCTCAACCCCGAATTTATCAGCGTAAATGCACCGCTTGATGAAATTCAGTCAGCCTGCCAGACCCAGACCGCAATTGATGACGCATTTGCAATCTGGAAAGCCAAATTTAATTTTACTGGCGGATGCGGTACTATTGGCACCGATCTCACTGCATTCAACGCACCAAATGCCTGCGGCGGTACAATCGTTATAAACTATTCGGCTCAGGATGTTTGCGGCCAGGTTGTTAATACTTCAGCAATTTTTACCATCGATGCACCGAGCGACGTTTTGCAGGAACCTTCATTTACAGTTCCGGCAGATATTACTATTTACAGGGATGGCGCCTGCGCCTATGACGCCGACCCCGCAATTACCGGCGTTCCGACCGATCTGGCTGATAATTGCACACTTGCAGGAAACCTTACAATGGCCCACAATGATTCAATTGCAGCAGGTTCATGCAGCAGCGAAATAATTATTTACAGAAGGTGGATTGTTGCCGACAACTGTTTAAACGAAACTTCGAAAACACAAATAATAACAGTTCAGGATAATACACCTCCGGTAGTTGTTTGTGCGCCTGATGTAGACGGTGTTGCCGACAATGGCGAGTGCGATGCAACAAACGTTGTTTTGGGAACTTCAACCGCTACCGACAATTGCGCACTGGCTTCGTTTGTTGGTGTACGCAGTGATGGCTTACTCATTACCGATCCTTTCCCGGTGGGTGTAACAACAATTACCTGGACTGCCACCGATTTATGCGGAAATTCTTCAAACTGTGTTCAAACCATTACTTTGATTGATGGTGTTACACAGCCGCCAACCATTACCTGTCCGGGCGATGTTGTTCAAAATGCCGGTCCAAATAATTGTTATCTCGAAAATGTTGCCATTGACAATCCTGTTGCTGACGACAACTGTGAAGTTGCTACAATTAGCTGGGTAATGACAGGCGCAACAACAGGTTCTTCACCATTAACCGGGTTTAATTATGTTGGCGGAGAAACCTTTTACGTTGGCGTTACCGAAGTGGAATATACAGCTACCGACTCAGCCGGAAATTCTGCGACCTGTAAATTTTATGTTACAATTAAGGATGTTACTCCACCTGTAATAAATCTTGGCTCTTGTGTTGATGTAACTGATAATGCAGCGCCAAACAACTGTTCAAAAGTACCTGAACCTTTGAATGACCCCGATTACTCAGATACCTGCTGGCCAAAAGATGACCTTATCCTGAGTTGGGAAATGACAGGCGCAACAACAGGCACCGGTTTTGGAACTGTTACCGATTCAGCATTTAATGTGGGGGTTACTACAGTTGTATATACTGTTGCTGATCCTGATGGTAACGAAGCAAACTGTTCTTTTACTGTTACTATACTTGATGTTACCGATCCTGTAATTGATCTTTCAACCTGTGCTGATGTTTCTGAGGATGCTGATCCCGATAATTGCTCGAAAATACCTGCTGCAATTATGGATCCCACCTATTCTGACAATTGCTGGCCTGTAGCTTCACTTGTTTTAACCTATGAAATTACAGGTGTATCAACCGGAACCGGCACAGGCACTGTCACCGGCTTAACTTTCAATGTTGGGGTTTCAACCGTAACTTATACTGTAACCGATCCTGACGGAAATTCAGCAACCTGTTCGTTTACTGTAACAATTCTCGATGTTACTCCGCCTGTAATCGATTTAACAAAGTGTGTTGATGTTACCGATGTGGCAGCTCCCGACAACTGTTCAAAAGTACCCGGAGATTTGGAAGATCCTGATTATTATGATACTTGCTGGCCTGTAGCCGACCTTACTTTAAGCTGGACAATGACAGGCGCTACAACCGGCAGTGGTTTTGGAACAGTAACAAATATGGCGTTTAATGTAGGTGTTACTACAGTTGTTTACACGGTTACCGATCCGGGTAATAACTCTGCCACCTGTTCGTTCACAGTTACTATTAAAGATGTTACACCGCCGGTAATTGGCATTGGTGGCTGCGAAGATGTTACTGACGTTACCGATGACGGCAACTGTGCAATGATTCCTGGCGATATTAATGATCCGGTTTATTCCGATACATGCTGGGATATCACTGATCTTACAATTTCGTGGGAAATGACAGGTGCAACAAACCGCACCGGAAGCGGTTCGGTTAAAGGCGAATCGTTTAACGCGGGTGTAACAACTGTAACTTATACAGTAAGCGACCCCGATGGAAACGAAGCTTACTGCACGTTTACTGTTACAGTGATACCATATAATCCACCTCAGTTTACAGCAGGTTGTCCGCCAAATATTATATCGGCACCTAACGATCCCGGTCTTTGCGAAGCTGATTTAACAATTCCTGATCCAACGGTTGACGACCCTTGTAACATTGGATATACTGTCACAAACGACCGCACCGGAACCGACAACGCAAGTGGTGTTTACCCGGTTGGCACAACCGAAGTGATCTGGACAATCACACCAACTGTTGGCAATCCAACAACCTGTACGCAAACCATAACTGTAACTGACACTGAACTTCCGGTTATTATCGACTGTCCTGTAACACGCGCTTATGTTGATTGCAGTGTTGCAGCAATTACAGGACCTGCATTCTCGGCTACCACTGCCAACTCAAGTTATGCAGAATTTGCTGATGCTACAAACCTGGGTAATGCAACCGATAATTGCGGAATTGTTACAGTTACTTATATTGATGTTCAGTCAGGAAGCTGCCCGATTACGATTACCCGCACCTGGACAGTTTTTGACGCCGCCGGAAATTCAGCCACCTGCGACCAGACCATTACCATCGACGATACTGAAGCGCCTGTTGTGGATTGCCCGACAGCAGGTTTCGAAACGCCATCGGATTTCGATTTGCCTTATGCAACTTATTCAATTCCGGCTTTTGATTACGATGACAATTGCACAGACAAAGCCGATATCCAAATTACCTGGACACTTTCGGGCGCAACAACCGACAGCGGAACCGGACTGATTCCAACTCCATACCAGTTCAATTCGGGCATTACAACTGTTAGTTATGTGTTTACCGACCTTTGCGGAAATCCAACTCCCTGCGAATTTACAGTATTTGCGCTCTATCCGCCCGAGATTACCTGTTTACCGCCTGTAACTTTGAATACCGATGCAGGAGTTTGCTACAACCACATTGAAGCTGCCGATATTGATAATCCTGGAGTTCCGACAAACGGCACAGGCGAAGTACTCGACTGGACATGGACTGTTTATGCGCCTGATGGCACAACTGTTCTTGGCACCGGAACAAGTACCGGCGTGAGCCCAACCCCGGTAGGGCCGGTTGATTTCCCACTCGGAACTTCCACAATTCACTGGTACGCTGCAAATGCTTCAGGTCATGACGAATGCGACCAGTTGGTTACTGTTGTTGACAACCTGCCGCCAACGTTTACCGCCGATGATTTTGAAGACTGTGTTGAACGTCTAAGCCAGGCAATTTATACAGGCAACGTCGATGATATTCAGTACAACCCCGATTATCCCGAAGGTGATTACAAACTCATGAACCCCGGCGATACTTATTTGGATATCGACCTGGGAACCTACGTGGATAATTGCTGCGTGCTGAGCGATGGTTATTCAATTTTCTGGACTATTGATTTTGACGGTAACGACCCATCTGAACCCGATATTTCGGGAACCGGACAACCATCAACTTACAAAGACCCGGTTTCGGGAAATCCATTGGAAATATACCTCTGGGGCGATGGCGTGAATTTCCAGCCCAGAACACATACTATTACCTACACCATTACCGATTGCAACGGCAATGTGAGTAATGATGTTACGGCAACAATAACTATTAACCCAAGACCTGAACTGATAAAAGTGACGAATTAGACACAAGACACAAGAGAAAAGAAAGACGCAAGATTAAAAAAGAAAAAAGATGAATAAAGAATTCAAAATAAGGAATGAAGGAGCTGAGAGGCTGATGACCGGAGTCTGTGCAGTGTGCATAGGGCTGAGAGCAGAGGGCCGGGCACCGGGGGTTGAAGTTTTATTATCAGGAATAAATGAATTATTAAGCGGAGAGAATAAATATTTCCGAAGCACGAAAGAATTATCTCTCGGAGAAAATGAATTATTCCCCGGAATAAAACAATTACTCCGAAGCGGGAAACAATTATTCCCTGGAGTAAATGAATTACTCCGAAGCGGGAAACAATTATTCTCTTTAGTAAAACAATTACTCCAAAGCGGGAAACTTTTATTCCGCGGAGTAAAACAATTATTCCGAAGCGAAAATGAATTATCCCCCGGAGAGAATGAATTATCCCTGAAGCCTATTTCATTGTTCAGCATTTCTTTCCGTCGGTTAAAACCGACGGCAATTGAAAAACAGAATTTCAATAGTTTTTCAAATATACCGCTCAGCGTTCCTCAACCTCTTCCCTCTTCAACCCCCTTCAGGGGGCAGGGGGTCGTGGGGCAGACGGGCTTTGTTAACAGGAAATCAGGGCTGGAAGAAGGAATGAAATCGGAAGAAAAAAGCCGGAAGCAGTTTAACAAAAAGTTATTAACAATAACAAATTTCAATAAAAAAGGATCAGTTAAAAAATAATTAAACTAACTATTTAATAACGAAATGAATAAATCAGGTTTTCAGAAAATAAATAACTACTTTAGTGCCGCCCTTTATATGAAACTAATTGTTGATAACATGAAATACAGAGGTATTCAATGTGATTTTGGACGACTAACAGACGTATTTTTTGTCACTCCTGATTCGCTATTAATAGCAGTTAAGCGAGATACTGACTTTTTTCAATACACGTATTATGGCAGGGTTTTTAACCCGGAGCAAAAAGGTGTATTAAATGAAGCCGGTTTCACTTTGCATAAATGCAACTTTACCCGGGTAAAGAACGACTTGCCGGGAGAAAACTATGCCAGCGTGCAGGACTCTACGGTCATTCTGAATCCCGAATTCGGCCCCGGGTACTTTCGGTGTCGGTCACTACATGAAAATTCAACAGTTATTTATTATAAAAAACCTTCCGCTATTGAAACATTCAATTTTGCGGAAGGCTGTATTTGCGTATCTCCAACAGTTAGGGCCTGTTTGGTTATACGTTTATTTAACAATTAGTTTAAAATGAGAAAATTAAAAACAACTATGAATCAAAGAAGTTCAGCGCCGGTAAAAAGGGAGTTCGAAATCCCCACGATCCGGAAATACTTCAGAAAGGAGGGAAAATGAAACACGCCTGAGACAGGTTTGACGTGGTTAACGACTGTTGAAAACGGCCACGCCGGAACCCTATGCAGGTAAAACGAAGATTAAGACTGCAATCCTGATCCCGAGAGCGATCGGGATCAGGATTGCAACCCAAACTACAAACGAGCCGCGAATTGTCCCCTTACAATTTGAAATATTGAGAAAAGCAGTTTTCCGACGGGGAAAATTCAGAATCAGGATTGCCTAAAAGGTTTTTAACCGCTAAGTGCCTGTTTACTGAAAACTGCAATTTGAAATTTTGAGAGAAAAACAGCTCCGCTTTTTGCGGGGTGGTGCTGCACCTCCAGGTGCACCGGTTGATTTTCGCTTCCCACAAAATCGCAGGGACATCATTCGCCAAGGGCGGGAGATGCGCGAAACCCGGAAACCTGGCTAAACAATGCTACCCCGGCAAAACGGTTCTCTTCCCTTACCTGCTTTTATTATTTCCTGCACGCGTAGTGCGAAGCCGGGACTGGGATACGAACCACGGAGCAAAGGACTGGCAGCCAAATTACATATAATGCTGTCAGTCAAAAAGAAAATTTATTAACCACTTCCTGTTCCCCTTCAAGGGGTTAGGGGGTAAAAATTATTTTTAAAATGAAAAAGCAAATTTTATTTCTAGCGATGTTGACAATGGCGATTATTTTCGCCGGTACTAATAGTGTGTTTGGACAGTTGTTGCCTGGGGTTACAACAACAACACCGATTGCGACAATTGCGTGTGAAACCAGTGCATTACCTTTGCATCCGGTGCCTGGTGTACCTTTCACTTATACGATGACTAATGGTTCTGGTGCAACTTCAGCAAACTGGACGTGGTATGCTACCAAGGATGCAAATTTTGTAACTGCGGGTACACCACCAGTGCTAAATTTAGCTACTCAACTAACTGTTGCTTCAGGTGATCTTGTTGCCACTGGCATGAGTGCCAATTATGGTGTTGATAACATTGGAGGAACAAATGCTGCGGAAAATTCAGTTACTATTAACTGGTCAGCCGCGATTTTGGCTGGAACCGATTACCAGGGAATTCCGGGACCTGGAACTCCAACTTTCGTAGTCGGGTATTCTGAAGGTATTGCAGGTTGTGCTGACAATTTACAGGTATTTGAACTTAACCCTCAACCCAACTTCACAATTGATATAGCAGCTATTGATGCGACTGGTACTACACTTGGTTGGGATGTTAATACCGAAGAACAATGCGTTGATAAGGTACAAAGTGCCACTTATGCGGCTGGAGCGATAACTGTGGATTACGGTACAAATACTATTTATTACGAAGTTGCTGCTAGAAACTTTGTTAACGATTTTGCACCTTCTTTTACAATATTAGGAGGATTGCTTACAGATCAAACCGCAACAATATCTATTTACGCAAGTTACAGTGATGCAACAGCTTCTACTGGTGCTTTGTGGACATCAGCAGCTTTAACTACTGCTGACATGAACACACTTGTTAATAGTAATACTTCCTTAGATGCGGTAAATGTGGCCGATATTGCAGATGGTGTTTCATTTTTTGTTAAGGTTGTTATCGACAACAATACTGAAGAATCGTTAGTTGATAATCCATTTGTACTTGCTGTTGATGCTTATGATAACACATCTTCTGGTGCAATTCAGGCAGGTGTGAGTATTTGGGATATGGAAGATGCTGACTGTCCAACACTTGCTGATGCAGCTGACCAAATTGATAATGCAACAATTACAATAACTCCACGTCCGACAATGGAAATGGATGGTGCCGCAATGGGTGAACCAAGTACAGTTAATCCAGAAGACGTGATTAATAAACTTCCATAATTCTTAGTTAGAATGAAACATGCTTTTTCATAACCAAAGATAACTTCCTCCCTCGTTTTTTCCCATCTCGTCTCGCCAGGGGCGAGATGGGACGAGGGGCGGAAGCCATCTTCGGGTTAAAAGGTTAAAGGTAAAAGTTCAGGGTTCAGAGTTCAGAGAACCTGTAACCTGTAACCTGCAACCTGTAACCTGTAACCCGCAACTGAAAAAGATTATGTAAAAGGCAAAATGAGTGTTAAACATTTTAAAACAAAAAGTATGGAAAACATAAGTATCAAGGTACATCCGCCCTGGTATGCACGGGGCACACCAATTATTAACACCCGCGATGGTCCGCCAATGGCAGAAAGCGATATACCGCTTTTTGCCATTTGCGAAGGGCCGTCAGCAAGAGGCAAAACCATAAAATGCATGAATGAAAAAGGAAAGAGAGTTAGGTCAGGACTCGATTTTATCCGCCTCTGGCTGACGTTAAATACAACATTTTTCAACACGAAAAAAAGCGTGTTTAGCCAGCAATATGCCCGAATCTGCCAGCTGGCGGATGAAACAATTATGGAAAGGACAAAAATTGAAAATTCCCAAACCCGAAGGGTTGAAACGATTATAGAAAATAGCACAAAATGCAATCCTAAAACCCGAAGGGTTGAAACGATTATAGCAATGGCACAAATTATAAGTTTCCAAACCCGAAGGGTTGAAACGATTATAGAAAATGACATGTTACGCAAACCAAAAATCCGAAGGGTTGAAACGATTATAAAATTGATATCATCGTGCAATTTCAAAACCCAAAGGGTTGCAATGATTATAGCAAACGACATGTTGGAAAAACCAAAAACCCAAAGGGTTGAAAAGATTATAGATGAAAAAAACCAATGGCAAAAATACCACCCCGTTGGGGTTTCCGATCTGCATCGTTTATCATGCTATAATCATAACATCCCGTTGGGATTAAAAACCAAAACCCATCAATGGTGGATTAATATGATTGTAAATTAAAATTCAATTCGAAAAAACTAAAAAATATGGCCGGAACATTTTCGCAAATCTACATTCAATACGTTTTCGCCGTTAAAGGACGGGAAAACCTGTTGCTAAAACCGTGGCGCGATGAAGTTTTTAAATATATTTCGGGAATTATCAATGGTAAAAACCAAAAACCGATAATTGTAAATGGTGTAGCAAATCACGTGCATGTTTTTGTTGGACTTAATCCATCGATGGCAATTTCCGATTTGGTTCGTGATATAAAAAACAATTCTTCAAATTTCATCAACGACCAAAGATACCTTCGCAATAAATTTTCATGGCAGGAAGGTTATGGCGCATTTTCCTATTCACATTCTCAAATTGAAGATGTTTATAATTACATTTTAAATCAGGAGAACCACCACAGGAAGCGCACATTCTGTGAAGAATATCTGGAGTTCTTGAAAAAATTCGAAATAGCTTACGATGAGAAATATCTATTCGATTGGTTGGATTGAAAAAACAATAAAATGAATAATTTGGAGATAACAGGAAATACCACCCCTTCGGGGTTTTGGTCCAACTTCTCAATTTGTGCTATAATCTTGCCATCCCTTCGGGATTAAAACCCAAACCCGAAGGGTTGAAATGATTATGGAAAATGACATGACATACTATAATCATACCATCCGCCGATGACGGAATAAGAATTCCCATCCTCCGGCGGATTGAAAACCAAATACGAAAATTACCGGATATAAAAATTGTAAACGATATCAAAAACAACAAGAAAAAAATAACGTGAAACACGCTTTACTTCACATCATGTACCGGTCACTGGGAACCATTCTGGTGGCGCTGACCGTGGCAACTGCCGCGGCCCAGAAACCAGTGCAGTCAATTGAAGTAGAAAAGTGCGAAACAATAGAATTTAGTGTTGTTGACTGGCCGGGCGACCGATATACCTGGGATTTGTACCGTGACTCAACGGTTAACTATGCAAAACAGGATGGAGATGTTGATAAAATATCCTATTTCGAAAAAGGTGAAGATAACGGTTCAACTGTCCATGTGCACTGGCTTGATACGGGGCGGTATTTCCTCCGTGTTATGGTTTGGAACGAAGTTGAATGTACAAATAACCTGCTATTGTTTATGGTTGATGTTACCGAAGTTATTCCAATGGCCGAAGTGTATGGCGATTCAACCTGTATTGGCGATAAGTCGTTTGTGCGGATTGTGCTTTCAGGTCACGGACCGTGGGATTTCAAATACTCCTATTCATCTGAAGCCAATGGCAACAACATTGTCAGTGTAAATGTGAATGGAGTTGTTGATCATGAAGTCACGATTCCGATGCCTCCTTTACCCGTTGGGGCTACAGAAGTTTGGGTCGATGAAATTATCACCGAGTGTACAATAAATTTAATTCCATCAGATAAAGGGAGGATAATGATATATCCAAAACCATCTCAATCGAAGATTTATTTAAAAGATGAATAATAAAAAGAACATAAGAAGTAAAGAAAGAAAATATCCAATATCGAATAATGAATATCGAATGTAGAATTAGGATGAATAAAGGCAGGGAAAACCGGAGTATTGCCGTTGGCTTCAGCCAACGGATGAAAAGCAGCAATTCTTCCGGGCTTCAGCCCCATATATTAAAAATGTGGCTAAAGCCTGTTTCCTGATCCTGCATACTTTCCGTCAGCTAAAGCAGACGGCAATAAAAACAAAAAATGAATTAAAAATTGAAAAAGACTAATAAACTGAAATTCTAAATTCTTAGATTCTCCTCCTTTGGGGGGCAGGGGGGCTTGAGTTAGAGGTTACTTTATGAGAAAATTGATGTACATATTACTGTTCCTGTTTGTTGCAGCAAATGTTGCGGCTCAGGAAAGCTATGTCATCGATTCTGTTTGTATTGGCGCCCAAAGAGTTTACCGTGGCGATGGCGAACCGGGTTCTACCTATATCTGGGCAATAACCAGCGAAGCAGGCGATACAATTACTCAGTCTCCCGGAAATGATTTTCAGGATCTCATTTCACCCGGAATTTATAATTATGGCAGTGAATTGCCAATGACCTGGGAAACTCCAGGATCATATCTGATTACAACAATACAGTATTCAGTTCATGGCTGCGACACAACCCAGCAGGGAATTGTAAAGGTCTTTCCGCCTCCTTTTGCATTTGCGGGCGACTCAATGTATGTTTGTGCCGTTGACACAATCTTTTTAACCCAGGCTCTGGCCGAAAATTACCGCAGCTTACTCTGGACTACTACCGGCGACGGGGTTTTTGAAGATGTAACGATATTGAATCCGTTTTATATTCCGGGCGGTAAAGACAAATTTAACGGGAGTGTGATGTTAATACTCACAGCCGAAGGACTTGCCAGCAATTCAACCTGTCAGCCTGCTGTCGATTCACTCGAAATTTGGTTCAGCGATCCGCTCATTACTTTTATTCCGCGCCACCTGCGTTGTTATAACGATTTTACAGGTCAGGTGTGGCCAAGGGTAACCAACGGAAACGAACCGTACACGTATGAATGGACCGGCCCGGGCGGATTTACTTCATCAAACGATACAATTAAAGGGCTTGCCGCCGGGTTTTATTATTTAACCGTAACCGATAATTATGGATGTCAGACAACCGATACAGTTGAAGTTTTGCAACCCGAACCGCTTGTTGCAGATATCGACGGCTGGCTGAATGTTAGCTGTTTCGGCGGAAATGACGGAATGGCACAGGTAGCGGTAACCGGTGGAACAGAAGATTATTCCTATCAGTGGAGTTCAATCCCGCCGCAAACTACTGCTGTGGCAACCGGATTATCAGCCGGAGAATATATTGTCAGGGTTACAGATGCCAACAATTGTACAGCAAAAGACAATATCATAATTTCCGAACCTCCGCAAATTGTGCTAACTGCCGACAGTATCGACGCAAAATGTGCAGGCGGTTTGCGCGGTTCCATCGACCTGACGGCTTCAGGTGGAACACCTTTTAAAAACGAACCGCATTACAGATTTAAATGGACAGATGAAACAAACACAGTTGTTGGTACTACTGAAGACATAAATAACCTCGCCGGCGATATGCTTTATACGGTTGTGGTTACCGATTCAATTGGTTGTTTTGACACACTTTCGATTTTCATAAACGAAGAAAACGACCTTCTTTTAGTAGTTGAAAAGGTTGATTCAATTCTTTGTTTTGGCGATTCAAACGGAGCTATTGACATTACGCTGACAAACGGAACCGAACCTTACACTTTTGTTTGGGATTCAGGGCAAACAACTGAAGACTTAACCGGTATCCCTGCCGGTAAATACCATGTTCTGGCTACTGATGCCAATGGTTGTAAAACCGATATGGACTTCGAACTTTTCGAACCGGAAGAAATTCTTGCATCAATTGCACCCGGCGATCGTGAAATGTGCGAATCGGAAACCATATCACTTGAAGGTAATTCATCAGGCGGAACCGGAACCCACACTTATTTATGGCTCGGATCCGGTGCTCTTTATTTGAACGATGCAGCAAGTTTAAAAACTGATTTCACCGGAGCGCCCGCAGGAGATTATAATCTAATTTTCACCGCCACCGACAAAAACGGTTGTGTTGCGTCCGACGCAATCGATATAAAAGTTTGGCCAATTACCTATAATACAGTTTTCGATACAATTTGTCCGTCGGATTTACCTTACACCTGGAACGGCTCGGTTTACGACCTTGCCGGAACCTATGAAAATATTATTAAAAATGTGTATGGCTGCGATTCGGTTATTACCTATAATCTTTTTGTTCGCGATGAATTTAATTTAACAGCAACAGTTGTAAATGACGGTGCTACTCCTCTGCCATCTGGAAGTATCGATTTAACAGTAACCGGTAATTCATCGCCATATACCTATTTATGGAGCAACGGCGAAACTACCGAAGATATTGGCGACCTCACTGCCGGCGACTATTTGGTTACAGTTTCAGATGTTTACGGATGTACAAATACTTTAAATGTTACTGTTTCATCCGATCTTGGAGATATCGTTGTAACCGCTATTCCAACCCCGGTTGAATGCTATGGTGACAATACCGGTGCAATAAGATTAAATGTTTCGGGTGGTGCCCCTGATTATACTTTTGTGTGGAGCAATGGAGAATCAACCCAGAATATTTCAAATCTTGTTGCCGGAACTTATACAGTTACTGTTACCGATTCGAGAGGTGCATTTAAAAATCTGCAGGTAATAATCACAGAACCTGCTCAGCTTGTATTATCAGGGACAAAAGTTGATGTTGGAAATTCAACCGATCCGGTTGGAAGTATAAATCTTTCAGTTAGGGGAGGCACAAAACCTTACAGATTTGCCTGGACTGGTCCCGATGGATTTACCGCAACAACTGAAGACATAAACAATCTGGCAAAAGGCAATTACACAGTTAAAGTAACTGATGCAAATGGTTGTACTGAAATGCGTGTTTTTGTAATTGGCGGATACGGAATGACCTGCCCGCCTCCTGTTTTTGCTGATTGCAGCATTACTTTAGCTCCGGCTCCTTTTACTTCTCTGGCCGAATATGAAGCTGGCGGTGGAAACATTGAAAGTACAATAGCATTAAAAGAAGAAACTTTTACAGTTGCCGGGCCTGATGTTTCTGACGGAAACAAATGCCCTGAAACATTTACAAGAACCTATAAAATTCAAAATGCAGATGGCGATTGGATTTTTTGTGAACAGTTAATTATTGTGGATGATACCGAAAAACCAAAACTTACTTTAAAACAAAAGAATGAGGACTGTGAAGAAGATTTACCACCTGTTTATACAAACAAAACAGAATTCCTTGCTGTAAAGGGAAATGATGCAAGCGATAATTGTGAACTGGATTGGAGCACGTTTAAGTTCACCGGAAAACAAAGCGAAAGCAGGGATGGAATTTGTCGCCTGACCATTGTCCGCTGGTATGAGATTGAAGATTTTTGTGGTAACAGGACAGAGACTCCGGAAGTCATAATAATTGAAGACAAAGTTAAACCTTACGCATTGCGGCCATTGAAAAAGCTGAATTCAGACTGCGGTGTTCCCGAACCGTATAAAGACAGGAATGATTTTGAAACAAACAGCGGTGTTTATATTATTGAAAACTGTAATAGCGGAAATTACACTATTACACACCTTGGCGACAGCGATCCTGTTGGCGAAGGGTGCCCGTCAATTATTATAAGAACGTATCGTTTTTCTGACCTTTGCGGGAATTATAATGATTACGACCAAACTATTATTATTAATGATTCAATTGCGCCAATAATAACATGCCCGGCACCTGTTACATTTGACGCAGGAATCAATGATTTGAAAACCCTGACGGGATTGGCATATTCTGAAACACCGCTCCCAATAGCAATTGCAGATTTGGCAGGAGCGGGAATTTCTGCATTCGATAATTGTAATATTGACAAGGTTACGTACGAGGATACCAAAACAGGTTTATGCCCGGTTTATATAACCCGCACATTCACCGTTTATGATGCCTGCGATAACAGCGCCGAATGTTCCCAGCAGATTGAATTGATGAATCTGACCATTTATGATTTCGATCCGTTTGGACCGTATTGTGTGGATGCTGTTCCAGATATTTTACCAACAATATCAAACAATGGAATTAAAGGAACCTGGAATCCGGCAACTATCGACACAAGAACAAAAGGGAAGAAAACATACACATTCACACCCGATGACCCGCTTTGTCCGCCAATGGTAACCATTGAAATTGAAATTACGGATGAAATTAAACCGGTTTTCCTTGCTCTCGGGCCGTTCTGTGTTAACAGCGATGCACCTGACCTGCCACTTACTTCCGACAATAATATTACAGGAACCTGGGAACCTGCAGAAATTGAAACCACTACCGTTGGAATATTTGATTACATTTTCACTCCCGATCCCGATCAGTGTGCAGTTCCGGTTGTTGTTAAAATCGTAATTACCGATGAAATTAAACCGGTTTTTGCCGCTCTCGGTCCTTTCTGTTTAAACAGTGACGCACCTGCATTACCAGATGTTTCTAAAAATGGTATCTCGGGGAAATGGGATCCTGAAACAATTAAAACCGATTCTTTGGGTGTGTTTGATTACACATTCACGCCCGATCCTGATCAGTGTGCTACTTCGGTTACCATACAAATTGAGATTACTGATGATATTGTACCGGTTTTTGCAGCGCTTGGCCCTTTCTGTTTAAACAGTGTTGCTCCTCCATTACGTGGCACTTCGGATAACGGGATTACAGGGAAATGGAATCCTGCATTAGTAGAAACAGGTACAGTTGGGTTTGCAAACTATATATTTACTCCCGACCCGGGTCAGTGTTCAAAACCTGTAATTATTCAAATTGAAATTACAGATGAAATTATACCTGTATTTGAAGCGTTTGGACCATTCTGTTTAAACAGCATAGCTCCGGATTTAAAACTTACTTCAGAAAACAATATTACCGGAAAATGGATTCCTGCAAAAATTGCTACGAACAAAGTTGGTACTGCCACATATACATTTACGCCCGATCCGGGTCAGTGTGCGGTTCCGGTTACCATCGAAATTGAAATTATAAATCTGGTAACGCCTGTGTTTGACAAACTCAGTCCGCAATGCCCAAATACCGTTGCGCCTGATTTACGATTAATTTCTAAAAATGGCATTACCGGAACCTGGGATCCGGCATTTATCGACACAAAAAAACAAGGCGTGTTTACGTTTACATTCACACCCGATTCAGGACAGTGCGCGGTTCCGGTTAAACTGAGTATCGATATTTCAGATAAAATACCACCTGATGCAGTTTGCCGTAACATAAACGTTTATCTTGATGTTAACGGGAACGCTTCTATTACAACTGCCCAGATTGATAACGGATCAACGGACAATTGCAAACTGGATACAACTTATCTGGACAGATATGATTTTAATTGCGACGATATTGGTCCGAATCCGGTGCGGCTTACCGCAGTTGATGGTGTTGGGCTGACTGATTATTGCGATGCAATTGTTACAGTTCTCGACACAATAGGGCCGGTTGTTGTTTGTCGTGATTCAGTAATAATTCAACTCGATATTAACGCGCAATACACATTAACTGCAGCAGAAATTATAAAAAGCACGACAGATGTCTGTGGAGTTGGTACTTCGTATGTTTTCCCGCGTGAACTGAATTGTGATCATATTGGACTCACAACAATTACTGTTTACAGCGAAGATATCAACGGGAATATCGACTCCTGCCAGACTCTTGTGAGAATTTACGGAAACATTCCGCCAATGGCTGAAAATGACAGCGCCACAATTAAAGAAAACACATTTGCAGTAATTGACGTTGCAGCAAACGATTACGATGAGAAAACAGGTGTTAACCGCGGATCGATAATAATTGATATTAAACCGAAAAACGGTGTGGCGGTGGTAAATCCTGACAACGGGCTGATTACCTACACCCCAAATCACAATTTCTCGGGGCTCGATATATTTAAATACCGGATCAGTGATGATGGAATACCGTGTGAACCTGAACATGCCTGGGCCTTTGTATTCATAATTGTTGAACCAATTAACGAAAAACCTGTTGCCAACGATGATTACCTGAGTGCCGGTTGTTTCTCGGTTAGTTGGAATGTGGTTCAGGATAATGATACGGATGATGATGGTTCGGAAAATCTGAGCATTAATACTACTCCGCTTTATCCGACACAACATGGAGAGCTTACAATTGATCCGGATGGAACAATAAATTATTACCCGAATGACGGATTTATCGGAATTGACAGTTTTGCCTACGAAATCTGGGATAACGGAGTTCCGTCGCTTGGCGACACCGCAACAGTTTATATTAATGTTGACTGTAGCATGGAAAATCCGGATCCGATTGAATGTGAACTGTTTATTCCTGAAGGATTTTCACCAAACAATGATGGGATTCACGACTTTTTCCGAATTATGTGTATTGAACATTACCCAGATGCAAAACTCATGATTTTCAACCGAAACGGTGATTTGCTTTGGGAAAAAGAGCATTACGGTAACTATGAATACTGGGGCAATCAATACAACGCCTGGTGGTGGGGTACCTCGGTGCTTAGTAAATATGACGTGGGCAGGTTTACAATTAATGGCGAACCAAAACTGAAATTTGGCAATTATGTGTATGTATTGCTTTTAGGTAACGGCGATGTGAAAAACGGTACTGTTATGGTTGCTTACTAAGAAACTGTTTTGGTTTTTA
>JACJXC010000010.1 GCA_020636835.1 Bacteroidales bacterium
AAATTTGAAGATTTCTCGAAATTATATGCTATTCGTCTGATTTGCAAGGTGGTTTTTTTTCAAAAAAATCACCTTAATAAATGTAAGGTTAACGGATCGGAAACAAGTGTAAACACGCGTAAAAACACTATTAAACTGATAAGCAATAACATCATAAAAAATACCATTTCGATGAATAAACTCCGCCTTGAACAAAAAAAGTCCATCTGAAACTACCAGATGGACTTAATCTATATATAATATGATGGATATTACTTTGTAGGCACGTTTCTTAACACCTCAACAAGGAAATCCCAGAACTTAAGAACGGTTGCGATATTCACCTTCTCGTCAGGAGAATGGGGGTAGCGGATGGTTGGTCCAAACGAAATCATATCCCAATTAGGGTAAGCGCCACCAAGCAATCCGCATTCAAGGCCCGCATGTATGGCTTTAATTTCGGGAATTTTGCCATACTTCGCTTTATAAACATTCTGCATTACCTTTAAAATAGGAGAGCTAGGATTGGGTTTCCAGCCAGGATAACCTCCGGTGAAATTGATATCGGCACCGGCCAGTTCAAAAATGGCTGCCATTTTTTCGGCGAGAGCATCTTTTGAAGTTTCAACCGAACTACGCATTAAGCATTGACCATGAATGGCTGCTCCATCGGAATAGACGCGTGCTAAGTTATTGGATGTTTCAACAAGACCAGGCATTGTATCGCTCATTCGAATCACCCCGTTGGGGCATCCAAAGAATGCCCGAATAGCATTGGCTTGCACCTTAGGGTCGATAATCGACGCAGGCATATCGGTTTTCTCAACAACAAAAGCAAGATTTGGCTCCGTAACGGCAAATTCGGCCTTATATATATTAAGGTATTCGGCTGCTGCCTTCTCAAACTTTGCAGAATTAGCGGTAGGAACAACTACAACAGCAAATGCCTCGCGGGGGAGTGCATTACGCAAACTACCGCCATCGATAGATGCCACTTTAACATCTAAAGTGCTCTCGACATTGTAAAGGAAACGGAATAGCAGTTTGATTGAGTTTGCACGACCAAGTATAATATCCATACCTGAGTGTCCACCCTTTAAGCCAGTAATGGCAACTCGATATGCATTAACTCCACTTGGAACAGCAGCAGTTTTATACTCAAACTTAATATTGGCATCAAGACCACCTGCACAACCCACGTATAGTTCACCTTCGTCCTCGGAGTCGAGATTCATAAGAATATCGCCTTTAAGCAAGCCTTGTTTTAGCCCGAATGCACCGGTCATCCCAGTTTCCTCGTCGATGGTGAACAACCCTTCGATGGGGCCATGCACCAAATCTTTAGCCTCGAGTACGGCCATAGCTGCAGCAACACCAATTCCATTATCGGCACCAAGAGTAGTTCCATTGGCGGTAACCCACTCGCCATCAACATAAGCCTCGATTGGATCCTTGGTGAAATCGTGAGCTTTGTCGCTGTTCTTTTGGGGAACCATATCGATATGTCCCTGAAGCACAACGCCCATTCTATTCTCCATTCCAGGAGTGGCCGGTTTACGGATAATCACGTTGCCAACCTCATCGACAATGGTTTCGAGGCCATTCTGTTTCCCGAAATTAACCATGAAATCGATAGCGGCTTTTTCGTGCTTCGATGGACGGGGAATTTGCGTTAGGCTGTAGAAATGCTTCCAAAGCCGTTGGGGATCGAGTTTAAAAATTTCTTTATTCATCATTATAGAATATTTAGTTAATTAATTATAAATATGTTAGATTAATAATTTCAAAAATCCTTATTGAGCAGATGGAACACCCATATTTTATAAATTCTTACATGTTAAAGATGCTTACATGGGCGTTTCGTAACATAATCTATTAGTGAATCAACATTACTATTTATGCCAATAAAATTACCCACAATTTTTAACCTACCCAAATTAAATACAGAACCAAATAAAAAATGAAGGACAAAAATCATTAAAAATGGGAATTGTTTTTTGATATTTAGCGTGTTACACAGTAATAAATAGTGTTCCGCAAATAGACCGAAGCATTTTGGGGTTATAATTTTATGTTTACATTTGCCGTTAAATACGAATACAATGAGAAAACGCTTACTAATACTAAGTTCATTTATAGTACTTAGCCTCGGCATCGATGCGCAAGAAACAGCGGCAATAAAATGGTACACCATGGAGGAGGCGCTAGAGCTGAATGCTAAAAATCCCAAGAAGATATTTATTGATATATACACCGATTGGTGCGGATGGTGTAAGGTGATGGACAAGAATACCTTCAATAATCCTTACATAGCCAAATACCTTAGCGACAACTTTTATCCCGTTAAATTCAATGCCGAAGGGACTAGCGAATTCAGTTTAAAAGGACAAGTATTCAAAAATAGGAAACAGGGGGAGCGATCGCCCCACGATTTTGCCATTGCGATACTAAAAGGGAAACTATCGTACCCTTCCATTGCATTCTTGGATTCCACCAATGCTCCAATAACCTACATTTCGGGCTATCTAAAACCCGAACAATTAGAACCCGTACTGGTTTACGTGAACGAGGAGAGGTATAAAAAGGAACAATGGGACGTATTCATGGCTAAATTTGTAAGCAACCTCCCCACACCGAAAGAATAGCAAAGCCGTTACTTAACCAATAGTTGCTTAATGGGCAATATGGCGGTTGGGCCGTACTGGTATATGGGAAGACGATGTGTGGCGAGGTCGGTTTTGCCATCGGAAAGGCGAACAACCGCATTAACCGGAATGCGGTAGTAAACCTGATTGAATCTATTTTTTGAGGCATTATCGGCTATTGATTTGAAAAACTGAGAATAGATCTCGGGCAACGCCTCGGGCTCAAGCTGAAGCAGGATTGGATTCCCCGACATATCGTTCGCAGCAACAACTCCCCTAGAAGCAGAGAAACGGAAGGCTATATTTGTTTCGCCCTCGGGATTTGTGGGAGTGTATAGAATATGGCGTGATACAGACTCAGCATACTGCTTTCCTACAAACAGGGCAAGGTACTCCTTCTCCAGCGCATCAATTTGATTGAACAGAACGGCTAGGGCATCGCCACTAAGGGGCTGATCCACATCGATGGTCATAAACTCCATACGCTTTTTCCGTAAACTGAATATCAGGTCGGCGGCTTCCTTTGCCTTTTCCTCAAGGTTCCGCTCTATAATCATACTTTTCTGCACAGGAATACGAACAAAACTGCTATCGCGCTGCACCTTTGAGTAGAAGGTGGTTTTCTCCTCCACAATGAAAGGGCTAACCGACAAATCGGTAAAACTTTCACGCACCCCATTAGTAAATAAGCTGGAACAAGGAGATTGTGCCGTAAAATTGGTAACAGGCAGAATCAAACCGGAATTGATAACCTGAAAGAAATCCAAAACGGAGCTCTTATCGAGCGAAGCGGCGTACAATGCGGACGGGTCGGACTCCACTGTGGAGCGAATTGAGATCCCGGTTATGGTATGTTCTTCGGATTGAACAGTGGGCACATCCGAAATACCAAGGTATTTTGATGCAAATTGGGAATAGGGACCAGGGATTGTTACCACACGCGACTCCTCTACAGTAATACTAAGGACTGTGCGGGGCAGCGCATAAACAACTCCCTCGGCCTTAAGTTCAGCCGAGCCAATGGGTTTAACAGTAATGTTTTTAGTACAGGCCAAAACAACGAATGGCATCGCAACAAATAAAATACGGGAATAACGCATGGTTTATAAATTTACGGTAACACATTTAAACGCTAAAGGTAGCGATTCTATTATATCGATAGCAGTAATTGATGTTTCGCCAATGTTATTTTTAGCTATATCGCCAGCCAGTCCATGCACAAAAACGCCAATACGGGCAGAACAAACGGGCGAATACCCTTGACCCAGCAGCGAGCCAATAATGCCGGAGAGCACATCGCCACTTCCACCTGTAGCCATTCCCGGGGTCCCCGTTGAGTTAAAATAAACCTCACCATCGGAACTTACCACCTGCGTGTATGCCCCCTTGAGCACAATTACTACCTGGTACTGCCGGGCAACCTCGATGGCACGCATTAATCGATCGGCGCCACAAGCCGACTGACCAAATAGCCGATCGAACTCGCCCGGGTGAGGAGTTAATACAGTGCCATTCGGGAGTTCTTGAAGTAACGATTTATTAGCCGCGATAATATTCAACGCATCGGCATCGAGTAAAAGCGGGGTATTAACCCTCATCAACAAATCGGTAACCCCTTGAACTGTTCGCGCAGCCACTCCTAAACCCGGGCCAACACAAATGCTACCATACCGATCAATACTACCCACCGAGGTTAAATACTTATCGTGCGAATCGATTATACACATGGCCTCGGGCACCTTTTGCTGAGCAACCACATAACCGCAACGGGGCACATGCATGGTAACCAATCCAGCCCCAGCCTTGGCAACGGCCAATGCACAAAGCACTGCAGCCCCCATCATCCCCTCGCTTCCGGCAACCACAAGACAATGTCCATAAGAACCTTTGTGCGAAAATACCGATCGGGGCTTCAGCATATCCTGAACATCGGATAGCTGTGTATAATAATAAGGTGTATCGATACTATCAATTACTAAGCGATGAAGCCCAATTGGCAACACGTGCCACTCCTTAACGAATGGATAGTTTTCGGCAAAAAAGAAGCAAAGTTTAGGAAACTGAAACGACAAACACACATCGGCCTCTACTACATCGTTCCCATTGGGGTGGGGATTCAATTCGGCGTACAAGCCAGAGGGTACATCAACCGAAATAACAGTAGCCATAGAGCGATTGATATGCCGAACCAAATTGGCCACAACACCCTGAAGTGGGCGCGACAAACCCGAACCGTATAAAGCATCGATTATCACATCGGAACTTGAAATATCGGGAAACCCGGAGTCGGCGGCAATAACCTTAACATCTACATTAAGTCGGGCAAGCGCCTGAAGGTTAGCCTCAAAATCGGGCGAAAAGGAAGACGACTGCAAATACCAAACCCTCACATTGTAACCTGTACAATGGAGGTGCCGAGCCAAAGCCAACCCATCGCCCCCATTATTGCCTGGGCCACAAAACACCAAAACCCTCGACAGCACGGAGATACGACCAACAATCCAGCCAAAAAGAGCATTCGCAGCGCGCTCCATCAAATCGATAGACTCAATGGGCTCATTGGTAATGGTATAGGAATCGATGCTACGAATCTGTTCCGATGTAAATACTTTCACCTGAAATGCAATAAACGATTACATACCAAAATTAGTTTAAATCGACACATTTAGCACACCGCTAAAGATAATTTGGGCTAAGTGTAAACCGCGATCGCAGTACATCACCCTGCATACCAATCAATTACAATACACTAATAAAACCACAAATATTTTAATAACATCAATTTAACAGTTGGAAATAAACTAAAATGAAGTATTTTTGTCAAATTCTCAAAAAAAGGAACGAATATTTACTAACTAAATAAATAATAACCTATGTTTAAAAATCATCCTAAAGGATTGCTAGGAGCAGCACTCTCGAATATGGGAGAGCGTTTCGGGTTCTACATCATGATGGCAATCCTAACACTATTCATTTCGGCCAAGTTCGGTTTATCCGAAACGACTACAGGCTACGTATATTCAGCATTTTACGCATCTATCTACCTATTGGCTTTGGTTGGTGGCCTAATTGCCGACAGAACCAAGCGGTACAAAGGCACAATCCTAACCGGTTTAGTAATGATGGCCGTGGGTTACCTAATTATTGCAATCCCCACCCCTACCCCAGTTCCAAGCATGGGACTATACCTAGCGTTAACATGCTTTGGCCTTTTGGTTATTGCGTTTGGTAATGGTTTATTCAAGGGGAACCTTCAGGCCATTGTTGGTCAGATGTACGATAACAACGAATATTCAGACAGGCGCGACTCCGGATTCCAGATATTCTACATGTTCATCAACATTGGAGGTTTTTTTGCCCCATGGATTGCAATTGGCGTTCGCAACTGGTGGTTAAAAGTTAATAATTTCGATTACAACGCCGGGCTACCTGAGCTATGCCACGAGTACCTCAAGCAAGGCGATGCAATGCCTGCCGAGTCGTTAACCCGTTTAACCGAATACGCCAATAATGCATACTTAAGCGCGCCGGCCAGTATCGATTTGACCACCTTTGCCAACAGCTACCTCGACGTATTCAACCGCGGATTTCAGTACGCTTTTATGGCCGCCATTGTGGCAATGCTAATTTCGTTGGTTATTTACATTACCAATAAGAATAAATTCCCAGATCCCGCACAAAAAGGCACATCTAAATCCAACACCTCAATCAGCAAGGAAGAAATCCAGATGAGCGTTCAGGAAATCAAACAGCGTATTTATGCATTGTTCGCAGTATTCGGCATTGTAATCTTCTTCTGGCTATCGTTTCACCAAAACGGATATTCACTAACCCTATTTGCAAGGGACTATGTAAACCTCGACGTAATTAACATCAACCTTGGCTTTACCAGCATAAAAGGTGCTGAAATTTTCCAAGCGGTTAACCCATTCTTTGTGGTAACCCTCACCCCGCTCATTATGTGGATATTTGGCAGCCTTAAACGGAGAGGCAAGGAACCATCAACCCCAATGAAAATTGCCATTGGCATGGGAATCGCATCTTTAGCATACATATTCCTAATGGTATTCTCCTTGGCTCTACCCGCTAAAGAATCACTATCGTCGATGAGCGCATCGGACATCTCTGCCATGCAGGTTACCCCTTGGATAATGGTAGGACTATACTTTATACTTACAGTTGCCGAGCTATTCATTTCGCCACTGGGTATTTCGTTTGTATCCAAAGTAGCCCCTCCTCACCTACAAGGATTAATGCAGGGATTCTGGTTGGCAGCAACTGCAATCGGTAACTCACTCCTATTCATCGGTGGAATTCTATACACCACTGTGCCTATTTGGGCTTGCTGGTTCGTATTTGTTGCCGCAACCGCCGCCTCAATGATAGTTATGCTATTTATGGTTAAGTGGCTCGAGCGAGTTGCCCGATAACCCAATTGATAAAAAATAAGAAGGGCCGCCCATCGTGGGTGGCCTTTTTACATTAAAATAATGATATATTTCACCTTTTGTATTATATCCGAAAAATAAGCGTACATTTGCCAAAATTTGAGAAATAAGCAAGCAACGAAAACACTTTCTGTCTATCACACGTTTTCCCGACTAAAAGATGGTAGTTATTGACTTAGGGCTCGAACAAACAATCAATCATCTAATTTATTTAATTTATGAACATTTACGTGTCAGGGCTGAGTTACAGAATCAGCGACGATGACCTAAGACAACTCTTCGAAGAGTACGGCGCGATTAAATCGGCCAAAGTAATTACCGACAGGGAAACTGGGCGTTCAAGAGGTTTCGGATTCGTTGAAATGGATAACGATGACGAAGCAAAAACAGCAATTGAGGAATTAACCGGTGCTGAGTATGATGGTAAGGTTATTAGCGTAACCGAGGCCAAACCCAAAACCGACAAACCCCGTGGTGGTGGTGGTTTTAACCGCGACCGTAACGGTGGTGGTGGATTCAACCGTGGCGGTGGCCGTGGAGGCTACGATCGCGACAGCCGTGGAGGCGGAGAACATCGTGGTGGTGGTTTCGGCGGTGAACGTCGTAGCGGCGGTGGAAGAAGAGAACACTAGGATAAACCGTACGATACTAAAAAGCAGCCTTTCGGCTGCTTTTTTTTTCACTTTATCATATAAAAAACGATTATACTAACTGAAGAACTACTATCGAAGAGGGAAAGGGCTAAGGCAATGCCCATAAGTGCAATGCAAAACCCAATTCGAGGCTAGTTATGCTTCATCCGTTCTATCTCCACGGCGAAATACTTAGTACTTCCCCGCCAGGGAACACGGATATACCGTTTAACGTAGTGAACACTCACCCGCTCACCAGTCAAGGCCACCTCCTGCAATTGTTTAACTAAGGAATCCTGATCGGACGATACCGAGAAATCGAAAGTCTCGGCTATTGGGCTAACACCTTTCAACGCTCCAAACGACTCAATGCTAAGCTTTGCTTCGTAGGTTTTAAAAAGATAGCCCTTTTCGCCAACCCTTAGTACTCGACCAGCCATCACCCCCTGCTCGTACGAACCCCAGTATAGAAAGGCCAAGAAGCCAAGTAGCAGCAAAACGATTATTACCAAAATTATTTTAAATACCCTCATTGTCAACTGTTTTAATAACAAATTTACAAAATATAGAAATCAAAAAAACAATACTTAAAATGATTTTGAAAGGATAACAAAAAAATGGTAAAAAACGCTCTTGCTGAATAAACAAAAATACACGAACCCATGGAAATACGCCTCACATTGGGTTTTACTCAATCCTATCGTTATTCATAAACCCCTGCTGCCGTAAAACCTCCAGTAGGGCCTTCGAAAAGGCCACATTGTCCTTTAAAGTGTAACGATTATCGGTAAACACCTGCGCCAAGGTCTCCTTCTGGTTCTCCTCCAAGAGTTTCTTGGTTAAAGCTAACGACTCCTTGTGCTGGTATATCTGATCGATATCGCCATCGGAGTAATCCTGGTAAATTTCCTGATGGAGGATGCTGGCCAAGGGCAACCTATCGGACATATCCGGGGCTTCATCTGGGTAGCCCAACACCACAGTAGTAACTGGGACTACGCCAACCGGAAGTTTCAACACATCAATAATTTTGGCCGCGGTATAGGTTGTTGTCCCCAAGTAGCAAATTCCCAGCCCATTGTGCTCGGCTGCGATGCAAACATTCTGAGCCACCAACAGGGCATCGATTGCCGCTGTAAAAAACGACAAAAAGTTATCGTATCCGGGTTTTGCATTCCTCAACATGCACCACCTATTGAACCGATTAAAATCGGCACAAAAAGTTAACACCACAGGAGCCTGCGTTACCATGGCCTGATTAAAATGGCAAGGCGCCAACTGCTGTTTCACTTCGTCGCTTTTGGTTACAATAATGCTGTAAACCTGCATATTCCCGGTAGTAGAGGCACGGGTACCCGCATGCAAAATATCATTTAGCAGAGTGTCGTCAATCGGGTTGTTTTTAAACTTCCGAATTGAGCGATGATTTAAAATAGCTTTCATACACCAATCAGATAAACAATTTAACCCAGCAAAGAAATAAAAATTTGAATGAGGTTGTTCGCCTCTCACAGTGTTGTTGAGCATATAAAGTGTAAAAAATCTTATCCAACAATCATAAAATAGCCTCAGTACAGCCCAAAAATGAACGAATTAAACAGCAAAGAGCTCCCGTTCATAAAAAAAGTGTAGTTTTGAATTTTCAATATCGATAATGAAAACCATATACTACATAGTAATAATTGCACTAGGATTGAGTATGCTGGCCTGCGAGCGCGATAATTTTTCCAACGACTCCTCGCTAAAGTTAAGTTTCTCGGCCGACACAGTTTTGTTCGATACCGTTTTCACCACAATAGGATCAGCAACCCGATACCTTAAGGTTTACAACAATAGCAAATCCGACGTTCGTATCGCCTCTATTGGATTGGCAGGGGGCTCCACATCGCCCTACCGAATTAACGTTGATGGCATGAGCGGTTCATCCGTTACCGATATTCCCCTGCGATCGCGCGATAGCCTGTTTATCTTTGTAGAGGTTACCGTTGACCCCACATCGCAGAACTCGCCACTCCTAATTGCCGATTCGATTGTATTCCAAACCAATGGCAACATTCAGGATGTGAAGTTGGTGTCATGGGGACAGGATGTTCACCTCCTAAAATCGGAAACAATAGCCGCCAACACAACCCTACCAGCCGATAAGCCATACCTTATTTACGACTATCTATTTGTGGACACCTTGGTAACACTTACCCTTGAGGCTGGTGCAAAGCTTCACTTCCATAACAATGCACAACTTATTGTGGCAGGAACAATTACAGCCCAAGGCACACACGATATGCCAATCGTTTTTGAGGGCGACAGGCTGGAGGATTTCTATAACGATAAAGCCGGACAATGGGCTGGTTTATGGCTATACGCCGGCAGTCAAAACAACCGGATGGATTGGGTTGAGGTGCGCAATTCGATTTACGGAATTGTTGTTGACTCGTGCGTTACTCCCCCCACCCCAACACTTGAGTTAAGCCACTCTAAAATTGAGAACACCAGCTATATTGGGCTGCTCGCCCGTGGGGCAATAATAATAGCCGATAATTGCCTATTCGCCAACTCGGCACAAGTAACGGTTGCCCTTACTATGGGCGGCACGTACCAGTTCTACCACTGCACGGTGGCCAACTACTGGGGCGACTACATGTTCCGCAAAGGCCCCGCCCTACTCCTGAATAACTACTATTACTCCACCGAGTCGGTAATAATACCCCGCCACCTCCACGAAGCATCGTTCTACAACAGCATCGTTTACGGAAGTATAAACTCCGAAATTACGATTGACAACAAGGTAAACGGGCAGCCAGTGAATGCGGAAATGAACTACTACTTCCAGGATTGTATCCTAAAAGTACCTTCGGATTTCGCCTTAACCGATGAGAGCAAATTTAAGAATGTTCTACGAATCGACCCTAAGTTTAAGGATCCCAGCAAGTACATTTACCTGCTCGACACCCTAAGCCCCGCCAAGGATATTGCCAATATTGAAATTGCCATTAAATACCTCCTCGACCTTAATAATTTCAACCGGTTAACCGACACAAAGCCCGACCTGGGGGCATTTGAACGGGACGAGTAGATTAACATTACATTCGCCCCCCCCCGACAGGGCTTTGAACCCTTTCAGATGGGTGCGATTTATTGAAAAATGTTTTATCTTTATAACTAGTTAGAATCAATCCGATTAAGAGATGAAACAACTTGTTATCCTCCTTATAGGACTTGCCTGCTATTCAAATTCCCATTCTCAAACAGTACGAAACCGGGTGATGTTCTACAATGTCGAGAATCTATTCGACCCTTTCGACGACTCTTTAACACGCGACGAAGAGTTTACGCCCGAGGGCTCCCGCCACTGGACATGGACTAAAATGGAAAAGAAAATCAACGGCATATTTAAGGTGATAATGGCAGTTGGTGAATTCGATCCGCCCACTCTTGTTGGATTATGCGAAATAGAGAATGGGTTTGTTGTTTATCGGCTAATAAAGGAAACCCCGTTATCGAAATTCGACTACCGGATGGTTCATCGTGAATCGCCCGACTCCAGAGGAATTGACGTGGCCCTAATATACCGCCCCGACAGGTTTCAACTGCTCGAAAAGGATTTCATCAATGTAACATTCCCCGATGCCCCCAACCGCAAAACCCGCGAAATACTTTACGCTAAGGGCCTGATGGCCTCCGATACCCTCCACGTATTTGTAAACCACTGGCCATCGAAGTATGGCGGCGAGCTGGAGTCGGAGTCGGGTCGCTATGCAGCAGCCTACACCCTAAAACACAAGGTGGACTCCATTCGGATTTTCTATCCCGATGCTCGCATACTAATTATGGGCGATTTAAACGACGAACCCGATTCCGATCCTGTACTAAAAGGCTTCGGGGCTTGCTTAACCACCGACTCGCCGTGCACCCACAATTTTGTGAATATCGCAGCTATTCTTAAACAAAGAGGCTTAGGGAGCTATAAATACCAAGGAATTTGGGGAATTATTGACCAAATAATAATATCGCGCAGTCTGCTTACAAAAAAACACAAGCTATACACAACCACTAACAATGCCAATGTTTTCGGAGCCGAATACCTATTGGAATCCGATGATGCCTTTGTGGGTAAAAAACCGTTCCGGACATTCCAGGGCTACCGATACCACGGCGGGTTTAGTGATCATTTACCAGTTTATATCGATTTACATGAGAATATTTGAGTTTGATTCTAATACAAACTATACACATTATTACCATCAAAGCCCATACATTTTTTTACGGGGTAAGAACCACACTATAATACCTTTGTATTAAGGACTAAAAACAAATAGCAGTATTTAGATTTCTAAATTAGAACCGCACAGCCCGTATTCTTCAAAAACATTTGCACACCCCAACAATCCTTTCTAACTTTGCCACCGACTTTTGGGGGTGCCTTTAAGGCTGAGATTACACCCTTTGAACCTGATCCGGGTAATGCTGGCGTAGGGAAAAAGAGTACTGCATTTCAACCAATCTCAAGTTAATTTTTACAACCCCACTCTAATTCATAAACCAAAACCCCACATGGGAGTGCACACCGTGCTCGCGTTTTGGATATTAACAAACTGTTGTTAAGCAACATAAAAAGGAATTACAATGAAAAGGGCTTATTTATTGCTGCTTTTGCAGCTTTTGGGCATGTTAGTAAATGCCAATCCTACCTATTCGGGAGGGTTTTCAATTAGTGGGAATATTGCCGACACCAACGGAACCCCATTGGTAGGAGCAACTATTGTGGTTGAGAATAGTTTACTGGGAGTATCATCGGGAGCCGATGGGCACTTTGCTATCAACCGGCTAAAATCGGGGAATTACTCCTTGGTAGTATCATATATGGGTTACGATACGAAGAAAATCGAAGTAGCTCTGAATAACAACGTCGAAGTAAATATCACGCTAAACGAATCGTCGTTAATGTGCGAGGAGGTTGTGGTAAGCGCAACGCGGGCTTCAACACGGATGCCAATAGCACAATCCACAATGGATAAGGAGATGGTGCGGGCCAGCAATACCGGGTTCGATGTGCCCTACCTTTTGGAAATGCTACCCTCGGTGGTGGCCACATCGGAGGGCGGAACAGGAATTGGTAACACAACGCTACGCATTCGGGGTACGGACCATACTCGTATTAATGTTACCGTAAATGGAATTCCTTTGAACGATGCAGAATCGCAGGGTGTTTACTGGGTTGACTTGCCCGACTTTACCTCATCGGTGGATAATGTTCAGGTGCAACGTGGTGTAGGCACATCAACCAACGGTGCTGCGGCTTTTGGGGCAACTGTGAATTTTCAAACCGTAACTTTAAATCCAGAACCTTTTGCCGCTGTCGATTTCCTTGGAGGTTCCTACAATACTCAAAAAATTTCGGGTAGGGTAGGAACTGGTTTAGTGAACGGTAAATTTAGCTTCGAGGGACGCTACTCCCAACTTCGTTCCGATGGTTATATTAAAAATGGCAGTTCGGATCACAAATCGATGTTTTTTACAGGCGCCTGGCACGGTGCTAAGAGCTTCGTGCGCTTCAATGTTATACACGGCGAGGAGCATACCGATATAACTTGGACTGGCACGCCTAGTTATATTCTTAATACTGATCGTCGATATAATCCTGAAGGCTTATATACCGACGAATCAGGCAATGTTCAGCGCTACAACGATCAAACGGATAATTATTGGCAAACACACTATCATTTAATATCGAGTCATTCATTAACTGAAAATCTCACATTGAATGCGACCTTACATTTAACTGATGGTAAAGGGTATTACGAGGAGTATAAAGCCGACAGGGCTTTAAAGAAATACGGTTTGCCTAATATTGCTATTGGAACCGAAACTATCGATACCAGTGATTTAATTCAACGTAAATGGATGGATAATGTATTTTACGGAGCAATATCATCATTAAACTATAGCAATGGTTCTTTGCAAGCAACGTTTGGAGGTGGATGGAATCGGCACGATGGGGATCACTTTGGAAAAATTCTTTGGGCTCAATACAACACCGGATTACCAAAGAATTATGAATGGTACAAAAATAATGGATTAAAAACTGACTGGAATTTATTCGCAAAATCAACATGGCAGGTGAATGATTTCATAAGCATCTTTGCTGATGTTCAATACCGTGAAGTTTTATATAAACTTAAGGGTATAGACTCCGATATTGCAGATATTGATCAAAATCACAACTGGAAATTTTTTAATCCCAAAACTGGCGCGGTTATTAAGTTTTTATCCTCGCACGAGATGTATTACTCTTTTGGCATTGCGAACCGAGAGCCTGCGCGAAGCGATTTAAAGGATGGCCAAAAGTATGGCGACGATTATATCCCCAAACCCGAAAGACTTTACGATTGGGAGTTGGGCTATAAGTTTAAACATCAAATATTTGCCTTCAACGCTAATTTTTACTACATGCTCTATAAAGATCAGTTGGTTCTTACCGGTGAGTTGACTGATGTGGGCTATGCCAAAATGGATAATGTGCCCAATAGCTACAGAACTGGTGTTGAGCTAATGTTTGGTATAAAACCGAGTAGTTGGTTAAAGATAGCCTTGAATACAACATTAAGTAGAAATATTATTAAGAATTATACTCAGTTTACTGATGTTTACGACAATCCAGATGATGGCAATTGGTTGAATCAAGAAACAAAAGACTTGGGTAATACTACTATATCGTTTTCGCCCTCAATAGTTTCTTCTGGCGTGCTAACAATTATGCCTTTAAAAAATCTGACATTCTCTTTAATTGGCAAATATGTTGGTAAACAGTATATTGATAATTCTGAGAATAAGGATAGAATGCTGGATGGTTACTGGGTAAATAATTTAAAGGTTGACTATAAATTCTCATTAAAAGGAACTAAATCGGTTACCATACAAGGTATGATAAATAATGTGCTAAATGCAGATTATATTTCGAACGCGTGGATTTACCGCGCCAAATATCAAAATGGTGCTTCTGATTATATTGAAGATGGGTATTTTTCTCAGGCCCCAATCAACTTTGCTCTAAAGTTGGGAGTTGAATTTTAGATAATACTTGTTTAGTGGTGATATGACATCACCACTAAACATTTTAAAATAAACACTATTCCAATGCTAAACTGGCTAACAAATAACTACATTGAGGTAATCGGTGCAATTGCTGGATTAATTTATCTTTACTTGGAAATCAAGCAAAACTTCTGGCTATGGCCTTTAGGCTTTATCACATCGGCCTTCTATGTTTATATCTTCTATGTGTCGAAGTTTTATGCCGATATGGGGCTTCAGGTTTATTACTTAGCCATCAGCATTTACGGATTGTATCACTGGCTTTACGGTGGCAATAAAAACAAAATTGATTCATTACAAGTAACCCGCATTATAAAGAAACAAATTGTATGGCTTAGCATTGTAACAATTGCAATTTTCTTTATCATCGAATACATACTTGAACAGTATACCGACTCGCCCATCCCCATTGGCGACGCATTCACCACTGCCCTGAGCATTACGGCCACATGGATGTTAGCCCGCAAAATAATTGAGCACTGGTGGCTCTGGGTTATCATCAATACTGTATCTTTAGGATTGTACATCTACAAGGGACTTTACCCAACTTCGGTTCTATTTGTGTTTTACACCACCATGTCGTTTGTGGGATACTACCAATGGAAAAAGGAAATATCTATTACCAACGAACAAAAAATAACCACCAACTAACTATGCGAGCAGTTATCCTGGCCAACGGAAAATTCCCCGAACACCCACACCCCCTAGGCATCCTGAGTAGAGCCACAACCCTGATATGCTGCGATGGGGCCATTGAGCACCTCGAAGCAAGAAGCATTACCCCCAATGTACTAATAGGCGATCTCGACTCAATAAGCGACCACCTGAAAAGCAAATACAGCCAAATACTGCATCACGACCCCGACCAGTACTCCAACGATCTCACCAAGGCGGTTAAATGGTGCGAATTGCATGGGATAAAAGAGATCGCCATACTTGGGGCAACCGGAAAACGCGAGGATCACACCATTGGCAACATTGGACTACTTATAAACTACGCAAGGCTAGGCATCGAGGTCGAAATAGTTTCCGATACAGGAATCCTGAAACCTCTGATGAAATCCACAAAAATTGAGAGTTACAAAGGACAGCAGGTCTCTGTTTTTTCAACCAACAACAATACAATTGTTTACACCAAAAACCTTAAATACCCAATTGTAAACCAGACAATACCCGAGTGGTGGATGGGCACTCTGAACGAGAGCTTAGGCGACTGGTTTGAACTGGTTTTTGCACCAGGCCCCGTTATTGTTTACCAGAATTACTAACTACCTTTCATTTCGTAACATCATTAAACACCTATATATCAGCACAGAAATACATCTCACAGTACAATTCATTTGGATATTAATTACAAATCGTTACTTTTACCACGGGACTATTTAAAATTTTGTACTATGATGCATGTTAATTCCGTAATTACGGGAACAGGTAGTTATGTTCCCAACGTAAAGGTTTCGAACGAGGAGTTTGCCCGTCACACATTCTTCAACAAAGACGAATCGGCAATTGATACCTTAATCGACGAGGTTATATCAAAATTTAAGGACATTACCGGGATTGAGGAACGTAGGTATGCCAACGACGAGCAAAGCGCATCCCAAATTGCTGCATTGGCAGCAAAACAGGCCATATCCAATGCCGGAATCGACCGCGAAACAATAGACCAAATTATTGTGGCGCACAACTTTGGCGATGTGCCAAAGGGAACAATTCAAACCGATATTCTCCCCAGCCTCGCATCGCGGGTTAAGAACCTGCTTAAAATTAAAAGTACATCGTGCATTCCATACGATATTCTGTTTGGCTGTCCGGGATGGATCCAGGGAGTAATTCAGGCCGATTCGTACATCAAATCTGGGATGGCCAAGCGCTGCCTGGTTATTGGTGCCGAAACATTGTCGAGAGTAATTGATAAACACGACCGCGACTGTATGATTTTTGCCGATGGGGCTGGCGCGGCGATTATTGAGGCGGTGGAATCCGATCAAAAATTCGGGGTTCTGTCAACCGCAATGATGTCGCATACGGAGCAGGAAGCGTACTACTTGTATCTAGGCAAATCCTACCACCCCGATGCCGACTCTAAAACCCGCTACATCAAGATGGATGGCCGTAAAATTTATGAGTACTCACTGGTAAACGTACCCGAAGCCATGAAAGTGGCCCTCGACAAATCGGGAATTGATGCCCACAAGATCAAAAAGATCATCATACACCAAGCCAACGAAAAGATGGACGAGGCCATAGTTACACGCTTCATTCGAAAGTGTAAAATTAACGCATCCCCAGCGGAACTGATGCCAATGAGCATAAGGGAGCTGGGAAATAGCTCGGTGGCCACCATCCCCACCCTACTGGACCTAATCCTAAAGAATAAAATTGATAACCATCGCATTGCTAAAAACGACATTATCATGTTCGCATCAGTTGGCGCCGGCATGAATATCAATGCAATTGTTTACAAGCAGTAGCACTCAACCCACAGAATAGGAAAGCGGAAAAATCCCCGCTTTCCCTTTACAGCATATCCAATAAATAGAAAAAACTAATTTCATTAGGATTTGTGCGGTCAGATTTCATATATTTATTGTACCAAATCGAACCCAATGAATTACATTAATTTTCATTGCCATAAGCCCAACGAATGCCATAGAGGCCTTGCCGTGTACTCGATGAACTTAAACGATATTTGTAACGACGAAATTCCGGAGAATAGCACCATCGGCATTCACCCTTGGCAATGCGAGTATCCCGATGTGAATGGATGGATTAAGCAGATGGATTTCTGGGCACAAAGCCCTAACGTGTTGGGTATTGGCGAAATTGGCCTCGATAGGCTTAAAGGCGGAAATCTCGATTTGCAAACCCGAATACTACTCACACAGGTCGATATTGCTCAAAAGGTTGACAAACCAATAATTCTCCATTGCGTTAGGGCATGGAGCGAGTTGATGAAAGCGCTATCGAATCCTGAGTTCAGCACTATAAAGAAAGCCATTCATGGCTTTAGAGGCAAGTCCGATATTGCCAATCAGCTTATCAAACAGGACTACTACTTATCGTTTGGAGCCATTCTGGTTGACCCTACTCCGGAACTGGCCGAAACACTAACCACCGTTCCCCTGAATCGGCTCTTTTTCGAAACCGACACCTCCGAAATGCCAATTGGCGAAGTGTACGCAGCCGCCTCCGACATACTCGACATTCGGGTTGAAGATTTAGCACAACAGGTTGAGCGAAATTTTGCAACTTTTTTTCACAGGTAATACTCTCATTCCCATACAATACAAGCCATATTCAGAAAAGTGTAGAGCCTGGTAATTGACACTACAAGGCAAACAGCAGGAATCACTCCACCCCTTACACATTTTTATAATCCTATATCTTTTCGGATATTTGCCGAAAATTACTAAAACTACACACACCACCACTATGCATTGGTTAGAGCGTACGGAATTACTATTGGGTACAGAGCAGGTTGCAAAACTGAAGAGCAAACATGTTCTGATTGTTGGACTTGGCGGGGTTGGAGCGTATGCTGCCGAACAGATATGCCGGGCTGGCATCGGAGAAATGACCATTGCCGATGGCGACACAATCCATTTAACCAACATAAACCGCCAACTCCCCGCGTTAAACAGCACAATAGGTCAACCCAAAGTAGAGTACCTTGGGAAGCGATTGCTCGACATCAACCCAACGCTAAAGTTGAATACAATTCAGGAGTACCTCCGCGATGAACGGATGAGAGATATTCTCGCCCAGCCCTACGACTATGTGGTTGATGCCATAGATACACTGTCGCCCAAGATATTCTTACTACACGATGCCTACAAAAACGGGCTAAGGATTGTTAGCTCAATGGGGAGCGGGGGTAAACTCGACCCGTCCAAGGTTCAAATTGCCGATATCGCAGAATCGCACAACTGTCCGCTGGCTCGCATTCTGAGGAAACGACTACACCGACTCGGGATTCGCACGGGCATACGGGTAGTTTACTCGCCCGAAGAGGTCCCCGAAAATGCCACTCGCCCATGCGAAGATGAACCAAATAAAAAAACTACAGTGGGAACTATTTCCTATATGCCCCCAATATTCGGATGCTTCATGGCTTCGGTGGTAATAAGGGATCTACTTGCCGATGCGCAGTAGCTACCAGTTGCCATCACGGTTTGGGGAATAACCATTCGCCATCACTAAACTTAATTTCGGGGAAATTAACATTCTGAGTACTCAACAGGTCGCGGGTATCGGTACAAAACTCGTTAAACAACGAATCGTCGGCTGCGTTAAAATACTGCTTACGCAACGGCTCGTACTCCGAAACGGGCAACACCTGGTATAACCGCTTAGAATTTCGGTACGGCATGTGCACCCATACGGGGATATAACCCGTATTCGCAATTTGAGTTTTGCCCATGTCTCCCTTCGATAGTTGCACAAAAGTAACCACACCCCCATTACAGTACCTCTTTCGCTGATTCGACACAAAATTACCCAACGAGTAAACAACCACCTGTCCTGTAGTGCTATCGGTATCGTACTCCGCCTCCATTCGTTGCACCACGTGGGGATGCGAACCAATAATAATCCGCACACCCAAATTCTTCAAGAAATTGGCCATTTTTATCTGATTCTTAGAGGGATTGCGCTCGTACTCATTGCCCCAATGGATAAAAACAATCACCTCATCTACGCCCAACTCCCGTGTTCGCAGAACATCCCTACGGATTAAGGCTGTGTCGATTAAGTTAACAATTACTGGCGATGGAATCGGAATTCCATTCGTACCGTAAGTATAGTTGAGCAACCCCAATTTGAATCCGTTTTTTTCAATTAAAAGAGGATTCTTTGCCTCCCGATCGTCAGCATCGAGAAAGGTTCCAGTATGCGGCACATTCATCTTTGTAAGCACCTCTATGGTCCGAGTTATACCAGCCTTGCCCCTATCCACCGAATGGTTATTTGCAGTAACCAAAATATCAACCCCAGCATTCGTTAAGCCATCCACCAGATTATCGGGCGAGCTAAACTGCGGATACCCTTTATACGGCTCCCCGGCCAATGTAACTTCAAGGTTTGCAACAACGATATCGGCCTGCGAAAGCACACCCCTCATTCGGGTAAAAACGCTATCGTAGCTATAGCCTTTGGTTGCCTCATCGTAGGCCGAATTAATTTGGGGCGAGTGCCCCATAACATCGCCCACAAATATCAGGTTAAGCGATTGGGGAATAAAGGGTTGAGCACTGGAGGACATGCCCCAACAGAGCACAACGCATAGGATATTAAGTAACTTTTTCATTCCGTTCAGTTTAATAGCACAAAGATAGCATTCGACGATAGATTGCAAAAAAAGGATGCCCAATAAAGCGGCATCCCCTGAAATATCAACTATGAACAACCCTAAATTATCCGTTATACTTCAATCGTTTTTCAATATCATCAATCTGGCTCTTAAAGCGTTTATCGGTATCAATCAGGTTATTAACAGTTTTGCAGGCATGCAGCACCGTGGCGTGATCCTTACTCCCAATAACACTTCCTATGGTTGATAGCGACGACTTGGTGAGCCCTTTGGAAAAAAACATGGCGATTTGACGAGCCTGAACTATTTCGCGCTTCCGTGTTTTGGTTTGTAAAACATCGGTAGGTAGTCCAAAGTACTCGCAAACAATTTTCTGGATGTAATCGATGGTGATGTCCTTGCGGGTGTTCTTCACCAGCTTATCAATCATATCGGAGGCCAACTCAACCGTAATCTCGCGATGGTTAAGGGTGGACTGGGCTAGCATGGAGATAAGCGCCCCCTCCAGCTCACGGATATTCTGGGTGATATTCGCGGCAATATACTCAATAACATTATCGGGTACAACAATGCCATCGTTGTAAATCTTACGCTTAAGAATGGCGATACGGGTTTCGAAATCGGGCGACTGCAAATCGGCCGAAAGCCCCCATTTAAAGCGCGACAGCAGGCGTTGCTCCAGGCCCTGCAGTTCGGCAGGCGGCTGATCCGAGGTGAGTATGAGCTGTTTCCCCGACTGATGCAAGTGGTTGAATATATGGAAGAATGCGTCCTGCGTTTTCCCTTTACCGGCAAACTCATGCACATCGTCCAGAATAAGAACATCAATCATTTGATAGAAATGCAGGAAATCATTGATATTATTATTCTTGATAAGCGCATCAACAAACTGAGTTTGAAACTTCGCGGCATTTACATACAGAACGGTTTTTTCGGGGAATTGCTGTTTTGCCTCTATTCCAATGGCCTGAGCCAAGTGCGTTTTACCTAAACCAGAGTTTCCGTAAATAAACAATGGGTTAAATGCGGTTTTCCCGGGCGATTGCGCCACCGCTAAACCCGCCGAACGGGCAAGCCTATTGCATTCGCCCTCAATAAAATTGGTGAAGGTATATTCGGGGTTCAACTGCGGATCCACATGCAGTTTTTTAATGCCAGGAATTACAAATGGATTCTTAATCTGCGATTCGGCACTGGGTTGAACCGAAACCGGTTTATTTTTCAAATCGGTCCTATTCTGAGTGGGAAACTTTACCGTGTAGGGCTTGCTGCTGCTGAAGCCATTGTGCTCCATAACAACGCTATACTCCAACTTGGCATCGGTTCCGAGCTCTTTACGAAGCGTTTTGCGGAGAATATCGATGTACTGCTCCTCAAGGTACTCGTAAAAGAATGGGCTGGGCACCTGTATTGTGAGAACATTCCGTTCTAACTTAACCGGTACGATTGGCTCAAACCAAGTTTTAAAACTTACTGGCGATACGTTGTCCTTTATTATATCTAAACAATTTTGCCAAACCTCTTTATAATCAGCAGTAGTTAACATGTAAAAATTTTTTAGTGCTTTTTTTTCAACTTCTTTTCAACACCAACAAAATTGTAACGATTTTTTTTAAAAAAAAATAGGTTTTGCGTTTGATTTTTCTTTTAACAGATTAACGACTTAAATATCATACAAATAATTTTCTGTCATTCGTAAAAATTTTACAAACCACTGATAATCAGCAAATAAACCTGTTGATAACGTAAAAAATTGAACAGTAACGCTTTGTAAACAAACCGTTAAACTTATTGTTTACACACGAATTTCACAAGCTAGCACACGTCGGGGTAGTAGCACAATGCGTTAATTAACAATTACTTAACAAACGAGAATTACTTTCGCTTCTCCTCAACGTACTTTGGGCGGCTCAAATCGATAATGGAGAAATTAACATACCGCTTGGGGTTGTTCTTCAAATCGAACAGAAGCAGATCCAGCCCTTTCGCCGCGCTCTCGAGGTTACGGTATAGGGTATCGTTATTCACAAGGCTACCCAGTGTCCCCTCGCCAGAGTTAATCTTAGCCAACACTGTATTCAACTCGGCCATCGACGCATCAAGTTTATGCATGGTTTGCACAATGTTTACCCTGGCCAACGAGTCGCTCACCGACGAAAAATTGTGTATAATATTCGTAAGTTCCCCATTGTTCTTTTTAAGGTTTGAACTAATGGACTCCACATTCAGGAAGATATTGCGCAACGATCCATTGGGGCTATTAAGCATAGTATCGAGGGCTGCAGTGCTCTTGTTCACATGGTGAAGGGACTGGTTCAGATTGGCCATCCCCTGGGAAAGTTGCTCGCGGTTTGCCTCGTTAAAAAGGTCGGTAAATACTTTGAGCGATTTGTCGATATCAACCATGAGTTGCTCGGCCTTCTCCTTCACCGGAACCATCTGGTGCCCGAGTTGATCTATTAGCCCAACCTCAATGGCAGAGGGAAGCGTATCGCCGGGTTGGTAGTAAAGCGTATCAGGACTCACCTCGAGCTTTATGGCCTTACCGCCCATAATATCGCTACTGATAAGTTTAGCCACAGTTTTACGGGGGATCTCATACTTTTTTGAGATGAGCATTGTTACAAGGAATTTACCGGATCGCACATCCTTGAACTCTATATTCTCAACCAACCCCACCTTAAACCCATTGATTAGCACATCGTTGGTATTTTTCAATCCATCAATAGAGCTGAAAACGGCGTAGTACACGTTATTAGAACTAAAAATGTTCTTCCCCTTTAAAAAATTGATGCCCCAGAACATGGCGAACAAACATGCTGCAGCGAATAAACCGATTTTAGCCTCCTTAGATACCTTTATTTTCATGAGCTTGGAATTTATTAAATATCCTATTTTCAGACACTTTAAATTTAAACTGTAATTTTGTAAATAAAAATATGCACATTATACTTGCAAGCATTTATTCTTACTATAATCAATGCATTCAATTTAAGACCTAGCGTAAACATCTCATCTAGACCCTATTGATTAGTTCGACAACTCCTTAATTGCCACATCAACCGGGATTTGGGCTCCGTTCTTGAGGGCTATAACAAAAGCATCGGGATACGTTTTTTTCACCTCGTGGCAGTAGGCCAGTATATCGCTATACGACTGCATACTGCCCACGCAATACTTATATACACCGTTAAGCTGTATTACTTCAACATTCTGCAACGCCTTTAACTGGGCAGAACCGGGATGCATCTCCTTGGATGAGGCCAGCACCTGCACCTTAAAAACCACATTAGCGTCATTGGGCCCCACGTCATTAGCTGAATCGGTCGGTTGAAGAGCCAAAGTATCGGGCACCCTCGGATCGGAGTGATGAAACTGATTTCCGGCAGCGTAACCGTTCATTTTATCAACATTCTGCTTATACTCCTTAAAAGCCCTATATATTGATGAGGCGATATACTCCTGTCCCTGATGAGAGTTAAGGAATTTCTCCTCCTCCTTATTACTTAGGTACCCCACCTCAACCAACACGCTGGGCATTGCAGTTTTCCATAGTACCAGGAACCGTTCCTGTTTAACCCCCCGATCCTTGCGGTTAATCCGCTCCCTAAAATCGGTTTGAATTAGGCTGGCAAAACTCAAACTTTGATCCAGGTAGGCATTCTGCAGCATCGAGAAGATGATGAACGATTCGGAAGCGTTGGGATCGTACCCTTCGTACTTCAAGGAGTAATCCTCCTCGTAGGTGATAACCGCATTCTCGCGCATGGCCACATCGAGGTTTGCGTTGGACTTGCTAAGCCCCATCACATAGGTTTCGGTACCGAAAGGGGCTTTATTCTCATTGGAATTACAGTGAATAGATATGAACAAATCGGCATGGGCATCGTTAGCAATACGGCTGCGCTCGTCGAGTGGAATAAACACATCGGTATTGCGAGTATATACAACAGCAACGTCAGGAAAATTCTTTTCAACCAAAGCGCCTACCATCAGAGCCAACTTAAGAGTAATGTCCTTCTCCTTAGTCTTAAGCCCAACAGCACCGGGATCCTTCCCGCCATGCCCGGCATCAATAACCACCTTACGCACGCTGTACACATCGGCACTCTGCGACATGGCCAATTTGCCTTGCAAAACAACAAGCGCAATGAGAAAAACGTTAATTTTTGAAAAAAAACTTATACCAAATGGAGTCTTCATCTTAATCCTTTAGAAATTTTTAAGTAGTTTTGAGCTCAATTTCACTGACAAAAATAAGACTAAAATTGCATTTCAGATTACTATTACTCTGTATAATTATTAACCATGCAGTTGGTTTTGCCAACAGTGTATGTATTCCTACCACAACAATTGCACCAATAAGCCAATTGTCCGACACCCTCAACACCCCCGATACCTTGAAATCATCGCAAAAGAAGGAATCGGCCCTGGATCAACCAATCTTTACAAATGCCTCCGACTCCACCATTTACTCGCTCGACGGAAAAACAGCCTATCTGTACGGCAACGCAGTGGTAACATACGATAATCTGGAGCTAAAGGCCCAGTACATCGAATTCGACATGCAAAAGAAACAAGCATTTGCCTGTGGACTCCCCGATAGCACTGGGAAAATCATTGGCAAACCCGTTTTTAAAGAAGGTAGCCAAAGTTATCAAATGGATAGCATACACTACAACTTCGAATCGAAACGGGCTAAAATTAATGGGGTTATCACGGAACAATCAGGTGGCTTTATGCACAGTGAGGTTACAAAAAAGATGGAAAACAACGTGGTTAACATGCTGCATGGTAAATATACCACATGCGATTTAGAGCACCCGCATTACTACATTGCCATCACCAAGGGGAAGATGATTCCGGACAAGAAGATCATATCGGGACCAGCCTACATCGTGATAGCGGATGTACCCTTCCCAATATTCATTCCGTTTGGTTTTTTCCCATATACAAAGAAAAGAGCGGCAGGAATAATTCTGCCCGAGTTTAACGAAGGGGCTAATACCGGGGTTAGCCTCCGGGGACTTGGATTTTACTTTGGCATGGGCGATTACATGGATCAGAAGTTCACCACCGATCTTTACACAACCGGATCGTGGGCTCTTTATAGTGCCACGAACTACCGGGTGAGGTACAAGTATTCAGGAAGCCTAAATCTGGGAACTTCAACAACCGTAAGCAGCGAAAAAGGGCTACCCGACTATGCTAAAACCAATGCATTTAGGGTGAACTGGAACCACTCCCAGGATAGCAAGGCCAATCCGAATACTACCTTTCAGGCAAATGTGTCGTTCAGCACAAGCAACTACTATAAATACAACGCGAAGAGTTTAAACGATGCGCTCACCAACACAATAAACTCAAGTGTATCGTACTCCAAAACGTGGGCAGGAACACCGTTTAGTTTAAACACATCGTTAAGCCATTCGCAGAACAACATCAACTCAGTGGTTAACATTGGATTTCCTAAGGTTACCTTTAACATGGCCAGAATATACCCGTTCAAACAAAAAGTAAGCACTGGCACAGCGAAATGGTACGAAAAAATAGGGCTCAGCCTAACAACCAACCTCAACAACAGCGTGGAGGTTAAGGAGAGTAATCTATTTAAAAAATCAGTGGTTGATAGCATGCGAAACGGTATGAAGCACGACATTCCGCTTTCCACATCGTTTAACATGCTCAAATTTATCACGGTAAGCCCCGGCGTATCGTACTCCGAGTACTGGTACATCAAAACCATCGAAAAGCACTGGGATCCTTATACCCAAACCGTGGCAGTTGATACTATTAACGGATTCAAACGCGGTTACCAGTACGGCCCTTCGGTATCGATGAGCACCAAGGTTTACGGAACGTTTCAATTCAAAAAGACATCAAAAGTACAGGCTATCCGACATGTTATTACACCTTCGGTATCGCTAAGCTATAAACCCGACTTCGCGGATCCCAAGTACGGATTTTACAAAAAGGTTCAAAAAGGAACAAATGGCGCCGTGGAGAACTACTCTATTTTCAGCAACGGAATTCTTGGAGGGCCTCAGGCTGGCGAATCGGGATCCATATCGTTTGCCCTTAACAATATGCTGGAGATGAAGGTGCGATCCGATAAGGATACCGCAAATCCCGTTCGAAAAATAAAAATTTTGGAAGGGCTGAGTTTCAATACCTCGTACAATATGCTAGCCGACTCGCTGAACTGGTCTGACATCTCGGTTAGCGGTCGCACAAACCTACTGGATAAGGTTAACATTAATTTTAGCGGAGGATTCTGCCCCTACGCAATAAACGCAGCGGGTACCAAAATAAACCAGTACGAGTACAACAATAGCGGAAAATTCGCCCGTTTCACCAGGGGATCGGTGGGCTTAGACTTTTCGCTCAGCAGCAGCGCCAAAAATGGGCAGCAAGGAGGCAGCGGGGGAAGCAAACCTGGCGGTATATCGGGACTACCCGGAGATTCTCCCGGAGGAATCGCTTCCGACGGATCCAATTTCGGAGAGTCGATGAGTTCGCAGTACGGAACCGACTATGTTGACTTTAGCGTGCCATGGAGCCTAAATTTCAGGTATACGCTGTCGTACTCAAAACCCGCCTACGAAACCACAATAACCCAAACAGCCAGCCTCTCGGGCGAATTAAGCCTAACCCCGAAACTAAGGATTGGATTCAGCACAAACTACGATATTAAGAACAAGCAGCTCACCTCCACATCGCTCAACTTTTTCAGGGATCTGCACTGCTGGGAAATGCGTATGACAATAGTACCCCTAGGATACTATAAGAGTTTCAGCTTCCAGATCAACGTTAAATCGTCGATGCTACAGGATTTAAAATACAACAAGCGCGAAAGCTACCTCGACAAGATCGAATAACACTATATCAACCATCAAAATTTCTCTACCATGAAAAAAATAATCAACACCGAGCATGCTCCTAAAGCCGTAGGGCCATACAGCCAAGCCGTTGAGGCAAATGGTTTGATTTTTATCTCCGGGCAAATTCCAATTATCCCCAAAACCAGCAGCGTTGTTGAGGGTGGAATACAGGAACAAACCGAGCAAGTGCTTAAAAACATTGGAGCAATACTTAACGAGGCCGGATTAAACTACAGCAATGTGGTTAAAACCACATGCCTACTAAGCGACATGAATAACTTTGCCGCAATGAATGAGGTTTACGCCAAATACTTCACCGTTGATATGCCTGCCCGCGCAGCATTTGGAGTTGTAAAACTCCCTTTAGGGGTGCTCGTGGAAATTGAATGCATTGCCACCCGGTAAAATAAAAAAACCCGCAAAAGCGGGTTTTTTTATATCGTTATACTTCACACGTAACTACTCGGAAACAACCTCAAACTCGATTGCAACCTTAACCTCGCGGTGAAGTTTAATTTCGGCAGTATAGCTACCAACTTCCTTAATCTGATCCTCTTTCAGGCTAATAACCTTGCGGTCAACATCAAATCCTTTTTGAGCCAAAGCCTCAGCAATTTGAATGGTATTAACCGATCCGAAGATTTTGCCAGTAGAGCTGGTTTTTGCTCCAATGGTAAGCTTAAGACCCTGCATTTTGCCAG
>JACJXC010000011.1 GCA_020636835.1 Bacteroidales bacterium
TATTTTTAACTCTCAATGAGTTTCTATAAACATTTGATGCCGCTGGCATCATTTAATATTAGCAAAACACTATTGTCCGGGATAAAATTTAAAGAGCCAGAAGGCGTTTGGCCTTCTAGGCTCTAATGTGTAGTTTTGTTTTACCACAAACACTTAACTACAATGGATAAAAGTACACACTTTTTTGGACAGTCGGTTTTCGGACAGCTGATTTCTTTAATCGGCCATAAAATTATCGCGGAATCGAGCTACGAGTGCCACTCCGACCGTTACGTAAAACGCTTTACCACCAAGGACCACCTGATCAGCATGCTGTTCTGCTCATTCGCCAAATGCACCTCATTGCGCGAAGTATCGGGGGCCATGCTCGGCCTGTCGGGCAAGACAAAGCACTTCCAGCTGCAGCATATCCCCAGGCGGAGCACCCTGTCCGACGCCAATAAACGGCGCGACGCATCGGTTTTCGGCAGCGTTTACAACAAGCTGCTCCGAAAATACGGCCACCATTTATCGGACAGCCGAATAAAGGATGTTATAAACAGGCAGGTGGAGGTATTTGACAGCACCACCATCAGCCTTTTCAAGGATATTCTGAAGTGTGTTGGCCGAAATCTCGAAAGTGGGCGCAAGAAAGGCGGGATAAAAGTACATACCGTCATAAACGTCGATGAAACGGTACCCCGGATGGTATGGTTTACCGAGGCGGCTAAAAACGACCACGTTCTGCTCGAAAAGCTGAAGCTGGACCCCAACACCATTTACGTTTTTGACAAGGGGTATAACGATTACAGGGCTTTCAAGCGGTTTGGGGAGGCCCAAACAGGCTTTGTGACCCGGATAAAGGACAACGCCGTTTACCGAACCGTGGAAACAAATCCTATTGGCGAAGAAATTCACTCCGGCGTGCTTGAAGACCAAATCATTGAGGTCACCGTCAAGGACGGCCCGGAGAAGAGCCAGCTCGGGTTGCGCAAAATCAGGTTTTACGACCGTGCCCTCAAGCGCGAGTTCGAGTTTTTGACCAATTTGTTCGAGATGAGACCCGATTTGGTGGCCGCCATCTACAAGCTGCGATGGCAAATAGAGCTGCTGTTCAAACAGCTCAAGCAGAACTTCCCGCTGAAATACTTTCTTGGCGACAACGAGAACGCGATCAAGATACAGATTTATTGCGCCCTCATTGCCAACCTGTTGATGACTGTTGTACAAAAAAGCGTAAAGAAAGCGTGGGCGTTCTCCAATCTGGTCAGCTTTTGCAAAATCCATTTGTTCAACTATATCCATTTAATACGGTTTTTAGAAAAACCCGACAGGGACTGGCTCAAAGAAGAGCGCCTGCAAGTGCAATATAGCTTGTTTTGAAGGGGGCTTACTTTCTAAAGATAGCAATAATGAACATGTAACTATTTGTATATCAAGCGAACTTTTTAAATCAAATCGCTTTTTGAAGTTTTATCGGACAACAGTGTTAGCAAAACGCCTAATTCAATTGTAGTATTTAATGATGCCAGTAAGTTTGAGGTGCAGAGCACCGGAATATATAGAGAAAGAAATAATTTGTATCGAAGAGATATTTTTTCACGGTATATCGTAAAAAAGCGTTATATTTGTATAGTTTACACGGTATATCGTAATAAAATGATAAAGCGCGAACAGTTTATTAAGCACATACGTCCATTCTATGAAATAACCGACTTGGTAAAGGTTATCATCGGAATTCGTAGATCTGGAAAATCTGTTATGCTTTCGCAGATAGCACAAGAAATCAGATCGATGGGTGCATCAGAAGATCAGATTATTTCAATAAATTTTGAGCTGTACGAGTATTCCCATTTGAAAGAGCCTCAAGGACTCCATGATTATTTGATTTCAAAAATAAGTAGCGGGAAGAAGTATTATGTTTTTTTTGATGAAATTCAACTGGTTGATGAGTTTGAACTTGTTGTAAACTCAATTAGAGCGAGAGGAAATGTAAGCATTTTTATAACGGGTAGTAATGCACACTTACTTTCTGGAGAATTGGCCACACATCTTTCGGGGAGATATGTTAAATTTTTAATTACTCCCTTTACATTCAATGAGTTCCTACAATTACCCGGGCACGATGATGTAAAAAAAGCATTTTCCGAATATATGAAGTGGGGTGGAATGCCAGGGCGATTTGCTTTTAAAACAGAGCTTGAAACCCAAAAGTACCTTCAGGATGTTTTTGATTCAGTAATATTACGTGATATTGTTCAGCGATCGGGACTGAGGGATTTGAATCTGCTAGATAATATTATTCAATATTTAATTGAAAATACAGGGCAGATTTTTTCTGCGAATACCATTTCAAAATATCTGAAATCACAGAGCAGAAGCATATCCGCTGATGCCCTATACAGTTATATCGATCATATTCTAAGCTCTTTGCTATTTAAAAAAGTTAATAGATACGACATAAAGGGCAAAAATGTTTTTGCAACGCTTGAAAAATACTATATAGCCGATTTGGGTTTGTTGCAGTTAAAACGAGGATTTATTAACGAAAATTTAGGTGCAAGACTCGAAACCATTGTTGCAAACGAACTAATAGCGAAAGGGTATAGAATAAATGTAGGAATCAAGCGTAATGCCGAAATAGATTTTATTGCCGAAAAAGCAGGAGAGGTAGAGTATATTCAAGTGGCATATTCAATAGATTCAGATAAAACATTGGAGCGCGAGATTTCTGCTTTTGAAGGAATACCTGAAAAGAAGATACTTATCACTGCCGATGATTACGATTATAGCGGAAATGGCATTAAGTCTGTTAATATTATAAATTGGTTAACAAATACTTAGATAATAGGTACATTCTTTACGATATACAAAATTTTCGATAAAAACTGACATACGACCTAGTGGTATCTTAACATAAAGTTGTCATTAATTAAACACAATAAATCGGCAGCATTATGTTATTATTTATCTTTACTTCCCAAATAAGGCCACGTTGGAGCTTTTGGATAAAAATATTGTGGATGCATTGCGCCAAGGCGATGAGCAGGTTTTTGAGACAATTTTCAGAACCTACTACGAGCGTCTTTGCAATTACGCCAACACAATACTGAACGATATGGATGAGGCCGAGGAGATGGTGCAGAGCGCATTCCTTACTGTTTGGGAGAAGCACGATACGCTGGAGATTCACACTTCGGTTAAATCGTACTTATACCGAGCAGTTCATAACAGCTGCTTGAACAGGGTTAAGCACTATAAAGTCCGAAAAACATACGGCGATGCTGTTAAAAACCAATCGGAATTATTGCATGATGATGCATCGCAGGATTTGGTTGGAAGAGAGCTCGACGGCATTGTGGCCAATGCCATCGATTCCCTACCCGACCAGTGCAAGTTGGTGTTTAAGCTGAGTAGATTCGAAAATTTGACTTACGCAGAAATTGCAGAGCAGTTGGGAATCTCCGTAAAAACAGTGGAGAACCATATGGTAAAAGCACTGAAAGTGCTGCGCGAAAAATTGAAGGACTATTTACCTGTTTTAATTTGGTTACTTTTTATGAAAAACTAGAATATTGGTAGAAGATAACAAACATATCGACCTGATAATTGCGCGGTACATTGCTGGTGAAGCAACCGAGCAGGAGATTACTTTGCTTAACCAATGGCTCAGCGAGTCGGAGGTAAACCGCAAGTACTTTGGTGATATACAGTTTGTTTACCAAAAAGCTGTTACATCGCACACAGTTAATAAGGTTGATGTTGATAAGGCTTGGGGCAGGGTTCATCAGCAGATGAAAAAGAAAACAGTTCAACCAGAACCAACAGCGAAAACAGTTACTTTCCATATACCAGTTTGGCTTAGAGTTGCTGCTGTGCTGGTTATTGTGTCGGGGATTTCGTTTGGGCTTTACAGGTTCTACACCTCTACCCTACTCTACCCTACCGAAATGGTTGCGGCAGCAAGCAAGGATAGCGTAGTTACAAAAAGTTTGACTGACAGTTCAACTGTTGCGCTGAACAAGAACAGCAAAGTAACCTACGCCAAGAATTATGGGAAAAAGGAGCGCCGGTTGAAGCTTGAAGGCGAAGCCTTCTTCGATGTAAAACATATCGATGATAAACCGTTTATTGTAGAGGCCGAGGGAACACTAATTGAGGATATTGGAACATCGTTCAATATTAAAGCGGTTGATACCGATACCATTGTTGAGGTGTTTGTAAAATCGGGCGAGGTAATATTCTTTACAAAGGATAATAAGGGAATAAGCCTTACTGCGGGCGAAATGGGAATTTACAATAAGAATACTCGAACATTTACAAGGATTGCATCGCCCGATGTTAATGCAACGGCTTATGTAAACAAGGTTTTCCTTTTCCAGAACGTTCGCCTTGCCGATGTGGTTCAGCAGCTAAATATGGTTTATGGTACCAACATTCGTTTTGGTAACGAGCAACTAAAGGATTGCACAATATCAGTTAAGTTCGAGAATGAGGATATAGCGTTGATTCTAAGTATTATTAGCGAAACGCTCGAATTAACTGTTACAAAGGATACAGATGGATATATAATTAACGGAGATGCCTGTAAAAAGGAGTAAGCAGAATGAAGAAGATACTTTTACTATTCCTGATATCAACCCTAACTATCAACCTAAAATCGCAGAATAGTTCAGTACCACCGCTTGAGCGCGAGGTAACACTATCCATATCGAACGAATCTGTTCCCTTTGTTCTTAATGCAATTTCGCAACAAACAGCCGTGGTGTTTTCCTACAGCCCAAACGTTATAAGCGCAACAAATAAAATTAGTATTGATGTAAAGGCAAAATCGGTTAGGCATACGCTCAACACAATTTTTACTGGTACAGTAAAGTATAAGGTGAAGGGAAAATACATTATTCTTCAGAAAGAATGAGACACTTGGCAAAGGAGGATGTGGTTGTTGAGGGATACCTGTACGATTCCCAAACTGGCGATAAACTAACTAACGCCACTGTTTACAACAAGGAGCAAAAGGTATCGACCATAACCGATGAGTATGGCTACTTTAAGTTTCGAAGTTCCTACCGATGCCGCTAATCCCGAGTTAAAAGTCAGCAAGGAGGGCTATGCCGATACACTGTTATCGCCCTATTTCGGGCAATCTGAATTATATTAACGTTGAATTATCCACTAAGCAGAAGATTGAGGAAACACAACTTTGCTGATTGAACCAACTGTAGAAAAGGAAAAGAATCGAATTAGAATGCCGGAATGGTTAATCCCTAATCGGTTATTAATCAACACCAAAAAACATTTCCGATACGCTATTCAGTAAGTTTCAATTTTCGCTTATTCCTTTTTAGTGAGTACCAACAAGTTGTTATCAGGTAAAACCGTGAACGATTATTCGTTGAATATGACAATTGGCTACGTGCAGGGTGTGCGCAAGGTTGAGTTAAGGTGGTATTGCCAATATTGTTAGGGAGGATGCTGGATATTGTCAACTAGCGGGCGTTGCTAACGTTGTTGGTGGATTATCCTATGGGTTTCAGGGTGCTGGAACATTCAATGCCGTTAGGCAGATGAGCGGAATACAGGCGGCTGGTGTTATAAATTTTGTTCTTAACGATGCGGATTATGTTCAAATTGTTGAGGAACAGGAAACTTTGTGGGCGGAAAAGTTTACAGGTGTGCAAGTTGCGGGTATTTTCAATATCGGTAGCGAAAATGAGCGGAGTTCAGGTTGCAGGAGTTACCAATCTTACTGGCGAAGCCGAAGGTGTTCAGATTGCTGGTGTACTAAATCATGCAAAAAAAATTGTAGGAACGCAGGTTGCTGGTGTTATAAACAATACCGATAGCTTGGATGGTGTTCAGGTTACCAGTATTTTTAACCGTGCAGCATACTTTAATGGATATCAAATTGCAGTAATAAACTATGCCGACTCGTGCGATGGTATTCCCTTTGGCCTTTTCAACTTTGTGAGGAAGGGGTATCACAAAATTGAACTATCGGCCGATGAAGGTTTCTACTCAAACCTAGCATTCCGAAGTGGTGTAAAGAAATTCCACTCAATAGTATCGGTTGGAATTAGACCTGAGAATTTGGATAACCCAGTTTGGATGTTTGGATACGGCTTGGGAACAACCCTCGGAAAATCGGACAAATACTTATTCGACATAGATTTAACGGCACATCAAGTAATGAAGGGTAGTTACTTTGCATCGAGGAACTCGCTCTATAAGCTTACGCTAGGTTTAGACAGAAAAATATCACCCAAAACCTCAATTACCTTTGGATTAACCTACAATATCTACGTAACAGATACTAATTCCAAGTATTACAGCGATGCTTTTTCCTCGTTAGTCCCTTACTCCTTTACAAACAGCACAAGCGGTAACGGAAATAATTTGAAGACTTGGGTTGGCGGAAAGGTTGGGATAAGGTTCTTGTAGTTGATAGTTGTTTGTTGATAGATAGCATCTTCCATACGTGTTCGCCCTTTAGATTTCTCGCTAACGCTCGAAACCGAGTTTACGAGCTCGCCGTAGGCAATGACAAATACACAAATGTTCTTGTCACCCCAAACGAAGAGAGGGATCTATTCTCAGAAAAATTCTTAAAAAAATCTCCCTTTAAATAATAGAGGAACAGGGTGTTTTAGATAAAGTCTCTTTAACAGGCTTGCTGGTGCAATGGTTGTTGACTATCTGTATAATAATGATAATCAAACAAATTAATATTACGTTAGCATTATTGACAAAAATTAGCTATTATTACACTAACGGCTTTAGTTGAAGTTGATCTTAAGTTTTCTTACACAAATAAGGGAGACAAGTACAATGAAGTCGATATACCTGTATGTTTTGTTTTTTTCCATTTCGTTGATTTCCAAATCCCAGGAAGTTGGCTACCCCATTATTAGAAATTATACCACAAGCGAGTACAATAACGAGCCTCAGGTTTTTTGTGCGATTCAAGATAAAAACGGCATACTTTACTTTAGTGCGGCTGACGGCATTCTGGAGTACGATGGAGTAAGATGGAGAAACATTTCAACTGGTAACGATCTCAGAATATACGATTTTGCAATTAATAAAAAAGATGATACAATATATGTTGCGGCGATTGGAGATTTTGGTTATTTGGATTCAGATGATAGAGGAAATACTGTGTATAAAAGTCTTAAATATCTTCTTCCTGATACATTTAACTTAGGCAACATTTGGTCCGTAAGGACAACTTCAAATTTTGTATATTTTCAAACCTACGATGAAATATTGCAGTACTCTCCGAAATCTAAAAGCATTAAGATTTTTAAAGCAACGCCAAATAGCGCTTTCTCTTCAGGATTTGTTTATAACGATTTATACTATACTCATGTAGGCGGAAGAGGCCTTATAAAGATTGATAGTAATGAGATTATGACTTTGCCTCAAACGTATTTTTTTCGTGACAAAAGTTTTATTTCTGCACAGCCCTTCAACGACTCTACTTTGATAATTCCTACCCGTACAGAAGGACTCTATAGATATTTTCCCGATAGCGATTTAAAACCTCAAATTTTTGAAATCTCCGAAAAAAACTTTTTGATTAATAATGATATATACAATGCAACATCCTACCTAAACGATTATTATGTTTTAGGCTCTATAGTTAAAGGTGCTGTGCTAATAGATAAGCAGGGCAAGGTCTTACAGCACTATCAGGAGAGTAATCTTCTGCAGAACAACGAGATATATAAGGTTATAGCAGATCAGAGTAATAATATATGGTTTGGCTTATCCAATGGTATTAGTAAAGTTGAGTCGGGGTTGGATTTGACTTTCTGGGATAAGAATAATGGTTTGAAAGGAAGTGTACTAAGCGTAATTCGATTTCGAGACACAGTTTATATCGCTACAAGTGTTAGCGTATTTTTCATTGATGATGAAAGTAGAATTAAAATTGTTAAGAACATACCCGTTGGCCAGAATTGGTGCTTTTTGCCAGTGCTTGGTGGCAAATCTCTTTGGGTTGGCACGTCACAGGGCATTTATGAAATAAGAGGCGATCAAGCCATTCCATTATTATATAGTAGACAAATTCTTAAATTATACCAATCAATTAAAAACCCGAGTAGAATATTTTGCAGTGGCGACACCTATTTTTTTTCGGTAAAGAATGATAATGGGTTATGGATTTACGAGGGGGAATGGGCTGGAGTAACTGATGATATTCGTGGAATAATTGAGGATGAAAATGGAGACATTTGGCTTGGTACTTTTAGAAATGGCGTGGTTAGAATTACTCCTGATTATAGGAATGTTTCACGACCTAAAAGTGTGCGTTATTACGTGCAGAAGGATGGATTCGAATCACTAAAAAATATTTTACCCTTTAGTTACAAGAATAAGATTGTTTGGAGCACCGATAAGGGGCTTTACACATACAACACACTAACGGACCGATTTGAGCCCTTTTGCGAATTAGGCTTGAATTTATGCAATGGCAGTTCCGATGTGTTTTCGTTGCAAGAGACCCCCGATGGAAAAGTGTGGATTTGCCCGTTGGAGAATAAAAAAGCCGATATAGGTTACCTACAGCCCTATGGGAAAGGTTTTTACAACTGGGTGTTTGCTCCATTTCGGAGGATTCCAAGCATGTTTTTAACCGCATTTTATGTAGAACCCAATGGAGTTGCGTGGGTTGGTGGAAGTGATGGGGTGTATCGTTACGATATGCGGGAAGATAAGAAGAATTATAACCAAGCATTCAGCTGTTTGATTCGAAGAATAATTGCAGGAAAAGATAGTTTAGTTTTTGGAGGTAATACCTCTAAAATTAAGCCCATAAGGTTGCCCTTTGAATTCAACACGTTGAAATTTGAGTTTGCTGCGCCATTTTTCGATCACGAAAAAAAAACACTTTATAGCTATCAACTCGTTGGTTTTGATAAAGAATGGAGCCATTGGACAATAAATGCGGACAAGGAATACACCAATCTAAGCAGAGGGACTTACACATTTCAGGTAAAAGCAAGAAATGTATATGACGTGGAGAGCAATATAAGCAAATTTGAAATTACAATTCTTCCCCCGTTTTATTTTACATGGTGGGCATATTGTATTTATACCACCCTGTTTGGATTGTTTATCTTTGCTATGGTTAAACTTTTTACTTTGAAATTGGTTCGGCAGAAAGAACATTTGGAACAGATTGTACAAACTCGCACTGCCGAAATTGTCCTTCAGAAAGAAAAAATACAGTCGCAGAGAGATGAACTTGCAATTGCCAATGCCACCAAGGACAAGTTTTTTAGTATCATAGCGCACGATTTGCGTAATCCTTTTAATACTCTTTTAGGTTTCTCTGAATTGCTTATAGATCAGATTAAATCAAAGGATTTTGATAAGAGCTATGAGTTTGCAAAGATTATTAATAAAACATCGTCGGCGTCCTATGAGTTGCTTGAGAATTTGCTCAATTGGAGTCGCTCTCAAACAGGCAAAATTTTATTTAATCCCGAAGATGTTGACATTAAGAGTTTGATTGACACCAATATTCTTCTATTGAGTAATTTGGCCGAAAAGAAAGGTATAGTTTTGTCATCTACCTTAAACCATAAAACTTTGGCTTTTGCCGATAAAAATATGGTATTAACCATTCTGAGGAATTTGATTACCAACGCAATAAAATTTTCAAGAAAAGGAGATAAAATAACCGTATCGGTGGATGAAGGCAAGGCGTTTTATACTATTCGTGTTTCGGATACTGGTATTGGAATCGATGAAACAAAAATTAAAAAGTTGTTTCTTATTAGCGAAAATATTAAGACAGAAGGGACTGAACGTGAGCATGGAACTGGATTGGGATTAATTCTTTGCAAAGAATTTGTTGATTATCATAAAGGAATGATTTGGGTTGAAAGCCAGGTTGGAGTTGGCAGTACGTTTTCATTTACATTACCGAGAACCTTACTTGAAATCTAGTGCATAGGAATAAATAAGAGAATACCTAATTGTTTTTAAGACCTTTGTTCGAGCGCGTCTTCAAGACGCGTTCGCTCTAGTGGCTCAAGTTTCCACTTCGCCTACAAGTTATAATTGTGCACTCGTCATAAGAAGAACACTAACCGAGTTAGTATCTATTTAAGTTCTCTCTTTACCCTTATGTATATGTATCTCATAATAAAAAAAAGTAATAGAGAAATACATAAACTAACAAACTCTATGAAAACAAGATGCCATAACCTACCATAAACATCAAAAGAATTACTTCCCTTTTCTGTTAAATAAACCTTATCTGTTTTGGTGTTGTACCACACATAGTAGAAATTATCTATAGTCAACTCATCTTCAGCTGCATCTTGTACAACTATTTTTTTATTATTTAAGATACAATACGACCTTACGCTCGGAGAACGACCTGCACCACCCTCCTTCGTTTCAATTTTAACAAACTTTTTAACAAAATAGTCCCTAGTAATTACATCACCAATAGCACTCCTTAAAGGAAATAAAGCAGTTGATATTGTAAACCAAATTGATAATAACAAAAAAATAAAGCATATAATATAAACTATTTTTAAGATTTTCATATCTCAAATTTTATTTAGGTAAATCTAACTCCCATCGTACCTGATCGAGTAATTGTGTTTCGTACTTAAAGTTAACAATATCCCAATTAGTATCACCCCAAACCTCGGGTATTGATACTTTACAACTAACACCAGCCGTTAATATATTAATTTAGTTATCTAGAAATAAGTCTATTGATTAGTTAAGTGTTTGCAAGTACCAATTTGAACAAGTTATGATTAAAATACCCACCCAGCCTAACCAATCGCCAGTGCTAATGTATAAAAAAGATTCTGAATGATAATCTGAAGATCCACTTTACACTTCAAAAATCATCATTCGTTAATCAATATTCTTTAAAAATCTCACTTTTACGATAGGGGTAAATCTGAAAACGGTTGTCATAGGTTTGAATTATAATTAAAAAACCATGAAAACAACTATTAAACTTATTGCGAAACTCTTTATTTATCTTGCGCTTTACGCGTTTTGTTTAGTATCATTTAAAATTGCAAACTCCCAAAATTTAACCCAAGTTATTAAGGGTAATATTGTAGATGTTGAAACGCAAACCACGCTTCCAGGAGCAACCGTGGTAGTGCTTGGTACCAATCCAACATTAGGAACATCAACCGATATGGATGGTAATTACCGAATCGAAAATGCGCCGCTTGGTCGTTACAGCATTCAGATTGATTTTGTAGGGTACGAACCGGTTGTAATTCCCGAGGTGCTTATTACATCGAGCAAGGAGGTTGTGCTCAATGTTGGTATTAAGCAGAGTATCAACCATATTCAGGAGGTGGTTGTAAAGGCACATACACGTAAGGATAAGCCAATGAACCCAATGGCTACCATCAGCGCAAAATCGTTTACGGTTGAGGAGACCCGTCGTTACGCTGGTGGTATGGACGATCCAGCCCGCATGGTATCTGCATTTGCCGGTGTTACCGTGGGTAACATTCAGGATAACGCCATTATTATTCGGGGTAACTCACCCAAAGGTGTTTCGTGGCGGTTGGAGGGTGTGGAGATACCAAACCCAAACCACTTTGCAGGTGGAAATGTTGCAGGCGGTGGCGTGGTAACTGTTTTTAGCAGTCAACTGTTGGCCAACTCCGATTTCTTCACAGGTGCCTTTCCTGCTGAATATGGTAATGCGCTTGCAGGTGTGTTCGATATGAAGCTACGTAGCGGAAACAACGAAAAACGCGAGAGCACATTCCAAGCCGGACTAATGGGAATTGACTTTGCCTCTGAGGGCCCTTTTGTTAAAGGTGGAAAATCGAGCTATCTATTCAACTACCGATACTCTACCCTTGACTTAATTAGCAAGATGGGGCTTATACCCTCGGAGCAAATACCGCGCTATCAGGATTTGTCGTTTAAGTTGAATTTTCCAACCAGCAAGGCAGGAACTTTCTCGGTTTGGGGCGTTGGTGCAATTGATAACAACACCGAACCCGAGGATAAGGACTCGGTAAACTGGGAGAGCGACTGGGATAGAACATCGTACGATTGGAATTTAAGTATGGGTGCTGCGGGTATATCACATAAAATTTTGTTGGGAAAGCAATCGTATCTGAACACATCGGTATCGGCATCGGGAACGGTGAATACCATGTTCGGGGAGCGATACGATGATATGCTTGAGTTTCGCCCCAACTGGGATTTTACCGATAAATCGGGCAGGGTAGGGGTTAATACTTTTTTGAACCATAAATTCAGCGCCAAACACACTATTCGCACAGGCGTAAACTACAGTAAAATTCTGTATAATATCGATTTAAGCAGTACCATAAACGATAAACCCGAAACCTTTCGGAATTATGTTAAACAGAAGGGAAGCAGCAATTACGCAGAATTCTACATACAATCGAAGTATAGTGTAACACAGAATTTAACTGCCAATACGGGGGTTAATGTCAATTACTTTGCGTTGAATGGGAACTACTCAATCGATCCTCGTTTCAGCCTTAAATGGGATTTTGCCCAGAACCAATCACTTTCGTTTGGTTACGGAAAACACAGCCAGCTGGAGGAATTAAAAATCTATCTTATAAAGAAAGAGGTCGATGGACAGGATTACCAGCCCAATAAAAACTTGGAATTATCACAAGCACACCACTTTATACTTGCTTACGATTGGTTAATCAACAGCAACCTGAGGTTGAAGGTGGAGCCTTACTATCAGTACCTTTACGATGTACCCGGAATTGCAGACAGTTCCTATTCTTTAATCAACTTTAAGCAGGACTGGTCGTTTATGAATGCCCTGGAGAACAACAGCGTTGGGCGAAACATTGGGGTTGATATAACCTTTGAGCGGTTCTTGAATAACAATTACTACTATTTGGTTACTGCATCAATATTCGATTCCAAGTACAAAGGCGACGATAATGTGTGGCGTGATACCCGTTACGACAAGGGTTTTGCAATGAACATACTATTTGGAAAGGAGTTTATGTTCAGCAAAAACAGGATGTTGGGTGTCAACCTAAGGGCGAATGTAATGGGAGGGGAGCGCTACAGCCCCGTAAATTATACGCAATCGATGGTCGATAAAATAGTTGTTTATGACGAGTCGCGTGCTTTCGAAAAGCAGAATTCCACCACATGCAATATGGATATTTCCATTACGTACCGGGCCAATAAACGACGATATTCGGGAGTGTGGGCTCTTCAGGTAAAGAATGTGTTAGGTTCGCCCATGGAGCAGGGCTATATGTATAATTACCGAACCAATCAAATTGAGAAAACTAGGTCCACTGTTGTTTTGCCAGTACTCAGCTACAAGGTGGAATTTTAGAGAACAAAAGCCCCGCAAATAAGCTGATTTGTGGGGCTTTTTAATTTAAATAATTTTTGGGAAGAATGGCCGTAACGCGTGTTTTACTTCGGAATCGGTGTGGGGTTGTCTGCTGATAATCAGTACGGTATCGTCGCCTGCAATGGTGCCCGAAATCTCCTTCAATCTCAATGAGTCGATGTAAACACCAACACCACTGGCAAAGCCGGCCATAGTTTTAATTACACCGATGTGATAGGTGAATTCTACGGATAATACGCTATCGCCGGGTTTCATTACGGTTTGCGGATCCTTTACCCCAATATTTTGCGGAAGAACATAAACATACCCTTTCCCTGGATCGGAAATTTTTGCGATGCCCATTTCCTTAATATCGCGCGATAGTGTGGCTTGTGTTATACTGTAGCCTTTTGTGTGGAGAATGGAGAGCAACTCCTCTTGTCCCGATATTTTTTGCGACACAATTATTTCCCGAATATCCTGTTGCCTGTTGGACTTTATCATCGAAATACTCTTTTGATAATTAGATATATAGATATACACATTGATTCAAAACCAAAACACAACGAGTTATCTGTAAGCAGATTAATTATTTACGGTAAAGATATATACTTTGTAGTACGTAGTGAAATCTTATATCCCTATTTAATCATGCTGAAGTATATTGTTCAGCAGGTTTTTCGGGCGGTTTTGCATTTCACATACATTGTGGAGTTCCGAGTGTTTGTGTGGTGTAATATGCGTTTTGCAAATTTTAACATCCTTAACACAATATAAATCCAAGCTATTGGTTTTTTAGTTAGGTTTGTATTGTTTTTTTTGATGATTAAGGATTATGTCGATCAATGTAAGTAACGTTACCAAGATGTACGGTCAGCAAACTGCGCTCAGCTCAGTTTCGTTTACCATACCCACGGGTCAGGTGGTAGGTTTGCTTGGCCCCAACGGTGCTGGAAAATCTACATTGATGAAGATTATCACGGGTTACATAAAGCAATCGTCCGGATTAGTTGAGGTTAATGGCAATAATACGCAGAGCACCGACTACGATTTTAGGCGCGAAATTGGATACCTTCCCGAGAACAACCCGCTATACGTTGATATGTATATTAAGGAGTATTTGCTTTGGGTGGCTGGTATTTACAGGTTGGGTTCAAAGGCTCAGAGCCGGGTTAAGGAATTGATAGATCTTACCGGTATTGGGCACGAGCAGAATAAGCGGATAGGATCGCTATCGAAAGGGTACCGGCAGCGTGTGGGGTTGGCTCAGGCGTTAATCCATAACCCCAGCGTGCTTATTCTGGATGAGCCCACAAGCGGACTCGATCCCAACCAAATCATCGAGATTCGGAATCTAATATCGAGCATAGGTCAGGATAAAACCGTAATCCTGTCAACCCATATAATGCAAGAGGTTGAGGCCATTTGCAAGCGCATTATCATTATTAACCGTGGCAAGCTGGTTGCCGATGGTTCAACCGTTGAGGTGAAGGCCATGTCGTCTGCGCTCGGGAAGCAGGTGATGGTCGAATTCCTAGAGGATGTACCCATAGCCCTGATTCAGGGAGTTGAGGGAGTTGCCAGTGTAACAAAGCTCGATGGCTGTGGCTGGATGTTGTCGTCGAGTGGAATGGTAGATGTTCGACCCAATGTTTTTAACTTTGCCAAGCAGAACGGCTATACCCTTTTAACGCTGAGCGAGCAAAACCTTCAGCTCGAAGAGGTGTTTCAGAACCTTACAATGGTTAATTCCTAATTCGCATAAAAACAAAAACCCAAACAATAAATTTTTAACTAACCAATCAATTACTTATGGAAGAAAATGTAAAATCATCGAAAGCAGTACCCGTGTTAACTTTTGTGGTTGTTGTGCTGCTTGTTGTGCTGGCTGGTCTGATGTATGTTTACTATCAGCAAAAACGCGATGCCAAGGAAACCGAAACCTTGCTTTTGGCCGAGAAGGATTCAATTTCGCAAAACCTTCTTAACCTTATGACCGATTATAAGGAGATGGAAACCGACAACGATTCGTTAAATCAGAAGTTAACCCGCGAACAACAAAACGCAAAGAAGTTGTACAATGAGCTTCAGCGCACCAAAAGGGTTAGCTATGCCAAAATTAAGGAGTACCAGAAGGAGCTCGGAACACTCCGTTCAATTATGAAGGACATGCTCCACGATATCGACTCGCTAAATGCTATGAACAAGGAGCTTATTGCTGAGAATATCAAGGTGAAGGAAGAGGCCGCCACCGCAAAACAAACCGTTAAGGAACTTGAGGAAAAAACCGAGGAGCTGAACACCCAGGTGGCTAAAGGTTCCATTGTTAAAGCACGCGATATTGTAGCCATGGGCGTTAGCCGTCGTGGTAACGAGGTAACCCGTGCCCGTCGGGTAGAGAAAATCCGTGCCTGCTTCACACTAAGCGAAAACACAATTGCAAAAGCAGGAAACCGAAATGTTTACATGCGAATTGTTGGTCCAGACGACTATGTTCTTGCAAAAGCCGAAACCGACGTGTTCGATTTTGAGGGCGAAAAAATTGTCTTCTCCGCTAGTCGCGAGGTCGACTATCAGAACAAGGATATTGAGATGTGTATTTACTACGACAATAATGGCGAACTTTTAAAGGGAACCTACAAAGTAACCCTTTATATGGATGGATATATGATTGGCTACAGCGAGTTTGCGTTGAAGTAGTTTTTTGAAATAAAATTTGAAAGCGCGACAATTGTCGCGCTTTTTTTGTTCTTTAACTTGACATTGGGCATAACTTGCCCTAGTTTTGATTATCTGTTTATTTCTCTAATTCATACGGTTTAACTATGGGTGCAAAGAGTTGTTTACTTGGTGGATTGCTTTTGTTTGTTACGGTTTTAGGGTTCTCGCAGACCGCAACCGAAATAGTTAAGCGAGCCGACGATAAAATGCGTGGCGAGAAATCGAGCTACAGCGAAATGACCATGAAGATTGTACGCCCAGCATGGGAGCGTTCCGTATCGTTCAAGAGTTGGGGAAAAGGTACAGAGCTTTCGCTGGTTTATATCACAGCTCCGGCAAGGGAAAAGGGGCAATCGTTCCTAAAAATAAAGCGCGAGATGTGGAGTTGGAATCCGCAGATAAACCGTACGGTTAAGCTACCCGCATCAATGCTATCGCAGGGCTGGATGGGCTCTGATTTTACCAACGACGATTTGTTGAACCAACGCTCTGTGGTTGTTGACTATACGCATAGAATAGTAGGCGAGGAGAAGGTCGATGATGTGGCATGCCACAAAATTGAATTGCTTTCAAAACCCGAAGCACCTGTGGTTTGGGGTAAAATGATTCTTTGGATATCGAAGGAGCACAATTTAATACTAAAAACAGAGTACTACGACGAGGAGGGTTACTTAGTAAAAACCGAGTTGGGTCATACCCTAAAAACAATGGATGGTCGCCTAATGCCAACCGTTTACGAATTAATCCCTGCGGATGAAAAAGGCAACAAAACCGTTGTTACAATGGATAAAATTCAGTTCAACATTCCTATTGACGATAAGTTTTTTTCGATGCAGAATATGACTAAGATTCGTTAATTGTTTAACCTAAAAGTCAGCGGCAATGCAAGAAACAAAAACTATACTTTTCCGTTTAAGGTTATAGTTATATATTTGTATAAACAAGATTTTATATGGACTTAAAAACCAGAAAGTTAAATGCTATTGAATACCTAATTGGTCTTCAAGATGAGAAAGTATTTAGTAGAATAGAGGCAACGATTCTTCAAAGCAAAAAGGAGAACGAAAGGGGACTTAAACCACTTTCACAAAGGCAACTTATTGAAAGAGCCAAGAAATCGAATAAAGATTACACTTCTGGACAAGTAAAAACGCAAGACGAATTAGAAATTGAATCCGAAAACTGGTGATTTAATGAAGGTTATTTGGTCAAATTTTGCTTCTGAATCCCTTAAGGAAATTTACCTTTATCACAAAGAAGTTGGAAGTGAGTCGATTGCCAAAAAACTGAAAACTAATATATTTAACACTACAAGGCAATTAATTAAGCATCCACTTTCTGGCCAAATTGAAGAATCATTAAATGCACTGGAGCAAGACCATAGATACCTCGTAAAAGGAAACTACAAGATTATCTATAAAAACGTTAGAGAGGGAATATTGATTACCGATATTTTCGACACTCGTCAAGACCCAATTAAGATTAACAATCCGAATAGAAAGCCCAGCCGTTAGCAGGCAGTTACCTCCACTGGAACGATTAATGCAAAATGCATTTTTTTACTACTGTCCCACCAAAATGATTAATAACCACTATGGTGGTTTTTCCAAGGGCTTATAATGACATTTCGCTCCGGCGGAGCTTGCTTTTATGGGTGTTCACATTTGCTATAAATATGCCGAGCTCTGTTGCTAATTATTACCCGCTTGGCGACGAAATGTTTGTAAATAAGCCATTTAGATTTGAGGGATTACACTAAAGAGTAGCATAATTTTAATTCATCGAAGAACGAAAAATTTACCGGATAATAGCGTTTTTTTTACTATATTTAATTAACTTTTTAACGGCGCATGATGCCGCTGACGGTTAATTTCCCATTTTAAGCAACTATTTATTAATCTTTGCTTTGTGCTCCTTTGTGAAGGCTTCCTTTGAGCGCCTTTGTGGTAAAAAAGATTTACATTATGAACTACTTGCAAATTGCACAACGGAACCTCTGGCGAAATAAACGACGCACCATTATAACCATTGCATCCATTCTGTTTGCGGTGTTCTTTGCAGTTATTATGCGATCGTTCCAGTTGGGTTCCTACACGCTTATGATTAAGAATGGCATTGAGTCCTACTCCGGGTATATTCGGTTTCAACACCCCGATTACTCCGAAGATCCTTTGCTTGAGAACACAATTCCATATAACGATTCAATCAACAGAATACTTTCATCGTTTCCCAACGTAAAGTCTGTTTCTACAAGGTTGGAGACTTTTGCTTTGGCATCATCGGGTAATATTACTAAAGGTGTTTTGGTGCTAGGAATCAATTCCGATGCAGAACAACGCTTCTCGAATCCGCAGAAATTCTTGGTTCGTTACTATATATCCGACAAAGGGTTATCCTTAATTGAAGGAAATCCTGAAATTCCGCAGGAGGTAAAAGCAAAACTGAAGGATTTAAAGGGCGAGGGTTTTATCGATTCATCTAAGTTACACACTGCTTTAGAGTTACTTCCGGGGCAGAATAGATACTTTGATCAAATATGTAACACCTTCCAATTTGCTGGAGAATTTCTAAATCCATCGGATAGCGATGTAGTTATTTCGTTTCGTCTATATAAATTTCTTAACTTGAATGTGGGCGATTCATTAATTCTTTTAAGTCAGGGTTATCAGGGCTCGTCGGCAGCGGGGATATATCGGGTTAAAGGAGTTGTTAAGTTGTCGAACCCAGAGTTGGACAATAAGTTGGTTTACATGCCATTGGGAAGGGCTCAGGAATTTACGGGTGTTGAGAATAGAATAGCTTACTGGGCTATCAACCTACATAATAGCGACAATGAGGCGATGCTTCAAACCCAGAATCAGTTAAAGGAGCGCTTCGGTGAATCAGATTTTGAAATTAAGAACTGGAAGGAGTTAAACAGAATTCTTGTACAGCAGATTAATAGTGATAACCAGAGCGGAAAAGCATTTCTGGTACTACTGTACTTTGTGGTGTTCTTCGGAATATTTGGAACCGTGATAATGATGATACACGAGCGAATTCATGAGTTTGGAGTACTGGTTTCTGTTGGTATGCAAAAGGTCAAACTGGCCACGCTTGTTGTAATGGAGATGATTTTTATGGCAATTATTGGAGTTGTAATCGGCATGGGATTGAGTTTACCTATTATATACTACTACCATTTTAATCCAATAAAGTTAACCGGCGAAATGGCCAAAATGATGATGGATATGGGTTACGAACCCTTAATGCCTATGGAGCCATTTGGTGCTTATGTGGTATGGCAAGGAGTTGTTGTGCTGATTATGGTAATAATTGCGTGTATTTATCCTGCGCGAAGAATTTTTAAACTAAAAGAGGTTGATGCCCTTCGCAGGTAGGATTAAATTTGCTGAGAAATTTGGTATCACGGAGTTGTGAAACATCGAACACCGATTAACGAATTTTGAATGGTGAAGTTTAAACACTATGTAACCACATTCTGCGTATTTCTGCGTATTCTGCGGGAAAAAAATTTCACAGTGTAAAAATTCTGTTGAAAAGAACTCACCCCTGGCCCTCTCTCCCTGCTGGCAGAGAGGGGGTTTTGGTTGTTACAAAT
>JACJXC010000012.1 GCA_020636835.1 Bacteroidales bacterium
CCAATACTACAAATATTAAGCGGCTCTGCCGCATGTTTTTTGCATATTTTTATGGATTTTAAGGTGCAGAGCACCAAAATATTTGTAGAACAAAACAACGAGGGGGGTTTCAAGGTGCAGAGCACCGGATTATTTTTCACAATTAAATATCCTGCAATTTTCGAAATAAAAAAGCCCGACTGATTCAGCCGGGCTCATATATTCCAGAATGATTATTACAATCCAAACTCCTTCTTCAAGGTATCAACATAGTCAAGTTTTTCCCAGGTGAAAAACTCAACCATACGCTTTTCGGTTTTGGTTCCACTACCATTAGCGTTTATAATGAACTCAACCTCACGTTTGTAGTAATCGCGACCAAAGTGGCCGTATGCTGCGGTTTCCTCAAAAATTGGATTTTTCAATCCAAAGCGTTTTACAATTGCTGCTGGGCGCATATCGAATACCTTCTGAACCTTCTGGGCAATTTCACCATCGGTAAGTTTTACCTTTGATGTTCCGTAGGTGTTCACGTAAAGACCTACTGGTTGAGCAACGCCAATTGCGTAGGCAACCTGAATCAAAACCTCGTCGGCAATACCTGCTGCAACCATATTCTTAGCAATGTGGCGTGCTGCATAAGCCGCAGAACGGTCAACCTTCGATGAATCTTTTCCAGAGAATGCACCACCACCGTGAGCACCCTTGCCACCGTAGGTATCAACAATAATCTTACGTCCGGTTAGTCCTGTATCGCCGTGTGGACCACCAATTACAAACTTTCCGGTTGGGTTAACGTGTAGGATAAAATCGTCCTTAAAAAGCTTCTGAACACGCTCCGAAAATCTTGCTTTGGCTCTTGGAATCAGGATATTCTTAACATCCATCCGTATCTTTTCGAGCATACGGTTATCGTCGGTATCAAACTCATCGTGCTGCGTTGAAACCACAATGGTGTGAATGCGAACAGGATGATTGTTATCGTCGTATTCCAATGTTACCTGCGATTTAGCATCGGGGCGGAGGTAGGTCATTTCCTTACCCTCGCGACGAATTTTTGCAAGCTCCATCAGCAATACATGCGACAGCACTAACGATAGCGGCATATAATCGTCGGTTTCGCGACTTGCGTAGCCAAACATCATCCCTTGGTCGCCTGCTCCTTGGTTTTCCTCGGTTTCGCGAACTACTCCTCGGTTAATATCGGGCGATTGCTCGTGTATGGATGAAATTATGCCACACGACTCAGAATCGAAACGGTACTCCTGCTTGGTATAGCCTATCCGCTTGATAACCCGGCGGGCTATCTCCTGAACATCAACATATCCTTTTGTTTTTACCTCACCGCTAAGTACTGCTAAACCAGTTGTTACAAGGGTTTCGCAAGCAACTTTTGAATCGGGGTCCTGACGAAGAAACTCGTCAAGTAGAGCATCGGAAATTTGGTCGGCAACCTTATCTGGATGACCTTCCGATACACTTTCGGATGTAAATAAATATCCCATCTTATTAAGAATTTTGATTGATTAACAAAAATGCGACGGGAAGGTTTGGGCGATTGCGATAATAATTCTGTTTTAGCATTTATTTATTGTGGTTGCAATCAGTCAAATCTTTCCACATTCGAACTACAAAAGTAATTAAATTTCCAATTGATTATTCAAAATACTTAATTTATATCATGTTGAGTTATATCAACCTATTACTTAATCTATTCATAAGTCTATATATTAATACCGCTACAGTTGCTCCAACTGTATTCGCTACAAAATCCCAAAATTCAGCACCCCGGCTTTCAAACAATAGTAATTGCATTAATTCAATCAGCAATCCATAGGTAATTGCAATAGACAAACTAATTATAATCGCCTTGCGGTCTAATCCGCCAATCTTTCTTTTTGTGTTTGTTTCCGATAGTATAAGTAGTGTGAATACAACATAGAGACCCAAATGAACAACCTTATCGAGATGGGGAATGTTAAAAAATCCGACTGTTGGAAAAGAAGAAGACGGTGCTCCGCACAGTATCATTACGATTAACGCCCACATCAAAGAGTTAATATGTCGTTTTATGAATTTTATCATTTGAATTTTTCCTGTTTTGGCATTACCTTTATAGCAACAAATCTAAAATTAATTTTTCAATCATGTTTGAAAAGCAGGTTTATATCGACCGTAGATTAAAACTACGTAAGAAAATCAAATCGGGTATTGCCATAATCATGGGTAATACCGAAAGCCCAACGAACTACCCCGGCAATACATACCATTTCCGCCAGGACAGTAATTTCCTTTACTTCTTTGGGCTCGATGTTCCTAACCTGATTGGTATTATCGACATTGAGGACGGTAAGGATTGCCTTTACGGCGACGATTTCGATATCGACGATATCATCTGGATGGGCCCTCAGCCTAAACTTAAGGAACTGGGCGAAAAGGTTGGCGTTTTATCAACCCATCCATTAAAGGAGCTGAACACTACTATCTCGCGCGCTATCCGTCATGGTCGGAAAATTCACATTATTCCGCCTTACCGCGCCGAGAATATCCTTACTCTCGAGCGTTTGCTTGGTATCAACCAATCGTTTATCAAAACTTACTCATCGCTAGAGCTAATTAAGGCTATTGTTAGCCTTCGCTCCATTAAGGAAGCCTGCGAGATTGATGAGATTGAAAAAGCTTGCGCCATTGGGTATAAGATGCACACCACGGCAATGAAAATGGCTAAAGTGGGCGCATCGGAACGTGAGATTGCCGGTTTTATTGAAGGTATTTCCGTTGCACACGGCGCAATGCCATCGTTCCCAATAATTCTATCGCAGAATGGCGAAACACTTCACAACCACGACCACTCACAAATTCTTCAGAAAGGTCGCCTATTACTTGTTGATGCTGGTGCAGAATCGGTTTCGCACTATGCGTCCGATAACACCCGAACCACTCCGGTTGGTGGTAAGTTCTCGCAACAGCAAAAGGAAATTTACAACATTGTACTTGCCGCAACCAATAAGGCCATCGAAATTGCTAAACCGGGCATACCCTATTTAGATGTTCATAAAGCATCGGCACGGGTTATTGTGGAGGGTCTTTCGGCACTCGGAATTATGAAGGGCAATGTTGATGAGGCTGTGGCAAACGGCGCTCATGCCATGTTTTTCCCTCACGGTTTGGGCCACATGATGGGGCTCGATGTTCACGATATGGAGGATTTAGGCGAAAACAATGTTGGTTACGACGACGAAATTACCCGCTCCGACCAATTCGGTACAGCCTACCTACGTTGCGGACGTCGCCTACAATCGGGTTTCGTTCTGACCGTTGAGCCAGGTATCTACTTTATCCCAGCGCTTATCGAGAAGTGGAAATCGGAGAAAATCAACGAGTCGTTCATTAACTACGCCAAACTAGCCGATTATGCAAACTTTGGTGGAATTCGCCTGGAGGACGATATTCTTATTACCGACAAAGGCTGCAGAATTCTAGGACAACGCATTCCAATTACTGTTGACGAAGTTGAATCGACAATGCTGTAAGCATTTGTTATCTTGTCATTTCGAACGAAGTGAGAAATCTAAAATAATTGTTAGTTAACGAAAAGACCTCCGCGTGGAGGTCTCTTTTTATCTAGTGTATAATGTCTGAAATCTTGTATCTGACCTAAAACGCTTCCGACGCCGTAACGTAAAACGCAGGTTCTCTATCCCTTGTAAAAGCAACATCAAAGCGCAGGTGTACATTAACCGGATTCACCCTTGCTCTTAAACCTGCACCGTATGCCAGCTTGGATTGCGAAATGTCAAATCTGTCCAAATCGTTGGCCACATCGCCCACACCAGCAAAGGCTGTTCCTTTTAACCATTTATATATAGGGAATCGGTACTCGGCTTGTGCACATAGCATCATTTTATCGCGGTATCGCCCCTTGTAATATCCTCGTAGAATATCACCTCCGCCCAAATTCGGCATTAACTGAAAAGGTGTGTCGCCCCAGGTCATATCACCGTAAACCTGCAATGCAACAATGTGGTTTCGCCCAAGTGGGTAAAAATTTCGCAAATCGAGAGTTAAACGGCTAATATTTAGGGTGCTACCAAATATTTTGTTATAAACCATAAGCGAAGCCTTGTAAAACTCGCCATCGGAAGCATAAAACATATTATCGCGAGTGTCCCAGGTTAATAGCAAACCCGCGCCAACGGTAAATTTGTCGTCCATGCCCAGCACGCCCCTACTTAACAGACCATCCATCTTAATATCCTTGGCCTGGTAGTAATTGGCCTGTACCTGCGCCCCAACCATTAGCACACCGAACAGAATCCGTTGACGTTGGAGCAGTAGCGAAATATCCTTCGATGTGTAACCCTCCTCCAAACTATCGGGGGTATTCCGCCCAACTCCAAAAAATTTGTCGGGATAATAGTTCAACTTAACATGGCCCGAATAGTAAAAATCGCGCGTTGAGGAATAAATTTTTGGTAAAACCGAAAAGCTAACCTGATTTTTTAGCGTGTACACCATGTTGCCCTGTATGCTCGATATCTTATTGTCGCCATTCACATAGTAATACCCCCCCGATACACCTAGTCCCACATTGGTTTCTTCGCCGTAAAAGGCTATTGGCAACGCTATATAATAATTATCTATTGTATCGTGTTTTACCGCAGTGGAATCGGTCTGTGCACAGGCCATTCCACTAAACGCAGCGTACAATACGGTGGTTATAAGAAATTTACATGTTGATTTACCCACTCGCTTCATCTCATATCTTATTTACTCAAAAATAGCAAATTTTAGGTTTACTAACTATTTTTACTTGAGTATAGAACTGTTTTGCGAATAAAATAGACCTGTTGGTAACTCTCCTCTGCGTGTTGAATTGCTGTTGAAATTTTTGTTAATTCATTTCGGTAAATTTTTTTGGTTGGTATTACCCTCATCCTATATATATAGTTTACCAAACTACACAATAGCACCGGTAAATTTTTTCATACTACTTTTCAGTACTGTTATCAACAAATGGGGTGGGTGTAGATTTCAACAAAATTCTTAACATTTTTACATGTTAACAACTGTTGATAAAGTTATAATTGGCCTGTGTTTCAGCAGCAATTTACTGCTTTTTATTGTTAACAATTTGTTATCCCAATTTTAATAAGCATTTTTGCAAGCGATTTCCGGTTTTATTGTGAACCGAATTAACAGCCATTAATCATCATATTTTTTATTTTTTTTAAAACTTTTAAAAGAAAATGAATAATAGTAATGTTAATAACTTGGGGTATATCGACGAAGAGTTGGATGGTTCAATCTGTTTAGTAGACGAAATTAATAGGTTGAAGCTGGAGAAAAATGCTGTTATTCTGGCTCACTACTATCAAAATGCAGAAATTCAGGATATTGCCGATTTTGTTGGTGATAGTTTGGCGCTCTCGCAAAAAGCTGCTCAGGTTAAGGCCGACACTATTGTGTTTGCTGGTGTTAAATTTATGGCCGAAACGGCTAAAATTCTTTCGCCCGCCAGTAAGGTTCTTTTGCCCGATATGAATGCCGGTTGTAGTTTGGCCGAGAGTTGTAAGTACGTCGAGTTTAAAGCATTTATTGCTAAGTACCCCGATCATAAGGTGGTTACCTATGTTAATACCACTGCAGATATTAAGAGTTTATCGTATATATGTTGTACTTCGTCCAACGCGGTTAAGGTTATTAATAGTATTCCCAAGGGCGACCCCATTATTTTTGCGCCCGATAGGAATTTAGGCAATTACCTGAAGGCATTATCGGGTCGCGATAATATGATTATATGGGATGGTGCTTGCCATGTGCATGAGCAGTTTTCGCTCGAAAAAATATTGAGGTTGAGAGCCGAGTACCCCAAAGCTAAGTTTATTGCGCATCCCGAGTGTCCTAAACCAATTCTAACCATTGCCGATTTTATTGGATCAACCCAGGATTTGCTCGGTTTTGTGAGTTCCGATAGTTCAACTGAGTTTATTGTGGCCACCGAGTCAGGTATCCTTCACCAGATGGTGAAAAACGAGCCCAATAAGCGGTTTATTCCTGCTCCTCCAAGTAGTTCGGGTTGTGGTTGCAATGAGTGCTCGTACATGAAACTTATTACTTTAAAAAAGCTATATTTGACACTTAAATACGAACTACCTGAGGTTTTAGTTGATTCTGCTTTAATCGATTTAGCTCGTATTCCTATCGAAAGAATGCTTAAATTGTAATGAGTTCGTCTGATATTATTCGCAATATAAACGATACACCTGATAGGGACTTTGAGGGTCGCATTCGTCCTTCGTTATTCGATCAGTTCAAGGGTCAGGAGGATATTGTTAAGAACCTTTCAATTTTTGTAAAGGCGGCTAAGCTTAGGGGCGAAGCATTGGATCATGTGTTGTTACATGGCCCTCCGGGTTTAGGAAAAACCACTTTGGCTAGTATCATTGCCAATGAATTGGACGTTAGTATTAAAACTACATCGGGACCAATTCTTGAAAAACCTGGCGATTTAGCTGGTCTGCTTACCAATCTCGATAAGTTTGACATTCTTTTTATCGACGAAATTCACCGTTTAAGTCCCATAGTGGAGGAGTACCTCTATTCTGCCATGGAGGATTATAAAATCGATATTATTATCGATAAGGGGCCAAGTGCCCGGAGTATTCAAATTGAGTTGAATCCTTTTACACTCATTGGTGCTACTACCCGCAGTGGTTTGCTTACAAGCCCGTTACGCGCACGTTTCGGAATCAATTTCCATTTGGAGTACTATAATTCTGAAGTGATTGTCAATATTATCCGTCGTTCATCATCTATTTTAGGAATAACCGTCGATACTGATGCTGCACACGAAATTGCATTGAGGAGTAGAGGAACGCCCCGTATTGCCAATGCTTTATTACGTAGGGTTCGCGATTTTGCGCAGGTAATTGGTAATGGTAATATCGATATGGCAATTGCTGTTCATGCATTGGATGCGCTTAGAATTGATTCCCGAGGATTGGACGAGATGGATGCTAAGATTATTAAAACGCTTGTGCATAAATTCAAGGGTGGCCCTGTTGGTATAAACACTATAGCCACTGCAATAGGCGAAGATGCTGGAACTATCGAAGAGGTATACGAGCCTTTCCTGATTAAGGAAGGTTTTTTGAAGCGAACCCCTCGTGGACGCGAAGTTACCGAGTTGGCTTACAAGCATTTTGCTATTGATCGTTTCCCCGGTCAGCCAACTTTATTCGATTAGAATATCGATTCGGATATCAGTTTTAATCTCTCTTTGTTCAGAATCTTGATCTTTTTCCCTTTTAGCTCTATTATTTTTTCGGATTTGAATTCGCTCAGGATTCTTATCACCGATTCGGTAGCAGTTCCTACAATACTCGATAAATCTTCGCGTGTTAGATTGATTGCAATATAACCCTCGGTATCGGTGCCAAAGGTATCGTTGAGCATCAATACAATTTCAGCTAGCCGTTCGCGTACAGTTTTTTGTGCAATATCCTTAATAAAGTCGTTTGCCTGGTTAAGTTCCTTGCAGCTTAATTGAATTAGCGAAAGGGCAAAGTCTGAGTTTTTTTTGATCAGAGTAAAAATGATTTCGGAGGGGATATAGCATATAACTGAGTCCTCAAGGGCTTCCACCGTGGTACACGCCATTTCGTTGCTTAAAACCGATCTGTATCCGGTTATATCGCCAGGACGGGCTAATGCAATAATCTGGGGTTTTTCATCAACCCCAGTTTTATATATTTTCAGAATGCCTTTTTGTATACAGTAGCATCCGGTTATTCTGCTTCCTTCGCGGTAAAGTATATCACCTTTTTTGTATGAATTGCATCGCAATTTGGAGTTCAGTAGTTCCTGTTCCTCCGTGTTGAGCGATTTAAAAACTGTTGACGTGTTGCACGAGCAGTTTTTATGCTGATTTGTACTATCTTCTCCCATTGCTCTTATTTTTTTTAATGGTAGGAGCTTGGTTACTTAGTAGTTTTGGAATTGATTCAGGAATCGGGTATCGTTTTCGAAGTATAGTCGTAGATCTTTTACCTGATATTTAAGCATGGCAATACGTTCTAGTCCCATTCCGAATGCAAATCCTGAGTACACCTTACTATCTATATTATTCATTTCCAAAACATTTGGATCAACCATTCCGCATCCCAAAACCTCGAGCCATCCGGTGTATTTACATACCGAACACCCTTTTCCACCGCATAGTTTACAGCTTACATCCATTTCGGCCGATGGTTCCGTGAAGGGGAAGAACGATGGGCGTAGTCGTATTTGTGTATCCTCGCCAAATATCTCGCGGGCAAAGTAGAGTAGGGTTTGTTTTAAATCGGCAAACGATACGTTTTTATCAATGTAAAGTCCTTCAATTTGGTGGAATATGCAGTGAGCCCTGGCCGAAATTGCTTCGTTGCGGAATACACGACCTGGGCAAACTATGCGAATTGGTAGTTTTTCGCGTTCCATGCTTCGCACCTGAACCGACGAGGTGTGGGTTCGGAGTAGTATATCGGGATTTTTTTCAATAAAGAATGTATCCTGCATATCTCTTGCGGGATGTTCTTCGGGAAAGTTTAGGGATGAGAATACATGCCAATCGTCTTCAATTTCGGGTCCTTCGTATATCGAAAATCCCAACTTTTTGAATGTTTCGTAAAGTTCGTTCTTGATTAGCGATATGGGGTGTCGGGTTCCAAATTCTTGGTTTGGAGCGTTGAGTGTAAGGTCGATATTCACCTCTTTTTTAGCCGATGCTCCCAACGATTGTTTCCAATTCTCAATTTTTTCTTGAGCTTCGGTTTTAAGTATATTAATTACTTGCCCTAGTTGTTTCTTCTCCTCCTTGCTAACATTCCTAAAATCCTCGAAAAGGAGGGTGATAAGCCCCTTTTTACCCAAAAGGTGAATACGAATTTTTTCTACATCTTCCTGATTTACAGGATTTAGTTTTGCTAACTCTTCCCTGATACTTTCAATTCGTTGTTGCATATCTACTTTATTAAGCTGATTTTCATTTTAATATCTTTGAGCGGTCTATCGTTTGCATCTCTTTCTACCAACGATATTTTTTCAACCACCTCGTATCCTTCTATTACTTCGCCAAAAACAGTGTAGTTTTGGTCTAGATGTGGTGTTCCACCCACTGTTGTGTATATTTCGCGTTGTTTATTGCTAAATTTTGTCATTGGTGTGGCGTGTTTAAATGAATCTACTTTGGCCATCACAATGGTTTCAATTGTTTCTTTGATTTTTGTGTTATTCAACGTGTCGCCCATCTCTCTTAACAAAGATGAGTAAATGGTTTTGCTGTAGTTAGATACTTTTCTGTTGAAAAGTTTAATCTCGAGCGAGTCGAGTTCCTGTTCGGTAAACTTTTTGCCCACTACTATATAGAATTGGGAGCTCGACGATTTTTTTTCGGGGTTCACATTGTCGCCTTCGCGTGCCATGGCTATGCAGCCCCTCTTGTGAAATATCGTATCGTTAAATTCCGCATCGATAAGATAACCAGCGTCTTTCTCACCATATAGTTTATTGGGTTCGGAGTTTTTGGTGTCCGGATCGCCACCCTGTATCATAAATTTGTCGATAACCCGGTGGAATATAATACCATCGTAAAATTTATTGTTAATTAGTTTAACAAAATTATTTGTGTGATTGGGAGTAGAATTGTATAATTTTACAACGATATTTCCGTATTCGGTTTCTATTTTAGCGTGTTGATGGTTTTTGTCGTACTTGGTGCACGATGCAATAAGTAGGGCGGGTATGGCCAAAAGCATTAACTTTTTCATATACTTAACTTTTAACTAGGCAAAAATAGGAACATTTATTTAATTATGACTATTGTCATGTTATTATCGTAGCAATCTGTAATCATTAATTTTTTTTCGATGTCGTCAGTTAAAACCCTTTTCTCACAATCAGTTATTTACGGTCTAAGTACCGTGCTTCCGCGCTTGCTTAATTTCCTGTTGGTTATTGTTCATACCTATTTTTTCAAAGATGCTTCGCAGTATGGAGTGGTTAACGAGATGTACGCTTACCTTACTGTTTTGCTCATAATTCTAACTTTTGGACTCGAAACCGGTTATTTCCGCTTTGTTTCAAAGAATTACGATAAGGCGAAGGTGTACTCCACGCTGTTCTACTTCTTGCTTTTTACATCTACTGTATCGTCCCTTCTATTTTTCTATTTTTCCGATAGTATTGCCCAGTCGCTAGGTACCGTTTACGATTCGTCGTATGTTTATACTTTGGGTTTAATCATCTCGCTCGATGCTTTTATGGCCATTCCGTTTGCCAAGTTAAGGAGCGAGAATCGACCCATACTTTTTTCGTCTATCAAAATTTTTGGTGTTGTTGTCAATATCATTCTGAATTTATTCTTCTATGTTTTTTTAACTCCCGAGCAGCATCAACTGTGGTTTCCAAATGTAAATCCCGTTTATTTTATCTTTTTCTCCAATTTAGTTCAGAATGTTTTAACCGTTCTTGTTTTACTATTTTTCACAAAGGTTCCCCGTTTTTCCATCGATATGCAATTGCTACGGAGTATCATGCGTTATTCGTTTCCCTTACTTATCGCTGGTATGGCAGGAACTGCAAACGAGTCGTTCGATCGAATCTTCCTTAAGTATATGCTTCCGGCCGAAACAAATCCATTATATCAGATCGGTATTTACAGTGCAAATTACAAGTTGGCCGTTTTATTGATGCTTTTTATACAAATGTATCGGTTTGCTGCTGAGCCTTTTTTCTTCAATAATCAAGGTAGGCCCGATTCGGTTCAGGTGTTTGGTAAAGCACTTAAATACTTCGTGGTATTCTGTTTTGCCATATTCCTGTTTATAACCTTTAACTTACCCATTTTAAAGTACTATGTTGGTCCATCGTATAGGAATTGTTTGTTTATTGTACCTATTCTTCTGATTGCCAATATTTTAAATGGTACTTTTTTCAACCTCTCCTTTTGGTATAAGTTAACCGATAAAACTACTTATGGTATAAAGTACTCTGTTATTGGAGCTTCCATTACTATTGTATCAAATATTATACTTATTCCGTTGATAGGTATTTATGGAGCAGCGCTGTCGAGGGTGTTAACCTATGGAGTGATGAACTTTTTGAGTTTTCGCGATGGACGGAAGTCAGGAGTAATTGGTTTCGATACTTCGCATCTTAAAAAATATTCTATTTTGTTTATAACTATCTTCTTATTAGCTACACTACTGTATTTAACAAAACCTATTTTTGCAGTAATATTCATTAATATAGCTTTGCTTTATTTTGTATATATTTTTATAAAAACCGAGAATATTCATTTTTCCTATAAGTTCATTAAGTTTTAGTATGATTACAGTTAAAATTAAGAACAATTCACTTTACCCTAATCCGGCTTATTCAACCGAACATAGTAGTGGAATGGATTTAAGGGCAAACATCACCAGTAGTGTTACATTGTTACCAATGGAACGAAGGTTAGTTCCTACCGGTTTGTATTTGGAGATTCCTGAGGGATTCGAGGCGCAAGTTCGCCCGCGAAGTGGTTTGGCTTTAAAAAAGGGTATTACTGTACTCAACACTCCTGGAACTATCGATGCCGATTATCGGGGCGAAGTGGGTGTTATACTTGTTAATCTTAGCACGGAGCCTTTTGTTATTGAGCCGGGCGAACGCATTTGCCAAATGGTTTTTGCTCGGTACGAGAAAGCGATTTTCGAAAATGTTACTGAGGTTTCAGTTACCGATAGGGGTGCTGGTGGTTTTGGACATACTGGTGTTAAATGATTAGGTTTTCTTGTATATTCCTTTTCTTTACTGTTGCGATGTGCTTTTGTTTAAAGGCGCAATCGCAATCTATTAACGATTTAAGCAATAAGCGTAAAGCTATTGAAGAGAATATCTCTAAATTAAATAATTTAATTGAGGAAACATCCAAAACAAAGAGCCTAACAGTTAATAATTTGGCTCTTATTAAAAATCGTATCAAATTAAAGAACGATCTGGTTAAGCAAATTGAGACTGAGATAGATTTTCTTAATAGTAAAATCATTTATAGTCAACACGAAATTGATAGTTTAACTCTTCAGCTCGACGATCGCCGCGAAGAATTGGCTTTTATACTACGCACAAAATTTCGGAATAGGGATAAGGTGGAGCTTATCATGTTTGTTCTTTCGTCGCAATCATTCAATCAGGCATATACGCGCGTTAAATTTTATAAGAATCTAATTAGCTATCAGGAAAAACGTATCGATGAGCTGAAACAGCTTATCTCATCGATTAATGTGAGTAAACTTAATTTGCAGAATAACCATAAGCTACTTCGCGTAAAGCAGATTGAAAAGGAGAGCGAGATTCAAAAATTAAACGAAGAATCGAAGGTTTACGAAAATCAGGTTATTTCAATAAGGAAAAAGGAAAGTTCTCTTAGGAAGGACTTAGCAAATGAGTTAAAGAGGTCCGAAGCAATTGCAAACCAAATAAAGCGTTTGATAGAGGAGGAGGCACGCCGAAAATCAAAAGGCGATACAAAAGCCAATAACATTAACTATGCGCTTAGCAAACAGTTTAAGGATAATTTCGGCAAATTACCGGCTCCGGTAAAGAATGGCGTTATTACTTCTACTTTTGGCGAGTCCAATCATCCATATCTTAAAGGAGTCAAGGTAAAAAATAATGGCGTGGATATTACCGTATCTAAAAATTCTGACGTATATTGTATTTTTGATGGTGAGGTTCGTAAGATTTTTAATGTGCCCTTAAGTGGAATAGCAGTTATTGTTCGACATGGTAACTATTTAACTGTTTATTCTAACTTATCCAATTTGGTGGTTAAGGTGGGCGATAAACTACGAACAGGTCAAAAATTAGGTAACGTAGCTCGTACTGATGGTAAGGTTGGAATTTTACATTTTGAAGTTTGGAACGAGCGTTCACCCGAAAATCCAATTCATTGGATACCCAGCTATAAAGGGCATTAGATGTAACTTTTTAGTCAGAATTAAGTATAAAGAATAACTAAAAAAATCGCAATGAATAAATCGTTAATCATCCAAAGTAAACTTGATAATATTAATCAGGTTGAAAAAATTATCGATGAAATATCCGAACTTCATTCGCTACATTCCGATCTTTATGGTAAGATTCTTATTGCTACCATCGAGGGTGTTAATAATGCCATGGTGCATGGTAATAAACTTGATATCGATAAAAAGGTTTTCATCGATTTTAACATTATTAATGGTCAACTCAAAATTGCCATCGAGGACGAGGGCGTCGGTTTTGATTCCAACGCAATTCCCGATCCTACCATGCCGGAGAATATCGAAAACATCTCGGGTCGTGGTGTTTTCCTTATGCGGAAACTATCCGACGAAATTTTTTACAACGACAAGGGTACCAGGGTGGAACTAATTTTCAACATTTAAAATGTCAATAACCTATCAGAGTCAGGATACTAATTTCTCACTTAAGAATCGTAGATTAATTAGCCAGTGGATTAAAACTGTTATTGCGAAACATAATAAACAGTTAGGAAATGTAAGTTATATTTTTTGTTCAAATAGTTTTATTCTCGATCTTAATCAAAAGTATTTAAATCATAATTATTTTACCGACATCATCACCTTCGATTATTGTTCCGACAATATTATTGAGGGTGATATTTTTATTTCGGTCGATACGGTTAAGGATAATTCTACTCGTTTTAACACCAATTTTAACGATGAACTTTTGCGCGTTATTATTCATGGTGTTCTTCATTTAATCGGTTTTAACGATAAAACTACAAAACAGCAAAAGCAAATGCGTTCCATGGAGGACGAGGCTTTAAGTATTTATTACAACAATGCAGATTAGTTACGATATTATTGTAGTGGGCGGAGGTCATGCGGGGTGTGAGGCTGCTGCTGTTGCTGCTAATTTGGGATCCAAGGTTCTTTTAATTTCCATGGATTTAACCAAATTAGCCCAAATGAGCTGTAACCCAGCCATTGGAGGAATTGGTAAGGGGCAAATTGTGCGAGAAATTGATGCACTCGGTGGTTACACAGCAAAGGTAACCGACCTCACAACTATCCACTTCAGAATGTTAAATCAATCTAAGGGTCCTGCCATGTGGAGCCCCAGATCGCAATGCGATAGAATGCTGTTCTCGCTCGAGTGGCGAAAATTCCTCGAGGGAATACCTAATTTATCCTTGTGGCAGGATGATGTAATCGATGTTTTGCTCGATGAGAGTTCCAATACCATCAAGGGGGTTGTTACAAAAAATGGTATCACTTTTCAAACTAAGTCGGTTATTCTCACCAATGGAACTTTTTTGAATGGTCTTATTCATATTGGAAAGCATCATATTGAGGGAGGGCGTATTGGGGAGAGTAATTCCGTTGGTTTAACCGAGCGGCTCGATCAATTGGGCATAAAGTCGGGTCGTATGAAAACCGGAACCCCTGTTCGTGTCGATGGGCGTACAGTCGATTTTTCAAAAATGATTGTTCAGGAAAGCGATCCCTTTGGCTCTTTCTCTTTCGATCCGTCTTTTAAATCGCAATTGCCTGTACAACATTGCTACATTGTACATACCGATCCTATAGTTCACGATGTGTTAAGGGAGGGTTTTAGCGATTCTCCACTTTTTACAGGTCGTATTAAGGGAGTAGGTCCAAGGTATTGCCCTAGTATTGAGGATAAGGTTCATACTTTTGCAGGAAAGGATTCTCATCAACTATTCCTCGAACCCGAAGGAATTTACACATACGAGATGTATCTTAATGGTTTCAGCTCCTCTTTGCCTTGGAATATTCAGTTCAAAGCAATGCGGTTGATCCCCGGATTTGAGAATGCCAATATTCTTCGCCCTGGTTACGCCATCGAGTATGACTATTTTTCCCCAACTCAGCTTAAACCCACCCTCGAATCGAAGCTTGTACCCAATTTGTTCTTTGCTGGACAAGTGAATGGTACCACAGGATACGAGGAGGCTGCTGGCCAGGGCATGGTGGCCGGTATCAATGCTCACAACTCGCTAGTAGGGAAGGAGCCTTTTATACTTAACCGCGATCAGGCTTATATTGGTGTTATGATCGACGATTTAATCACCAAGGGTGTCGATGAGCCGTACCGCGTATTTACCAGTAGGGCGGAATTCCGAATCCTTATCCGCCAGGATAATGCCGACGAGCGCTTAGTGCCCATCGGACATAGCTTGGGTTTAATTTCCGATGAACAGTTTAAACAATTCGAAACTAAATACCGCGCAATTACTAGTATTTATAATTACATACAGACAACATCCATCAGTCCCAGTGCGGTTAATCAATATCTCGAGGAGCATAATAGCTCTCCATTAGGGCAAAAAAAGAAACTCATCGATGTTATTATTCGACCCGAAATATCTTTACCCGATATTCAAGATTCTTTAGGATTGCTTAAAGTTAAAGAACAATATAATAGAGAGATTCTCGAAGCGGTAGAAATTCGTATCAAGTATCAGGGTTATATCGATAAGGAGAAACTTATTGCCGACAAAATTTCCCGTCTCGAACACGTACCAATACCACCGCTGTTCGATTTTAATTCACTTGAATCATTAAGCACCGAAGCGCGACAAAAATTAACCAAACATAAACCCCTATCGATTGGCATGGCCAAGCGTATACCCGGAATTTCCCCGAGCGACATTAATGTGCTCTTGGTGTTTTTTGGTCGATAGTATTAAAGTGTTACTTTAAATGTTCCACGTGGAACGTTTAGTTTTCTTTTTTTAAATAATATGTTCCACGTGGAACATATTATTTAATTGTTTTATTGGATTGTGTTAATGGTTTGGCTTGATGTGCGCTGTGTTTGCTTTTACTATTCTTATTTTGAGTTTTTGTTAAATGGTTAACGTTGTTGAATAAAATATTATTTATATGGAAAGTGTGATAACAAAGGTCAGGGGGGTTGTTTTTGATCCCCTTGCGAAGGAGTCGTTTGGGGCTGAGTTGGCGATTGACGGTGGGGTGATTGTTGCAATTACCCGCGATCCGTCCATTGTATCGCCAGTGATTTTGCCTGGTTTTGTTGATTCGCATGTGCATATCGAGAGCTCCATGCTTACCCCAATGAATTTTTCCACCGCCGCGCTGTGTCATGGAACTGTGGCTGTGGTGGCCGATCCGCACGAGATTGCCAATGTGGCCGGGCGTGCCGGCGTACAGTTTATGATTGATAATGCCCAGGGCGCTGCTCTTAAATTCTACTTCGGAGCGCCGTCGTGTGTTCCTGCTTCGCCCTTCGATGAGTGTTTTGAACCTTTCACTCCTGAGGTTATCGAGCGCTTGATGGCTAGCGACGATATACATTTTCTGGGCGAGATGATGAATTTCCCTGGTGTCATATCACATTCCGAAAGTGTTATTCAGATTATTAACAAGGCCTTGGCTGCGAAAAAACCGGTTGACGGACATGCTCCCGGCCTGTCGGGTGATGGTCTCAAGGCTTATGTTTCGGCTGGAATCTCCACCGATCATGAGTGTTTTACCCTCGATGAGGCGTTGGAAAAGATCGGTTTGGGAATGAAGATTCTTATTCGCGATGGCAGTGCGGCTAAAAATTACGATGCTCTGCATCCGCTTATTGCGAATTATTCCAATTCGTTGATGTTTTGTACCGACGATTGCCATCCCGACGAGCTTATTCGTGGCCATATTAATACTAAGGTGAAGCGATCGTTGGAGTTGGGGTACAATGTTTTTGATGTGCTCCAGGTGTCATCGGTTAATCCCGTTCGACATTATGGGTTGAATGTGGGCTTGTTGCAGGTGGGCGATCCCGCCGATTTTGTTGTTATTGATTCTTTGTCCGATTTTAATATCGTTGCTACATATATTGGTGGACGAGATGTTTTGAAAATCTCTCAAATAGCAAATACCATTTCTCCATCCGAATTTTCGTATGTTTTTCCCCAATCATACGATTCTGCTAAGCTTAAGTTGGACGCTCAAACAGAAAGTTTTAAAGTAATTGAGGTTATCAATGATGAACTTATTACCAATTGGTTAACTGTTACCAGCTCAAGTAAAGAGTTATTAAGCGATGTTGATAGCGATGTTTTGAAGGTGGCGGTGTTGAGCCGGTATAAGCCCAACGAAATGTTTGTTGGCATGATTAAGGGTTTTGGAATTAAGCGGGGAGCTATTGCTGCCAGCATTGCGCACGATAGTCACCATATCATTGCGGTTGGCGCCGACGATCGCTCCATTCAGCAATGCTTGAATTTTATTATTACCAATAGGGGTGGGATTTGCTACTTCGATGGCGACAGTATTCTCGGTCTACCTCTGACGGTTTATGGTTTAATGACAAACACATCTGCTCAAGAGGCTGCTACTGCCTACCATCAAATCAACTCCAAAGTTATTGCCGATGGTTGTGCGCTTAAGGCTCCATTTATGACCATGTCGTTTATGTCGTTAACTGTAATACCTCACCTTAAAATTACCCCTTCGGGTCTTTTTGATGTCGATAAATTCAATTTTACAAATTTATTTATTTAACTGATTAATATTTCTTAGTGTATTATTACCTCTACAAAAGGTTTAGTAATGGATTTTGAATTGTCGGTTCAGGAAACTGTGCGGTTGATGCCCGATCTGCCCGGTGTTTACCAGTTTTACGATACAGCCGGTACTATCCTATACATTGGTAAGGCCAAGAGTTTGAAGAAACGGGTATCGTCCTATTTCAGTAAAACCAATCAAACCAATGGCAAGGTTCGTACCCTGGTACGTAAAATTGCTTCTATTAAGTTTGTTGTCGTTAATTCCGAATCCGATGCCCTTTTGCTTGAGAATGCGCTTATTAAGAAGCATCAACCCCGTTACAATATCCTTTTAAAGGACGATAAATCCTATCCGTGGATATGCATTAAAAATGAGCCTTTCCCGAGGGTGCATTCCACCCGCCATTATACCGACGACGGTAGTATTTATTTTGGCCCCTACACTTCGGGTCGATTGGTTAAAACCCTTCTCGATTTGGTGAAGGGTTTATTCCCTTTGCGCA
>JACJXC010000013.1 GCA_020636835.1 Bacteroidales bacterium
AAGTGTTGACGGGGTGTGGCTTGTGGGCCATTTGCCCGATGTGCAGTTTGCTTTAGCCGTAAAAAGGGCTAGATACCTGATTCTGCGCGGTGGTTATAGCACCATAATGGATATGTTGACCCTGGGTGTTTCGGGTTTACTTGTGCCTACACCGGGGCAAACCGAGCAGGAGTATTTGGCTGCGCATTTGGTTGCAACCAATTTGTTTAGAGCTGCTGCGCAATCGGAGCTCCTGAATATCGATATAAACGATGCGCGGCAAAAGCCTATCGACCCCGAAATTTGGTGTAGTAGTTCGATTGATGAACTGTTGCCTTAGCGCTATTCGCGCCAATCGCCATTCTCTTTAATTACATTCACCAATTCCGCTATGGCATTATCCTCCGGAATATTCTTTTTCACCACCTCTTTACCCTTGTAAAGTGTAATCCGGCCTGGTCCCGCACCCACGTAACCGTAATCGGCATCGGCCATTTCGCCGGGGCCATTCACAATACAGCCCATCACGCCAATCTTAAGCCCTTTTAGCTGCGATGTGTGAGCCTTTATTTTTTGAAGTGTTTGCTGAAGGTTGTAAAGGGTTCGGCCACAGCCGGGGCACGATATGTACTCTGTTTTCGAAAATCGTGTGCGTGCCGCTTGCAGAACGGTGAATGCTGTTGAGCAAACATCGTTATCGGCGATTGATGGTGCTGTTATTATAATTCCATCGCCCAGCCCGTCAATTAGTAAACCCCCAAAATCGGATGCGGATTTTAGTTGAAAGTCTTCCTTGTCCGCATCGGAGTATGTGCGGTGGATTATTACGGGAGCGGTTACCCCTAGCTCCATTAGCCGCACGAAGGCCGCGCGCTGTTCGGTAAATCCATTGGTATTACTGGTTTCGAGGATTATTACTGTTTTTGTATCATCCTTGAGCTGGGTTATAAGGTTGATGTTGGCCAAATCGCTATACTCAATTCTTATGAATTGTTTATCCGATGATTTTGCCGACAGGTATTCTGCGACACTTAGTACCAGTGAATTATCGATAATTGGTAGGCCATTGGTGTTTACTAACGAATTGAGTTGTGCCCCGTTGAGCCAAAGGTAATCGGCTGCAATATCGGTACGTTTCCACTGTTTCGATTCTGTATCATAATTCCAGCCCCACTGTTGTATTGTATCCAAGTTGATGCTATTGCGATTGGATAGGTTGGCGATTACCACGGGAGGGTTGTGCGAACCAATTGCATCGATGGCAATGGATTCTCTACGTGCGTAATCGTAAGGGTTGTAGGGGAGTTTGGCGATTGGCTCTATTGTTGGGTTTGTTTGTCGATTTTCGAAATATGCAACCAGTTTTTGAGCAACAGGAATCTCGTTTTCAGGTTCTTCGGTAAGCGAAACGCGTATGGTATCGCCAATTCCATCGGCGAGGAGAGCGCCAATGCCTACTGCCGATTTAATTCGGCCATCCTCACCATCGCCAGCCTCGGTAACGCCAAGGTGCAATGGGTAATGCATATCCTCCATGTTCATCCTGCTTATGAGAAGACGAACGGCGTAAACCATTACCCTTGTGTTGCTCGATTTCATCGATATAACAATATCGTCGAACTTATGTTTTCGGCATATATGCAGGAATTCCATGGCCGATTCCACCATTCCTTCGGGTGTATCGCCGTAGCGGCTCATAATTCGATCCGACAACGAGCCGTGGTTTATGCCCAGTCGGATTGCAACCTTCCGATTGCGGCATATCTCGATCAGCGGGATTAGTTTTTCCTCAATTCGGCTTATCTCATGAGCGTACTCCTCGTCGGTATAGTCTATGTTTTCGAACTTAGCGCGTGGGTCAATGAAATTTCCGGGGTTGATTCTTACCTTTTCGATGTGTTTTGCCGATTCGAGCGCGGCCGCCGGGTTGAAGTGAACATCGGATATGAGCGGAATGTTGAACCCGCGGCTTATCAGTTCACGTTTAATGTTTTCCAAATTCGAAGCCTCTTTAATTCCTTGTGTTGTGATTCGAACGTATTCAGCACCCACCTTGGCCGCTCTTATGCACTGCTCAACGGTTGCAAGCGTATCGTTGGTGTTTGTGGTGGTCATGGTTTGAACCCGCACAGGGTTATTGCCACCCATGGGGGTTTCGCCAATGTTTACCTCAATGCTTTTGCGTCGGATATAATCGCTAAATGTGATGCAGTATTTACTATCGGCCATCGGAAAAGATATTTTTTGCAAAGTAACTACTTTTTGTTGTTCGTTGTTCGCGAAATGTTATTCGATTGGTTATGATCAATGAGTAACCAACAGGGGGGGACGAACTAATCAGTTTTCATTTAATTAAGTATCTTTGCAAAAAAGAATAGAAAGATATGGACGGAACAAGATTGCAAAAGGTTGGACGGTTGGTACAAAAGGATCTTGGTGAGATTTTTCAGCGCGAGGGGGCGGCATTATTCCCCGGTAAAATGATAACAGTAACATCGGTAAGGGTTAGCCCCGATTTGGGTTTGGCTAAGGTTTACGTTAGCATATTCCCCACACAGGGTACCGAGGCTACGTTGGAATTAATTCGTCATCAGGCCAAAACCTTGCGATTAGAGTTGGGAAAACGGGTTCGGCATCAGCTTAGAATTATCCCCGAGTTAGCATTTTTTGTGGACGATTCCTTGGATTACATCGAGAATATCGATCGTTTGTTAAATCAGTAATTTTTCAATGATAAAGTTTCTTATCTCATTCACCACTAGGTTTATACCGCGACATCACCTTCAACTTTTTGCGGCATTTGGGCTGCGAACCCTTGGCATGTTTTACCGTGGGAATCGGTTCGAGGACCCTATTTCGGGAAAAACATACCGCAAGTTGCTGCCTTACGGTAGAACCAATGTGCGAGAGAATGCGCTGGCTCCACACTCCATGTCGTTGGAACGGCATCGGCTTATTTGGCTTTACCTGCGCGAGCAAACTACCTTCTTTTCAGCGCCCCAAAGGGTGCTGCACATTGCGCCGGAGTACTGCTTCCTGAAACTTTTCAAGAAACAGAAGAATTTGGATTACACAACGGCCGATTTAATATCGCCCTGGGCCGATGTTAAAATGGATGTGCAGGCAATTCCATTCCCCGATTCTCAGTTTGATGTGGTGATATGTAACCACGTGCTTGAGCATGTGGATTCGGACTATAAGGCAATGCAGGAAATTCGCCGAGTGCTTAAACCCGGTGGTTTTGCAATACTCCAGGTTCCCATGGATTTATCGATGGAGAGAACCCTGGAAGATCCCGCGTTTAACACGCCCGAGCTGCGCGAGAAGCATTACCAGCAGCGAGATCATTTGCGTTTGTATGGCCGGGATTATGGGAATCGCCTTCGCAATGCAGGATTCATTGTCGACGAAAACGATTATGTAAAAACCCTTCCCGCCAATTTGGTTGAGCGATACGCATTGCCCAAGGACGAAATACTTTATGTTTGCGGAAAGGCCTAAAGGAATATCGAACACCGAATGATGATTTTTGAACACCGAGCCAAAATACTATAACCGAGTAACTGCCAGTTAATCCATGCGAGTCCCATTCTATATTGCCCGTAGATACCTATTTGCGAAGAAATCGCACAATATTATCAATATTATCTCCATAATATCGTTGATAGGCGTTGCAACGGGTGTGATGGCGCTTGTGATAGTGCTATCGGTGTTCAATGGGTTCGACTCGTTAATTGCCCGCCTCTACTCAAGCATCGATTCCGATGTGCGGATTCTACCCGCCGAGGGCAAAACTTTTACCCTTACGCATAGTGAGCTGGATTCGATTCGTCGGCACAAAGGGGTTGCTGTATTTGCCGAAATATTTGAGGAGAATGCGTTGTTTCGCTACAAAAGCAAGCAGCACATTGGAGTGATTAAGGGTGTAAGTGGTAATTATGCCGATTTAACAGGCGTTGACTCCATGCTGGTTGATGGCGAATTTAAGCTCTGGAACGGGAGCCAACCCATGGCCATTATGGGGCAGGGTGTTGCCTACTACCTAAACGCCAGTTTGGCGCATTTCGATCCGTTGGCCATTTTTGTCCCTAAGCGCGGTAAAGCCACGCTATCGATGGAGTCGGCATTCGGGAAAAAGTACATTATGGCTTCGGGCGTATTTGCCATTGAGCAGGATTTTGATTCACAGTTCATAATTGCTCCCGTTGAGTTTGTTCGCGAGCTGCTTGGCTACGATTCTACAACCGTAACCTCCATTGAGATCAAAGCAGCCAAAGGATATAGCTCCGAAAGGTTGAAAAGCGAAGTTGAGCAGATTTTGGGAACCAACTACAAGGTTCAGAACCGTTATCAGCAGAACGAATCGCTATACCGTACAATGAAATCGGAGAAGTTTGCCATTGGAATGATACTCACTTTAATTCTTATAATTGCCTCGTTTAACATTGTAGGATCGCTCTCGATGCTGATAATTGAGAAGCGCAAGGATGTTGAAACGCTCCGCAGTCTTGGTGCCGATAACGATTTAATCCGCAAGATATTCATGGCCGAGGGTTTGCTCATTTCCATTGGCGGAACCATAATTGGCACTATTCTAGGATTAGTTGTTTGCTGGGCGCAAATCACATTTAAGTTGATAAAACTCGAGGGTCGTGGTAATTTTATTATCGATGCATATCCTGTAGATATTCAGCTTGGCGATATTGGCCTAATACTTTTGGTGGTTCTAACCATTGGTTTTATTGCGGCACGCTTCCCGGTACGAATGATTACAAAGCGCATTCTTAATGCGAATGAGAGGGATAGTTTATAGATTCGTAAAGGTAGTTTTTCTTAAATCATTATTTTGAGTTTTCAATTTTATTCAGCCAGTTATTAAACCTAGGGCATTTCGTTCTCATTTGCTCTACTCCAATGGCCTCTGCAAGAATATTCCCGTAAACAATTTTATTATACCCCTTAATAATTCTGGATAATCGGTGCGAGGGCGATGTTGATTTGTTGTTGTTTATAAGTTCTGGATTATTGTATTTTTCGAATATTTCAACAAGTTCATCTCTGCCAATAAGTTCTTCGGGAGGAATTTGGTTATAGAACACATCAATACTATTGAATAAAAGGCCTTCGAATTCATGCAATTGTAGATATGGAATATACCTAAATCTTATGGAATCGTCAATGCTTTCGTGCATCCCATGTTCAAGAAAGTCCAGTTTTCTATTTTTATCAGCAATTAATTCGGCTTGCTCCCATTTTGGGAAATCATGTTTTTTGTATAAGCCATAGTAATCTATCAGAGTTGTTACAATTGCATCGGGGTCATTTTTTAAATGCAACGTGATTTGGTTTTTAAGTTCAGTCCACTTTACAATACCCCCCATGGTCTTCTTGATTAAAGGCGACTGAATATAAATCTCCTTATGGGCAAAAAATGGCAACAACAATTTAGTACAGAATTCTTTTTCTGTTTCACCTTCGCATATTACGATCACTCTAGTCATTGCTATAGTTTGGTTGTCCCGATGTAATTATATTTCTTTTCCATAAATCATCTATGGTGTAGTCTTCTAACCATAGTTGAAGGTCGTCCGATTTCAGTCTGTTAAACTTTGATTTTCCATCAATTTGATCTACTGTTATAATATCCTCAGGAGAAAAATGACTGATTAGATCGGTAGATTGGGTTGCAATAATGACTTGGCAACCTTTTTGCGAAACAGAGTTTATCATCCCCGCTAATTTCGCAATTGCAGATGGGTGTAAGCCTAATTCTGGTTCGTCAAGAATTATAGTATCAGGCAAAGTCGGTTGCATGAATAGAACGGTAAGTGCAATAAACCTTATTGTTCCATCTGATAGATCTTTGGGTCCATAAATAGTATCGCAGAATTTGTCTAACCACTGAAGTCTTAAGTAGTTTTCACTATTAGGATTGAAATAAAAATCAGAAAAATAAGGTGCAATTGATTGAATCGTTTTTAATATTTTGTTATAAACGATTTTGTGATGCTCTTTGATGTTGTAGAGAAAAGAGGCAAGATTAGCTCCATTACTATAAAGGAAGTATATGTCATTTTCGATATTGCTCAACTGAGTGAATGGAGATTTGTCGCTTGTATCATGGAAATGATATTTTCTAAAGCCGTTTAAGTATCCAATTACATGTTTTGCTCTATAATTATCTGTAATTTTTATACGAGCTTCTCGTTCCGATCTACTAATATCAATACCTTTGTCACTTCTGTAAATTAAACGTTCTGAGGTAAATATCAATCCATCCAATCCTGAGGTCAGCTCTGCGGCATAGCCATTATTCCCGTTTTCAAATTCTACTTTGAATGATATTTTATTGGTTATTTTCTGTCCCTTGTGTAGTATTTTATTTTCACCTCCAGTAAGTGCAATATAATCGTTCAAGTTCCTATTGTAAAGCCTATTTAGGAAATCGAAAAAAGAGATAAAATTACTTTTCCCACTTCCATTCGCTCCAATTAATATATTGATAGGCTTTAAATCTATTCTTTCAGAATAAATTGATTTGTATCCTGCTATTTCGATGTAGTCCATGAAAAACTAGTAATAAATAATATTCAAATTTAGTAATTATTTACTAGTGAAAGTCTTTTCCGTTTTTTTAAACACAAATTAGTACACCAACAAATTACACCCCCTAATCGGGGCATTATCCATTCGGCCCATCACTTCAAAACTGCCATCGGCAAAGAGTTTTCCCATATCCTGGGTTTGGATAAAGGAGCAGGAGTTTACGTTGGCTAAATCGATAACGTTTATTGCACCGCTACTTGCGGTGGTTTTTGTATTTAGAGGGTCGTATGGGTCTCTTAAAAGGATTTTCATCCACGGTGGGCATCGGAAAATGCCATTCCCGTTGGAGTACGCTTGCGAGAGCAGCTCGGTCATTCCGTACTCGGAGTGTATTGTATCAACCCCAAACGATTTGCAAAGAATTGCGTGCAATTCCTCACGAATCATCTCCTTTCGGCGGCCTTTCATTCCGCCTGTTTCCATTACAATGGTATGGTTCAGGTTGAGGTTATATTTCTCGGCCAAATCGAGCAGAGCAAACGTTACGCCTATCAGTAAGCATTTTTGTCCGTTGGCGTTTAGTTTTACCAGCAAATCGACCAATTCGTCGTACTGGTTTAGGAAAAAGCCACTATTGGGGTTTTTGCTTTGCTTTATCAACTCATCAACCATATACACCAGCGATGAGCCCGTACGTTCGAGGTATGCTGGGAGCAATGCAAGAATGCAATAGTCGCTAGGTTTTCCGTAAAACAGTTCAAATCCTCTGGCAAAGCTATCAACATAAAGCGATAAATCCGTAACCTGATGCCTACTAGTTTCAGTGCCAGTAGTACCACTGCTGGTAAAAATAATCTCAGGCGAAAGATTTTTACCAATTACATCGTGGGTTTTAAAGAACTGTATTGGTAAGAATGGGATTTTCTCAATGGTATCAACGCTATTTGGATCAATACCTAAAAGAGTTACATATTCGTTGTAAACCTTTAGCGTGTTGTATTGATGACGAAAAACCTCAAGCGCTATCGCCCGAAATTCCTCGTTGCTGGATATGTTGAATATTTTGGATTTGATGTCCATACGTATTAAAAAAATAACCCTGTCAGGGTTTAAAATCCTGACAGGGTTGGTTGCAAAAAATTATCCTCTAATAGCCTTAATACCTGGAAGTTCTTTGCCTTCCATGTACTCCAACATAGCGCCACCGCCAGTTGAAACGTACGATATTTTATCGGCTAGTTTGTTCTTGTTAACAGCTGCAACGGAATCGCCACCACCCACAAGGCTGAAAGCGCCTTTCTCGGTAGCAGCCGCAATTGCCTTAGCAATTTCGGAAGTTCCCTGAGCGAATTTCTCCATTTCGAACACTCCCATTGGGCCATTCCAAAGGATAGTTTTGGACTCAGAAATTACTTTCGATAGTATTTTAACTGATTCAGATGCAATATCTAATCCCATCCAACCATCGGGGGTTTGGTCAATTGCGGTGATTTTGGTGTTTGCATTAGCATCAAAGGCATCGGCATTAACTGCATCAACAGGAAGGTAAACCTTTACGCCTTTGGCTTTGGCTTTCTCAAGGAGTTGCTTTGCGAGGTCGAGTTTATCCTCCTCGCAGATAGATTTACCAATCTTTCCACCCTGAGCCTTGATGAAAGTATAGGTCATACCACCACCAATAATCAGGTTATCAACTCTTTCTAAAAGATTTTCGATAATTAGAATCTTATCGGAAACCTTTGCTCCACCCATAATTGCAGTGAAAGGTTTTTCGGGAGCCTTAAGCACCTTATCCATAGCGTTTAGCTCGCTGTTGATAAGAAAGCCAAACATGCTATCGTTTGGAAAATGTGCAGCAATAAGAGCTGTGGAAGCGTGAGCGCGGTGAGCGGTTCCAAAAGCATCGTTTACATAGCAATTTGCATAACCAGCAAGCTGCTTTACAAAGTTCTTTTGGCTCTCCTTAACTCTTACTTTAGCCTCTTTCTTTTGTTCTTCGGTAGCATCTTCGGGTAAACTGTAAGCCTTACCCTCTTCCTCTTCGTAGTACCTTAGGTTTTCGAGAACAAGAACTTCGCCAGCCTTAAGTTCAGCGGCAAGTTTCTTTGCTTCATCGCTAGCACAATCAGGTGCAAACTTCACCTTCATTCCAAGGTTTTTCTCAATTGCAGGTAAAACGTGCTTTAGAGAGTATTTATCTTGTGGTTTTCCATCGGGACGGCCAAGGTGCGACATAAGAATTGCCGAACCGCCATCTTTCAAAATCTTCTTAATTGTTGGAAGTGCACCGCGGATGCGGGTATCGTCGGTAACCTCAAAGGTCTTTTTGTCGAGGGGAACATTGAAGTCAACCCTAACAATGGCTTTCTTGCCATTAAAGTTGTAGTTATCAATCAGTATCATAATCTTTTATCATATTAGTTACGCAAACAAAATTACGAAATTGGTTTTGATTACAGGCTTCAATTTAACTACTTTTCACGCAATCGATTGATTTCGGAATATACCCCGGCCGTTTGTTTCCATCGACAGAAAAAATGAACATTTGGGATTCCTTTAACTTCCTTTAACTTCCTCTAACTTCATTCAACTTCGTTTCATCCCCGTGCAAAAAAATAATATTTTTAATGTAAGTTTGACATCTGTAATTAACGGGAGATAATAATGCAATTCAAGGATATAGTTGGGCAGGAAAAGGTAAAGCAGCGGCTTATTCAGGCTACAAAGGAGAGTCGGATTCCGCATGCGCAGCTTTTTGTTGGGTCGTCGGGAACAGGTAAGCTGGCATTAGCCATAGCCTATGCGCAGTACATTATGTGCGAGAACAAGGGCGATAACGATTCGTGCGGGGTGTGCCCGTCGTGTAAAAAAATATCGAAATTAATTCATCCCGATTTACACTTTGTATATCCCGCAAAGGCTAAAGCCGAGAGCAGTAGCAGCGACGATGATTCCGACAAAGCCGAGGATACCCTCGCATCATGGCGCGAGGCGATACTCTCAAACCCATACTTTGGTGAGAACGATTGGTACGCCATGATTGGGATGGAGAACAAGCAGGGGATTATAAGTACCGCAGCGGCTTCTGATGTAATCCGCAAGTTAAACCTAAAGAGTTTTGAGAACGATTATAAGGTGATGATTATTTGGTTGCCCGAGCGGATGAACAATCAGGCATCCAATAAATTGTTAAAGATGATTGAGGAGCCGCCTGCCAAAACGGTGTTTCTGATGGTTAGCGAGAATCCCAACCTCATAATCAAAACCATCCTTTCGCGAACGCAGCAAATCATGGTACCGCCAATTGCCCGCGAGAGTATTGCCACTGCACTGCTCGAGAAATTCAATCTTGATCCCGCAAAGGCGCAAGATATTAGCCGGATAGCCAATGGCAACTACTATACAGCCCTACAATTGCTCGACAGCAACGAGAATGAGTATTTTGACTTGTACCGTAGGTTGATGCGGTTATGCTATGCCAAGGATGTTATCGGATTGCTGGATTGGGTTGATGATGTGGCTCGCTTAGGACGCGAAAACCAGAAGGAGTTTCTGAACTACTCGCTGGGGCTTACCCGCGAAAGTTTGATGTTGAATGCCGGGTTGGACGATATTTCGTACTTAATGGGCGAGGAGGCCGATTTTGGGCAAAAATTCTCACCATTCATCGGCGTTGAAAATATTTTTGGGATAACCAATGAGTTTACTCAGGCTTATGAGTGCATTATGCAGAATGGGAATCCGGCAATTGTGTTTACCCATTTTGCCATGCGGATGATTAAGCTGGTGCCCAATAAGCCATTATAGTAATCGGTAAATAGGTATAATTGATATTTGAATAGTTATCATCCATTAACAACCTAGCTTTTTTGACTAGTTCACCGAAGGTAATAAACATAATTTGCTAACTTTGCAAATTCTACAAACAATTACAATGGAAAAAAGTACCAGTTCAAGGGGGGTAAAGCTATCCGGATCAGATGCTACGGAGCACACTGCGAATTGTTCGCATGGTTGTTCCAAACTTAGCACCTACGATTGGGTTGCCGACCTGCCCAAAACGCTGCAAACCTACGATATAGTTGAAGTTCAGTTTAAGAATACACGTAAGGGGTTTTACCGTAACGCCAATCAGCTGAATCTTAATAAGGGCGATATTATTGCCGTGGAGGCATCGCCAGGCCACGATATTGGTGTTGTTTCGCTTACCGGGTGGCTTGTTGAGCGCCAAGTTAAGCGCGTGGGATTCAATACCCAAACTTCCGATTTTAAAAAGGTATACCGCAAAGCTAAACAGGTTGATATTGAGAAATGGCTCGAGGCCATATCGCTGGAGCAAACCACAATGATTAAGGCTCGCCAAATTGCTGACGATTTGAAGCTCAACATGAAGATTGGCGATGTGGAGTATCAGGGCGATAAAACCAAGGCCATATTTTACTATATTGCCGACGACAGGGTCGATTTCCGTGAGTTAATCAAAGTTTTGGCCGAGGAATTCAAGGTGCGTATCGAGATGCGCCAGATTGGTGCACGTCAGGAGGCTGGCCGTATTGGCGGAATTGGTTCGTGCGGTCGCGAGCTTTGCTGCTCGTCGTGGATTTCGCATTTCGACTCTGTAAGCACCAATTCTGCCAAGGTTCAGGAGATATCCCTTAATCCACAGAAACTTGCCGGGCAGTGCGGAAAATTAAAGTGCTGCCTCAACTACGAGTTCGATTGCTATGTTGATGCCCGCAAGGACTTCCCCGATACCCAGATCCCCTTGGAAACCAAGGAGGCCACTTACTACCACTTCAAAACAGACATCTTCAAGCGCTCGATGTGGTTTAGTAGCGATCAGGGATCATCGGTCAACCTGGTTGAGGTTTCGGTTGATCGGGTTAAAGAGATTGTCGCGCTTAACAAAAAGGGCATAAAAGTTAATAAACTGATCGATTCGCTCGGATCCGACGACAAGCGTGTACAGCCAATTGGGTTTACCGACGGGCTGGAGGAGAATAGTTTAACCCGTTTCGACGCTAAGGCTCAGCATAAAAAGAAAAAAAAGAAAAGTAGGTACAAAGGAAATCAAAACCAGAAGAATGAGTAGACGTTTTGTTTTTTTGCTATTCGTTTCGGCGTTTTTTGTTGCTTGCGATAGGAGCGCTGTGTTCGACCAGTCCGTTATAATTCCCAATGAGGAATGGAATAAGGACAGTTTGGCTGTTTTTACAATTCCGGTAACCGATACCATTGTGGCCTACAATCTTTTTGTGAACATCAGGAATAATGAAGACTATCAGTTTCAAAACTTTTACCTTTTTATCGATATTCATGCTCCAAATGGCGCATTTATTCGCGATACCTTTGAGTGCTACCTGGCCGACGACCATGGCAAATGGTTCGGAAAGGGTAGGGGTAGAATATACGACAACCGGTTTCTCTACCGGCGATCGGTAAAATTTTCCACCCGTGGCGATTACCGTGTTCAACTTCAGCAGGCCATGCGGGTTGATAATCTGAAAGGATTGGTTAATGTTGGCGTTCGGATGGAGCGCGAGGGGGCTTCCCAATAGCATTTCTATTGTACAATAATCATTATTTTTTGTGGGAAAGAATAAAATTAGGCGATTTGCTGAAAATGAGACCTTCGAGAATCTTTTTCAGCCAACAATGGAGCAAATTCTGAATGCCGATTTCGAGCTCAAAGGTGAGTGGCGCGCTAAATACTTCAAAAATAGTAACCCTGTAGTGCTCGAGGTGGGGTGTGGTCGTGGCGAGTACACCGTGGGTTTAGCCCAGATGTTCCCGGGTAAGAGCTTTATCGGAGTCGATATTAAGGGTGCTCGCCTGTGGCGGGGGGCTAAAACTGCCGTTGAGGGAAAGATGGGCAATGTTGCTTTTATTAGAACTAGGATAGAACAAATAGCCTCGTTTTTTGCGCCCAACGAGGTGGATGAGATATGGATCACTTTTCCCGATCCGCAGCCGCGTGCCAAACGATCGCTTAAGCGCTTATCGTCGAGCAGGTTTCTTAACCACTACGCCAAATTCCTTAAGCTTGGTGGTACTATTCATCTTAAAACCGATAGCCAGGCCTTACACGTCTACACCAAGGCTTTGATTGAGCGCAATAACCTCAAGGTTGATGTTTGTACTAACGATTTGTACTCTACGGTTACCGACGATCCTATTCTGGGTATAAAAACCCATTACGAGCAGATATTCCTCGATCAGGGTATGCCCATCACCTATATTCGCTTTGAGTTGAACCACACAGGGCCATTCCATGAACCCGAAATCATCGACGAGCAACGATAACTTTTTCGAAAAAGTTTACGAGGTAACCCTGCTGGTTCCCAAAGGGAGGGTTACCACTTATGGTGCAATTGCCCGGTATTTGGGGGCAGCGCAATCGGCACGAATGGTTGGTTGGGCTCTAAATGTTTGTAACACCTATCGCCAATGGGTTCCTGCGCATAGGGTGGTTAACCGGGCAGGACAGTTAACTGGTAAAATTCATTTCCCGGGGAGTAATACCATGCAGGAATTGCTGGAGTCCGAGGGAATTAGGGTGGAGGATGGCGCTGTGGTTAATTTCGAAAATCATTTCTGGGATCCGAACATTGAGCTGCAATAGTTGTTATTGTTGTAAAAAAACAAACGGAGAGTTTTTTTGATGGAAGCATTTACGGTTTCATCCTATGAAGGTTCTTGTATTGCTAAATATCATATTATAAGCATAATGCAATCAGAATGGATGATACCCGAAAGGTGTGCTGCTGGCAGTAGAGTGCACTGTGCGAGCTAAGCGGAGTGAAATATTCGTGGGTTATTCATCGGTGTTTGTGAATGTGTTCTATCGTGGATGTTTCATCAAATAAACTTATCTTTGCGTAATAATTCAAACTAATTGCCATGAATTTGAGTGTTGATGGGGTAAAACAAATTCTTCGCAGAATTGTACATCCCGAAACCGGTAAGGATATAGTGGCCATGGAAATGGTTCAGGAGTTGAATGTTGGTGAGAGCAAGGTATCATTTGTGCTTAAGCTTAGCAAAAAGGTCGATCCGTTTGCCTCGGCCATTAAGAAAATGGCTACAAAGGCGTTAATTGATGAGTATGGCGATAACATTCAGGTTGATATAGCCATTGTGGCCGATACCGCCGAGCGGGTTTCGGTGCTAAAGGAAAAGGCGTCGGTGAGCCGTGTTAAGAATATTATTGCGGTTGCCTCGGGCAAGGGTGGTGTAGGAAAATCTACTGTAGCCGTGAACCTTGCTGTGGCGGTGGCTAAAACTGGAGCCAAAGTTGGGTTGATTGACGCGGATATTTATGGCCCATCCATCCCCAAAATGTTTAACATGGAGCATGCTAAGCCCGAGGTTAAAAAGGAGGACGGTATGGAGCTTATTATACCGGTGGAGAACTACGGTGTTAAAATGCTTTCCATTGGTTTTTTTGTCGATCCCGGTAATGCGTTAATCTGGAGAGGTCCAATGGCCACCAATGCGTTAAAGCAGCTTATACATCAGGGTGCTTGGAACGATTTGGATTACCTTTTTATTGATATGCCCCCGGGCACAAGCGATATTCATCTTACCCTGGTTCAGGAGGTTGCTGTTACGGGTGCCGTTATTGTCAGCACGCCTCAGGATGTTGCGCTAGCCGATGCCATTAAGGGTATAAGTATGTTTACCAGCGATAATATTAAGGTGCCAGTGCTTGGTTTGGTCGAGAATATGGCCTGGTTTACTCCCGCTGAGCTTCCCAACAATAAGTACTACATATTCGGGAAGGAGGGGTGTAAAAAATTGGCCGAACGGATGCGATTGCCCCTGTTGGGTCAAATTCCAATTGTTCAGAGTATTTGCGAGGGTGGCGATTCGGGCGAACCCGTTGCTACCGGTACATCAATTGTGGCTGAGGCTTTCGATAAATTGGCTCGCAATGTAATAGAACAGGTGGGCATTCGTAATCGCGACCTTCCGCCCACCAGCGCTGTGAATGTGAAGCATAAATAACTAATAATAAATAAGAAAAAGTATGTCAGCAAACGAGGAAATCATCAGAAAAGTTAGTGCATCTATCGAAACAATTCGTCCTTTCCTGCAGAATGATGGTGGGGATATTTCGCTGGTTGAGGTTACCGACGATCTAGTTGTGAAAGTAAAGCTGCTTGGCGCTTGTGGAAGTTGTCCGTACAGCATTCTTACGCTCAAAAACGGGGTGGAACAGGCTATTAAGCGCGAGGTCCCCGAAATTGTTGAAGTTGTGGCTGTGAATCTGAATATGCAGTAGTTACAACTGTTGCGTTTTTATTTAAACTCCTGGATAGCCAGGAGTTTTTTTATTTTTCGTTTCCTCACCTTTATAACTATAAGTGGTAAGCAATATCATCGGGATAGGGTATCTAAATCATTTTTTTATCGATTGAATAGGTCTTGGTACACAGTAACTTGTATACTAATAAACTGTAAATCCCATGAGACGGATACTGTTATTCGGGTTATTGCTCGC
>JACJXC010000014.1 GCA_020636835.1 Bacteroidales bacterium
ATGATGATGTCTGTTCGAAAAATCATTGCTTGGCTACGCTTGACCGTCCTCCATAAATTTGGTTTCTCGATTTCGATTTGGTCAATTCGCCGTGTCGGATTCTGTCGTTTCGTTTCAGTTTGTAGGGCGGTCAATCGGAGCCATTCTGTCGTTTCGTGCGGGTGTCATTATGGCGCATAACGGTCGGCGGTTTGGGCTGCTGGGGAGTAAATAGCCAGCGGCATCATCCCACGCTAAAACCATACTAAAATACTAAAAACTTTGGTATCTGCATCATCAGCCACAGTAGGCTAAACCACCTGTTGGCAACTGGTTTTTATTTTGGGTCAAAAAGCAATATCCATTTACCATTCACATTAATTAGTTCGCCTAGACTCCAATTTTCTTCAATATTTGTCTTAACATTAATGCTCAATTCTGTAAATTTTATATTATAACGGAAATCAATAGTATCTTCCATTGATTTCTCAATCCCTATTAGTTTAATACTATCTAGTTTGTAATTTTTTTTCCAATAATCTTTGATTTTTATCATTAAATTAGTTTCTCTAACAATATTCGTTTCTAATTCTTCATCAGTTGGAAATGGGTATCCTCGATATTTAAAACGGTATTTTATAAAGAAATCGTTATAGTATTTATTTAAAAAAATTCTCTTTGCATATTGAGATATAACTTCATTGTTGTCTGATTTTATAGCGTTAATAAAATCATTGCACAATGAATCAATATTATCATATCGAGGTGATCCAAAATACTCTGAAGGAGGTTCATTGTAATAGTTCGCCATATCAATAATTTCATTATAACAGTAACCGCAAGTTTTTAATAAATTTGCAATATTAGTTGAAACTAATGGCTTATCATTAAAGAAATCTTGAATTTTCTTAGACTTGTTGGGCATATCAAATACATACCACTTATTATTATATTTTGCACAGTGTAATACATCCTTTTTCGTGTGCATTGTAAAAAACTCAATTTTCCCGGTGTTATCTCTAATAAGAAAAATACCATTTTTTGAGAAATCAAACTTTTCGTTTTGCATATCTAGAATGCTCTCAAAAATATAACTAAAACCTTGCCCATATTGTTCAAACCCTTTTATCGTACGAGGGGACATTACTTCTTCTTTTCCGTTCTTAAACACATTAATCTCAACAGGAAATTCTTTGTTTACGAACAATTTAATACTATCAACACTGTAAGTTCTGTTCAAATTATCAATAATGAAATAACCTTCTTTATTATCTTGACTAAAAGCATCAATTATAAAGAAAACACAAAATACAAGTATAGTTAATCTCCTTGTTTTCATTTTATCAAGTTAAAGTTTAAGCGCTAAACTTGTTGCCAACTCCTTTATCTGTTTACTAAAAGTACATTAATACAGCCTTTACGGGTTGGGTTAGTGCACCTCGGGGTTGCTTTATCAAAGGTAGTAATTTTTTCTACAGATCGTCAAAGGGCGATTTTATTTTTTGGATGCTCTGTGTCGATACGTGCGTGTATATCTCCGTGGTTTTGCTGCTCCGGTGCCCCAGTAGCTCCTGGATGTAGCGCAAATCGGTGCCGCTCTCCAGTAGGTGGGTGGCGTAGCTATGCCGCAACCAGTGCAACGTTACGGGCTTTTTTATTTTGGCCTTGCCCAGCGCGTTTTTTAATACCTTCTGCAAACTTTCGGCGCTGTATTGTTCTCCCGCTTGCTGCCCCTCGAATAGCCACTCTTTGGGTCGGTACATAAGGTAGTACTCCCTTAACAGGGCTAGGGCTTTCTCCGATATTGGCACTATCCGATCTTTGTACCCCTTTGCTTGTTTTATGATTAGCAGTCCCCTTTTGCTATCGATACTGCCGGGTTTTAGGTTGAGTAGCTCGCTGCGCCTCAGCCCACAGGCGTATATCAGGCTCAGCATGGTGCGGTGCTTTATGTTTTGCGGTGCCGATAGTATTTGTTTCACCTCATCCTTGCTGAGCACGTTGGGAAGCTTGTGTTCGTGCCGTGGTCGGCGGATCTTGTCAATATCTATCTCCGATTTTCCGACCTCGCTGAAGAATAGCTTAAGGGCGCTTACTACCTGGTTCTGGTGCGCAAAGCTGTACCCGCGCCCCACTATGTGGTTGTACACATATTTTACCACATCGTCGTTGGTGATTGTCGATATGGGCTTGTTTTTCATGTAGTCGAGGAAGGTTTTAACCAGCTCGCTGTAGGTCCGTATGGTGTTTTCGCTGTATCGACGGTGGTAAAGCCATATCCTGAAGGCTTTCAGATCGATATTGGGTGTGCTTGCCGCGCTTGGTGTTGGTAACGATGTTTCTGGTGCATTGCCCGTTGCGGGTGTTGCTAGTGGTAATATGGGGGGTGGTGGCAGAGGCGTTGCTGGAAATTCGCTTTTCGGCTTCTTTAGCCCGTGGTAATCGACATACGCTTTGCCCTTGAATAGCCCATAAACTTTGCTCAGGTCGAATTTTGCCTGGGGTACGTACCATGTCTTCATGCTTTTGCTCCATCTGGCCAGTGGTAGCTGTTTCACTAGGTCAACAAGGCTCTGATCCCAGTCGAACCGGATTAGCACAACGTTTGCGCCGCGATGCGTCGATAATTCCAAAACTATTCTGGGTGTCTCCATATAATATAAGGTATAGCCCTCGCCTATCGGCGGTTTAAAATGCTGGAGGTTACTCCATTGTTCTTCCCCGCTGTTAAAATCTAGTTAAAGTTAACAAAAAATTAGCATCCATATCATCGCCGCTGGTAATTTTTCTGTTTATTGGCCGTAGTGGGTTTATTCTATCGTTTCCAAGATTTCTTGAACTCTCTCTTTTAGTCCGGGAATGTCATTTTTTATAATCTCCCAAACTAAACTTGACTCAACTCCGAAATATTCATGAGCAAAAACATTTCTCATTCCAATAATCTGAGACCATTCTATTGATGTGAAATTAGATTTTGTTTCATCAGTGATGTGGTTGCTTGCTTTCCCAATTTCGATTATCGGCAAGTTTGCCCCATTCAGGTTGATGTTTAGCTGATTATGCAATGGTGATATTAATCATCATTCTGCATTTGCCCCATAGTGCTGCTTTTTGATGAGGTTTGCCCAGGTTTGTAGCTGCTAATCCATTGCCATGCTTTTATATAATGTGGAAAAGTGATAAATTGATGCATGTTTTTTCGAAATATCAATATGTAAACCTGTTGTAATGTCAAAATCGAGCAGCAATACCGAGGGTTTAATGGTGCAGGTGCAGCATCTGAAGGCTGCGCTCGATAATGTGCGTGCCTACGTGTATATAAAGGATGCTAACGGCAAATATATGTACGTTAACCACATGGTATGTAGCTTGTTGGGAATGCCCGAGGATAAAATTCTGGGTAAGGGCGACGAGGCATTTTTTGATGTTAATAAATCGAAAGAATTGCTGGCATTCGATAGTCGGGTGCTCCAAAAAGGCGAACATATTGAGGCCGAGGAGCATAATTACATTAAGGAGACGGGCGAGTATAGGGTTTATAGCGTGGTGAAAACTCCCCTTTACGATTCGTTGGGAAGCATTGTTGGGCTTTGTGGGGTTTCTACCGATATTACTGAGAGGCTAAAGCTTGAGGGCGAGCTGCGGGGGCTTAACCGTATGCTTACTACCATTCTGGATAACACCCCGTCGCATATCTATATGAAGGATCGAGGGTTGCGTTATATCTATGCCAATGCCCGGTTGTCCGAATTTCTGGGTTTGACCCAGTCCGATATTGTGGGGCGTACCAATGCTGAGCTTATGCTGCCCGAGTACGCCTCGCTTATTGATATTAGCGATCGTAAGGTGTTTGAACTTTCCCAAAAGGTGGAGAGCGAGGAGGTGATGCTCGATCGGAATGGCGAACCCAGCTACTTCTTATCGGTTAAAATACCGCTGTTCACCAACGGTAGCGTATCTACCTATGTTGGAATTTCGTACGATATTACCGATCTGAACCTGCTTAAAATTCAACTCGAGTCGCAGAACGAGGAGTTGCAGAACATTCTGGCACAGAAAAATCTTTTCATGGGGGTGGTTGTGCACGATTTGCGCAATCCCATTGGTGCAATCCTCGGAATTTCGCAGGTTATTGCCGAGCAGGTTCCCGACGATTTGAAGGAGCTTCCCCTGCTAATCTCCGAAACAAGCGCCGGAATGCTCGATCTGGTGAATAGCCTTCTCGATGTAACCGAAATTGAGAGCGGTAAGCTGTCGCTGAATAAGCAAGATGTTGAGTACGTAAGTTTTGTGAGCAGTTGTGTCCGTATGAACGAGTTTAACGCTTCCAAAAAGGGAATCGATTTAATTAAAGTTTTCGATGTGCCAGAGTGCTCCGTGAATATCGACCGGGCAAAAATTGAACAGGTGATTAATAATCTGATTACCAACGCGGTAAAATACTCAAATCCCAGTAGCCCTATCACTATTCATGTTTTTATACGCAACTCGCAGGTGGTAACCCAGGTGGTGGATAAGGGGCTTGGCATTCCGGCCGACGAGGTGTCTGGAATCTTTCAGTATTTCAAGAAATCGAGTATTAGCCCTACTGCCAACGAAAAATCGTACGGACTAGGGCTTGCCATTGCCAAAAAAATTGTGGAGGGGCATGGCGGTCAAATATCCGTATCGAGCCAGGTGGGCGAGGGTTCCACCTTCGAATTTACCCTACCTCTATAGTTTGCGGTTATTATAGGATATGTTTGGCCGAGTCCATCCCCCTGTGCTCGTGCTAAAGGTCTTTTGCTGTGTTCATCCGCTTTTTTCTATATCTTTGCGCAAAATTCGCAGTAAAATGATAACCATCGAACAGGTAAAGGAGATTGTAAGGCGCCGGGATGCTCTGAGGAGGCATCTTTGACATCGATACCAAATTAATTCAGCACGAGGAGGAGCAACAGCGAACTCAAGCCCCCGATTTCTGGGATAACCCCGCCGAGGCCGAACTGCAGCTCAAAAAGGTGGCCAGCATTAAGGCTTGGATCGACAGCTTTACCCGGGTAAACTCCCTCTCTGAGGATTTGCAGGTGATTTTCGATTTTGCCCGCGAGGGCGCAGCTACCGATACCGAGGTGGATCAGTTGTATGCCCAGTGCCTGTCGGCTTTGGAAGATCTTGAGCTGAAGAATATGCTCCGTAAGGAGGAGGATCGGCTGGGCGCTATCATGAAAATTAACTCCGGTGCTGGCGGTACCGAGAGTATGGACTGGGCCGCAATGCTTATGCGTATGTATATGCGCTATGGCGAGCGGAATGGCTACACGGTTAAGATTGTTGATACCCAGGAGGGCGAAGAGACCGGCGTGAAATCCTGCACCCTCGAGTTCGTGGGCGATATGGCCTATGGTTTTCTAAAGAGCGAGAACGGGGTTCACCGCTTGGTGCGCATCTCACCATTCGACTCCAATGCCCGCAGGCATACCTCGTTTGCCTCGGTGTTCGTTTCGCCGGCTATCGACGATACTATCGAGATTGTGGTTAGCCCTGCCGATATTAAATGGGACACCTACCGCTCGTCGGGTGCTGGTGGCCAGAACGTGAATAAGGTGGAGACCGGAGTACGCCTGTACCATTTACCCACTGGTATGGTGATTGAGAATACCGAGTCGCGCTCGCAGTTCCAGAATAAGGAGAACGCCATGCGCTTGCTGAAATCGCATCTGTACGAGCTGGAGCTGCGCAAACGGCGAGAGGTGCAGGCCGAAATTGAGGGTAAAAAGATGAAGATTGAGTGGGGTTCGCAAATCCGAAACTACGTGCTGCACCCCTATAAACTGGTTAAGGATCTGCGCAGCGGCTACGAAACCTCCGATGTGTCCGCTGTACTCGATGGCGATTTGTCCGATTGCATCAAATCGTACCTTATGCAATTTGGCGAGGAGTAGTCTGCTCTTCGATAAGCAACTGCTTAAGATTTTTCCTTGCGCAGAACTGTGCAGAACAACGCAGAAATAAGACTTTATTCAACTTTTCTTTCTCTGCGTAACTCTGCGCATTCTGCTGGCAATTATTTCTCCCGCAGATCTCGCAGAACAGCGCAGAAAAAGAGTTTATACAACTCTGCGAAACTCTGCGCATTCAGCGGGCAATAATCTTTTTCTACTCCCGCAGATCTCGCAGACCAACGCAGAAAAAGAGTTTATACAACTCTGCGTAACTCTGCGCATTCAGCGGGCAATAATCTTTTTCTTTCTCCCGCAGATCTCGCAGACCAACGCAGAAATAAGAGTTTATACAACTCTGCGAAACTCTGCGTATTCAGCGGGAATAATCTTTTTTTTCTCCCGCAGATCTCGCAGACCAACGCAGAAATAAGACTTTATTCAACTTTTCTTTCTCTGCGAACCTCTGCGCATTCAGCGGGCAATAATCTTTTTCCTCTCCCGCAGATCTCGCAGACCAACGCAGAATAAGAGCTTGTCCAACCTTTCTTTCTCTGCGTAAATTTGCGCATTCAGCGGGCGAACCTTCTTTTCTTCCTCTGCGAAAATCCGCGAAATCTGCGGGCAACTATCTTCCTCTTCTTCTGCGAACCTCTGCGCATTCTGCGGGCAATGTTCTTTTTCTTCTCTGCGTAACTCTGCGTAGTAGTTCACAGCTTGGGAATTGCTATTCCTTGTTTAGCCTAGCTTTTGTAATTAGCCCTACGGGGATGAAGGCGAATACTTTTTGCATCCTTTTTTTCGGAACCTGCGATAGGAACAATCCTAGAACAACTACTGCTATTCCCGCCATTTTTAATGGGGTTATTACTTCGCCATTCATAAAATAGGCAAATATTGCGGTTAGTACCGGAATAGCGTTGGTGAACGAGTTGGCGCTGGTTACCCCCAGATGCTTCACGGAGTATGTGAAGAGCAAGAATGCAATAGTTGACCCGAAAATTGCCAACTCAAAGATTGGAATCATCGATTTTATGCTTATCCCGACACCTATAAAGTGATCAACCTCAAATATCAGAAACAGTGGAAGAAAGTAAAGCGCCCCTAGCGTATTCTGGTAGGTTATGATTGAGAATACATTGTATTTTGATGTTAATTTCCGGAGTGTGAGCGAGTATCCTAGCCCCGAGAATACTGCCAATAGCATTAATAGCACTCCATACGGATTGGCATCCACCTGCCCAAATCCCTTGTGGAAAATCACCACGCAAACTCCAACTACCGAAACCACTATCCCCAGAAAGTTCATCGGGGTTATTCGTTGCTTGTAAAAATAGTACTCGCCAATGGGGCTGAACAACGGAATAATTGAGATTATTACAGCGGCCAGTGTTGACGATATCATGGTCATCCCGTAGGTTTCTCCCACAAAGTACATGAATGGCTCAAAGAATGCCAGCAGCATGAAGTACTTGATATCGGCTCGGTTTACCTTTACCAGCTTGCCAATAATTGCAGTAACCGCAAATAGTACCAAGCTGGATATGCTCAAGCGTAATACCACCAGCGTAAGTGGTTTGTAGAACTCAAATACATCCTTGTACCATATAAAGGTGAGCGACCAAAATACCATCGCCATTACCACTGCCAAGTATATCCGCGATCCGGGTTTCTGCATACTTTTTGTTTTTTTAGAACTATCCTTTTGCCCAAAGGTTTAAGGCTCGCAAAAGTAATTTTTTAAATCCATATTCCCCCTTGTCCGATAGGGAAGATTCCGATTGCCTAAAATTAATTTTATAACACATAACGGTAGTGACTTTTAATTATATAGCAATCTATTTGGCCCCTCCGCCGAGTTGTTTTTTTCAATATGACACCTTGGGGTTTGCGAAGTGGTTCGTGGCGAGA
>JACJXC010000015.1 GCA_020636835.1 Bacteroidales bacterium
GTATGTAATTCGATGCCAAAAAAATACATGCCGGCTAGGGTTATCAGAACTGCAATTGGAACGGTTACGCCGGCTACCGAAGCAACTCTTAATGGAAGCAGTAGCATGGTTACCAGAATTACGGCAGCAATGGCTATCATAAACTCGTGCATGAAGTTGCTTACCGAGTCGTCGACATACTTTGGCAGTTCTGATATTTTTGCTATTTGAATATCCGATGGACAGACTTTCTGAAATTTAGCCAGGGCTTCATCTACATCCTTTCCGAATTGCACAATGTTATTGCCCGGCTGCATCTCCAGCGATAGTAGGATGGTTTTCATCCCGTTCTGCTTAATATAGCTGTCCGGATCGTCGTATCGTCGCTCGATGGTAGCAATGTTTTTTAGGCGAACCACATTTCCGGCGGGGTCGGAGTAAACAATCTGATCGGCTAAATCTTTCTCCGATTCAAAGCTTGCAGGGAAGTGGATTGGCATGTTGTACTTGCCGTCCTTTAGTTCGCCAGCGTAATTCACCATGCCATTGGGCATGTATGAACTCAGCAGCGATATGGTCTTTACATTGTACTCGTTGAGTAGTTCGGGTTTGATGTTTACAAATATTTTTTCCTTTTGAAGTCCGTAGTGCTTAATTTTTGATGTTGCGTGGATTTTCCGACATTCTGATTCTAGTTTCTTTAGCTGTTCCTCCATCTCCTTGTAACTCTTCGTGTCGGACGATAGGGTGATGAGCAATGCGGCAGTATCGCCAAAGTCGGAGTTTACGATAAGTGCAAGAACCCCCGATGGTAAGTTCATTTTCAAATCGTTCAGGCCTAGATTTAGCTTGGACCAGAACTGGTCGGCGTTTGTTACATCGTCGTTTAATTCAACGAATATGTACATAATCCCCTCACGCGAGTACGAGTAGGTTTTAGCCTTTTTTACCTCCTGGAATCCAAATATGTAGTTCTCAACCTCTTTCGTCAATTGCTCTTCCACCTCGGCCGATGTGGCTCCGGGGTAAACCCCAACAACTACTCCTTGCCTGATAGTAAACTTTGGAAATTCGTTGCGTGGCATCACCTGTAGTGCAATTACCCCAACAATCATTAGCACCACGGCAATTATTATCACAATGTTGTGATGCCGCATTGCCGCTTCAATTATTCCTTTTCCTTTGGCTTTCATACTAAAAACTGATTAGGCTGTTGTCCGATAGTTTTTCTTTTCCTTCGCATACAATAACTTGCGATGGTGCGAGCCCCGAGGTAACCTCAATGAATTTTCCGTAGTAGTTACCAAGTGTTACCGGTTGTTTAGTTGCTCTGCTGCCATCTGCATCTACCATGTAAACAAATGCTAGACCTTTGCTATCGGTCGATACGCCTTGGTATGGTATGAGTGTTAGTTCCTTTTCCGATTTAATATCGAGGGTAACATCGCAAACCATTCCTGGTTTTAGGCTGTGATTGGGATTGTTTACCAGTATTTTAGCCTCGTATGTTCTGGCAAATACATCGGCAACCGGGCTTACATTGGTTACATTGCCCTCAAATTGTAAGTTGTTTAAGGCCGATACTGTAAATAGGGCTTTTAATCCTTTCTTAATTTTTCCAATCTCATTTTCGGGCACCGATATTTTTACATATACCTTATCTATATCAACCAGTTCTATTGGTGCACTGCCTATGCTTAGCGTTGTCATGCCGGGCTCAATATTTCTGCGTCCCACTATACTGTTTGCCGGCGAGCGCAGGTTGCACTTGTCGAGGCTGTTTTCCGATAGTTCTAGCGATAGTTTGGCCTGTTCAAGGTTGGTTTCCATCTCAACCCATTTTATCTCGGGTAGACTGCCTTCGTCGTGTACTTTTTTTAGCCTGTCGTAGGCATCTTTTGCCTGCTGATACTTTGCTTTTGATATATCGCGAAGGTTTTGTAAATCAGTTTTTTCTATGGTTGCCAGTAGTTGACCCTTTTTTACTGCATCGCCGGCTTCCACTAGTACCCTTTCTACCTTGCCCACAGTTTGAAAATTTAGAGGGACGGTTTGAAATGCCTCAATGCTGCCGCTGTACCTTAGGTTTGAGCTGATAAATTCCGATTTAACCGTGTCGACGCTCACCTTTATGGTTTTACTCCCAAGGGTTTCAACTTTGTTTTGTTCCGAGTTACACCCCATAAATGCGGCAATTCCTAGTGCCCAGTAAATAGTTTTGTTCATAGTTGTTATTTTATTTAGTAGGTTATTTACTTTGAATTATACTGAACGGTCAGTATGTTTTGTTTTATAGTTTAATACTGAACGATTAGTATGTTTGCGATTTTATTAAAAGAATCTTTACATTTTTAAGATTTATAGTTTCAAAATATTGTATAGTTCGTAAAACTGATTGCGTAGAGACTTTAACGCTTCTTGGGGTGATTTATTTATCATTAAACTTGCAGCGACTCCTGTATTGATTGAGGTGAAATTCATAGCCATGCTTTTTACGTTTATATCGCTTCTTATCTCTTTTTTATCTATTGCATTTTGTATGATTTTTTCAATACTATTAATATCGTCAACAATTAGTTTCTCTTTGTCTTCGGCATATTTAGGGTAATGGCGGAAAGCATCAATTAGGAGTGCCATGTGGTTGAGCGGGACAAAGTTGTTGTTGCTGTTCACTATGCTATTTACTACCTTCTCTGAGGTTTTTATGCATTCATCGATATAATCTCTGAGCGAATTGCCATTGAACGGTATGAAAAAATCGTTAAGGGGAAGGTACTTGTCGATAACTGCTTTGAAAAGGTCCTCCTTGTTGGTGAAATGGTGGTACAAGGCCCCTTTCGTAAAGCCAATGGCCTTGCTTATTTCGCTTATTGATACAGCCTCATAACTTCGGCTTAAAAATAGGCCATACGCCTGATCTATAATGTATTCTCTTGTGTCGCTCATAATTTGCATACTAAACGATCGGTATGCAAATGTACTCTATTTTTATTATATTGTTTCGAATGGTAACTTTTTTAGCTCTGTTTAACGTGTTTGGGCTAAATGGAAAAACGCTAAAAGACTTGTTCCTTTAGCGTTTCCGATAGGTTTATCGTGCTATTCCACTATCTCCTTGATTGGCGTTCCCATGGCTCCATTAGGCCAGGTTATGCCTAGTAGTGTGGATAGGGTGGGGGCTATGTCGTTCATGTTTACTGGCGATAGTATCGATTTTCGTTTCATCTTCCAACCATACCATATTAACGGTACATGCGTGTCGTAGTCGTAGGCCGAGTTACCCGACGAGATGGAGCCATTGCGCTCAACCCAGCCCGGCTCTAGGTTGATTATCACATCACCGGAGCGGCGTTGGTTATAGCTGTTCTGGAATTTAACCATTATCCCATTCGCAAAGTTTGCCGTTTGCAGGGTGTGGCCTGTGGTGCTGTTGGCTATGCCAGAGAATTCGAGCATGAATTCGGCTACACGTTGCTGAACGTCTTCCAATTTCAGGTTCGAATCCTCAATTAGTTTTCGGTTGAGGTATATCTGTTTTTCGTGGTAGGCGGTTATCCATGGGCCTGTTCCGTATGTGGCATTCAGGTAGCTACCTAGCAGTACCATGGCCTTCTTGGGGTCGAAGTAGCCTCCGGGGATATTTGATTTTTCAAGGTAATCGGGTGCCGACGATATGCCCTGATCAGATGTGAGGATTACCAATGTGTTTTCCTTTCCCACATTCATCGATATGAAATTTAGGAAGTGGGCTATCTCTTTGTCGAGGCGCAAATAGGTGTCCTCCATTTCGATGGAGTGTGGCCCGAATTTTTGCCCAATAGTCCGGTTCGCGCTGAATGTTACGCAGAGTAGGTCGGTGTGTTCGTCGGCGCCTAGGTTTTCGCCCATGATGGCGGCAATTCCTAAGTCCTTTGTAATTGAGTTTCCAAACGGTGTTTCGCCGAGTCTACTGAAGTTTACCGGGGGCTGTTTATGGCCAATAATCCCATCTACCAGTAGTTTCAGTTTATCGGCAAGTCGTTTCTTCGTTTCAGTCGACTTTACCTTGGCGGTATCGGCCTCCTCGTAGTTTTGTATGGGGTTTAGAGCTCTCCATTCCCGTTCGATGTATAGTTTGGCAAAGCCCTTAACGTTGAATGTGTCGAGCCAAACGGGCAGTGTTTCCCTGAAGTTGTTGCTGGTTACAAAGTTTCCCTTTTCGGTATCGTACCAGTAAACGCCGTTGGCGTTATGCCCGCTGAGTAGTATGGCCGATC
>JACJXC010000016.1 GCA_020636835.1 Bacteroidales bacterium
AAAGTACTTATTGCTAACCGCGGTGAGATAGCCGTTCGGGTTATTCGCTCGTGCCGCGAAATGGGGATACGCTCCGTGGCAGTGTACTCCGATGCCGACAGGCGTTCGTTACACGTTCGCTATGCCGACGAGGCATATCACATTGGACCTTCGCCTTCGCGCGAAAGTTATCTGAATGCCGACAAGATTATTGAGGTTGCCTTAAAGTCTGGCGCCGATGCCATTCATCCGGGTTATGGTTTCCTTTCGGAAAATGCCGATTTTGCTCGAAAGTGCGCTCAATCGGGAATTATTTTTATTGGGCCTAATCCGGATGCTATCGACCACATGGGCGATAAAATTACTGCTCGTCAAACAATGATTGCAGCAGGTGTTCCGGTGGTTCCGGGGACGCAACAAAAGATTTCCGATTTCGATACGGTTAAGCGTATAGTGGCCGAAATAGGATTGCCTGTCATGGTAAAAGCTTCCGCCGGTGGTGGCGGAAAGGGAATGCGTTTGGTGCGGAAACCCGAAGAGTTGATTTCTGCTGTAAAAATGGCTCAATCTGAAGCCATGTCAGCCTTTGGCGACGATACCGTTTACATCGAAAAGTATGTGGAAGCACCACACCATATCGAGTTTCAAATTTTAGCCGACAAACTTGGAAATACGGTGCATCTGTTCGAACGCGAATGTTCCATTCAGCGTCGCCATCAAAAGGTTGTAGAGGAAACACCTTCACCATTTCTTACTCCTGAACTTCGCGAAACTATGGGGCAGGCAGCGGTGGCAGCTGCTAAGGCTGTAAGTTATACCGGAGCCGGCACCATTGAGTTTTTGGTTGATGGGAATCGTAATTTCTACTTTTTGGAGATGAATACGCGATTGCAGGTGGAGCATCCGATTACCGAGCGTGTTACGGGTATCGATTTGGTTAAAGAGCAAATTCGAATTGCATCGGGGTTGCCAATTTCGTTTCGTCAGGATGAAATTTCGCAGCACGGACATGCCGTTGAGTGTCGAATATTGGCCGAGGATGCCTTCAACAACTTTATGCCGTCGCCGGGGTTAATTCGTCATATTAGCGAACCCAATGGTTTGGGCATTCGTACCGATGGCTATGCTTACGAGGGATACGAAATACCTATTCATTACGACCCCATGATTAGCAAGTTAATTTCGTGGGGAAGGACGCGCGAAGAGGCAATCGACAGAATGCGCAGAGCTCTTTTTGAATATAACATTACGGGGGTAAAAACATCAATTCGTTTTCAGAAACGGATAATGGAGCATCCGGATTTTCGAAAGGGAAATTACAATACGCATTTTATTCCCGATCATTTTGATGAGTTGATGAGCGCAAAGCGAACCGAAAATCCCGTGTTCGAGGATATGGCAATAATTGCAGCCTATTACGATTTCATATCCAAAATGGAGAAGGTTGCAATGAGCGATTTTACGGTTACTCAGGGTTCGATGAACTGGAAAACCTACGGAATAAAGAAAAATCTTCAACATATATAATCATGGCTTTAGAGGTGAAAATTGGCGATAGGGTTGCCGATGTGAAGTTGATAAAGAGGGAAGGAGACTTTGCCATTTTTGAGGTTGATGGTAAGCGTTATGAGGTGGATATCGCTCAGGTTGAAAATGGGGTATATTCCATTCTTCATAACGGAAAGTCATTTAATATTGAGATTATTCCTGGCGATGGGCCTAAAAGTTATTATGTAAATACATATTACAACTCGCGTGAGGTGGAAATCATCGATGCGCAAAGCCGTTACCAGCAAAGTCGCAAATCTTCGGATGGCTATGCCGTGGAAAAGGTCATATCTACACCAATGCCGGGGCGTGTTGTCAAAATTCCGGTGTCGGAAGGCGATGCGGTTCAGCAGGGGTCAACGGTAATTGTAATTTCGGCTATGAAGATGGAGAGCGAGTACAAGAGCCCTGTTGATGGAGTTGTCAAGAAAATTTACGTAGCCGAAGGCGATAATATTAATGCCAATCAACCCCTTGTAGAGGTGGAGTAGGAAATGTTGCAATGAATGCAATATTCCTGAAATGTCGATGTTTAAGCAATCGTGCGTTTTTGCGTTGTTTAAAAGTAAATTTCTTAATCTGTGTGTTGTAATTTTTACTTGTGATGAAAAATTTAGATGAACTATATCAGGAGTTAGCGCGACGAAATAAGCAAGCCGATGAGGCTGGAGGGGCTAGCAGGATTGCCAAACAGCATGAAAGCGGCAAAAAAATAGCCCGTGAGCGGATTGTAGAACTCTTAGATCCCGGAACGTTTAACGAACTCGATAAGTTTGTAACCCATCGTAATGCCGACTTTGGTATGGGCGATAAGCATATTGCCGGCGATGGTGTTGTTGCCGGTTATGGCAAGATAGATGGAAGGTTGGTTTATGTTTACGCCTACGATTTTACCGTTTTTGGCGGTACGCTTAGTCGGGCTAATGCCAACAAGATTATAAAACTTCAACAGCTGGCGAATAAAATGGGTGCGCCCATTATTGGTCTGAACGATTCTGGTGGGGCTCGTATTCAGGAAGGGGTGCAAAGTTTGGCCGGTTATGCCGAAATTTTTCATAACAATGTTCGAAGTTCGGGGGTGATACCTCAAATTACCTGTATTATGGGTCCTTGTGCCGGTGGAGCAGTTTACTCTCCTGCGCTCACCGATTTTATTGTGATGGTAAAGGATACCAGTTACATGTTTGTTACCGGGCCCGATGTTATTAAGGCTGTAACCCACGAGGAGGTGTCCAAGGACGAGTTGGGAGGTGCAATTACGCACAACTCTAAAAGTGGAGTGGCTCATTTTTTTGCCGATAGCGAGGAACAGGCCTTAATGCTTATTCGCGAGTTGATGAGTTTTCTTCCCGTGAATAACATGGAGGAACCGCCGGTAGTTCCGACAACCGACGACCCTTTGCGGGAAGATGAAGCGTTGCAAACGCTTGTCCCTGCCGATCCTAACAAGCCTTACGATATTAAGGATTTGATTTTATCCGTTGTTGATGATAAAAACTTTTTGGAAGTTCAGCCGTTATTTGCCAAAAATATTGTTGTTGGATTTGCCCGTATGGCAGGACACTCCGTTGGAATAGTTGCAAACCAACCGGCACACCTTGCAGGTGTTTTGGACATTGATGCGTCGGTTAAAGGTGCCCGTTTTATCCGCTTTTGCGATGCCTTTAATATTCCAATCGTAACCTTTGTTGATGTCCCCGGATTTTTACCCGGTATCAATCAGGAATCCAATGGAATTATTAAGCATGGCGCAAAGTTGCTTTACGCGTACTCGGAGGCAACCGTTCCAAAAATTGCTTTAATTACCCGCAAGGCGTATGGAGGAGCTTACTGTGTGATGTCGAGCAAGCAGGTTGGTGCCG
>JACJXC010000017.1 GCA_020636835.1 Bacteroidales bacterium
TTAATAAACGTATCTACAAAATTCTTGATTTTTTGGATTATCCGTTCTGCAACAGTCTTTCGGTCTTTAATGCCAGGTTTTTTACCTACTAGCATATTCAGTACTTCATCGCGTAACGGGGTGCGTTCCGAGAAGAGGTAGTCGCCAATTACAGCTTCGAGGAGTTCTGCATTTAGATCTTCCTCCTTACAGAGCCTGTCGAATGCCCTTTTTTGTTCTTTACTCCAGAACACATCGAACTCCTCGGGGATATTTTCGGCATCTTGGATGTGGGGTAAGTTTTCCTGTATAAAGCGTTCAATTAGTTCGCGCTTGCTGCGTAGTTTCGCCTCGCCACCCAGCAACTCAATAATCTGTTTTTGGTACTTTTCGTGGTCTTCCTTCTTTGATTCCTTAAGTTTTGCTAGGAGTTTTAGTATGTAGGCCACATTAATTTCGTCGCGGTGAATTAGCTCCAGCTCAAAGTCAACATCATTAAGGATTGATACCTTCTCCTTCTGGCTGTTGGTTTTTACCTTGTCGTATAGGTCTAAGTATTTGCTCTTGTAATCCTCAAAACTTTGCTCGGTCATTGCCAGGTCGTTCCATGTAAAGTCGGCAAAGGTGGTGAGCACATTCTTTAGCCTCATCAACTCGCGGAAAGCCTTTATGAACTCAAGTTCCTTTTCCTCGTCCTCAAAATTGTCAACACTGCCAACCGTTGGAGCAATTTTTAGCAATTCCGCAAAGGCTTTGCTAAACTTCCTGATATAAACCTCGTAGGGTTCCACGATGATTGTTTCCCTTGCATCCTTATTGGCAAATAGAGCAATGGCATCGTCGGTGGCTTTTTTGAGGTTGCGGAAGCAAACAATATTCCCCTGCGATTTTTGCTCGTTGAGAATCCTGTTGGTGCGCGAGTAGGCTTGGATTAGCCCGTGGTACTTAAGGTTCTTATCAACGTAAAGGGTGTTGAGCGTTTTGCTATCAAAACCAGTGAGGAACATGTTAACTACTAGCAATATATCAATCTTCTTCTCCTTAACCTTTTTGGCTATATCGTTGTAGTAGTTGTAAAAGCTTTGGCTATCGTTGGTTGTGAATTTGGAGTTGAACACCCCGTTGTAGTCGCCAATAAAGGCTTCCAGTTTATCCCTGGTGTGGCTGTTTATTCCATAGCATGGTGTTGGCTCTGCAGCCATTTTCAAATCCTCCTCGGAGATAAACCCATTGGCATCCTTGTCGTCCTCGTTGGCGGTGTAGCTGAAAATGGTTGCAATGGTCAGGTTGTGCTTGCCATCGTTCTTTAAATCTCGGAATATCTCGTAGTACTTAGTAAGAGTTTCAACGCTTCCAACGCAGAACATGGCGGTAAACTCCCTGTTGTGTGTTTTGCGATTATGGTTTGCAACAATGTAGTTTGCAATTTTTTCGAGCCTGATAGGCGATTCTATCAACTCCTTGGTGTCGATAGCCTCCACCTCAATATCAATGTTGTTCTGGCTGTTCTCCTTCTCCTTGTAACGGCCAACGTACTCAATGGAGAATTTTAGTACATTCTCGTCCCTAATGGCATCGGTTATTACGTACTTGTGCAGGCAATCCTCAAATAGCTCCTTGGTGGTTCGCTTGCCCAGCTCATTTTTTATTGCATTGTTGACAAAAATTGGCGTTCCTGTAAAACCGAATAGTTGCGCTTTTGTAAAGAATTTGGTGATACGTTTATGGGTTTCGCCAAACTGGCTACGATGGCACTCATCGAAGATGAAAATAATGCGCTCATCCTTCTGCATTTGCATTCGGGGTGCGTAATGCCCATTGCTTATGGCATTATTCAACTTCTGGATGGTTGTAACAATCAACTTGGTATTGTTGGAGAACTGCTTCACAAGCATTCGGGTGTCCTCGGTGGCATCTACGCTGCCCTTCGAAAAAGCATCGAACTCC
>JACJXC010000018.1 GCA_020636835.1 Bacteroidales bacterium
GTTAAAATCCCCACCGAACGCAAATAATCGCTCCGTTGGCAGCAATTAAAAGGCATACACCTCGTAACTATCTACCGATAAAAGCGAAGTTTCTTTTTTGCTTCGTTCTTCTATGTATGTTTTTTCACCTGTTTTAATTGCTATTACTACACTTCTTCGCTTTCCTCTCCACTTTCCAACTCTGAATTTATCGTTAATAGCAAGGTCTTTGAACATTATTTTTGTTCTTGTATCTTCTGCAAAATGATTCCAGTAAGCCATAATCAATAAATAACTGCTGCCAACAATGTATAACCGCAAGTGGGGCAGCGTGCCATCTTGCAAGGTCATTGCTCTTTAGTTGCTTTTCGTCAGGTCGAAAGGTCAGAGCATTTAATCCCCACCTGACGGTTATACTCAACCGTTAGCTTCAAGTTTTGCTCTCATCATCCTTTTCATCAATATCAGCATTCCCACACACGGGGCAGGTGCAATCAAAATGGTCTCCTGTGTCAGCAATAGCTCCACCTCCATCAAGAAGTTTACTACTGCCCCACCAACCGCACGCACCACATTCGGCTGTGTAAAATCTATCAGCAACATCTTCAGGAGAGCAAAACCTAAAGCTAACAGGGGCTATACGCAAATTATTTACTAACCTATCAATGGTTTCAATCCAGTGTATCTTTTCCAAATCAACCTTTGTTTCACTTACCATCGCTTGTTGGTCAATGTACTTTTTGATAGTATCAACTATCTCTTTATCGTGTTCTGTTATCATAGTTTCATTCTTTTAATCCGCAAATAATCAGCGTATAGCCCCGATACGTTAGCGGCAATCAAATAAAATCAAAAAAGCACTTGAACGACACCCACTTATCAAGTCGGTTAAACCTAAATTTCACAGAGTATTCGTATTTTTTTGTTTTATCCATAAGAGTAAATTTATCTGCTCCTGTTCGGCCTGAGTGGGTTCGGTGGAGTGGTAGGTTGTTGGGTTCATGACTTCCGTTTTTTTGCGTAATTACCAATTTTATTACGGCTTATTCCGAGCCACCCGGAAAGCTCGTCCAGCGTAAGGCTGTTAATTGTCCGGCGGCGAATGTCATATACCGCGGCCATGGTTTCCGGGGTTCTCCGGTTTAAGTCGGATAGTTTCAGGCCGTGACGCTGTAGCTCGTCCCGAATTGCTTTGCCTATTATTTCCTGTCTGCTCATGGCGTGGTGGTTTAGAATGGCACATAATCATCCGGGTCAGGCCGGGAGGCGGCCGGGATGGAAAGCTCCAATGTAGTTGAATTAGTTTCCGGCTTCTCGGTGTTCCGGTAACTGTCGCGGGCGGCGTCATAGTCGAACCAAAATTCTCCTATCTGCCCCATGCGGTGCTTCGCTATTGAAACCTTAACCTTCCCTATAACGTCGTTTCCATCTGCGTCCTCCTTAATCCCGTAATACTCCGGCCGGTAGATGAAGCCTACCAGGTTCCCGTCCTGCTCTAAGCTGCCGGAATCCCGTAAGTCTGAAAGCATCGGTTCTTTGCTTCCGCCCCTGATTTCAACGGCCCGGCTGAGTTGGGAAAGCGCAATAATCGGAATGCCCAACTGCCCGGCCATCCGTTTCAGGCCCCGGCTAATATCGCCGATCCGTTCTTCCCTGTTCTTCCGGCCTTGCCCTGGTACGTCATCCATTAGTTGCAGATAGTCGATTACGATAAGGCCAAGGCCATCGGTACGCATCATCCGGCGGG
>JACJXC010000002.1 GCA_020636835.1 Bacteroidales bacterium
CGACTGATGACATTGGTTTCGACCATATAACCATTCCCTAAAAAGGAAAACGCCTGACGCCAGGTTTGTGCGTTATGATCCAGCTCACTGTCTGTACTCGCATCACAATCGGGTGGCGAATACGAAAAATGCCGAGAGATCGCGCCATCCTTATGTAGAATCGTATTTTCATCTAACAACATTAAGTAAGACAAAAAGTCACTCACACCACGATGTCGACGCGATGCGGCTAAGGCTTTTTTAATGGATCGATGGTTTTGTTCACGGACAAATAGCATGACACACTCACACCGGTCTTGAGACGGAACGCACCGTCCAAACTTCGGTTAATTGCAGATGTGAATGCGCCGGAAAATAAGCGCGAACACAATAGCGGGTGCTGCGTTTGAGTACTTTTCCCAAATGGGGGTCGTTTTTAGAGATTAGTACAAATACAAAATGGATTGCCCCATACAGTACCAACCCTGCCAGCGCTGCTGGCATATGGAGGTGGGTCGCCGCAATCAACGGAAACGCTAACATGGCATTAAGCAATGCTAAACGTTTTTCCACGCCCGCTATCATGATCGGGCGTAGCATAGCACGGTTAACCGGAAAGATCGTACCTCTTGCCATTAGATTAATGCTCCGGAAAATCCAAAAAAACTGGTGAGTATTTGCGAAGCAAAAATCGCAATTGATAAACCACACCCCACTTGCACAAATCGTTTAGCACCGCCACCTAAATCAGCAAACGCCATCGTAATCCCACATAAAAAAATGGCCATAATCGAAATCGCATAAGCAACCGGCCCCGTTAAGGAGTTGGCGATTTTACTCAGTATACTTTCCCAAGCATTCGCACCAACTTCAGCGGCGAATGCCGGATACGGTATTACCGCAATCAACATAAAAAATAATGCGCGTGCAGGTTTCATAAATAGTTTTCCTCCGAACCAATCGATTTACATTGAAATTGTTGTGTATTGTGGTCAAAACCCCTCACCGAGATCACTTCAGTAACGACACGTTTTGCGGGATGTTCAGGACATTCTTCAATATG
>JACJXC010000003.1 GCA_020636835.1 Bacteroidales bacterium
CAAAGTAGTTTGCAAAGTGTCGGCATATTGCCCGGGCACATCAATCATAAGACTTCCGAAATTATAAGGCAATTCGCCTTCACAAACCGAATCCGTCAGGCTTATGGCGTACGATGGATTAACAATAAGGTTAATGGTTACGGTACTGTCGCACCCAAATTTGCTTTCGAAGGTTTCGGTGTAGGTCCCCGATGCGGTGAGTTGTTGGGTACCGAAAGTGTATGGTGTTTCGGAAGAGCAGATTTCCAAAATATCACTCGGTTCGTACATCTTCACATCATCGAAATATACCCTTGTAGTGGTAGCGTTCCCGGCACATAAAAAGAAATCCTGTGATTCTGCCGCAGTGTACATCGGGAATATATCTGTTGTTGTAGCCCCACTTGTACCTGTAGCTTTTTGTCCGTCGATGTAGACCGAGAAAACATGGGCGACCATGTCGTGTTCTACGCGAACGTGATACCATTGTCCGGGGGTAAAAGCTTGAATATCATAAGCTGCGCCTCCTGTGCAGGTTGCAAGAATCCGGCTGTTTTCAAAGCTTATTCTCGATGTGCGGGCACCCCAGCTTGCAGCTCCGTAGTTCACCAGCCCAATACCGCTTCCCTGGGCGTTTGCAATGGTTACGTTTATCCAGGCTTCAATGGTTAGTTTTTCAGGAATATGGCTGATATTTTTATACAAATCGGCTGCCCAACTGCTTTTACCTTCGAGTTGGAACGATTTTACTCCGTTTTTAGAAATATGATCTACCACTTTCTGGTTGGCAGTGCCCGACCCATTATATTTGATGGTCCAGCCGGCAAGGCTGCCAACGTCGTAACTTTCGAAATCGTCGTTTACCTGAAAGTCTGAAGAATTTCCGATCGTATCATTGTACGTTGGATGAACCGTTAAATTCAATTGAACTACACTGTCGCACCCGTTTACTGTCGGGTAAGTTTCGTAGTAAGTACCGCTTTCGGTTATAAGTTGTGCACCAAAAACATAAGGAGTGTCGTTCGCACAAATCTCAGCTTCGATCGGTGGCAGCGAGGTTCCACCTGTACCTTCATAGTCGAGCAGAATTTCTTCAGCCGAAAGTGCTTTGTTGTATATTTTCAGCTCATCGATGGCTCCTTTGAAATGTTGGTCTGCTGACCAGTTACTCCTTCCTATAAATTGTGACGATCTTAATAATTCCAAAGGAGTAACACCATTGAACGAACATTCGGGATCCCCATTTTTATATGTTTTCATCAAACCTGTTTCGTCAACCGTACAGGCAATGTAAACCCATTCATTTTGATTCAGAATATCATTGCAATAGTAATCATACTGGGAACTTCCTTGAAAAATATCAAATAGAATATCATTCCCTGTCCAGGCATTGGCTACAATAATGTTATTATTAGATTGGCCATTTCCTAAATCCACAATTCTCGACCAGTTATTAAAAGCATCCCAACGTGCCCAAAAAGTAAACGACATAGGACCGCCGTTTTCCCAATCGCCTAAATCGATGTAATCGTTTACTCCATCGAAATAGTAAGCCTGGCCCGCGTTTCCGTGCCTGTCAGCAGTTGGAATTGCTTCATAAACAGTTCCGTCATGTCCCAAAGTACTTGCATCAGAGGCATCCCCGTTAAGCGGATAATAGGCAACCAGATTTTCGGGCGCTACTATCGCAACTCCATAACTTTGATTGACAGTAATGGTTGTGGTTGCCGTATTTGTGTAAGCGCTGTCGACATTAAGCAAAGTGGCAGTTACGGTGTAGGTGCCTGCATTGGTATAAGCATGGTACGCATCTTCCGAAGCTGCTCTTCCAACAATTGCTGTTGTATCGCCAAAATCCCAGAAAATGCTGTCCACGTCCATGGTTTCGGCAGTAAAACTAACCACACTGTTACTACATGCCGGGTCGGTATTGGCTGTTATCGTTCCGCGTGGATTAAAATCCTGGCTGTACGATTCGGTGTAAGCGCTGCTCCACATGCCAAGCGAATCGCGGAACTGAAATGAAATGTCATGAGTTCCTCCGGGTAAGGAAGAAACATCCACCACTTCGTCGAAATTCAGCGATTTTAGCGGTGTAGCCAAATCGACTTCTATTGCAGATTCGATTAAGTTGTCGGCCCAGTAACGATAAGTGGTAATTTTGTTGTTCGCCGTAACTATTTCATTTTCATATTTACTGAAAAAATGAGTTATGCCCGAACTCCATTTTCCGGCTTCGTCCTGAAAACGATAGGAAATAAAATGTAAGCCATTGTTTAATGCCGAAACATCAAGCTGCGTATTTAAAATATATTCAGCACCTGGTGTTACCGAAGTATTTACCGAGGCTGAAATATTGCCGTCTATCCAGTATTCAACTGCCGTAATTTCGTGCAGGTCGGCAGCTGGTTTGGCCGGGTATTTGGCAAATAAACGCGAAAAGGCAGGACTCCAGTTTCCGGCTTCATCCTGATACCGGCAACTCAACATATGTAAGCCGTCGTTTAAGGCAGAAACGTCTAAATCAGTGTCGATATTTAGCAAGGGCGTTGCCGCAACAGGATCGTTCTGAACGTTTGCATAATCGCCGTCGTACCAGTATTCAAGTGCGGTAAGTTGATGGAGTTCGGGTAAGTTTTCCTGATTTTCTTTTGTAAAGTACCACGATGCTACCGGGCCCCATTTTCCCTGCTCGTCCTGTAACCTGAAACTCACAAAATGAAAACCGATGTTGAGGGAAGATACATCAAGCATTTTATGAAGGTTGAGCAATGAAGTTGCCGCAAAAGCCGAGTCTTTCCTGTTGCTGTAGTCATTGTTAAACCAATATTCGAGTGCTGCAAGCTGTTGAAGTCCGTTGCTTTTCTCTTTTTTGAAAAAACGTATTAGTGGTGAACTCCATATTCCGCGGTCGTCTTTAAACCGGCAGCTTACCGTGTGCAATCCGTTATTCAACAAGCTCACGTCGAGCAGAGAATTCCAATCGACAGAAGTTCCCGAAGTTAATGATGTTTCAATTGCAGAAGTATAATTACCGTCAAACCAATATTCGACATCGGTAACCTGGTGGATTCCCGGTGTTGAGCCCGGGTAATAGGTAAAGAACTTTGTGAGTACGGAGCCCCACACCCCCCTTTCGTCCTGGAAACGAAAAGTAACGGTGTGCAGGCCCGGCTTCAGGGCGCTTATGTCGAGCAAATCGGCATAGTTTACTGCCGGACCTGATACTGTTTGCCGGCTGGCTGTAGTGTAGTCACCGTCGTACCAGTATTCGATATTGGTAACCTGGTGGATTCCCGATGTTGAGCCCGGATAATAGGTAAAGAACTTTGTGAGTACGGAGCCCCAAACACCCCTGTCGTCCTGAAAGCGAAAGTTAACAGTGTGCAGGCCCGGCTCAAGGGCGCTTACATCGAGCAAATCGGTATAGTTCACGGTCGGACCTGATACCGTTTGCCGGCTGGCTGTAGTGTAGTCGCCATCGTACCAATACTCCACGGCAGAAATATTGGTTTGCGCCGACAACCACGCAGGCAGCAAAAGCCATATGAGTAAATAGATGAATCGTCTCATGTTCATTTTCTTTTCAATTAAACCGAACGATTAACGGCTTTGGGCCTCTGCATTGATGTTTACATCCAACTGATCGTTCACAGCTTCATTTGCAATAACAGCCGTGTTGATATGTGGGTAATATGGAATGGTTTTGTAAGGCACTATTGTTCCGTAAATTCCGGCGTTGGTGCCGTCGCTGGCCGTACCAATGATGCTTACTCCTGTTGTGCCGCCATCCTGAGTTGTTCCTGTTGAAGCCGGGTTCAGGTGGTAGTCATTGTCATACGAAAAGGTATAAATATTAGTACTGTGGGAAATATCGGTGAACATATTTGAACCTCCAACATTAATAATATTGTTGCTTCCTCCGTTCGAATCAGCAGGAGGTGTGAAGGGTAACGAACTTTGAAAGATATTATTATTGAAAGTATTGCTGCTTGTACCGTGTAAGCCCCATTCATTACCAAAAACATTGTCATTAAACGTATTGCCCCCACCATAATTAATTACCCTGTTCGAGACAGCTCCCACATTGATTGTGTTGTGCGAGAACAAAGCCTGAACGAAATTACTTATTTGCCCAAATATGAGCGATTTTTCTATCAGGCAGTTTGATCCATTATTCGCATTTAACGGACCAGTTACACATTCGCTCAGTTGAAAATTAAGATCGGGATTACCTGTTGAGGATGCACGTAAGACAAGATCGTATAATATTCTGCACCGTTTCATTTTGATATTTAAAGCTTCATCACCGGAGCTTCCAAAATTCAGGGTAGAGGTAAAAAAGATGCCTTCGAAAGAACTATTATCGCAATTCCCAGTGAAATTGAGTGCTGAATTTAACCGGGTTTGCATGGTTGCTCCGGTTTCTGCAGGATAATGCCCATGCCCCACCCAGTGCAGGGTTTTGTCGATGGTGGTGTTGGAGATGGTAAAACCACCCCCCGGCAGATAAAGTGTATCACCTGCCACCGCATTGGTAATGGCTGTATTGATATTGTTGTAAACCTCGGTTTTCGCTCCGTTTTGCACTACAAACTGTGCCTGTCCCCAGCTAATCAGCCCAAGGAATAAAAATGGAAGTATAATTATATTTTTCATGATCGTTGAATTTAGTGATGAGTATTAAGTACAGAGTATTGATATTTTTTGTCCTCAGCGTTCCTGGGCGGCAACGGTTATTTTTACGCCCAGTTCACCGTTGGTCGCTTCGTCGCCAACTTCTGCACTGCGGATATGAGGAGCATATGGAACGGCTCCTTCTTTGTAAGGTAGCGAGGTGCCGTAAATCCCGGCATCGGTACCGTCGGTCGCTTTACCAAGAATGCTGACACCTGTGTTTCCGCCCTCATCGGTGCCGGTAGCTGCAGGGTTCAGGTGGTAGTCGTTTTTGTAATCAAAGTAACGTATGCCAAGTTCGATTGAAGTATAAATATTATCAGCGCCGACATTTGTTATATTTCCCGAACCCGTGAAGGTTGAAGTTGCGGGATCGTAAATAAGGTTGTTTGCAAAAAGGTTATTCTTAAAATTGCAATTATACGTATCGCCATGAAAACCGTAGCTCTGCGCAAAAACATTGTTAGCAAACTGGCAGTATTGGCAATTAACGATCAGTCGGTTGTAGGACACATACGTATTTATTGAGTTGTGGCTAAAATAACATCGGTAAAAGTTATATAAAGTGCCAAAAATCAGGTTTTGTTCCATTCTGACGTTGGTCCCAAGGTAGGCATTGATGTGGGTAATGACGGATTCCGTTATCTTAAAATTCAAATCGGGATTGCCTCCGCTTATGTCTGTATTGTTCCGCATGTTTAGAGAACCATCCAGCCTGCAATATTTAATTCGTATGCCGGTAGCATCGTTTCCGGTCGAACCAAAATTAGCCCCGTATTGAAAGTAAATCCCTTCAAAAGTACTGTTGTCGCAGTTTCCGGTGAAGGTAACAGTGTTGGTAATTTGGGTATGTCCGGTTGCAATGGTTGAATCGGGATAATGGCCAACGCCCCGCCAGTGCAGGGTTTTATCAACTGGAGCAGAAACGGAGAATCCGCCGCCGGGGATGTAAAGGGTGTCTCCGGCAGTTGCAGCAGCTATGGCTGCGTTCAGATCACTAAAAGTTTGCGCTGTGCCGTTTTGCACAACAATTTGTTTTTGGGCAAAACCTGTGAATGCCAAAAACAAGAGCGGTAAAAAGTAAAGCTTCTTCATGTGGATTTTTTCTTTTTGGGTTAGTTTTTCTTTTTCTGTTCAATTTATTTCTCTGAAAACTCTGTTTAGAATATTTTGGATTTTTGTTCTATTTGATCCCGAATGGTTTCAGCGATTGGGTTGTGTGTAAGGTATTTGTCAGGATCGTTTTGCTTCTTTTCGGGTTTTTTACAAAGTTATATTCAGGATAAAAACATTAATACCTATATTGTAAAACCATTACTCACAACGTATAATTGAGGGATTAGGAAATTTTATCTTTAACAGATAGAATGATTAATGACGATTAACGGATGATGATTCAATATTTAAGGGTGAGTAGGCAGTTTGCAAATAGGAGAGTAGGCAAATAAGTATTTGCTGCTGTGGCTTACGTGCCTATTATGGTTCAAAAAAAACTTTGTGTCTTCGTGCCTTTGTGTTCAATGACCGGTGACCAATGATTTATAGCTTGAAAACTAATTGTTAAAGTTATTATTTGAACATTGCTTAAATATTTACTTTTGAACAATAAATACAGAAACAGATGCTTCGAGACTTGGTAGTTTATACACCTATGTATGTTACTTTTTTCTGGTGTATCGTATTACTTATTCCGAATAAAAAGAACAACCGGGCCAAATATTTTCTTGGCTTTTTTATGCTGGCGGCTTTTTTGCTGTATTTATGCCATGCCGTTTTTTTCAAAGGGTTGCCTAATGCCTATCTGTGGTTCGATCCTGTTTACACATTTGCTTCATTGTCGGTTTACCCGCTTTATTATTGGTACATTAAACTCCTTTCCATCGAAACTGACTATAAATGGTATAACCTGCGCATGCTTCTTCCTGCGGCGATTTTGTTTTGTTGTTCTGTTGGCGCCTATCTGGTTATGACTCCTGCTGAACGAAATTATTACCTGATTGCCTTTCTTCTGAAAAAGCAGAGTTTTCAGTCGGCTTCTTTTGCGGTACAGCTCCAAGAGGTGATTTATATTACGGGACGAATAATTTTTGCTATCCAGGTTATTTTCTTTCTAATTCATGGGAAAAATCTTATCACGCGCTATAATTCAAAAATTGCAAACTTTTATTCTAACCTTAATAATAGAACCATTCTTTGGGTAAAAACACTATTGTATTCATTGGTATTAACTTCGGGTATGAG
>JACJXC010000004.1 GCA_020636835.1 Bacteroidales bacterium
TAAATTCATTTTAGTATAAAACTAAAATTCTTTAAAAGGAATTGATACTTTTGTTTATTAAAACATATTGCGATGAAAAGATTGATCCCAGTTATCCTTGTAAGTCTTTTTGCCTGTCAAAGCAACATCAACAAAGCATTAAAATCGGTAAATAATGATGATTTAGCAAAGGACATAGCCACACTAGCCGCCGACAGCATGCTTGGCCGCGCTCCGTTTACCATTGGCGAAAAACGGACATTGGCATACCTTCAAAGCCGAATGGTTGATCTGGGTTTGAAACCAGCCTTTGGCGAATCGTACACACAGGATGTACCAATGATTTCGATTACCTCAAAGGTTCCATCAACCATAAAAGTGAATTTTGCGAGTAAAGCATTTGTACTAAAAGCCGACGACGACTACTGCGCATGGAGCCCAACAACCTCAACCACAATAAACATTGACAATACCAACCTAATTTTTGCTGGTTTTGGAATAACCGCGCCAGAGTATGGCTGGAACGATTTCGACAGCATCGATGTGAAGGGTAAAATCATTGTTGTACTGGTAAACGACCCCGGTTTCTACACTGGCGACACAGCCCTTTTCAAAGGGAACACAATGACCTACTATGGCCGCTGGCGCTATAAATTTGAGGAGGCAGAACGTCAGGGAGCGATTGGCTGCCTAATTGTTCACGAGGATGCTCCAGCCGGATACCCTTGGGCTGTTGCTGGCAACAAGAACAACACACCGCAACTCTACCTCGACACACCCGACCTAGGAAGTAAGCAATGCCTTGTAAATGGTTGGATAACATACAACGCAGCCATCGAGCTGTTCAAATCGGGCGGGCTGGATTACGAAACGTTGAAGAAACAGTCAACCCAAAAGGGGTTTAAAGCATTCAACCTGAATGCTAAGATGAGCATGAATATTGAGAACACCTACACCAAATCGGCATCGAAAAATATTGCGGGGATGATTAAGGGAACCGAAAAACCCGACGAGGTTATTGTTTACTCTGCACACTGGGATCATCTGGGAGTTGGCCGTGTGGTAAATGGCGACTCAATCTACAACGGAGCATCGGACAATGCTGCAGCAATTGCCTGGATGTTCTCCATTGCAAAAGCATTTAAGAGTACCGGTGTAGAACCGAAGCGGTCAGTACTTTTCTTCTCCCCTACAGCAGAGGAATCGGGACTATATGGCTCTGCGTATTTTGTGGCAAATCCTCCTATCGATATCAACAAAACTATCGCCTGCATTAACAACGACGTGATTCTTTTCATTGGTAAGTTTAAGGATGTTACCGTTACAGGACTTGGGCACTCATCGCTCGACGAACTGCTTGCAGAGGAAGCCACAAAGTTTAACCGTTACATTGCACCAGACCCAAACCCGGAGAATGGGATGTTTTTCCGCTCGGACCAACTCCCCTTCCTAAAGGCAGGTGTTCCCTCGATGTTTGCCAAAGGGTATTCCGATCAGATGGAGCTGGGCAAAGAAAAAACGCAGGAGCGAATAGATTCGTACTGGAAAAACATTTACCACAAACCCCAAGATGAGTTTGTTCCTGAGCGCGACAACTTGGATGGACTTGCCGAAGATGTGAAACTATTTTTCTGCTTTGGGAATAGGTTGGCCAACGAGAACATTTACCCACAGTGGAAAAACAGTTCGGAATTTTACAAAGAACGATGACCCGACATACAAATAACCCGGGTTCACTATATATTTGCAACGACCGAAAGGAATGAAAACAAAGTAAAAATCACTATAATTGCTCTTGCATTTCGACTCATCAAAGAATCGGATCAAGTATACATTCGAACAAATAACTAAAAGTGTAACAACTAACTAGATAAACACAAATACCAATATGGGTTTCACCAACTTATTTAAAAGCATAGAGGATTTTTTCACCGAAAAACGATTACTTTACTCCTTACTGGGAGTTATACTTATTATCCTAATCGGCATTCTTATTACTTCGGAAGGTTTTTCGGGCGAAACAGAGAGTTTAACTCACTACAAACTCTCACGATGGGCATTCAGCAACCCGGAGTTCTTCCTTAACAACATATCAAAACCAATATTCACAATCCTTAGCGCTCCGTTTGCACTATTGGGATTCAAGAGTTTTCAGCTATTCAACATTCTCATTGGAATTGCCACTGGCTACATCTCGTTCCTAGTGGCCAAAGAGTTAAAAGTTAAAAGCCCCATATTGGCAATTGTAATATGCTGTTTCACCCCAGTATTCATGATTAACTTATTCTCGGGGGTTACTGAGATTCTCTTCGCATTCACAGCAATTCTGGCCACTTACTATCTAGTTAAAGATAAGTTCACGTTAGGTGCAATTATTGTATCATTCTTACCATTAATCAAGGACGAAGGGTTCCTCCTAATGCTGATTTATATCTATTACTTTGTACACAAAAAGCATTACAAAGAAATAGTATACACCTTTTCGGGCACAGTCCTTTTCAGCATTATTGGATTAATTGTTGGGAAGAGTCTATTCTGGCTAACACCAAGCATCCCGGAGCTGCTCAACACCACAACAGAATCGCAAGGAAGTATATTCCAATTTATTACGAGAAGCCCAGGATTCTTTGGAATTCCCAACGAGATTTTCTTTGTTACAGGCTTGGTAGCAGGGCTATCGCTATATTTAAGGCAAAAACGAGAATACTCCAAAGAGTTTCTCCTGATTGTACTTCCTTTTTTGGCCTACTTTGTGGGGCACTCCCTATCGTACTGGTCGGGTATAGGGGGATCGCAGGGAAGCGCCAAGTACATGGCCGCAATTGTTCCTTTTATGACCATTATGGCCACCCGAGGGCTGTACATTTTTGCCAAAATGTTCCTTATCATATTTAAAATGGAATGGGTACGAGTGGCTGCCCTGATAGTTGCATTTGCATCGGTAATCCACATCCCATTTGCCATTCAGAACTACCCCATAGCCCTCGACTCCGAATCGTTTGCACTACGTGCCGCCTCGGACTGGATACAAAATCAAACCACAAAAACATCGGAGGTGTACTACAATCACCCTTCGTTCTTCTTCTTCCTTAACTCCGGAATAAACGACCCCAAAAAGCATATCACCTCCACCCCCAACCTGGACTCATTAAAAATAGGGGACTATTTCCTGTACGATGAAAATTACTCAAAGGCAACTGGAATAAAAATTGAAACACTCATAAATAACCCCGAGTTTGAATTGATCAAGACATTCGACCCCGAAACGCCTTTTTCAATAAAAGAAGCACCATTCAAATTGCTGTTTTTGCCGGATCAATAGCAATCCCTTTGTTGTAAAAAACAACAGAGCCATAGTTCAACAGCACAGATGGATTATACAAAGAGGCCATTACATTCGACTTCGACAGCACAATTTACGAGGATAACGCTAAGTATATCGGCTCGTCCAACATTAACCCCAATAACTACCTTAGGGTAAAGCGGTCGCACCGATTCTACCTAAATTCCGCATTCAAACTCAACAGCAATGCACAGATTGACAACGTTGAATTATTGGTAGAAATGAAGTATTTCGTAAAAACACCCGACGATAAGCTAAAGCTTGTAATTAATGCTTTTGATGGTAACGAACTTCTGGAACACAAAAGAATAGACCTAAACACTCCGTTCAACAGCAACCCCGAGGAATGGGCAAACTTAAAGTTCAAAGTGCTGATCCCCTCGGTCAAAAAAACGGAAGGAATAAAAATTCAAGCCTACATCTGGAATAAAAAGAATGGCGAATACCTAATCGACGACTACCTCATAAGTTACAGAATAAAAGAAGGGGAATAAATTCCCCTTCTCCATTATTTCAACCATTTATCGAGCCACCCTTTAAACTCGCGTTGCCACAGAATGCCATTCTGGGGTTTTAGCACCCAGTGATTCTCGTCGGGGAAAAACAGGAACCGACTGGGAATACCCATCATCTGAGCAGCATTGAATGCCGCCATTCCCTGAGTGTAAGGGATTCGGAAATCCATTCCTCCGTGCACAACCATTATGGGAGTATCCCATTTTTTCACAAATAGATGAGGGCTATGCGAAAAACTCTTCATGGCCACAGCATTGTTGGTTTCCCATGGTGCGCCACCCATTTCCCAATTATCAAAAAACATTTCCTCAGTTGTAAGGTACTCCATTTCGGAATGGAATACACCGCAATGCGCAATGAATGCTTTAAAACGCTTATCATGGTTACCAGCCAACCAAAAAACGGTATAGCCACCGTAACTAGCGCCAACCGCACCCAGTTTATTCTCATCAACCCAGGGCTCCTGCTTAACCTCATCAATAGCACACAGCAAGTCCTTCATTTCCTGACCACCATGATCTTTGCTAATCTGATCGGTCCATTGCTGCCCAAAAGTTAGCGTTCCCCTCCTACTTGGGGCAACCACCACATACCCATTCGATGCCATTATGGAAAAATTCCAACGATAACTCCAGAACTGGCTCACGGCACTTTGAGGGCCACCCTCGCAGTAAAGCAAAGCGGGATAGGTTTTCGTGCTATCAAAATGTGGTGGCAAGATTACCCAGGTATGAACAAGCTTCCCATCGGTCGATTTCACCCAACGACGGCGAACCTCGGGCATATCAATTTTTGCCAACAAATCCTTATTGATGAACGAGATCTCTGTTTCGACCCCAGTTTTCGGATCAACTTGGTATATCTCGGCAGGTTTTGTAATAGACACCTTACTTCCCACCAATTTCCCATTTGCAAGTTCAATTGAATGATAATCGTGCAACCCTTGGGTAACAGCAGTAGGCACCGAATCGGTAAGAGCCATTGTATAAACCTGATGGGTAGCCTCAACACCAGCAATAAAATACAACGATTTACTATCATCGGTCCAAACAACATTAGCAGCGGAGTAATCAAAGTGCTCGGTCAGGTACGATTTTACACCGGTTTGCAAATCTAGCACAAACAAGCGATCCTTATCAGCCTCAAAACCCGGACGCTCCATCGACACCCAAGCCATTTTACTACCATCGGGCGAAAAAACGGGTTGTTTATCGTATCCAACCATTCCCTCGGTAATATTTTTTGTTTCGCCAGATTTTGTATCGAACAGGTAAATATCGGAGTTGGTGCTAAAAGCATACTCCTTACCCAGCTGTTTTTTGCAGGTATATGCCACAGCGCTACCATCCGAATTCCAGGCAATTTCCTCCATTCCACCAAACGGTTTAAGAGGGGAATCGTATGGCTCATTGGGCAGAATATCCTTTACATTCTCCAGTTTGCCCAAAGATAAATCGGCAATAAAAACATGGCTGAACACACTATCCTCCCATGTATCCCAATGCCGATGCATCAAATCGTTATAAACCATCCCGGTTGTATGGGGCAAATCGGGATGAATATCGGTTATGCTTAGCCCAACCTTGACATCGGAAATAAACAAAACCTTCGAGCCATTGGGCGATAGGGCAAATCCATTAATATCGTTGCTAAAACCATCAACCATTTGCAGTTTTGATCCATCGGACTGCATTGTCCAGATTTGAGAAACGCCCCCCTCGGTTGACAAAAAAGCCAAAGTACTATTATCGATCCACTGCGGGTTGTACTCATGGGCACTGGTTACCGTTAATTGCTTTTTCGCAGAGCCATCGGCATTCATCACAAAAAGTTCGCTATTACCCTTGTTTTTCTCAACCGAATACCAGGTTACAGTGTAGGCAATGGTGTTACCATCGGGCGAAACAGCCACTTCGCCCAATCGGCCCAACGACCACAACACCTCGGGGGAGAGCAGTCCGTTGACAACCTCAGGCATGCTAGCCCCAATCACCTGCTCCTTTGGAGTAGATCCATTCTGGCACGATGCCAGTAAAAATGCTGAAGCAACCAGCATAATAAATTGATTCTTAATTTTCATCCGTACAAAATATTTAGTTAACTAATTATTAATGCTTTACATTTTCGACTTTAACAGTCATTATCGAGCGGATGGAACACCCATATTTTGGCTCCGCCGAGCTCGCAAAAAGCGCTCGGTTGTTCATCAGCGCTTATGCAAGCTCACTCACATGGGTGTTTCATGGTTTTAAAATTTATGCGGATAGTAATGATTAAAGTTTAATTCCGAGTACAGTAATATCGTCGCGCTGATGCTCATCGCCCTTAAACTCATCAAATTCACGAATCAAAGCACCTGCAATCTCAGTCATCGGCTTATCGATATTGGCCAATAAGTAGGTATGAAAACGGCAGGTGGTAAACTTACGCTTAAATGCATTATTTTGGTCGGTAAAACCATCGGTACACATAAACAGCATATCACCGGGATACATAGTAATCTTGCAATTTGTAAACTCAGTATCCACATCGGGCAAAACACTACCAATCGATTTCCGATTGCCCTTCAGGGTTTGGATCCGATCATCGCCTTTATTCAAGTAAAAGAGGGGACGGTTTGCCCCAGCATACGTAACCACGCACATATCATCGAGTTTCCGCTCAATCATACATAACGCCACATCCATCCCATCGAAACTCTCGCTAACATCTTGACGCAAAGCAAGATTAATAGAATCACTAAGTTCGGTAAGTATCGCTGCAGGGTTGTGCACCTTCCGCTCGTTAACAATTTCGTTCAGCAACCGGCTTCCGATAAGCGACATAAATGCGCCCGGGACTCCGTGCCCAGTACAATCGACGACGGCCACAAAAACCTTTTCCGATTTTCGTCCCCGCGGTCCAGTTTGCGATACCCAGTAGAAATCGCCCGAAACCAACTCCTTAGGAAGATATATCAGGAAATGTTTAAACAACCCGTCGAACGATACCGATAAATCGGGCAGTATTGCCTGCTGAATGGTTGTGGCGTACTGAATGCTGGCATTGATATGCTTATTCTGCTCATGCATCTCGTCGCGCTGCGACAAAATCTCCTCCTTCTGATGCTGAAGTTCAAAATTTTTCTCCAACAGAACCTGCTTGGAACTAACCAACTCTAGCGTCCTCTCGTCAACCAAACGCTGAAGCTTAATGTTTGACGCCCGGAGGAGCCTCGTGTTCAAATAAACAACAAACCAAACCACCAAGGTCAATAGCAACGAATACAAAACCAGAAAGTACCACTGCAGATACACCGGCTTTTTAATCCTAAACGAATACGATGCCACAGGGCTTTCCACTTCGAAAAGATTTTTCGCCTTCACCCTAAAGACATAATTTCCGAATGGCAAATTGGTATACTCTTTACTTTGAGCATGGCTCCACTCGCTCCATCCCTCATCGTAGCCCTCAAGGTAGTAGCTATACATAAGTTCCTGCTGCTGTCCAAAAAATGGTGCAGAGTACAAAAACGATAACGAATTCATGGAATGCGACAGTTCCTCAGGCTCAACCGAAACGGGTGGATGATCGTCGAGCAACTCGCCTGCAACCAGAGGGCCACATATCGCTCCATTGTAAATTCGACTTGTTCGGTTAGCAGTTACCTGACGGATATGAACACGTATAAGGTGATTATTTTTAGCGCCAACCGAAGCGTCGTAACGGAACAACCCATCGGTTGCGGCAATCCAGGTTACATTTCGCGAATCGGGGTAAACATCAAAAAATATTGTTTCGGGAATTGTACGAAATTGAGCGGGCTCGCGACGATAAATACCACCCGGATACTTCACGGCTTTCTCCAACCACCTATTGGGATCAAACTGATAGGCCTCAAACCAAATGTCTCCCTTATTGTCCTGGCAAAATACGCGGAGGCCCGTTTCTCCTGTGGCAAACTCAACTCCTAAGGACGAATCGGGGACAAACTGATTTTTAACTGCATCGAACATCGACAGGCCTCCCTCCGACGATGCCTTAACCACGCCATCAATCAATACCACCGACATATCGTCGTATTTAGGGCTATTCGGGAGACTATAAAGTTGCGACTCCTCGTAAACAAGTTGATACGGATTGATAATATCGACATAACGAACCCCCCGGTATCGATCCGAACACCAAATATCCCCATTCGAATCCTCAATCACAGTGTAAACCTCACCAATATCGGCATCGAGCTTCCCAATAAGTTTGTACTGCCCCTCGGAATAGCGGATAACCGCAACTCCATTACGAACTCCAGCATACAGAATATTTGGAAAAACAACCGACTGCGTTAAACAGTAGGCATGAATTCCCCCATTCTCAATTGGCAGTGCACGATCGCCATCAATCCTGTAAATCCCACTCGATGTTGCAGCCAACAAATGCTCCGAAGCGCCCTGTTTAACTACTTTCAATTTCCACGACAAATCGTCTACGCCTTCTACGGGGTAAAATCGTCCATCAACCTTACGGAACACGCCGGCATTGGACGACACATAAATATCATTCTTAAAACGCACTACCGATTGCAGAACTCCATTCAGGCCAGCCTCATTGCTCCATTCGGTAAGTTGAGAATGGATGGGCGTGTAAGAGATGCCGTTGTTAAGCGCCATCCACAAATTATCCTGATTATCCTTGAATAAATGCCATACGGCATCATCCTGCAGGCTAACAGTTGCATCTATTTTACGGATAAAGCGCCCTTGCAAATCGATAAATACGACGCCACCTCGATATGTTCCTATTGCAAAAACCCCATCGTCAACCGATAACCCTGTGTATATCCAGTTCTCTCTAAAAAAAGCATCGTCGCTGGTTTGAAATTTCAAAATGGGCTCAACAGCCTTTCCTGCCCGAGGGACTATGGCATCCCTAGCCAATAAATAGAATCCATTCGACTGAGTCCCAACCAAAAAATACCGATCGTTGAATGGCAGAATTGTATAGATCAACTCGGAGCCAAAAACCTCGGTTCCGGGAATAAATGTTAACGAATCGTTATTCATAAACGACAATCCGATATCCCGTTGGGATACAAACAAACACCCATCCACCATGTAAGTGCGGTGAAAAGATGTTTTGGGTGTCCACACCTTATATTCGCCATTGCCCGCAACGCGAACAATCAAACTATTGGAGCTAAAATATACACCACGGGGTGTCGCAAAAACCTTACGAATCAAGCCGAATGGCTTATACGACTCGGGCAGCGAACCACAAAGCGAAACGTAAGAAAGCGAATGGCTCGAATCGGCAGCCAAGTACCCGAACTCATCCTGAGCACCAACCCAAATACGGCCATTTGAATCCACATCCAAACAACGAGGAAGTGCATTGTTCACGGAAATATGCCGCCAATCGCTACCATCGTACTCAATAATTCCAACATTGTTGGCCACATAAATTAGCCCACGCTTATCCTGAGCAATGGCCCAACTCTGCGAATGCCCCCGGTATGCACGATGGTGAAAGTTCACCACGGAATACTTCCCAACATCCTGAGCATTAATGATCTGACTCAAAAAAAGAAATACGTATGTAAATATTAAATTCACAAAAACCCTTCTCATGCACATATAGAATTAAAAGCCCTTCAATTTATCAATTATTTAACATTTTTTATAATTATTTGTATTTTTTCAACAAAAAAAGGGGAGAAAATCTCCCCTTGTATGATAAGCTGGCCATCCAACTAGTTAAATTTATAAGTATACCGATACACAACCTTGTAGTTATAGTCGGAATAATAGGCCTCAACCTCGTTTACATTCCCCTTATTATCGAGTTTAATATTCCGCTTGGAGTAATCGCCAGGGCGTCCATCGAACCATTTCTCCTCAATCATATTACCACTACCATCGTACTTATAGGCGCTATAAAGAATCTTTTTACCGGCATCATCAACCTGGTAAACCTCTACAAGTTGCCCGTCCTTATCGTAATGGTACAAATAGGTGGCACGCAACTTACCGGCATAGTACTCCGATTTAGATTTCAGCACCCCTTTAGCATCGAACTCAAAACTAGTTCGACCCAGCTCTTTACCAGCCCCGCTAAAGTTTGTTTCGTCAATAAGGTTCGAATGGCTATCATATTTCCGAACAATCTTTCGATCAACTTTGGTAGAGGGCTTATACACAGTAACAGTGGATAGGCTTTGTTCATGTTCAAAGGCCCAACGCTCCTCGATGCTGTTTGCTGCGTTATACTTTACAATCTCTTTCTGCTTATCGCCATTAATATAGGAGTATGTAATCCGGTAAGTGGTTTTTCCGTCAAAACCCAGCTCTGCTCTTTTATTACCCTTATCATCGTAAGAGAAGGTTTGCTTAAAAGTTAGCTTAAGCTGCTTAGCCCCCATTGGTATTTGGTACTGACTGTATTCGACCTTTCTATTCAGCTTATCGAATTTATACTCGTGCCGCGACGACACAGAACCATCGGGACGGTAATTAATAACTTGAACAGGATTCCCATTCTTGTCGTAATTGGTTACTACAGTAATAGTTCCTTTTTTGGAAATAGTATTTTTATCGAATTTGTGGGTCCACTGGGTAACTGATGCGATTTTATTGCTTGCAATTTTCTCGCGAGTAATCAGTTCGGCTCTTGTTTGCGCCTTTAACGCAAGGCTAACAAGTACAGAAAGGAGTATAATACAAAAGCGTTTCATGTGTTTAGAATTAATTAAGCATCTTACTTTTCAGATAATTTTCACTTAAGTTGTAGCTTTGCTAATAAAAAAGCACACATGGAATGCCCATGCTTGAATCATTGCGCTGGTGTTTATTATTACATGGGTATTTCATCTGTCAATCATTTAGTTGTACCAATCAAGAATTGCAGAGTGGCATTACTATGATATAACTCATTTGCAATATCTCACAAATGTAGTAAATCTAGAATTAATTGCCACTAAACTTACTGCGCTAAATGCAAATAAATTACATTATTCTCTGCAAAAACGATACCACAAATAAATTAGGGAATGTGTTAAAAATCCGAGTTATCATCGTCGTCAGCAGCAATTGGGATGGTAATGGCCAATATGAAGAAGTGCCTGCTGCTATCGTAGGGAACAAAGTGGTAATACAATTTCCGCTTCGATTTGCGGGCAATGTCAATCAGACCCAATCCAGCGCCCCCCTTCTCGGTAAGTTCCCCCTCGATCATCTGCTGTAGAAACATTTTTTTCAGCTGAGGAGGAGCTGCATTGTTGAGCCTTTCCAACCGATCCTCAAGAATAATCATTTTATCGTTCTTCACCAGGTTGCCGGTGATTACGTAGAACGAATCCCGATCCTTGCCAACTACGAATAAGCCATTTCCTATTTGTTTCTCTTTCTCGTCGTAATCGTCGGAGTGTTTGGTTATATTCTGCAAGCATTCTATCATAATATGGAAAACCCGCTTGCGAGTAGCAGTAGGAATGGGCATTTCGGAGATTTTACGGTTAGCCATAAATGCGAATGCTCGCATTATATGATGGTTCATTTCGCCCTTGTATATCAGGGGAAAACCGCTCGATGCAATCTCGTTGGTTAGAGTTGATTTTATGAAATAAATTATATTGTCCATTCACTCAAAATGAGTGTTGAAGATAAAAAAAAAAATCAATTGGATGCAGCCTTACTAAAAAAAATAACAAAAGATTTTACGAATGATTTATATCATTCCGCCAATTTACGAAAACTTATTGTTAATAGCAACACGCAAAAAAACAATTCCATCAAACAATGGCAAGTAATCTGAAAATCCTATACGTTTTCGACATAGATCTCAAGAACGGTGCACGAAGATGCTGGTCGCAACACAATATGGCTAAAACATGCAGGGATAAGAACCGTTTCCCCCATGGCAATTGTTTCATACCTTCCTTGAGTGTACTCTATCTCCATTTGTCCATCGAGGCAGAGGTAAACCACAAAGGAATCGAGCAGATCGTAATCGCGATGGACTGTTTCGGTTAAAGTAATTCGGTTCACTGTGAAATAATTACACTTAACCAGTTCCGCCGTTCGATTTTCCACATCGGGCTTAGTCCACTTGGAGTCTTTTGCCTCAGAAAAATCAATAACATCTATGGCCAAATCGGTGTGTAACTCCCGTGGGCGCTTGTTGGCATCAACCCTATCCCAATCGTAAATACGGTAGGTAATATCTGACGTTTGTTGAATTTCGGCCAAAAGCACTCCCTTACCAATGGCATGTACCCGCCCCGATGGAATGTAAAAGATGTCGCCAGGTTTTGTAGCCTCAATATTCAGAATACTTTTCAGGGATTTATTGGACAAACAGGCCAGATACTCTTCGCGGGTAACCTCGCGGTTAAAACCGGTAATAATATAGGAGTCGTCCTCGGCATCAATCACATACCACATCTCTGTTTTACCATAGGCATGATGAACGCGCTGCGCAGTATCATCATCGGGATGAACCTGAATGGAAAGCACATCCTGCGCATCAATCAGTTTAATAAGAAGCGGGAACTCATCGCCAAACTTCTCGTAGATTGAATCGCCAACCAGTTCGCCCATGTAAACCTCAATAAGCTCCTGCAAATCATTTCCGGCCAGAAAGCCATTGCTCACTACCGAAACGCTATCCTGAACCGCGGAAATCTCCCAACTCTCGCCACAATTCGAGATGTCCGAGGGGATCGCCTTGTGTAAAACTGATTCCAACTTACGCCCACCCCAAATACGCTCCTTGTACTGCGTTTGAAATTTCAAAGGATATAAACCATCATTCATAGCGATAAAATATTACTGTGTATTAACAAAAAAAATACTACCTTCGATTTATGGATTTGCAAAGAATCAGTTAAAAAAATAGACTGAGTTATCCCAAGCAATAGTATAGTAGTAAAGTTTGGTATAACTTTGCAAAGTTAATACTAATCCTAAAAATACACGTATCGAGATGCTAATAATAGGTATAGCCGGAGGCACCGGTTCGGGCAAAACAACAGTGGTTAATCGAATTATTGAATCGCTACCTCAGGGCGAGGTAGTCGTAATCCCCCAGGACTCCTACTACCGCGACAGTTCTCATCTCCCCTTGGAGCAAAGACAGGAGATAAACTTCGACCATCCCGATTCTATCGAATTCGAATTGCTCGTAGAACATATCCGACTACTAAAGGAAGGCAAACCCATCGAGCAACCCATTTACTCGTACCTTACCTGCACCCGAGCCAAAGAAACGATTAACATACAACCCCGCCATGTAGTTATTGTGGAAGGAATTCTCATATTCTCGTGCGAAGAGCTGCGCAAATTAATGGATATCAAAGTCTTTGTAGATGCAGATGCCGACGACAGGCTTTCGCGCGTAATCGCACGCGACATAGTGGAACGTGGACGCTCCGTAAACAAAGTGCTAACGCGATACGAACGCACCGTAAAACCCATGCACCTACAATTCATTGAACCCACAAAGCGCTACGCCGATATTATTGTACCCCAGGGCGGAAATAACTCCGTGGCCATAAACATCCTCACCTCTATTATCGAAAAAACACTCCGAACCCATAACCTGATTTAGCCATGCTTAACGATGTAAAACCTGAGGACATCCTGTTTCTCGACATCGAGACGGTTCCCCAATTTGCCGATTACGCACAACTACCAGAGCCACACCGTAAACTTTGGGATAAAAAAGCCCAAAGCCTATGCAAGGATACCGACACCCCCGAAAGCGTATACAACCGGGCCGGTATTTATGCCGAATTTGGCAAAATCATTTGCATCTCGGTGGGTTTTGTTGTAAACAAGGAGAACCATCGTTTTTTCAGGGTAAAGTCGTTCTATGGCGATAACGAGAAAGAGCTTCTGAATAATTTTGCGGGAATGCTACTGCGCTTCGAGAAACGCCCATCGGCGAACCTGTGCGGGCACAACGGGAAAGAATTCGACTTTCCATTCATTGCCCGACGAATGCTTATTAACGGAATAACCCTGCCCGAGATTCTTAATGTGGCAGGCAAAAAACCCTGGGAGGTTAAATTTCTGGACACAATGGAACTATGGAAATTTGGCGATAATAAGCACTACACCTCGCTCAACCTTCTAACCCACGTATTCAACATCCCCTCGCCAAAAGACGATATTGACGGGAGCCAAGTGGCCGATTGCTACTACAAACTACACGATATCGAAAGGATTGCCATATACTGCGAAAAGGATGTTTTGGCTGTAGCCCAGCTATTCCTTCGCTACAAGGGATTGCCCATAATAAACGCTGAGAACATCGAACAGGTTGACGCCTAAATACCTGATAAAAAAGATCTAACAGTCGCAACAAAACGTATTGGTTGCTCGGCATGGACCCAATGCCCTGCATTATTTATACTAACAACCTGGGCATTAGGATAAACACGCAACAACTCATCAACCCTACCATCAACAATGTAGTTCGAATTTGCCCCGCGCACAAATAGAACCCGAGCTCCCGCTGCAATAATAGGATCGATATCAACCCCACACAATATACTGTCAAGGTTTTGCTGCAGCACCGTAAGGTTTAATCCCCAGCAAAAGCCGTCACCCTGTTTCCGTCGTAAATTTTTGAGCAGGAACTGCCGTAACCGAACCGACCCGATTAGTGCCGACAGATAATCATCAGCATCCTGTCGGCTGGCAATCGACTCTAAAGGCAAGGCAAGCAACGCTTCAACAATGGCAACGTGCTCGGCATAGGTAGCTGCAAACAAACTGTCGGCTCTGTTATAACGCCAAGGAGCCACATCAACCACAACCAACGATCGAACATACACAGGATACAATGTATGGAACAGCATTGCCACCCGCCCCCCCATAGAATGCCCCATCAGGTGAAATTCCCTAAGGTTTAGATGTAGAACCAAACGGTGTAAATCCTCGGCCATATCGCGATACGAGTGGGTACTACAATGAGGACTCGCGCCATGATTGCGTTGATCGACGAGAATAACCCTATAGGAATCGCTGAGGGCTCCGGCTATGCTCACCCAGTTATCGGACGAGCCGTACAACCCATGAAGCACAACCAGCGGAAACCCACTGCCGTACTCCCTGTAAAAAATATCCATCAGGCCTTAATCTGTTTCAGGTAGAGCTGTATGGTATTCTCCAGGCCAAGGTACAATGCATCGCAAATAAGGGCATGGCCGATTGACACCTCGAGCAAACCAGGAATATTCTGGGCAAAATATTTCAGATTGTCCAAATCCAAATCGTGCCCGGCATTCAACCCTAACCCAACGCCATTAGCAGCAATAGCAGTTTTAACAAAGGGTTCGATGGCCTGCTCTTTATTTAAGGTATAATTGGCCGCGTACGGCTCGGTGTAAAGCTCTACCCTATCGGTCCCCGTATCGGCAGCGTGCCGTACCATTTCGCAATCGGGGTTTACAAAGATTGATGTACGAATACCCTGTTCGCGGAATACTGCAATAACTTTTTTGAGATAATCCTTATTGGCAATGGTATCCCACCCTGTATTCGAGGTTAAAGCCTCGGGAGGATCGGGCACAAGCGTTACCTGATGAGGCATAGCGCGGAGCACCAAATCGATAAACGCCTCGGACGGATAGCCCTCGATATTAAACTCGGTGGTGATGATGGGTTTAATATCAAGCACATCGCGGTAGCGGATATGCCGCTCATCGGGCCTAGGATGAACGGTTATACCCTCGGCGCCAAAACGCTGACAATTAATCGCCGCCTCCAAAACATTTGGATTATTTCCACCCCGAGCATTACGAAGTGTGGCAATTTTATTTATATTTACGCTTAGATGGATCATACCTTTTTTTATTAGATTAACTTTGTACAAAAGTAACTATTTTTTATATCGGAATAAGCCATGATTGCCAAGGAGATGTTATCGGATGTTATCCCTGCGCTCAAAACGTCGGACACGGGCATAACTGCGCTAAACTGGATGGATATTTTTAAAGTATCGCATCTGCCCATAGTAAACGACGAGGAGTTTCTGGGATTAATATCGGAAAATGACATATACGACCTCAATATGCCCGAGGAACCACTTGGCAACCACCAGCTATCGCTTCTGCGTCCATACGTTACCGAGGATCAACACGTTTTTGAAATAATGGAGGTTCTCTCGCGCCTAAAGCTATCGCTAGTTCCAGTACTCGATTACGAAAAAAACTACCTGGGCGTAATAACGCTAATGGAGCTTATGCACTATTTCGCCGAACTATCGGCAATGCGGCACAAAGGCGGAATTGTAGTGCTTGAAATGAACCATAACGACTACTCCATGACGCAGATAAGCCAGATAGTTGAAGGTAACGATGCTAAGATTTTAGCCGCATTCATCACTACGCACCCCAACTCAACCCAAATGGAGCTAACCCTAAAATTAAACATCACAGATCTAACATCGATAAAGCAAACCTTCAGCAGATACAACTACAACATAGTGGGAGCCTACATGAAGCAGGACGACGAAACTGATCTAATTAACGACAGGCTAAACTTCCTGTTCCGCTTCCTCGACATCTAAACTTACCATTGCCACCATGATTATTGCAATTTACGGAAAACATATTGAGCCAGAATACGTACTTCCACTCAAAAACCTGCTGGATCAACTCAAAAAATACAACACCGAAATTTGGTTATGCTCCAAACTCTTTGCACACCTACAGGAGAACCTAGCATTCACCCCAGCAATAAGTAACACCTTTGCCGATCCGGAAGAAATGCGCCAAAATGCAGAAATTTTAATCAGCCTAGGTGGCGATGGCACATTTCTTGAGTCTGTAGAACTAGTTGGACACGCCGGAATCCCCGTAATGGGAATAAACTTTGGACGCTTGGGATTTCTAGCAAACATATCAATACTGGAGATGAACAACGCCATCGACTTATTGATGGCCAAACAATACGAAGTGGAAGAACGCAGCATGCTCGAAATACAAACATCGAACAACAATGCTTTCGGGGATTATGCCTACGCTTTGAATGATTTCACCATTCAAAAATCGGGAACTTCGATGCTAAAAGTGAACGCATACATCGACGAGGAATACCTGGGAACCTACTGGGCCGACGGGTTAATAGTATCGACCCCAACCGGATCCACGGCCTACTCGCTGAGCGTGGGAGGTCCCATTGTAAGCCCGAATGTATCAGCATTCGTTCTTTCGGCAATAGCCCCCCACCACCTCACGGTACGTCCATTGATAATACCCAACACATCCACCCTTAAATTAGAAGCGTGCAGCCGCGACAACAGCGTACTCCTATCACTCGACTCAAAAAACAGCACTTACAACACCCCTACAACCGTATTCATAAAAAAAGCACCCTTCAAAGCAAAAATTATTTGTATCAAAGGATCATCGTTTTACAAGACACTGAGAGGAAAATTACTGTGGGGAGCCGACAAAAGAAATTAAATAAAACAATACACATCACAAAACCAACGTTTTATTAAACTAAATATAAAATAAATTTGTTTTATATTTGTAAAGTAATATTTGATATACAATGAAAAAATTAGTGGTTTTGCATTTGCTCCTAGTTATAGCAATAACAAGCAATGCACAGGCATGGAAGCGGAATAGGCTGGAGGTGTTCGGGGGGCTTCCTATTACCCATTACTTCGGGGATATCGGAGGCGCTGCCGGTGCTAGCAATATGATGGGGCTAAAAGACATTACGGTTCGATCCCTGGGTGCTGGCTTTTCGGCAGGAGCAGTTTATCGCCTCAACACTAAACTTTACGTTCAAGCATCTGGAACATTTGGCGTGTACGGAGGATCCGACAGGGGCTCCCGAAACGAAGCCAGGAACTACAGTTTCACCACCACCGGAACTGAATTTGCAGCAACTGCTCACTTCTACATTATTCCGGAGAGTGATAAGAACTACTTCTACAGCGTTATGCAACTGCGCGGAGGGCTAAAGCATATCAACAAGCCGCTTAGCCTCTACCTATTTGCAGGGGCAGGAGGATTAGTTTACAAAATTAAGCCCCACGCCGATCTTGCCACATCCGATAGGTTCGACGACTCACAAACATTCTCCGCCATCATTCCATTTGGCATAGGTATGAAATACCAACTTTTCGCCAGAACGCTACTGGGTGTTGAACTGGGTGCTAGATACATGCTATCCGATAAGATAGACGGATTTTCGCCTACCCAATCGGAACACAATGATTTTTACTACGCAATAAACTTCAAGGTGTACTATAGGCTACCCTATACTAGATTATTCAAAAGGTAAATTGAATGTATTTAAGCAAGGCAAAACTGAAAGGAATAATTCCTGCTTTACTCGTGCTTTTTTTTTCTCAAAGAGCAAATGCCCAGGATAAACGCGATATTGGCATACAACTCGGGGGATCGTACTACTACGGCGATTTCAACGAAACACAACCACTTTACCAAGCATCCCCAGCATTGGGAATTGTTTTCCGCTACAATTTCAACAACCACTACTCCCTTAAAGCATCGGCACTATACGGACATGTAAGCGGGGAGCTACCCACTACACATTTTATCCCAGGGGTTAGCACCACATCGTTTAACAAAACATGCCTGAACGCAGCCCTGGTTGGCGAATTCAACTTTATCAATTTCAACCCAGTTAGCAGCCGCAGTTTAAGATTTTCGCCATACGTAAACATAGGAATCGGCACCTCGCTTATTGCAGGCACCCCAATCCCCGACATCCCATTTGGAATTGGGCTAAAAATAACAACGGGTAGGCGGCACACCTTCGCCCTTGAATGGCAATTCAAAAAAACATTCTACGACGAAATTGATAACTATAAAGCCCCAAACGATGGGCAAAACGTTATTATTCACAACAACGATTGGATTTCGTTCATGGGCATACTGTACACATTTCGACTATACAACAACAGCAAACTCTGCCCCGCATACAAGGAATAACCAACTATAAATATGACATTGATAAACACAATAAACAAGGAACAAATCCCTCAGCACGTTGCCATAATAATGGACGGGAATGGTCGTTGGGCGCAACAGCGAGGGAACCAAAGAATATTCGGACATCAAAACGGTGTTAACGCAGTAAGGGCTGCCACGGAAGCCGCTGCCGAGGTCGGCGTTAAATACCTGACACTATACGCATTCTCGTCAGAGAATTGGGGGCGCCCTCAACCAGAGGTTGACGCTCTCATGCACCTATTGGTAGAAACAATCAACTCCGAAATAGATACACTCCTAAAAAATGACATCAGCCTACAGGCCATAGGTAACATCAACGCGCTACCGTCTCCGGTGCAGGAAAAATTAGCCGATGGCATTAAACGTACAGCCCACTGCAAAACCCTAACCACAATACTAGCCCTCAACTACGGAGGACGCGACGAAATCATTAATGCCACACGTAGAATTGCCACCGATGTAAAAAATGGCTTAATCAACGCCGAAAGCATCAACAACGACACATTTGCTCAATACCTGTACACCCAAAACATCCCTGACCCTGCCCTAATGATACGCACCAGCGGGGAGGTTAGACTAAGCAACTTTCTGCTATGGCAACTAGCCTATGCCGAGCTATACTTCACTCCGGTACTATGGCCCGACTTCTCAAAGGAAAACTTTTTTGAAGCCATCGCCGAATTCCAAAAAAGAGAACGGCGCTTCGGAAAAACCAGCGAGCAATTATAGCGTTTAGTCGATTTTATACATTTTTAACTTGCGACAGTTATACCCTTTATTTATATTTGGACGTTTTTGATAAATTCCAAAGCTTTTTCCGTACGCTTTGGAATTAATATTATTTTTACAGCTTTGTTAATGAGCAACGAATAGAATTTATGTTGAAATCGAAATTACTAGCAATTGTTTTCACTGTGGCAACTATTGCCGCTTCTGCACAAGAGCCAACTTTCAGCTACGAATCACCAAAAAAATACCACATCAAAGAAATTAGCGTTTCGGGTTTAAAATTCCTCGACTCTGGGGTGCTTATTTCGGTATCGGGACTTGCTGCGGGCGACTCCATCCTTGTTCCAGGCGATGCCACCAGCAATGCAATAAAAAAGCTATGGGGACAAGGGCTTTTCTCCGACATCAAAATAACGGCAAGCAAAATTGAAGGATCCGACATCTACCTCGACATTTACCTTCAGGAGCAACCCAGGATTGCATCGTTCACCTTCAAAGGGGTTCGCAAAGGCGAGGTCGATGACCTAAAAGAAAAAATCAAACTCCGAGCCGGAGGACAAATAACCGAAAGCATACTGGAAAACAGTATTCTTATTATAAAAAAGCATTACAGAGCCAAGGGATACCTAAACGCGGAGGTTGAGGCCATTCAGGAAAACGATACCGTTATCGCCAATGGCGTAAAACTCACCTTTGACGTGCATAAAAACGGAAAGGTGAAAATTGGCGAGATTGAATTTGAAGGGAACTCCGCATTTAAAGACAGGAAACTCCGCCGAGCGCTAAAAAAGATACACCGCCGCGACCTCAACATCTTCAAATCGGCTAAATTTATTGAGGCCGACTACGAGGAAAGTAAATCGAACCTCATCGCATTCTACAACGAGCATGGGTACCGCGATTCTAAAATCCTGAAGGATTCCATTTATAGAATTAGCCATAAGCGCATAGGTATAAAATTCACAGTAACCGAAGGCCCTCAGTACCATATCCGCAACATAGAGTGGATTGGCAACACCAAACTGCCCGCCGAAGCCCTATCGTCGATACTGGGGATGAAAAAAGGCGATGTTTACGATAAATCGCTTCTGGATAAAAGGCTTTTCATCGACGAAAACTCCATTTCCACCATATATATGGACGATGGTTACCTATTCTTTCAACTGGATCCGGTTGAAAAAAACGTACAGAACGATTCTATCGACATTGAGATGCGAATATACGAAGGCGAACAGGCCACAATTAACCGCATCATCATCTCGGGGAATACAAAAACCAACGAACACGTAATCCGCCGCGAGGTTTGGTCAAAACCGGGATACCTATTCAGCAAAACCGACATCACCCGTACCATTCGGGAACTCGGACAAATGGGGCACTTCGATCCCGAAAAGCTCGATTGTAAGCCCATCAACCTTAACCCCGCAGAACGGAAGGTTGACCTGAAGTACGTTCTGGAGGAAAAGGCCAACGACCAGCTGGAACTATCGGGCGGCTGGGGGAATAATATGTTTGTTGGAACGGTGGGAATCCGCTTCTCCAACTTCTCGATCCGTAGAGTTTTCGACAAAAAAGCGTGGCGCCCAGTGCCATCGGGCGATAGCCAATCATTATCGCTGCGGGCTTCAACCAATGGAACATACTACAAATCATTCAGCCTATCATTCTCGGAACCTTGGCTTGGAGGGAAAAAACCCACCAACCTATCGTTCTCCATATACCACCAAATTCAGAGCGGGAGCAGCTATTTTTATCAAACAAGCAATAAATTCTTTAAGGTTACCGGTTTATCGGTGGGTATTGGAACACGGCTGAAAAAACCCGATGACTATTTCACCATACAAAACGAGGTTAGCTTCCAGAACTATTACCTTAAAAACTGGACGGGCTACTTTATATTCAGCGATGGAACCTCCAACAACTTCAGCTTAAAAACAACCCTTGGACGCAATTCCACCGACCAGCTCATCTACCCCCGTAGCGGATCGAACTTTAACGTATCGCTACAAGTTACCCCACCCTACTCGCTGCTAAACGGTAGAGATTACGAGAAATCCATGAGCGACAATGTGAAGTACAAATGGATTGAATACCACAAATGGACCGGACGATTCCAATGGTACATTTCGCTGGTTGAAAACCTGGTTTTGTACACCAACTTCCAGTTGGGTTACTTAGGGTACTACAATAAGGATTTAGGGTACTCCCCATTCGAAGGGTTCGATATGGGAGGCGACGGTATGTCGGGTTACAACCTGTACGGAAAGGAAACCATTGGACTTAGGGGATATAACAACAGCTCACTAACCCCATATACCGCCATAGGAACCTATTCCATTGGCAATGGTCACCTGTACGACAAATACACCGCCGAAATCCGCTACCCGCTCACCCTTAAACCCCAAGCGGCCATTTACGTGCTAGGATTTGTGGAGGCAGGTAACGCATGGGCCGAGGCCAATGAGTTTAACCCATTCAGTGTACACCGCTCGGCCGGGGTTGGCGCCAGAATGTTCCTGCCAATGCTGGGGATGCTTGGAATTGACTGGGCTTACGGATTCGACAAAATCACAGGACGCCCCAATGCACATAAAGGGCAGTTCCACTTTGTAATAGGGATGCCATTTTAACCTTACTTAGGAAATAGAGACGGGGAGGCTGTTCAAATTGGCAAACAAATTGTAACCAAACCTAAAACCACAATACCAGAAACCATGAAAAAGATTTTGCTAACAACCCTAGTACTTCTTCTAGGCGCAAACCTTTGGGCTCAAAAATTTGCCTTTGTGGATACCGATTATATTCTAAAAAAAATCCCATCGTATAAAGCAGCCCAGGAGCAAATTGATAAACTCTCGGAACAATACCAAAAAGAAATAGAGGAACGATACGCCGAGGTGGATAAAATGTATAAGGAGTACCAAACCGAGAAAGTGCTACTGACCGAGGAGATGAAGAAGAAGCGCGAAGAGGAAATCATCAACAAGGAGCGCGAAACCAAGGAATTACAAATGAAATACTTTGGCCGCGAAGGGATGCTTTATAAGAAAAGAGAGGAACTCGTAAAACCGATTCAGGATCAAGTATTCAACGCAGTAAAAGAAATTGCCGTAGAAGGGGGTTACGCCGTAATATTCGACTCCTCGGCATCGCCCAATATGCTTTACACCAATCCGCGCCACGATAAAAGTGAGGAAGTACTAGTAAAGCTTGGTTACAAATAATTAATTGCTAAATTTGCTAAAAACTAAACAAACAGAACCATGAAACAACTATTCAAATTTATTATTGTTGGAGCAATTGTGCTAACAGCCGGAATTAATGCCAATGCACAGAATTTCAAGTTCGGGCACATTAATAGTCAGGAACTTCTTACCGCCATGCCCGACAGGGATAGCGCAGAAGCTAAGGTGAAAAAATACGGACAAACTATCCAGGATCAACTCGAAGAATTACAAGTGGAATTCAACAAAAAATATCAGGATTACGTACAAAAACGCGCCACGCTCACCGATGCAATCCGCGAAATGAAGGAGAAGGAGTTGCAGGAAATGCAACAACGCGCCCAAGATTTTCAACAAAATGCAGAGCAGGATTACCAACGGTTCCAAGCCGAAACCATGAAACCCGTAATTGAAAAAGCAGATGCCGCAATTAAAAAGGTAGCTAAAGCCAATGGGTTTACCTATGTTTTTGATATTAGTGGCGGAATACTTCTATACTACTCCGAGCAAAGTACCGACATACTTCCCTTGGTGAAAAAAGAATTAGGTATTACCAAATAGCCATAACATAAAGGATCAGCAGGGATTCACTGTACCTACAGTTTATCCCTGTTTTTTTATACCTTTACCCCAAACCATTTCAAGATGAGCAATGATTCCCCCATTGGCATATTCGACTCGGGCGCGGGCGGTCTGTCGGTACTGTCGGAACTACTAAAAACATTGCCCAACGAGAATTACATTTACTTCGCCGACTCGGGCAATTGCCCCTACGGGCCAAAACCCGCAGACACCATTATTGCGCTCTCCGACTGCATCGCCCGCTTTTTAATTGATAAAGGCTGTAAACTTATTGTGGTAGCCTGTAACACAGCCACCGCAGCGGCCATAGATCATCTCAGAGCAACATTCCCTATACCTTTTATAGGAATGGAACCGGCCATAAAACCCGCATCGCTGAACACAAAAACTAAAAGTATAGGAGTCCTGGCCACCGCAGGAACATTCAAAGGGAAGCTTTACATCGAAACCAGCAAAAAGTACGCCTCCGATGTTAACGTGTGCTACCAAATAGGCGAAGGCTTGGTGGAACTTGTTGAATCGGGGAATATGCATTCGGCCGAAGCCGAAAACCTGCTCCGCAAGTACATCAACCCAATGATCGATTGCAATATCGACCACATTGTGCTGGGCTGTACCCACTACCCCTTTCTAATTCCTATACTGCAAAAAATTCTCCCCAAAAACATAGAAATAGTTGACCCTGCACCCGCAGTGGCACGCCAAGCAAAGCACATTGCCGAGCAGAATAGTCTGTGCATTAATCATGGGAAAACGCCCCATATAGAGTTCTACTCCAGCAGCAGCACCGCAATACTCGAAAAAATAATGCAAACATCGGCTCGATTCTCGCCATCGTCTCATAAAATATCATTCTTCGACAATATTGAAATTTGTAAGTAACAACAAGGGGATCGAATCCTTTTTTTGCTAATTTTAAGAAAAAACTGGAACCATGAGAAAAGAAGTTGAAATAGTAATTGACAATACCAACCAAAAAGCACATATAGCCCCAGGTTTATCGCTACTCGACATAGCCAGGGTATTCGACATCAAGCTGAAGCATCCCATCCTGGGGGCAATGGTAAACAACCAGATCAAGGAACTCGACTACCAAGTTTTCAGTCCTAAAACCATTCGATTCATCGATATAACGCACCAAGCGGGAATGCGCATGTACCAACGCTCGCTATTCTTCGTGCTCCAGAAAGCAGTGCGCGACACACTCCCCGGCTGCAAGGTTCGCATAGAGCATTCTGTATCCAAAGGCTTCTACTGCGAAATTGACGGGTACAACAAACCCATTGAGTTGCCATTGGTATTCACCATTGGCGATAGAATGCGCGAAATTATTGCAGCCGACCTCCCATTCCGTCGCGACAAAGTGCTCACCACAGATGCTGTAAACATATTCGAAAGCGCAGGATACCACGATAAAGCGAAACTTTTCGTTACCCGCCCTAAGCTCTACACATCGGTTTACCATTTAAGCGACATTTCGGATTATTTTTTTGGCAGCCTAGTTCCCTCAACCGGGTATCTAAAAGTTTTCGACCTGGTGAAATACTACGACGGGATGCTGCTCCGCACCCCGAAACGATTCAAGCCCGACGAGGTGGAAGACCTTATTCTGCAAAACAAGATGTTCGACATCTTTCAGGAATATAAAAATTGGGTCGAGATATTGGGCGTCGAAAGCGTGGCCGCCATTAACGACGAGGTAAAAAAAGGGTACTCGAGCGAGCTGATTAAAATATCCGAAGCACTACACGAGAAAAAGGTTGCTCGAATAGCGGATAAAATACACAGCTCGCCAAACAACATCAAGATTGTACTAATATCGGGACCCTCATCATCCGGAAAAACAACATTTGCGAAGCGCTTAGCCGTACACCTAAAGGTTAATGGGCTAAAACCCTACACAGTATCATTGGACAACTACTTTGTTAACCGTGAAGACACCCCCCGCGACGAACATGGCGATTACGATTTTGAAGCACTTGAAGCACTCGACATTAATCATTTCAACAACGATTTGGTCAAACTGCTTAAAGGAGAAGAAATTGAACTACCAAAATTCTCGTTCGAACAAGGCAAAAGGTACTTCGATAATACCCGGCTCAAAATTGACGATAATGGAATAATCGTAATAGAAGGAATACACGCATTGAATCCCAAACTAACACCACTAATCCCAGCCGAGAAAAAATTCAAGGTTTATATTTCCGCATTAACCTCCCTTTCGATAGATGGAATCAACCGAATTCCGACTACCGACAACCGTCTAATCCGACGAATTGTAAGGGATTATAGATATAGAGGATACAGCGCATACGACACAATAAGCCGGTGGGAAAGCGTTCGCAGAGGCGAGGACAAAAACATTTTCCCCTTCCAGGAAGAAGCCGACGAGATGTTCAACTCCGCGCTACTACTGGAATTTGGGATATTAAAGAGTTACGCCGAGCCAATTCTGCAAGAAGTCCCCTCGAACAGACCAGAATACGACGAAGCCATGCGTTTACTCAAATTCTTAAGCTACTTTTCACCTATTTCGGACAAAGAAGTACCTCCAACTTCTATAATTCGCGAATTTCTTGGTGGGAGCACATTCTCTTACAAATAAAAAAACATCATTTTATCAACACACCAACGCGCTGATTAATAGCGCGTTGGTAAATTATTGTTAATACAACCATTGGCCAAAGCGCCAATAAAAATCAATATTTTAGCCACTCACTGCACCAATTATTACAATTATTTATTATTATTGTACTTATTTATACCCAAACTGAACCTAAAACAATAACTTAGGCCGAATGCTAAAGTTAATATTAGTGCTATTCAATATGGTTGGAGTGTTACTCATGAATATTTTCATGGGGAGCGATGTTACCTTAACCATAAACACGCCAACCACAATTAATGCAGGAGCAGAATTCGACATTGAGGTTATCCTCGAAAAAGGCAACCTAAATGGATTTGCTCGGTTCCAGCAACAACTCCCACTTGGGTTATCGGCTCAGCTCGTGGAATCATCGCTGGGCGACTTCTCCTTTGACGAACAAAAGGTAAAACTGATATGGCTTCGAATGCCCAGCGACAAGGAGGTGAAATTCACTTACCGAGTTAAAGTTGACGAACGTCTTAAAGGGGAATTCAACCTAAAAGGCACATTTGCCTATATCGCTAACAACGAAAGGAAAGTGGCAAACGTAGAATCTAAAACTATCACAATAAACCCCTCCACCCGAATAGACCCTAACCTAATAGTTGATATACACGAATTCCAGAATGTAATTCCGGTTCAAGCCCCTGTATCGCTATTTGCAAGCAACGTGCGGTGTATCAGGCAGGCCCCAATGCCAACAGGCGAGGCCAACGACATCATGGTTAAGTTAATGGTAAACAAGGGCAATGCTCAAAAATTTGCTAAAATTGAAGAGGAAATTCCCAACGAGTTCACCGCAGAGGCAGTAGAATCGAAAGAGGCTATATTCACATTCAAGGAACAAAAAGTAAAATTCCTTTGGATGAACCTACCTCCCGATCCCCGTTTCTCGGTATCGTACCGGCTAATCCCGAAAGATGGATCCGGAGATGTAACTGTTCAGCTATCGGGCAAGTTCTCCTATATAATTAATGACGCAACACGGGTTATCGACATCATCCAAAAGGATATCGATTTCAGCAATATGGATCCAAAAAATCTTGACGCGCTATTTGCATCAACAATTACTACAGGATCGACCGGTGGTTCGCAGATAAGTTCATCTTTCACTGCAGCCAATGCTGATGGCGGAGTGGACATCCCCATTCAATACCAAGAAATTAAAGATCGGCCAAAGGTTAAAGCCAAAAGCGAACCCAACATGATGCCCTACATGCTCGAACCGGAAAAAGGGGTGTACTATAGGGTTCAAGTGGCAGCAGGACATCGTCCCATCAATATCAAGAAATACTTTTTACGCTACAACATATCGCACGAAGTTAGAACCGAGAAACACGAGGGTTGGTACAAATACTCCATCGGATCGTTTGGAGAGTACCGCGAAGCACGCGACTTTAGAATGATGATATGGAATACCACCAAAGTTAACGATGCATTTGTGGCAGCGTATAACAACGGTGCACGAATTACGGTTCAGGAAGCATTAATGATTACTAATCAGCAATGGTACCGATAAACAACCCTAGAAACATGGCAGAAATGCTCCGTAAATATTACACGAAACTACTCCTTGCCGCGCTAACAATAACCCTGTTACTGCCCAGCATACCCAGTATGGCCCAAAATGAGGAAGAGTACTACCAAAGCTTGTTGGATACAATTGTGGAGGTTATGAACCCTGTTAAAAAACCTGTAATTTCGATAGGTACAGGTATTATGACTTTCTGGGGCGACGTTCAGAACAGGGTGAAATCACCTATAAACGGGAACTTTGGATTCAAGGTGAATGGTTCGGCACTAGTTGGAAAAAAACAACACTTCAAAATCAACCTATTTGCAATTTACGGAAAACTAAGCGCTCACGATTTCGACATCTCGTACAATATGCAGCAACAAGCGCTTCCAGTTGACGAACTAAGTGTTCCCGTATACCCCAACTCGTCATTCAAAACGGAATCATTCCAAATTGGAGCCAGTTTGGAGTACGACTTTGGGCATATCTTCAAGGGCAAGCGCTTCAAACCGTTCATAGCCGTTGGGCTATCCACAATGTTCTACAGCCCGAAAGGCAACCTTAAATTATCAAATAGCGCCAACCCCAGCAATTATTACTATTTCTGGTCCGACGGCACCATGCGCAACTACGGAGAAACCAGTCCCGAAGCGGCAACGGCCACAATAGTTCATTTCGATAAGGATTACGAAACCGACCTATCCACCGCCGATTTGTTCAAGGAAGGCTCCTACAGCCAACGAACATTCACCATTCCAGTAGATCTGGGATTCGATTTCTACCTATCGGATAGGGTGGCATTCCGTGTAGGCGCATCGGTAAACTACGCATTTACCGATATGATAGACAACTACAGCAGCGACATTGCTAAAAAGATGAGCTATCCCGATAAGAACAGCTATAACGATATATTCTCGTTCACATATTTCTCCATCAACCTCGACCTATTCTCCGATCCCAAAGCACTACTTTTGGAACGCGTATTCGCCGAAGCAGGAGATTTCGACTACGAGGTATTCTTCACCGACGAGGACAACGACGGCGTACTGGACAGATTCGACCTATGCCCCGATACTCCCGAAGGTGTAGCCGTGAATGATTCCACTGGTTGTCCGTTCGATACTGATAATGATGGCATTTACGACCATATCGATGTAGAAAACAGCACCCCCGAAGGCGCAACCGTTGATGAGCAAGGCGCTCAGCTATCGCCCGAAACCCTGTCGGCCATGTTCACCAATATTAACGCAGTGTCGCGCAAAGAGATACGACTTATCCCGCTAGCCGACATCTGGACACCGACCAGAACCTTTACCCCCGGAATCATACCTGACAAGTTCAGAAAAGTGGACAGCGATGCTGATGGATACATATCGTTCCAAGAGTTGCTTAAAACTATCGACGACTATTTCGACGACAAATCGGAATTTAAACCGGAAGACATATACGAACTAAACGATTACTTCTTTACTCAATAAAACCCAACACAACCAACTATAAACCTAACTCTAAAACCGTAAGCCCTGCCAACCCTAAGCAGGGCTTATTCTTTATATTAAACTTTTTGCAAAAATGCTTGTTGAGTTTTAAAATATTGAATTGTTGATAAATGTTTGGTTCAATATTCTGCTTCAATAATTGATTCTTTATAACTTTACAAAACCAACTTACCATGAAAACAAAACTGAACATTGGCGATAAGGCTCCTGATTTCAAAGGGATTGATCAGGATGGAAAGAGTATTACACTGTCGGATTACAAGGGAAAGAATTTAGTGCTATACTTCTACCCGAAGGATAACACATCGGGATGCACAGCAGAGGCATGCAGCCTGAGGGATGGTTATGAGGATTTACAAAAACTAGGTATGGAAATTATTGGCGTTAGCCCCGATAGCGCTAAATCGCACCAATCATTCATTCAAAAACATGCACTCCCATTCCGCTTAATTGCCGATACCGAAAAAGAGGTTGCAAATACTTTCGGGGTTTGGGCCGAAAAAAAGATGTACGGCAAGGCCTATATGGGGATTCTCCGAACAACATTTATTATTGACAGGAATGGCATCATCACTCATATATTCGACAAGGTTAACACCAAGGAACACGTTAGCCAGATACTAGCAGAGTTCAAGAAATAACAAACACAACATAAATAATGGAAAAAACTGAAAGTAAAGATCGTAAAGAGGTCAGTAAAGAAAAACTAAAAGCGCTACAGGCCACCCTCGATAAAATTGAGAAGGACTTTGGCAAGGGCTCCATTATGAAAATGGGGGACAAGGCTGTTGCCGAGGTTGCTACAATTTCATCCGGATCAATTTCGTTAGACATTGCCCTTGGCATTGGCGGTTACCCTCGCGGACGCGTTGTGGAAATATACGGACCCGAATCGTCGGGTAAAACCACGTTAGCCATCCACGCAATTGCCGAAGCGCAAAAGGCAGGCGGAATTGCAGCAATAATTGATGCGGAACATGCATTCGACCGTACCTACGCCGAGAAACTTGGTGTTGATGTTGAAACACTGCTTATTTCTCAGCCCGACAATGGAGAGCAAGCGCTTGAAATTGCCGACAACCTTATTCGCTCTGGTGCAATTGATATTATTGTGATTGACTCAGTTGCGGCACTTACTCCAAAGGCAGAGATTGAAGGCGAAATGGGCGATAGTAAAATGGGCTTACAAGCTCGTTTAATGTCGCAGGCACTTCGTAAGCTAACTGGAACCATTAGCAAAACCAACACTTGCTGTATCTTCATCAACCAGCTTCGCGATAAGATTGGCGTAATGTTTGGCAACCCCGAAACCACCACGGGTGGTAATGCACTGAAGTTCTACGCATCGGTTAGGGTTGATATCCGCAGGTTGAATCAAATTAAAGACGGCGACGACTCAACAGGTAACCGTGTTCGCGTTAAGATTGTGAAGAACAAGCTTGCACCACCTTTCAAAAAAGCAGAGTTCGATATTATGTTTGGCGAAGGAATTTCGAAATCGGGTGAGATTATCGATTTGGCCACTGAACTAAACGTAGTGAAGAAAAGTGGTTCGTGGTTCAGCTACGGCGAAACCCGCTTGGGGCAAGGCCGCGATGCTGTTCGCCAGATAATAATGGATAACCCAGAACTCACTGCTGAGATTGAAGGAAAGATTAAAGATGCGCTAAAGGCATAATAAAATATCGACACCAAATTTTGGAGTTTTTTTCGATTTTAAGGGACGTGCAGGAGATTGCACGTCCTTTTTTAATCCCTTTGGATTCATATTTGGCATTTTTGAAGCCATTTAACCCATTCAAAGCATATTCAAGAATAAGGTAATAAGGTCAAAAAATCAACTTAAATACTGCTACTAAGGTAAATTTGTAACAAAATAAGGTAAAAACATTAAGACTATCCGTAGTAGGAATCAAAACAACAATCACATCAACCTTATTACCTTATTGAGAAATAAAGTGTAAAACAACTGGTATAATTGCTTCATCCAAATATCAATTTAAAATCATAACCGTCAACATTAAACTATAAATCAAAAAATTCCCCTCGAATTCTATCGAATATAGTTTTACCCAACGATAATCTGCCGAAAAGTTATACTATTCAAAATTTTGCGTATTTTTATTTGTTATTTCAAAACTCACAGAGATGAAGAAAACGGTACTCTTCAGCATTCTAATTGCCACAATGCTAACCTCTTGCCAAAACTGGTTCAACCGCCATTTAATCGATGGCAAAGCCCAGCGCGAGGAGGTAAAAACAAAATTCGACGAAAGAATTAAGTTGATTCAGGAACACGACTCCAGTATCAACCAAATAATAAATGGTAGCTTGACGCTAAAAGAACGCGAAGGCTTCGAATTCCTGTACGCCTACATGCCACTAAGCGACCTAGTTATGCACAAAAGCAGCTATGTGCTAAAGCAAGTCCAATCATCGCTCGAAGCACGATCGTTCTTTAAGTGGGGAAAGGACGTTCCATCAGAGATTTTTCTTCATTTTGTGCTCCCCTATCGAATCAACAATGAATATACCGATTCTGCCCGTCAGGTTTTCCTTGCAGAGCTGAAAGGACGCCTCGAAGGATTGAGCATGTACGATGCAGCACTAGAGGTTAACCACTGGTGCCACGAAAAGGTTATCTACAAATCGACCGACGAAAGGACATCGGGGCCACTAACCACCGTTCGTACCGCATTTGGCCGCTGTGGCGAGGAATCAACATTTGCAGTGGCAGCGCTACGCTCAGTGGGCATTCCTGCTCGTCAGGTGTACACTCCACGCTGGGCGCATACCGACGATAACCACGCCTGGGTTGAAGTTTGGGTCGATGATAAATGGCACTTCCTTGGCGCATGCGAACCTGAACTAGAGCTAAACATGGGTTGGTTTGCAGGCCCTGCAAAAAGAGCAATGATGATGCGCACTTTTGTATTCGGCAAATACAACGGCGATGAAGAAAAACTAACCGATTCGGAATGGTTCACGGAAATCAACCTGATTGGCAACTATGCTCCTACCAAAAACCTTAACATTAAAGTAGTTGACGAAAATGGGAATGCTGTAAACGACGCTAAAATTGAGTTTCAACTTTACAACTACGCGGAGTTTTATCCCATAGGAACAAAGCAAACCGACAAGGAGGGCACATGCTCACTCACCACAGGATTTGGCGATTTAATTGTATGGGCATCGAAAGATAATAGGGTTGGCTTTTCCAAAGCCGAAAAAGATGCAACCGATGTAACTATAAACATTGCAGAGAATCCAACCTTTGCAGATTTGGACTTAACACTAACACCTCCTGCAGAGCAACCTGTAACCCAAGCAGACCAAACAAAAGCCGAAGCCAATAACGCCAGGTTAAAGGAAGAGGATGTCATTCGGAATAAACATATTACAACCTTTATCGACTCTGCAACTTCGGCAAATCTTGCAATGGAGAAAGGGGTTAGTATTGATGAAACATGGAATTACCTAAAACTTAGCAGGGGAAATTGGCAAGAGATTTATTCCTTTATAAAAAACTTAAAGGTTAAGGATTTAACAATCGGATTGGCCATTCTTAGTAGCATACCAGAGAAGGATTTACACGATATTACCGCATCAACATTACAGGATCACATTGCCACTGTGGACTCTTTCCCATCAGTTATCGACAGCAAAGAATTTAAGGATTTCGACAAATACGTTCTTTCGCCTAGAATTGGCAGAGAATTCATTACACCCTGGAGAGGGTTCCTACAAAGCTCATTCACATTCGACGAAATTGGATTCTTCCGCAACAATCCATACAACATTGCGAAGTGGATTACAGAAAACATCACCCTTGATAAGGAAAGTAACTACTACAAAGTCCCGCTAAGCCCCGAAAGCGTATTTAAATTCAGAATTGCCGACGAGTATTCGCGTAATGTATTCTTTGTGGCCGCTTGCCGTAGTTTTGGAATTCCCGCAAGGCTCGAACCCTCTACCAAACGTCCACAATTCCTAATGCGCGACAAGTGGAACGATGTGGTTTTTGAAGAAACCGCTGAGCAGGTGTTCCCTAAGGGCACGTTGAATTTGAACCTTGGCAACAATCTTCCAATTCAGAAACCACAATACTACACACATTTCACCATTGGTAAACTGGAGAAAGGTAAATTTGTTTCGCTCGATTTTGAAGCAGACCCCAGCGTAAATAATCTACCCGCAAAAATCAGCCTCGATGCCGGATTTTACAGGTTAATCACAGGAAATCGGTTAAGCAATGGTACGGTACTTTGCAAGTTCAAGTATTTTGAGATTAAGGAAAACCAAACAACAACCGTATCCCTAGAGTTCAACGAGAATAATACTCAGAACCAAATTGCTGGAATGGTTAATACCGAAACGGCAATCCCTAACCTAAATGGTGAAAACAGCGGAACAATTGGCGAACTGGCTAAAGAAAAATCGGCTGTTGTGGCAATAGTTGAGCCTAACAAGGAGCCCACAAAGCATTTAATGGTCGATATGGCCGCTGTAAAATCCGAACTCGACAAATGGGGAGGCAAGGTTGTTTTTGTGGTTGGAAAGGATAAAATGACCGACGATTTCAACCCAAGTAACTTTAGCAATCTTCCAAACTCATCGAAATTTGGATACGATAAGGAGCAAGCAATAGCCAAGGCCATTGCCGAGGGATGTAATAAAGCGCTATCGACAAACTATCCTATAGTAACAGTTATCAACCCAAAAGGCGAAGTTATTTTCTACTCCGAGGGTTATAGCATTGGTTTAGGCGAGCAAGTTTTAAAAGCGCTGAAATAGTGAAAGGGTTCACCCTTGAGGTTTGCGCCAATTCGGTTCAAAGTGCTATAAATGCTCAAAAGGCAGGAGCAAAAAGAATTGAACTCTGCGAAAATCTTTTTATTGGCGGAACAACTCCTTCGTATGGTTGCATAAAAACTACCCGTGAGAGAGTTGATATCGCTATAAATATACTTATCCGCCCAAGGATTGGCGATTTCCTTTACTCCGACATTGAATTTGAGCAAATCAAAAACGACATTCTAGTTGCAAAGCAACTCGGTGTTAATGGAATAGTTTGTGGCATTCTGCTGCCAAACGGCGAAGTGGACATTGAAAGAACCGCTGAATTGGTTGAACTGAGTAAACCCTTAACATTTACATTCCATAGGGCATTCGACTTCACTCCAGACCCTCATAAAGCACTGGAAGATATAATTAAAACAGGTGCAACGCACGTATTAACATCTGGTCAAAAGAATAAGGCTACCGACTCCGTAGATTTACTGTGTGAACTTGTTAAAAAAGCGGCAAATAGAATTGCGATAATGCCTGGCAGCGGAATAAATGCTGACACCATTAAACGTGTTGTAAATACTGGGGCAAATGAATTCCATATGAGTGGAGTTAAGGATGTGGAAAGCAAAATGATTTACAGAAAGGAGAACTTAACTCTTAATGGGAATTCACTACCCGATTATATAAACCAAATTTCGGATGTTGAGTCTATAAAAATGGTTGTTGAGTACTTAAATTTGCATTTTTAATTTTAACAAAATGGGCAATTTGATTGATAAAGCAGAATTTGACAGAATCGTTCTAAGAGCGCAACAAGAAGAGATTACTGGATTTTACATATACAAACGTTTAGCCGCCATTGAGAAAAACGAAGACAACCGGAATGTTTTGGCAAGAATTGCCGGTGAAGAATTCGACCATTATAATTTTTTCAAAGGTATTTCTGGGAAAGAAGTAAAACCAAAAAGTTCAAGAGTAAATTTCTTTGTTCTTATGGCTAAGGTTTTGGGCTTAACATTTGCCATTAAACTAATGGAAAAGCAGGAAGTTAACGCCCAAAGCATCTATGAACAGCTGATACCACATCTTCCTCAAATAAAAGATATAATGGAATCGGAGGAGGCGCACGAGAAGGAACTTATCGATATGATTAAGGAGGAGCGATTGGACTATGTAGGCTCCATTGTTCTAGGCCTAAACGATGCGCTGGTAGAACTAACAGGAGCACTTGCAGGCTTTAGCCTTGCATTGCAGAACACTAAGCTAATTGCAATTGTGGGACTTATTACAGGTATTGCTGCATCGCTTTCGATGGCAGCATCGCAGTATCTTTCTGTAAAAACCGAAGGAGAGAAAAATGCAGGGAAATCAGCTTTATACACAGGTATTGCTTATGTATTGACCGTTGCAGTTCTTATTACTCCTTTTCTATTGCTTACGTCATATTTCGTAGCCCTAGGAGTTGCATTATTCTCGGCAGTATTGATAATATTCCTTTTCAACTACTACATCTCGGTTGCCAAGGACTTGAACTTTAAGCATCGATTCCTAGAAATGACCATTATAAGTTTAGGAGTATCGGCACTAACTTTTGGTATCGGACTTTTAATTAGAAACTATTTCGGAATTGATATTTAGTTATTAATATGATTACGCTGAGGCAGTTTTTGAACAATAGATGCTTCGACTCCGCTCAGCATGACAAATCACAATGGCCCTTGTCATCCCGAACGATAGTGAGGGATCTAATCTACAACAAAAGAAAAAACAATGGAAAAAATTGACAATTTCAGCCTGATATCACCATTTGAGTTAACCGAAAACTTTTTCAACTCATTGGATAACGATTGGATGCTTGTAACAGCTGGTGATGAGCAGAAATACAACACTATGACCGCATCGTGGGGTGGTTTTGGGATACTATGGAATAAGCCCGTGGCTTTTATATTTATTAGACCTCAGCGCTACACATTTGAGTTCACGGAGCAGAATAACCAATTCACCCTCAGTTTCTTTGAGGAGCAACACCGTGATGCTTTAAATTTTTGCGGAGCAAAATCGGGCAGAGATTACGATAAAATGAAAGAAACAGGACTTACACCAGTAAAAACTAACAATGGAATTGCCTTTGAGGAATCGCGATTAATAATAGAGTGCGAAAAACTGTACGCCGATTTTCTTAAGGCAGAGCATTTTATTGACAAGGGAGTAATTCAAAAGAACTACCCAAAGTCCGATTTTCACAGGATGTATATTGGAGAGATAAAGAGTATTTATAGAAAAGGTTAATCCTCAGCCTTCTCGTCCTCATCGTCCCAGTCGAAACCCTCGAATCCATCCTCGAAAAGTTCGTCCAATGAGCGACGGTCTTTTTTAGTGGGTCGACCAGTACCGCGTTCGCGGTAGATGTTAAAGGACATAAATGCAGGGTCGAGTTTCTGCAACTCATCGGCTGGGGTCAAATTCTCAAGGTAATCCATAACAAGTTTTGCCCCTACCCTACTTTTGGGAAAACCCTTTACCTTAAAGGTGTAATTAACAGGAGGTTTACGCACCACAACGGTATCGCCAACCTGAACCTCACGGGCAGGCTTAACCATGTTCCCGTTGATTGTAACCCGACCCTTTCGACAAAAATCGATAGCAATGCTGCGGGTTTTGAATATCCGCACGCTCCATAGCCATTTATCAATCCTTGTAGAACTCTCAGCCATGCTACTTACTGTTATAAAAATTCATTGTACGCTCAACGCCAATTGTGCCAACACTCAGTACTGCTTCACCAGCCTTTACAATTCTTTCGGGCAATACCTTTTCTTCCTCTTCGGTCCATTTGCCAAGCACATAATCCACCTGACGACCCTTAGAGAATTCGTTTCCAATTCCAAACCTCAATCGGGCATAAGCATTGGTGCCAAGTACCTCGTTGATACTCTTCAGCCCATTATGACCACCATCGCTACCGCTTTGGCGAATGCGGATTGCACCAATGGGCAAAGCCAAATCATCAACAATAACAAAAACATTCTCAATCCGAATACCCTCCTTTTGCATCCAGTAACTTACAGCCTTACCGCTAAGGTTCATGTAGGTTGAAGGCTTAAGCAAAACGTAGATACGCCCCTTATGTTTCAGTTCGGCAACTGCGCCATAACGGGAATCGACAAAAGAAATATTGGACGCCTTTGCCAGTGCGTCCAATACCTTAAAACCTATGTTGTGGCGGGTATTGGCATACTCTGCCCCAATATTACCCAGCCCTACAATTAGATACTTCAAACTAAAAAGATTAATTATTTTTTAGTCTCAGCAGCTGCATCCTTAGCAGCACGTGTCGATTTGATAGTAGCAATCACAACACTTTTCTGCTCAGCAATGGTGAACTTATCGAATGTAAGGTCGCCAACCATAATGCTTTTACCGATACCTAAACTGGTAACATCAACATTAATGCTTTCGGGTAGATCCTTGGCAATACCATTAACGCGCACCTTACGAACAACCTGAATTAATTTACCCCCTTGTTTTGCACCTTCGGCCTGCCCTTCGAGCACGATAGGAAGACCAACAGTTACCTTCTTCTTTTCGGAAATTTGGAGAAAATCGATGTGAAGAATTTTATCGGAAACCGGGTGGAATTGAATTTCCTTGATGATAGTGCTATACACTTTGCCATCAACGCTTATATTAACAATATAAACATGAGGAGTGTAGATGGCCTTAGAGGTTTCCTTCTCGTCAACCGAAATCATCAAATTTTGATCGCCACCATAGATATTGGCAGGAATAAGGGCAGTTTTACGCATTCCCTTTGCAGCAGTCTTACCAGTAGAGGTACGAACCACAGCGTTTAGTTCAAAAGTTTTCATTTAATTATTGGTTTAAAATTATTACTCCAGTGCTACTCAGAGCCGCCCCTCTATTATTCCGCAGCTCCCCATTGCACCATCCTGAGGGAAATTTGGGTTGCAAATATAGTAAAGCAATTCCAACAAAACAAAACTGCTACACAATAAATCGATCGCTAATTGACTGGTAGTTATACACCTTATTGATAACATCGGCAAACAGATCGGCCACGGAAAGCACCCTGATTTTGGAAGTATCCTTGTCGGTTCGCAATGGAATGGTGTCGGTTACAACCAACTCGGTAATCTGGGAATCGCGGATACGCTCGTATGCCGAGCCCGATAGCACACCATGGGTAGCAAACGCACGAACCGATGCAGCACCTTTCGACATCATTAAATCGGCTGCCATGGTGAGTGTTCCGGCGGTATCAACCATATCGTCAAGAATAACCACATGCTTACCCTCCACTTCGCCAATAACGGTCATTTCGCCAACCTGATTCGCCTTTTCGCGGCTCTTATGGCACACAACCAACGGTGCATTCAGAAAGCGGGAATAGGCATTGGCCCGTTTAGCCCCTCCCATATCGGGAGCAGCTATAGCAATTGGATCGAGATTGAGGTTTTTGAGATAGGGAACAAAAATAGAGGATGCGTAGAGATGATCTACTGGAACATCGAAAAATCCCTGTATCTGATCGGCGTGCAAATCCATGGTCATCACCCGATCCACCCCGGCAGCTCTGAGCATGTTGGCCACCATTTTGGCGCCAATTGCCACACGTGGTTTATCCTTCCGATCCTGACGAGCCCATCCAAAGTACGGCAAAACCGCCACAACCTTATAGGCCGAAGCCCGATGCGCGGCATCAATCATCAACAGAAGTTCAAACAGGTTATCGACTGGCGGGAATGTGGATTGAATAATAAATACTGTACATCCGCGTACCGATTCGTCGTAGGATGGCTGAAACTCGCCATCGCTGAAAACCGTGATATTCGATTTTCCGAGAGGAATTCCAAAACTCTGCGCTATTTTCTCCGAGAGATAACGAGACCCACGACCCGAAAAGAATTTTATTTCGTGCTTGCTATGCATTATAGGAGTATTTTCCAGTTAATGCCCGCAAAATTACAAAAATTACTAAATCTTCTCAGCACATTCGAGCTGGTTTATTTTAGTATTTTTATTAATCACATCGATATACTGCAAAATATCCTCGCGTCCGGTGCGTGTAATCGACGAACTGGTGAATATTTGGGGCAGTTCCTCCCAAGTACTTAGCATTTCGGCACGGAAGGCATCGATATTGGCCTGTAGTGTGCCGCTGGACACCTTGTCGGTTTTGGTAAAAATAAGAGCAAAGGGAATTTGATGCGCTCCCAACCAGTTCACAAAGTCGAGATCGATTTGCTGAGGCTCCAAGCGCGAATCGATGAGAACAAAAAGTAGGTAAAGATTCTCGCGTTTCAGAATATAATTGGTAATAATATCGGAGAACGATTTACGGTCGGTTTTGGAAACCTTAGCATACCCATACCCCGGCAAATCGACCAAGTTCCACTCATTATTGATAAGAAAATGGTTAATTAACTGGGTTTTACCCGGAGTTTGCGACACCTTGGCCAAAGCCTTGGTGCAGGTTAGCATATTGATTAATGACGATTTGCCCACATTGGATCGTCCAATAAACGCATACTCTGGATTACTGGAGATTGGAGATTTTTCCACACGCGGATAACTAGCCACGAACTTCGCAGTACGAATTACCATAGCTTTAATATTTAGTTAAACAAAAGATAGTTGTCCCAAGATCAGGTTTCAAATATACAACACTAAACAATTAAAAAACAAACTTTTGGTCAATAAAACGACAAACCAGCAGCTGCGTATCTATCCAAAACCTAAATGCTATGGTAATACGACCGCGTTCAAAAATAGTTACAAAGAAGTTACTGCACCTGCCTGTACAGCTCTGAAAACGCGAAGGAAGTTTTCGCCCCAAATCTTTTTTATATCGCTGTCGGAATATCCACGACGGAGTAGCTCTACCGTGATATTATACATTTTAGAAGCATCCTCGCAACCCTTAACGCCTCCACCTCCATCAAAATCGGTACCTATGCCTACATGGTCGATTCCGGCAACCTTCACAATATGATCGATATGATCAACCACGTCGGCAACGGTGGCCTTATCGACAGTATATTTCTCCTCCAACTCATACCACTCCGCGGTGGCCTGTTTGTCCTGCTCGGGGGTTAAATCGCGAAAATTGTTGTACTTTTTGCGCAAAGCCCGGTACGCGCTATCGCGCTCGGGATTAGGAGCCGACGCCTTTACATAATCGCTTAAAATGCACATCTGAATAACCCCACCCTTCTGAGCCAGTGCGCGAAGCATAGCATCATCGAGGTTGCGAGGATTATGGCACACAGCCCGGGCGCAGCTATGCGATGCAAAAACGGGAACCCGCGACAATTCCAACACATCGTAAAACGATTTGTCTGAAATGTGCGATACATCAATAATCATCCCCATCCGGTTCATCTCGGCAACCACACTCCGGCCGAACTCGCTCAGCCCTTTATCCTGAAGACTATCAGGATCGGTTGATGAGTCGCAAATTTGATTATTGCGGGTGTGGCAAAGGGTCATATAGCGCGCCCCAAGGTTATAAAATACCTGAAGCTGCGAAAGATCCTCGCCAATGGGATATCCATTCTCCACCCCCATGTATATAGCCCGCTTACCCTCCTTCTTCAACCGATACACATCGTCGGGGTTGGTGGCAAGTTCGGCCCTATCGGGAAACTGAGCTACCACACGGTGTATTGCATCAAAAATACTAAGCGCCCGCCGATTCACCTCAGAATACATTTGGGGTGAACACTCCTGCTGCCCAATAAATACAGCAAAAAACGCGGCATCCAGAAGGCCTTCCTCCATTTTTTTAAGGTCAACCTTACTTCCCCTCGCACTATTGCTATCGCCACTAAAATCGAACCCTGTACGGAGAAAATTCAGGGGCGTATCGGTATGGGTATCGAGTGTTACAATTTGTGCATGCAACTCCTTGGCGTGCTTAATCAAATCGGCATCGCTCTTAGGAGTCGATTTGCACGCTACCAATAATCCGGCCAGTAAAAGGAAATTCAACCTGTTCATAAGCATTCAATGTGTTTTAATGGATAAGATACCTCATAACGGAAAAAGTTTAACCGGAATAGAAACCCTCCATATCAAAAAATGGCCGAGGAAAACCCCCGGCCTCTACAATACTAAAAGGTTACTGCTCTTCATCCTCGAACGTGTAATCGGTAATGCTGAAACGTTCAAGTATCGATTTATCGTTAATCTCTTTCGATAATGAGGTTATTGTTTCGTAGGGAACCTGGAATAAGTCCAAAATAAGCAGCCCATCGAGTGCATTGTTGAATTTAGGATCCACATTGAACCCGATAATTTTCCCGTTCAACTTCACATACTTTTTGAGCAGAACAGGCATTCGGTAATCGTAGGGTTCTACCTCCTGAATAAACTTATCGAGTTTTCCCAGATCGTCGGAGTTATCGAAAATAATATTGAACTCATCCTCCTTTATGGGAATACGGAATCGGTTCCGAGAGCTGATGAAACGGGCAAAATCGTGATCGTAGTAATTCGATTTCATAAAGCTGATGATCACACCCTTTGAGTAATCGGAAAATCGATTCGATATGCTCACGGGGCCAATCAAGTAACGGTACTCTGGGTTTTTGATGAGGAAGTAGAGAATGCCCTTCCAAAGCAAAAACAATGGGAGAGGTTTGCGCTGATAATCGGGAACAATGAAGGATCGGCCCAACTCGATGCACTGTTCCAAAACCGGAGAAAATCCCTTATCAATCTTAAAAAGGGTTTGTATGTAAAAACCGTTTATGCCATACCTGTCGATTATTTCCTTTCCTTTTCCGGCACGGTACGCTCCTACTATGCGCTTCTCGTCCTCGTCCCAGATGAAAAGTTGCCAATAGTAAAGGTCGAACTCATCGAGGTCGATTTTGCGGTTGGTACCCTCGCCAACCTCCCGGAAAGTGAGTTCGCGCAAACGGCCAATCTCAGTCATCAAATTGGGCATCTCCGACGAGGGGGAACAAACCACGCAGTAATTTTTGCTTTTAAAAAGCAGATACTTCTCCATCAACAGGTTAACCTCCTCCTCAACCAAATTGGGAGCAACCGGCGGAATAAGCGGTTCGGGCTTAGGCTCGGACTTGAGTTTATAATTAAAAAACTTCTCCACCTCCATTGACGATCCCAAGGCATAGGTTTTAAGCCTGAGGAACCGACCATAACGCTCAATATCGGGGTACGCCTTTTGCTCCTCCACCGAGATGGGGTAGCCAATACGAACCCGAATGGTTTGGTTCTTCTTATTGAGCAATTCCGACGGAATCTTAGCAGTGCGCAACAACGGGTGAATCAGCCCCAAAAGGTGGAATAAACGGCTATTCTCGCCCTGAAAATAGATTGGAACAACAGGCACTTCGGCCTTTTTGATAAACTTTATCATTGAGCTTTGCCAATGCTTATCCACCACACCCGACTCGTCCACATCGTCGTAGTAGGTCGAAACCTCACCAGCAGGGAACAGCCCCAGGGCACCACCCTGTTTTATATGCTGCAATGCAGCCTTGAGGCCGGTAACATTCGAGTTGCGCATTACACCACCCTCAAATGGATCCACAGCAAGCACATACTCTCCGATGGGGGGAATTCGCTTTAAGAGGAAATTGGCCAATAGCCTAATATCATCACGCTTCTGTTCGAGAAGCATCTTAAGGAGAATCATGCCATCGGCTCCGCCAAATGGATGGTTCGAGACGGATATGAATGCGCCAGACTTAGGCAACCGCTTAAGCTCCTCGGGGTTTACCTCAAACTTAATTCCCATGGAATCGAGGGCAGCATTAAGAAACTCAAGCCCCTGCTTATCGGCAATCTGCGAATACTTATCGTTAATCTTATTAAACCGGAGCACCCACATCAGCAAATGGGCAAATCCATCGCCAATTATAGGGCCCAGATTAACCGCCTTTTTGATCTCCTGAGCATCAACAATTTTATCCTTAGACATCGGTCAAAAAAAAGAATTAAGTAAGATAAAAAAAATAACAGGCAGTACCACTGTCAGAATATCAACAAATTAGACACAAAATAGGCAATAACCTGTGCTAGCAAAGATATAAAAATTGCAATACCACTCTCTGCTCTCCGAAACACAATTATTAACAGAATAGCAACAACGGAGCGGCATAATGTTTGATTGAAGATATTAACAAGCTAACCGCAAAAGGGTATTATTTTTTTGTTACATTGCGGTTAACCCTACTTTAATTCACAAAACAAATGTAAATTTGTAGTGCAATATATGTATAAATTGTTTAACACATAAACCAATGAGTATGAAAAAACTTACAACCACAATTCTCTTAACCGCAATGGTTTTTGGGCTATTCGCCCAACGGAACCTTGTTAGGCCCGAAGATGTAAAAGCCTTTTTAGCCTCAAAAACCTATGTGGTTTTGGAAGACAATCCCATGTCGGGGTATAATGTTGAAATTAGGGATGCAGTAGAACGCTCCTGGAAGATTACCCCCTACGAATTTATTAGTGCCAAAGAATTCGAGAAAGTTCGCAACGATATTAACAAATCGTTTCTGGTACTTATTCAGATGAAATTCGATGGCGACAAATCGGTACCCATATATAACTTCCTCAGCGCATCGCTGGGTGCTGCGGTAAAAAAAATCACCGATATGCCCGATATATGCTCCATTCCATTAAGTTACAACGGCCTCCCCGAGGACACCTACTCGTTCAAACTTGAGGGTATTATCCGTTTTATGCAGAATTACATCAATACAATAAACAGCGACCCTACACTTATTAAAAAGGATGCCTTCAAATTCTACAATAAGAATTCTAAAACAATCAAAACCAAGGAACTGTGGGTAACAGAAAGCAGCTTAGATAAAGAAACCCGGGCACTCTCCGATATCCGGAAAAACTACAAGCACAACATCAAGGTTGTAAACCCCGAGGATATTCAGAACGCCATTAAGGAGAAAAACCCCAACGTTCTGTACCTACACAAGGTTGGCCCCGAGGGCTCCAGAATGCAATGGCGCGTTTGGAAGATGATTATTGGCGCTGGCGACGACATTATGTACTACTACGATTTACACAACGTATCGAAATCGGAAGGTGATGGATTCCTCACCAAGGATTTCAAGAAGATAAACAGATAGCCGAATAAAATAATTTTGACAAACCGCTGGCCGGGATTTTTTTAATCACCACCAGCGGTTATTTTTGTACCCAAATTACAAATACAAAACCAACACATAAATGGCCGACGAAAAGATCATTTTTTCGATGGTGGGTGTAAGCAAAACCTTTCCACCACAAAAAAGAGTACTCAACAACATCTACCTGTCATTCTTCTACGGTGCAAAAATTGGCATCATCGGATTGAACGGCTCGGGAAAATCGACACTTCTGAAAATTATTGCCGGAATCGAAAAATCATTCCAGGGCGAAGTGGTATTCTCGCCGGGTTACTCAGTTGGCTACCTGGAGCAGGAGCCTCACCTCGACGAAACCAAAACCGTTAAGGAGATTGTTCAGGAGGGCGTTAAGGAGATTGTTGACCTGCTAAAGGAATACGAAGCGGTTAATGCCAAGTTCGCAGAACCCATGTCGGACGATGAGATGAATAAGCTCATAGAACGGCAAGGCGAACTCACCGAAAAAATTGACCATCTGGACGCCTGGAACCTAGATTCGAAACTGGAACGCGCCATGGACGCCCTCCGCTGCCCCGATTCCGACACGCCGGTAAAGGTTCTGTCGGGAGGGGAACGCCGCCGGGTAGCCCTTTGCCGCTTACTCCTGCAAGAACCCGATGTGCTGTTGCTGGACGAGCCCACCAACCACCTCGATGCGGAATCGATACAATGGCTCGAAATGCACCTACAACAATATAAAGGAACGGTTATCGCAATCACCCACGACCGTTACTTCCTCGACAATGTGGCCGGATGGATACTAGAACTCGACAGAGGTGAAGGAATCCCATGGAAAGGCAACTACTCATCGTGGTTGGATCAGAAATCGCACCGCCTGGCTCAGGAGGAAAAGCAGGAAAGCAAACGCCGCAAAACATTGGAGCGCGAGTTAGAGTGGGTGCGTATGTCGCCCAAAGCCCGCCAGGCAAAATCCAAAGCCCGCCTATCGGCTTACGACAAACTGCTCAACGAGGATGTAAAACAGAAGGAAGACAAATTGGAGATTTTCATCCCCAATGGGCCCCGCCTCGGGAACCTTGTTATTGAGGCCAATAACGTGGCCAAAGCATTCGGCGAAAAACTACTATTCGAGGATCTTAACTTCAAACTACCACCCAACGGAATAGTTGGCGTGATTGGCCCCAACGGTGCCGGGAAAACCACCCTTTTCCGACTAATCATGGGTCTCGAAACCGCCGACAAGGGCGACTTTAAGGTTGGCGATACCGTTAAAATAGCCTATGTGGATCAACAGCACAAGGCCATCGATCCCGACAAATCAGTTTTTGAAGTGATATCGGGTGGATTGGACAACATCATGCTAGGGGGAAAACAGATAAATGCCCGAGCCTACGTTGCCCGATTCAACTTTTCGGGAGCCGATCAGGAGAAAAAATGCCACATGCTATCGGGTGGCGAACGCAACAGGCTACACCTGGCACTTGCGCTTAAGGAGGAAGGCAACGTAATCCTACTCGATGAGCCCACCAACGACATCGACGTAAACACGCTCCGGGCACTAGAGGAGGGCTTAGAGGACTTTGCAGGTTGCGCCGTGGTAATTTCGCACGACCGGTGGTTCCTGGATCGCATTGCAACCCACATTTTGGCCTTTGAGGGCGACTCGCAAATCTACTTCTTCGAGGGCAGCTACACCGATTACGAGGAGAACCGCAAAAAACGCATTGGCGACGACACTCCACACCGGATTAAGTACCGAAAACTAATGGAGTAGATTATTACGTAACCGATGCAACATTTTTGTAAAACACACAGTCGTTCATAGAATAAAACTATAACACAATGGAAAAAATAAATTACAGCTGCGAGGAGGAAAAAACATTCTCGATGCTTTGCCACCTATCGGCACTATCGGGAATAATCATCCCGTTTGGACACATTATTGGCCCATTAGTATTCTGGTTAATAAAGCGGGAACAGTACCCGGAGGTTGACCGACAGGGCAAAGCCGCACTTAATTTTCAAATATCCGTAACAATTTACATGATAATTGCGGGAATCCTTGTTCTGCTTCTCGTTGGATTTCTACTACTGGCCGCGTTGGGAATTTTTGCACTGGTAATAACAATAATTGCCTCGGTAAAATCGGCCAACGCCGAAAGATACACCTACCCGCTAACCATAAACATTCTAAACTAACAACCGTAACACTTTAAAAGCGAGTTCGAACAGCCTTGTTCGAACTCGCTTTTGCGTTACATCTTGAACTACCTGGAACTAAAAACAAAAAGCACCCCTTGGCGCTATACTAAATAACCATAACACGATCCAAGTTGCTGCTTAATTTACAGGTAGCTTTTCCTTAACACAAACTAATCGTAGAAATATTTAATTTGGTTTAGCTTTGTTTCCAAATCAAACAAACCTGTTTAATGTTTCGCAAATTCAGCAGCCAGCTATTCTTCGCATTTTTAGGGATAAGTTTACTGTGCTTAGTTTTAGCATATTCCAACCTTCAACAATCAAAAACCAAGGAGCAAGCCGACCAAGCCACCAATCAGGTTCACCAAATAGAAATGAATGTGCTGGAACAGGCCAAATCGGTCAACAACTTTTTCACCTTCGATATCTGCAACAAAGATTTCTTTGAATCGAAACATAGTACATACCTAGAGAAACGGAAGATCGAAAACAATCAGTTTGCGACTCTATCTACCGAGCTCCTTAAAAGCAAAATAATCAATAGAACAAACGTTGAGACGCACATCCATAATCTGTTAAAACTGTCCGACTCGCTGAACGCGTATATCGACACAACCTCGGCACTAATCCATCAACGCGGCTTCAAGGATTACGGCATTGAAGGGAAAATGCGCGACCATGCACACTATCTCGAAAAAATAAACTGTATCGCAATTGGTCAGCTGCTCATGCTACGCCGACACGAAAAGGACTACATCATCCGCAACGAACAAAAGTACATCGATAAGTTCAACCAGTTGATAACCGAACTCATTCAAGACAAGCGATACGCATCGTGCAAACACGAGCTGTTAGCCTACAAAGAGCTGTTCAACCAAATGGTGGAAGTGGATCGCAAGATTGGAATTAGGAACAACTCGGCGCTCAGGCTAAAACTGGAGAACACCATAAACGCAATGATGAGCGAAACGCGCCAAATAGCATTTCAGTACAACACCCTCCGCGCGCAAATATACACCCGCATAAGAATCACATCATCGCTTATACTTGGAGTTATAATGGTTATGGGAATTTGCCTTAGCATAATCCTATCGCGAGTGGTAACAAAACGCATCGCATTACTAAGCGAGAGCATATCCAATTTTGTAAGCAGCGGCTTTGCCAACGCTCAAACGCTAGGCATACCCAGCAAAAACGACGAAATAGGACTGCTCGTAAAGGATTTTGAGGCGATGCGAACCGAAATATGCAATCAAATCCAATACCTGGAGCATACCGTAGAGGATAGAACCGAAGAGATTCGGGCTCAGAAAGAGCACATCGTAAAGCAGAACCAAAAAATCATGGACAGTATCCGGTATGCACAGAACATCCAGGAGGCCATACTGCCCACCACTATTGCGCTGAATGAATCGTTCCCCGAACATTTCATATTCTTTCAACCCAAGGACATAGTGAGCGGGGACTTCTACTGGCATAAAAAGATAGACAACAGCCGATACAACATATCCATACTGGCCGTTGCCGACTGTACCGGCCATGGCGTACCCGGAGGGCTTATGAGCATGCTGGGAATTGCATCGCTTAGCGATATTGTGCTCAAGGAATCGGTGCAATCGGCCACCGATGTACTCAACGAGCTGCGCACCAAGATTACCGAAACCCTATCGACCCAAATAAACGGACGCCTCCTTAAAGATGGCATGGATATAGCCCTTGCGATTATCGACCATCGGAATGGAAAACTTCAATTTGCGGGGGCACATCGACCGCTGTACCTAGTCCGCAATGGGGCAATGATCAAAATAAAAGGCGACAGCATGCCCATTGGGCGCGGCTATACCGATGCCAACTTCACCCTACACGAAATTGCGATCGACAAGAACGACACCTTCTACCTCTGCACCGATGGCTTTGTGGATCAGCACAACAAAGAGTTAAACAAAAAATACCTAGAGGTTAATTATCGGAAATTACTGGTACAATTGGCCGCATTACCCATCGATCAACAAAAAGAGACATTAGCCAACGAATTCGAACGGTGGAAGGGAGAAGCCGAACAAACCGACGATGTTCTGGTAGTAGGCATCAGAATTTAACCCAATAGTTTAACCCTCTCAATTTATTCGCATTTCACTCGAAAAAAACGCAACAAATAGCGTATTTTTACCCAACAAAACATGAAGGGGACAAATGAACAAAATACTCACAGCAATTCTGACAATTGTTTGTACAAACCTATATGCACAACACCCCGAGAAATATTTCCGATTCGTAGAAGCGGATCGGGATGTTATCAGCACAAAAATAACCCACATCGTTTCCATCGATAAAAAATCGCAGGACACACTGTGGGCATACGCCAATGCTAATGAATTTGAGCAATTCACCAAACTGGGCTACAAAATTGAAATACTAACGCCCCCCTCACTAAGCACCGCCAAGGCATTGAATATGGCTACCACTGCGGAGCAAATGGTTAACTGGGACAAATACCCCACCTACGAGGTTTACCGCACCATGCTGCAACAATTCGAGGATGATTACCCCGCACTCTGCAAACTCGACTCCATAGGCACAACGGCCAATGGACGGAAACTTTACGTACTGAAAATATCCGACAACGTGCTGAACAACGAGGCCGAACCCGAACTGTTCTACACCAGCACCATGCATGGCGACGAAACTACTGGATATATACTAATGCTCCGACTGGCCGACTCCCTGCTGCAAGGCTACAGCACCAGCAGTAGAATAAAAGAAATGGTGGACAACATGGCCATTTACATAAACCCCAACGCCAACCCCGACGGCACCTACTACTACGGAAACAACACTGTTAGCGGAGCAACCCGATACAATGGCAACAGCATTGACCTAAACCGCAACTTCCCCGATCCCCGAACGGGCGACCACCCCGACGGCAACTCGTGGCAACCCGAAACTCAGGCCATGATGGATTTTGCCGAGGGTCGCAACTTTGTCCTCTCGGCCAACTTCCACGGAGGTGTTGAACTGGCAAATTATCCGTGGGACACATGGGAATCGGCAGACAATCCGCATCCCGACCACAACTGGTACTACACCATAAGCCGTGCATACGCCGATACGGTTCACCTATACTGCCCGTCCGACTATTTTACGGGCGAGAGCAACGGGGTAACCCACGGCGGCGACTGGTATGTGGTTACTGGCGGCAGGCAAGACTACATGAACTACTGGCAGCATTGCCGCGAATTCACTCTCGAAATCTCCGATACAAAACTACTCGGCACCGAACTACTCCCTGCTCACTGGACATACAACAAGGCATCGATACTGAACCACATGGAACTGGCATACACCGGGCTTTACGGAACAGTAACAAACGCAGCGGGAGATGCGTTACCAGCCAAAATTACCATCCTAAACCACGACAAGGACAGTTCCGAAGTGTTTACCAATCCAAGCCATGGCAATTATTACAGAATGATCAGCCCTGGAATCTACACTATCAAATTCACCTCAACAGGGTATAACGATGTTACCATCACCGATACAGAAATTGGCAACAACGAGAATCGAATTATCAATATAGTAATGGATGGCACCATCACCCCTCAGAACATTTCGGGAACGGTACTCAACAACATCAATAACGCCCCCATCGCCAACGCATCGGTAGTGGTTACCTCGGGAAGCACAACGTACCAAACCATCACCAATGCCGATGGGCAATTCACCATAAATTCAGTCCTCAAAGGATTAATCCGGATTGACGTAACGGCTGCAAAGTTCTACGCAACAACCTACCACCAAAACCTAACTGCAACGCAAACTGCCTTTACAATAAAATTAATGGGACTGCCACTGGCAAACGTATCATTTGCCATAAAAAGTAAAAACGAACCGCTGATTATGCCACAGTAATTCGACCAATCGCAAGTAATAACCAATAGCGAGGGTCTTACACTTCGCAGATACACCTGAAAAACTATAACTACGCTGTTACCCAAACGATACAACAATGCGTAAGTGCCATAGATGTTACCAAAGACCCACTCACACTCCATAACCTTATGTCCTACAGCCATCAACAAAGGAAAAAGCGAAGGAAACGTTTGACGTACCAAATCCATTCAGCGAGTTCACCACAACATCAAGCAAAAAACGGCTAAACCAACAAAACATCGACATAAGAGTATTCGACATAATGGGTCGAGAGACATTGTAAACGAAGGTTATTCTCTGATGGTACTCACCATTGGAAATGGAATTCAACAGGGCTAATCAGGAAAAGAATTCACATTTTCACCAGCAAATTTATGTAACGGAAAAAACTGTTTCAAAAGATAATCCATATCAACTAAATCAATTAGTTTTAGGCTCAAATCAATGTACAAATTATATGTCAAAAACGTATTTTACTCTTTTCTGTATTCTAAGTTTAACTATAACATATCATTAGTCAATAAAAAACAGAGCAATTCCATCGAAAAAACTGGAAACTTCATTGTCGAAATAGTAGTAGTCAAATGCTTCGACCATAATGTTACTGATAACGAAGAAGACAACGGATTCAAACTTCTGCCAACGAAGGGGCTTACTGTGGAATGCTCCGATTCAACTATTTACTTGATACAACCATATCCAGGGAATTGCAACCATATCAACAGGGGTCCTTCGGTACATGGAATTGGCTTCCGACAAATGGTTTCTTGAGAGTTAATGGCGAAGAAACAGGTTACACTGCTGATGAAAAACACAACCCTCGAGGTAGTTTCTTTAGCGGAAAGTTCTTGCTAAAAATTTAGTAACAAGTACAATTGGCGACGAAATAGTAATTTTAACAACCCTAATTCTAAAGTAATAGGCATTCTGTTAGACCCAGCCTCTGCAATCCCTCCTTGTCTGGGGGCATAATGCTACAGGCGTTTACTGGTACGACAAGGAAAGGAAATTTCGGTTATAAGCAATTATTTTGCGGAACATTACCGTATGGCTGATAATTAACAACAAAGGATTCTCAAAACTATACTAGAAAGAGAGTGGAAAGCCCTTAATCCAATTCAGAGTACTAAGAGGAGGCTGATACCGCAAAGGTCAAACGGTTGGAAACCAAAACAACGTCTTATTGATAAGCAGAAGTCTCTTGTATTATTAAAAACAGCAACTCACAAACAAATTTGAAAACTCACAGAAACGTCTTTACGGTAATCTTATTGAGCAAAGGATAAGTGGCAATTGCTGCAATTATTGGTGAAAACCTAGGTACCGACGACAATACCGATTTACTCGGTTTAACATTCAGCGCCAACCGGTATTGGACAGAAATATACTCTCATTCAATAGAAATGGAAGAGACGCTCTATCTACGACTTGATAAAGAGATTGCCTTCCACGTATGGATTTTCTATCAATGAACATTGGAAAGAGAAATGTTTGGTAATTTAACTTCGATCAAGGAATATTGTCGTTGCCTGATTATTTTGAAAATCGAAAAATACTAGAGCAGATATTTCTTGATCCCAAAAAGGGTAAAATGAGGTTACTGAAGTTACCAAATGCAGATGGACAAGGTGTATGGGTTACTGCTTACTGCTGAAAACAAATTTATTTGAACCGAAGGATTAATTGAAGACTTCAATATTAAATTGGCTGGATATCCAGCAAAGCTGCTGACTTTAAGCAGGTACCACTGCTCACATTTGTATAATCGGCAAAATTTTGCAAATGGTATACCGATTAAATTCCAGAATAGTTCTAACCAGCGGAGAGATCGGATGTAATCGGCAACTTAGAAACCAGACAGAATCTGAATGGTCTAATATCTTGGAAACCCAGCATAGACTACGATACACGTCTCTTTAATACAGGATGTGAAAGAAGCGTAAATCGATACTTAACACCAATAAATATGTACTGATACTGTCTCCCTAGCCTATCAACCTTAATTTAGAATTATACGGTCAAACGGATCGATGGAATACCAATAAAAGAAATTATAGAATAATTTTTTTCAACCGAAAACCCAATGGAAAGCCATTACCTCTTTCTGAATTCAATTGAATCTAGACTAAAAAGAGAGTTATACTCAGTGTACTGACTAAGCCTAGGTATGTAAATTTATGAGTGACACAAGAGAACATATTATAGATCACATGTGGCTTGGTTTAAGCAGTGAGTTATGAGGTTGTATCGAGCAAGGGAAATTGAAGTAAAATAATTATTTTACCAAAGGAGCCTTATACCATCATTTCAACAAAACAAGAAGATCCTTCAAAGCAGTTATACAAATATCTTCCAATTAATGATTTTTTCATTCCACGGAAGGAAATAATTTAAAGAATATATTGACGAACGCGTAAAAATTGGCAGTTAAAGTTATTGAAAAATAATGGTAGGCACAGCAACTTTATACCTATTAATCTACTTAATACCAAGAATTGATGCTTTTCGACATTACCTAAGATATGCTAATGAAAAAGAACAACTAATTCTAAATAAATTTGACCAAAATAGAACATAATATTAAAAAGCCATTGAGAATGAAATAAGATATAATAATTCCACAACATAATAAATTTCTTTTCAATCAACGTAGGAAATTGCGGGCAATCTTATCATTAATAATTCGCCTAAAAGACCAGTAGAAGCTACTGTACAACCAAACTTTTATGAACTACACCTGATGAAACTTTAATTTGAATGCAATTCATTATCAATTGATTAACCAAAAACATTACCTGATTTAAGTCTGGTATTTTAAATTACAAAAAACATACCGACTGTCGAAGCAAAATAAAAAAAGGAAATGAAAAAGGAAAAACAAACAAGCGGACAACCATGAGTAGTAAAATTTGGGCAATAGGAATTGCCATTCTTTTCGGATGTAATTCGAGGAAGCAAAAAACGAAGTAAAACCTAGGAGAAAACCCAAAGGTTACTGTTGCAACAGTTAAGTAATCGAAGAATAAGCACAAACCTAAGGTATAGCGGTAGTATTGTTCTTCGTAAGAATTCCTCACCTTCCAAAACAATGAAGAGCGAAATAGTACTTGTAGACGCAGGTGATGTTGTAAAAAGATCAACTTGGCAACCACATCGAGTAAGAATGACCTACAGAATCTACGTGATATATCAAAAGGCCAAATATCACAAAAGACAAGGATCGATTAAAGAAAGTTCATGACGAGGGTAGTTTGTTGAGATAAATGGGTTGAAATTTTGAAACAAACCCAGAGCAGGCGTAAAACTGGTACCTGATTTATCGGACAAATATCCGACAAATGTAACCTTCTGGAGCCCAGTAGACGGTATTAATACCCAAGCAGAACATCGAACCTGGAATGTCATCAAATAAATATCATATCGGCACCATTGGAATTGGTCTATATCAGACAAAGTTTACGTAAAAAATATCGGTTCCAGAGAATGAGATCAAAGATAAAAGGGCATCAACTCAAATATCGCTAGTATCGGCACTCGACAATAAAAACTTCGAAGGAGTTATTACTAAGCATACCCTGTTGCAGATGCAATAGCATGCACTCACGAAGTTAAAATTTGTCGACAATCCTAACCTTTGATTTAAAACCTGGCATGGTATGCGATGTTGCCCCTCAACATAAAAATCTGAAAAAGAAGCAATGCTAATCCCCACCAAAGTGCATCAATCGACAGCTGGCGAAACTCTTTGTTTATGTCGTAGACTTAACTCGAATAAGTAAAAAAAGCGTTTATAATTAATTGGAACATACTGAAAATATATCGAAGTAAATCGGGATTAACCACATCCAAATAGTTGTTTGCGAAGGAAAAACGATAAATTCACTCAGAAAAATGCCCAATTATTTGTAGTATGGAGGACAAAAAAGAATGGACAATTGAAGGCAATGCGACATCACAATATTGTGATAATTATTGCTGTACTACTATCACGTTGGAGTTATAGGCCCTACTGATACCGCCTCGCAACGATATCCGAAATTCACCATTAGACAAGGCGTAGTAGTTATGTTTACCCTGGAGCAACTTCAGCAGAGGCTGAAGAACAGTTAACCAAAGAGGTCGAAAACTATTCGATTCGAGGAAGCAAAAAAAGGCAAAACCTACCGTACCTGGCCATGAGGGCATGTAATGTACATATTTTGTTGAATTGAAATTATTATCAGCAACGCTGATCGATTCCCATCTAAATTAAATCTGATTAAACAATCTTTGGAAGTCACTACCATCTGGAGTATTGGCACCAATAAACCCAGATTTCGGAAAGACACAGCAGCAATGTTTATAACGCTTTCATCGGACTCCAAGAGTTAAGCAAAGATTCCTGAAGAGCAAACTCAAAAACTTGAACAGAATGCCGTAAAATTCTGCAACATCAAAGATTGATTAAGCGTTATGGGCTTCAAAAGGAAAAATATTTCGTAAATGTAAAACCTGAACTACTCAACGAATACAATATAAAACTCACTACTGGGGGCTTACCAGTTAAACGGAATGGTAAACCATGCTGGAGAACTAAAGGATATAATACAACATGTGGTTGTTCACTTTCCTCCAAACTTTGAGTTTGAGAAGGAACTTGCTGACTTAATTCTGATCCAAATGGAAATGTAGTTCGCCTAAAAAATATCGCTACAATTGAACGTAAATACGATGACCCAGATACCATATCACAAACGATGAAACTATCCCATATCATTGAGATGCAACCGGGCAAACAACATTGTTCAATCTGGAAAGGATGTTGACAATGCACCTGAAAACTTTAAAAAGAATTGTCCATCGGATATTCAGGTTGCTAAAATATCTGAACTACCAAAATATGTAGATGATGCTGTAGGTAATTTTCTACATGAATTCATGATTGCCATTGTTGCTGTAATTATAGTTACAATGCTATTGCTTCCGTTAAGAGTGGCATCGGTTGCTGGTATTACAGTTCCTATTGCAGTACTAATTACACTTAGCGGAATGTACTTCTTTGGAATCGAACTACACACTGTTTCGCTGGCTGGCCTTATCATTGTACTTGGAATGATTGTGGATAACTCAATTGTTGTAATCGATAATTATGTTGAGAAGTTAGACCATAGAATTTCGCCTTGGCACGCAGCAATTCAAAGTGCAAAAGACCTATTTACCCCAATAGTTACAGCCACGCTAGCCATTATCTCTGCATATTTTCCACTCATGATTTTTCTTCCTGGAACCCTCGAGAATCTGTAAAATACCCTACCTTTAGTTATTGGGCTCGCACTTATAGTATCGATTATTGTTGCAGCATTGTTTGTCCCATACCCCAACCTTTGTATTCATATCAAAGGTCTGGGCAGAAATAAATCGGACAAAAAAGGCACCTTTCTTGATTGGCTTCAAAATGGTTCGACTTTATTGAAAAAGTATTTCATCACAGGAACTGGACTATAATTTCTTGAGCAGCTACTATACCATTATTTTCTACTTTTAATGCATTCTCAAACATAGATCAAGAGTTCCCTGAAGTAGAACGTAAATCAATTTGCCGTGGAAGTTTTCACTCTGGTTTGCCAGGCTCATCACCAGCACTGCAAACATAGTCGATAGTTTAGGAACAGTTCTGCTAAGCGACAAAAGAGAAGTTACAGTTACTAGTTTGTTGGCACTAGTTCGCCCTGATTCCATACGATGTATGCACCCCAATATGCCTGCGCTGAACTAGGCAAATCAATGACAAACACTTATCCTGACAAAGCAACTCGGGAAATAGTAAATGAATACAATAGTGCATAGTTGACACTCAACGCACATGTTAAGTGGAAAATACTTGTAAATGCAGTTGAACAAATCGTTGAAATCAGAATTTCGCCCGATTCCATTAAGGATATTCAGCGTTCAATCGTGCGGAAAGTATAATTCAGAATATTGAAACACATTGCATGGATGTTAAATGACTGGGATCAGAAACAAAAAATGTTAGAATTGAATTAGACAAAGATAAAGCAAACAGACTTAGGGTATCTAAAAGGTTTTGTAGCGACATCGCCAATGGTTGGTCTCGATGGAATTCCACTCACCACAATATGGAAAATTTGACTTATCCAATGAAGCTAGACTAACTCAGGAGCCTAAGGAACGAAAAGCACTTCAAAACAATTCAGGATCAAACAATAACGTCATTATCAAGTTTTGCTCTACTCGCTAAGATCATTTGCTCAAATTAAGCCAGAGTGGACCGAAGGCACAATTAAAAATACAGAATGGGACAAGAACCCTAAACTGTATCGCTCGACAATGAATCGAAATAATGGTATCGGCAATATTCATCGAGATCAAGCCACAAGTTGATAAACTTGAACTTCCTGCAGGAGCGACATTGATTATGGTGGAGATTTCTGAAGGCCAAAAGAAACCATACCAATGGAAATTGCATTAGATTGAGTATTGTACTAATATTTTTCATTCTTCTATTCCAGTTTAAAAAATCGAAACCCTCGCTACTAATTCTTTTCTGACAATGCTGCTTTGGAATCTCTGGTGCTGCCATAGGGACTTTCATTGGTTACTATCCTTTCAGTTTAACGTAGCATTCATTGGCGTTACAAGTTTGTATATGGGTTGTTCTGTAACGGAATTATACCCATTGACTAAGTGCCTGTGAACCAAAAGAAAACGGACAAGAAAATGACGAGAGATGCACTTGCAGGGAAACGTCGGCTGCGCCCATTATTCCTCATGGCAGCAGCAGCATCGGTTACAAGTATAATTTAAGGATTCTTATGGTTCGTCTCTATGTACCCATTAGGGACAACAGTTATGCTTTGAGACTTTTAATTTTATTCTCACACCATACACACACTTCCAATTCTTTTTACCGTGGATTTATAGATAAACCAAACAAACGTGGATTTTGTCGGTACCTGCATCAAAATTGTAGTTATTCTACTAATAGTCCTACCATTTGAGCCCTGGGAAAATGCTAAAGTTCTCAGACTGTACTAAGTTTGGATTCATAAAGAATCTTGCACTAGAGAACAACTGAAAATTAAAGAAGTTGTAAAAAACAATCTGTCAATTTAGAAGAATAAAAAGGCGGCTTTCACGCACTACTTTCCCATTGCAAGCGCAATGTATAAGGTTTCTAAAATCGTCAGACTACCTAATAAAGTCAATATACAGCATCGATGCTTATTAATTTAATGGATTATACAGAACACAGTTCCATAATAATTTACACAGCCTATTTTTAGTGAGTGTAGAATAACAAAATGAAATAAATCACAAATGGCTATCGAAATAAAACAAAAGAAAAACAAGGCTCACAAATATCGGAAGTTCTTGTAAGAGCAGGAAGAACTGTACCACCATTATCAATCTACAGGAAAAACAAAGACCTTGAAAAGTACCGTCAACTTCCTAGATACTTCATAACGGGGATGTTACGGTTTTGTACAATGTGGTGGCTTAGTATAATGCAAATTGACTTGCTTTAAAGTTCAATCCAGCCACAACGAGATAGAGGTAAATCAAATGAATTGAGATGGAATATCAATTCAGTGAAGCAAGCCCTTGTCAGCATTTGAGGAATAGGTTACGATAGTACTATGACACTAACAACAGCACTTTCTGAATCGGAATCGCCACTAAACTTGTACATCCAACCCGAAACAGCAGTTGAAAATCGCTCGGAGTACAAAATGCTAAGCAACGTTGTTAAGGTTGAAAAACTACAAAAGGAAATCACAATAGGTGAAAATTTGCCGCAGGCAGCTATTGGTGTGGCAGGTTACTATTTAGACATGATGGATAACTCCACCACCAACTCTATTGCATTTGCCACGATAAGCATTCCAATAACGGACTGGTGGGAAGGAAAACATAAGATTAACCAAAATCGAATTAAAGTAGCGAATGCTGTTAATCAACTGGAAGAGACTGCCGAACTGCTAAAGCTTCAAGTTATTCAGACTAACAACGAACTCAACCAATGCTACTTTCAGATTGAGGTAGCCAAAAAATCGGTAAAGCAAGCCGAAGAAAATCTAAAAATCACCAACGACAACTACCATGCTGGCGTTGTGTCGATGTCTGATCTTCTCGAAGCACAATCGGCGTGGTTAAGTGCACTCGATAGTTTAACTGAAGCACAGTGTAATTATCAGATCAAAAAGGCTGAATACCTTAAAGAAACAAATAGATACAAATGAAGAATCAGAGAAATACGGGATTAGATTATGGATTAATTATTTAAAGGTTAGAAGCGAGTCCGGCAGGTTGAAACTTGCGTGTCGGACTCATTCAAAAGCAAAACACTAATTGGAGAAGTAAAATGAATCAACAAAACATCAAACGACTAAACCCAAACCATGGTTTCTTTAAACTCGATTTTGTCCAGTTGAGCCAACTCTTTGTTTCACAATTAGTCAATATCAACAAACTTTACGGTAGTACTTCAAAGTAGAATGCTATTATGCTAAAAAGAACTAGAAATATTATTGTAGCGACTGTTAAACCTGCCAGAATAAGTTCATCCGCAAAACGAACAACTTCATTCTCTAATATAGCTAATTCATCCTTAAACTTTTATTATTCATTACCATTCATCCTAGTTTTGATTTCTTATTATCAAGCAGGAAGAAACAAAATTCACCAAATAATTTCAAGTGCCCCCTTCGTTTCAAATAAGTTTATAAACGAAAAATTCAAACAGATTATTCGATTAAATTTTTTATCAGGTGCAATATATAGAATGTAAAACCGTCAAAAAATTATAACTATGAATGTAAGTGTAATCATATGCGCATACAACGAGGAAAAGACAATTGCAAACGTAGTAGAATCGTGCTGCGAGCATTGCAAAAACTCGGAGATCATTGTTGTTGACGACGGGTCGACCGACAACACTGCAAGTATTCTTAATGCTCTAACTAAAAAACTGTCGTTTAAATACGAACGACTAGTTGAAAATAAAGGTAAGAGTTGGGCTATGGCTCATGGTGTAGAAAAGGCAACCGGTGAAATAATTCTATTCTTCGATGCCGATGTCTCGAATATCAAAGGAGAACATTTCTATAAACTACTAGCACCAATCTTTGCCGGTGAAGCAGACATGGTGCTGGGGCAACCTTCGGAAACGCTTATTGATTACAGAATAAATCCTTTTAAATCGTTAACAGGCGAAAGAGCACTATTCAAAAAGGACATAGTTCCATTAATCAACGATATTCGTGATGTTCGATTTGGTGTTGAAACCTTCCTCAACCTTTACTACCAATCTGTTGGGAAAAAAATTGAATATGTACTTCTGAACGAACTCATACATCCAACCAAGTACGAAAAAACAAGCACGATAAATGCCACAAAGGAATTCGTTAATGAAGGGCAAGAAATATTTCTTACGCTCCTGTGGAACTACAAACTTATCGTCAAACGAGTTGAACTGCTTATTACAAATACTAATAGTAAAGCCGTAAAAGAGATTAATGAAGTACAAATAGCCATAAACAAAAATCTCACATCGATAAAGAATAAAATAACCCTTTAGAATTCCCCCTGAATTTTGATGAAAACAAAAATTTATATTAACCCAGCATTCTCTCACCTGTTCGATTTTATTAGACAAGTACCTGATAATTTTGAGAATTCGGGAGAACTACTTCATACAGGACGGAATGAAGTAAGGAAAGTTAGCATATCGGGTCAGGATATTGTTGTTAAATATTTTAAACGTATCACCTGGGCAAATCGATTAATTTATGCAACGTTACGAAAATCGAAAGCACAAAGGGCGTTCGAAAACTCCCGAAAATTAATTCGATCGGGCATAAACACTCCAATGCCAATTGCCTTCGTTGATATTTACAAAAAGGGATTACTATATCAGAGTTTCTATATCAGCGATTTCATAGACCTCAAATCCCTGAATGAATTGCTTGAGCAGCCGATTGGAAAATCGGAAGAGGGACTAAAAGCCTTTGCTCACTACAGCTATAAATTACATCGACTCGGGATTTTCCATAACGACTACAACTTAACGAATGTATTATACACACAAACGAACGGAGAATACGATTTTGCATTAATCGACAATAACCGTATGGAATTTCGTGCATACACCAAACGAAGAGGACTAAAAAACTTACGTAGACTAAACTTACCCGTCGATAAACTTGGAATTATAGGAAGCGAATATGCAAATGACTCCCAATCGAATAGTTTTAGAACTCTCATGACTATGCTTTTCTTTCAAATTCAATTTAAAGAAAGAAAATACATTAAAAACCTTTTCAAAAATTTTTGGGGAAATAACCATCAACTAAAGAAACAGAATGTCAATTAACAATAAAATAACTGATTTGGTTTAGTTGTTATGAACGGAAGAACCCGGCAGGTTCTCATAGTTGCCTGTCGGGTCTCCTTCCAATTGGAATTAATGGTATAAAAGACATGAAAAGAAACAACATACTAAAAGGAAAGGTTGCAATAATTACAGGAGCATCGTCGGGAATAGGATTAGCCTGTGCAAAAGAATTAGCATACAGAGGAGCAACTGTTGTTCTTGCATCACGAAACATATATAGATTATCGGTAATTGAAGATGAACTAACAGATAAAGGGTATAATGCACTAGCAGTTAAAACCGATGTAACAATCGAAAGCGATTGCCAAAACCTTATCAAGACAACTATTGAGGAATTTGGCAAAGTTGATTACCTAATAAACAACGCTGGATTATCGATGCGAGCTACACTGTCTGACGTCGATACAAAAGTGATTCGACAACTCATGGAGGTTAACTTCTTTGGAACTGTTTACTGCACAAAATACGCATTACCACATCTCATAAACGCTAAAGGATCGATAGTTGGAATTATATCTATTGCTGGGTACTGCGGACTTCCAGGCCGAAGTGGATACTCTGCATCGAAATTCGCAATGCGCGGATTTCTGGATACTGTTAGAGCAGAAAATCTACATAACGGACTCAACGTACTAATAGCAGCACCGGGTTTTACCGCCACCAATATTCGTAAAGCGGCTCTCACTGCCAATGGAGTACCTCAAGGGATTTCACCCCGAAACGAGGAACAAATGATGACAGCCGAAACTGTTGCAAAAAAAATTGTAAACGGCATAATTCACCGTCGCAAGAGTATAACAATGACTAACGAAGGGAAACTTGCTGTACTTACTGAAAAGATATTTCCACGATTAGTTGATAGGCTTCTATTCCTTTACATGTCAAAGGAACCAAATTCTAGCCTGAATCAACCCAATAACACACAAGCAAAATCTATAACAAACAACATAACAATGCAAAAACCTGAACTCAGATTTATAGAATGACTCGGCTATTGCATTTTTTAATTTATATGTCTTATGAATTATGAACTAACAATTATTGTTCCTGTATTTAATGAAGAAGACAACCTAGAACGGGTGTATAGGGAACTAGAACGATTCATGGAAACCTCAAATATCAGCACTAAAGTTCTTTTCATTAACGATGGATCCAAAGACAATAGTCTCGAAAGAATAAAGGAGATATGCAGTTGGTCCGATCAGTTTACCTATTGCTCATTCGATAAAAACTACGGACTTAGCGCTGCCATAAAAGCAGGATTCGACTATTCCGACACTCCGCTAACAGGTTATATCGACGCAGACTTACAAACCTCGCCCTTAGATTTTACCCTTTTACTACAACACGCCAATGATTACGACCTCATAACTGGAGTAAGAATGAACAGAAAAGACTCGTTTACAAAAAATCTATCGTCGGTAATTGCCAACAAAATCCGAAGAGCTTTTACTCACGATGGGATGGACGACACTGGCTGTCCACTAAAAATAATAAAAACAGATATCGCCAAGCAAATCCCAATGTTCAACGGCTTACACCGGTTTCTACCTGCAATGGTTTTACTGCAAAAGGGTAAAATTTTACAGGTGCCGGTACAACATTTTCAAAGAACAGCAGGGAAATCAAAATTCAACCTATGGAATAGGTTACTAGGCCCACTCATGGATTGTTTTGCATACCTATGGATGAAAAAAAAGTACATAAACTACTCTGTTCAAGAGTGTAATTAATCCTTAAGGTACAAATCATGAACAGTTGGCTTGTTTTAGGAATTGGGTTTACAGCTCAGGCCTTATTCTCGAGTAGAATGATTCTACAATGGATCATTTCTGAGAAACACAAGAAAGTGTTAACTCCAAATTTATTCTGGCAACTAAGTCTACTTGCCTCTTTCCTCCTATTCCTCTACGGTTATCTCCGCGACGATTTCTCCATAATGCTAGGGCAAGTAATCACATACTTCATCTATATCCGAAATATGCAACTGGAAAATGAATGGAAAAAGTTTCCAGTTTGGCTAAGAGTATTTCTATACATATTTCCAGCAATCATTCTGATTTATGGCTTTAATAACAATGTAATTGACAGAGCAAACCTTTTCAACACCGAGCATATTCCTTTAGGACTTATGGCACTTGGAGTAATATCTCAGATTCTATTCACCCTTCGGTTTGTTTATCAATGGATATACTCCGAAAGGAGAAAAGAATCTCATTTGCCTATGGGGTTCTGGGTTTTAAGCCTAGTTGGCTCTTCATTAATTTTTATCTATGCGATATTCCGGCTCGATCCAGTTCTTCTGTTAGGCCAAGGATCTGGCCTGATCATGTATTCAAGAAACATTTACATACTAAAAACATATGGTGAGTAGAATATTTTCTTACAAATACGAACTAATTCTTGTTGTATTAACTAGCATTCTATTGTTTTCAGGGTTAAATAAAATCGAAGTTAATATAATGGAGGCGCGCAATTTCACAACTGCACGCGAAATGGTTCAGAATAAGGAGTATCTACTCACCACCCTTAATGGCGAACCTCGTTACCAAAAGCCTCCCTTACCAACATGGCTAACAGCCCTATCGGGGAGTTTATTGGGCTTTGATTCACTCTTTGCGCTAAGGCTTCCTGTTGTGTTAATAACATTCCTTTTGGTATTCACACTTTACTTTCTTTCGAAAAGAATGGGACTAACGCCTGTAAACAGTTTTAACAATTCACTCATTCTCATCACTTCATTCTACATATTCTTTGCAGGAAGAGATAATCAATGGGATATGTACACCCACAGCTTTATGCTGGTAAGCATTTTCTTTTTATGGAAACTTCTTCGTGAAAACAAAAACCAAACTACCAACAGTTTACTCTCGGGCCTATTCCTAGGATTTTCCATATTGAGTAAAGGGCCAGTATCACTTTATGCTCTCTTTCTACCATTCATTATCAGCTATATTGTTGTGTACAAAATTCCATTCAAAGAAAAATGGAAGTATCTACTACTGATGCTAATTTCGGGATTAGCCATTGGTCTATCGTGGTTTGTATATGTTCGCTTAAACGATCCAGAATATTTTAGAATCATTGCAACCCGTGAGGCTGCCAACTGGAAAAACTACGAGGTAAAACCATTCTACTACTACTGGAACTTTTTTATCCAAAGTGGACTTTGGACTATACCTGCATTAATAGCGTTAATTTACCCATACCTAAAGACAAGAGTTGCAAACATAAAAGAATACAAATTCTCATTAATTTGGACCGTTTCGTCGGTAATTTTACTCTCACTAATTCCGGAGAAAAAAGTCCGTTACCTTGTTCCTACTTTAATTCCAATGGCTCTAACTACAGGCTTTTACATTAACTACCTAATCAACAACTTTGGGCGCAGCACAACTAAACGCGAAAATATTGTAGTATATATTTCCTTTGGGATTATAGCATTAATTGGAATTGCATATCCTTTTGCAATGCTTTTTGTACTAAAGGAATTAGTTGTTGACTACTTGTTCATTTACATCACCTCCTCTATACTGTTGCTAGTATGTACTTACATTATAGCAACGGGGCTTGTACAAAAAGAATTTGGGAAGATTCTATATACATCGATTGCTGTATTCACAATTGCTGTAGTTAGCATACTACCGATATCTACCAAACTTTTCACCAATCCAAACTATGCGACAACAACTAAAGTTCAAGAATTAGAAAAACGGAAGGGTATAAAGACTTACAGTCTATCGGACATTGCACCTGAAATAGTATGGAATTTCGGCAAACAAATACCAAGGCTTAACTCAGAGCAATATCCTTCTGAAAATAGTTTTGGTTTATTGCTAGATGCTAGCGACTCGAGCAAGTTAAGAACATTCTTTCCAAACTACACAACAAAAAAACTGTACCGCATCAATATGCACTACAGGAAAAGTAAGAAAACTCGGCTAATTAAGGACTATTACTTAATTGAAAAGGATGATTAGCCAAAATTACAATTATGTTTCAAATGGGCTTACATCTTAGAATCAGATTTTATTATCAATTCTCAAATTTTTGACCGATGAAGTTAATTTTTAAAATGGTTTTTGGAATGCTCTTATTATCGTCTTTCACAATTAACAATGAGAAAGATAATGACATACTAGGCGTATGGTTAATGGCAAATAAGAATGTTAAGGTTGAAATATTCAGATCTAATGATTTGTATTTGGGAAAGGTCATTTGGATGGGTGCCGATGCGGATAAAAGGAACTTTAAACTTGGAGATATAATTATAGATGATATGCAATATAATCCGACTAACCGGAAATATGAAGGAGGTAGTTTTTATGGCCGTGGGTATAAATTAGACTGCGAACTAAAACTTGTTGAAAAAGATAGGATTGAGGTGAGAGTATCAATGGGGATTCTACACAAAACAAGATATTGCACTAGAGTAAACTAAAAAATAAAAATCAGGCCCATGTATTTTAGTTCATCAATAGAGTCAATGTACTTTTTATTGCCCATAATCGGATTTATTATAGGGTTAGGAGGATCTATGCTTGGTGGCGGTGGCGGTTTTATTTTTCTACCGATTCTTACACTTATATTTAAAGTTCCCCCACACGTTGCAGTTACAACATCTTTAGTTGCAACCTTGCCTATATGCATAGTCGGTTCTTTAAGGCACTTTCAAAAAGGCAATATCCACGTAAAAGTATCCATAACCTTTGCTTTAATTGGCATTGTTGGTGCTTTGTTTGGTACATACATAACTGATTTGATAAGCAGTCGAGTATTGAACTTGAGTTTTGGCGTATATTCCATTTTAATAGCATTAAACATAGGCTATTTGGCTTTTAAAGATTCCGAACAGATAGATAGTAGTAACGAAAATCTCAGTAAACAAACAAGCATCTTCGGCAAATTCAAAATTACTTTTTTCGGATTTACTGCAGGATTAATAACAGGGGCATTAGGTACAAGCGCTGCTGCGCTTGTTTTAGCAGGCTTAATGAACTTGCGCATACCTCTTAAAATGGTCATTGGCACATCTTTAATAATTGTTTTAAGCAATACATTATTTGCAGTATGTGCACACTTTCTGGTGAGCGAAATAGATATGACATTGGTTTATTTCCTTACATCCGGATCGGTTCTGGGAGCATTTATTGGGCCTCATTTATTGATGAAAGCAAATATTACAAAATCGAACAGATTAGTAAAGTATACTTATGCAGGAGCCATTGCAATATTAGGAATAATAATGATTACTAAATAATTAAAGAAATGTTATCGGCTATTTATATTACAATAATAATTTATTTTTTCTTGGGAGCATTGGGGTTCTATGCAATTAACCGGAAAAAGTCGAAAGAGGAGGCTCGGCGAAATTGGACAAAATACATAAGTTATTTTGTTATAATTAATGGTGTATTTTTTAGCATTACACTTAATCAATTATATTTTAGATATTTAACCATTATTATAATCTTAATTGCTGCGTATGAACTGTTTAATCTATTTATAAAATCAGAATATAAAAGCCCCTACTTTTTTGGAGGCTCGGCAATTGTTTTAATAATAGTTTCAATAAGTTTTTACAGATTCAGTTATTTAGAAAAGGGTACTATTCTATTCACCTTTCTGGTTCTCTCTATATTTGATAGTTTTAGCCAAATTACTGGTCAACTATTTGGTCGAAAGAAAATTATTCCAACTATAAGCCCCAATAAGACACTCGGGGGTTTGATTGGTGGTACTGCAATAGCACTAATAGGCTCGATACTCCTAAACAAAGTATACTCTAAACCTGTGTTAGATTGCGTATTAATGGCTATTGGTATTATTTCCTCAGCATTCATTGGCGATATAGCGGCATCATATTACAAAAGGAAATACAAGGTAAAAGACTTTAGCAATCTCATTCCTGGACATGGTGGTGTTTTGGATCGTTTCGATAGCCTTATCGCAGGAGGTGCATTCGTACATCTAATTTATTCACTCATATATTTTTAATAATTATGAATTCAAATACAATCATATTAACATGTATATACTTAGTGGGCTTAGCGGTTTTACTAATATTCAACGAAATTAACTATAGGCGATTAAAGGTAAAGGGAGAGATATCTCGCAAATTTGCTCACTTTGCAGCAACATTATGTACAATCCCTTTGCCATATGTCTTCTCCTCACATTGGTATGTATTTATTCTTGCAGTAATATTTGCGCTAGTATTATTTATCACCCAAAAAGGTCATTTACTCCAGTCTATTCACGATGTTGAAAGAAAATCCATTGGTAGTTATCTGTTGCCTATTTCTATATATGTGACATTCTTTGTTTCGAAATACTTTGAAAGTAGACTAATGTACGTTTTACCGATATTAATTCTTGCAATTTCCGACCCCATGGCTGCAATTGTAGGCATTGGTATGAAAAAGTATAATCACCGAATTAAAATTTTCGGTATTGATACTCAGAAATCCATGTTTGGATCAGGAGCATTTTTATTATCCAGTTTACTTGTCTGCTTAATGGCCCTTTATTTTAATAGACGAGTTTTTGATGAAACTACTATTGTAATTTCTTTAACAATAGCAGTAGTAAGTACAATAGTTGAATTGTTTAGTCGGCGGGGATTAGACAACCTACTGGTTCCCATTAGTGTAATTTTAGTATTGTTATTTTTAAATTAAAATGAAAAGAGTAGTAGTTAACGGAGCAAACGGTTTTATTGCATCCAATTTTATTCACGAATTGCTTAGCCAAGGTTACGAAGTGATTGCATTAGTAAGAAGCGAAAATGATTTATTGTCTAAGCAAAAGATGGTGAAAGCATTGAAGGAAGTTAGCAATGCTGAAGATTTAAGGTATGAGAATCTGCATGTATACAACTATGCTTTACTGGAAACAGATTTTTCTTTAACAGCAAAGTCGCTTACAGATATTTTTGACAGAGATGTGGATTACTTTCATTTCGCGGCAAATCTTAAGTTTAGCGAAAAAAAGAAAGAAGAAATTTTCTCGACAAATGTAAATGGAGTTGAGAACTCAATCAAAGTATTTCTAAAATACGCTTCAACAAGTTCCCGTTTCTTTTTTATTAGTACGGCATACTCTTGTGGAAATACAACATCAGTATTTGAAGAAAGATTTTATAGCAATGAAGACATTTCTAGTTTTAGAAATTACTACGAACAATCGAAACGGTATGCCGAGAATATAATAAAAGGATATATTGACAACAAGAGCTTAAATGCTTATATCATTAGACCCTCACAAGTAGTTGGCAATAGTAAAACCGGAGTAACAAAAACTGATTTTGGGATATTCGATTTTACTAAACGGATTAGCCGTTTAGCGTTTAGGTACCCAGGTGAATCAATTAGAATCAAGGCTGATTCTGAAGCAACTCAAAACCTTATACCAATAGATACAATTGTACACTACTTGATGCATACTGTTTCTAATGCAGAACTGCCAAGAATAATGAATTTTGTTGCTAAAACATCTATGAAAAATAGCGACATTATTAACTGTATCAGTGATGAAATTCCAATTACCATTATTCCGAATAAAGTGTTAGAACGAGAAACCATGTCCTCTCTAGAGCGTTTATTAGATATTAGTATGTCGTTCACTGGGCATTATTGCGAAACCAACATAAACTTTGAAACAACGAATATCGACAAACTAATCACTACCAGAGGTAATGAAATAACCTATAAATCATTACAAATGATGATTGGCTATTTTATCCATAATTCGCAAAAAAATCTGAAACCATTAAATGCATACAGCTATGAAGAATCCGAAGCAGATAATTATTAATGGAGAAAACATCCTAAACCTGCCTAATTTCCTTAGTTTTTACAGACTAATAATTTCGCCCATCATTTTTATGTTCATTTTTACGGGACAGGAAAAATTGTATGCGATTTTTTTGTGTATTAGCTTAATAAGCGATGTGCTGGATGGGAATATCGCCCGATTCTTTAAACTTCAAACTCGATTTGGTGCAACGTTGGATAATATGGCAGATATGTGCACATACGCATTGGCTTTTATAGGTATCTATATTTTCAAATGGCAATACATACAGCCATATGCATGGTTGCTATACATGTTTATTGGTACCCTTGCATTAAGCTATGTAATTGCATTTATACGTTTCCGTAAGGTTCCAGGGCTGCATTTATATTCGGCAGTATCATCAGGGTATGTGCAAGGGATATTCATTTTCATTCTATTTGCTTTTGGGTTTTATCCTTGGATGTTTTACGTGGTTACCATATGGGGTACTTTAGCATATGTTGAAAAAATATTTGTGCTGTTTCGTCTCGATGACATTAGATCTGGAGTTAAGGGACTTTACTGGTTGATTAAAGAGCAGGGTAAACTCAGTTAGAATGAAAATTAAGATTGTTGTACTTTTTCTACTTTGTTATACACAAATTTTTGCTCAGAAAATTGCAATATCTGGGTATGTTAAAGATTCAGAGACAAAGGATCCCATTTCATTTTCGAATGTCTGGGTTAAAGGCTCTTACAATGGAATCGCCACAAATGCTGACGGTTTTTTTTCATTGAAAGTCAATTTGGGTGATACGTTATGCGCCTCTTCGCTGGGATACTCTAATACTGAATTGGTGGTTAAGAAATCGAATATGCGATCCTTAACAATTTTTCTGAAGGATAATGCTGTCTCAATAGAGGGAGTTGTGGTAAAGCCTAAAGTAGATTTTGCAAAGGAGTTGTTGAAAAAGATTATTGATAACAAAAAACAAAATTTACAATCTATCGCAAGCGTTCAGGAGTACAAGACTTTAGCAAACACCACAATCTACCTAGCACTAGATTCGATACTGAAAACATCAAATTTTGTAGACACTCTTAAACAAGACAAAGTGGAAGACGAACAATCTCTAACATACACGCCAATATTCCTTTCCGAAGAAGCTAGTAATGTAAAGGACAATACCAAGGATGTACTATTTAGCAATAAAAACGGAATTTTCCCAAAACTAAACCAAACAATCGAAAGTTTAGTGACACAGTATCTTGTTGTGGATCTAGATTTTTATAAAAATCAGATTTACATTTTCGATAAAGGATTTATATCCCCAATCAGTAATAACGCATTATTGTTCTACAATTTTTATTTTAATGATAGTACAAGGGTTAATAATCAGAAAATTTACAATCTGTCATTCTCTCCCAAAAATAAATTTGCGCCCCTCTTTACTGGCCGTTTCTCTATAGATAGCGCAAGTATGGGAATTATCTACATTGAAACCTACTTCAGAAAAGAGGCAAACGTAAATTTTGTAAGTGGTTTTAAAGGGAGTGTATCGTATACAAAACAAGAAGACGGTGGGGTATTTCTTGCGAAACAAGAAATAAACATTAACCTAGCAATTAGTTTAAAAAAAGATACATCCCAATATGCATCCAAGCGAGTTGATAATGTATCTAATGGAAACTGGGTTTTAAATAAGACAACCTATTATTCTACCGATAAAACCTTAAATACCATAAAGGCTTCGGAATGGAAAAATCAGGAAGAATTTAAACTTAAAAAGTTTAATGCGGATGATGATCAAAAAATAAAAAAAACAAAGGAACGCCCCATTATTAAAACGATAGATGCAATAGGAGGCATGGTTCTAAGTAGTTATATTAACCTTCCTACACTAGACATAGGTCCAGTATTCGACATTTACAGTACGAATGCTGTGGAAGGAAATCGATTTTCAATTCCCTTAAGAACAGGCGAACATGTATTTAAGTATTTTACAGTAGGAGGGTTTATAGGGTATGGAACCAAAAGTGATGAATATAAATTTGGAGCGAATGTCGCCTGGGAGCCATTTAAATCTGACAAATACATTGTTCGTTTAAGTTATTCCGATGATTATGCATATGTTTCACAGGATAAATTTTTAAGATTCATTAAAAAAAATCCGAACACTAGAGGAAATGGAAACTTTATTGCAACAATTATTACAAATGAACGAGATCCATACCTGAAAGAAGAAAAAACAGTTGATTTGAGACTTGAATATAATGCAGATAAAAACATAGGTGTAGAAGTATCGCCCTATTTCAAACAGAATATCAGCACCTTATTGGTACGTTTTATTCGGGATGGAGTAGATTATAACAAATATCAAAATTATGGCATGCTAATTAATTGCCGATTTGCTTTTGGGCAACACTATGATAAAATTTATTTCGCAAGAATTTATTATTTAACTCGAATCCCTGTTGTTAATATCGGATTAGACATGGGGCGTGTCAGATTTGCTAATAACGACAGCAATAAAATGGGGTTATATTCACAAATACATGGATCTATACAAGGAATGTGCAATTTGGGCATCATTGTCATGCGTTATATGTTAAACTCAGGATTTGTACTTGGCGATGCCCCTTACGATATGCTGGATATGCCAGCAGGCACTATGTCATTAGGATATTCAAAATATGGCTATAACCTTTTGGAACATGCTACGTTTGCTCATAATCTTTACGCAAATGCCCATCTAGAGTTCAGCGGTGGAGGTGTATTCTTTAATCATATTCCAGGTATTAGACGACTTAAATTACGAGAAATGTTCTCAATAAAATCGCATTATGGGACACTTAACAATGCCTATAAAGGAGTTTTTGATTTACCCCAATACTACAACAACAAGTTTACATATCCCTATGTCGAAATGGGAGTTGGAGTGTCTAACATTTTCAAAGTTTTTAGAATTGAATACGTTAGACAAATTGGCGATTATTATAAAACGAATAACTTAGCAAGCAAGGAAGGCATACGCATAAGAGCGGAATTGAGTTTTTGATTTCGTCGAAATCTAAATTTGAAAACGTTATCCAAACAAAGTATTAAATTTGACTCAGCAACTCTGGATTTTTCTCAATTCCATTTCCAAGAACCACAATACTAGCACCGGCCTCGAAAGCGGCATTTATCTGACTGGATGATCGCAAACCTCCGCCAACAATTAGAGGAATTGATATTTCGGACTTAACCTGCTTAATCAAATCTGCTGGAACAGGATTTACAGCACCACTACCCGCTTCAAGATATATCATCTTAAGACCTAACTGTTCGCCAGCTAATGCTGTTGCAACTGCAATATCTGATTTGCCCGATGGAATTGGCATTGTATTACTCATATATTGAACTGAAGTTGTTCCTCCGCTCTCAACCAAAATATAACCCGTAGGAATGATCTCTATTCCGCTTTGCTTTAACTTATATGCAACCTGCACATGGTTTCCAATCAGAAATTCAGGATTTCGCCCTGAGATCAACGATAGCAGTAGAATTCCATCAGCATTGGGCGAAAACTGCTGCGCGCTACCAGGAAAAAGCACCACGGGTAGTTTCGTGTACTGCTTTACATGCTCAATAAAACTATCCATATCGGAGTTAACTAAACTTCCACCCACTAGGATCATCGTAACGGGCGAGTTTTCGGCAAGCCAAAGCACATGCTTCAAATCAACCATACTCTGTTTTTCGGGGTCGAGCAGTAAAGCCAACTGCTTACGCACTCCTATCAGAGAACAGATATGCTGGTAAACACCTTTCATTGCGGTATAATTTTAGTAACCCATGCCAAACAGTAATCGTCAATATAGGTAAAAGAAACGGGAATACCAAGCCACTCCCCTAGGTGCATCACACGAGCCTCACAACCATTAGTCATCATACTCACCTCAATATCGGTACTAAAACATTTACTGCAACCCCAGGGTAGTTTATAAACCGCTTCCTTAACGCACCATATAAGCGCAAGATCGTTCCGATTCTCCATATCAACCCACTCCATTTCGTGCTGCGACAAAAACTTTGCAGCCACCCTCCGGTAATCGCGATTAACACACTCCACATCCACTCCCACCGCAACACTATCACTTACAGCTACGGCAACCATCTTTTCGGCGTGGCTTATGGATAAGGAATCGTGCCTATCGGTAAAATACGGAGCACCATTCGGTCTGGATTGGTACCCCGCGGGAAACCCCATCTGAGCCAACAGATTCAGCACAGCCAAGCGCTGGATCCGTCCCCGAGCATTCCGGGGTAACACCATGGCACAATCCACAGCCGCCATGAGCTCAGCCTCCGACTCATCGATCCGCCAAGCGGCAACGCGAATCCCATTACTACATATATCCTTAACGATGGGCATACTTGCGAAAAATCACTTCCACTCAAACGACTCAATAAGTTCAACCACATCCTTATCGAAAAAATCGATAGCAGGTGCCAAGGAGTCCTTGTTAGGCTGACACCTAAAGTACAGCGCCCCACGAATATAATGACGAACCGAATCGGTTAAAAAAAACTGCAACGAGCTGGCTGAGTTCCCCCGAATATCGTACAAAACACCATACACTTTTTTTGTAGGGCTGGAAAAGAAACGCTCGTCGATGGCATCGGCCTTAACCGTATGCTTATAGGCCAACGAACGGGCATCCTCGGTCATCACGTTCAGATTTCCCGAAATATTTTTGTAACTCAAATGGATACGAGCCTTATAGCGTGGAAAATCGATATTAAGCCATTCGCCATCGCTCCCCCTATTATCCTCGGAATTCACACGCCCATAGGTTGGATAGCGAAACTTAAAAGGGTAAACCGAATCGAAGGAGCGGTAATCCTTTTCAGGAAAATCGAGCCTAAAATACCCACGGGGCTTTGGAACCGAAGCGGTATCGCACCCCAACAAAACGCCCATTAAACCAATAGCTAAAATTGCTATAAATACCCATTTACTCATCGCCGTTCTCCTTCGGAATAATTTGAACCTTCACTTTCAAAATACGCTTAGCATCAACAGAATCGACCACAAAGTTAAAATTAGCAAGTTTAACAACCTCGTTACGAGCCGGGATTTGCCCTGTTATCTCGAGAATTAAACCCGCCAGCGTTTCGGCATCGCCACGTATTTCGTCAAAAACGGAATCGTCGCAATTCACTATTTTACAAAAATCGTTGAGCTGCACCTTGGCCTCAAAGATATAGTTCAAATTATCGATTTTAGTGTATAGCTGCTGCTCATCGTCGGACTCATCGGATATTTCGCCCACAATCTCCTCCAGCACATCCTCAAGGGTAATAATGCCGCTCTTTCCACCATACTCATCCACAACAATGGCCATGTGAATTTGCTTAGACTGAAACTCGGCAAGCAAATCGTTAATTTTCTTGCTATCTGGAACAAAGTATGGCGAACGGATAAGATTCTGCCACCGGAACGAGCTATCGCGATCGATAAATGGGAGCAAATCCTTTACATAAAGAATGCCCTTAATTGTATCGAATGAGTTTTGGGAAACAGGTATGCGGCTATAACCCGAATCGACCACCACTTTCTTAAGATCCTCGAAAGAGGCATGAAAATCGATGGCCACCACATCTATTCGGGGCCTCATAATCTCGCTCACCAGAATATTTCCAAAAGTAACAATACCCCGAAGAATCTTCTTTTCGTCGGAAATACCATCGGTGGTAATTTCGAGCGCATCGCTAAGCTCATCCATCGATATATTCTTACGAATCGAAAATTTACGACCCAATCGGGCTGTTGATGAGATCAACAAGGAGTTTAAGGGCTTAAACACAACGATAAGGGCATACAGGGGTCGCGCCATAAAACGTGCAAAAACCAACGGTTTATTGGTGGCCAGGACCTTAGGCATTATCTCGCCAAAAAGCAGGAGGATAAAAGTGATTATCACAACCTGAAACAGAAAACCGGCAAGTGGAGCCTGCGAAAAATCGATAAGAGAATTGGTTAGGAACGAAGCAAGGATAACAATGGCAACATTTACCAGATTATTCCCAATAAGTATTGTGGCAAGTAGGCGCTCAACATCCTCAAGATTTTTGAACGCAAACAGATCCGACTTATGGGTTTGCTGTTCAATTTTATCAATATCACTGGGAGATAGGGAGAAGTAAGCCGATTCCGAACCGCTCATCAATGCTGAGCACAACAACAAAATTAGCAGAACTACCAACCCCACAACAACCCCAAACGTAATGGGGTAAAAACTAATACTCTGTAAATAGGCCATCAACTGGCCAGTAAGTGTTTCCAAAGCGATTGAATGATTGATACAAGATGTAAAAATAGCAAAAAAAGCACATCATAGCCATATAAAAGAAAAACCGACGGCAGAAAAACAAGCCGTCGGTTTAACCTAGCCATAGCAATTAAAAAACGTATATTTTTCTAGAATGGCAAATCATCGCCGGGTTCTGGCACAGTACTTTCCGATTCGGCAAGGGTTGATTTGGCGCTGGCTGGTTCGGCATAAGAGTTCGACTCCTGAGAACCGCCAGGATTAGGGCCAAGGAAACGGAAGTTATCGCACAAAATTTCGGTGGTGTACCTCTTGTTCCCGTCCTTATCGTCGTACGACGATGATCGGATTCGCCCCTCTACAAAGAGAAGTTTTCCCGATTTCACATACTTTTCGGCAACATCGGCCAAGCCGCGCCACACCACAATGTTGTGCCACTCAGTTTGTGTAACCCGCTTGCCGGATTTATCGGTGTATGTTTCGTTAGTTGCCAACGAGAAACGTGCAACGGTGGTACCACCCTCAAGATGCCTCACCTCGGGATCCTTCCCCACGTTTCCAACTAAAATCACTTTATTTACTGACATAACATTTTTGATATTAAAAGTTTGATAACTAATTTAGTAAAAAAAAACGAAAGTCAATACCGTTTTTTATTTTTTTTATTGCCCTGCAAAATATTTACAGAACAAAAGCATTCCTCTCGGGGAAATTGGGCATGTCCCCTTCGGCCATAACTTATCCCAAAACAGATCATCGAACCAATAACCCAATTATTCAAAACCAAACCGCTAAAAGGATTGTTTAAAATCAACAGGGTAAAGTAATGCAACCCGCACATTACGGCCACGCTGAGTAGCGGGAATCCACTTGGGCATCGATTTCACAACCCTTATCGCCTCATCATTACATGCCGGGCAAGCATCCAGACCTCTCATAACCTCAAAACTGCTCAACGTGCTATCGCGCTCAACCACAAAACGTACAATTACACGACCAAAACACTCATCGCCCTTAGGCATCCGAATACTATCGGCTACGTACTGCAAAAAACAATTGAGCGTTGTGTTACAATTGCCATACTGGAAAGTCGGCATTTTTTCCACAATCACATAAACAGGTTCCTGCTCTTTACCACTGGGGGTTTGCGAAAATAAATCCACCGATAAAACAAGCAGACACAACGTTAAAACAAATCCACAACGCATATACAACTACCTCTATTTAAATGAATAACAATTAATCATGTACGAAAATACTTCTCTGCCGGTTCGGCAGCCAAATATAGGTCAATTAATCGAGGAACCGATAACTCGTGCAGCTTCCCTAGCGCAATTCGCCTATAGCAACTTTTAAGATGATAACTAACCGAGGACACCTCAACAATAACAAAACGGGCGTAAAGGGTTAGATGGCTAAGTTGATGCTTAATAGGTTCCGAGATGCTTAAAACAGTAGTATCAACACCGCCAAACAGGTCGAACCATTCATCCAATTGGAGCAATTCGTCGGGCGACACTAGCGTTTTAGTCTCGATTAGGGGGAACTCGTAAAGCGAATGCCATATATCCTTCCCCGCGCGCTTATTAACATAGGTGTACCCCTTATGCTTAATCATCAAATAGATGAAAAAACGATCGCGGGGAACAATACGCTTCCCCTTAACAGGCAGGGTATACACAATATTATTGCGGTATGCATAGCAAAACTCGCGCAGGGGGCACTCCTCGCACTTGGCAGCACGCGGAGTGCATACCAACGCTCCAAAATCGATAATTGCCTGGTTAAACGCTGCCGGCTCGGCCTCATCAATCAACTCCTTCCCTAACTCAAAGAACTCTCGCTTACCAGCAGCGGAATCGACCGAGGTAAAAATTCCAAAAACACGCGCAAGAATGCGATACACATTGCCATCGATGGCAGGAACCGCCTCGTTAAATGCAAAAGAGGCCACAGCCGCTGCCGAGTAAGCCCCCAGCCCCTTAATTTTGAGCAACTCTTTATAAGTAGAGGGCAACTCGCCATTATGAAGTTCCATCACTTGCTTGGCGCCTGCCTGTAAGTTCCGGGCACGAGTATAGTAACCCAACCCCTGCCACACCTTCATCACATCATCGGGGGAGGCTTTAGCCAAAGCCGAAATGGAGGGAAAGGCATCGATAAAGTTAAGGTAATACGAAACACCCTGACTCACCCGGGTTTGCTGGAGAATCACCTCCGATACCCAAACCCGGTAAGGATCAGCAGATTGACGCCACGGCAAGGAGCGACCATGCAACCGATACCAACCCAGAAGCAATTCTTTAAAATCCATATTATCAAATTAATCGGAAAAAAAATAATCATCAAAAATAGTGTTAAGGGTTTCAAATATCCACATAAATGATTTATATTTGCAGTCCGAAAAAATTTATCAGCGTATAACTAACTGACAATTAAATATTTTTAAAAATGACAAAAGCAGATATTGTTAACGAGATTTCCAAAAGCACCGGAATTGAAAAAATAACGGTACAGAAAACTGTTGAAGCTTTCATGGAAACAGTTAAAGACTCTCTGGTTAAAGAAAAAAATGTTTACCTAAGAGGCTTTGGTAGTTTTATTGTTAAAAAGCGTGCAAAGAAAACCGCTCGTAACATCTCGAAAAACACCACCATCATTATTCCCGAACACTTCATACCTGCTTTCAAACCGGCTAAATCGTTTGTAAATAAGGTAAAGAGTCACGTTAAAAAGTAATACTAACTTATAAATTTTACTATCATGCCAAGCGGAAAGAAGAGAAAAAGGCATAAAATGGCCACCCATAAACGGAAAAAACGTTTACGCAAGAACCGTCATAAAAAGAAAAAGTAGTATCACTCTTTCTTTAAACAGAATAGGCAATTTACATGTCAACCTAAAGTGCCCACTAAGTGCTTTAGGTTGCTGTGTTTGTATATACCTTACCTAAAAAAAATAATTCATGGTAAACACCGAGTTAGTAATTGATGTACGTGAAACTGAGATTGCTATAGCCCTTATAGAGAATAAACAACTGGTTGAACTCAATAAGGAAAAAAAGCAATCTGCAGTTTGCGGTTGGCGACATCTATCTCGGTAAGGTAAAAAAAGATCATGCCCGGATTGAATGCCGCATTCGTAGATGTAGGGTACGAAAAAGACGCATTCCTCCACTATCTGGACCTGGGGCCTCAGTTTCAAACGCACCACAAATACCTTCAGGCTCATTACGCCCGCAAGGCAAAAACAATTCCCCTGGCGAAGGTTAAACTGGAAAAGGAAATTGACAAGAGCGGAAAAATAAACCAAGTGTTAGCGTTCAGGACAAGCCGTACTTGTTCAAATTGCCAAAGAACCAATTTCCACCAGGGGCCACGCCTTACGGCGGAAATATCCATTGCGGGGCGCAACATCGTGCTTATCCCATTCGCCGACAAGGTATCAATTTCGCAAAAAATTAGTTCGGTAGAGGAACGCAAGCGCCTTAAAAAGGCTACTCGAGTATTGTACCTAAAAACTTTGGGGTTATTGTACGCACCGCCGCCGAGGGAAAAAAAGTGGCTGTGCTTGATGCCGGCCTGCGAAGCCTAGTAAAAAAAGTGGGATTTGGCTGTTGAAAAAATGAAACAGCAACCCTCCCTAGCCTATTGGCCTGTGAGTTGAAACGCACATCGACCATCCTTAGGGATATACTCAATGGCTCGTTCAACAGCATCCACGTAAACGACGAGAACGTTTACAACGATATCCGGGAATATATCGAGACCATAGGCCCGGAGAAGGAAAAAATTGTAAAGGCTCTACGACGGCAATGTTCCCATCTTCGATCAGTTCGGGATCGAGAAGCAAATCAAATCGCTTTTCGGGAAAACCGTATCGATAAAAGCGGAGCATACCTTATTATTGAGCACACCGAAGCGCTTCACGTAATTGATGTGAACAGCGGGAACCGATCAAAATCGGGGAACGATCAGGAAACCAACGCCCTGGAGGTAAACCTAGCCGCAGCCGACGAAATTGCTAGGCAACTACGACTCCGCGATATGGGCGGAATTATCGTGGTGGACTTCATCGATATGCACCAAAACGATAACCGCCAAATGCTATTCGATAGGATGAAGGAGTTAATGTCAAAGGACAGAGCCAAACACAACATCCTCCCCCTAAGCAAGTTTGGGTTAATGCAAATAACCCGCCAGCGCGTTCGTCCGGAGATGCACATCAACACACTGGAGAAGTGCCCCACCTGTAACGGGAGCGGTGAGGTTAGTCCAATTATTATTATTGACGAGCAAATAGAGAACCAGCTCGCATTCCTTACCACTGAACGGAACATCAAGAACATCACCATTAAGCTGCACCCCTACATTGCAGCATTCATAAACAAGGGACTCGTATCGAAACGGATTAAATGGATGTTTAAATACAAAAGCCGGATTAGAGTTGTCCCAATTTCATCGTACCACTTTTTGGAGTACCATTTTTACAACTCCGATGATATCGAGATAGAACAATAGCCAACCGCAACCCGCCTCCAGGAGGCGGGTTTTTCATTACCCATAAGCCAAATATGACATATATCAAAATCTAGATATTTAATATTGACTATATTTGCAACTGTTAAACCTTTGTTTAACCCGAGTTGTTAATTACAAAAAACAAAAACGAATATCACTATGAATAGAATTAAGCGTGCGTTATTATCCTTACTGGTGCTTGCAGGCTTAACTGCAAATGCGCAGATGGACGACCCAATACTGTGGAGCGGTTCACCAAAAAGAATTGAGGGCAACAAATACGAAATCGTAATCAACGCAACCATCGACGAGGGCTGGCATCTATACACCACAAAACTTCCAGAAGGAGGGCCGCTGCCAACCAAGTTCACTTTTACCGAACCCAAAGGCTTCAAACTGATTGGCGAGATTAAAGAGCTGAGCAAATCGAAAACGGAGCACGACGAGGTATTCAACCTCGATCTATCGTACTTTGAACACGAGGCAAAATTCAGCCAAATTGTTGAGCTAACAGGTAATGATGCCATGGCCAGCATCGGAGTGGAATACCAAGCTTGCTATGCCGACAAATGCATCTACCTGGAAAAGGATATAACCATTGCGTTGAAAGCAGCTACCGATAGTGCAGAAACAACATCGATTGAACCAAAAGCCGACCAGAGCGAAGTAGTTGCAGTAGAAGTAACACCAAAAGAGAGCTCAACGCCTAACGAAAGCGGGAACAAAGACTCTTCACTATGGGTATTCTTCTTTATCGCCTTTGGGGCAGGACTGCTCGGACTATTAACCCCATGTGTATTCCCAATGATTCCGATGACCGTATCATTCTTCATGGGCAAACAGGGCAATAAGATAAACTCGATCATAAATGCCTTTGTATTCGGAATATCGATAATTGTGCTTTACACCTCGCTGGGATTTATTGTATCGCTCTTCAACCTTGGCGCCGACTTTGCGACCACCCTAACATCGCACTGGATTACCAACTCCATATTTTTCACCCTGTTTATAGCATTTGCAGCATCATTTTTTGGACTTTTCGAGATTGTAATGCCCGGCAGCATTGCAAACAAAACCGACAGCAAGGCCGATAAAGGGGGCTTAATCGGATCGTTCTTTATGGCGCTAACAACCGTAATTGTCAGCCTTTCGTGCGTAGGCCCAATTGTTGGGGCATTGCTTGTAGAAGCGGCATCGGGTCTGGGTGCAAAGCCCATAATTGGGATGTTCGGGTTCTCGCTCGCATTCGCAATCCCGTTCACCCTATTCGCAATTTTCCCATCGTGGCTGAACTCCTTACCCCGCTCGGGGGGATGGATGAACTCGGTTAAGGTTGTTCTGGGATTCATTGTGCTGGCCTTCTCGCTCAAATTCTTAACCATCATCGACCAATCGTACGGACTCAACATAATTAGCCGCGATATTTTTATTGCAATTTGGATTGTTATATCGCTACTTCTGGGATTCTACCTCCTCGGGAAATTGAAATTTGAACTCGACTCGGAAGTTAAACACATTGGGGTATTCCGGTTATTCCTGGCAATTGCAAGCTTCACCTTTGCAGTTTACCTTATCCCGGGACTCTTCGGGGCTCCACTTCAAGCAATCTCGGGTTTACTCCCGCCGCAATCGAGCCAAAGATTTGATTTAACTAAGAATAATAACCAAACAATTATTACGGGCTCGAACCATAGCGCTAACGATAACACATCGCTTTGCGACGAACCCAAATATGCCGACAAACTTCACCTGCCACATGGACTACAAGGATACTTCGATTACGCCCAAGCATTGAAATGCGCAAAGGAGAAAGGCAAACCACTGTTCATCGACTTTGTAGGACATACCTGTGCTAACTGCAAGGAGATGGAGGCTAAAGTATGGAGCGACCCGAGGGTTCTCGAAAGGCTCCGCAGAGATTTTATCATTGTTGCTCTTTATATAGACGATCGCACCGAACTTCCAGAAAACGAATGGACAACCTCAACCCGCGACGGGAAAGTAAAGAAAACACTTGGCAAAAAGAATGCTGATTTTCAGGCAACCCGATTCAATATGAACGGACAACCCTACTACGCCATACTCGACAACAACGAGCGAACCGTTGGCGAGCCCAGGGGCTACAACCTAGATGTAGACGGGTTCATCCAATTCCTCGACAACGGGGTTGCCGAATTCAAGAAGCAATAACTATCCATTTTACATACATAAAAGAGCGTGTCGAAATTCAGAGGCACGCTCTTTTTGCATTGTATATAATAGACCATTAGCCCAAATTTGCCGAAGAACTGAGAATTATAAATCGTCGCAAATCGGTAAAAGAAACGATTCGAGACAACGCCAATGCTAGTAGTAAAAAGGGATGTCAACCACGCAAGATACGCTTTCGCAGATATTCCAACCGAATCCTACGATGTTTACCTGGAACCAACCAATTGTAGCAAGCCACTCCAAATATCACAAGCATAAAAGCAACCGCAATACTACCAATATAATCGCCTTTGCGGGCATAATATGTAAGTTTATTGGAGGCACAAACAGTGCCCGAAACGGCACCACGCTCCCACCAACCAAGCGAGTACACCACATCGCCACGCTGATTGATCAAGGCGGATATGCCCGTATTGGCCGAACGGGCAATTGACCGACGCATCTCAATAGCCCGGATGCGCGAATAGGTTAAATGCTGCATATAGCCCGGGGTATTGCCCCACCATCCATCGTTTGTGATTACAAATAAGAGGTTTGCCCCGTTCTTAACATAATCCGACACATACTCGCCAAAAACGGATTCGTAGCAAATAATTGGGCCTATGCCAAACCGTCCATCGGACGAGGGGAAAACGCCCCTATCGGGTTGCGTTCCGAAGCTCCCAACAAAACCGCCCAAATCGATAGAGAACTTTTCCAAAAACTTAACATACTGGGGGTAAGGCATCATCTCGACACCTACCACTAGTTTCGACTTATGGTAAAGCGGTAAGGAATCGGTAGTATCGACCTGAATAGCCGAGTTGTAAGCATTGTAGTAGCCGCCCTTTCGTCCCCTAAATTTACGGGCTGTAGGGGGCACCGAGTCTCCCGGAGCAAATTCGCGCATGGAGATTACCCCCGTGATCCATTTAACACGGGGATGCTGCTGAACAAATGTCCTAATCCGTGTAATACTAGGATTTTTAGGAAGGTTATGAATCCATATCCTGTCGTCGATTGCCGACTCGGGGCAAACAACATAATCGGTAGTGCTATCCACTGCATGCTGAGCCAAATCGAGCATTATACTTACCTGCTGTTTATTACTTAACCCGTTAAACTTCTCGTTATACGGGTCGATATTGGGCTGAATCACCGCAATATTGGCTGGAGTCCCCTCCTCCTGATAGTGCGAATACCGGTATAACGAAATGGCAACAGGCAACACTAAGAGTATCAATAAATCGACCACATACCAGAGTATGCGCCCATAAATTTTTTGTTGCCACGATATAAAAAGACCGCTGATAAAAAAATTAACCGATAAAATCCACAACGAACCACATAGCACCCCGGTGTACTCATACCATTGTATTAACCAAACATGATTACCAATGCCATTACCCAATGTTAACCAAGGCCACGCAATCTCAGAGTTATGAAAAAAATACTCGTACGAAATCCAAAGTGCTACAAAACCGAACATACCCACACTTGCTCCGGCATGTTTCCGTATGAAGTAATACCCTGCCATCACAAGGGTCATAAGCAAAGCCGTGATAACAAAAGCAGCCACCCCACCAGCAGCGGTAGCCTGACAAATCCACCAGGTGGATCCCAGATTCCAAGTAAAAAATGCAATGAATGAGTAAAACATCACCCGCCAAAATGCCCTTTGGCCAGATATCAACTGGTTAACTACATAAAACAAAGGAACAAAACCAAAAAAAACGGTTACACTGGGAACGCTCTCGTACCACGACAAGGCCAGCAGCACACCGCTAAGAATACTTAAAAACAATGGACGACTCAAAACTCTCAACATAACCTAAAATATTTCACAGACAATACCAGATCAATGATCAAACACCATTACACAAAAATTTGGATGTAAATATAATTCTATTTTAAAGAAATGAATTATCAAAATCGCCTAGAACATATTGCCTTCAGTGTTAACAGGGAAAAATAGTCAAACTGACACTATCTCAACCCGAAAAATGCAAAATGCCTGTAGAGTAAAAATATATAAACAAACACCGAGCGAAATCCCAAAAACATAGAATAAAATAGCACTAATGACAAAAACAGCATATACCATTAGAACGATAATTACTATATTTGCCATTCGTTATAAAATTGAACATAAAAACACACAATGATATTATCACTACTACTCAAGGGAATAATAATTGGTTTAGTAGCATCAATTCCGTTAGGCCCCATTGGCGTTATCTGCATACAGAGAACAATAAACAAAGGGAAAATAAGTGGTTTTTTTTCGGGACTAGGAGCCGCCACCGCCGATACGATATTTGCGGCCATTGCAGGCTTTAGCCTATCGTATATCATCAATTTTATTGAGGAACGTCAAATAATCATTGAGTTTGTAGGTGGTATAATTGTAATACTGCTCGGGCTAAAAACATTTTACACCAATCCTGTATCACAACTAAGAAGACACAAGAAGAAGAAAAACAAACTTATCGAGGATTTTATATCGGTACTCCTGCTCACCAGCACAAATCCATTCGCCATCTTCTTTTTCGTAGCATTATTCGCCGCTGCAGGAATTGTCCACCACAGCCACAGCATGGCATTATCGTCGGTTGCGCTAATAGGAGTATTCCTAGGTGGCACACTATGGTGGTACACACTCAGCTCATTGGTAAACCTTTTCCGCCACAAGTTCAGGCTAAAACAGCTATGGTGGATCAATAAAATTGCAGGCGCTGTAATACTTTTACTCGGAGTACTTGCCATAGTAAACGTAGTAAACAAAGTGTTTATCGCGTAACGCCACCATCTATCAATCCAACTAACCGCTGATATTTTTGCAGCAAAATAAAACGATATTTACATTTTTATACTATCTTTGGTAGTATTCAACTTGTGGATTAGCCATACAGATATTTTTTTAAGCAAAAAGTAATCAAAAGATCTACCAAACACAATTCAGAATTCGTTTAGATTTTGAATGCTTTATAACGATTTTATCTATGAAAATAGCAAATTCTTTAATTGCATTTTGCTCATTTAACATTGGAGAAGGCACTTCGCGGGACACTGCAGACAGATTAATACAGTATAGTATTACAGCATTATCGACCATGATAGTGTTGCTAATTATTGCAACCCTATCGCTAATTCATTCCGACCTTACTACGGGTTCAATTATCGCAGCAGCCTTTATATCAACAGCAATATTTCTATCGGTAATAGTATCAAAGAAACAGATAAAGACATCGGGGCCCGCATCGGCAATCATTCTTGGGGCAGCCTTTCTTACTGCATTATATGCAGGGAATAACGGAACCCTTATACTCTGGGGAGTATTGCTATACCCAGTATTCGCAATGCTAGCATTTGAGTACGCAAAGGGCAACATCATGGCAATTGGCTTTGGAGTTATACTCAGCGTAATACTTTTCTTGCCAACGGCAACAAATAAAGCAATTGCAATCGATCTCTCAATTAAAATTATTGCACTGAGCCTATATCCAATCATTCTGTTTGCAATTTCGCTATTACACTTTTACAAGGTGAAAAGGATTCAGGATACTGAGCGCCTACTACTCGAACAAAAAAACGAAAGCAAACTCCGCGACGAATACTTAGCCAAACTATCGCACCAGATTAGGACACCGCTTAACAACGTGATGATAATCTCCAATATGCTAACGAGCGCCCCATTGGAGGAAAAGTACAAGGATATGGTTGACACCATACAGGCATCAACCAACAACTTGGTAAATGTGCTTAACAGTATGGTTGAGATTTCGAGTGGCGATATCCAATCGCAGTCCGATTTCAACATCAGTTTTAACCTTGCAAACACCATCAACAACACCATCAAACTATTTGCCGCACAATCGCAAACGGTAAACTTCAATGTGAAAGTGGACGAAAATCTACCCAACACACTTCTTGGCGATCCGGTAAAACTAAAACAGATATTTTTAAACATCATTGAAAATATCATCAAAAACAAGAATAGCAATAAGATTGGCGTAGAAATAAAAGTCAACCTAGTACACCGAACAGCCAACTCGCTGGAACTATTCTTTGAGGTAAGGAGCAACAACCCATTACTACTGAAACAAAACGAGGGATACACTCAATCTATCATAGGTGAAAACAGCATAACATCGGCTAGTAATCAGCTTTACATCGATTTACTGGATTTGAACATTACAAAAAAACTGGTTCAAAGCAACGGAGGTAAACTCAATATAAAACTCACGTCCAACGATGCGGCTATAAATTTCAACTATAAAATACAGACCATCCCCTCCGAAATAAAGAGTACACCCCCTGTAGTTGAAAAAGAGCCCCAAATAGGAGATAAAGCAAGCGATGCAACTCCTGAAAAAACGGAAAGCACTCGACCCGCTATTGATTTGAGCAATGCCAACGTTCTACTGGTGGAAGACAACCTTATAAACCAGAAAATTGTAATCCTAAGCCTTAAGAAAATTGTTAAGAATATAGAGGTTGCCAATAACGGCAAGGAAGCCCTCGATAAATTTGGAACAAGCAAGTACGACATTATTCTGATGGACATTCAGATGCCCATCATGAACGGCTATGTAACCACCAAGAAAATACGGGAGATAGAGTCGAGTACCAACTCACACACCCCAATTATTGCCATAACGGCCAATGCCCTGCTTGGCGACCGGGAGGAATGCATATCTGCTGGGATGGACGACTATATCAGTAAGCCATTCCAAATAGAGGTACTAATCCAAAAGATGAGAAACCTGCTTAAAGCTTAGTTATCGAAAACCCTAGGGTTATATAACGAATACCCAAAAGTAAAGGTGTAGTATAACTCCTGCTTACCTCCACTGAACGGATAGTAAGCGGCCGATATCGACATCGGGCCAATAGGCGATTGATATACCAACGAACTACTCCCCATAAACCAACGCTCCTTAAACTGTTCGCCATAGTAGGGCTTACCATTCGAATCGGTATTTATTGTTTTTATGGGCTGAAAGCAATACAGTTCGAACCGGAGATGGAAGTTTTTGCTGATACCGATTATTGGCATTCCACCCATAGCCACATACTGACTTGCCCTATAATTCTCAAAAAATAACGAGCTGGAATGTGGCGATGGGGAGTACTGATTGAGTGAAAGAATTGTAGCGTAATAGTTATTAAAGAAATGCTGGTTGGACCAATACCCATCGAATCGGAAGCCAATCCAGAACCGCTGACCCCAAACTCTATGGTAACTCTCGTTATGAATATAGGCAGAAGCGAAAACATGATCGCTTTGCGATTTCAGAATGGTAGGGGCCGTAGATCCGGGGAAATGGGTTTCGGTTCCTACAAAACCCGACAAAGCGAGAACCTGTCGACGACCTCGAGTGGCAAACTGCTTACTGTTAAGCGTTAACTTCTCGTACCGTAAGGCTCCCTTCGCGAATCGGAGCCTTGTTTTATCGGGAATATCGTACGAGTAGTAGTTTTCAACCTGATAGTAATCGTCGTCCTTTTCGCCCAAGGAAAACATCAACGAATAATTCACAGCGCTCGATCGGCTCACCTTAACTCCCAAAGCACCAACAAATTCGGACTGAATAATATACGCTGGTTTAAGATCTTCAAAGAAGGGGATGGAATTTCCGCTATGGTAATCGAAACGGCTCCCCACAAATTGCAGGATTGCCGAAATGGGCACTTTACTGGGGAATGCTTTGGCGTAGGTTGCCCTTCCGCTGCTGTAAAACCGACCGAAGTACAAATTCCCATACAGAGTATTGGACGTACGGGACAACCACGAGTAGTTTCCCGAAATAAACCCCTCGTTCCCCAAGTACGAAGACAGGCTAAGCCCCGCACCAATATCCACCGACCGTTTAAGTTTCGCATCGATACGAACATCAAAACTCCCCTGAACCGAATCGAGAATCAGAGTTGGGTATAATCGCACAAAGACCCGATCGGACATTAACCTATAGTAGTTACGCTTAAATGTTTCAAGCCCCACAACCTTCTTCTTCTCAAGAAGAATTCGGTTAATGTACTTCTCCTTCTTGGCCGAAAGCCCAACAACATCAATCTCCTTAATATTGAGAGCGGGAAACGAAGCTCGAAATGCCTTACGGGCATCATTTACGGCTTCAACACGGACAAAGCCATGAATCCGCTTTTTCAATTCGGGGATGATAGCCATAGCACTGCGGTAGCCAACCTCCACGATTTCATCAACCCTATCGAAATCGAGCAAACTGACATCGGTAAAAGGAATATCAACAAGGAATCCCAGCGAATCGGGGATATCATAGTTGGTATCACCAACAATCATGGTTTCCACCTGCAGCAGTGGATCGTCGTCGGTGGGTAAATCGCTATTGGCGGCAACCTTAGATCCCACAATAACATCGGGGTTGAAATCGCGGTAGGCCTCCTGCCAAAGAAAGTTGTTGTAAATACCGCCATCGAAGAGTAAAACAGAATCGACATAAATGGGGCGAAAATACATGGGAAACGACATGGAAGCCCGAATAGCAGCCCCGAGATTTCCACGCCGGAAATAGATTGTTTTTTTCGAAACAATATCGGATGCATTACACCGGAACGGTACAAAAAGCTTGTCAAAATCGCCAGCCGACACAGCATTGGCCTGTGCGAACATCTCGTCGAAGGCCAAGTCCATGCCCACAGTAGGAATAAGGCTCGAGAGTATTTTGGGTTTAATGCCCTTTTTATCGGCAACAAACCCAATACTCAAATTCTCGGCATCGGACCAACTAAAATCGTTGATATTGTAGCGAAAGGCATCGTCAATCTTCCCCTGGCTCCAATTGTTAAAGTCGCTGGACTTGAATAGCGCAATCATCTCATCGGGCGAATAGCCCATGGCATAAAGGCCACCTACAATAGCTCCCATAGAGGTACCCGAAATAGTGGATATTGGGATTTCGTTCTCCTCAAGAGCCTTTATCACACCTATATGAGCCAAACCTTTAGCCCCACCACCGCTAAATACTAGGCTAACGCGCTGGGCTAACAATGCACTACCCAGGCAACATAAAACAAAGATTAACAACAACTTTCGCATTTCGAAACGATTACCACACAAATATATGATATTATATTAGTTGCAATTATGCCCAAATGTTAAAAGATTGTAAAATGCAAACCATGCGGATAAAGAGTGTGAAAGAAGAATGGCACAATAAAATACCATCACAATCAACAACCCCGAAAAGGGTTAAAACATGCAGCTCAAATCGGGCCGAATCCCAATGATTAGGATATCGTCCACCTGCTCATTATCGCCCATCCACTCCATCATACCATCGTACAAATATTTCCGCTGCACATCGAGGGGTAATTTATATATATTGAGTAACAGGTGTCGGAATCGACGGAACTTAAACTTTTTACCTTCGGCTCCCCCGAACTGATCGATATAGCCATCGGTAAAAAGATAGATCATGTCGTTGGGCTGAATTGGGATGTAATGGCTGCTGAACAACAGATGCCCGGTATCTGACGCCATACCCACAGAATACCGATCGCCCTTAACCTCAATAATTTTGCCATCGCGCAGTAAATACAAGTTACTGTAGGCACCCGAATACTGCAAAATATTATACTCCCTATCGATAACGCAGAATGCCACATCCATGCCATCCTTCACCTTAACCCCATTCTCGGCATTAAGAACTCCCGCTGTAAAAGTTTCGTGAATACTAATGCTCAACCTATTAAGGATTTCGGCTGCATCGTCGATGCCCTCCACACTTGTTATATTACGCAGAAGTTCGATCCCGATAATCGACATAAAAGCACCGGGAACCCCATGTCCTGTACAATCCACAACGGCGACAAAGGTTTTATTTTTAGTCTCGTTAATCCAATAAAAATCGCCACTTACAATATCTTTGGGCATAAACAGGATAAACGAATCGGGAAGGTATGTTTTAAACGAATCGATTGGAGGTAGAATGGCATCCTGTATCCTTTTGGCATAGTTAATACTATCGGTGATATTTTTATTTTTGAGCATCAATTCCTCCTTCTGCTTCTCGAGTTCGAGCAGCACAAACTCACGCTCCTGTAAAAGATTATTAATCCGCTGAACCCCTTTATTGCGGTAGTATAAATACGACAGTAATAGGCACAGACCCAAAAACGCATACACATAATTGGCAATCCGCGAACGCCAGAAAGGAGCCACAACCCTTATTTTTAAAACAGTAGGACTAGCGCACCATATCTGATCGCTATTAGCCCCCATCACCTTAAAATAATAAACGCCCTCCTTTAAATTTGTAAACGTAGCCGAATGCTTATGCCCAAGCTCCACCCACTTATCGTCCATTCCAATCATTTGGTAACGGTACATGTTCTTTTCGGGGTAGCTGTAATCCAACGCGGCAAACTCTACCGTAATTGTTTTAAAATCCCGCCCCACCACAATTCCCTCGGAGCCATTGGAATATAAATTACGGGTTCCACGCAGCCCAATAACCTCGATGCGCGTAAAAGCCACATTGGGAACATTTTCGTTAATCGATATGGAATCGGGGTTAAAACTATTGTAGCCAAGCATCGATCCAAAGTAAAGTTTACCGGAGGTTGACTTATGGCTCGCCCCCATATTAAACTCATTGCTAAGCAAGCCATCGGAGGTTGTGTAAGCCCGAACCATGTCATTTATAGGGTTCAACACAACCAAGCCTTTATTGGTACTAATCCACAAACGCCCTGCGGTATCCTCCTCTATGGAATTAATCACCTTATTGGGTAAATTCTGCTGATCGGTATAAAGTTTAAAGGTGTTAGATTGGCGATTATACCGATGCAAACCAGCAGTAGTTCCAACCCAAATAAATCCGTTCCGATCCTCGTGCAAGCAGAGTATCTCATTGGATATCAATTCAACTCCTGAATACTTAGCGGCTCGTTGAAAAACCCGAATTGAATCCAATTTTGGAGAGATCCAATTTAACCCATTGTTGGTAGCCGCCCAAACAAACCCCTTGCTATCGACCAGCACATCGCGTATATCGTTTCCCGAAAGGGATAGCGAGTCGCGCCGACGCGAATAGTAGCTATTCAACGTCCGACTCCTCGCAATATGCAACCCCGACTCTGTAGCTATCCAAAGATTCCCCCGGTCATCCTCATCGATGGCATTGATACAATTATTTACAAAAATATCGCCAACGTATATCCCCCTATAATCAAAATAATCAACAAACCGATTCTTCACAGGCTGATACATAAACAATCCACTACGGGTTCCGACCAGTATTCTACCCTGGCGATCGCGGAATAGGGTACGCACAAAATCATCGGCAAGTTCGCAACCCGGCATCCCGACAGTATAATGCTCATTAACGCAAGTCTGCGGATCAAACACATATACACCGGCACCCCATGTCCCCAACCAAACAGTTCCAGACTGCTCTAAAAGCGAGGTTATAATATTATTGGAAAATAGATTTCGACCCCGCAGATCCTTTCCAAAACTTTCGAAACGCGCCCCAAATGGATTCCACTTTAACAACCCGAGCCGGGATCCAACCCAAATCACGCTCGACCTATCCCTTAAAATAGATGAGACATTTACGGGTTTAACAACCTGATTATTCCACATCAAGTTATTTACGGGACTAACACCGTTGCTAAAACTGTACTTTCCAAAACCGTTCTCGGCTCCTATCCAAAGCAAACCATCGGTATCCTGACCAATAAATCCAATAGAAGAACCCAGCACTGCAATTTCGGGAATTCTATAAAAGACACCAGTCCTTGAGTCGAATCGATTCAACCCCTTATCGGTGCCCACCCAGAAATTCCCATACGAGTCCTCAAAAATTGCAGTAACCTGGTTGCTACTAATCGACATGGGATTATCGGGAGAATACGAGTAGCGCTTAAAAATACCCAGTTGTCTATTAAACAGAAATAAGCCATCCTCAGACCCAAGCCATATTCGGCTCTGGGAATCCTCAATAATTGAATACCCTCTAGATTCCGAGGGATGAGTAAAAATATCGTTATAATGAAGATACTGCACAAAATTATCACTGGCCGCATTGTATAGGTGGAGCGCCTCCTTGGTTTTCACCCATACAGCCCCCTGGCTATCGCAAAATACGGCATACGCCCTATTCCCGGCCAAGGAGTTATGATCCTGATTGTTGGCATAGTAGTTTTTGAATTCCCCCGTGGTTTTATCGAGACGGCTTAACCCATAGCGCGTCCCAACCCAAAGATTGCCCTTGCCATCGTCGGCAATTGAGTAGATATAGTTATTGCAAATCGATAAGGAATCGAGCGGATTGTTTGTGTAGGTAACAAACTGATAGCCATCGTAACGGCAAAGCCCATCCTGCGTGCCTATCCATAAAAAACCTGTGGAATCCTGTATTATTGCATTAACGTGCGTTTGAGGTAAACCGTTGTCGGCATTAAACAAATCAACACTAACAACCTGTGCCGTTGCAGTAAAAAAACTGCATAACAAACACGTTGTTAGTACAAACAGATTTATTGTCGAAGCCTGATTTCGGGTCATGATTAGTGCTAAGATATAAAAAATTAGCGGTTATGCCAACTCCTATTAAAACTGGGTAACAGCTCCACCTCCAACACTGAGTTTTTGCAATGATAAAGAGGGCGATACAACAAAAGATCCGATATTAAGTTCGTTCCAAATACTATCTACCCTGCAAATGGTAGCCTCATCCATCACCACCACGTTGGGCCAATCGCGGGTAAAATTATCAGTGGCGTAGGCTTTACGGGTTCCATCAACACCCACCCGGGCCTTTTCGTCGCCAGCGATTCGAATAGAATAAATATCGCGCAGGGGTTCAATATTCCCGGCTACAAACCATAACGCCAACGAAAGATTGCTCAAATCATCACCAAAATCGAGCGCAACAATCGCATACATATTCGCTAGGATTGGATTGCAAAACATCCGGTTCAACTCCGCCCCTACACTTCCAACACGTAATTTATCAACCGACACAAACAGGATGGGCAGTCCCTTCCGGATTAAATCGGTATTCACTGCCACAACCGATGGAAATGAAGTTTGAACCTCGCGGATAACAGCATCCTCATCCAAACTAACAGGGACTGAATCTGAACGTTCATTCGTAGCATCAATAAACAGCTTAGACCCCACCGAAGCAATGCTCGAGGAATGATCCAGCACATCCAGAGGCCCTTTCCCAAAATGGACATCCTTAACCGGATCAACCGAACGAATTATGCAACTAATAACCCGATACGGATCCTGAACATCAACGGAATTGGGCAGCGCAACCAAAACCTTGTTAAACATCATTTGGCCAGCACCCCAAAGCGCATTCATCACCTTATAGGCATGCCCTGGGTACGCATTCTCCATCCGTACCAACGCAATATTATGCGCCACACCCTCAAACGGTAGATTCATATCGCAAAGCTCGGGAAGCATGGCAATTCGGATTGGCTCAAGGAATATCCGCTCCGTGGCCTTAGCGATATAAGCATCCTCCATGGGCGGAACGCCTACAATTGTAGCAGGATACACCGCATCGCTCCGATGAGTTATACAAGTAACATGAAACCTCGGATACCAATCGGCCAACGAGTAGAATCCGGTATGATCGCCAAATGGACCCTCCCAGGCCAATTCCTCGGAGGGATCGACATACCCCTCAATCACAAAATCGACATCAGCAGGAACCTCCAAATCCACGGTTAGGCATTTCACCAAGTTAACTTTCTTCTTCCGTAAAAAACCCGCCAAAAGATACTCATCAAAATTATCGGGCATAGGAGCCGTAGCGGCATAAGCGTAAACAGGATCGCCCCCCAGGGCTACAGCCACGGGCATTCGCTGCCCAAGTTTCTTGTACTCCTCAAAATGCCGGGCTCCAACCTTATGCCGATGCCAATGCATTCCGGTTTCAGCATTATTGAATATCTGCATCCGGTACATCCCAACATTACGAATGCCAGTTATGGGATCCTTTGTATTAACCATGGGCAGTGTAACAAACCGACCACCATCGTAGGGCCAGCACTTCAGAACTGGCAGCAAACCTATTTCGGACTGCATACAAACAACCTCCTGGCACGCTCCCCTACCGCTCTGCACCGATGGCATCCAACCCGCCACACGGCCAAGCATGGGCAGCGTACGGAGTTTATCCCACAGCCCATCCTTAGGTCCAACCAACTCCTTAAAAAGCGAGTTCATCTCCGCACGAATATCCTCCAAATCACTAACCCCCAACGCAATACACATCCGACGAAGCGATCCCATGGCATTGGTTAGCACCGGGAAATCGGTACCGGTATTCTCAAAAAGCAAAGCCTTCCCTCCATCGGGCAGTTTGGATACCCGATCGGTTATCTCCGCAATTTCCAGAACAGGATCGACAAAGCGTTGAATCCGTATCAACTCATTATTACTCTCAAGTACCTCAATAAAATGGCGAAGCGATTTATAGGACATATATTAAGCAATTTGATGGATAAGCGTTAAGGGGAAAAATTCACAGCACAAAATTCTCGATAAAAATAAAAAAAGGCTCTGGAAAAACACCAGAACCTTTCGTAAAGTTCAATAAAAGCAACTATTTCTTAGCGTACTTAAAATTTTTACCAAGATAAATAGCGGAGCTACCAAGCATTTCCTCAATACGGATTAGCTGGTTGTACTTTGCAATCCTATCGGAACGCGAAGCCGATCCAGTTTTAATCAATCCGGTATTAAGGGCAACGGCAAGGTGAGCAATGGTAGTGTCCTCGGTTTCGCCAGAACGGTGGCTCATAATTGAGGTCATGGAGTGGATGTCGGCCAACCGAACCGCGTTAATGGTTTCGGTTAGGGTTCCAATCTGATTAACCTTAATCAGGATGCTATTGGCAACACCCTTATCGATACCCTGTTGCAAGCGGTCCACGTTGGTAACAAACAAATCGTCGCCAACAAGTTGAATCTTATCCCCTAACTTCTCGGTCATAAGTTTCCAGCCATCCCAATCGTCCTCGGCCATGCCGTCCTCGATGGAGATGATAGGGTATTTCTCCACCCATTTAGCCCAGTAATCCACCATTTGCGCTGGGGTCAATTTCTCTCCGGTCGATTTATGCAAGTGGTAAACCTTCTCCTCGGGAATATAGTACTCCGAAGAGGCGGGGTCTAATGCCAAGAAAACATCAACACCGGGTTTGTAACCAGCATTCTCGATAGCCTGAAGAATAACCTGTACGGCCTCTTCGTTCGACTTAAGATTGGGAGCAAAACCGCCCTCGTCGCCAACATTGGTTGAATAGCCCTGTTTTTTGAGAACGCTGCGCAGGTTATGGAAAACCTCAGCCCCCATCCGAATGGCCTCAGTGAATGTTTCGGCACCAACCGGCATAATCATAAACTCCTGAAAATCGATGCAATTATCGGCATGTGAACCACCGTTGATAATGTTCATCATAGGAATAGGTAGAGTGCGAGCATTAACGCCACCCACGTAACGGTACAGAGGCTGGCTGGTCATTTGGGCAGCAGCGTGAGCTACAGCCAAAGAAACGCCAAGCATTGCATTTGCCCCCAAGTTGCCCTTGTTGGCAGTACCGTCGAGTTTTATCATAGTTTCGTCGATAAGTTGCTGATCGAGCACATGCATCCCGACAACCTCCTCGGCGATAACTGTATTAACATTATTCACCGCCTTTTGAACGCCTTTTCCCAAATAGCGACCCTTATCGCCATCGCGCAATTCAACAGCCTCATGAACTCCAGTAGATGCTCCGCTCGGAACAGCAGCCCTTCCAAAGTAGCCGCTTTCGGTCAAAACATCAACTTCAACAGTAGGATTTCCTCTCGAATCGAGGATCTCGCGTGCATGAATACTTACAATTTGTCCCATAATATTTGATTTAAAAGGTGAATATTAAAGATAAAAAAAGGGATAAAGCATAAATGCCTATCCCCTTTCACTATGTCTATAGCCAAACTTACTGACTACTCATCAGTTTTAGTTTCGGCACTAGCAGCAGGAGCATCGGTATTTCCAGTAGCCTTAGGAGCCTCAGGAGCAACCTCATCCTTTTTTGCTTTAGAACCTGCCCTACGAGTTTTCTTTGCTGCAGGTTTAGCATCTTCCTTCACATAGGTAGTGTTGAAATCAACCAACTCAATGATACACAAATCGGCATTATCGCCTAAACGTGTTCCAGTTTTAAGGATACGGGTGTATCCGCCTGGGCGAGTGGCAACCTTTACAGCGATCTCGCGGAAAAGTTCAGCAACTGCATACTTATCCTTAAGGTAACTGAAAACGGTACGACGCGAGTGGGTTGTATCGTTTTTACTTTTTGTGATTAAAGGCTCTACGTACATTCTTAAAGCTTTAGCCTTGGCAACAGTAGTTGAAATACGCTTGTGCATAATTAAACTCGAAGCCATATTAGCCAGCATAGCTTTACGGTGAGCGCTCTTTCTTCCTAAGTGATTAAACTTTTTATTGTGTCTCATCGCAATTAATCCTTATCCAATTTATACTTTGTTATATCCATGCCGAACGATAGGTTCAAATTGTCGAGCAAGTCTTCAAGCTCGGTCAACGATTTTTTACCAAAATTACGGAATTTGAGCAAATCATTCTTATTGTAACGAACAAGTTCGCCCAGAGTATCCACATCGGCAGCTTTTAAGCAGTTGAGTGCACGAACCGAAAGATCCAGATCAACCAACTTTTGCTTTAACATCTGACGCATGTGTAGCACTTCCTCATCAAACTCCTCAGAATCGTACTTATCCTCCGTTTCGAGAGTTATCTTCTCGTCGGAGAATAGCATGAAATGGTAGATAAGGATTTTAGCGGCTTCCTTTAAAGCGTCCTTAGGGTGGATTGATCCATCGGAAACAATCTCGAAAAGGAGTTTTTCGTAGTCAGTTTTCTGCTCTACACGGTAGTTTTCAACCGAGTACTTAACATTTCGGATGGGTGTATGAATGGAATCGATAGGAATGATTCCGAACTCACCGTCCTCGGGTTTATTTTCGTCGGCAGGGACATAACCACGTCCCTTGTTGATATAAATGTCAACCTCGATTTTAACATCGGGCTCCATCTTGCAAATAACCAGTTCAGGGTTCAGCACCTTGAAGTTGGACAGGAAGTTGGAAAGGTATCCTGCCTTAAACTCGTTCTGCCCAGTTATGGTGATGGTCACTTTCTCATTATCAACTCCATCAACAATGCGCTTAAACCGCACCTGCTTCAGATTAAGGATTATCTCAGTAACATCCTCAATAACACCAGGGATGGTTGAGAACTCGTGGTCTACGCCACGAACCTTAATCCAAGTTATAGCATACCCCTCTAGAGAGGAGAGTAGGATACGTCGAAGTGCATTGCCCACCGTGATACCATAGCCTGGCTCAAGAGGACGAAACTCAAATTTACCGACAGTATCGGTAGATTCGAGCATAATAACCTTATCGGGTTTTTGAAATGCCAGTATTGCCATATGGTACGGTTTTAATTACTTAGAGTAAAGTTCAACAATCAATTGTTCCTTAATATTCTCAGGAATTTCGGATCTTTCAGGAAGATTCAAGAATTTACCAGTGTACTCATCCTTGTTCCACTCCAACCAAGAGAACTTGGTATGGCGGTTGGCAGTCAAAGAATCGCTGATAACCTCCAATGATTTAGAGCGCTCGCGAACACCAACCACATCGCCAGAGCGTAACAGGGTTGATGGGATATTAAGTACCGAACCGTTAACAGTGATGTGGCAATGCGACACCAACTGACGAGCAGCAGCTCGGGTTGGAGCGATTCCCAAACGGTACACTACGTTATCGAGACGCGACTCGAGAAGTTGAAGGAGTATTTCACCGGTAGTACCCTTTGTTCTCTCTGCTTTATTGAACAAATTAGCGAACTGACGCTCTAGTACACCGTAAATGAATTTAGCTTTTTGTTTTTCCTGTAGCTGAGTACCATACTCCGACATCTTTTTGCGCTTCTTCATTAAGCCGTGCATTCCGGGAGGATAGTTCTTCTTCTCGAAATACTTATCGGGTCCATAAATAGGCTCACCAAACTTACGGGCGATTTTGGTACTTGGTCCAATATATCTAGCCATTACTTTAAATTTATTTGTTACTCAAATCAGTTAACGTAGGATTATACTCTACGACGTTTAGGAGGACGGCATCCATTGTGAGGTAGTGGGGTAACGTCAACAATTTCGGTTACTTCAATACCGGCAGTGTGGATTGTTCTGATAGCCGATTCGCGACCAGCACCAGGTCCTTTTACATACACTTTAACTTTACGCAAGCCAAGGTCGTACGCAACCTTGGCGCAATCAGCAGCAGCGGTTTGACCAGCATAAGGGGTGTTCTTTTTGGACCCCTTAAAGCCCATTTTACCTGCCGACGACCAAGATATAACCTGACCAGTGCTATTAGTTAAAGATACAATGATATTGTTGAAGGACGAGTGAATGTGCGCTTGTCCTACAGGATCAACCTTAACGATTTTCTTCTTTGCTGTTACTGTCTTCTTTGCCATAGCCTATTTACTATTTAGTAGCTTTTTTCTTATTGGCGACGGTTTTCTTCCTTCCCTTACGGGTACGGGCATTATTCTTGGTTGTTTGCCCTCTCACAGGTAAACCAAGACGATGACGGATACCACGGTAGCAGCCAATATCCATTAATCGCTTAATGCTAAGCTGTACCATAGAACGGAGTTCACCCTCTACCTTGTATCCATCGTTAAGAATACTACGAATTGCATTGATATTCTCATCGGTCCAGTCCGAAACTTTAGTATCGTAACTAATACCGGCTTTATCAAGAATCTTTCGGGCGCTGCTTCTTCCTACTCCATAAACATAGGTAAGGGCAATCTCTCCTCTCTTGTTTTTCGGCAAATCTACACCTACTATACGTGCCATATTATTACTTTAAAAAATTAGAGTACAAAATTAAACAAAATTATCCTTGGCGTTGCTTGTACTTCGGATTTTTTTTATTGATCACATACAAGCGCCCTTTACGCCTAACGATTTTACACTCGTCGCTGCGTTTCTTTATTGAGGCTCTTACTTTCATATTTCAATGAATTAGAATTGTTTACTTATACCTGAAAGTGATACGTCCTTTGCTTAAATCGTAAGGCGACATCTCAACTCGCACCTTATCGCCGGGTAAAATTTTGATGTAATGCATCCGCATTTTCCCCGAGATGTGGGCAATTATAACATGTCCGTTATCGAGTTCTACCCTAAACATTGCATTGGATAGGGCCTCTACAATAGTTCCATCTTTCTCAATAGCTGCTTGTTTCGACATTCGCTTTAAAAAATTAACTTCTACGTAAAACTTCATCAATATAACTGAAGGTTGAAAGCGTTTCGGCTTTTCCCTTTCGAACTACTACGGCCAACTCAAAGTGGGCCGATGGTTTTCCATCCTGTGTGCGGATAGTCCATCCATCATTTTCCTGGTAAACATGCCTTGTGCCCATGTTGATCATGGGTTCAATGCAAATAACCAGGCCACTGCCAAGTTTTGGGCCTCTTCCGCGCGCTCCATAATTGGGGACTTCGGGTTTTTCGTGCATATCGCGTCCTAACCCATGTCCAACCAACTCCCGAACAACGGAGTATCCATTAATCTCAGCATGTGTTTGAACTGCGTAGGATATATCTCCTACCCTTTGTCCTTCCACAGCTGCTTCAACACCTTTCACAAGGCATTCGCGGGTTACATTTAACAGCCGCTGCAATTCGGGTTTTATTTCGCCCACTGCAAAAGTGAATGCAGAGTCGCCATAAAAACCGTGCAAGTAAGTCCCGCAATCAACCGATACTATATCGCCTTCGCGAAGCACGTATGAGGAGGGAATCCCGTGAACCACAGAGTCGTTTACCGAAGTGCAGAGCGTTGCGGGATAGCCACTATAGCCCAAGAAACCGGGTTTAGCGCCGTTATCGCGGATAAACTCCTCTGCCCTCCGATCCAACTCCTTTGTAGTAACACCTGGTCGGATGATCTTGCCTACTTCGGCTAAAGTTCGCGACACTAGGTCGTTATTTAGCCTCAGGAGTTCAATCTCCTCCTCAGTTTTTGTATTAAGCATTTTAAAGAACTTAAAAATGGCTTTCGCCTATAAACCTCCGCCTGAACGGCCTTTGATTCTTCCAGATTTCATCAATCCATCGTAATGTCTCATCAGTAAGTGGCTTTCCACTTGCTGTAGTGTATCGAGAACAACACCCACAAGAATTAGCAGCGAAGTTCCACCAAAGAACTGTGCAAACTGATTATTCACCCCAAAAATCATAGCAAAAGCAGGTAATATCGCAACTATTGCTAAAAATATTGAGCCGGGTAGGGTAATACGCGACATAATTGAATCAAGATATTCAACAGTTTTCTTGCCAGGCTTTACTCCGGGTATAAAACCACCATTCTTTTTCATATCCTCGGCCATCTGATTAGGATTAATAGTAATAGCCGTGTAGAAATAGGTGAACAGAATGATTAGCAGAGCAAATGTAAAATTGTACAAGAAACCTGTGTAGCTGAAAGCGGCTGCAATACCAGCGGTAGCATCAAAACGAGTAAATAGCATTGGGATAAACATCAACGCCTGCGCAAAGATGATAGGCATAACACCAGCAGCATTAACTTTCAGCGGAATGTATTGGCGAACACCGCCATACTGCTTATTACCTACTATACGTTTGGCATACTGCACCGGTATACGCCGGGTACCCTGCACCAAAAGGATAGTAAACATAAACACTACAAATAGAATGATAAGTTCTACCAGGAACATCACTAAACCACCCGAAAGTTCTTCCATTCTGGAGAAAAACTCTGCGGCAACCGAGAATGGTAAACGGGCAATAATACCTATCATAATGATAAGCGAAATACCGTTACCAATCCCCTTGTCTGTAATCTTCTCGCCAAGCCACATAATGAACATGGTGCCGGCAATCAGAATAATTGTGGAAGACACAGTGAACAAGGTACCCGATAGCACAAATGCCGACTGGGGCAATTGCGCATGCAGGTTCGCTAGGTAAGCTGGACCCTGTAGAATTAGAATGGCAACAGTTAGGAAACGAGTCATTTGGTTGATCTTCGTTCTCCCACTCTCACCCTCTTTCTGTAGGCGTTGGAAGTAAGGGATAGCAATACCCAACAGCTGCACCACAATGGAAGCAGAGATGTAAGGCATAATACCCAAAGCAAACACCGAGGCATTGGAGAATGCACCCCCCGAAAACATATCGAGTAAGCCCATAATACCATCCTTGGTTTGCTCCTCCAAAGCGCCGAGCTGGTTAGGATCGAGGCCTGGGAGTACTACGAAACTACCCAAGCGATAGATAAGCAGAATACCAAGAGTATAGAGAATCCGCTTGCGCAGATCCTCTATCTTGTAGATATTCTTTAGTGTTTGGAAAAAGGCTTTCATTAACTTAGAGTTTTACTACGGTTCCTTTTGCTGCTTCAATTGCCTCAACGGCTTTCTTGGAGAAGGCATGCGCCTTAACTTCAAGTTTCGCGGTTAGTGTACCATTACCCAAAATCTTTACAAGATCGTTACGGGAAATGTACCCAGCATTAATAAGGGTTTCAACATCTATAGTTGAAACGCCATTATTATCGGCTAGAGTTTGAAGTACATCAACGTTGATAGCTTTATACTCAGTACGGAACGGATTTTTAAACCCAGATTTAGGAATACGGCGCTGAATAGGCATTTGGCCTCCCTCGAACCCAATCTTTCTGGAATAACCAGAGCGCGATTGAGCACCTTTATGGCCTCGTGTAGAGGTTCCACCGTGTCCAGATCCTGGGCCACGGCCAATTCTCTTATCCTTGTGGGTAGATCCTTCAGCGGGTTGTAAATTACTTAATTTCATAGCTCAAATCATTATGTGGGTTAAGCCAACTACTGTTCAATACGAACAAGATGTTTTACCTTCTCAATCATACCAAGAATTTGGGGATTAGCCTCAACTTCTACGGTCTGATGCATCTTACGAATACCAAGAGATCTCAGCGTGCTGCGTTGGCGCTCCGACTGACCAATGATGCTCTTGATTTGGGTTATTTTCACTTTTGCCATATCTCAATAGTCTTACCCGTTAAACACTTTATTTAGGTTCACACCGCGCTGTTCGGCAACAGTGTGGGCATCGCGTAGCTCAAGCAGAGCCATTACTGTAGCCTTCACAAGGTTGTGAGGGTTCGACGAACCTTTAGATTTGGCAAGCACGTCGGTTACACCAACACTCTCAAGCACCGCGCGCATAGCACCACCGGCCTTAACCCCGGTACCATGCGATGCAGGTCTGATAAGCACCTGTGCACCACCGAATTTTGCCTCCTGCTCGTGGGGAATAGTCCCCTTGAAAACAGGTACTTTCACTAGATTCTTCTTTGCATCCTCAATACCCTTTGAAATAGCTGAGGTAACCTCACTCGCTTTTCCAAGGCCATAACCTACCACACCGCTCTCGTTTCCTACAACTACAATTGCAGAAAAACTGAACGTTCTACCGCCTTTGGTTACCTTGGTTACGCGCTGTATGCTAACCAGCCTGTCCTTAAGCTCAAGGTCGCTGGATTTAACTCTACGTATATTTGTATTTGCTGACATCGTCGTTAGAATTTAAGTCCACCCTCTCTGGCTGCATCAGCTAACGCTTTCACTCTACCATGGTAAAGGTTACCTCCACGGTCGAAAACAACCTCGGTAACACCTTTCTCGATGGCATTTTTAGCGGCAAGCTGACCAACAAGACGAGCTTGTTCGGTTTTTGTAATATTGGTTTTGCTGGCAATTTCTTTCACGCTCGACGACGCGGATGCTAAAGTAACACCGTTCACATCATCAATAATTTGAGCGTAGATATTGGTATTGCTCCTGAAAACCGATAGACGAGGCTTTTGGGCTGTGCCCGAAACTCTCTTGCGAATTCGTCTCCTGATGCGGAGTCTTCTTTCTAATTTACTTAAAGCCATATTTAGCAGTTTTTACAGGTTATACACTAGCCGACTTACCAGCTTTCTTACGAACAACTTCGCCAACAAATCTAACACCTTTACCTTTGTAAGGTTCTGGTTTTCTAATCGAACGGAGTTTTGCCGCTACTTGACCTAAAAGCTGCTTGTCGATGCTTTTTAGGAAGATTGTAGGGTTACCTTTACGTTCGGTTTTGGTTTCAACCTTGATCTCCTTCGGTAACAGGAAGTGAATGTCGTGTGAGAAGCCAAGGCTTAACTCAAGCACTTGACCTTTAGCTTCGGCCTTATACCCAACACCAATCAACTCCTGCTGAATCTCCCAACCAGTTGAAACACCTACCACCATATTATTGATAAGCGCACGGTATAAACCATGCATGGAGCGGTGGCGCTTCTGATCAGTTGGTCTGGTGAGAACAACTTCGTTTCCCTCTACGTTGACGGTGATGTCCGGGTCAACTTTCTGGGACAACTCACCCAGAGGGCCTTTCACGCTTACCACGTTATCGGCGCTAACTTTAACGCTTACACCCTGTGGTAAGTTTACAGGTTTTTTTCCGATCCTAGACATTGAATTTAATTTATTAAGTGATTAGTAAACATAGCAAACAACTTCACCACCAACGTTCTTAACACGGGCTTCCTTATCGGTCATAACACCGTGCGAAGTGCTGATGATTGCAACTCCCAAGCCATTGAGTACTCGGGGTAGCTTATCGCTACCGCAGTATCTGCGAAGGCCTGGTTTACTGATGCGCTCAATGTGCTTGATCGCATTCTTCTTGGTTTCAGGGTGATATTTAAGAGCGATCTTAATAATTCCCTGTTTTCCATCTTCCTCAAACTTATAGTTGAGGATGTACCCTTTGTCGAATAGTATGCGGGTGATATCCATCTTCATACGCGAAGATGGAATTTCAACTACCCTATGACCTGCCATCACGGCATTCCGAATTCGGGTTAGGTAATCTGCAATTGGGTCGGTAATCATTGCTTATCTTATTATTATTGTTTTTACCAACTAGCTTTTTTAACGCCGGGAATCAGGCCATTCGAAGCCATTTCCCTGAAGGTAATCCTGCTAATTCCGAACTGACGCATGTAACCGCGGGGTCTGCCGGTAAGCATACAACGGTTGTGCAAACGGATAGGATTAGAATTGCGGGGAAGCTTTTGCAGCCCAACCACATCGCCTTCAGCTTTAAGCTTGGCGCGTTTCTCGGCATATTTTTCTACGAGTTTAGCACGTTTTGCCTCGCGTGCTTTCATTGACTCTTTTGCCATAGACTAGTTCTTTTTTGCGTTTTTAAAGGGTAAACCGAACTCACGGAGAAGAGAGTATGCCTCTTCGTCGTTATTGCTGGTGGTTACAAAGGTAATCTCCATGCCGAGTATGCGGTTAATTTTGTCGATATCAATCTCAGGGAAAATGATTTGCTCCTGAATACCAAGGGTATAGTTCCCACGGCCATCGAGTTTATCGCTAATCCCTTTAAAGTCGCGAATTCGAGGTAGCGACACGTTGATAAGACGCTCCAGGAATTCATACATTCTTTCGCGACGCAGGGTAACCTTTAAACCGATAGGAACACTCTTACGCAGTTTAAAGTTTGAAATATCCTTACGCGACATAGTTTGTAGAACCTTTTGGCCTGTGATCATAGTCAGATCGGCCTGGGCTGCTTCGATAATTTTCTTATCGGCAACAGCCTGACCAATACCCTGATTTATCACAATTTTTTCCAACCGAGGCACCTGCATGATACTCTTGTAGCCGAACTCCTTCATAAGGGCAGGCACAATTTCCTCCTTGTACTTTGTCTTGAGGGTAGGTACGTATTCCATTACTTAATCTCCTCTCCTGATTTTTTAGAGAATCTCACTAGCTTTCCTTTATCGTTTAGCCTGCGGCCAATACGAGAAGGCTTACCGGTAGTGGGATCAATTAACATTAGGTTCGAAATATGAATGGGGGCTTCTTTCTTAATGATGCCACCCTGAGGGTACTTGGAATTGGGTTTAGTATGTTTCGATACCATATTTACCCCCTCAACCAAGGCGCGCTCTTTACTCACTAAAACGCTTAGCACCTTGCCCTGCTGGCCTTTCGATTCGCCAGAGATGACGTAAACCAAATCCCCTTTCTTAATATGTAACTTGCTCATAGTAAATTTGATTATCGGATTATAACACCTCAGGTGCTAATGAAACGATTTTCATGTAGTTATCGCGTAACTCTCTGGCTACTGGGCCAAAGATACGGGTACCACGAATCTCGTCCTGGTTGTTAAGTAGTACACAAGCGTTATCATCGAAACGGATGTACGAGCCATCGGGTCGACGAATTTCTTTTGTTGTACGTACTACCACAGCTTTGGACACTTGTCCCTTCTTAACATCTCCGCTTGGTATAGCGCTCTTCACGGTAACAACGATTTTATCGCCAATGCGTGCATAGCGCTTTGCGGTTCCGCCTAGTACCCTGATGCAGAGTACTTCCTTTGCTCCGCTATTATCGGCAACTAATAAACGACTTTCCTGCTGTATCATGGTTACTTAGCTTTTTCTACGATTTCTACTAATCTCCAGCGTTTCAGCTTGCTTAACGGACGGGTTTCCTGAATTTTAACCACATCGCCCACACCGCAAGAGTTATTCTCATCGTGTGCGTATAGCTTGGTGGTTTTATTCACGAACTTACCGTAAATAGGATGTTTTACTTTACGCTTAACAGCTACCACGATGGATTTATCCATTTTGCTGCTAACAACAACTCCTATTCTCTCTTTACGTAAATTTCTTGTTACTTCTTCCATAGCCGTATAGCTTTACTTGTTCTCATTGAGGTTCCGCTGACGCAGGATAGTTTGAAGCCTTGCGATGTTTCGGCGGGTCTCGGTAATTTTCATCGGATTGTCCAGAGGCGATATGCTATGATTCAACCTTAGCTTAAGCAGCAAAGATTTCTCAGTATCGATACGCTCCTCAATCTCTTTCAATGTCAGTTCTCTTATCTCTGAAGTTTTCATGGCTCGTTAGTTTGTAGTTTCTTCATAATCGTTACGAACAATGAACTTAGTAGTGATTGGGAGTTTCTGAGCTGCAAGGCGCAGTGCCTCCTTTGCTACTTCGTATGGTACACCTTCGCACTCAAATAGTATGCGGCCTGGGGTAACAGGAGCAACAAATCCCTCGGGTGCACCTTTACCTTTACCCATACGAACCTCGGCGGGTTTTTTGGTTATAGGCTTATCGGGGAATATACGGATCCATATTTGACCTTCACGTTTCATATAACGGGTCACGGCCTGACGGGCAGCTTCAATTTGGCGGCTGGTTATCCAGTACGACTCTAGCGCCTTGATCCCAAAAGAGCCAAATGCAAGCTGACTACCGCGTTGGGCATTCCCTTTCATACGACCCTTTTGCGCCCTTCTGAATTTTGTTTTCTTTGGCTGTAACATTTCGAAAATGCTTTAATTCTTTAGACTATTTTCTTTTTTTACGTGCACCACCGCGCTGACGACCAGCTGCCTGATTGTTGTTTGCAGCAGCCGATGCGGCTTGGCTGTTCCCAACATTGGGCGAGAGATCGCGCTTGCCGTAAACCAATCCATTGCAAATCCATACCTTGATGCCAATTAGTCCAACCTTGGTATGAGCCTCGGCCAGTGCGTAATCGATATCGGCACGGAATGTATGAAGAGGAATTCTACCCTCCTTGTAGGTTTCGGAACGGGCCATTTCGGCACCGCCCAAGCGTCCGGATATTTGAACTTTAATACCCTCGGCGCCCATTCGGATGGTAGAGGCAATCGATGTTTTGATAGCTCTGCGGTACGATATACGTCCTTCGAGTTGGCGAGCGATGTTGTTACCTACGATAACAGCATCAATTTCGGGACGTTTAACCTCAAAGATGTTGATTTGAACCTCCTTATTGGTGATTTTACGCAACTCCTCTTTGAGCTTATCAACTTCCTGGCCACCCTTTCCGATGATAATGCCAGGACGTGCAGTGTGAATAGTAACAGTAATTAGCTTTAGGGTACGCTCAATTACAATCTTGGAAAGGCTAGCCTTCGAAAGCCTTTCGTTAAGGTAATCGCGAATCTTGGTATCTTCAACAAGTTTCTGAGCGTATTTGTTACCCCCGTACCAGTTAGAATCCCATCCTCTGACGATTCCAAGTCGGTTTCCTATTGGATTAACTTTATTTCCCATGTAACTGCTAATTATTTGTATCGTTATTAACTGCACTATCAACAACCACGGTTACGTGGTTTGAACGTTTACGAATACGATGCGCGCGACCCTGTGGTGCGGTGCGAATACGTTTCAAGCTTCTGCCCTGATCCACAAAAATTTCCTTTACAAAAAGGTTGGCATCCTCAATACGAGTGTTCTCGTTTTTAGCTTTCCAGTTTGCAATGGCAGAGAGTAAAAGCTTGTGAACATCCCCTGCAGCATCCTTAGCGTTGAATTTCAGGATATTAAGAGCTGTATTCACATCTTTTCCGCGTACCAAGTCTACTACTAAGCGCATTTTACGTGGAGACGATGGGCAATTGCGTAAAATCGCAACTGCTTTTTTCTTTTTCTCCTCCTTTAGCCTATTGGCCATTATATGTTTTCTTGCACCCATTGTTTGTGTCTTTTATCAATTCACTTACTTTTTCTTATTACCTGCATGACCACGGAATGTACGTGTTGGAGCAAATTCTCCAAGTTTATGACCAACCATGTTCTCGGTAACGTACACAGGAATAAATTTATTCCCGTTGTGAACTGCTATGGTGTGTCCAACAAAGTCGGGAGAAATCATCGAACTTCTAGACCAAGTTTTAACTACGGCCTTTTTGTTGGCATCGTTCATAACTGCAATACGCTTGTCCAACTTATATTCGATGAAGGGACCTTTTTTAAGTGACCTACTCATACCTTCAATTTTTACTGATTACTTTTTCCTGCGTTCTACAATAAACTTATTGCTAGGATTCTTCTTCGAGCGGGTCTTATAGCCCTTAGCAGGAATACCTTTGCGTGAGCGTGGGTGTCCTCCCGAAGAGCGACCTTCACCACCACCCATTGGGTGATCAACAGGGTTCATAGCAACACCCCTGTTGCGAGGACGACGGCCTAACCAACGAGAACGTCCAGCCTTCCCTGATTTCTCCAGCGCATGGTCGCTATTGGAAACACTACCGATGGTAGCCTTACACTCCACAAGCACCATACGGGTTTCACCGCTGGGAAGTTTAACAATTGCATACTTACCTTCGCGGGCAAGCAGCTGTGCATATGAACCTGCACTGCGGGCCATACAAGCACCCCGACCTGGGTATAATTCGATGTTATGAATTATAGTACCAAGTGGAATTTCAGACAGGTAAAGAGTATTTCCAAGCTCCGGAGCGACTCCTCTTCCCGACATGATAGTTTGGCCTACTTGTAAACCGTTGGGAGCCACGATGTAACGTTTCTCGCCATCGGCGTACTCTACCAGCGCAATACGTGCTGTGCGGTTAGGGTCGTACTCAACGGTTTTCACCACTGCGGTAACACCCTCACGTTCGCGGGTAAAGTCGATCAATCTGTATCGGCGCTTATGACCACCCCCTATATATCGCATGGTCATTTTCCCCTGGTTATTTCTACCACCAGATTTTTTCAGGGGGCGTAGCAACGATTTCTCAGGCTTCGAGGCAGTAATTTCCTCGAAAGTGCCTATAATTTTATGTCTCTGTCCTGGTGTAACAGGCTTTAGTTTCCGTACAGCCATTTTCTTTAGATGTTGCTATAAAAATCAATTTTCTCACCATTCTTTAACGTTACCAACGCTTTCTTGAAACTGTTGGTACGGCCAACAAGGAAACCAGCTTTGGTATAGCGGGTTTTCACTTTGCCGTCGTAACGTATAGTATTCACTGAGTCCACGGTAACTCCGTAAAGATCCTCAATGGCTCTCTTAATCTGTAACTTATTCGCTTTTTTCTCAACAATAAAACCGTACTGGTTCACTTTGCTAGTTAAGCGCTCCATCTTCTCAGTTACAATTGGTCTAATCAGTATGTCCATCATTCGTCCAATTAAGAAACTTTAAACAATTTATTGAGAACATCTACTGAACTCTCCGATAGTACTAAAGCTTTCGCATTCAATACATCATAAGTATTTATAGATGAAGCTTCTACAACTTTACACTGCTGTAAATTTCTGGATGACAAAGATATATTTTTATTTATATCGCCCAATAGGAAAAGGGTTTTTTTGTCGGTCACTTTCAAATTATTGCAGATTTGCAAAAATTGTTTGGTTTTAGGAGTATCAAAGTTGAAATCCTCCACCACAACAATTGCGTTGTCCTTCACTTTGTAAGCTAGAGCACTCTTACGGGCAAGCTGCTTCACTTTTTTGTTCAGCTTAAAGCTGTAGTCGCGGGGTACTGGGCCAAATACGCGTCCACCTCCACGGAATAGTGGCGATTTGATGCTACCGGCACGAGCAGTACCTGTACCTTTTTGTTTCTTCAGCTTGCGAGTGCTACCGGAAACCTCGTTACGTTGTTTCGATTTATGGGTTCCTTGACGTCCGTTAGCAAGAATTTGCTTAACGTCAAGATAGATAGCGTGATCGTTGGGTTCGATGGTAAAAATTGCATCATCGAGTTGGATCATTCTCCCGGTTTCCTGTCCTGATATGTTAAGTACTTTAATTTCCATTATTTCTCAATAATTAAGTAAGAACCTTTTGCACCTGGAATGGAACCTTTTACAAGAAGCAGATTGCTTTCGGGAATAACCTTAAGCACGCGTAGGTTCATAATTTTAACCCTATCGCCGCCGGTACGTCCGGGCAGTCTTTTTCCTGGGAAAACACGCGATGGGAACGATGAAGCACCCATTGAACCCGGGTGACGTTGACGGTTGTGCTGACCGTGGGTTTGCCCACCAACACCGCCGAATCCGTGACGTTTAACAACCCCTTGGAATCCTTTACCCTTGGTAATACCGGTAACGTCAACCCAAACATCATCGTTAAACAAATCTACGGTTACAACTTCACCTAGTTGTTTTGCGCCATTCCAATCTCTAAACTCAACTACTTTACGTTTAGGAGTGGTGTTCGCTTTCTTAAAATGCCCCATCATAGGGCTGCTGGTATGTTTCTCCTTTTTGTCGTCATAGGCGAGCTGAATGGCAGTGTAGCCATCTACTTCAGCTGTTTTCACCTGAGTAACAACGCAAGGACCAGCCTCAATTACAGTGCAGGGGATATTTTTTCCATCCTCACCGAATACGGAAGTCATTCCGATTTTACGTCCAATTAATCCTTGTGGCATTGTCTTAACAATTTACAATTCACACTCATACTTTAATTTCTACTTCGACTCCACTGGGAAGTTCGAGCTTCATAAGAGCATCGATGGTCTTCGGGGTGGAGCTGTAGATGTCGAGCAAACGCTTGTAGGAGCAAAGCTCAAATTGCTCCCTCGATTTTTTGTTCACGAAAGTTGAACGGTTCACCGTAAAAATCCGCTTGTGCGTTGGAAGCGGAATTGGACCGCTCACCACAGCGCCTGTAGCCTTAACCGTTTTCACGATCTTTTCGGCCGATTTATCTACCAGGTTGTGGTCGTACGATTTGAGTTTAATTCTAATTTTCTGGCTCATTGTACATATTAGTAAAAGTAATTATTCAATCTCCTTTACTTCCTTACCACGCGATTTCTCTACAATCTCTTTGGCAAGATTTGCAGGAACTTCGGCATAGTGAGAGAATTCCATTGTAGAAGTAGCACGTCCGGACGATAGAGTTCTAAGAACTGTTACGTAACCGAACTGTTCCGATAGGGGTACTTTGGCTTTGATTACCCGGGCAACACCTTTCGATTCCATACCGGCAATCTGTCCACGGCGCTTGTTTAGGTCGCCTATTACATCTCCCATATACTCCTCTGGAGTTACTACCTCAACGCTCATAATGGGCTCAAGCAGTACTGGTGATGCTTTAGGGGCAGCGGCACGGAAACCGTAGCGAGCGGCTATTTCGAACGATAGCGAGTCGGAGTCAACGGCGTGGAACGATCCATCCTTCAACACAACCTTCATGCTGGGAACTTGGAATCCGGCTAGAACACCATTGGCCATAGCGGTTTCGAAACCTTTCTGAACCGAAGGGATGAACTCGCGGGGGATGTTACCACCTTTAACCTCGTCGATAAACTGTAACCCTACAACACCTTCGTCGGCTGGACCAATTTCGAAGATGATGTCGGCAAATTTACCACGACCACCGGATTGCTTCTTGAAGACCTCGCGGTGCGATACGGTTTTGTTGATAGTTTCCTTATAGGCAACCTGAGGTGCGCCCTGGTTGATATCCACATTAAACTCACGACGTAGACGGTCAACAATAATCTCAAGGTGAAGTTCACCCATACCATTGATTACTGTTTGACCGCTATCGGGGTCGGTTTTAACGCGGAATGTAGGATCTTCCTCGGATAGTTTACCCAATGCGATACCCAATTTATCGAGATCTTTCTGAGTTTTAGGTTCAATTGCCAAACCAATTACAGGCTCAGGGAAGGTCATCGACTCCAGTGCAATAGGGTGTTTCTCATCGCAAATGGTATCGCCGGTACGTAGGTCTTTAAACCCAACAACGGCGCAAATATCACCAGCTTCGCAGAAATCTATAGGATTTTGCTTGTTGGCATGCATTTGGTACAAACGGCTGATACGTTCCTTTTTACCAGTACGCACGTTGAATATGTAACTACCGCTATCAACCTTACCAGAATAAACCCGAACAAAAGCCAAACGACCTACAAATGGATCGGTGGCAATTTTGAAGGCTAATCCGCAGAAAGGCTCAGTAATTACTGGTTTCAAAGTTTTTTCTTCACCACTATCGGGATCAGTTCCAATAATATCGCCCTTATCGAGAGGGCTGGGAAGGAATGCAATAACGGCATCAAGCAAACGCTGAATACCCTTATTTTTGAACGATGCACCGCAAAGTACAGGAACGATAGACATATCGATTGTTGCCTTACGGATTGTTTCGAGCATCTCCTCCTTGGTAATTGAGTCTGGATCCTCAAAATAACGCTCCAGTAAATCGTCGTTGTAAGAAGCAACTGCCTCAATAAGGGCTCCGCGCCACTCGGCCACTTCGTCCTTCATGTTGGCGGGTACATCCTCCAAACGATAGTTTACGGTTTTGGTTTGAGGATCATCAAACCAAACAACTGCTTTATTTTCAATTAGGTCAACCAGGCCAGTAAAATTATCCTCAGCACCAATAGGCAATTGGATAGGTACGGGGTTAGCGCCTAATTTTTCTTTGATTTGGGTAACCACAGAGAGGAAATCGGCACCAACGCGATCCATCTTGTTAACGAATGCGATTTTAGGCACACGGTACTTGTCGGCTTGACGCCAAACAGTTTCGCTCTGAGGCTCAACACCACCCACTGCACAGAAAGTTGCAATGGTACCATCGAGCACGCGTAACGAACGTTCAACCTCAACGGTAAAGTCCACGTGACCCGGGGTGTCGATAATGTTAATTTGGTATGGCTGGTTGTTGTACTTCCAGAAAGTGGTAGTAGCAGCCGAGGTGATGGTAATACCCCTCTCCTGCTCCTGAACCATCCAGTCCATTGTGGCAGCACCATCGTGCACCTCTCCAATTTTATGGCTTTTCCCGGTATAAAACAGGATACGCTCGGTAGTTGTAGTTTTACCGGCGTCGATGTGTGCCATAATTCCGATGTTACGAGTAAATTTTAAATCCCTGCTCATCTATATCCTACCTTCCTCGTAAATTATTAAAAACGGAAATGTGCAAAAGCTTTATTAGCCTCAGCCATCTTATGCATATCTTCTTTCTTCTTGAAAGCAGCACCCTCCTCGTTGAAAGCGGCCATAATTTCGGCAGCAAGTTTATCGCTCATGCCCTTACCCGAACGTTTACGCGAGTAAAGAATTAAGTTCTTCATCGAAAGTGAAATTTTTCTTTCGGGACGAACCTCCATGGGAACCTGAAAGGTAGCACCACCTACACGGCGGCTCTTCACCTCAACCTGAGGGGTAATGTTCTCCAATGCCTTTTTCCAAATTTCAAGTGGAGATTTATCGGCATCCTTCATGCGTTGTGCTACAATCTCCAAGGAGTCGTAGAAAATATCATACGCAGTGCTCTTCTTACCTTCGTACATAAGGTTATTCACAAACCTAGTAACCATGACGTCACCAAACTTGGGATCGGGTAAGATTAATCGTTTTTTTGGTTTTGCTTTTCTCATTGTTCTAAAGCATCAACTGAGGTTAAATTTTACTTTTTAACTTTTGGTCTCTTGGCACCATACTTCGAGCGACGTTGTTTACGTCCCTCAACGCCTGATGCGTCAAGTGTTCCACGTACTAAGTGGTAACGAACACCGGGTAAATCTTTCACCCTGCCACCACGAATAAGCACAATAGAGTGCTCTTGTAGATTGTGACCTTCTCCAGGAATGTAGGCATTAACCTCCTTACCGTTTGTAAGCCTAACCCTGGCAACTTTTCTCATAGCCGAATTCGGCTTTTTAGGAGTAGTGGTGTACACCCGCACACATACTCCGCGTCTCTGAGGGCAAGCATCAAGCGCACGCGCTTTACTCTTTTCGATCAGTTTAGACCTTCCTTTTCTTACTAGTTGCGAAATTGTTGGCATAAATTAATCCAATTTATGTTAAATTAAACTTAAAAAATGGACTGCAAAGGTATTGATTTTTTCAATACCACAATCAGTCGCCATCCTTTTTTTACTGTTTATTAGCATTTTCCGAGCTAATTTCGGTTTAGCGGGCGCAAAGGTAAATCTTTTAATCGAAAAAACAATACTGATTTCTAATTACTTAAAAAAATAATATATTAATACTCAGCGGGGATAAAGCAAGAATAGTATGGACATTCCCGAATTCTGCAAAACTGTATCATCCACAAATACTTGTCAACCTAAAACGCAGCGCCATTACAGGAGTTTGGCTACACATTTACAGAGTAAAGCTACACACCTAGAAAGGACGAACCGGATGTTCGAACGCAAACCAATTTACATGTTTTACAACATGACAGAAAAAGGCAAATAAATTTGTTTGATACAAAAAATTACTATTTTTGAGGGAAATCAAAAAACCGGATGTGCAATTTGGCATGTTTATCGGGACAAATTACAACAAGTAACACCACCCGACAACGCCCAACATTGCAACCTAAAACTAACCGATGTTAAACCATTAATACGCGTAACCCGCATGAAAACTTATTCAACCGATCAAATTAGGAATGTTGCCTTACTGGGTAATACCGGCTCGGGCAAAACGTTACTCGCCGAGTCGATGATGTTTGAAGGAAAAGTTATCGAACGTAAGGGGACTATCGAGGGGAAGAATACCGTATCGGACTACTCCGAGATTGAGCAACAAAACCAGAGGTCGATTTTCTCGACCATTCTGTACACAGAGTTTAACGACCGTAAACTTAATATAATAGACACTCCCGGTTCCGACGACTTTGTAGGGGGTGTAATAACATCGATGTATGCAGCCGACATCATGGTTATGGTAATAAACGGGCAATACGGAGTTGAGGTTGGCACCGAAATATTTAACCGCCATGCCGAGCGCATGAATAAACCGTTAATTCTGGCAATTAATCAGTTAGATCACGAAAAGGCGAATTTCGACCAAACACTCGACTCGTTAAAGCACGTTTATGGATCGAAGGTTGTTCTGGCTCAGTACCCAGTTAATGCGGGACCCGATTTCGATTCGTTCATCGATGTGATCACGATGAAAATGTATAAGTTCAAGGGCGACACCGGCATTCGCGAAGAATTCCCAATCCCCGACACTGAGGCCGACAGAGCTGCGGAGTTGCATAATGCCCTAGTGGAATCAGCTGCGGAGAACGATGAGTCGTTAATGGAGAAATTTTTTGAGCAGGGATCGTTAAGCGAGGACGAAATGCGGGCTGGACTATCGGTGGGCATTCGCAACCGACAAATATTCCCTGTTTTCTGCGTGTCGGGGAAACGCAACATCGGCACCAAGCGGATGATGGACTTTATCCTGAATGTGGGATCCAACCCGGCATTAGCTCCAATGCATAAGAATAACAACAATAGCCCCATTAAATGCGAAGCATCGGCCCCAACCTCACTATTCATCTTTAAATCGTCCATAGAGCCCCATATTGGAGAAATCAGCTACTTCCGCGTAATGTCCGGGAAGGTAACTGAAGGCATGGACCTTACCAACGCCAATAACTCGACCAAAGAGCGTATAGCCCAACTATTTGTAGTTGCAGGGAAAAACCGCAATAAGGTTACTGAACTTGCGGCTGGCGATATTGGAGCAACCGTTAAACTTAAAAACACAAAAACCAACCATACACTTTGCGGAGCAGGCTTGGATTTCACATTCGACTCAATGGAGTTCCCAAATGCAAAATTCCGCACTGCAATTAGGCCAAAAAATGAGGCTGATACCGAAAAGATGAGTGAACTTCTACACAAAGCCCATCAGGAGGATCCTACAATCCTGGTGGAACACTCCAAGGAATTAAAGCAAATTATTGTTTCTGGTCAGGGCGAACACCATTTAAATACATTGAAGTGGCAGCTAACCAACCTCAATAAACTTGATATTGAGTTTATTCCACCCCGTATTTCGTACCGCGAGACTATTACTAAAATTGCGGCTGCCGACTACCGTCACAAAAAACAATCGGGCGGTGCAGGACAATTCGGGGAGGTACATATTGTAATTGAACCACACGTTGAAGGGGCTCCTGATCCTACAAAGTATAAAATTGCCGGCAAGGAGGTTAACATCAGCGTTCGCGGGAAAGAAGAGATACCACTTGAATGGGGCGGAAAACTTGTTTTCTATAACTGTATTGTTGGCGGTGCAATTGATGCCCGTTTCCTACCTGCAATTCTAAAAGGTATCATGGAGAAAATGGAGGAGGGGCCTCTGACCGGATCGTACGCCCGCGACATCCGAGTTGCGGTTTACGACGGCAAGATGCACCCCGTTGACTCCAACGAAATCTCCTTTAAACTAGCCGGTCGGAACGCATTTAAAACTGCATTCAAGGAAGCTGGTCCAAAGATTATGGAGCCCGTTTACGATGTGGAGGTTCTTGTTCCATCGGATAGAATGGGTGATGTGATGAGCGACCTACAGAACCGTCGCGCCATCATTATGGGTATGGGTAGTGTTAAAGGGTTTGAGGTTATCAATGCCAAGGTGCCTCTAGCTGAACTTAACAAGTACTCAACCGCGCTATCGTCGTTAACCAGTGGACGGGCAACCTACAATATGAAGTTCAGCGCATACGAGCAGGTTCCTTCGGATGTTCAGGAGAAACTACTAAAAGCTTACGAAGCCGAGGAGGTGGAAGAGTAAGAATAGATTTTTCAGTAAAACAGAATAAGGGGAGGAGGCGAAATGCCTCCTCCCCTTATCTTAATTCGTGGGTTTTCCTTTATTATCAAAATGCCACAGCTCGTGCGTATGTACAGCCTCTTCTAACTGGGTACGAATGAATATCCACGCCAGCGAGGGGGGCTTTACTATAAATTACAGGCAAAGCCTGTGTAAATAGGACAGCGCAGACATATAGCCTGCGCCGAACACGTTTCGTTTATTTTTGATTTACAGCCTCTGCCTAACTGGGATACCTTACGTGTTTATGGATGATGAAAATTTATCACTCTTTTCTTGTTTCTATTTTAGAGTGTCGAACTGGGCTTATCAATTCATTTATCCAGATTTCACCTTTTATAACTGGCATTAAGTAGTGTTGTATAAACATTGCCTGAGACATAAGCGAATAGTTTTTACCTTTAAACATTTCACCATCAAAGTGATGATAGTAATCACTTATATCAAAAAATGAGTCCGATTTATTTAAATCAATAAGTCTTCTTCTCTGAATAACAATTGACCAAGATTCGCTTTCGTCTCCAAGAATCTTCAAAATACGATTCTCTGATCTGTTATAATAGATAATTGAAGGATTCCCCCTCCCTCCAATTCTAATTTCCTCTTCTTGATAATTCAATTGCTTTAAAAACTTAAAAGTTCGAAGTATTTCAATCAAGCCTTTTTCCTGATAATCAAGATCATCAATTTTCATGTAATTAATTATTTACTTAGAATTAAAATCCTAATCGACTGACTATTATTATAATATGGGGTAACACGAATAACTGGATAGTTCATGGTTCTTCCTACTTCCATATTGTAGTATTGGCTATTATTGCCAACGGATCCCCGATCATAAATAATACTCCTGTTTAGCATCTTACCTTCGATCCATTGTGCATTTTCATTCGCCGCTACCGCACGACTCCTGTCGTGTGGCTAGCAAATCAACAAATATTCTTACATTAAGCATACAAAACCATAAAGTACATGAGTAGGCGTCATAATTATTATTTACCTCATTTTCCAGAGTATCGGTACAGTCCAAAAAAAGAATGCAGCGGGCTGAAAGGAACTCTGCGCGGAATAAACGTAAGGGATTAATGACTAGAAACCACACGACAGGAGTCGTGCGGTAGCGGGGGTTCCTCAATGTTGCCACTAGTATCGGTTATACACACAATGGAGCCTAAATGATCCTTATGCAGGTAGTGTAGCCCATCGGAAATAGTATCAAAGAACATAAAACAAAAATATTGAAAATTTTTGAATATTAATGGTACAGATGAATATCCGCGCCAACTAGGCACTAACCTTTTAAATGTCAGCTATATTTCAGAAAACACAATTGCCTCGTAAACATACAATTCCACATCGGAATCCATCCATCCATCCCAGCCAATAAAGGCCTTGTCGCGGGCACAATGGCCTAGCAATTCCTCGCGGCTCCATCCGGTTTCGACTCCCACCTGCGGCAAAAATGTGCCCGAGCGGTTGCCCTTCCTTATATATATGCCATGCTTACCGGGTATAAACTCCTCAGCAGCATATATTCGCCGCATTGGGGTAAGAACAGAGATCTCTATATCAATGTTATCCATCTCATCAATGGTAACCCTATCGAAACGGGTATCCTCCGTGGCCGAGGCTACGGCCATCGACATAACCACCTTGTATAACGGGGTGGATGTGGAGAAATTGCCAATACACCCCCTTAGCGCCCCATTACTCCGCAAGGTAACAAAAGCCCCAGCAGGGGCTAACAAACCCGGACTCAACGAATTTTCATCCACAAAAATGGAGGATTCGTCCTTAAGATGAGCTGAAATTTGGCTTCGGGCAATACCCAGGAGTTGCTTTTTATCCGCATCGGTTAGAATAAAACCATCGGGATTGGATTGCCTCTTTACCGCAGCAATTGCCCAATACCCCACCACTCGATCCTTATCGCCATAAGGGGAATCACCTGAATTCTGATAAATGATTGTTTTATACTCAACATCACTACGAGTCTCGGTTATTTTAAGCAAAGCCAAGCCTGAAGTCCACCCACACATGGCAGTTGCCAAATCGTCCATACCGGAATTTTCGCGCTTCATTTTGACATGCATAAACTGCCGCGCCGAGTTGGACGCAATGGCATGCGCCATATCGTCGTCAACCAAATGGGCATTGCTATAGGTAGGATAGTGCGAAAAATCGGAACTGATCACAAAAAGATTGTCCTCGGTAAGATAAGGTGCCAACGCCTCAGCTACCTTAGCACTGGTAGATTGCGACTCACCCCCTATTATTATAGGAACAATAGAAAATTCATTATTCAACCAGTACTGAAGAAACGGCAGTTGCACCTCCAGGCTATGCTCACGCTCGTGAGGCTTTTTATCATCAGTAAAAACATCATCCTGCTGAACAAGATCGTTGGCCAGATTATCGACCTTGACCCGCCCCAAAGGCGTAATAAAATCGCCATGAGTGTAAACCGATGCACCGTTAAAAAACATGGTATGACTCGACCCAATCAGAAAAACATGTTTAAACCGGGCCTCCCGATCGATCTGCTTATAGGCCGCAGCCGCAACCTGCCCTGAGAATACATACCCAGCATGCGGAACAATAACAGCCAGAGGCGAGCGTTCAAGCACCTTCCCCGCTTCTTGAAAATACGATTCCACATCGCTCCGAAGTTGATCCTTTGATGCCGGATAAAAAGCTCCAGCAACAACAGCTGGGCGATCACCAACACTCCCCCCACCAAATTGTCCATTACTAGATAAACTCATGGCTACAAGTATTAAGGTAGATATAAAAATTACGTTCCAACGCATCTTAAAATACAAACTCGTTTCCCAAATTTACCGAAATACCGAACAAAAAGCAAGGGAGTTAAAGTAAACCCCAAGAGTCAATAAACACAAGGAATGCAATCATCACATTAGAAGAATGGGCTAGTACTGCGCCGCTATAACAATAACTTACTTAAATATTTGCTTTTTGCCATTAATTGTATGATTTTTGGGGCATCGGGATTGAAAAACTAGCAAAGCATTAAAATGAGTAAAACAGCAATATTTCCAGGATCGTTCGATCCAATTACCATTGGGCACGAATCGATAGTACTTCGTTCGCTGGCCATATTCGACAAGGTTATTGTCGCAGTTGGATACAACGCCAATAAGAATGCGTTCTTCAGTATCGAGAAGCGAATGGACATGATAAAAAAAACTTTTGCCCACGAACCCCGGGTAGAAGTTATCAGCTACGAGGGGCTCACTGTGGATCTCTGCAACAGGCTGAATGTCAATTTTATTATTCGTGGACTTAGAACCTCAGCCGATTTTGAATTTGAACGCGCCATCGGGCAGGTTAACCGCGCCATGTTTCCACATATCGAAACCGCATTCCTGCTCACAGCACCCGAACATGCCCATGTAAACTCAACAATCATCCGCGATATTATTCTACACAAAGGCAATCCATCGCAGTTTATGCCATCGGCTCTAAACATTTCTGACTATATCACCGAGTAAATGCCCCCAACAATCATGAATCTTCTCAGGACAATACTGGTTTCAATACTTATCTTCAGCACAGCACATATCAATGCGCAGGAAGCCACTGTACAAGGGAATGCCCCCGATTACAAGGGTGATGAGATAGTTTTTTACCAACACTCCGATTTCATCACTATGGCCGAGAACGAGATTGGACGATGTAAGGTGGACAGTTCCGGGGAATTCACCTGTACCCTAAAAATTCTTGAAACCACATACGTGTACAGCTACCTGGGCATATACCGGATATACTTTTTTGCCGAACCCTCAAAGAAATATAGCATTGTACTCCCCAAAAAAGAGGTAAAAACCGAGGCGCAAAGGCTAAACCCATTCTTCCGCGAAACCGATTTACAGGTAGGAATAACCAACATAACCAAGGACGACATAAACTACCTCATCAACAGTTTCGACTTACGGTTTAACGAGAATTTTGATCAAATTGTAATTAACGCCTACAAAGGGAAACGGCAAACCAACCTCGACTCCCTTATAAATAATCTGGAGTGTAATTACACCAATAGCCAGAGCCAATACTTTAACGCCTACCGGGAGTACCGATACGGACTGTTAAAGCAAATAACATTTTACAAAAAATCGACCAGCGTGTCGAACGAACTATTCCTGAATAAACCCATACTATACGGCAATCCCGCCTACATGGAACTATTCAATTTGGTTTACGACAAGTACTTCCTTTTCTTCTCGCGTACCACATCGGGGAATGTAATATTCAAAAACATATCGGCCGATCGGAGCATTTCGAAATTAAAGGAAACCCTTGCGGGAAACAAAATTCTGAGCAACGACACACTTATGGAAATGGTTATTCTTAAAGGCCTATACGACGAGTTCTTCAGCGACAATTTTTCCCGCTCGGCCCTACTAACCCTACTCGACTCGGTTTACCGCACCACCAAAATCCCCGAGCACATATTGATTGCCGAGAATATTCGCAGCAAAATAACCAAACTGCTCCCGGGTTTTGTTCCCAACGCCTTTACGCTAAACGATGCAGACGGCAACCCCGTATCGCTCAATAAATTTGAGGGAAAATACGTTTACCTTAACTTTTGCACAACTACCAGCTACAGCTGCCTTCAGGAATTCCCCCTGCTCGACAAACTTTACAAGAAGTACGGAGAACACCTCGAGATTGTATCGGTTTCGGCCGACAACGACCTCAACGACCTCAAATCGTATCTCAAAAGCTCGGGGTACAAGTGGACATTCCTACATTATGGGAATAAGCCCGACATCATCAAAGATTTTGATATCAGGGCCTACCCTACCTACTTCCTGATAGGCCCAGATAAACGCCTAATATACTCACCGGCACCATCGCCACGCGAAAACTTCGAGATGAGATTCTTTCAACTATTAAGGGATCGGGGCGAAATTTAAACCCCAAGGTATTCGCGAAATACATCGCGAATATTACTAAACGAGTTATCGAGGTAGTCCGACAAATGATGAGCATCAACCCATTCGGCACCGGTAATATCCTCCTCGGATTGCGGGACAAAGGGTTCGCATTTTACGCTATTCATGGCATACCAATAGGTACGCTTCAGAATGGGTTTTTCATTCAACTCGTAGGTATGGTAAGTTGTGATGATATGCCTGCCCAACATCAGTTCCGACAAGCCGATTTCCTCCATCACCTCTCGCAAAGCCGCATTTTCGTTACTCTCACCAACCTCAACCTTACCCTTGGGTAAATCCCATTTTCCTCGGCGATAAATCAGTAAAAACTCACCCTTCGCATTCACAACAAGACCACCCGCAGCATCGAGCACTGTAAAATTCGATGCAAACTGTTCAAACTGTCGATTAACATCCCCGTCGCCAATAAAAACGTTCTGAATAACCGGATGACTTTGAAAAATTTCGAGTATTTTTGGAAAATCTTGATGGGTAGGGTTTCCCATAAACAATCCCATACCATCGCCATCGAAGTATTTTTTTACCTTTGGGGTGATAACAAACCGTCGATTATCGAAATATATAACAAAATCATGCATCATGGCTAATAAAACAATTGCGTCAGACCTACTGCAAATTAATGCAATAAAACTCAACCCTGCAAATCCATTCACATGGGCATCGGGATGGAAATCGCCAATTTACTGCGACAATCGAAAAACACTATCGTTCCCAGCTGTTAGAAACGCTGTATGCAACGGGTTTGTAGAACTGATTAAACGGCAATACCCCGATGTGGAAATAATAGCCGGAGTTGCCACGGGGGCAATTGCGCATGGAATGCTAGTTGCCGACAGGATGGACCTCCCTTTCATTTATGTACGATCGGCACCCAAGGCGCATGGACTCTCGAATCAGATTGAGGGCGATTACAAACCGGGTCAAAGGGTTGTGGTGATTGAAGATTTAATATCAACAGGAATGAGCAGCCTTGCAGCTGTTGAAGCGCTAAAAGCAGCGGGATGTAATGTTCTAGGACTCGTAGCGATATTCACCTATCAGTTCAACCAAGCAACCGAAGGCTTTTCCAACGCGGGGGTCGAATTTAACACCCTATCCAATTACACCGAACTAATTGATGTAGCCATTGAAAGTGGACATGTTAAGCAGGAGCAGCTGGATCTGCTAAAGCGCTGGAGAGAAAACCCGGATACTTGGGGGAAATAGAGCAAAAACACAACTACACATAAATATAGAAAAAGGGCGCTGTTGGCGTCCTTTTTCTATTAAAACAAGTATCGACCCGATTCAAAATACACTACTATAGAATGAAATCGGTATTTAGAAAATTCGAATGTCGCCCATTTACAATGTTCTGAATAATATCTCGGCTGTTTTCGTTCGATTGTGCTGCAACCAACGATCTAATTGAAAAACATCTTAGCGCATCGCTAATTGACAGGGTGGCTTCGGCCGAATCCTTACGACCAGTGAACGGCAGCGTGTCTGGTCCACGTTGACACTGACTGTTTATATTAATTCTACTTACCTGATTGGTTAACTGGTCAATTAAGCGAGCGATAATCTTGGGATTATTGCCAAAAACGCTTAGCTGTTGGCCGTAATTGGAATTTGTTACAAAATCTAAAAACTCCTGCTCGTCATTATAGCTGCAAACCGGAACAACCGGTCCAAATTGTTCAACATCGTAAAGGTCGGCATTAGGTGCAATTGGATAAACAATAGCCGGTTTAAATAGCGTTTCGTAAAATGCTCCACCGCCCTGATTTACGACTTTAGCACCTTTCGTAATTGCATCATCAATATAACCTTTAAGCCTAACAGCCTTATCAAACTCTGGCAGAGGTGTTAATTTTACGCCCTTTTCCCAAGGCATACCCTGCGGCAGTTTATCAATTGCTTCTGCCAGTTTCGTAAGGAACTGATCGATTATCGATTTGTGAACAAACATAATTTTAAGACCTGTGCATCGCTGTCCGTTGAATGATAAACTTCCTGTAACACATTCCTTAACGGCTAAGTCTAGATCGGCATCGGGCATTACAAGTGCGGGATTCTTGGCATCAAGTCCTAGAATACACCTCATTCGATGAGGACGAGGGTGCTGTAGTTTTAAAACGTCGGCAACGCGGCTCGATCCAATAAACGCAAGCACATCGACTAGTCCACTTTTCATAATAGGACTAATTATTTTAGAGCCAGTTCCGTATATGAAGTTTACCACGCCTTTAGGAAAACACTCGGCAAAGGCTTCGAGCAAGGGTTGATGTAGCATCACTCCAAATTTTGGAGGTTTAACCACAAGCGTATTCCCCATTATTAGAGCAGGAATGAGCGTGGTGTAGGTTTCGTTTAGTGGATAGTTGAATGGCCCCATCGAAAGGCAAACTCCGAGTGGCGACCTACGAACCTGCGCAATTACACCATCGTCGAGGCTGAATCGGGAGTTATTACGATCAACTTCTTTAAGTGCCTCAATGGTTTTAATGATATAGTCAACCGTGCGGTCGAACTCTTTGTAGCTATCTTCAAGGCTTTTTCCTATTTCCCACATCATCAACTTTACAACCTCATCACGAACAAGACGCATCCGAGCAACAAACTGTTCCACCGCCGAAATTCGTTCTTTAACGCTCATCGTAGGCCATTCCCCTCTCCCATTATTCCATGCGCGAACAGCGGCGTTGAGACCTTCCATCGCTGCGGCCTCGTCCATCGAGGGCACCTGACCAATAATGGTTCGTTTGATCTGTCCATTCTCATTGATGCAGATAGGCGAACTAACATCTTCGAGATTGCCATCCCATTTTAGAATTTTGCCATCGAGAAGATAAAGTGGCTCATATTTTTTACCGCTAATGCGAACTTCGAACGGAATGCTGTCTTTGGTAGGAAACGAACTTTGTAGTTTTTCCTCGTAAACACTAATAGGCTGAATATCCATTTTGCTTTATATGAAATGAATTTCAAAAGTAACGAATAACCCGAATATGTAAAATGGTTAGGCTTAATAAATGATGTTAAAGAGGGGCAAGTGTTGAAAACTACTTTTTCAACATCCACCCCAACCCACTATCTTTGCGCCCAATACATGCGCGCAGCTCTGTTTATCTGCTAAACGCCACATTCTCAACCAGCTTTTCGCGGAAAAGTTATTAACAATTTGTAAAAAAGTGGGAGTAAGTGGGTGAAAGTGGAAAATTTCTATATATTTTTACCAATTGAAAAATTGGTAGAAAAATGTCCTCATTCATTGGTGATTACGATTGCAAAGTTGACGAGAAGGGTCGCGTACTTTTCCCCTCAGCGCTGCGTAAGCAGATTACATCTGCTGCGCCCGATCGATTCGTGGTGAAAAAGGATATTTATGAGGAGTGCTTGGTGCTCTTTCCAATGGAGGAATGGGAGCGCCAAAATGCCCTAATTCGCAAGAATACCAATCCTTACAACAAGGAGCACAACCAGTTCCTACGCGAGTTTTACCGTGGAACCGCCGAGGTTTCGCTCGATGCTAGCGGACGTTTGCTTTTCTCCAAGCGCCTGCTCGAGATGGTTGGCATTGAAAAGGATGTGGTGTTTGCCGGAATGAACGGCAAAATTGAGATTTGGGCAAAGAGTAAGTACGAAGGCGCACAAATGCCATCGGGCGATTTTGCAAGCCTAGCCGATAAGATTTTGGGATCAACAATTATAAAGGATGAGTAATGGCCTACCACGTACCAGTGTTGCTTGCCGAAAGCATAGAGGGTTTAAATATTAAGCCCAACGGAACTTATGTAGACCTCACCTTTGGTGGGGGTGGCCATTCCCGTCTTATCATGGAAAAACTTAACCGCCAAGGGCGGTTGTTTGCTTTTGACCAGGACGAGGATGCTTTGGCAAACGCAATCGACGATAAGCGCTTTATACTTATCCGTAGCAATTTCAAGTATTTCCGAAATTTTCTCAGGTATCACGGTGTCGACAAGGTGGATGGCATTCTGGCCGATTTGGGCGTGTCGTCGTTCCACTTGGATAGCCCCGAGCGTGGTTTCTCGTTCCGATTCGAGGGACCGCTTGATATGCGTATGAATCGTCGCGCATCGCTTTCAGCAAAAATCGTGGTAAACAATTACGAGGCGGAAGATTTAATGAAGATTTTTAGGCTTTACGGCGAGTTGAACGAGGCTAAACGCTTTGCCAACGCAATTTGCCGCGAGCGTTCAAATAGGCCGATTGAAACCGTGGAAGATTTGGCAGAACTACTTAAGCCGATGATTCCACAGAAGATTCAGAACAAAACGCTGGCTCAGGTTTTTCAGGCAATTCGCATTGAGGTGAACCACGAGCTGGATGTGCTAAAAAGTATGATTCTGAATGCGGAGAAGTGCTTGGTGCAGGACGGACGATTGGTGATAATATCGTACCACTCGCTGGAGGACAGGTTGGTGAAGAACTATTTCCGTAACGGAAATTTTGAGGGCGAGGATAACCCCGATTTTATGGGAAATCGCACAGTACCATTTGAGCAGGTTAACCGTAAGGTAATTGTCCCAACCGACGAGGAGTTGGAACGCAATAGCAGAGCGCGTAGCGCAAAACTTAGGGTAGGAAATAAACTATGAGTGAGATTAGCGAGCAACCGGTTGAGTTTATCGATGAGCAGCCACTTAAGCCCAAGGACAAAAAGGGCGTTAAGGTGAAGGACTTCCTCAGCGGAAATATTCTTACACACGAGAATATTTCGGCGCAGCTGCCCTATGTGCTGTTCTTGGCATTCATAGCGGTTATCTACATAGCAAACCATTACCGTTACGATAGGTTAATGCGCGAAGATCAAAAGGTAAAAACCGAGTTGAAAAATTTACGTGCCGAGTCAATCACCACCGCAGCGGAGCTGATGTTTATCAGCAAGCAATCGGAGGTGGTAAAACTGGTTGAGGAAAAAGGGTTGGAGCTGAAGGAATCGACAGTTCCACCTAAGAAGATAAAGTAGGAGAATTCGAATATCGAACAAGGAACTCCGAATTAGTAATGATGAATTAAGAGAAATAATAAACAGCAAATCAGCATTAATGTCACTAAAAAAAGAAATATTAACCCGAATTGCAGTAGTGTACGTATTTTTCGTGCTGCTGGGGTTAGGCATTATTGCTAAAATCATCTACATACAGTTTGTTGAGGGTCATAAGTGGCGTGCAAAGGCAAAGGTTATTACCTATAAGGATATCATTGTAACGCCAAACCGTGGTGATATTTGCGCCACCGACGGACGGGTTCTGGCAACATCAATCCCCTACTTCGATTTAAGAATGGACTTGCTTGCTGGCGGTGTTACCGATTCGGTTTTTAACACCAATATCGATTCGTTGGCCATTTGTCTGTCGAACTTTTTTAGGGATAGGTCCAAGTATGCCTACAAATCCGAATTGACCAATGCCCGCCGATTAGCTAAGAATAAACGGTTTTACCCCGTTGCGCCCCGCAAAGTGAACTACATAGAGTTACAGCAAATCAAGAAATTTCCGTTATTCCGATTGGGCGAGAATAAGGGTGGATTTATCCCTGTGCAAAGCAATAAGCGCATTCTACCTCACGCAACCATGGCGGCACGTACCATTGGAACTGCTAACGATGGTGGTGTTGCAATTGGAATTGAGGGGGCTTTCGACTACGCTCTAAAGGGTAAGGCTGGACTCAGGGTGCACCAACGTATTCCGGGCAACAGTTGGGTTGAAGTAAAGAGTATTGAGCAAATTGATTCAGAAGATGGCTCCGATGTAATCACCACCATTGATGTGGCGCTGCAGGATGTGGCCGAGGCCGCGCTGCGGAAGCAGCTTAGCAAGCACGGCGCAGAACATGGCTGTGCAATTCTGATGGAGGTTGCCACTGGCGATATAAAAGCAATTGCCAACCTTAAGCGTAACAACGACGATAGCTACTCGGAACTTTTCAACTACGCTGTGGGCGAGAGCGTTGAACCGGGTTCTACAATGAAAATCCCAACATTAGTTGCACTGCTCGAGGATGGCTATATCGACTTACACGATTCGGTAAATACAGGCAATGGCAAATACAAGATATACGATAGAACCATTGTAGATTCGAAGGAAGACGGTCATGGAAAAATATCTGTACAGGAGGTTTTTGAAGTTTCGTCGAATGTAGGCGTTGTAAAACTGGTTACTCAGCACTACAAGGGCAAGGAAAAGGAATTTATCGACCGGATTTATGCCATGAAGTTGAATCAGCCCCTGAACGTTTCTATTCCGGGCGAACCTAATCCTTACATAAAGTATCCGGGCGATAAACTATGGTCGGGCATGTCGTTACCAATGATGAGTATAGGCTATGAGTTACGACTAACCCCGCTTCAAATCCTTACGTTCTACAATGCCATTGCAAATAATGGCCGAATGGTGAAACCCCGTTTGGTGAAATCGCTGGTGCGCCACGGACAGGTCGTACAGTCGTTTTCACCCGAGGTAATTTCAACTTCCATCTGTTCGCGCTCAACCCTAAAAAAGGTTCACGAGGTGCTAGAGGGGGTTGTGGAGCAAGGTACCGCTATGAACCTAAAAAATCCTCGATATAAAATTGCAGGAAAAACAGGCACAGCACAGGTTGCAAAGGGAACTAGAGGTTACAAGCATGGTGGGAGGGTAAGTTACTCCGCATCGTTTGCTGGTTATTTTCCAGCCGACGATCCAAAGTACTCCTGTATTGTGGTGGTTAACTCGCCTTCGAACAGCGTGTACTATGGAAACCTAGTGGCAGGCCCAATTTTTAAGGAGATATCCGATAAGGTTTACGCCACCAGCCCTGAGTGGTTCCGCGAGGTTGACGATAGTGGAGATTTTAAGGAGATACCACAGGCAAAATCGAGTAGCAGAGAGGCTTTAGCAGAAGTGCTAGACGAACTGGATATTCCTTTCGAAAAGGCCGATAAAAAGGCCGATTGGGTTACCACCGAGCGCGATAGCGTTAAGGTTGAGTTGAAGAAACTGAACGTATCCAAGAAAACCGTTCCAAATGTAGTTGGAATGGGATTAAAGGATGCATTATTCCTGCTCGAGAATACTGGGTTAAGGGTTAAGTTTCAGGGCAGAGGCTCTGTTCGCTCACAATCCATTCAGGCAGGAACCAAGGTTGCTCCGGGAAGTACTGTGTTTTTGGAGATGAGTCTGGGGGAGAGTTAGTTTTTGAGTAATTAAGTTAATGAGTAAATAAGAAAATAAGGAAATAAGTTATTAGGTTATTAAGTTCAGAGTGGGAGGAATGGCAACTCGTCACAAATTAAAAGGATAAAAGATATATAGCAATGTTGATTACACTAAAAAACATACTACCAAAATCGCTCAAGTTCGATGCTATTGGCGCGTTGGATGTTGAGGTGGCTGGTTTAACGTTCGATTCTAGAACGGTCGACCGCGGATTTTGCTTTTTTGCAATAAAGGGTACTCAGGTTGATGGTCACCAGTTCATTTCAACTGCCGTTGATAAAGGTGCTTCGGTGATAGTTTGCGAGCAGATGCCCGTAGAAACATCACCCAAAACAACCTACATCAAGGTTGAGGATGCATCGTATGCGTTGGGTTTGATAGCATCGGCATTCTACGGCAATCCTTCGGAGAAGTTGAGGTTGGTTGGAGTTACGGGTACAAACGGAAAAACTACCACGGCAACTCTGCTTTACAAGATGGCTGGCCTATTGGGCCATAAATCTGGCTTACTTTCAACTGTTGTAAATTACATTGGCGATACCGAGGTTCCTGCTACGCATACTACCCCCGACCAAATTCAACTCAACGCTTTGCTTGCTAGAATGGTGGCAGAGGGTTGCGAGTACTGCTTTATGGAGGTGAGTTCGCACTCAGTGGTGCAGAATCGTATTGCTGGGTTGATGTTCTGCGGTGGAATTTTTACCAATATCACACACGACCATTTGGATTACCATAAAACCTTCGATGAGTACATCAAAGCTAAAAAACGCTTCTTCGATAACCTACCTACCGATGCTTTTGCAATTACAAACATCGACGATAGGAACGGAATGGTAATGCTCCAGAACACTAAGGCAAAAGTGGTAACCTACTCGTTACGCTCAATGGCCGATATGCGTTGCCGCATAGTGGAAAGCCATTTCGATGGCACATTGCTAAACCTCGATGGTATTGAGGTTTGGACGCGCTTAATTGGCGAGTTCAACGCGTATAACCTTTTGGCAATTTACTCAACGCTTATCAGCCTTGGTTTCGAGAAAGGCGATGTGTTAACCAAGCTAAGCGAGGTTACTGCGGTATCGGGTAGGTTTGAGTATATCAAGTCGAATAGCGGCATTTTTGCCGTTGTGGACTACGCCCATACTCCCGATGCATTGGTAAATGTGATTGAGACAATTAAGAAGATTAAGGGCGACGACCAGCGTTTGATTACTGTTGTGGGTGCTGGTGGAAACCGCGATAAAACCAAACGCCCAGTTATGGCAAAGGTTTCAGCTGAGATGAGCGATATGGTTATCCTAACATCGGACAATCCCCGTTTCGAAGAGCCCGAGGATATTTTGAACGATATGAAAGTTGGGGTTGATATCACCTTAACCCGCAAGGTTATAACCATTGTGGATAGGAAAGAGGCAATTCGCACCGCCTGTCTAATGGCAAAAAAAGGCGATATAGTTCTTGTTGCTGGAAAAGGACACGAGAACTATCAGGAAGTAAAGGGTGTTAAGCATCATTTTGATGATAAAGAAGTTGTAGGTGAAATAATTAATACGTTGTAGCTATGCTGTACTATCTTATTGATTTTCTTCAACAGTACTTCGATATTCCTGGGTCCGGACTATTCAAGTACATCTCGTTCCGTTCGGCAATGGCATTTATAGTGTCGCTATCGTTTGCCTTGTTGGTTGGGAAAAAGATTATCCGTTTCTTACAGCGTCAGCAAATAGGCGAGGAAATCCGCAACCTTGGCCTTGAAGGCCAAATGCAGAAGAAAGGAACACCCACAATGGGCGGTATCATTATTCTGGCATCAATACTAATTCCGGTGTTGCTTTTTGCCGATTTAGCGAATATCTATATTATCATAATGATTTTAGCAACGGTTTGGCTAGGAATAGTTGGCTTTGCCGATGATTATATAAAAGTGTTCAAAAAGAATAAGGAGGGACTTTCGGGTCGATTCAAGATTCTAGGTCAGGTTTCGTTAGGCCTTTTTGTAGGTTTAACAATGTGGTTAAGTCCAAGCATTGTTGTTAGAGAACCTGCTCCTAAAACAAAGGCTCCTACTCAAGTTGAAACTGTTGTAGCATCGGAGTATAATGGCGCTGAACCTGTAAAAGTTCTAAAGAGCGAGAAAACAACCAAAACTACCATTCCATTCTTCAAGAATAATGAGTTTGATTATTCAATGTTGAATCCATTTAAAGGAGAGTGGAGCGATATCATTACCTGGTTAATATTTGTTGTAGTTGTAATTCTTATTATCACTGCGGTTTCCAATGGTGCAAACCTAACCGATGGATTGGATGGATTGGCCACGGGCGTATCGGCGGTAATGGCCACAACGCTCGGAGTTTTTGCCTATTTATCGGGTAACGTTATCTACGCAGAGTACCTGAATATAATGTATATCCCACAATCGGGAGAGTTGGTTGTGTTTATGAGCGCATTTATTGGCGCTGCAGTTGGTTTCCTTTGGTACAACAGTTATCCAGCCCAAGTATTTATGGGCGATACAGGCAGCTTAACAATTGGTGGAATTATCGCGGTTTTCGCCATTGTGGTTCGTAAGGAGTTGTTAATTCCAATCCTTTGCGGAATATTCTTGGTTGAGAATCTGTCGGTGGTAATGCAGGTTAGCTACTTTAAGTACACCAAGAAGAAGTATGGCGAGGGTCGCAGAATATTCCTGATGTCGCCGTTGCATCACCATTACCAAAAGAAGGGTTACCCAGAGCCAAAAATCGTAACACGATTCTGGATTGTGGCAATTCTGCTTGCTGTTATTACTGTAGTTACGCTTAAAATTCGATAATCAATATAAAAACAAATAGTATGAAGCGAATAGTTATACTCGGTGGAGGCGAAAGCGGTGCTGGTGCGGCTGTGTTGGCTCACAAGCAGGGTTTTGATGTTTTCCTTTCCGATTCGTCGGCCATTAAGCCCCGCTACAAGGAGTGGCTCGATAAGTACAGCATTCGCTGGGAAGAGGGTAAACACACCGAGGAGTTAATCCTCAACGCCGATGAGGTGATTAAAAGCCCTGGCATTCCCGATAAGGCGCCTTTAATTGTGAAAATTCGCGAGAAAGCAATTCCAATTATTTCGGAGATTGAGTTCGCTGGACGTTACACCAATGCATACACGATTTGTATAACCGGCAGCAATGGAAAAACCACAACCACTTCGCTTATTTACCATATGATGCAGAAGGCTGGTTTGAACGTGGGTTTGGCTGGGAATATTGGTAATAGTTTTGCCTATCAGGTGGCCGAGAATAACTTCGATTACTACGTAATTGAGTTAAGTAGTTTTCAACTCGATGGTGTTTACGAGTTCAAGCCCGATATCGCTATTTTGCTGAATATCACCCCCGACCATTTGGATAGGTACGATTATAAAATGCAGAACTACGTGGAATCGAAATTCCGCATCACAAAGAATCTTTCGGATGACGATTGCTTTATTTTCTGCTCCGACGATGCGGTTACAATTGAGCAGCTAAAACGCATTGTGCTAAGAGCACAGCAATTGCCATTCTCTATTAGGACTAAGGATAACCAAACCTCGTGGATTGAGAACGAGCATTTATTTATCAATTACGATGATAGCGATTTTTGTATGTCGATTAACGAATTGTCTTTAAAAGGTAAGCATAACATTTACAACTCAATGGCTGCTGGGATTGCAGGTCACGTGTTAAACATCCGTAAGGAGGTGATACGCGAATCGCTTTCCGATTTTCAGGGCGTTGAGCACAGGCTTGAGCCTGTTCTAACCATAAAGGGTGTTAAGTATATAAACGACTCCAAGGCAACCAACGTGAACTCAACTTGGTACGCATTGGAAAGTATGGATACCCCTGTGGTTTGGATTGTTGGCGGAGTTGATAAGGGTAACGATTACTCCGAGTTGATGGATTTGGTAAAGGCTAAAGTTAAGGCGATAGTTTGCTTGGGAGTTGATAATGCTAAACTACATAAGGCTTTTGGCGATGTAATTAGTGTTATGGTTGATGCTCGCTCTGCCGAGGAGGCCGTTCAGCAAGCCTACAAACTCGCAAGTCCCGGCGATGCAGTTCTACTTTCGCCTGCCTGCGCTAGTTTCGACTTGTTCGACAACTACGAAGACCGTGGACGTAAGTTTAAAACTGCAGTTCGTGAATTGTAGTAATTAGTCTTTTGTGCATAGTGTTTAGATAGTTGTTTGTTGTTCGTTGATAGTTGTTAATAGAGTAATTGAGATGGTTTTGTCATTTCGAGCATAGCGAGAAATCTCTTCGATTTTCACATTCAACTTTTAACTTTTTAACTTTTAACTTTTTCGATGTCAGGAGTATTTGGACGATATTTTAAAGGAGATAGAGTGATATGGACGGTAGTTATTTTGCTATCGCTCGTATCGCTTATGACTGTTTATAGCTCCACGGGCTCGTTGGCGTATCGTTTCCACGGTGGAAATACAACCTATTTCCTAATAAAACAGCTAATTTTCTTAGGGCTTGGGCTTTCAATAGTGTTTATCACACACCTTATCAGCTACAAGGTTTACTATCCGCTTTCCACTATTCTGCTTGGGGTTTCGGTGCCGTTACTGCTTATAACGCTTGTTTTTGGTGCTACGCTGAACCAAGCATCGCGCTGGTTGGAGGTGCCGGGGCTCGGAATTACATTCCAAACATCCGACGTGGCCAAACTGGCGCTGATAATGTATATATCAAAAATATTATCTCACAAACAGAAGGATATAAAGGATTTACGCCAAGGCTTTGTGCCGTTGGTAATTCCAATTGGGTTGATTTGCATGCTTATTCTCCCCGCAAACTTCTCCACTGCAGCATTGCTTGGTTTGGCCTGCTGGATTATGATGTTTGTGGGCAGGGTAAACCTTAAGTACTTGCTTGGATTTACAGGCTTGGGAGTACTGTTGCTTGGTGCATTTATTGTGATTGCACTGCAATTCAAGAATGTGGGAAGGGTTCACACTTGGATTAACCGTATCGAGAATTTTGCTAGCGGCGATAACGGCGATGGAAACTACCAGGTTGAGCAATCAAAAATTGCCATTGCAACAGGTGGAATAATTGGCAAAGGCCCCGGACGTTCAACCCAACGTAACTTTCTACCACATCCATATTCGGATTTCATCTTTGCAATTATTGTGGAGGAGTTTGGATTGTTGGGTGGTACAGTAATTCTTGCGTTATATCTGATTTTGCTATTTAGGTCGGCATTGATTGTAAAAAAGGCAAAGCGAACGTTCCCGGCCTTTCTGGCCTTTGGGCTTGCATTGCTGATGGCGCTGCAGGCCTTGGTAAACATGATGGTTGCGGTAAACTTAATTCCTGTTACCGGCCAGCCATTGCCATTGGTTAGTATGGGAGGAACATCGCTATTCTTTTCGAGTGCTGCCTTTGGAATAATTTTAAGTATTAGTAGGTCACAGAGTAAAACTGAACTATTCGATGGAGAAGAACCAGTTGAGGATAATAATTAGCGGTGGAGGCACGGGAGGTCATATCTTCCCAGCCATATCCATTGCAAATGCGCTGAAGGAGATTAACCCTGAGGTTGAGATTCTTTTTGTGGGTGCCGAAGGCAAAATGGAGATGGAGCGTGTACCAAAGGCAGGATACAATATTGTTGGCTTACCAGTGGTTGGTTTTCAGCGTAAGTTGACACTGAAAAACGTGTCGTTTTTCTTCAAACTTTTCAAGAGTATGAGGATGGCGCGCAAAATTATTGCCGATTTTAAGCCTGCCGTTGTGGTTGGTGTTGGCGGTTACGCCAGTGGGCCAATCCTAAAGGCTGCTCAAAAAGCAAATATTCCAACACTTATTCAGGAGCAAAACTCCTATGCTGGTGTAACCAATAAGATGTTAGCTGCAAAGGCTTATAAAATATGCGTTGCATACGATGGAATGGAGAAGTATTTCCCAAAGGATAGAATCCTGATGACCGGTAACCCTGTGCGTCAGGATTTGGAGAAGTTGACCGCAACCAAGGAGGAGGCTTTAAAGTACTTCGATATCAATCCAAACCAAAAGGTGATTCTGGTTTTAGGCGGTAGCCTTGGTGCTCGTACTATCAACCAGAGCATAATGGCAAATATGACCGAGTTGGTAACACATCACGATATCACAGTGATTTGGCAAACCGGGAAGATTTACTACCTGGATATTAAGCAGCAGTTGGCAGGCTACAATGCGCATAACATTAGGCTATTCGATTTTATCAATAGAATGGATTTTGCATATGCTGCTGCCGATGTGATTATCTCACGTGCAGGTGCAGGAACAATCTCGGAGCTTTGCTTGGTGGCAAAACCTTCCATTTTGGTTCCATCGCCAAATGTGGCTGAGGATCACCAAACGCACAACGCAATGGCCTTGGTAAAGAACAATGCTGCTGTTATGGTAACCGATGCTAATGCAAAATTGGAGTTGGTGAATACCGCCATTGCACTGGTATCCGACAATGCTAAATTGAAGGATTTATCCGCTAATATTATGAAAATGGCATTGCCAAATTCGGCGAATATTATTGCGAATGAGGTTTTGACGTTAATTGATAATAAGTAATTAAGTTGGAGTTAGTCCGCAAGAAAAAACAATAAAGACCAACGAACAAATGGATTTTGAGCAAATTAAACGGGTTTACTTTGTAGGGATAGGCGGCATTGGGATGAGCGCATTGGCTCGTTACTTTGTTCAGCGTGGAAAGGCTGTTGCTGGTTACGATAGAACATCGTCGGGTATTACCGTTGATTTGGAGAATATGGGCGTTGCAGTTCACTATACCGATGATATAAATCTTATCCCTGCCGATTTTCGCTCATTGAATGGTACGTTGATTATTTACACTCCTGCAATTCCAGCGGAGCATAGTGAGTACAATTTCTTTAAGAACAATGGTTTTGAAATTATAAAACGCGCACAGGCATTGGGCTTTATTGCATCGGCAATGAGCGTTTTGGGCGTTGCGGGTACGCACGGAAAAACATCAACAACCACAATGCTTTCGCACTTGTTGGGAAGTTCATCGGTTGGTTGCGATGCTTTTTTAGGTGGAATTTCCAAGAACTTTGGAAGCAATCTTGTTACGGCCGATAAGGGCAAAAACCTACTGGTGGTAGAGGCCGATGAGTACGATAGAAGTTTCCTAAGCCTATTCCCACATCTGGCAATAATCACATCGGTTGATGCCGACCATTTGGATATTTACGGAACTCACGAGCATGTTTTGGAAGCATTTGGGTTGTTTGCGGGTCAAATTAAGCCTAATGGCTTTTTGGTGATGAAACAGGGTTTGAATTTCACTCCAAAGTTGGCCTCGGGAGTAAAGGTCATTACCTACGGTTTTACTAGTAATGCTGATGTTTATCCATCAAATATCCGCATTGTTGATGGTTTCTACAACTTCACCCTGAATACCCCAAACGGAAGTATCGATAATCTGCACTTGGGAGTTCCCGGTAAGTATAATCTGGAGAATGCGCTTGCAGCATCGGCTGCTGCATTGGCAATGGGAATTAGTAGCGATGAGTTACGTAGCGGCTTGCAAAGTTTCTCGGGTGTAGTTCGCAGGTTCGATGTGCAGTTCAAAAACGCAACATCTATATATATCGACGATTATGCACATCACCCACAGGAAATCAACGCAATGGTTGAATCGGTGCGCGATGTGTTCCCCAACCGCAAGGTTGTTGGGGTGTTTCAGCCTCATCTTTACAGTCGCACCCGCGATTTTGCCGATGAGTTTGCGCAATCGCTTGATAAGTTGGATACGGCAATCCTGCTCGATATTTACCCAGCACGCGAGTTGCCGATTGTGGGAGTAACATCGAACTCAATTTTAGCAAGGATGAAGAACCCAAACAAGGTGCTCTTGAGCAAGAACGATATTTTGGAGTGGGTTGCAAAGAATGATATAGATATTTTGGTAACAATGGGCGCAGGCGATATCGACCGTTTGGTGCCTCAAATTGTGGAGGTTTTGAAAAGCAAGTAACGATGAAGAAGCGTAGCAAAATCATACTATTCTCTGTGGCTTGGCTGATTTTAATCGCCTACCTGGTGTACGGTTTGATGTTCTCATCGAAACAGGCTAAAGGTGTGGTTTGTAAATCCATTGAGGCAGAGGTATTGGATAGCGCCGATTATCAATTCGTGAAGTCGTCCACAATAAAGCGAATGCTAACCTCGCCAAAAAATAATTTAATTGGACGACCAATAAAGGATATCAACACAAAACATCTGGAGGATGAGATTGCCGGAATGGTTGCTGTGCGCGATGTTCAGGTTTACAAATCGCTCGATGGGAAGTTGCGGGTTAGCCTAAATCAGCGCAGGCCAATGGTTCGTGTTTTCAATGCCACTGGGCAAAGTTACTATATCGACGATGAGGGGTTGATTATGCCAACATCGCCAAACTATACAGCACACGTAATGGTAGTTAGCGGTAATGTTAAGGAACCGTTTAAGGTTAAGCCCAACGTGAATGTGATGGCTTGGAACGATAGCATTATTGGGGGCGAGAAGCCAACGATTTGCCGAATCTACGATTTTGCAAAGTTTGTATCGGAGGACGATTTTTGGAATGCCCAAATTGCGCAAGTTTACGTTAACGGAACCCGTAATGTGGAGTTAATTCCAGTGGTTGGGCCTCATGTTATACAGCTGGGTGGATTTAGAAATTTCAGAGTAAAACTCAAAAAGTTGATGGTGTTCTACAAGGAGGCGCTACCAACCGAGGGTTGGAATAAATACAAAATAATAAACTTAAAGTATTCAAATCAAATAGTTTGCACTAAACGATAACACTATGGCACAAAGTAATGAGTATGTAGCAGCAATTGACCTTGGAACCACCAAAGTGGTAACATTGGTTGGCAAAAAGACTCCTAACGGAAAGCTTCAGATAGTTGGGCTAAGCACCACTGAATCGACCGGAATTAAGAAGGGTATGATTCAGAATATCGAGGATACCGTTAAGGCTATCGAAAAAACAGTTAACGAGGTTAAGATTGAAACCGGAATCGATTTTAAGTCGGTTTACGTTGGTATTGCTGGTCAGCATATCCGCAGCATCAAGAACCGTGGATATATCAACCTTGAGTCCGACGATGTGGAAATTTCGCAGAAGGACATCGACAGGCTAATTAACGATATGCACCGCATACCCGTTGAGGCTGGCGAAACAATCCTACACGTTCTTCCGCTGGAGTACTTTATCGATAACGAGTCGGTTGATAAGCCTGTAGGTATGGTAGGCCGCCGCTTGGAGGCAAACTTCCATATTGTAATTGGCAAAACATCATCGGCAAAGCATATCGAGAAGTGCGTTAACCGTGTTGGACTAAACGTTAACGAGTTGGTTCTTGAGCCACTAGCATCGGGCGAGTCCGTTCTAACCGACGATGAGCGCGAGGCTGGCGTTGCTTTGGTTGATATTGGTGGTGGTACTACCGATTTGGCCATCTACTACAACGGAAATGTTCGCCATACTGCCGTTATTCCTTTTGGAGGAAATATCATTACACAGGATATCAAGGATGGTTGCTCAATCCTACTAAAACAAGCCGATTTGCTTAAGGAGAAGTTTGGTTGTGCATTGGCCGATATTGCGCCAGACAATAAAATTATTACTATTCCTGGCATTAGTGGTCGTGAGCCTAAGGAGATTTCGGTTAAGAACCTTGCCGGAATTATTCAGGCACGCATGGAGGAGATTCTGGACTTTGTGGCCTACGAGATTAACCTTTCGGGTTACGCCAATAAGCTAAGTGCAGGCGTTGTAATTACCGGTGGTGGTGCGCTCATGAAGCATTTACCACAGTTAATCCGTTTCAAAACCGGCTTCGATGTTCGTATTGGTTATCCTGTAGAGCAGTTAAGCTCCGATTCGTTGGAGGATTTCAACCAGCCACAGCTATCAACCGCATTAGGCTTAGTACTTCTAGGTCTGGATAAAAAGGTTGAGGTAATTGAGAAAAAGGTTTATGCTCAGCCACAAGCTCAAACCCAAACAAGACCCGTAATTGAAAGGGCTAAGGATGAGTTTGAGATGGATAGCCCAGCAGAGCGTCGTGGAAGCAACAAGTTCAACGCCCTAAAGAACATGTTTTCGGGCTTATTCGACGAGACTGATACTGAGATGTAAGTCTAGAGTGCAAACTAGATTTGATTTTAAGTTGAAGTAAAACACCGATATTAAAACAAAAGGTTTAAACTAATATTATTTAGACAACAGCAGCCAACTTCAAGAGAAAGAATGGATAAGCGGTTTAACGATATTATTCGACTAATTAAGCATTCACAAGCAAAAGCCTTGAGGGTTGTTAACTCTGAGTTAATAAGCCTTTATTGGAATATTGGCGAATATATCAGCAAAAAAATTGAATTTGCAGAATGGGGCGATTCAATCGTGCTTGAGTTAGCTGATTATATACAAAAACACGAACCTGGCATAAAAGGCTTTTCCGATAAAAATCTCTGGAGAATGAAACAATTTTACGAGACATACAGCGCTAATCCAAAACTCTCAACACTGTTGAGAGAAATTAGTTGGTCTCATAACTTGGCAATTTTCTCAAGATGTAAAACCATGGAAGAGCGAGAGTTTTACTTAAAACTCAGCCAGAAAGAAAATTACAGTTTCAGAGAGTTGGATCGTCAAATATCTTCGGGACTTTTTGAGCGAACAATGATTGGAAACTCAAAACTCTCAACAGCGTTGAGAGAATCTAATCATAACATATCGAATACCTTTAAGGATAGCTATGTTTTTGATTTCTTAAATCTATCTGACACGCACTCCGAAAACGAATTACAAAGCGGCCTTGTGAGTCAGATGAAGGATTTTATACTTGAACTGGGTAGAGACTTTTTATTCATAGGAAAAGAATTTAAACTACAAGTAGGGAATTCGGACTTCTACATCGACCTCCTTTTTTATCATCGAGGATTACAATGTTTGGTTGCATTCGAACTAAAAGCAGATAAGTTTAAACCAGGGCATCTAGGACAATTAAATTTCTATCTCGAAGCCCTAGATCGAGACATAAAGAAAACGAATGAGAACCCAAGCATTGGAGTCTTGTTGTGTAAAGATAAGGATAGCGAGGTTGTTGAATATGCTTTAAGCAGAAGCCTATCTCCAACTATGGTTGCAGAGTATAGAACACAATTACCCGACAAAAAAACATTACAGAATAAATTGAGAGAAATATTTTCTGATAAAGCAGACAACTCCCTGCAGGGATTTGATAAATAGTGATCAAAAAATTAAACGCTTAACAAATAAAACTATGGCCGACGAACTAATTAATTTCGAGTTACCGTCAAATAACGCATCCATAATCAAAGTGATTGGAGTTGGTGGCGGCGGAGGAAATGCGGTTAACTATATGAACCGTATGGGAATCAAGGATGTTGACTTTGTGCTGTGTAACACCGATGCCCAGGCAATGGTTAATAGTCCCGTTGAGTTTAAAATTCAGCTGGGAGCATCGCTAACCGAGGGACGCGGGGCTGGTAATAAACCAGAAATTGGACGTCAGGCGGCCATAGAGAGCTTACAGCATATTGTCGATTTCCTATCGAACAATACCAAAATGGTGTTTATTACCGCCGGAATGGGCGGTGGTACCGGAACTGGTGCTGCGCCAATTATTGCCAAAGCCGCAAAGGAACTGGGAATACTAACTGTTGCCATAGTAACTATCCCGTTCCGCAACGAGGGCAAAAAGCGTATTGCACAAGCGGTTGAAGGTATCGAAAATATCCGTCAGCATGTGGATTCATTGTTAGTAGTAAACAACGAGAAGATTCTGGAAATATACGGAAACCTTAAGGTTACAGAGGCCTTTGCCAAAGCCGACGATGTGTTGGCAACTGCCGCCAAGGGTATTGCCGAAATTATAACAGTTCACGGTTATATCAACGTGGACTTTGCCGATGTTGAAACTGTAATGACCAACAGCGGTGTTGCCCTTATGGGCTCGGCACGTGCTAGTGGCGAGAATAGAGCGCTTACGGCGGTAAAAGAAGCATTGGAGTCGCCACTACTCAACAACAACGATATTTCTGGCGCACGCAACATTCTGTTGAATGTAACCTACGGCCAGGATGAGATTACAATGGAGGAGATTGGCCTAATTATAGATTATGTTCAGTCTGCCGCAGGCGACGATGCCGACCTAATTTGGGGTAACGGTTGCGATCCTTCGCTTGGCGAGGATTTGAACGTAACCGTAATTGCCACTGGTTTTGGAACAAGCAGCATACCTGAACTTTACGTTCGCAACAAGGAGGTTGATGTGGTTGAACTCGATGGTGGAATACGCGGCAATAGGGTTGAAACAACTCCATATATTTTGGACGAAACAGAACGCAAACAATCAACTCGTAGACCCAAAAAGCCCGAAACCATAGATACATCGCAGCGTGTAATTGAGTTTGATGTTGCAGCCGAGGAGTTTGAGGTGCGCACTGTTGCTTCGGTGCGCTCAGTAAGAACCGAAGACTCTAGCCAAACATTTGGGATGCATAAGCCGAACGTATCAACGTGCAAACCACAACCTGCACCAACCAATAACCGCTGGGGAAATATCGATGAGCTGGAGAGTGTTCCTGCCTATAAAAGGCGCAATGTTCAACTCGACGACTTCGACCACTCCAACACCAGCAGTTTATCGCGCACAACCCTAAGCGAGACCGACGATGGCGATATTTTCCTTCGACCCGACAATTCGTATTTGCACGATAATGTGGATTAAAACGAAACAGCCCAGGATTTCTGGGCTGTTTCGTTTTAGTGTAAATTGGCTCTATCGCTTCGAACCGCCTTTTGCAGGACCTTTGGGCACTCTTTTGCTTGGTTTAATCGTAGGCTTACCCGAAGGCTTCCTTGCCGACTTAGTAAAAGGTTTGTCAGTTGGCTTGGCCGTAGGCTTACCCGTCGATTTGGTAGTTTTCTTTAATGTCGATTTATAAGTGGTCGACTTACCCAAATTGGCCGATTTGGTTTTAGCGGGCCTTGATGGCTTATCACTTGCACTCCCTCTCTTCGAAGCAGCACCCTTACCTCCACGAACATCTTCGCTTTTAGTCGAATCGGCTTTTCTCGGCCTTTCCGAAGGCTTTCTCCCGGGTTTCTTAGGATCATTCGGCTTATCCTTATCCGATTTCCCAAATCGACTTCTAGGCCGAGCTCCCTCCTCACCAAAATCGCTTTGGCTCGACCTCCGGGCTTGTTTATTCTTGCTAAACGACCTTTCCTTACGTGGTGTAGCGCTTGAGCCCTCAAGCATTCCCATCAATACGGCAACTTCTTTTTCATCTAAATCGCGCCAGTCGCCAAGAGGTAATCCTTTAAGGGTAATGTTCATTATTCGGACACGCTCCAGCTTAACAACCTCGTAACCAAAATGGCTACACATGCGCCGAATTTGCCTGTTTAATCCTTGAATTAGTGTAATTCGAAAAATAAATGGTGTTTCCTTTTCAACCTTACACTTTTTAGTCATTGTGCCTAAAAGAGGAACCCCATTGGCCATTCCTTCAATAAACTCTTGGGTTATTGGTTTATCAACAGTAACCACATACTCCTTCTCGTGCTTATTTCCCGCACGAAGAATCTTGTTAACCAAGTCGCCATTGTTGGTAAGCAGAATAAGCCCTTGCGAATCCTTATCGAGCCTTCCAATAGGAAACACTCTTTGACTATGATGCACAAAATCTATTATGTTTCCCTCGGTACCCTTTTCGGTTGTGCTGGTAATTCCTACCGGTTTATTCAGCGCAATTATTAGGTTTTCGGGAGCAGTATGTTCAATAAAATGGCCATTCACATACACCTTATCCTTGGGCTGAACAAAATCGCCCACCTTTGCCCGTTGCTTATTTACAAAAACTTTTCCCTGCTCAATAAACCTATCAGCCTCTCTGCGTGAGCAAAAGCCCGAATCGCTTATAAATTTATTTAATCGGATCGATTTAGATACTGTCATTTTTTTGATTTATTGAGTAATTTCGATGATACAAACCACACCGCGCTTCCAATCCCAGCACCAACAATTGCACCGGCCAATATATCGCCCGGATAGTGAACACCCAGGTATATTCTACTATAGGAAACAAACGCAGCCCAGACTAACAAGCCAGCAGTAACCCATTTCTTACTGAAAAGAAACGATAGGAATACCGCTACACCAAAGGTGTTTGCGGCATGCGACGAGATAAATCCATACTGGCCACCACATCTACCTACCAAATGGATAAATTCTCTCAATTCGCTATTGTGACAAGGACGAAGCCGTAAAAAAACATTTTTGAATGCGTGAACCGAAATTTGATCGGCAAGCGTTACCACCAATGCAATGGCAACTAACCACCAAATTGCTTTCCACTTATATTCACGAGCAATAAAGTAAATAATCAATAGGTATAAAGGTAGCCAGGTTAATTTACCCGATGCAAAAAGCATTATACTATCCCAGAAAGGAGTATGCGCCCCATTAAGCGCGAGAAATAAGCTGGTGTCGAGTTGAATAAGGCTATCAATCATAACTAATCGCTATTAATGCTGTTCCAGAGTAAGTCTTTCAACTCATCTATCCCCTGCCCTACAACGGATGATATAAACACTGTAGGGATTTTAGGCAGATGTTTTTTTATTGATTTTTTGATTTCATCATCAATCAGATCGCACTTTGTAACGGCCAATACGCGCTTCTTATCCAACAATTCTGGATTGTACATCTTAAGCTCATTTACCAGGATTTGGTACTGCTTCTTCACATCGTCGCTATCGGCAGGAACCATAAATAGTAGCATCGAGTTACGTTCGATATGGCGTAAAAATCGCAAGCCTAAACCTTTCCCTTCGTGAGCCCCCTCAATAATTCCGGGTATATCGGCCATTACGAAAGAGCGATTATCGCGGTAGCCAACAATTCCAATGTTTGGAACAAGCGTTGTGAAAGGGTAATCGGCAATTTTGGGCTTTGCAGCGCTTACAACCGACAGCAACGTTGATTTTCCAGCATTGGGGAACCCAACCAGTCCAACATCGGCAAGAATTTTCAACTCCAGAATAACGTTGGCCTCTACGGCAGGCTCGCCGGGCTGTGCAAACCTCGGGGTTTGCAGTGTGGCTGTTTTAAAGTTCCAGTTCCCCAGACCTCCACGACCGCCCTTAAGAAGCATCTCAACCTGTCCGTTTTCAGTTATCTCGGTAATTACTTCGCCAGTTTCGGCATTTTTAGCAACGGTTCCAATTGGCACCTCAATAGTTACATCGGCACCATCGGCACCGGAGCAGCGGGCTCCACTACCGTAAACCCCATCGCCTGCGTATATGTGGCGTTTATACTTTAGGTGAAGCAATGTCCAAAGTTGGCTACTCCCTTTAAGGTAGATATGGCCACCTCTACCGCCATCACCACCATCGGGACCACCCTTGGGAACAAACTTCTCGCGGCGCATGTGCACGCTTCCTCCACCACCTTTCCCCGAACGGCAGAATATTTTTACGTAATCAACAAAATTCGAATTGGACATTATAGTTCAGATTTCAGATATAACATTTGACTGCAAAAGTAATGATAATTAGCCATTAAGCCAATTATTCATTCCAAAGCTCTTGTAAATGAAGTTAAATTGAGGTTATTGAACGTTTCTGATGGCCATGGAAATCCTTTCGAAAATCTCATTAACGCTACCCATCCCGTCAATTCCCTTGAATTTCCCTTGATTCTTATAGTAACCCAATACCGGGCGGGTTGTATTATCGTAAATATCGAGCCTTTTTCGAATAATGCTCTCCTCCTTATCATCGGGCCTATCGGTTTCTTTACCTCTGTTTAGCAGACGAGCAACAAGTTCATCATCGGTAACCTCAAGCGAAATCATCATTGTAACAGAATACCCTATTAAACCGAGCATTTCATCGAGTTTTTCTGCTTGCAATGTGTTACGAGGGAATCCATCGAACACGCAGCCATTAGCAGCCTCGCATGTAGCCAATTCCTGCTCAATAAGGCCAATTGCAATTTCGTCGGAAACAAAATTCCCCTTATCAATCAATCGCTGCGCCTCTATGCCTATTGGAGTTTTCTCCTGAATTGCAGCCCGAAGCATCTCGCCTGTTGATATATGTTTTAGTCCAAAGGCCTTTGCAATCCTTGCCGATTGAGTGCCCTTTCCTGCTCCCGGAGCTCCAAAAATTATGATGTTAAGCATGACCGATGTTCGCTTTTAGCAAAAGTTCTCCAAAAATAGTTTATGCAACTGCTTACAATAATTTCACAAAAAATGCTGAAACAAGTTCAGCATTAATGCATTTCATCACACGAATTTCTTAAATTACGGTATAAATATCCGGCAGGTTGCGGCCAATGCCGTCGTAATCCAATCCATAACCCACAATAAAATCGTTAGGGATAGATCGACCTATATAATCAATTTTCATTGAACCCTTGTACGAGTCGGGCTTGTAAAGCAGTGTAGCCACTTTAATGGCCTTCGGGTTGAGTTTCCCAATTGCCTCAAACAGCCGATCGAGGGTAATTCCGGTATCCACAATATCTTCAACAATAATAACAGTGCGCCCGGTAACATCCTCATTCAACCCGATAAGCTCGTTCACCACACCGGTAGATTCGGTTCCTTGGTACGAAGCAATCTTAACGAATGAGATTTCGCAGGGGAAGTTAATGCGCTTTAGCAAATCGGCCGAAAACATAAACGATCCATTAAGAATACTCAGGAATAGAGGTATCTCCTTGGTATTCCTAAAATCCCAGTTGATTTTTGATGCAACCAGGTCGATATCCTGCTGAATTTCCGATTCGGGATAGCTCAATCGGAACTCTCGATCTTTAAGTTTTACTTGCTTCAAATTATCGGTCATTATCTTATTTTTTATTGAAAAACAAGCCACAAAGTTACATCAGATTTTTGGAATTTCTGCACCGTTTTATTGCAAAAATAAACACGGAATGAGAATGACTTTCTTTTTTACCAATATCAATAAACATGGAATAATACTCCATAGGTTAAATTAGCCGTAAGGCAAATCAACCATACCAATATTCTACATATAGATTATTTTTCTATCCGATTGAAAATTTGCTAATTAATGCCATTTTCGATATATTTTTGTACCTTACATACTAAATAAAATTTTATGACACCAAAAGTTAGCATTATTATGGGCAGCGTTTCGGATTTGCCAATTATGGAAGAGGCTGCCAAATTCCTTGATGAGTTGAACATTCCGTTCGAGATTAATGCGCTATCGGCGCATCGCACTCCCGACCTAGTGCTCGATTTTGCCCGCAATGCTCACACTCGAGGCGTAAAAGTTATTATTGCAGGTGCGGGTGGAGCCGCACATTTACCCGGGGTTATCGCCGCGCTTACTCCACTACCGGTGATTGGCGTTCCAATTAAATCGTCGAACTCCATCGACGGCTGGGATTCCATCCTGTCGATCCTTCAAATGCCCGCCGGCATACCGGTTGCCACTGTTGCATTGGACGGAGCTCGTAATGCCGGTATTTTGGCTGCTCAGATAATTGGAACAGGCGAGCCAGAGGTTCAAAAAGCAATGGTTGAGTTCAAAAAAAATCTCGGCGATAAAGTGGTGAAGGCAAACAAGGAGCTCGCAAACGTTAAATTCAAAAATAAAACAAACTAGTGTTATAGAGTGTGTCATGCTGAACTTGTTTCAGCATCCCATTATTAAATGAGACCCTGAAACAAGTTCAGGGTGACAAAAACAACACTTTGCCTTTCGCACTTTAAACATTCAAAACGAATGGATAAGCGAATAGCATTAATCGTTGCAATACTAATATTGCACGTTGAACTGGAAGCATCGGTACCCGACAGACCAGTTGCTGGCTCGGGTGCCGCGTTAGGCTTTGCTGGAATGCCGATCAATTCACCATGGTCTGTATTCCAAAACCAAGCGGTGCTTGCCTGGCAGGATAACTACTGGGTTGGCGTCCATCACGAAAACCGCTATCTTGTAAAAGAACTTGGGCTTAGCGCCATTGCTGGCATTATACCAACATCAACGGGAAATTTCGGGGTTAACCTGTCGCACTTTGGCTACAGCCAATTTAACGTTACCCGAGCCTGCATAGCCTATGGAATGAAATTCTCCGACAAATTCTCGGCGGGAGTTGGCTTAAATCTTCATCACCTTCAAATTGCGGGCGATTACGAAAACAAAAATGCATACACCGTTGAGGGTGGTTTAATGTATATGCCCATATCAAAGCTAACTATTGGCGCTTACGTTTTTAACCCAACCCGCTCGTCGCTCGACGAGCAACAAAGCATGCCGCCGATACTGGGCTTAGGCGTATCGTATTTTGCAAGCGAAAAGGTAATGCTCGCCCTACAAATTGACGATAATACCGAAACAAAACCAGCCATTAGAGGTGGAGTTGAATATAGTCCAATCAAGAGTATTGCGGTTAGGCTGGGCTACTCATCGGAAAATCCGCAAGGACTCACTGTAGGGTTTGGCTGGAGCATTAAGCAGGTACAGGTCGATTTATCGTTTGGCTACCACAGCGTACTGGGCTACACGCCACAACTCTCAGTTTCGTACTGTTTTGCCAAACAAAAGGTAATTAGCCATGAGCCTTAAATCGGCCATCATATCAATTTTTATTACTTTTTTGGTTTTCGCAAAGCCAACTCTGCTAATTGGACAAGAAACCCAAACCGATGCACAACAGATTATTGCCGAAATAGTGGAGGATTTAACTGCAAAAGCAGACGACGAGCAGGATTACACTCAGCTGACTGAGGATTTAATCATCCTTGCCGAGAATCCTATCAACATAAACGTTGCTACAATTGACGATTTGAAGAAGTTTATATTCCTCAGCGACTTTCAAATTAACAGTTTGATTGATTTTCGCGATTCCACAGGGACAATCCTCAGCATTTACGAACTCCAAACCATTCCGGGCTTTGACATTATCGACATTCAACGCCTTTCGCCTTTTATAAAAGTTGAGCAGGTGGACAAGCCTCAACTCTCAAAAGTTTTATATGGCAGAAACGACTTTACGCTCAGGTATAGAGCCTCGGTTGAAACACCGGCAGGCTACACCAAGAGCTATACAGGTTCAGGTTATTTAGGAGACAAGAACTCCTACTACGCCCGCTACTCATACCGCGGGGGGAAACATCTGCAGGCTGGGTTTATTGCAGAAAAAGACCCAGGCGAACCACTCTTCGACGGCACTTTCGGAACTGGAGTCGACTACCTGTCGGGTTACATAAGTTTATCGAAGATTGGAGTAGTTAAGAAAGCCATTATTGGCGATTATCACGCCGAGTTTGGGCAGGGTCTTACTTTTTGGAACAGCTTATCGTTTGGCAAATCGAGCAACGCAGTTTACATCCGCAAACGGGCCGATGGATTAGCTAGGCACTCATCGGCCTACGAGAGCCAATTCCTGAGGGGTGCAGGGGTAACCCTGTCGGTACTTAAAACTGACGTTACTATTTTTGCATCGTATAAAAATATCGATGCCAACATTTCCGACACCCTTGAAAATGGCGATTTAGCCTACACATCGCTACCCGAAACAGGCTATCACAGAACTCAATCGGAAATTGCTAATCGAAATACGCTAACAGAGTTTACCACGGGTGCAAACATTAGCTATAGCAGCAATATCGTAAGAACAGGCTTAACCTTTACTCACTCAAAGATTAATGGAGATTTCGACGGGACTCAAGCTGTATATGAAATAAATCCCAAGCCCTCCGAGAAAACAGCCATAGGAGCATCCGTTGATGTAAACATTAAGCAATACCAACTTTTTGGAGAGTTAGCCTCCGATTTGCCTAGCGGCAGATTAGCCGCACTGGCTGGTGGAATGTTTCGGTTAAGCAATACAGTTCAGCTATCGGTACTGGGTCGCTCATACTCCCGTACATTCAACCCACAATACACAGCAGCATTCGCCGAGGGTAGCGGAACCGCCAACGAAAATGGCATTTACGCAGGTATTAGCATTCTGCCAACCAAAGGATGGAAACTCTCTGGCTATATCGATTTATTTGAATTCCCTTGGCTTAAATTTGGAGCAAACGCCCCCTCTACAGGGCAAGAGTTTATGGCATTATCGGAACATTCATTTACACAGGACTTTTCTGCAAAAATACGGTACAGAGTAAAAAGCATCGAAAAGAATCAATCGAATTCAACGCTGCCTATTGTTCCACAGATAAAACAAACATCGCAAAACATTAGGCTACAGCTTAACTACTCTGCAAGCAGCAACATCACCCTAAAAACAATTCTGGAAACCTCAATGTTCGACACCGATAGCATTAGCCTTGAACAGGGACATTTACTTGCACAGGATTTATCGCTTAAACTGGCTCGAATTCCGGTAAAAATAAATCTACGCTTCGCAATATTCGACACACCATCCTGGAATACGAGAATTTACTCATACGAGAGCGATATGCTATACTCGTTCTCCGTTCCAGCCTACTACTCAAAAGGAACACGATTCTTTGCCTTAGTAAAGTATAGTCCCAAGCCCTGGTTTGATATGTGGCTCCGTTACTCGCAAACATACTATAACGAAATGGACGAGTTAGGACAAGGGGCCGACCTTGTTAACTCAAACACCCGAAGTGAGATTAAGGCTATGATCAGAGTGAAGTTTTAATCATATCGGAACAAACCACGCATTATCTGCTGAGAGAATGGAACCCAGAGTAATTAACTAAAAAATTATCGAAGCAATAAAAATCGCTACGGTTTAGAAAATGGCTTATCCCCTACCCTACCTAGGCAAAAGAGCGAAGTTTGCGACAAAAATTGCCCCCATAATATTTTTGAGAGAAAAAGGGTTAACAGGTGAGTTATTCTTAAAAAAAAACGAACATAGCCACTCGTACTATCGTATAAATAGTTGAACGCTAACAGATGGTTCACGGTTGTTTTAAAATGGCATTAACGTAATCCATTTTAACAGAAAAGGGCGCCAATAACGCCCTTATTCTTTTATATCAACCCGGCGATACAGCACTCAACTACAAACCCTAAGCTCATTCGGGTAAAGCAAATACTAAAAAACACGGTTCACATTTAAAGCAATTTCAGTTTTATAGATAATTTTGATGCGCATTTTATCAAACTCCAGACAACTAATTCAACGGTAATAATCTTAAAATGAAGGAAGATTTACTAAAACAAATTCTCGATAGCCGCAAACAGTCCATATCAACTCCAACGCTAGATGAGATGGGCGTTAATTCGGAAATGTTGCAGAAAGTTTACGAATGGGCAAACAGCATGGCATCGTATGGCGAATTGGCCTCATACATTCCAGAACTCACAAAGGTTGATGCAAGCAAAACCGCAATAGTAATTGGCGATTTGAACCAAAGAATCATCGCTGTTGGGAATGGGGTTGATGTAAAAGTCAGTATTCAATCGGTGATTAAGCCTTTCCTATATATTTACGCCCTCGAGAAAGGCCTTTCGGCAAATCAAATATCGTACATCGAGGCTACAGCGCTTAAGTTCAATACCGATGCCGTGATGCAGCCCGATCAGCTAAAGAACCTCCCCGGGCATCCGCTGAACAATGCCGGAGCAATATCATCGGCCGGATCAATCGACTGCTTCGATGATTTTCTCGGGTTCATGCGCCTGTTAACAGGCAATGAGAACCTTGAGGTTTTGCTCAATATTTTTGAATCGGAAATGCAAACCAATGGCAACAACAGAGCCATTGCCCAAAGACTATACGAAACTGGTCGGTTTCAAAGCCAACAAAAAAGCAACATCGCGCTCGAATACTACACAAAGGCATGTGCTATTGGAGTAACAGCATACGACATCACAACGGCATGCCTTGTTTTGGCAAACGGGGGACGCATGAATGGCCGACAAGTAATTAAGGAAGACAACATAGTTCGCGCAATTAATGCAATGAACACCTATGGCCTGTACGAACATACTGGCGAAATATCGTTGTTGGCGGCTGGTGCTCGTGCGCTATCGTGCAAAAGCGGTGTTGGCGGGCTAATTATCAATGTAGACCCCGGACGCGGAGCGTTCTGCACCTATGGGTCCAAACTCGACTCCGCGGGGAATAGTGTTTTCGGCAAGTACGCCCTTATTCCGCTCAACAATCTATTAGCCGCTCCAAACGGAATGCGATTGAGCTCCGAGGAGATCATCCGTTCACTATCGAAGGAACAAACAAATTAATACGACCCACTAAAGTTAGGCACAACGCCGCACACAGGTAACAAATACACCCCATTCCTTATATACAATAAAACCCAAATCAAATTCTATTGCCATGAGACTAAAAACCGACCCAATCCTAATGACATTCATAGAGCTCCGACAAGCCGTGGGGTGGCTTGGCATTTTACTCCCTTTTGTACTAGCCATTTCGTTGTTCATCCTCGCTTCGTGCCCGATTCAAAACTCCATAAGTCAGTACTACTATACCCAAGTAGGGAGTTACCTCACAGGAACACTATGCGCAGTAGGATTATTCCTTTTCGAATACAAAGGATACCCAGGGGAAAGCGATAGCAAACTCTGCAATTTTGCAGCAATATGCGCATTCGGGGTGGCATTTATACCAATGCAACTCAACATCGAAAACGTTCCATGCCCCGAATGTATAGTATTCTTCACAAAAGGGAACTACTGGTGGCGGGCATTTCACTTTATCTCCGCAGCGCTACTCTTCCTCACCATGGCCTACATGAGTTACTTTAAGTTCACACTATCGTACAAAGAAAAAATTAACAGAGGGGAGAAAAAATACTACAGGAACATGGTGTACCGGATTTGCGGAGCTACAATATTCCTATGCATAATAGCACTGCTGGGCTACAACATCATCAAACACTTCAAACCCGGATTCACAATAAACACGTTAACCTTTTACTTAGAGGCTGTTATGCTCATCGCCTTTGGCACAGCGTGGCTGGTAAAGGGCAATGGGGTTAAATACTTGAACGATAAATAAAAACGTCACCTCAACTTTCCTATAGAAGCGTAATGAATTTCAATTACACTTTTTTATCTTTAAATTTACACTTTCTATTCAACGGTTACCAGAGCCACTGGTAAATAACATATTTTAAACATAGTGAATTTATTTCTTGCATCACAAGGAAAACGAAGGCTAACTACAAAAATCCGGTCAAAGAAGGTTGATGTTACAAAACTTAACCTTTAACAAAGATTCATAAAAACACTATTAAGGCATTTTAGAGAATAAATACCCCCATAAAAATATCAAAACACACAAAAATCATTTTAAACAAAAGTAAATTGCAACAATCATAAATAAAAATTGAAAAGATGAAAACCATTGGTCTTATTGGAGGTATGAGCTGGGAGTCGTCCCTTGAGTACTACCGGATTATCAATCAAGAGGTCAAACATCGACTCGGAGGGTTACACTCCTCCAAAAGCCTAATGTACTCCGTGGAGTTTGATGAGATTCAGCACCTTCAACATATTGGCGATTGGGATTCGCTTACCCGAATAATGATTGATGCAGGGAAAAAACTTGAGAAAGGCGGTGCCGATTTCATAGTTATTTGTACCAACACCATGCACCGGATGTTTGAGGATGTACAGGCAAATGTTAGCATTCCGCTACTTCACATCGCCGATGCCACGGCACAACGAATTAAAGCGAATGGAATAAATACCATTGCGCTACTGGGTACCAAATTCACCATGGAACAAGATTTTTACAAGGGAAGACTACTCAACAACCATGGTATAAACGTGATTATTCCCAACGAGGAGGATCGCAACACGGTTCATTCCATTATTTACAACGAACTATGCCAGGGACAAATAAACCAGCCATCGAGGGAGCAATACATCAGAATAATTGAGAAATTGAAAGGCGAAGGCGCAGAGGGCGTTATTCTTGGATGCACCGAAATTCCTTTACTCATTAAACAGGCAGATGTTAGTATTCCTACGTTTGACACCACCAGGATACACGCCGAAATGGCAGTAACACTAGCCCTGAAGGCATAATCGCTAAACCCGATACGGTAAAGTAAAGTAGAAGACCGAACCCAACCCGACCTCGGACTCAACCCATATTCTACCACCCAGCAGCTCCACAAAGCCTTTGGCAATTGATAAACCCAATCCTGTTCCTCCCAGCTTGCGGCTAACCTCGTTATTCTGCTGCCAGAAACTTTCGAAAATTTTTGATCGCGAAGTCCCCTCAATTCCAACTCCGCTATCCTTGACATAAAACTGTAACTCATCCTTAATTAAAGTGTAACCAAACTCCACAACCCCTTCGGAGGTAAATTTCAAGGCGTTTGATAAAAGGGAGGAAACAATCCGTTCGAGTTTGTGCCCATCAGTAACAATCTCGGCTTGCCTATCGGGCAGAGGAAAATGTATGCTTAACATAATACGATTACCCTCAATTTGAGAATTAAATTGTTCGTATATCGCTTGCAAAATACTATTCACATTAACCCGTTGCATCTCCACCTTTTGCTGCTTGGTTTCGAGCGACGAAATGGTAATTATATCCGAAACAACGGATAGCAGTTTGCCCGAACTGCTAATTATCAGAGATGTAAACCGTTTCCGTTTCTCCTCAGTTAAATCGGGCATATTGAGCATATTGGAAAAACCCTCGATGGCGTTGAGCGGCGTTCGGATTTCGTGCGACACATTCTGCAGGAATGCTGTTTTCAGGCGATTGCTCTCCTCTGCCTTTTCGAGGGCAAGCACATACTCCTGATTCAAATCCCGAAGTGTATCGTTCTGCAATTCGAGCTTCACCTTGGCCACCTCTAACGCCTCATGCTCCATTTGATAATCCGCAATTTTTTGTTTTAAGGCATCAATATTGCTAGTAAAAAAATCGTTATACATGCCAATTGTAGCAATGGATACGCTAAAAATAAAGATGAAAGCCAACATATAGCTTATCCACGACAAAAAATTAGAATTATAACTATTCAGGTCGGCTTGCAAAGTAACAAATCCATACGAATGCAGTAATGCCGCAATTACGATACCGACAACTGCTAAAACCAATGCGATAATCCCATACCTCCGCCCTAGAATTACAGAATTGATAATCACCACAAAAACATAGAAGAACAGCGCAGAGGCCAAACCAAAATACAACGACCCAACAAAACTAAAAAGGTAGTATATAAACGAAAAAGCGAATACCTTTTGCAACACCGAGAGTTTTTGCCGGAACAAATACAACAATGTGATTAAAATGGCAAAGGCAATATGGAAATAGAATAACGAGATCCACCCAAAAAGGCTTATCCGGATTAATGATGCTACCAGCAAAGGGTATGCAAAAAAAATTGCATATAGTATTGATTTATCGATGAGTTTATTTTGAATTGACTGCAACTGAATTTCCATGACTCAATCTATATGTGCACAAAAGCATCAACACAGATAAAGTTAAACCAAAAAAACGGAATAGCAAAAAGGACGCAAACAAATTACAACAAACTAACAACCAGTATCTAACAAAAACAACCGCAAACTAAAACAGTTGGATTAATCGCCAATTATCCGAATTCGTTTTTGCAACACCTCGCCATCATCGTCAACGAGGGTAAGGATGTAGTTGCCGGGCAAGGGCGATACAGGCATTTCGTGAATTCCACGGGTTTCTCCCAGAAAGGTATCGTTTAAATGCCAGTAAATTCGGGCTGCCGGATTCCGATGCGCTGCCCTCCAAATACTCTGACCCTTAACCCCTTTTGCCTCGCGGGGAATATAAATATCAGTTCCGGGATATGGGTATATTAGCGCAATGTTCGGTATTTTATCAGCAGCCTCGGCACAGCCCTTACGGTACGGAGGCAACATACGGTAATCGGCATGAGCCTTAGAATAGAACCACTCCTGAGCCGGAGGTAAAACAAACCAGCAGGTCTCCACCATCTCGTCCGAAGGAGCACATCCATGCGATAGTCGGAAACGCTGACTTTTATCAACATAAATTCTATGATGATAAGAGCAGGGCAGCGTGCGGGTCTTAACCAACGGTACACATTGACGAACGGTATCGAAACAATTAGCAGAGGCCATCAACCCGCTTTGCTTACAAGTAATCACCGTTTTCAGATCGAACCAAGGGGCTGCAAACCAATTATCAACCGGCAACAACGAGAATATATCGAACATAACAGGGGCTGCCGCCGCAACACCAATCAGATCGGCCCGTCCCTCCCCATCGGCATTACCAACCCAAACGGCCACGGTATAGCCTGGAGTAACGCCAATTGCCCAAGCATCACGGAATCCATAACTCGTCCCAGTTTTCCATGCAATGCGCTGCGAAGCAATAAAATGCCGCCACGATCCGTCCTCGCCCGGGCGACTAGCCTGTGTTAACGCCTCGAGGGTTAAGTATGCCGCCCCAGATCCTATTGCATCACAATTGAACATCGGCTTAACACTAACAGTACTATCGAGCCGATACCTCAGCGCAGAATGTCCTCCACGGACACATCCGGTCTTGTTAGCCAGAGCGGAATAGATGCCGGCAAGTTCCCACATGCTAGCCTCGGCACCTCCCAGAATTATTGACAGCCCGTAATGACTTGGGGATTTATCCAAACTGAGAAGCCCCATCTGCCGGAGGTTATTATGAAACTTATCGACCCCGTATTGTTTAAGCAGATTCACGGAAGGAACGTTGAGCGAACGGGACAAGATCTCGTTGGCCGACACCATCCCCTCGAACGTTTTACTAAAATTTTGGGGTGCAAAACCTGCGAATGCCACCGGAATATCGTTTACCAACTGACGAGGCAGGAGCAATCCCTCGTTCAGCATAAAACCATACAGGAAAGGTTTTAGCAAACTACCATAGCTCCGCTTAGACCTAATAATATCGACCCGCGATGAGTTTTCGGGTTTGTCGGAAAGTATATTCCCGATATAAACCAGCACCTCGCCTGTACGATTATCAACAACCATGGCAGCCATATTCCGAATGCCATTGGCCATAAAATGCCGATGGTATCGCATCGCTATACGGTTCGAATTTTCGTGCAACCGCCTATTAATTGAAGACTGCACCACTTTACCCTTTAGCCCATCGTGAATGCAGCGGGTAAGCAGATGGGTAGCATCCTGGGGCAAACGCCCCGCCGGATTAGGCGGTGGTTCAAGCAAAGCCAACCGGTGCGTTTCAGCATCGATATACCCCTCATTTTTAAGTTTTGTTAGCAGGCGGTTACGCTTAGCAATGAGTTGATCCTGATTCCGACCAGGAAATATAAGCCCAGGCGCATTGGGCAGAATAGCCAACGTTGCCGACTCGGCCCAGCTAAGATTATCGGGACTTGTGCCAAAGTATCGCCAAGCAGCAGCATCGAGCCCCACCACGTTACCTCCAAACGGGGCATGCGAGGCATACTTAGCAAGAATGGTGCGTTTGGAATATGACAGTTCGGTTCTAATGGCCAAAAAAATCTCAATAATCTTCTCGTAGAAGGTTCGGGGTTTGCCCCGACGCGACAAGCGCACCAATTGCATGGTGATAGTGCTTGCCCCGCTAACAACACTTCGAGCCTGAATATTCTGTTTAGCAGCACGCACAACGGAAACAGGATTCACTCCAAAATGATATTTAAAGTAAGCATCCTCGAACTGGGTTAGGCAAATGGCGAATTTCTCCGGCACAGTATCCACCTCGGGAAACTGCCACATCCCCTCGTCCGAAACAGTTGCGGAAAGGAGTTGTCCATCCCGATCGAGCAAAACTGTAGATGTGGTATTCTTAAATTTTACAGGCGGAATCAACAAAAAAGCCAGCAGGAGCAAAACCCCTACCAGCAATATTTTGTGTTTAGTCTTGATGTTTTTGAAAGGCATTCCTACAAATATTCTTGACCCTAAACCAAATTAGATATTGTTTTGTGCATTATGTAAATTGATGAGTTCATCGGACTCGGCTTGAACCGAGCGTTTTTGATGATGTTGTTTTTGGTTTGCAATGTATTCGTAAACTCTATCAACAACCGATTCGCTTACAGAGAAAGCCGCATATCCAGTCTGCCACGCAAATTTATCAATTAAATTGCTTTGTTGATTAATGAAATGTGAACTACTTCCTTTAATCTGCTTTATAATTTCTGCAGTTGTTTTCATTGGGTTTAACAAAAATAAGCAATGAACATGGTCAAACATCCCATTTATAATTCTCACAGGGCAACCCAATTCCTTGAATTGTTCAACGATAAATGGATATAATACCTTTTCCACATTAGAATTTATTAAAGGCAAACGCTCCTTGGTTGACCAAATGGCGTGTATCCAAATTCTATTGTATGAATGGGGCATTTTTAACTTATTTGTGATTTATTAAACCGTTAAAACGGTTTTCAATCGATTAATGTATATCTATAGCCCACGGTTTAAGCCGTGGGCTAGGATTAATCCGTGGGCATTTGGTGTAACATTTTTTAAATGGATTTATCCATTTTAAACATCTATTCCACAACCACCCAGCCGCCCTTCTGCGATGCGGCAATGGTATTATCGTACATTGCCTCGCAGTATGGGCCGGGCATATAGTACCTACCAGCGTAAGTTGCGGTTAACTTCAGCTTAAAGGTTTTGCTGGCATGAGGCTTAAGGCTGAAATAGGTAATAACCCGATCGTCGCGAATATCCTGATAGTCGAACTGCTCATCGGATTGATTTGCCGACTCCTCGAAACGCGCATTCTGAATTTCCCATCCCGATGGGAAAATCTGCGTTAAGGCCATCTCCTTCAGCTCGCCCCTGATTCCCGGATTGCTAATAGTTACCCTGCAGGTAAAGTCGGTTCCTTTGGTCAAACTCAAAGGATTCAGGGTACGCCCATCGCTACTGAGGTAATCAACCGCCATCCGAATATCATTCTCGAACGACACCTCGTCGCCCTGCTCGGGGATCCCCTTAAGAACAACACTCGCATAAACAGCATTCTTCGCCGAATTACTGAGTTCGATGGTATTGCGACCATCAACAATTCCGAGCTGGTTGCGGGCAACAGGCTTCTCGCTCGACATGGATTTGGCGCTGCCATTTAAACTGTACTTCAACTTAACATTGTCGCCCTTACCCTTCTCAATACTCATCCGCGATAGGGACATAAGCGCAACAGCAGTCTCCTGAGTACTCATCCATACGTTGCTCGACAAGGCCTTGCTCAACTCAATGGCCACCGGGTAGGCCTTGGCATCCTGCTTCAGCAACAGCAGCGTTTCGAGCACAATACCCTTATCGCGATTAGCCGAGCCGTAGGTATAGCTTAGTTCGCGGTAACTACCCACCGATAACGGAACATTCTCCACAATAGCCAACGCGGTTTCGGTTTGACCAATCAACGCATAAGCCGCAGCCAAACGCATTTTAGCCACCATGCCGAGTTCGTGCTCCTTCATCTTATTCATTGCGCCAACCTCAGCCTTTTTGGCCAAAGCCAAGGTGTACAGACGGTAAGCCTGCATCAACTCATCGCTGCCATGCCTATCGTTACGATGCGAGAAACTTCTTGCAGCTTTACGCTGATAGTTGATCCAATTAGAGATCATCCCCTGCGGAATTGCATACCCCCGCTCCCTGGCCTCCAGGAGAAAATGCCCCACATAGCTAGTACTCCAATCGTCGCCGTACATGTACGAAGGCCAATAGCGGAAACTGCCATCGGTATTCTGCATCCGCGAGAGCTTACGTATTGCCTCGGCAATAAAATAGTTGGAATTCTCCTGCTGATCCTTCGACAATTCCACCAGTTCGCCAAGGAATATTTGCGGAAAAACGGCCGAAGTGGTTTGCTCAACACATCCGTGCGGATAGTGGATAAGATCATCGAGGCGCTTCTTCAGGTTTAAAGGAGGCATAACCGAAGCCTCAAGGAAAGCCTGATTGGTACCGGGAACACCCAGCGCGCTAAAATCGAAACTCAACTTGCCCCCAGCAGGCACCAAGGTATCGATACTACGGGTTACCTCCGATATAGGGTTACGCACCAGAATATCGATGGTTTGGGTCGATTTAATCCCATTCCCCTCGGCAATCACCTCAACTTTTGCGGGGCCAACCTTGTTCTCGACCATGTACTCGAAGAAAACCATCTTATCGCCAGGCTTCGAGAACTTCAAAACCTGCTCATTGCTGCCCTTAACTTTCAAGTTCGGAGAGGTTCTAACGGTTACCTTAACCTTTTTCATATCGTCGGACATGGTGAACACGTTTACCGGAAGCTTAATAACCTCCTGTGGGCCCAACACTCTAGGCAGGGTAGCCATGACCATAAGATCGTTTTTAACCGGACAGGCCTTCTCGGCACAACCATAAGCCCCATCGGCCGCGGCAACCACCATAAACCGGACGCTACCAACATAGTTGCTCATGGCAAATTTTATTTTCCGGCTTTTACCCTTCTCTAGCGCGTAAGGGCCAAAGAAACGCACAACGGGCTTAAACCGCATGGATTGATCCCCCTCGTTGGGTTTCAAATCGCCGTCGCCACCAATAGAAATCAGCCGCTCAAGCTTTCCGCCATAAGCACCAATAACATCGTTGTACAAATCCCAGGTTTTAACCCCAATGGCCTCGCGGGCATAGAACACCGAGTGCGGATCGGGCGTTTGAAAACGGTTAATATCGAGCAAACCCTCATCAACCATAGCCAGGGTAAAATTCATCCTTTTACCGTTTTTCTCCTTAACGGTAACCTCCACCATTTTCTCCGATTTCAACTCATCGGGCACCACAATTATGGGTTGAAGTATGGTTGCCGGATTAGTAACCTCAATTTTTGTAATTCCATAGAGCCGAATGGGCAAATCGTTGGCTCTATCCTTATGGGGTTGAACAAGCGTTACGTGCAGATAGGCATTGGGAGTCATCTCCTCGGTAGCCTCAATGTCCACCACATTGGTAGCCTCGGGCACATCAACCCAATAGGCCTTAATAACGCGCGAACCATTCTCGATGCTGATTAGCGCCCGGGCATTTTCGGCTCCCGGGATGGTAAGTTTAAACTCGTCGCCCACATTGCAAACCGACTTATTGGCCGCAATAGCCAAAACGCTGGCGCCACCAGGGCGGTTAGCCTGCGACCGGCCGGAATCGTAGGGCCAATCGAAATAAACCACCGAGCCGGCGCTATTCCCATTGTCCTTATTGGTAATTTTCATGTAAAAGCGCCCCCACTCAGGGTAATCGACCCTAAGCTTAACGCGAGCTTTCCCGTTAACCGTACTAAAGCGCTCACGCTTAATTAACCTATCGTAGCTCTGATTCACATAGCTTGCATCGCCAGTTTCGGACTGTTGCCACCACCAACGCCACTCCAGCTTGTAAAGTTCCAGCTCGAGGTTTGAACAGCTAACAGCCTTACCGGCAGTATTAACCGTTACTACACTCACCTCCTGATCCTTCCCCGTTTCGAGCCAGCTACTGCCGGGCTTTGGCTCGGGCAGCACAAAGCCAACATTCACATCGTACGGATTGAATACCTTGGAGAATAAATCGATGCTAAAATCGCCTCCCTGCTCAAACACACGACCCTTAAACAGCACATTGATTGCAGCCGGGGCATTATCCGACGTATTGATTCGACCGTTAACAGTGGCATTCCCCTCGGCATTGAGTTGACCCTCCCAAAGAGTGCTTGTTTCGTGGGAGATTTCAATTCCAGGATCGTCGAAAGTGTAATTTGTATGGTTGGGGAATGTGGCCTTCGCCTTGCTTGTGGTAACCTCATAAATAGCCCTCAAGTTTCCGGCAGTAGCACCATGCAGCCACTTGGCATTCACCAAGGCATTAATATTACCCGATGTTGGAATTTTATCTAAATCGAATTTGATTTTTAAGCGATTGGGCTTAATGGTTTCCACCTTTAAGGCTTTGCTAAAGGTAGCGCCCCCCACCTTAACCATGGCACGCCACGATCCGGTTGGCGCCTGCGATTCAGTGGCAACGGGGAAATAGAAGATTCCCAGCTCATTATTAACCTGCACCAACTTTTTAACCAGCAAGCCCTTAGGATCGCGGAGTTCAAAAATAATGGGATGCCCCATGGGCAAAACCTTCCCTTTATCCTCGAGGACAAAAGCAATGTGGAGCGAATCGCCTGGACGCCACACACCCCGTTCGCCATATATCATTCCCTTTAGCCCACGCTGCACCTCGGAGCCACCAACGTCGAAGTTGCTCAACGAGTTGGATGTACCGTTATCGACCCTCAGGTACCCCTTCATGGAGCCATCGGTAACAGTAACAAGGAAAGGTGTACGCGAAACCTTCAGCTCAACCAGTCCATCGCCATTGGTTGAACCCTCGGCCAGGGTCTGATTCTGATAATCCGACACCCGGACAGTAACCCCCGATTTAGCCTTAGCGGTGGGCAAGTCCGAAACAGCCACAACCATCCCCCCATTGTTCCCCAGCTTGGCAATAACACCCAGATCCGACGATATCACCATCTGCTTAATCATTCTGGACTGCGAGTAGTATGCCGAGTTGCAGGGGTTATCGCGTTCGTTCCAGCTATAATCCTCGTCGTAGTAATAATCATATTCGTAGTCGTAATCGTAGCCAGGCCCATCGTAAGCCGCGGTGTTGATTGTTTCGTCGAAATCCACAGTTGAAGAATTAGCATCGTCGGTATCTTCGCCCTCACAGGGGTTAAGCAGTTGCTTCTTATTAAAACTGATACCGATCTGGTACATAGCGCCAGGATCGGCAGTAAACAGACTACCCAAATCGAGCGTATAGCGGGTCCACTTGTTGGGAGTAATAACCCCGAGTTGGCTCAGGCTGATCACCTTGCGGAAAACGGGAAACCCAACACGCTTCAACTCATAGCTGCCCCCCAGCGTGTTCACCTGCAAATAGTAGGGAATATTATTCTCGTATATCTTAATCACCTCAATGGTAACCGCCTTAAGGTTTACCGCCTCGAACGGGTACACCAATCCCTGGGATGTAGGCAGAATAGTTCCCGACCCAAGAGAGCGGATGCCCGGTTTCACATCCTCGAAGATAAACTTCTGCGAGTATGCCTCCTTCAGCTTATCGCCAATGGCATTGCGCACACCCTTATTTACCCACAATGTACGAACATCCTGAATTGCCTCGGGAAGATATGCCCGGAGCGTATTCGCCCTCACCTCGAACCTCAAATCGGTAAAACCATCAAGCTCCACTAATCCGGAGAAATCCTGGGATTTGTCGAGCAAATCGGAAAAAATGATTAGAACCGACTGCTGTGGCGACTGCGTCTCCTTTGAACTTATTACCACAAACTGACCCAATTCGGGGATATTAAACGATTCGGCGCCCTCGGTAGTTCCACCAATTGCCTCGGCGCTCCATTTTACCTCCAGCACACCCTTGCCCTTGCTACGCTCAACACCCTTCACCTGTAAACGGTAGGTATTCATGGACTCTAGGGGCTCCAGGGTAACCTCAAGCGATTTTCCGGTATAATTTGCGCCAACACATTTATTCAATTTCTCTAAATCGGCCTCATCGGCAGTTTGCAGCACCCCTTCGAGGGTATAGGTATTTGGAGCCTCAGCGCTTTGAACAATAAGCCCCTCAAAATCGATAGTAATGGATTGGGGGATAACCCTAAAGCTGAAATCGAACTTTTCGAGATGCGACTCGCGAACCTCGAAGAGTTTACCCAGCTTAAACGATGCCGTAAACGTTTGGCCCGACTCCATTGGCTCGGCGGGGCGGAACTCCACCGTTTGAGCATCAACCCAATAGGCGCTTCCATCGATACCAGGCGAAAAGTTGAATAAACGCTCCTTCACCTCGTCGCCAGCAGCCGTAAACATAGCCGTGGGTTGTGCCAACCGAACGGTAATATTGGAACGGGCAGGAATTAACCCCGAGGTATAGGCAGTGATATACTCCCCAAACGAGGGATCCACCTCAACGGCAACCTCCTTTTTCCGTTTACAAGCAGTTTGGCCAACAACCAAAGCGCCGATTACAATTAGGAGCAGATATTTTGTTATGCCCCAAAGCTTTCTGTTTTTCATAAGATTTATGGGTTGATTAATTTTAAAATGGCCAACGTCAAAACGCTCAACATTTGTCAAAATTAATCAACTTTTGGGGAGTAATAACAACCTTTTCAAAATATTCGATTAACGCTGAACTTTTTAAACTTCACAAACACTATCTTTGTAACATGTTACTAAAAATCCAACTACTATGTCGCTAGAAGAAAGAATCAACCAGGATATTAAGGCCGCCATGATGGCCAAGGAGAAGGTTAAACTCGAAGCACTGCGCGCCATTAAAAGCGCCATTCTGCTTGCAAAGACCGATGGGGAGCACAAGGACTCTCTTTCCACCGATGTTGAGATGAAGCTTCTGCAAAAACAGTACAAGCAACGCAAGGACGCCGCCGAGCAGTACATCCAAGCGGGCCGTCAGGAATTGGCCGACAAAGAATTGGAAGAAGCATCTTTTATTGAGGAATACCTTCCCAAAATGCTTAGTGCCGACGAGCTGAAAGCCGAGCTGGTTAAAATAATTGAGCAGGTTGGCGCAAAAGCCCCATCGGACATGGGAAAAGTAATGGGTGTAGCCTCTAAAGCGCTGGCAGGCAAAGCCGACGGCAAGGCAATTTCCGAAATGGTGAAGCAAATACTGGCGAACGCCTAATCCTCCACAGGTTTAAACTTATCGGTACCGTCAACTCGCTCGAGCTCGGTACCGATTTTTTGTTTTATGTAGGGGATGATTGCCGGATCGCAATTGGCAATATAGTTCAGGTCGAACATCATGAAGTGGTACTCATTATCGACATACTCCTGCGTTTCGGTTCCAGAGTAGAAACGCCATCCGCTATCGTCCTCGTCCTCGGGTTTCTCCTTATGCATATAGCCCACCGGGAGGCCATCCACCGTAACCATATCGGATGCGTAACAGTAAAGCTTATGAGGGATCAACTCCTTCACCTCCTCGGGTTTCAACTTATACTTAAAGGACATAGGTAAACTTATTTAGTTCGATTATCACACAAAAGTAAACCAATTAAATTAAAATAAGAACATGAGGGGCTAAACGAGCAATTTATTGCAAAAACGGAGCAATACTTCAAGCACTCAAACCCTATTTATGCACGCTACAATTGCACATGAGAAGCATTTTTGTTATTATTGTAACACTAAAGCGTAAATCAACAAATTACAAATCTATGAAACGACTCAACACTATTACCTCCTACACAATGGCCATATCCGCTGGCATAGCCATTCTCTGCACCTTATTTGCCGCATTCAACATAGAGCTGAGCAGCAAATCGGAGTTTATACTAACAGCAGTAGAGTATTCACCATTCGTACTGGTAATCCTGTTTTTTATTGCGCTACTTGTAAAATCGATAATAGCACAAAAAACGGGGTGGACCCGATGGACATGCGTAGCCATTGGCGCAATATGGCTTATATCGCTGAACCTTGCCATATTCAGTAGCAATGCACACAACGAAACGCCCAGCAAATGGCTAATTGTTTTGATGGAGCTATTCTTCCTCCCATTCTTCATACTCCCGCTAGTGATAAAAAATTCGTACTGGACAAAATGGCTCCTTGCCGCATACTCATTCTTTGCCACCATTACAGCAGGCATTGCCCTGATTGCCTTTTCGGCACACTTCAAAGGTGTTGAAATTGAAACCAACCGCCTTTACCTAAACTCCGACAACAGCAATATTTACGTAGCCAACTTCAAACGGGTTGGCCCATCCGCCTCGGAAAGGCAGTACCAAGTACACAAGTACGCCTTCCTGATGAAAAAAACACCGTTCGACTACTGGACACTCACAGGCAAATGGAAGGGATACGACGATGATGGTATCATTATCTCGGAATGCGTGTACAACAACGGAACCGTTGAGGAGTGCACCCCAATCATCCCCGAAGGATCAATACTAATTGAAACACCCGAAGCCCTAAACGCGCTCAGCAACGCCACCGAGAACAGCCGCTACGTAATCAACGGCGACATAAAAGCGACCAACAGTATAGAAATCGGCAACAAAAACGGCATAACCCTGCTGGGTGTTACAATGAATAGCAATCCTAAAATTTACTCATCGTCGCAAACCCCAACAACAATAACATTCCGGAACTGCAACAACATAAAAATCCAGAATATCCAGTTCGATCTACAAACAGGAACAAACCCCGCCATTCTATCGTTCCACGGCTGCAAGAATGTTGATATATCGAAATGCCGATTTAACGGAAAATCGGCATACTCGCTCACCTTCGACAACAATTGCGACAGCATCACCCTAACCAATAATTCGATGGAAGGCTTTGCGGAGTACGGAGTTCGGGTGCATTCCAGTTACAACACCTCCATTGAGGAGAATAAGTTCATCCAGCACAACGAAATTACCAACAGCAATATGGTTTGGATTGCCGACTGCCCCAGGCAGGATGTTGCCCCCATTTCGTTTACCGATATTTGCCCGTACATTCAGGATCACTTCTTCGATAATGATAATTCCGAAACCGTAACCATAAACGAGGATACCCAAATAGGAGCCTACTACTGGTCGGCACTTGAATTGCCATACGCACTGGGCATATACACAGCCATTTCGCAAAAGCTCTGCCCAAACGTAAGGGGCAGCCATACCGATGCTATTAATACGCTAGCATTTGTATCGGGAATTAACCCCATTGCCCCACAGAATGGGCAATACCCCAACCTATCGTTTAACCGGATTAACCCCAAATTTGTGGAATGGGGCGCAACCCTAATTAACAAAGATATTATCCCACTCAACTTCTACAACATAGTTCTGAAACGATTTGCCCGCATGATGTGCGAGAGCTACCTATACCTCAACAAAAACGAGGATTTAGAAAACCTACAGTATGAATACGCCAAGGCGGCCAACAGGGATATGGCCTCGGGGTTCATTAAGTACCGATTCCAGCACGCATTACCCCATTACAATATCAACTCGAATAACGAAGAATACAACAAGGGATACGACGAAGAGGCCGATTACGCAACACCTGAAAATGGAGAAGAACAAACCGACGAAACGAACTACTCCAACTACTACACCCAAACCGAGGAAGTGCCGTGTATGATGGGATTCTGGATTCGCCGTGTGATTGATGGCTCAGCCAAATCGATATGGAAAGCCACCCTAAAATTCATGCAGACATTCGACCCGGAATGGCTTAAAGAAACAATGTATACTTACGAAATGGCACTTCCAGAGGAGCAAGAAGCAAACCCCAACGATGAATTAAGCATAGTTGAGATTCAGGAACAGGAGATGTAAACTAATCAGAACCAGAAACATAGCAAAAGGAGGGACGTATCCCTCCTTTTAGTTTATCATAGAATAAATGAATACCCATGGTAGCACGGAATGAATAAGACATTCCACACCTAATGCAGTACTAAAGAAACATCAGTACAAGTACCTGAATTAGCAGCACGCGTAGAAACATTACTACCGGGTAAACCGTAGCATAGGCAGTGGCCTGAGCCTGTCCGGGAGCCATGGCATTGGCAAACTCTAACGCAGGTGGATCGGTCATTGAACCAGCCAGCATCCCGCATATCGACAAAAAGTTAAACTTCATCAAACGGGCAATAGTTCCAATTATCAGAATGGGAACTAGAGTGATGATAGCCCCGTAAACCATCCACATATAACCGCCACCAACCAGCGTTTCCACAAAATGCTCACCAGCCGACAAGCCTACACAGGCAAGGAACAGGACAATACCCAATTCGCGGATAAACAGGTTAGCACTGGGTGTCATATAAAAATCGAGTTTCCCAATTCGACCCTTCAAGCCCAGGAATAGAGCCACCAGCAAGGGACCACCAGCCAACCCCAAACGGGCTGGAGCAGGCAAACCTGCAATGGGAATAGGAATGCTACCCAAAAGCACACCCCCGAAAATTCCAATGAAGAGGGGAATGATATTGGGATGCGAAAGCTCTTTCATGGAATCGCCCAGTAACTTTGCCACCTCGTCGAGCGATTGCCGCTCACCCACAATACGGAGCGTATCGCCAAACTCGAGGCTATCCTCCTCGTTGGCCATAACCTCGGATCCGGCACGGAAAATTCGGGTAATATTCACCGGGTAGCGTCGGGAGATCCCAATCTCCTTAATGGTTTTACCAGCCAACTTCTTATTGGTAAACACCACCTGCCGCATACCCAGAGCGCCAGTAATCTCGGTTTCCTTAGTCTTCTGCAAGGAGCCAAACCGCTCGCTCAGCGCCTGGTAACGTGCAGGGGTAGACACCCCGTATAAATAGTCGCCCTCAAGGAGAATGGTATCGCCACTGGGAATGAAAAACTCGTTATTGCGCAACATCCGCGATAGCACAAAGTCGCCCTTCAACAGATTGCGAACGGAATCAACGTTTTGACCGATTAAGGACTTATCAACCACCTTGATATTAACAGCCTCGAGCCTCCCGGACAACCCGGACACCTCGGCCTGATACTTTTCCACCTCGTGATTTACCGACACCTTGAATATACTCCGCAGCGTAATCAAAGCAAGAATAACCCCGATTACTCCAAATGGATACGCCACAGCGTAGGCCATACTGGTTAAAGGCACATCCACGGAAGCAGTGGCAAACTGCTCGGCAATAACCTGTTGCGCGGCGCCCAAGCTGGGCGTGTTAGTAACAGCACCACACAGCACACCAACAATAACAGGAGTGGGGATATTAAATATCAATTTTAAAGATGCTGCAATTACAAGACCCAAAAGAACGATACCAATAGCCAGCAAATTCAACTTCAGGCCATTGCTACGCAACGAGGGGATAAAACGGGGGCCAACCTCCAGCCCAATGGAGTATACAAAAAGAATGAGACCAAACTCCTTCACAAAATGGAGCACTTCGTGATTTGGCCTTGCGCCAAGATGCCCAACCAAAAGGCCGGCAAACAGCACACCGGCAATGCCCAGCTTTACCTGCAATGCCTTAACGCGCCCTAAAAAGATACCCACAATCCCCACAATACTAAGGAATAGTAAAGTGGATGCGGTACCGCTCGAAGTAAATAGTTTAATAATATCCATCGTTATACTTATATTGCGGCAAAAGTAAGTCATTTTAAATATTTAACTCGGCATTACACTTATGTTATTAATCATGTAATGCAATAAGAGCAGAACTATCGACAAAGAATTATCAATAAAAAAAGCCTCACCCCAATTAACCGAGGCAAGGCTTTAACTAACTATGAGAATTTAAACCTAATGTAAAATTTCGATGGCCACGCCACCATAAAAAGTAGTACCATATACAGGAGCGTACATAAAAGCAGCATCGTCCAAATGTTTTTCGGTTTGCACGTACCCCAAAATATTGTTAACACCAGCATACAACTTCACACCCCGAATTGTTTTTGCCACACGGGCATTGAACAGCATAAACCCATCGGTTTTTTTGATTTTAGACTGATCGCCCACCAGCGGATCAACCTCCTCGTTGTAGTAATCGATGTACATTTCGCCTTGGTAACTGCCAATAAGGGAGAACACCCAGGTATTGGGACTATACTCCAGTTTAAGATTCCCGGTAATAGCAGGAAACCTCGAAATATACTTACTATCCTTTTCGTACGAAGTGCCCACCCAATCTTCGCGAACATTTTTATACTCGCCTTGGTTATAGGTTAAATCAACGCCAAAATCGAAATGCCTTGAGATGCTAGCCATCGCCGACAACTCAACACCCTGAACAAAAGCATCGTCGATATTTTTCCACTGGTAGTTATACCCCATTGCCGATACATTGGCATCGGCATCGGTAAACCCAATCTTATCCTTCAAATCGGTGCGGAATAGGTTTACGCTAACGCGCATGGCGCGTCCGTAGTAATCGGCAGAGAAATTGTAACTCACCGAGGTTTCGGGATCGAGATCGGACGATTTCCAAACCCTTGGCGATCCGCTACAAAGATGCAAATCCTCCGAGAACCCATAGGGCGCGCGGAATCCCGTTCCAGCATTGGCTCTGAACGTAAATTTATCGGAAAGTTTATACTTGATTGCTAAGCGCGGGCTAACGCTGGTTTGCTCAAAATCAGTTTCGGGAAATGCCGATGCAGAAAACACCTGACGATCGGTGGTATACTCCTCGCCAGACTTATGGTAATCGCAACGGATTCCGGGAACAACCATCAACTTTTCGCCAATGCTCCACTCATCCTGCAGAAATGCACCAAACTCGCGAGCCGATTTCTTGGCATTGGATCGGTAAGCCTCACCCACAAAACTACTGGCCGGATCAACCACAACGTACATCCCCGATTCTTTCAAGTTATCGTAAAAACCTTGCACCCCGACCAAAACATTATGGCCACCAATTTTCTTACTAAGCGAGAGGGTTGATGTTAAGGAATACTCGTCGGCCAAATAGGGTCGCATATTACGCACATCGGGAGCGCTGTCCTGATGGGTAGCCATGTAATCGCCCAGGAATGAATCGTTGGTAGCTTCGCGGCTATGATTCACGTACCCAAACATAAAGTTCAACTCGCTATTCCCTGCAAAGCTCTTTGTATAGTTAAGGTCAGCCTCATACCTATCGGTGGTAATCCCCTCGGTTCCATCGGTTAATGGATTCTTATAATAATCGTCGGTGATTGTACCGCCCTGGCGTTTCTCGAACACTGATTTTCCGCGGATTCGCAACTTCTCATTACTCGAGAAAGGATTATCAATAAATAGGCTGAAACCCGCATTGGTAAGGTTGGTTTCCACCCTATCGGAAACGCCATCCTTCTTCAACACCTCGCTACGCGAGAGCCCGGTACCAGTTTCATCAATAGCCCCATCGGACATCCGCTGGGCATAAACGTTCAACCCAACATTACCCCGCTCGTTCCGCAACGAGGAAGAAATATTGTACCGATTGGATTTATAGTTACCCATCTGCACATCCACCAGGGTTGATGGAGCCATAGAGGGCTCTTTGGTAACAATATTAATTGCACCGGCCACAGCGCTGCTCCCGTAGAGAGCCGATCCGGCGCCCTTTACAACCTCAATACGGCCAATATCGAGCGTACTGAGCTGTTGAAGGCCATACACACCAGCCAAACCGGAATACATAGGCTGCCCATCGATAAGAACCTGGGTATGCTCGCCACCCAAGCCCTGCATCCGGACCATGGTAAAATTGCAATACTGGCACTGATTCTCGACCCGAATCCCAGGCGTACCCTCTAGTGCCTGATACAGATTGCAGGCATTCTTACTCTCTAGCGATTTTGCGGTAATAACCTCGGTACGCACCGGCACATCCTTCACATAGTGCTGGGTTCGGGTTCCGGTTACCACAACCTGCTCGAGATTGAGCATATCATCCTCGAGTTCAAAAAAAAGTTGAACAGCCTTTCCCTGCTCCATTACCACTTCGCGCTCCAATGTCTTATACCCAAGGGCACGCGCAACAATAACGCACTTTCCAACAGGTAAATTAGCCAATTTATAATGGCCACTACCATCGGCAGTGGTTCCCATAGTAGTCCCCTTTACAATTATGGATACAAATGGGATATGCTCCTTGGTGGTTACCGACTTCACATCGCCAAAAAGCATGGCGTCGGTTTTCTCCTGCGCATGGCAGAATATTAATAATAACAAACCTACTGTTAATGTAAAAAAACGTTTCATGTGTTTAATATTTAAGAAGAAATAGTTTTGTAATTAAGACTAGTTAAGCTTTCCCTTGATTTGATCGACCCAGGCGGTAATTCGGGTATTAGTCAAATCGGATTGATTCTCGTCGTCGAGCGCAAGGCCCACAAACTCGCCATCAATAACAGCCTCGGAATGATCGAAGGTATAATTATCGGATGGGCAGAACCCTACAACAGTTGCCCCACTACCCTTAACCGTATCGAACAACATCCGCATGCCATCCACAAAGCTATCGGAATAAACCTCGGCATTACCCAAGCCAAAAATGGCCACAGCCTTACCGGCCAAGCTATTCTTCTTGAAATCGGGCAGAAAAGCCTCCCAGTCGTCCTGCAAATCGCCAACACCCCAGGTGGATGTACCCAGAATTAAATTATCGTACTCCTGAATCTTCGACACGGGCTTATCGGCCACATCGTACACATCAGCCCCAAGTATATAGGCAATCTGCTTGGCTACCATCTGCGTTGTTCCAGTTGAGGAACCATAAAAAACCGCTGTTCGTTTCATATATTAATTATTTTTAAGTGATTGATTGATAATTATTTTACTTTATTACCATTTGCAACCTGCAAGCCAACAATGCCACATCGACCGGGAATAGAGGAAGCATTACGGCCCAAGCCGTAAGCCAGCAACTCCTTCGACACCCCATCGTGCCCATTACCCATTGATTGGAAGTTTTCGGGATTGGGAACGGTGGTTTGCCAATCCTCGCGCGGAATGCTTAACCCGCCCACCATGAACAACCGGGCACTGGAAGCACTCTCTGTTAAATCGATGTACCTCATAGCGTTTAGTTTAGGTTATTACAAAAGTCTATTTTAGTTAACGCGTCAACCTTAAGCCGGGGCACAGCAACGGCCAACAACCGCTTAAGCTCATCGAGTTCCGGCTTACTAAGCATCATGTTTATATGGGGATGCCCAACGGGAACAATGATTTTACGGTTGAATATCGATCCGCAATTCACTAACTCCCAATGTCCTCCATCGAGCCTTCGGAAGTAACTGGCAAACTCGTAAAAATCCTTGCTGGGCAGGTTGAAGCTAAGATTATTAAACTCTAGGTGAACCCCTTTGCACTTATTACAAAGGAACACCTGACCGTTAGCTGTACGGCTAAGCATTGTAATTTTACTCATAAACGGAATAGGTATAGTTTGACGTAGAAAGGGGCACACACCACAAGCAGGCCTTTATGGCACAACGATTTGCGCAAATTCAAGGCAATATGTTTCGGCACTAAAGAAATAACAGATAAAGGCAGCATCTCTCCTTGGCTTTATTTAGATTAAATTAAAGCACAAAGAAAGGATGAACCGCAACGTATATCAATCCCAATTTTCAGGGATTATATGCCGCCGCAATCACTATTAATGGGGAGATAGATTAGCTGTCGAGACAGATCAACTTCTTCGAAATGGCATAAATAGTAAGACCTGGCAAACTCTTGATATCGGTTTTCTCTACAATGTTTTTCCTATGGCTAATCACCGTATGCACGCTGATATTGAGTTTGTCGGCAATTTCCTTATTGGAGTAGCCCTTGGTGAGCAACACTAAAACCTCGGCCTCGCGCTCGGTGAGGCCATCGCTGGAATTTGCATCGTGAACACTCTCGGCATGGAAACTACTAAGCTTGTCCACAATACTCTCCACTGAATCGGTTAGCGAGATAACAAAATCGAAACGAGCCAACAATTCGCTGTCGAACAACGAGTAAACAAAGGCACCCCAGACCATATCGGGCAACCCCTTCCGAATCCGAAAGAACTCGCACTCGCGATTCTGTATCAACGCTGGATTTACAATAACAAGATGGAACTGACGTTTTGATGCAAAACGCTGAAGTTCATCAACACTCCCAAACCTGCACACCGCAAAATGGTGCTGGCTCTTCAGCAGCAGGTTGGACAAACCTTCCCAAACAATCGACGAAGGCTCCACTATGGCAATACTAAGCCTATCGATGCTCATCGATTTTGTGCTTTTCGATTTCGTCGACCAAAGGGAGCAAAACCATCTCCTCGATGGTTGAATGAATATTCAAATCGCGCTCCAACTCAAACAGACTATAGAGAACACGGCGCCGAAGGGTAAAATCGTCCTTTAACGAAACGTGCTTAAGTAGCAACATCTTCAAATCCGACAGTTTGGTTTCGATATCGGTATGATGCTCGCGGTACTCGCGCACCGAGAACTTTGACTGAGTAATATCGGGATTGCTTTTTAAGAGTTGACAAAAATAGGGGAATGCCACCTCATCCTCGTAGTTCAGATGCTCAATCACCTCGTCGAAATACTCGTTGAAGAAACGTTCAATTTGAGCGATATCCTCTTTATCCTGATGCTGGTAAAGCTGTTGAATATAGTTTTGTATCTCGGGATACTTATCCTTTTTATAGAAATTATGGGTATTTTTCAAAAAATTAATGATGGGCGAAACCGCCAAATCATCAACACTAACCTCGGCGGCATTAGGGTAGAAGCCATTGTATAAATTTGAAATAACCAGGAATACCGACATGTTGACATTATTCTCTGCACATAAACGCTCTATGGTTTTATCGCCAACTGCATAGTCAATTTCAAAGTATTCCATCATTAGCAGCAATGTCGGATTCTCATTAATCAATTTCGACATTCGCATACTAGGCTTAATGTAGGTTTTATGCGTTTGGTACATGGTGTCAACAGTATTTATATCAAAATAAAAAAATTACATAAACAGCAGCAAACTCATGGCCATAACCATCATGCCAAGGATTAACCCCCAAATGGAGTGGTGGTGCTCGCCATACTCGCGGGCAGCCGGCAACAGCTCGTCCAACGATATAAAAACCATAATTCCTGCCACACCGGCAAATAGGATTCCAAAGGTTAACGGGCTCATAATGGGCATCAAAACCAAGTAACCCACAATAGCCCCAACGGGCTCGGCCAACCCCGAAAGGAACGACAGCCGGAAAGCTTTCCGCTTATCGCCCGTGGCAAAAACTATGGGAACCGAAACTGCAATTCCCTCAGGAATATTGTGAATGGCTATGGCAATGGCAATAGCAACGCCCAACGAGGGGTTCTCGAGGGCTGCAGTAAAAGTGGCTAACCCCTCTGGGAAGTTATGGATACCAATGGCCAAAGCCGTAAAAACTCCCATCCGCATTAACTTACTGTTCCTAACCGGTTTGCCCACCAATTCCTCAACGGTGTGGATCTCGTGTGGGTTTTCGGCCGATGGAATAAACTTATCGATCAGGGCAATCACCATCATCCCTCCAAAAAACGAAATCACGGTAAGGGTTGTTCCGCCCATCTCGCCCAGCGGAATTACCAACGACTCCTTGGCCTTTTGAAAAATCTCCACAAACGATACGTAAATCATCACTCCCGCCGAAAAACCCAGTGCTACGGACAGGAATTTAGTGTTAGTATGTTTAGTAAAAAAAGCAATTGCACTGCCTATCCCCGTGGATAAGCCTGCAAAAAGGGTTAACCCAAAAGCCACTAAAACTGTATCAAAATCTGCCATAATCGGAAAAATATAATTCGGTTAAACCCCAAAGCAAGCAAATTGTTTATCGAAGTTGCGAATTTAACTTTTCTATTTCATCATCGAAATTAATTCCGGAATGATTTTCCATTATTTGCGCTATTTGCGTGAGGGTTTGAGCAATAAACCGTTGATGCTCAACCGTAGCAGGATTGAACGGGCGATGCCCCGCTGCCTGAACAATTTTACGAATTTGCGCGATTAGCCCTTCGGATTCCTTATCGATAAAAGATTTTGCAAACTTAGCCCAAATATACTCAATAGCCATAGGCGATGGATGCAGCATATCGGTATCGTAAAAGCGGTAATCGCGCAAATCGTCCATCATGATTTCGTAACTGGGAAAATAGAAGGCATTGTCCGGGAACATTCGCACCAGCGTATGCACAGCAACAATTAGCGTCGATTTGCTGACCTGGTTCCCCTCGGCCCCATCCTTCCAATGGCGGATTGGACTAACGGTGAAAATTATCCTCAGGGCGCTATTCATCGCCAACAACTCCGCGATGCGATTCGACCAAATAGCTACAATCTCGTCAACGCTCATAAGTTGGTGATCAAACTCCTTGGCTGGAACCTTATGGCAATTGACCACCACTTGACCAGAACTCTTCAACCGGTAAACCCGAGCAGTTCCGAACGTTACGACGAGATTACTAAGGCCAAGCATGAAACGATGCCCCTCGCCCACCGCGTTATTAATACGTAACAAGCACTCCTCCCTACTCACCGACGAAAAACGGGTGTGATGATCGTAGCTGAACCACAACCCATTCCTAAACTGGAGATCGGTTTCGGAATACTTCCGGTTCTCAACAAGGCTTTGCAAACTCTTGTCGATGGAGAACGGGTTATAAACCACACCGAAGGGATTAACCAGCACGGGCATCTTATTCTCGCGCATTATTGCACCTACATTCTCGGTAAAGCACGATCCCACAAATAGCGTTGATGTGTTAAATCCAATGCTAAACGGGTACTTAGGAGCCTCAACCTCGGTTCGGAGCTTCATATCAATCCAGGTGTTTGTCGATCCACTCCTTTATTCTTCCGAATACATCGTCGCGTTGAGCCTCGTTGTGAAGTTCGTGAAAAAGGCCAGGCCACTCAATGTAGGTTGCATCGGGCATTGAATCGGCCACCGCCCGACTGGCTATCACAGATGTAATACTGTCGGCACTCCCATGCATAAATAAAGTAGGTATCTTAATGCGTTTTGAATTCCGAAGAGCGTACTCACCCGCATCTTTAATTGATGTATATAGTCGGGGCAAGATCCTGTTGTGAATCAGCGGATCCTCGGCATACTTACGCACCTCCACTTCGGGATGGCAAATTGCCTCGGGCCTCACGGGCGACCTGTACGGGTAGAACGGGAGAACGAAACTCATCACGCGCAAAAACATATCGACATACGGGGAATTGGGCTGAGCCAGCCGAATCCACGGCGAAGTAACAATCAGCAACTTAATGGAAGGCGAACGCCTAATGGCGTAGTTAATGGCGATATTGCCCCCCATACTATGTCCATAAAGGATAATGGGTAAATCGGGGAACTGCTCTCGTACCTTGGTAATAGCCAGATCCACCTCGAACAGCAAATGCTCGTAGCGTCGAACATGACCGGGTTGCCCATCGGACATCCCGTGCCCAATGTGATCCCACGAATAAAAGGCATAGCCACAGTATGCAAATTGCTTAGCCCAATGCAAATAACGCCACGAGTGCTCACCATGACCATGAACCAAAAGCACAACCGCCTTAGGCTGCGAAACTGGCAACAAATGCCAAGCAAACAACTTATTTCCCCGAGAGGTAGTCCACCACTCTTTAACTGCTTCCATACCAAATGTTTTTAATAAAATTCTTATATATTACTAGAATACATGTCAATCCCAAACATACCGCCAAGTTCCGTCGCCCTGTCGTTTCCAAACGGTGTGAAACACCCCTGCGGATTTAACAAGGTTACCCATCGAGTCCTTTGCTACAAAGGTATATCTTCCGTAGGTATAACCCAAATCGCCACTTTCAGCAACATCTACAAAATCGACCTCCCATTCCAGAATAGCATCTTTGTAGCGAGATTTCCCAAAATGCTCCTCAATTGCGGTTTTGCCGATTATCAATGACTCATCAGCCCGACGCATAACCGCGTTGGAGTCAGCAAAAAAAGCGAAACCCGCCTGCATGCCTTGCTCTTTTACCATTTTGGCAAAATCATGCTCGGCCTGGATGATTTCTTGCTTGTACTTTTCTTTATCGACCACAGAACCCCTGTTTTTGCAGGAAACTGTAATAATGATAGATATTATTAGATATGGCAATAATCGTTTCATAGCTTTAATTTAAAACTGAAACATCCTTTACATTCTAGTAAATATAAGCAATAAATAGATATACCAATTTATCATAAAAAAATATTTAACAACACTTGGCATTGAATCAGTAAAAATATACTTTGCGAACCTTTACCGTCCAACGCTTAACCACTAATCTTAACTTGTATGCAATTCAAAAACATAAACTTACGCCTAAGGATGTTTATCCTTTTGCTGGGAATTTCAACCATTGTTTACCTATCTGTATTTATTTATTTGATTCGGAGCTCTCAAAATGACAATTTAAACAATGCTCATAAATATGTTAGTACACTTGTAAAAGAGTCGGCTCGAAGCTTTCAGGATCAACTCAATAACGAACTCAGCGTAACAAAAACATTGGCCGTTGCTATGCAAGGATTCGTTAAAGCCGACGACAAATGGAGACTTGAGGTTCAGAAGCAAATGCAGTACGATGTTTTAAGAAAGCATAAGAATATTCGCTCCCTTTGGGTTAACTGGGATTTAACCAATTTTAATAGAAGGAGTGGTTCTAAAGGGCGTTTGCGTTGCACATATTACTGGGAAAACGACGCAATACTGTACCGACAGGACACCGCATCGTTCGAAAATCTTTCCGACAAGAGCTTGTGGGTTACAAAAAATTTAAACGGGAATACAATTCTCGAACCCTACCTTTATAAGTATCGCACCACCGATGATAGGAAAATACACATGACCAGCCTTATAAGCCCAATAGTGTACAATGGAGAGTTGGTAGGAACAGTTGGCTGCGATATCGACTTAACGGAGATAAAAGAACGGGTTGACAAACTTCAACTTTTCAACAACAGTTACTCCTTTTTACTGTCCAACGGCGGAATCTACGTTTCACACCCCGACTCAACAGTCATAGGCAAAACGATGGCAGAAATTAACGCCGATGAGGATAAAACGCAGCGTATTTCTGAAAAAATTGCGAAAGGCGAATCCTTTACTATTTCTGCAATCCACTCCGAAACAGGAAAGCAAGTTATGGCCTACTTCAATCCTATACTGATGGAAGGATCGGATTCCCCTTGGTGCTTGGGCGTCATGGTTATTATCGATGATGTTCTGGACGAGTCCAGAACAAAAGGGATAGTGTTACTCATAATTGGACTAACAGGTTTACTCCTAATAACCATTGTTATAGCAACCGTATCAAGCCGAATATCGGCCCGAGTTATCACGGGAGTTACCTTTGCATCAAAAATAAGTGAAGGCAACCTCAAAGCTTACATGGACGACAAGTATAACGACGAAATCGGCCAATTATCAAAATCACTTTCAGGCATGGCAGAAAGGCTTAGGAATACCTTTAAAAAAATAGGAAACGTGTCCGATGAGATTATCGACTCCGGACAAACAATGAATACAAATGCCGAAGCACTAAACACTACTGTAGAGGAATTAACCAACACATCTACCGATGTTTCCGATGCTGTCCGTAAGGTTACGCAGTCCATCGAGCAGAGCAATTCCAACGTTAAAAAAGCTCGGGAAATATCGTTAACCGCGGTTCACACAATTCAGAAGGGAACCGAAATCTCGCAACATGCATTGAATGCCATGACCAAGGTTACAAATAAAATACAGGTAATTAACGACATTGCATTCCAAACCAATATCCTTGCGCTGAATGCCGCAGTTGAGGCCGCTCGTGCTGGCGAGCACGGTCGTGGATTTGCAGTAGTTGCCGGCGAGGTTCGTAAATTGGCCGAACGCTCCAAACAGGCAGCGTCAGAGATTGTCGACCTTTCGCGCACAAGCCTTGCAACCGTTAATGAGGTCAGGACAGTTATGGAAATGCTAGTCTCCGAAATCAACAAAACCGCAGATATTACTGTTGAAATTGCTCGCCACTTCGAGCAACAACTAGAGCAAACCCATACCATCAACGAATCAATGTCGAAACTAAACGATGTTAGCAACATGACTGGTGATGCGGCTCGTGATTTAACTTCCTACTCTGAGCGCTTGCTTCAACTTGCTGGGAGTTTAAAAGAAACGGCGAAGCATTTTAGATACGAATAATACATCCCTAAAAATCAATTAGATACAACAGGAATGACGTATTAATATCGTCAAACCTGTTGTTAATATAACAACCGCACCCAGAATTGACATAAAACATCACCAATAACATTTAATTTTCTTTTCAATTTCCATTCAAACTGAATACCTTTGCCGTTAATTAGATTAATTCTAATTTGATTGTTATTTTTTAAACAATGGCTTACTAAAGTTGTTATACATGGTGTTTAATAATTCCAAGAATGTAAAAGTTTTCTAATTCAAATGGCAAACGAACAGGATAAAATACTTGATGAGGTAACGGGCTCGGAGTACAAGTACGGCTTTGTTACCGAAATCGAAACCGAAACAATTCCCAAGGGGCTTAACGAGGATGTTGTTCGCATTATCTCCGAGAAAAAAGGCGAACCCGAGTGGATGCTGGAGTTCAGGCTAAAGGCATTTCGTCATTGGCAAACCATGGAGATGCCCGATTGGGCTCACCTCAATATCCCAATTATCGATTATCAGGGTATAATTTACTATGCGGCTCCCAAGCAAAAACCATCCCTGAATAGTTTGGATGAGGTTGACCCAATTCTGAAGGAAACCTTCGACAAACTTGGAATTCCGCTTGAGGAACAGAAAATGCTTACAGGGGTTGCGGTTGATGCCGTTATGGATAGCACATCGGTTAAAACTACTTTCCGCGAAACGTTGGCCGAGCAGGGCATTATCTTTTGCTCCATGAGCGAGGCCATTAGGGAGCATCCCGATTTAATAAAAAAATACCTGGCATCGGTTGTGCCGGTTACCGATAACTTTTTCACCGCACTCAATTCTGCTGTTTTTAGCGACGGTTCGTTCTGCTATATTCCCAAGGGAGTGCGTTGCCCAATGGAGTTGAGCACATACTTCCGCATAAACGCATCGAATACCGGTCAGTTTGAGCGCACACTTATTGTTGCCGACGACGAGAGCTACGTTTCGTACCTCGAGGGTTGTACCGCTCCAATGCGCGACGAAAATCAGTTACACGCTGCAGTTGTGGAAATTGTGGTTCACGATAACGCCGAGGTTAAGTACTCAACCGTTCAAAACTGGTATCCTGGCGATAAGGACGGCAAGGGCGGTATCTACAACTTTGTTACAAAACGAGGAATTTGCAAGGGAAAGAACAGTAAAATTTCGTGGACACAGGTTGAAACCGGGTCGGCCATTACATGGAAGTACCCTAGCTGCATACTGCTTGGCGACAACTCCTACGGCGAGTTCTACTCGGTGGCAGTTACCAACAATCACCAGCAGGCCGATACTGGCAGTAAAATGATTCACATCGGCAAAAACTCGCGGAGCAGAATTGTTTCAAAAGGAATATCGGCCGGGGTTAGCAACAATAGCTACCGTGGCTTGGTTAAAGTCCTCAAAGGCGCCGATAACGCCCGTAACTTCTCGCAATGCGACTCTTTGCTTTTAGGCGATAAGTGCGGAGCACATACATTCCCTTACCTTGAGGTTGATAACCCCTCTGCAATTGTTGAGCACGAGGCTACTACTTCAAAAATTGGCGAAGATCAAATTTTCTACTGCAATCAGCGCGGATTGTCCACCGAGGATGCTGTAGGGCTAATTATCAATGGCTACGCCAAGGAAGTGCTGAATAAACTACCAATGGAATTCGCCGTTGAGGCGCAGAAGTTACTGCAGATTAGTCTGGAAGGCAGTGTAGGGTAAGAGAGTTAAAGTTGGAATAAATAAAGACAATAAAGACAATAAAGAGATAAATTTAACCACTAAGGCAACAAAGGATTTCACAAAGTAACACAAAGAGAATGCTTAAAAATGAAACTATAAGAGATTCAAAAAAGTTTGGAAGTTTCTACTTTGAGCGCCTTCGTGAATTACTTTGAGCGACTTTGTGGTTAAATATAACTTACAAAATAAATTAAATGTTATGCTAGTAATCAAGGATTTACACGCAAAAATAAACGATAAAGAGATACTAAAAGGTATCAACCTCGAAGTAAAACCCGGCGAGGTTCACGCCATTATGGGGCCCAACGGTTCTGGCAAAAGCACGCTAGCCTCGGTACTAACCGGAAGGGAACTTGTTGAGGTAACTCACGGATCGGTTACATTCAACGGAAAGAATGTTTTGGAAATGCCCGCTGAGATTCGCTCGCGCGAGGGAATCTTCCTTAGTTTTCAGTATCCTGTTGAGATTCCAGGCGTTAGCATGGTAAACTTTATGAAGGCCGCAGTAAACGAGCATCGCAAGTACCGTAACCTAGAGCCGCTTTCTGCATCGGATTTCCTGAAACTTTTACGTGAGCGTAAAGAGTTGGTGGAGATTGACTCTGCACTTACAAACCGCTCGGTAAACGAGGGTTTCTCTGGTGGGGAGAAAAAGAAAAACGAAATTTTCCAAATGGCCATGCTTGAGCCAAAGCTATCAATCCTCGACGAGACTGACTCTGGCTTGGATATTGATGCGCTGCGCGTTGTGGCAAATGGTGTAAACAAGCTTAAAACAGCCGAAAATGCCACCATTGTTATTACACACTACCAAAGGCTTTTAGATTATATCGTTCCCGACTTTGTACATATCCTTTACAACGGCCGCATTGTTAAGAGCGCAGGCAAAGAACTAGCGCTAGAACTTGAAGAAAAAGGATACGATTGGATTAAAAATGGCAATTAAATTCCTTATCCATTTTTGGCCAAATATTTAACAGTGTAATATCCGCAAACAATGAGCAAAACCGCCACACTAAATATAAAAGATGAAATGGTGAACCTTTACCTCAATAATCTGGATTTGATTTCGGAGGGAAGTTCATCATTAATGAATCATCACCGCGAGGAGGCTATTCAGAATTTCAGGATTCTGGGTATTCCAACGCTTAAAAACGAGAAGTATAAGTACTCAAAAATCGAATCGGTTTTTAGCAACGAGTACGAGAAATACTTTGCCCCTAAGCATATCACCTTTAAGGTTGACGATATTTTCCGCTGCGACATTCCTGAACTCGATACGCATTTGGCCTTGGTGCTGAACGGGTTTTACATGCCAAACCCCAACAGGCTTCAGGTTATGGAGAATGGGGTTGTAATAGGTAGTATGATTGATGCTGCTGCAAAATACCCACATCTGTTCGAGAAGTACTACAATGCACAGGCCGAAAATGGTTCCGATGGACTAGTTGCGCTGAACACAGCATTTGCACAGGATGGGGTTTTCATCTACGTTCCTAAGGGGGCAGTGTGCACAAAGCCAATTCAGGTTATCAACCTGCTGATGGCCGAAGAGAATTTGCTGGTTCAGTACCGCAATCTGATAATAATGGAGGAATCGAGCCAGGCAAATGTACTAATCTGCGACCATTCGCTTTCGCCCAAACGATTCGTTTCCAATGTGGTAACCGAAATTATTGTTGAAGCAAATGCTCAGCTGGAGTTTGTGAAAATGCAGAACGAGCATAACGATTCTACCCAGTTAACTCACACCTACACAAAGCAGGAGCGGGATTCGAAACTGATTACGAATGTTCTATCGTTACACGGTGGATTTATACGAAACAATCTATACATGCAGCTTGCAGGCGAAGGTGCCGATGCGCATGCATACGGACTATACCTAACCGACCGCACGCAGCATACCGATAACTATACCTTTATCGACCATGCCGTGCCAAACTGCACCAGCAATGAGCTGTACAAGGGTATTCTGGACGAGCAGGCCACAGGAGCGTTCAACGGCAGAATACTTGTCCGCAGGGATGCTCAAAAAACACAAGCATACCAATCGAACAACAACCTGCTGCTAACACCCGATGCCAAAATCCGCACTAAACCTCAACTCGAGATTTATGCCGATGATGTAAAGTGCTCGCATGGCGCCACTGTTGGGCAGATCGATTACGAGGCATTGTTCTACATGCGCGCCAGGGGTATTGGCGAACGCGAGGCAAAATTGCTGTTGATGTTTGGATTTACCCACGAGGTGGTTAAGCAAATCTCCATTGAATCGCTCCGCGAACGAATCGACGATATGGTGAATAAACGCCTACGCGGCGAACTATCCCGATGCCATAGCTGTCCAATGAACTGCTGCTAAAAACACAAAGGCATGTCTAAATTTAGTTCCAAAATAGCTGATATTCGTAAGGATTTTCCAATCCTATCACGCGAGGTCTATGGAAAACCCTTAGTGTATTTCGACAATGGTGCAACAACCCAAAAACCTACGGCTGTGCTAAACACCATTGAGAAATTCTACAACTCAATCAACGCCAACATTCATCGTGGAGTGCATAAGCTAAGCGCTGAATCGACCGAGGAGTACGAAAAAGCACGCGAAGTTATTAGGGGGTTCCTTAACGCAGAGAAAACCTCGGAGATAATTTTCACTTCAGGAACAACAGCATCCATCAACCTGGTGGCATTTTCGTTTGGCGAGGTATTCGTAAAATCGGGCGACGAGGTAATTGTTACCGAAATGGAGCATCACTCCAACATTGTTCCCTGGCAACTGCTCTGCGAGCGCAAAGGGGCAACGCTCAAGGTTCTTCCATTCGACGATAATGGGGAACTTAAGGTTGATATGCTCGAATCGATCATCACCCCTAAAACCAGAATAGTCTCAGTAAACCACGTGTCCAACTCGTTAGGAACGGTAAACCCCATAAAGCAAATAATATCGATTGCCCACAAGCATAATATTCCTGTTATGATTGATGGAGCACAGGGCGTAAAGCACGGAATAATTGATGTGCAGGACCTCGATGCCGATTTCTATGCATTCTCTGGTCATAAAATTTACGGTCCAACAGGAATTGGTGTGCTTTACGGTAAGGAGAAATGGCTAACGCAAATGGTTCCATGGCAAGGTGGTGGCGATATGATCGAAACGGTAACCTTTGCCAAAACCACTTACAACGAGTTGCCATTCAAGTTCGAGGCGGGTACAGCCAACTATATTGGAGCCGCTGGACTTGCAGCCGCAATAAACTACTACAAATCGGTTGGAATTGAGCAGGCTACTGCTTACGAAACAGAGCTATTGAACTACGCAACAAATAAGCTTCTTGCAATTGACGGACTCCGAATTATTGGAACAGCCAAAGATAAAGCATCAATCATCTCGTTTATTTTAAAGGATATTCACCCCTACGATACCGGAATGATACTCGATAAAATGGGAATAGCCGTTCGTACGGGCAACCATTGCACGCAACCCGTTATCGACCATTTTGGAATTGATGGAACAGTACGGGCATCGTTGGCATTCTATAACACCTTCGAGGAAGTTGACCGATTGGTTGAGGGTGTTATCAAGGTTAAGGAGATGTTTGGGTAGGAGTTTAATGAGCAAACATCAAAAGTATATATTTCGTATATTTACAGTATAAACACCCCTTCGAGATGACTACAATAGAATTAAAAAGGCAGTTGATGCACAGAATAGCGGAGATTGACGACGTATCATTCTTGAATGCTATTAAAACAATTCTTGATTCTAAAACTCGGGGGCAAACTATCGAGTTAAGCAAAGAGCAAAAACTCGAAATTAAAGAATCAAAGAAGGATGTCGATTTGGGGTTATTTGTTGAACAGCAAGAACTCGACAAAGAGTTTAACAAATGGTTAAGCGCAAAATAGTTTGGTCTAAAAGAGCCACAGTAAAGTTCTTCGCCATTCTTGAATTCTACTCAGATAGAAATCAAAGCAACGCTTACTCAAAAAAACTTTACAAGAAAATAAAAAAGGAACTTGGACTGCTGTGCAAACAACCTGAAATTGGGAAAACAACCGAAATAGAATCAGTAAGAGGCTTGATTATTGAAGATTTTATCATCCTCTACGAAATTACCCCTGATACGATTATCGTCCATACGGTTTGGGATTGTAAGCAGAACCCTGATAATTTAACAATCAAATAAGGAGATATGACACTTAACGAAGTTCAGGATAGCATTATCGATGATTTTAGTTTATTCGACGATTGGATGGACCGATACCAGCAACTCATTGAACTGGGTAAGGATTTACCCCCAATTGATGAGAAGAAACGCACCGACCAGTTCCTGATTAAGGGTTGCCAGAGCAAGGTATGGCTCGATGCCGATTTGGTTGACGGCAAAATACAATTTGCCGCCGATAGCGACGCCATTATCACCAAAGGAATTGTGGCATTACTTATTAAGGTGATGAACGCCCGGACTCCCAAGGAAATACTCGATGCCGACCTGTACTTTATCGACAAAATTGGGTTAAAGGAAAACCTCTCTCCAACCCGCAGCAACGGATTAGCCGCAATGGTAAAGCAGATGAGGATGTACGCATTGGCATTTCAAGCTAAAGGCAACAACGCATAATTTTGAAAAAGATCAATTTGCCATCCTGAACGAAGTGAAGGATCTAATAAGGATGCTTTGACAAGTTCTTCATGTCAATATAAAAACATATCAATATGGAACTACGCGACGAACTAGCAATTCAAACCGACATTGTTAAAACACTAAAAACCATTCACGACCCCGAAATCCCTGTTAGCATATACGATCTGGGGTTGATTTACGAAATTGATGTTGACGACAACCGGAAGGTTACCATCACCATGACACTTACCGCACCCAACTGCCCAATGGCCGACCAACTGGTGGAAGAGGTAGAGGAAAAGGTGTCGAAAATTGAAGGAGTTACCGGCGCGGTTATCAAGTTAACATTCGATCCACCCTGGGATAAAAGCCGAATGAGCGACGAGGCTATGCTGGAATTGGGATTTCTATAGAGTTGATCTATGGAACTGGAAGAAAACAGCAAATTTCAAAAACTACTTCGAGGAAGCAGTTTTGCAACGGGCAATATCATATTCGACGACGAAGAAATTATCATTCAGCGCGACTCCAAAGCGTTTTGGTATAGTTTTGCCATTGCCCTTTTCATTCTATTACAGCCCGTTGTGGTTCTTATCTGGGGAACAGATGGCTCCAGAGAATCTATGTATAATTATCAACTTTTCCTTTTATTTGTTGGTATAGCAATGCTGTTCTTTTCGTTTTTTAAAATTATGGAAATACGCAATACTAGCAATGTTGCATTCCCTATAAGGGATTTAAAAAGCGTTGCATTAGTTTCTCGCGAAAAATCCTTTATAAGAATCTCCATTCAACTAAGCGATTCTCGGAAAACAAGCGTAACCGTCCACAACGATAGCTATTTCCGAGATTTTATGGATACATTAAAAAGACATAATGTTGAAATAAAGTAGAAATACTGAGGGTGGTAGTAAAACCACCTTTTTCTTTATATCTTGCACTCGTAAAACGAGATATATTTGAAAAATCAACGTAAATCGTACCTATACGCATCGCTGGTTGTTCTGTTTTGGGGAACATCGGCCACGGCATTCGAGATAGGGCTCAAATTCCTGAACTATTACCAACTCCTCTTTTGGTCGTCGCTCGCGGCAACAATAATCCTTTGGGGTGCTGTTGTAATGCAACAAAAAACGGACGAGCTATGGGCAACCACCCCAAAACAACTACTCCGCTCAGCGCTACAAGGCTTGTTAAATCCTTTTCTTTACTACTTTATACTTTTCAAGGCCTACAGCCTACTGCCCGCCCAAGTTGCACAACCGCTTAACTATGTTTGGCCTATTGTCCTAGTCCTACTCTCGGGGATCTTCCTGGGGCAAAAATTACACTGGTACGATTTCACTGCGTTAATCCTCAGCCTTGTGGGGGTTTCCATCATTTCGTCGCAGGGCAATTTTAACATTTTTGCCCAAAGCAACCCTTGGGGCGTAACATTGGCACTACTCAGCTCGGTGGTATGGGCATCGTTCTGGATTATCAATGTGCGCGACAAGGATCGCAGCGAGGTGGTTAAACTGTTCCTGAGCTTCGCCATTTCGACAATTCTGTGCTTTATCCCGATGATTATGCTCGACGGATTCAGCAACATCCCCAGGAATGGGCTTCTCGCATCGGCATACATAGGGGCATTCGAAATGGGAATAGCCTTTGTGCTATGGCTCAAAGCCATGAAATACGCAACAAATACGGCTAAACTTGGCAATTTCTCGTACCTGGTTCCATTTGTTGCATTGGTATTTATCAGCTGGGTTCTGCACGAGCAAATAATATGGACAACAATTGTTGGGCTAGCCATAATTATTGGTGCAATACTTTTTCAACAATCGATAGGGTCACAAACTAAACCAACATAACGGGTAATCGACGAATATCGGCCCATAATTTGCATTATAGATTAATAACATAAAACTCCATACGAATGAAATACTTAAAATTATTACTCGTAGCACTTTCACTGATACTACTCATTGCCTCGTGCGAAAAAAACGACTCTGGAGAAATCAATGTGAATAATGAGGTCTATAGTTTAATGCAGGAGCATTACCTATGGTACGACCAAATGCCAACCGTTGACCCCAATGGCTACGCAACCCCAATTGAACTAATGGATGCCTTAAGAGTTACGCCCCCCGACAAGTGGAGCTACGTAACCACCCGCACCGAATTTGAGGCCTATTACAACCAAGGAGCCTACGTGGGATTCGGATTTGGATCGGGGTTTAACGCCAATGGCGAGCTGATTATTACGTTTGTGTTCAACAGTTCACCGCTCGCAGCCAAGGGGATAGGCCGAGGCTGGCAAATAGTAACAATAGACGGACAAACACCCACAGCCGATAACTACTCCAGCCTTGTGGGAGCGAGCACTGCGGGGGTAAGCAAAACATTCCAATTCAAATCGCCCACAGGCACTAGCGCTAGTTACACGTTTGAGAAAGCTGAAATAGCAATGAATACAGTACTAACCGACTCGGTTTACACATTTGGAGCAACCAAAGTGGGGTATTTTGTACTGGAAAGCTTTATAACCAATACCACCAAAGAGCTGGACGCTGTTTTTGCCGATTTTAAATCCAAAGGGGTAACCGAACTAATTGTTGACCTAAGGTACAACGGGGGCGGGCAGGTTGACGTTTCGAACTACCTGGCCAACCTGATTGGCGGTTCAGCGGCAAATGGAGGGGTTTACGCAAAATCGTGCCACAACAACAAGCATTCCGACAACGACACAAGCCTCCTCTTCAAAAGCGTAACCAATACGCTAACCCTAAACCGGGTGGTATTCATCACCACAAACCAATCGGCATCGGCCAGCGAACTGGTTATAAACGGGCTCAAACCCTTTATGGACGTTGCTCTGGTTGGCGAAAAAACCCATGGAAAACCGGTTGGTATGTACGCCTTCAAGTTTAACGACCCCAGTATCGACTGGATGATTGTTCCAATCTGTTTTTCGATGAAAAATGCCAACAACGAAGGCGACTACTTCGGTGGAATACCCGTAAACGTAACCGCAGCCGATGATGTGATGACCAATTTTGGGGATATCAACGAAACAAGCCTGAATGCGGCTCTGGCACACCTGGGCGTGATAACCAAATCAGCAAAAAAAACACAAACAGTGGACTTCGAATCCATTGTGGGCAAAGGGCTAGGAGCCGAGATTGGGGCTTGGTAACAAAACCATCAAATCAAATCAAAAAAACACCACATGCGCGAACCATTTACCTCGTAAAACATAAAAGGATGAGTATTAGCAAGCAAGGAGAGGCAAAGGAAAAAATAATTCTTGGGATCGATCCCGGAACAAACATTCTGGGTTATGGAATAATCTGCGGAAGTGGCAAAAACAACATGAAATTGGTTGTTCTGGGTGTTATTGAGCTGGGGAAGTATGGCGATCATTACCTAAAACTAAAGGCCATTTACGAGCGTGTTCAGATGCTGGTTGACCAGTATCACCCCGATGAGGTAGCCATCGAAGCTCCCTTTTTCGGAAAAAACGTGCAGAGTATGCTAAAACTTGGTCGGGCGCAGGGCGTTGCCATGGCGGCTGTGCTCTCCCGATCGATTCCAATATTCGAGTACGCACCCCGCAAAATAAAACAATCCATAACGGGATCGGGCAGCGCATCGAAGGAGCAGGTAGCCATAATGCTTAAAACCTTACTGAAGGAAAAGGACTTTGCCCAGGAGTACTTCGATGCCACCGATGGATTGGCTGCCGCCGTATGCCATTTCTACCAGCAAAGCAGTGCGCTGGGCGGAGCCGGCAAAGCATCGAGTTGGGAGTCGTTTGCTAAGCAGAATCCGGATAGGGTTAAATAGTTAAGCCGGAAATAAACCCGGCTTAACTATTAGCATTCTAAATCTGCAAGCATCTGCTTAGCCGAGTCGTGCAAGGGCTTTTGGCGCTTCCGCCAAATCAGGTAACCCACAAAACCGCTAAGGGTCAGCGCCATAAAATAAGCCACTTGAAAAACAAGCACATCACCCCACGAATCGGAATCCACCCCGTACGATCCTGACAGCACAATTCCCCCATCGATCAGCAGAACCGAGGGTAACACCAACAACACTCGCTTCAAATTAAGACGGTAGCGCTCCACCGCCTTACGAAGCATATCAATCAGCGCAAGGGAATAATCGACATTGCTATACTCCCTATGAAATTTCTTAAACACAAGCGCAAAAAGAATGAAAGCCAACACATAGCACACTCCGGCCAAACGGTACGAAATGCTGTAAGATGGATTAACTATCATCACAACATAAATAGCGGCCATTGCGAAATAAATCCATTTGAAACTCCGCATCAACCTAAGATTCCTCGAATCCTCCTTTTGTAACTTTCCGGTAAGATTATCCAAATCAACGGCGTTACCACTCTGCTCCATTGCAGCTCTATTCTCCATATCAAGATTATTCATAACCACCTCCTTTCATGCTAATTCTTAAATCGTCCTTAATTCTATGGATTTTAACCCTCACATTGGGTTCGGTAATACCAATAATATCGGATATTTCTTTGGTCGAAAGCCCCTCCAACACTAACCCCATCAAGGCCTTATCAATTACAGCAAGTTGATTTAAATGCAACTGCAATTCCTGTAGCTGCATCTCCATAATAAGCGCCTCGCTACTTTCATCGTCGAGCAAACTCTTAACAGTCGAAGTATCAACATCAACATTGAGTTTCATCCGCTTGTACTGCTTGCCAGCAAATGTTAACGAAGTGTTTACAGCAATCCGGTATATCCACGTTCCAATCTCGGAATCGCCCTTGAACTTATCCAAACTCTTCCACACGTTGACGAGAACCTCTTGGTACATATCGGCAGCATCCTCAACCGAGGGAGCGTAAGTCTTGCATATACGCAGTATCCGCCCTTTATTCTGCTCAACAACCTGCTTAAAGTATTCCTCCTTGTTAATCATAAAAAAACTGGGTTTAACTAATTAGTGCGTGTAAAGTATGGTTTGTTACAAAAATAGATTGAATAAATTTACCTTGATATTTTATTGACGAAAATCAAACCGCTATTAATTAATTGAATTGTAGTATTAAAATCTATGCGCTACAAAGCGAGAAACAGGATTCTTTTCTTAACTTGTAGTAGTAAATTTTTCACCCAGATTGTTAAATACCTTAATACATTGAAGAAATTTAATCTTAAAAGCGCTCACTACCAAGCCCATAAAATAACAATTGTATTGGGTATATTGGGCTTGAGCTATAACTGCTTTGGGCAACTATCAATTAATTCGATAGATTATAGTAGGGTTCCTCAAAAGAAAGTTCGTAGCCTTGTTAAGAAACATCAACGGAACGGAGCCAAATACTTCTGCGATTTAAAATCGTCGTGCTATAGCGAGCAGGATTCAGGCACTTACAGTTTTCACCGGAATACACAAACCATAAAGGAAAGGATTCAGAATGTTTGGAACAAGTTAAAATCCATTAAACCACGCGATGAGTACAAAGGGAAGATGGTGTCTTTTGGTTTTTTATACTCCAGCAAGCTGAATAGGATTCTGTATGGCGATGATGATTACCTTGAAATTGAGGAGGGTGATATTATCTTCTTAAACCTAAAGCTAATCGGCGGCATTAAAAATATTGCTGTAGCCCTTGAGGTTACAGGTGTTGATGATAAAAACATGACAATACAGCTATGCTATATAAACAACGGAATGACAGAGGGAACGCAACAAATTAAGCTGGAGGAGAACATTGAGGGTAACACCGTGATTTGTCAGGAAACAAGATACCGAAACCAATCGAAATTCAGGGAGAAAAAGTTGTATCCGATATTTCACCGCAGGGCGGTTAACGAATTACAAACAAACCTGAAAAATTTTATCGAAGCAATGGCGATGGTTACTAATCAGTAGCAGTGTAATTGCAAAATTGGGCGATGGATAATTTCAAAAAACATTACCTTTGCAACAGAAACTAAATATATCGAAATGAAAATAGCTGAAATTCACACCCCAAAAGGTGTTATGAAAGTTAAGTTTTACGAAGAGGATGCGCCCAATACAGTGGCAAATTTCGTAAAACTAGCCGAATCGGGCTTCTACAATGGGTTAGCTTTTCACCGGGTAATTCCAAATTTTGTAATTCAGGGTGGATGTCCTTTCTCAAAAGATATGAAAGACCCTAGGGTTGGCACGGGTGGCCCGGGCTATAAAATTGACTGTGAGCTAACCGGGGGCAACCAGTATCACGACCGTGGAGTCCTATCAATGGCACACGCAGGGCGCAACACCGGTGGTTCGCAATTCTTTATCTGCCACGGGAGACAAAACACCCAGCATCTAGACCGTCAGCACACTTGCTTCGGTAAAGTTTACGAAGGGCTTGATGTTATTGACGAAATAAGGGCTGGCGATAAAATTGACAAGATTGTTATACTCGAAGAGTAGCGCACATAAGCCATACAACACTGAACCCTGATTGATCACTCATCAGGGTTTGCGTTTTACTTGCCCCGGTATAAATGCAGGAACCCCTTGTACGGCCCGTAATCGAACTCGCGGTTATCCCAACCTTTAGCCTCAATAATAAAGAAGTAAACACCCTCGGAGGCATCGGCTCCAGATCCCTTAACCTTACCATTCCACCCCTTCCACTCACGGGGATCGCCGGAATGCTCATACACCTGCCGTCCAGAACGGCTAAAAATCTTGATCGAGAACGATTGAATTGACTTGACACTCTCCTCGGGCGTGATGAACACAAACATATCGTTTACCCCGTCGTTATTGGGCGAGAATACGTTAGGAATTGACTCCGCAGCAATCTTCGACGAATCGACCTTAATATCGAGATCAACGGAATCCTTACATCCCGATGAGGTGTTGTATGCCAAATGCCTGATTTTGAAATGCCCGGGTCGCATCAAATCCTTTGTGGGGTAAGCCTCTACCCTTGCAGAGAACAGGGAACTATCCCTCCATATAACAACGTACTGCTGATCGTAATCAACAACCGACTGGTTCAACACAAACCAGTACAACGAATCGGCATTAACCGACTCGCTCTCCAACCGTAAACCGAGCAATGCCTCGTAGTCGGTTCCGGAAGCGTAGTCGGCCCATACCCCATCGGTTTCAACCTGAACCTTTTGAACAGCAGAGGCTGCAATAGCGGTAATCTCGCCGGTTTGAGCAGAAAGACTTCGGCCAAACACATTGGTAATTGCCACATCGTAGGTTGAATTGTACAGCGGCGCCGGCCCCTCAATGGTTTGGCGCAACGATGAGCTCTGCGAAAAAGATATGCGCGAATCGGAAGCCTGCCACACTATATCGGAGAAATAGGTCTTCCCATAACCATAATTGGCCGAGTGCATCGTTTTAGACAAATCGTGATACACAAACCTATCGTATTCAATCACATACGAACTAGGCGTGGTAATGGCCACCAACTCCAGGAAATCGCAACGATTCACCGCATCAACCCTGTTTATCTGAATATTATCGGTAAAAAGCCAAACAGTATAGGTTTCGATAATGCCCGCACTTACCACCTCAACACGGTACCCACCCTCGGTTAGTCCCGTTTGCATAGAGCTAACAACCCCGGACTCCGAAAAAAATAGTTCAAACCGATCACTCACTGGCAATTTAGAGTTATACCGATACCACGAGTAATCGGCAACGCCTCCCGTACTATGCTTACAGCGAAGCGCTCCCGTGCTGGCAAAAAATGTGAAAATCGAATCCTGTTCCGTAGTATTAACATACTGCGTAGCACTGGCCCAATTACGCCCTGGCGCAGTTAACTGCGAGTACACACTCGGAACACACGCAACAAATGCAAGCACAAATAAAAACCTTATTACGACCCTATACATATCTTAAAAAAATGGACTACAATATTAACGAAATAATACGAGATTGTTGTTTTATGGCAGTACGATTTGGCAGAATATGTAGCATCCCCACTTCTAAAACGCAGTAGAAATGGGATATTGACAGCAACGGCTAAGTAACAAAAAGCCCACTTCGCCCTCAATCCAGCACTCAACCTACATCGGCACCTAATTCTAACTATATGTTAATAACAATGCCACAGTATTTTTGTAATACTTATTGCCGACATATACCTTTGTGGTGAAAAAATAGATAGAACACACATGGGAAAGGTATCATGCTGTAGATCAGCAAAAACATACCAAACACCCAACACCAACTGGTTAGCACCTGAAACACAACTAGCAATGCAGGATTATTTAAACGAATTAAGCGATGTTCAACGCGAGGCGGTAATCACCACCGAGGGCCCCAGCTTAATAATAGCGTCGGCAGGATCGGGAAAAACCCGCGTGCTAACATACCGAATTGCCCACTTGTTAAAGCAAGGCGTTCCACCCTGGAGCATACTGGCGCTCACCTTCACCAACAAAGCCGCCAAGGAGATGAAAGAGCGTATTGCCAGCATCGTTGGCGAAAAAGATGCCTCAAAGCTTTGGATGGGGACATTCCACTCCATTTTTGCCCGCATACTGCGCAACGAGGCCGATAAACTCGGCTTTTCAAAAACATTTACCATATACGACACGGCCGACTCAAAAAACCTTATCGGCCAGATAATTAAGGAACTCAAACTCGACCCTCAGGTTTACAAGCCCAACGATGTGCTTAGCCGAATCTCGTCGGCAAAAAACAACCTTGTTACACCGCAAGCCTACGCCTCCAATACCCAAATTCTTATGCAAGACGCAAAGAACAGGAAATCGGAAATTAGCAAGATATACACCCTATACGCACAGCGCTGCTACAAAGCATCGGCAATGGATTTTGACGACCTACTGCTAAACACCAACATCCTGTTCCGCGATTTTCCCGAAACGCTTGAACACTACCAAAATCGGTTTAAATACATCCTGGTTGATGAGTATCAGGACACCAACTACTCGCAGTACCTGATAGTTAAAAAGCTCGCCACAAATCACCGCAATGTATGCGTTGTGGGCGACGACGCCCAGAGTATATACTCGTTCCGCGGAGCAAAGATTGAAAACATACTCAACTTCCGAAACGATTACCAGGACTATAAACTTTTTAAACTGGAGCAAAACTACCGATCCACGCAAACCATTGTTAATGCGGCCAATAGCGTAATCGGGAAAAACCAAAAGCAAATCAAGAAGGTTGCCTACTCGGCAAACGATGTTGGCGAAAAGGTAAAACTAATCCAATCGTTCACCGATCAGGAGGAGGGATTCCTGGTGGCATCCGAAATCCTTAACATAGTACAGCAAACCCAGTGCAAGTATAGCAGTATCGCCATACTCTACCGCACCAATGCCCAATCGCGTATCTTCGAGGAAACACTGCGCAAACGCAACATACCCTACAAGGTGTACGGCAGCTTATCGTTCTACCAACGTAAGGAAATTAAGGATCTACTGGCATACTTCAGACTGGCTGTAAACCCAAGTGATGATGAAGCTTTACGCCGCATAGTGAACTATCCAGCCCGTGGAATTGGCGACACCACCATGCAGCATTTAACCGAAACCGCAAACAACCTTGAACTCAGCCTCTGGAACGCCATACACAAGCTGCCCACAACCAATAGCGGCATTAAGGGGCCAACCGTAAAAAAACTCATCGAATTCACCGCCTTGGTATCGAGGTATCAGGCAATGATTTATACCAACGATGCCTACGAAACAGCCTACGCCATTGCAAACGGATCGGGCATAATTAACGATTTAAAACAGGATAAAACCCCCGAGGGAATATCGCGCCTCCAGAATATCGAGGAGCTCATCAACAGTATCCGCGAATTTATCGACATGCGCAAGGAGGAAGGCGAAACAAACACCATCACCCTGGTAGATTACCTCGAAAACGTGGCCCTGCTCAGCGATCTGGACACCGACAACCCCGACGACAAGAACCGAGTAAGCGTTATGACCATCCACTCTTCGAAAGGACTCGAATTCGACTACGTTTTCCTTACAGGATTGGAAGAAAACCTATTCCCATCGAGCATCACCACCCAATCAACCGACGAGCTGGAGGAGGAACGCAGACTATTCTACGTAGCGTTAACACGCGCCGCAAAACGGATAACCATCTCGTTTGCCCAAACCCGCTACAAATGGGGAACACCCAACAACTGCACCCCCAGCCGCTTTATCGGCGAAATTGACCAGCAGTATGTAGAAACCCCTGCCGACATGGCTACATCATTCAGAAGCCCATCGCCACAGGAAAAAACCAGCACATTTGCAAGGACAAGCCAATCGATAAAATTCCCCTCCGCGTCCAACTCTGGGTTATCCCCAAAAACAAGCACACCGCCCCCTGCGGTACCCAAAGGGAATTTACAAGTAGTGCTACCCAATGCCATTAAAGAAGGCATGGAGGTTTACCACGAAAAATTCGGACAAGGAACCGTTATCGGGATCGAAGGCGATGGCGCCAACAAAAAAGCCATCGTTGCATTTCAACTTGCCGGGCAAAAAAACTTGCTGCTAAAATACGCGAACCTAAAATTAATCAACTAATATCCTGATAATTACACACGGAGTCGCATCAAAAAAAATAAAGGGACAATTAGGCAAACGACAAAATACTCAAGTTTTTGCGATTAACTTTCACCGTTTCACGTATCTTAGTATCTTTGCATGAAATTGAGGATGGTACACAGTTTTAGCATTCTCTTTTAAATAAGCGCAGAAACACTACATTTAACACACAATTCACAAATAATGGATTACAATACACAGCGCAAGAAACTGATTCTCCCCGAGTACGGAAGACATATCCAACAGATGGTCGATTATATAACAGGAATCGAGGATAGAGATGAGCGTAACAGGCTAGCCCGCGCCCTTATTGGAATAATGGGAAACCTGAACCCCCACCTCCGCGACATCAACGACTTTAAGCACAAGCTATGGGATCACCTCTTCATAATGTCCAACTTTAAACTCGATATCGATTCGCCCTACCCCATTCCTTCCATCGAGGAGTACCAGGAAAAACCCCAACGAATCCCCTACCCCAGCAATCCCATCAAGTACAAACATTACGGACGGGTTATTGAGCTGATGATTGAAAAGGCCATCGAAATGGAGGATGGAGCAGAAAAGGATGCCCTGAAGCAGCTAATTGCCAACCAGATGAAAAAGGCCAACATTGCCTGGAACAAGGACTCGGTTCTGGACGAGGACATATTCCGAGATATGAAAACCCTGAGCGACGGAAAACTTGAGATAAACACTGGGCTTAAACTAGTAGATAACAGGGACTTCAAGAACAAACGCCCCAAACACCAACAACATCAACAGCATCAACAACACCGTAAAAGATAGTATACCACCATGGCTACATTCGAGGTTTATGGGGGCAAAAGCCTAAAAGGCGAGCTTCACCCACAAGGAGCAAAAAACGAAGCACTACAAATTCTATGCGCTGTACTTTTAACCCCCAAGCCAGTAACCATTAAAAACATACCCAACATTAGGGATGTTAATAAATTAATAGACCTGCTCCAGGGTATGGGCGTTGAGGTTAACCATAAAAGTCCTTCGGAATGTATTTTCCAAGCCAACAACGTCAATATCGACTATCTTACCACTGAAGATTTTAAGGTAAAAGCCGCAGCAATCCGCGGCTCCATAATGGTTGTAGGACCACTATTAGCCCGATTTGGGAAAGCTTACGCACCCAAACCCGGTGGCGATAAGATTGGACGCCGCAGATTGGATACACACTTCCTTGGTTTCGAAAAGTTAGGGGCAAAATTCAACTTCGACTCGCAGGATAACTTCTTCACCATCGAAGGAAAAAACATGAAGGGCGCCTACATGCTCCTCGACGAAGCTTCGGTAACCGGAACGGCCAATATTCTTATGGCTGCAGTATTAACCCCCGGTAAAACCACCATCTTCAACGCGGCATGCGAACCATACTTACAGCAATTAAGCAAGATGCTTGTATGCATGGGAGCCAAAATTAACGGTGTGGGCTCAAACCTCCTTACCATTGAGGGTGTCGATAGCCTGAACGGATGCGAGCACACCATACTCCCCGATATGATTGAGATTGGATCGTTCATAGGCCTTGCCGCAATGACCAATAGCGAAATCACCATCAAAAACGTATCGTACCCCAACCTCGGCATTATCCCTGAAGCGTTCCGCCGAATGGGAATTAAGTTCGATCTGATTAACGACGATATACACATCCCGGCCCAAGATCACTACGAGATTGACACCTTCATCGACGGCTCAATCCTCACCATTGCCGATGCGCCTTGGCCCGGACTAACGCCCGACCTACTTAGCGTATTCTTAGTGGTTGCTACTCAAGCCAAGGGGTCGGTGCTGATTCACCAAAAAATGTTCGAAAGCCGCCTTTTCTTTGTTGATAAACTAATAGATATGGGCGCTCAAATTATTCTTTGCGATCCTCACCGTGCTACCATAATTGGACACAACCGCCAAATGAAACTCCGCCCAACGGTAATGACCTCGCCCGATATTCGCGCCGGCGTTGCACTGCTTATTGCCGCGCTCAGCGCCGAGGGCAAAAGCATAATCCACAACATTGAGCAAATCGACCGCGGCTACGAAAACATAGATGCCCGGCTGAATGCCATTGGGGCTGACATCCGGAGAATCGAATAAAGATACACCTCTATTGGGAAGCACGGCTACAACCGTGCTTTTTGGTTTTCACAATTAAACCTTCATTCAGCAATTCGCTCTAACCACAAAACCTAAAACCTTAACCATGAAATATATATATAGCATCGTTACGCTATCGCTCGCCATTCTTCTCTCAGGTGGAGTAAAAGCCCAAACCGACCCAGTTATTCAGAAAATTATCGAGATTGGGCAAACCGACAATCAAACCATGCAACACCTCGACGTTTTGTCGAACCGCATTGGCGGTAGGCTAATTGGCTCATCAAACTACGAATCGGCCGTAATATGGGCTGCCCAACAGTTTAAGATTTGGGGCATGGAGGTTATTCTTCACGAAACAGGCGTTATGCCTATCGGTTTTAACCGTGGCCCTTGGTTCGGACGACTTCTGGACGAGAACGGAACTATACTTCATTTTGCCACACCATCGTACACCGTTGGCACAAAAGGGCCACAGCGCGGGCATGTGCTTATTGAGCCTAAAACCAAACGCGAGCTCGAGCGGATGAAAGGCAAACTCAAAGGTGCCTGGGTGCTTGTATCGGGGAAAAGTAGCGGTTGGCCCATTGACTACTCCGAAACCGGGAACGCCCGTCGCGACTCAATAATCGCCCTTAACACCGAGATTGAAAATAAAAACGACGAAATCCGTCGCGAAAACTGGATGAACCGTAAAAGTGGCGTTCAAAAAGAGCTATTGCCCATGAACGAAGAGCCCGGTCTATTCTACAAGCAGATGGTTGACGCGGGCGTTTTAGGCATCATCCAATCCAGCCCAGTTCCAATAACCGCCCTATACGACCGTAAAAATATTGATAAAATGACCTGGGATAATCTTCCTAAAATCCCAGACATCAAACTTGACGAGCATCAGTACAAGGTTATTGAGCAAATGGTGAAGGAGCGCCGTTACTTCCAGCTGGAGTTCGATATTCGGAATAATTTCCGTCCAGGGCCAATCCCCTACCATACTGTAATAGGAGTAATTAAAGGAACCGAATTCCCCGATGAGTACGTTATTATGGGTGGCCATCTCGATGCATTCGATGTAGCAACTGGCTCAGTTGATAACGGCTCAGGCGTTGCGCCGGCCATGGAAGCTGCTCGTTTAATTATGAAAGCAGGCGGCAAACCCAAACGCACAATTCTTGTTTGCCTATGGTCCGGCGAGGAGTTTGGTCTTTTAGGGTCAACCGCATGGGTTCAAAGCAATACCGATAAGGTGGAAAGAATATCGGCAATGTTCAACCGCGATGGAGGCCCAACCGTGCCAACCAGCATAACTGTTCCCGAGGCAATGCTAAGCGATTTTGAAAGTATCTGCAAACCAATAAGCGCTATCAACCCAAATTTCCCTTTCAAAGTTAACAAGGCAACACCACGTCCAAAGCCTAAATCGCCAGGCGGCACCGATACTGCTCCGTTCATTGTTCAGGGAATTCCAACATTCCAGTTTGGCACCGAGGATATAAACGGATACGATTTTAGCTACGGTGAAATTTGGCATACCGAGCGCGACACCTACGACAAATGCCCTGCCGAATACTCAAACCACACATCAATTGTAACAGCCATAGTAATTTACGGAGTTGCAAATTTAGACCACCTACTATCGCGCAACGGTCTTTTTACTCCCGACGAACCCGAAAAAACAAAGGATAATGGTAAAAAGGGAAAGAAAAAATAGTTTTTAAAGGTTAGAATAAAGGAAAATAGCGTATCGGTTCAGATACGCTATTTTTGTCACCTCCCCCTCAAGGGTTTAAAACCCTTGAGGGGTTAATTCTTCTATACTAACGTCTTCTATTTCCATTCATTTTCCTACCTTTGTGCCATTTTGACGCAAGCAGCTAATTGGAATAACTTTTGACAAAATCTGTTTGCAAAAAAGAACCTTGATAATCAAATAAAATACTACATATTGAGCTATGAGCAAGAAACACACGCACAACGAAGAGATGGCAGAGGAGAAAACCGCAACTGAAGTAAACGATACCCAAACCGCCCAAGCGGAAGAAAATGTTACTGCTGAAAATGAACAAACCACTCAACCTGAAGCTGAAAAGAAGGAAGAAACGGTTGATATCGCAAGCCAATTCGAGGATATGAGGGACAAATACCTCCGCCTTTCGGCTGAATTCGACAACTACCGCAAAAGAACGCTCCGCGAAAAATCCGACATTCTAAAATACGGATCGGAAGAGGTTCTTAAGGATTTGCTACCCGTGGTTGACGATTTGGACCGAGCGCTCAAGGCCATCGAAACCGCAACGGATATCAATGCCGTTAAGGATGGATTAGTCTTGATTGTGAATAAATTCAACGAGTTCCTAAAATCGAAAGGGGTTAAGGAGATTGATGCCGTTGGTCAACAACTCGACACCGACCTACACGAGGCCATCACAAAGTTCCCCGCTCAGGACGAGTCTCAAAAAGGAAAAATTATCGATGTAATTCAAAAGGGGTATATGCTTAACGATAAGGTAATGCGTTTCTCAAAGGTAGTAGTGGGCGAATAAGTGAAAAAAGATCATGACAACTAAAAGAGATTTTTACGAAATACTTGGCGTTAGTAAGAGTGCCAGCAAGGAGGAGATAAAAAAGGCCTACCGGCAAAAGGCCATACAATTTCACCCCGATAAAAACCCCGGCGACAAGGAATCAGAGGAAAAATTTAAGGAAGCCGCCGAGGCCTACGAGGTGCTTAGCGACGACAATAAACGTGCTCGATACGACCAGTTTGGACACGCCGGCATGAGCAATGGAGGAGGCGGTGGATACTCACACGACTGGAATATGGACGATATCTTCTCGCAATTTGGCGATATTTTTGGCGGTCATTTTGGCAGTTTTGGTGGATTCGGCGGTTTCGGCGGTGGCGGTGGAAGAAGCGGTCGCCGGGTTGCCCGCGGCACCGATTTGCGCGTAAAAGTTAAGCTGACCTACTCCGAAATCGCCACCGGCGTTGAGAAAAAAATCAAGGTAAACAAGTACGTGCCCTGTAAGGAATGTAACGGAACAGGCGCCGAAGGTTCATCGGGCTATACCACCTGTACCACTTGCCGGGGAACAGGGCGCGTAACCCAAGTGGTAAATAGTATATTCGGTCAGGTGCAACAGGCCACAACCTGTCCAACCTGCGGTGGAGAAGGTAAAATTATTACTCACAAGTGTAAAGCTTGTGGCGGTGAAGGCGTGGTACGCGACAGCGAGGTAATTACGATAAACATTCCGGCAGGCGTAGCCGAAGGAATGCAGCTAAGCGTATCGGGCAAAGGGAATGCAGCCCGACGAGGCGGTGTCCCTGGCGATTTGCTTGTAATTATAGAGGAGGAGAAGCACCCAGAGCTAATCCGCGACGGTAACGATCTCATTTACAACCTCAACATCAGCATTCCCGATGCTATACTCGGCGCACCTATTGAAATTCCCACCATTGATGGAAAAGTAAAAATCAAGATTGAACCTGGAACTCAACCCGGAAAAATATTAAGGTTGCGCGGAAAGGGATTGCCCGAGGTAAACAGCTACAACCGCGGCGACTTACTGGTGGCAATAAACGTTTACATACCCAAGAGCCTAAGTAAAGACGAAAAAGCGATAATCGAAAAAATGTCGAAATCGCCAAGTTTTGCCCCCGACCCCAAAGAGCAGTCTTCGTTTTTTGAACGTATGCGAGGGTATTTCGAATAGTTGAAAAGCATTTAAAACACAAGTTGAGCGGTGGCAATGGATTATTATAATTCGTGTACCGCTCATTTTTTTTTAACAATCTATCAATTTCGAGTTATAATTAAACTTTTACCTTTGTTAGAGCCTTTAAACTCTGTCAGGGTTTAAAACCCTGACAGAGTTTAAATTGAAAAAATATTTTCGAGAAATGTAACAAACCAAGTTTTCTCAGTCTAACAAATTGAAACAACAAAAATATATCCAACTATGAACCTACTAGAAGCAAACGGTATTGAGAAACGCTATTCGAGCCACCTTGCGCTCGACGATGTTAGCGTTATGGTTCCAAAAGGCTCCATTTACGGCCTACTAGGACCCAATGGCGCTGGAAAAACCACCCTGATTCGAATTATCAACCAAATTACAGGCCCCGATAAAGGCGAAGTGCTATTCGATGGCCGAAAATTGAATGCCAACGATATTTACCGAATTGGATACCTGCCCGAGGAGCGCGGACTATATAAAAAGATGAAGGTTGGCGAGCAAGCGCTTTTCCTATCTCAACTTAAAGGTTTGAGCCGAAACGAAGCAATGAAACGCCTCAAATTCTGGTTCGAGAAGTTTGAGATTCAGGGTTGGTGGGACAAGAAGATCGAAGAGCTATCGAAAGGTATGGCCCAAAAGGTACAGTTCATGGTTACGGTTATTCACGAGCCCGAGCTACTTATTTTCGACGAGCCATTCAGCGGATTCGACCCAATTAACGCCCAGCTCATTAAGGACGAAATTCTTGAACTGAAGAAAAAAGGAACTACCATCATCTTTTCCACCCACAATATGTCAACCGTGGAGGATTTGTGCGACCACATCACCCTTATCAACAAATCCAAAAATATCCTTAGCGGACAAATTGACGAGGTGCGGATGAATTACGGTAGCAATATTTTTGAGGTTGGATACCGTGGTAACTACGATGCCATTGCAAGTAACCTTGGCGGAATGTTCGAGATTATCAACAATAACATCGAAAACGCCGTTCCCAAACTACAGGTTAAGGTAGCAAATCCAGCCGAAAGCAATAAGTTGCTGCAGAGTATCATTCCCCACGCCGAGGTGGTATCGTTCAACCCCGTGGTGCCAAGCGTACACGACATATTCATCAAGGTGGTTGGCGAATACAACAAGGCTCACGGCTTATCCAACAACTAATTCATCAACCTAAAAAGTAAGAGAAATGAAACAGATATATCTTATACTCCAACGCGAGTTCTCCACAAGGGTTAGGAAAAAATCGTTTATTATAATGACCCTTCTTACCCCAATATTCTTTGCGGCCATGATGGTGCTCCCATCGTACTTTGCCACCATGGAGGATACCGAAGCCCGCAGCATTGCAGTAATCGATAACACAGGGAACTATGGCGAATCGATTCCTCAAACCGAGTACCTAAAGTTCACCTACATAGCAAACACCCAGGCCGATCAGGTAAAAAACTCCTTGGAGGAATCGGGCTACTACGCCCTGCTGGCTATTGATAGCACTTCCGATAAAATTACGCCCAAACTTACCATCTACTCCCAAAAGCAACCCTCAATTGATGTTATCTCGCACATCGAAAATTCCTTGGAGAAGGAAATTGAAACCCGCAAGCTAAAATCGTACAACATCGAGAATTTGGATAAGATTTTGGATGATGTGAAAACCGAGGTCAAGCTTCGCTCAATTAAAGTAACCAAGGATGGCGAGGAAAAGGAAAGCAACACCCTAATCACCATGGGAATTGCCTATGTGCTCAGCTTCCTTATGTACATGATGGTTCTGCTCATGGGTAACCAAATAATGCAAGGTGTAATTGAGGAGAAGAACAACCGTGTAATAGAGGTGGTTATCTCATCAATTAAGCCAATAAACCTGATGCTCGGCAAAATATTCGGTTTAGCATCGGTAAGCCTGCTACAAATATTTATTTGGGTGATTTTAACCTTCGGATTAGCCACCGTGGGAATTAGTTTCATCACGGAAAAAGGGCAAAAGGCCAACATGGAACAGGTACAGGCAGCCCAAAGCATGATGGCACAGCAAGGCATGGATGCGAACAATATCACAGCGAACATGGAGCAAGCCGAAGGCGATAATTTCCTAACAGCCCTTAAGAACCAAAACTTCGCACTGATAATTGGTGGATTTATCTTCTACTTCCTTGCCGGATTTTTGCTCTACGCAGCGCTATACGCAGCGGTTGGCTCGGCAGTGGAGAACATTACCGACACACAGCAGCTTGTACTGCCAATAACACTTCCGCTTATCCTGGCAATTTTTGTGATGATCAGCGGCATTAAATCGCCCGATGGTCCTTTGGCATTCTGGTTCTCCATGATCCCCTTCACATCGCCAGTGGTTATGCTTACCCGGCTGCCATTCGGAGTGCCAGCATGGCAACTCGCATTATCGGCATCGCTACTGGTTATCACTTTTATTGTAGTTACCATTTTTGCTGCAAAAATTTACCGTGTGGGTATTTTGATGTACGGCAAAAAGTACTCCTGGGCCGAGATGTGGAAATGGATGCGATATAAGAACTAATTTTCCAACAAACAATTTGAAAAGCGAAGAGTCTAGCAATAGATTTTTCGCTTTCGTTTTTTAGCAGAGACAAAATGTTCCTTATCTTTGGATTATCTAAAATTCACACCTCAAGCAATGACAGACTCTTTCGATTCCGACATTAGATGGAAGCAGCGATTCGCTAACTACAAAAAAGCGTTCACTCAACTTACCCAGTTCATTCATACAGAACAACTAAACGAAATGGAAAAACAGGGGTTGGTTAAAGCTTTTGAATACACCTATAAGTTAGCTAGGCTTAATGCACGAAAAAATCCCATATAGCTGCATATTTGTACTAAAAATATTATTTTTGGGACAAATAAAGACAACATGGGACAAAAAGCACCATATTTAACTCTTGACAAACTCCCTCCAAATAGAGAAGAAGTTGAAACCATTAACGTTTTAAGACAGGTTAGTAAATCAGCTACTGCCCTTGCAGAATTGAAAGGAATAGCAAAGACAATTCCTAATCAGGCAATGTTAGTTAATGCTATTGTTTTGCAGGAGGCAAAAGATAGTTCGGAAATTGAAAACATTATTACTACCCAAGATGAACTATATAAAGCGCTATCTATAAGAAATACAAATATTACTCCAGAAACAAAGGAAGTTGTTAATTATAGAAGAGCAATATTCACCGGATTTGACATCATTCAAAAACAGGGCTTTGTAAGAGTTAATGATATTGTAACTATCCAGCAGGAACTGGTAGCAAACACCGCAGGAGTAAGAAGTACACCTGGGACTGTTTTGAAAAACGATAAGACTGGCGAGGTAGTTTACACACCACCGCAGGACAAACAAGAGATTTTAGAGCTTCTCTCAAATTTCATAGTTCATTATAACCAGAATGAGCAAGACTTGAACCCACTGATTAACCTTGCCATTCTCCATTATCAGTTTGAGAGTATTCACCCATTTTATGATGGAAACGGAAGGACAGGTAGAATTCTAAATATTCTTTACTTGATCTTGAATGGGTTAATTGAAATACCAATTCTATATTTAAGTTCTTATATTATTCAGAACAAACCTGAATATTATAGACTACTTAATCAAACTAATAAAACAGGACGATGGGAGGAGTGGATACTTTTTATGCTCAAAGCTGTTGAGTCGACATCTATTCAAACAATTGAACGGATTAGTTTGATTAGAAATTTGCTGGAAAAGACACTTGTTAAAGTTCAAAGAGAATCACCGAAAATATACCAAAAAGAATTGGTTGAATTACTTTTTGAGCAACCATACTCAAAGATAGAATTTGTTGTAAATCGGCTAAAAGTTGAAAGAAAAGCTGCATCCAGATATTTGAAAGAACTTGAAAACATAGGAATATTGAAATCTTATAAGGTCGGACGTGAAACATTATATATAAATAAAGAACTAATTGAAATTCTGAAAAAATAATGCACTAAACCTAACGACATGCAGGACATTGGTATTAATAAAAGAATTATTGAAAGTATAAAAAATATTTTCTCTCAATACCCCGAGATTGAACAGGTTGTGCTTTATGGTTCACGAGCCAAAGGAAATTACAGACCCTCGTCGGACATTGATTTAACCATTAATGGGAGTATCAATCTAAATATACTCAATAAAATTGGACAAGAGATTGATAACCTTAACACACCTTACACTTTCGATATCTCAATTTTTAATCATATCTCGAATACCGATTTACTTAGCCACATCGAAAGAATTGGAATTGAGATTTACTCCCAAAGAAACCAATAACGAAAATGCAACAAACAATAACGAAACTATACAAAGCCGTTGAGCAACACTGCGAGGGCGATTCAACAGGCCACGACTGGTGGCACATTTACCGAGTGGTAAGGCTAGCGCTCCGGATTGGCAAGGAGGAAAATGCCAACCTCGAACTTGTCGAGATTGCCAGCCTACTGCACGATCTGGACGACTGGAAACTATCTGCCGATTCCGGCAATTACCCAAATGCACGGAACCTTCTAAAAGAGAACAACTTCGACCAACATACAATTGATAGGGTTATAGAAATAGTTGAGCAGGTTTCGTTCAAAGGAGCGGGAGTGGATACAACCCCACGATGCATTGAAGCCAAAGTTGTGCAGGACGCCGATAGGCTCGATGCCATTGGAGCCATAGGTATAGCCCGCACATTTGCATACGGGGGAGCCAAGGGCCGAGCAATTTACACTCCAGACGTTAAACCCCAGATGCACCAATCGTTTGAAGAGTACAAAAAATCGGGGGGACACACAATCAACCATTTCTACGAAAAGCTGTTACTCCTTAAGGATAGGATGAATACCGAAACCGCAAAAGAAATAGCCACCGAGCGGCATAAGTTTATGCAACTATTCCTGGATCAATTCTACAAAGAGTGGAATATATAGAGCGAAATGAGTTTGATTTCCGATTAGTAGAGTGGACTTGTCATGTTGAACGAAGCGAAACATCTATTTGCCTCAAAATAAGCAGATCCCTCACTTCGTTCAGGATGACAAAAACATTATTCCTTGTCATGCTGAGCTTGTCGAAGCATCCTTACAATAAAAACACCTTTGGTGAATTAGCAAATTACAGTAGATTCTTCGCTTCACTCTGAATGACAATAAAAGTTCCATTATTTTAAAAAACACCAAAAATGACTACCGCAATTATCGACCTTGGCACAAATACCTTTAACCTGCTGGTTGCACAAAGCAATGGAGATGGAAAATACAGCATTATACACGAAAGCAAACTCCCCGTAAAACTCGGCGAGGGTGGTTTAACACAAAAAATCATCACCCCAGCCGCCTGGCAACGGGGCGTTGAAGCCATCGACAAACACATACAAACCGCCAAAGGATTCGCAGCCGAAAAATTCTTCGCCTTTGCCACCTCAGCCACCCGCGATGCATCCAACGGGAAAGCATTTGTGGATGAAATATTCAACCGATTTGGATTGAAAATTGAGATTATAGATGGTTCGCGCGAAGCAACCCTAATCTACAAAGGAGTGCGACAAGCCATTGAGCTGGGCGATGAGTGCAACCTGATTCTCGATATTGGAGGTGGAAGCAACGAAATAATTCTGGCCAACTCAAAGGAGGTATTTTGGCTACATAGCTTTAACTTGGGGGTATCGCGCTTAATGCAACTTTTCAACCCATCGGATCCAATATCGAAGGAACAAATAATTGCCATCGAAAACCATATCAACAAAGAGCTCGCACCTCTTTTTGAAGCAGTAAAGCAACATAAACCAACGCGCATGGTTGGTAGTTCCGGCTCGTTCGACTCGTTCAGGAATATCCTTGAGTTTGCTGATAAAATAGAGCTGTCGGACAAAACCTGGGCACAAATACCAATGCAGGAGTATCAAAACATGCACAACCTGTTCATCACATCGGTTCGTGAGGAGAGGTTGGCTATCAAAGGCCTGGATCCGGTTCGAGTCGATTTAATAGTCCTGGCATCAATATTCGTAAACCTTTTGGTAAATCGACTCAACATTGAATTGATGTACCAATCGGAATACGCACTAAAGGAGGGCTTTTTGAGCGAACTCGCCGCAAATGTCCAGTAACATTATATTGCAACAATCCGTTTTTTGGTTAATTTTACCCTTCGAAGGTTAACCCTAATTATTTAGATATGTCCAAAATACTAGTAATTGACGATGAGAAAGCGATCCGCAATACGCTTAAGGAGATATTGGAGTTCGAAAGTCATTCAGTAGATTTAGCCGAAGACGGTTTGGCCGGGATTGAGATGTTTACCAATGGCAGTTACGATATTGTTCTTTGCGACATCAAAATGCCCCAGATGGATGGCATTGAGGTATTGGATAAACTGCAGGAACAATCGAGCGATACCCCCGTTATAATGATATCGGGGCACGGAAATATTGATACCGCTGTTGAATCAATCAAAAAGGGCGCTTACGATTTTATCGAAAAGCCACTGGATCTAAACCGGCTGCTCATAACAATCCGCAACGCCACCGACAAAACCACGCTGATTCAGGAAACCAAGGTTCTAAAACGCAAGGTTAACAAGGCTTTCGACATTGTTGGGGAATCGCCCGCAATTACAAAGGTTAAGGATATGATTGAGCGCGTAGCCCCAACCGAAGCTCGCGTTCTGATAACCGGCCCCAACGGCACAGGCAAGGAGCTAGTTGCACGATGGCTACACGAAAAAAGCAGCCGTGCCGCCATGCCCTTCGTAGAGGTAAACTGCGCCGCCATACCATCGGAACTAATCGAGAGCGAACTGTTTGGCCACGAAAAAGGGGCATTTACTTCGGCAATTAAACAACGTAAAGGTAAATTTGAGCAGGCCGATGGCGGAACGCTATTCCTCGACGAAATTGGCGACATGAGCCTTAGCGCTCAGGCTAAAGTACTGCGAGCATTACAGGAAAACAAGGTGAGCCGCGTTGGCAGCGACAAGGACATAAGCGTGAATGTTAGAATAATTGCCGCCACCAATAAAAATTTAACCAAAGAAATTGAATTGGGCAATTTCCGCGAGGATTTGTACCACCGCCTAAGCGTTATCATCATTCACGTACCCGCGCTGTGCGAAAGGCTCGAGGATATTGAGAACCTGGCGAACCACTTCAACGAGCTAATTTGCGCCGAGTACGGGATTCAACCCAAAACCATCAGCCCCGACGCAATTGATGAGCTGAAAAAATTAAAGTGGACCGGAAATGTACGGGAGCTGCGCAACGTAATTGAACGGCTAATAATACTTAGCGACAAGGAGATTGGGCAAAAAGATGTAAAAGCATTTGCCAACCCGGCATTTTAAAAAAAAGAAGAGGCTGTAATAAATTACAGCCTCATTCCCACCCTTTAATTAACCCTAACTCTTAAAAAAGAAACAAGCACTGGTACTAGTAAGAGCATCTTCGAGTTGTTCCTCATAGAGTTTCACATCGAGTTGCTCCACAAAAATATCGTAGAACGGAATCATCTCCTCAGAATACTTACTGCGGTTATCATCCTCAAAATAAACAACCTGATTATTAAACCAGTACGGATTACTGGCCATAATTTGCTCCCCCACCTTACTTAACTGCCGTTGTATTTTCCCGTATAGCATAATAGAATATTTATTAACATAAAATTAACAATCTATCAACAACGAGTCAAATGTTTGCAGAACAATAACTGGTGATATTAATCACTATGTCGTAACTACGGTCAATGCATGGCTAAATGGGAAACCCTTTAAGGGATAAAATAAAAAAAAGCCAGAGAAAAATCTCTGGCTTTTTTGGGTGGAAGACCGGGTTCGAACCGGCGACCCTCAGAACCACAATCTGATGCTCTAACCAACTGAGCTACATCCACCATTTTGCGGATGCAAATGTAGAAATATATTTCGATTCAACAATAATTATTTCATTCTTTTTTCGATAAAATTAATGTACCAATCAATTATTGGACTACAAATCTGATTCCGTCTAAAAAGAGGATCGGGAGCGATGTTATACCTCCCATATAGAAAACTAGCCGCATCGGCATAGCAAAGATTATCGGTTTGCCGAGAAAAATTACGCATTAAAGGCAACAAGCGATTGACATACAACCGCGCCACCCTCTTCCTGTAATCATAGGAGGAAGACTGCAACTCATCACCAAAAGAAACCCCCAACGGTTTAAAATAATAATCTTCCAAAACATCGTTATATAAACGTTTAAAGAGCTTAAACTCAAAGGGGGATCTTCTGAAAAAATCGACCAACTCCGCATCAAAAAAAGGCAAACGGATATTGTAGCCAAAATATTGGTATGCACGGCACGAGTTCACAATAAACTTGGCTTGTCGCTCCTTAAAATCGGACCACTCTAAAACACTGTACGGCGCACACGATTTGTAATTATTAAAAAACTGGGTGTACCTTTCAGCAATGCGTGCCCTTTGTGAACGGGTTGCCTTATAGTGCGCATGATTAACACTTAAAATATCGTTAACCAAAAATGCAGAACCCGCCTTATCGTACCCCGGCATCAAATGGCTGCCTGCAATAAAATCGCCCGAATGGCCGAGCACAAAAACACAATTGCGGGGCACTACACCCCCATCAAAAATCTTCCGTATCGCCGGGTAATCCTGAAAGAAGGGCATCGATGAAGCATTCGAAGCATAAAGCACATAGTCCTCGAGATTAACATCGCCAGATAGCACCGAAACAATATCATCGCAAGGGAAATCGTCCCATTGCAGCCCCAGCTTACGCGCCACACGCTCGGCGAGGATCATATCGGGATTTCCCTTTCTACCATAGGTAAAAGCAACCAAATCAGTATAGCCATTCATTATGAGCCAAGCAATAATGAAGCGCGAATCGTAGCCTCCGCTAAGCGGTACAGCAAAACGGTTTCCCTCGACCGATTTAACCATCCGCTGCATGCAACGATCCAAAACGCTTTTCAACTCATTTTTGGCAAGCTCATAGTTGGAAGGCGCAAAGCAACCAGCAGCGCCATTAAAATACTCAACAACAGTAACATCGCCGTCTGAATGGCAAATAAATGATGCAGCCTCAACCTGATACACTTCGCTAAAAAGTGTATTGCCTCCCAATACATATCCAGCCGTTTTAAACTCCAGCACAGACGATTCGAAAAACTGATTCCCCTGGATTAACCTATACGGGTCGTCGGTTATTACCAATTGACCCAACACCTCAGCATAGAACAATGGCAAACTCCGGACCCGATCGACCAAGGCAAAATTCCCAAAAGGCAGGCTACCTACAGCACAAAAAAGTCCATTTAACTGCTTAGCGAGTTGCGAAAGTTCATCAACACTACGAACAGCCAAGAAAAGAGCGCACAAATCTTGTTTCGAAAAAAAACAGTCTGAAGAATCGTACGCATACCCCTTCGCCCAAACAGCACCACTAGCACACCACTCCCCCTTATCCCTAAATTCAAATACAACCCCAGCCATATATTCCGATTATTAATATCACATTGCGCACCTAATTGCGACTAAAATAGAGAGCACTAAAAACCAGGTAACAAAAATATTCACGGCCACAGGTATCAACTCAACATGAACCATTCGCAATATGTAAAACGACAGAAAAATCCAATACAGAGCACCTGAAACGGCAAACAGTTTAACCGCAACATCGGCCGAATTAAATACAAAAACCCCGACAAAGAGCCCTCCGGTTCGAATACACAGCAGGACTATATTAAACCAAAGGCTCTTATTCTGCTGATCGAGCACAGTAAAAAGTCTCGAAATAGGAGAACCAATAAGAACAAACATAAGCCATGGGCTCAGATACTGAGCATAAACACCCGACAAATACCACTCGGCTCCAAAAAACCAAGTAATAATGCTATCACCAAATACCATAACCGTAGAAAACGGAATAACTCCCACATAAAAAAGCATCGAGAAAAGCGAGAGCGTAGTCCGTTTCAGCTCATCGGGAGTATGCAATTGCCTCACGGCATCCTTAAAAAACACCTGCCCAATGGAATTCCCAATCAGCACAACCGGAACATTAAGAAACTTTTGTGGAAGCGCATACAGCCCAACGGCCGAATTGGAAAAAAAAATATTCAAACAATAAATCGGGACATGAATGGACAATTCATTAATAATGTGAGCAGGCATTAGGTATAATGGGTATCGGTAGTACTTTATAAAAGTATTCCTCAAGCGCTTAAAAGAAAGTTCACGAATTGCAGCAAAAAAAACAGATTTCAACCGGCTAACAAAGAAACAATTGGCAGCAGTCTGGCCAACCATCACACCGGGCAATAGCCCCCATCGTACATGCAAAAAACCAAAAACGAGTTGCGAAAAAGTCATGGCCGAATCGCGCAGCATTTTGCCTTTCGCCATGCATCGATAGTTCATCTGTCGGTTCAACCGAAAATTCAACACATTCATCAACCCCTGAAAAAAAACGAACAACGGGACAAGCATCCATACCCAACCGAATGGATTATTCACCCAAGGATCGACAAATAAAAGTATCGAAAAGATAATTAACGCAGAAATAAATGAGAAGAATAACGACAGTGCTACCGCCAGCCCTAAAAGATCAACGGCATCATCATCGTCGGGAGCCTTAACAACGGCATACTCATACGATCCTGTCGAAATGAGAGAAGCAATCCCTGCAGTGGTGGACATCAATGCAAAAAAACCGAAATCGGAAGGAGAATACAACCGGGCAAGCACAGGCCCCGCAAAAAAAGGGATTAATTGACCGAGCGTAGCCCCAGTAAATAGCGTAACGGAGTTTCGCAACAAACCACCCTGCGGCAAATGTAATTTTAAAGAATTTTCGAGAAACCGTGTCAACCGATCCATTATGGAGAATTGGAATAATCGATAAAAATAGGAAAAAATCATTAACGAGTTCACCAAAGCGCAACGAAGAAAATGCAAACATGAAATTATTCGAATCAACAAGCACGCAATAAAGCATACCGCTTTCATTCCATGCCGAAATAAACTACTTTTGTAAAAATTCTTTGCCATGACAACCCTAGAGAAAATACTGGAAATAAAGAATCAGATTAGGCTCCGCATGAGTGGCGAGGTGGCCGATAATATGCGCCGCGAGGGAATCATCTACAAAGTGAACTACGGCGTATCCGTCCCCGATATTCAGCAAATTGCCAAAGCATTCAAGGGCGATCACGATCTGGCCATTGAGCTTTTCCGCGAGGACATCAGGGAGTGTAAAATTATTGCCACGATGATTGACAATCCAGAAGAGGTTACCGGCGAGCAAATTGACGACTGGTCCAGCGAGTTCGACAACCCGGAAATTGTGGAGCAGGTGTGCGGAAACCTTATATGGAAATCGGAGTACGCACTTTCGCGCAGCATTGAGTGGTGCCTAAGCAACGATGAGCTGCTGCAAAAAGCGGGTTTCATCACCATCGCCCGTAAAGCCCCCGACACCGAGATCAAAGAAACGCTTCTGGATCCATACTTAGGAATCATCGAGAACCTGGCCGATTCAATCACCGGCATATCGCAAAACGCCATAGCCTTTGCGCTCCGAGCCATTGCACGACGCAGCCCCAGGCTGGAACAGCTCTCGCTCCAAACCGCCCAGCAACTAACCGAATCGACAAACGAAATTGCGGCTTGGATTGGCAACGAAATAATCTTTGAGTTCGGCGAAAGCAGCAACTAGCCCGCTGACGAAATGTCAGGACTGCGTAAAGGCATACAGTTTGAACAACCCATAACATCAAAAATTTAAAAATTACTATGGATTTTTTTCGTTCTTCAAATCCCGCATTAACCGATAAGGCATTCAGCGGGTACGGATCCTTCGCGGGCTCCGAAACAATGACCTACAAAGGTACAATGAATAAAACATTACTAATGCTAGCGCTGGTTGTACTGGGTGCGGCATTCACCTGGCGAATGTTTTTCGAAAGTCTAACCCCATCATCGGTTTATGTTTGGATGCTAGTGGGCGGTATTGGTGGCTTCACCACCTCGCTGGTAGTAATATTTGCTCCCAAAACATCGCCCTACACTGCACCAATCTATGCGGTACTCGAAGGATTATTCCTTGGAGGCATATCGGCATACTTTGCGGCCAGCTATGGCGCAGGAATAGTAATCCAGGCTGTAGGATTAACCTTTGCCACCTTCTTCCTGATGCTTCTGGCATTCAGAACCGGAACTATTAAAGCCACCGCACGCTTTAAAACTGGAGTACTAGCAGCAACAGGGGCAATTGCGCTGATGTATTTTGTATCGTTCATCCTGGGGTTCTTTGGAATTAATATTGGGTTCATACATAGCAGTGGAACTTTTGGCATTATTTTCAGCCTTATCGTAGTGGCCGTTGCCGCCCTTAACCTAATCCTCGATTTCGATTTCATAGAGAAGGCATCGGCATCGCGAGCCCCCAAGTACATGGAATGGTACGGAGCTTTCGGGTTAATGGTAACTCTGATTTGGCTATACATCGAGTTCCTCAAACTGCTATCGAAAATATCACGCCGGTAAAAAAAACACATTGCACAAAATGTTTTAAAATTTTTGTCAAAGGTTTGATATTTAAATAATAGTTAATACCTTTGCAGGCCATTAACGGAACTAGACGCTAAAAACATCAATACAATGAAAGAGGGAATACATCCACAAAATTATCGACTGGTGGCATTCAAGGACATGTCGAACGAGCATGTTTTTATCACCAAGTCGGCTGTTAACACCAAGGACACCATCACCGTCGACGGCGTTGAGTACCCATTGGTAAAAGTCGAAATTTCCAACACTTCGCATCCATTCTTCACTGGTAAGATGAAGCTTGTTGACACCGCTGGTCGCGTTGATAAGTTCATGAACCGTTACAAAAAACACATGGACAATAAGAAGTAATTCGGAATAATTACGCAATAAAAAAAGCTCTGTAACAAGAGCTTTTTTTATTGCCCTAAGCTCAGGTTTGTCAGGTTTTCATAAATTTGCATGAACGGAAACCAAACGAACAGCATAACACCGAGAACTAATAACAAACAACCACATGGAACGAAACTACATACTTTTCGACGACGACAGAAGGGACAACCTACTTCCACTCACATTCACCCGCCCGGTAGCCGAAATCCGGATTGGAATACTCACCATCACCGAAAAATGGGAGCACTACCTAGGGCATAAGCACTCCTTTCTAACCCAGGAATACCTCTCAGGAAAGTACCCAATGAGCACCACCAATACAGAGTTCCTTGTTATCAACGGAGGCATTTGCCCCGACAACAACCTGGTTGCAGCAATACAAAAACTCAAGGCCGGTGATGCACTAATCTCCGAGAATTGCGTAATTGCTGGAATCCTCAGATCAGCCCCCAGGTCGAACCCCCGCATTACCGATTTTCACAACACAACAATATATAATAAGGAAATATTCCAGATATCGAACCCATGGGATATATTCAGCCTAAACGGACAGGCCATTGAAGCCGATTACGCCCTACTAACCCAAAACCGGAAATCGGCACCCCTATCGACAACCAACACCGCGCTAAACCCATCGAGGATATTCATCGAGGATGGTGCAAGGGTTGAATGCGCCATTCTGAATGCCGAAACCGGACCAATTTACATTGGCAAAGATTCCGAAATAATGGAAGGGTCGATAGTGAGAGGCCCTTTTGCCCTATGCGAGCACTCCGCATTAAAATTAGGCGCAAAAATTTACGGGCCCACCACCATTGGACCACACTCCAAGGTGGGTGGTGAGGTAAACAACAGTGTAATATTTGGGTACTCCAACAAAGCACACGACGGGTTCCTCGGAAACTCAGTAATTGGCGAATGGTGTAACATTGGCGCCGACTCCAATAACTCGAATCTTAAAAACAACTACGCCGAGGTTAAGGTATGGAACTACCACCGAAAGGGATTCGCGCGTACTGGGCTCCAGTTCTGTGGGCTAATCATGGGCGACCATTCAAAGTGCGGAATAAATACAATGTTTAACACCGGAACGGTGGTTGGCGTAAGCGCCAACATATTCGGAAGTGGATTTCCGCGCAACTTTGTCCCCAGCTTTTCGTGGGGTGGCGCAAGCGGATTCATCATCTACCAACCGACAAAAGCCTTCGAAACTGCAGAGCTGGTAATGTCGAGACGGAACATTCCATTAACCGAAACCGATAAAAAAATCCTGCTCAACATTTTTGAGCAAACAAAGGAGTACCGGAACTTTTAACCATCGCACCCATAGAATACCGCAAGGATTAACCCAAGCCACTTTTGGCATAGGGATTGACATATAGGTATTCCGATACAATTTTCGGAATTAATGACATGTTGTCATAAAACTGATACACATCAAAACTGATATGAGAAAAAAATACAGCATACAGGTTTTAGACCAACTCATGAGCGACGAGAGCGATTCGGAGGTAAATTACATCCCCATCCTGGCCGACGAAAACACCCCCGAGGTTAAATCGTCGGACATCCCCGACGTAATTCCAATTATGGCATTACGCAACACCACGCTATTCCCCGGAGTGGTTATGCCCATTACGGTTGGCCGCGAAAAATCCATCAACCTCATAAAGAACCTTCCGGCAAAAAATAAAATAATTGGGGTGATATCGCAAATCGATGCCAAAATTGAGGATCCTGAGTCCAACGACCTATACAGCATTGGAACCATAGCGCACGTACTTAAGGTATTGGAGATGCCCGACGGGAACACCTCTGTAATCCTTCAGGGGGTATCGAGGTTCGAAGTAATCGACTATATCAATGATGACCCGTACTTTACTGCTCGGGTAAATATCCTATCCGACATTCTCCCCGACGAAACCGACAAGGAGTTCAAGGCAATAGTAAGCTCACTGAAGGATTTAACCGTAAAAATCATCGACCTATCACCCCATCTACCTCAGGAAGCAACCTTTGCCATCAAAAATATCGACAACAATAAGCTACTCGTAAATTTTATTTGCTCCAACAGCGAAATTAAAACGCCCGACAAGCAAAAACTGCTCGAGAAATCGCTGATAAAGGACAGGGCATCGCTCCTCCTGGGATTACTCTCCAAAGAGGTTCAAATGCTGGAGCTTAAGCAGGACATCCAAATCAAGGTAAAACAAGATTTGGATCAACAGCAACGCGAGTACTTCCTTCAGCAACAGATGAAAACCATTCAGGATGAGTTGGGTGGCAACCCCATTGAGCAGGAGATTGAAGATTTAAAGGAAAAAGCAAAGCAGAAAAAGTGGAACAAGGAGGTTGCCGACCATTTCGAAAAAGAGGTAAACAAGCTAAACCGGATGAACCCAATGGCCGGCGAATACTCCGTTCAGCTAAACTACGTTCAACTGTTGCTAGACTTGCCCTGGAATGAGTACACCGACGACAATTTCGATTTAAAACACGCACAGGAAACGCTTGACGAGGATCACTTTGGATTAGATCAGGTTAAGGAGCGCATACTAGAGCACCTGGCAGTACTAAAACTCAAGGGCGACATGAAAGCCCCAATCATCTGCCTTTATGGCCCTCCGGGTGTTGGGAAAACATCGCTGGGCAAATCGGTGGCCAAGGCTTTGGGTAGGAACTACGCACGAATATCACTGGGCGGAATGCACGACGAGGCCGAAATACGCGGGCATCGCAAAACCTACATAGGCGCAATGCCCGGTAGGATTATCCAAAGCATCAAGAAGGTTAAATCGTCGAACCCGGTTATCATCCTCGACGAAATTGATAAGGTTGGTAAGGATTTCCATGGCGACCCATCATCGGCATTGCTCGAAGCGCTCGACCCTGAGCAAAACTTCGCCTTCCACGACAACTACCTCGAGGTGGAATTCGACCTATCGAAAGTGATGTTTATAACCACCGCAAACACAATATCGACAATAAGCCCGGCTTTACGAGACAGGATGGAGATGATTGAGGTTAGCGGCTACAGCTTGGAGGAAAAGGTTGAAATTGCCAAACGCCATCTACTCCCCAATCAAATTAAGGAACACGGACTAGATGAGAACCAAGTGGTACTGAACAATAAAATTATCGAAACCATTATTCAAGGCTACACCCGCGAGAGTGGCGTACGGAACCTGAACCAAAAAGTTGCCAAGGTTGTTCGCAGCATTGCCAAAAAGATAGCGTTTGACGAAAAATACAACTCAAAGTTAACACCGAAAGACACCGAAACAATACTTGGAGTTCCAAGGTTCACCAAAGAGCTATACCAAGGCAACGATTTGGCTGGAGTGGTAACAGGCCTAGCCTGGACCGAGGTTGGTGGCGAGATTCTATTTGTCGAAACAAGCCTTAGTAAAGGGAAAGGCAACCTAACAATTACTGGCAACCTGGGCGAGGTGATGAAGGAATCGGCGGTACTGGCATTGGAGTACATCAAATCGCACGCCGACCAACTTAGCATAAACCCCGAAATATTCGAGAAATGGAATGTGCATATACACGTACCCGAAGGGGCTATTCCGAAGGATGGGCCATCGGCGGGAATCACCATGGTAACCTCGCTCGCATCGGCCATTACCCAACGCAAAGTGCGTAAAAATGTTGCTATGACAGGAGAAATCACGCTGCGAGGGAAAGTCCTTCCGGTGGGCGGCATTAAAGAAAAAATACTTGCGGCCAAACGGGCAGGCATCACCGAAATAATCCTTTCCGACGAGAATAAAAAAGACATCTCTGAAATAAATGCGCAGTACATCAAAGGGCTGAAGTTTATTTACGTGGACAGCATTATGGAGGTACTAAACCATGCTTTGCTCGACGAGAAAGTTGACAAACCCTTGAAATTCGAATAGAAGTACCGATAAGCGGCAAGGCCTAGTTCAACAACGAACTAGGCCTTTTTTGCTTAATATTTTGGAGTATCGGGGTAATAAATCTATTTTTGTTCAACAAACAATACATTTTATGTTTACTATCAAAAATACTATTAAACACCTCCCCAACACCATCACACTACTCAACCTGGTAGCAGGGTGCTTTTCGGTTGTTGCATCGTTCGAGGGACAACTCGAGGCTGCCGGCCTATTCATTCTAATTGCAGGAGTGCTCGATTTCCTGGACGGATTCACTGCGCGGCTTCTTAAAGCCTATTCGCCTTTAGGCAAGGAGCTGGACTCCCTCTCCGATGTGGTAAGCTTTGGAATTGCCCCATCGATGATACTTTTCCAACTGATGAAGCAAAGCCTAAACATCCCTCACGGAGAAGGACTACTTGACGGGCACTGGCTATTGGCTATCCCATTTGCAATGGCCGCATTCTCATCGTTACGGTTAGGCATTTTCAACCTGGATGAGCGCCAAACATCATCGTTTATAGGGCTGCCAACACCAGCCAACGCTTTCCTTATTGCAGGGTTGGTTTTTGGGTTGGATAGCACATGGAGTGGACTTTACAGCTCAATTACAACATCGAGTATAATAATTATTGCAATTGTAGCAATACAATCGTTCCTGCTGGTTTGCGAATTACCAATGTTCTCGCTTAAATTGAAGTCGCTAAACCCTAAAATAGCCTACAAACAACTAATACTTATAGGTGGAGCAATTGTATTTATTGCGATATTCAGGAAAGCATCCCTATCATTTATCATTCTATGGTACATTTTCCTATCGGTAGTTTTCTACTTTGCCGATAAGATGTTTAAAAATGATAATCAATAGCCTTTATAAATAGCAAAAATGCCTTAATTTTGTCAGCATAAAACTGAAAACACAATGAAATTTCAAGCAGAAATCAATGTAATGCCTCTAAAGGCGCTACTCGACCCTCAGGGAAAAGCGGTAAACGCAACCCTTCATGGAATTGGATACGCCGAGGTATCGGGCGTTCGTATTGGGAAACACGTTAACCTTGAAATTGAAGCACCAAGCAAAGAGGCTGCCATCGAAAAGGTTACCGACATTTGCTCAAAGGTTCTCTCCAACCCCGTAATGGAAGGATTTGAATTTCACTTAACCGAAGCAAAGGACTAACTATCGCCGGTAGTTTTACCTTTTATAATATCTGCCTGCTTTTTGATGGATTCCTTGTGAACCAGTTGAAGCAGGCTTTTTACATACTCCTCGTCCAAACCCAACCGCTTCCCACAATCGATTCGCGACTGCAAAATGCTCTCCCAGCGACGGAGCTGAAATACCGAGACATTGGTGCTACGCTTATACTCGCCAATCTGCTCCACAAGCCTCATACGGTGCGCCAACAACTCGAATATCTGCTGGTCAATAGAATCAATCTTATCGCGTACCCGGGTTAGAAAATCAACAAAATCGGCACTCTGCGATGTTGTATCGTGAAATGTAAGATCAGCAATCAACTGCCCGAAGGCCAATGGAGTAAGTTGCTGCTTTGAATCACTAAGAGCGACGGAAGGATTGGGATGAACCTCAACCATCAACCCATCGAACGATAAATCCAAAGCGTGTTGCGCCACCTCGTGAATAAGACCAGCAATACCTGCAATATGGCTAGGATCACAAATAACGGGTAGATTTGGGAAACGGCTCTTTAAATCGATAGCAAGTTCCCACTTTGGAATATTGCGTAAACGGGAACGTTCATAAGGGTAGAAACCTCTGTGAATAGCCGCTAACTTTGTAATACCTGCACGGTAAAAACGCTCAATGGCTCCTATCCAAAGTTCCAAATCGGGAGTTACAGGATTTTTTACCAAAACAGGGATGTTCGCATCTTTTAAAACTGCCACTAACTGGTCCACAGAGAAAGGATTTGCAGTTGTACGAGCACCAACCCAAACCATATCAATTCCATACTCAATGGCCTTTTGGGCATGCAATGCGGTTGCAACCTCAGTAGTTACAAGCAAGCCAGTTTCTCGTTTTACCTGCTGTAGCCATTGCAAACCTTTCTCCCCTACACCTTCAAAGCTGCCAGGCCGTGATCGTGGCTTCCAGATACCTGCACGGAAAACCTTTACCTTTCCCTCTTTAGCCAAAGCATTGGCCGTTTCCATAACCTGAGTTTCACTCTCGGCACTACATGGCCCAGCAATTAGTAATGGCTGTAATAAACCATTGTACCAATCTGGTATTGGGGTAATATTTAGTAGACTATTCAAAACTTACAATAAATTATTTGGTACAAAGGTAAATAGATTATGGGGACTAACTAAGGTAAACTAAGAGATAAAAAAACTAAACACAAAGGCGCTCAAAGCAGAACACAAAGTAACTCCAAGAAAAGCATAAATCCTTTAAACTCCCTTCAATTTTCACTCCTAACAAACACTTCGCCCAATCACTCATAATTTAAGCATTTTCCTCGGGTTGCTTTTTCTCCCAGTGCTTAATGGCCCAAACACTTAATCTGTAACTGATGTACATAAGCACAGGCCAACTCAGCAACCATAATATCTCCGATATATACTTCATAACATACTTATTTTAGTAAACGTGCGATTCTGAACTCATCTCATACTCATCTATCTGCTTAACATTGATGCTCTTCCATGCATACCAGATGTAAGCCACAACAAACGGAATTAGCAGCGACACAAAGCTCATCACTGTAAGGGTAAACTTGCTCGATGAACTATTAAAAATGGTTAGTGAGTGTTGCAAATTGAATGTTGAAGGGTAATACGCAGTGTTGTTCCATCCGGCAATAAGGAACAGCGCCAATACAGCAAGAACCGTTCCTACGCCAGTAAACCATATCCCTTTAGTATAGTTGGATATTAAAGACTTAGCAATACCCCAAAGCACAAGCAATACGCCTACTAAGAACACAATCAATATAACTGGCATTTGAATTAAGTTGTGCAAGTACTTGTATTTTTCCATAAATACAGTTCCGTCGCTAGGATTTACAGCAAAGCCATCGCGCAGCATCAACCAGATTACAAATACTAAGAATAACACAACAAATGGCAACGCGTTATATAGCAGATGTTTCTTTGCACGTTCGAAAATCGCATTATGGTTAACGTGATTCATAAAGTAAAGAATTGCCAGTGTTCGTGCTAAAAAGAATACTGCTAATCCAAGTGCGAGGTTATGAAGGTTAAGCGCAGCCTCCAATCCATGCCATGGAGTTTCCCAAGATGAGATAACAGGATTATTTACATCAGTCAGATTCATCTTGTCGACAGAAAACATTGAACCTGTAAAAAATGTTGCCACGGCTGTTCCAAATAGAATTGTACCAAGCAAACCATTGATGTAAAGGAAAACCTCATAGGTTCTTTGACCCAAAAAGTTATTGGGTTTACTCCGGAACTCGTACGAAATTGCCTGTACAATAAAGCAGAATAGTATTGCCATCCAAACCCAGTACGCTCCACCAAAACTAGTAGAGTAGAACAACGGGAACGATGCAAAGAATGCTCCACCAAAAGTTACAAGGGTGGTGAAAGTGAACTCCCACTTACGTCCAAGTGCATTGATAAGCATTGTACGCTCCAATTCGGTTTTTCCAAGAGTGTAAATTAACGTTTGTCCACCCTGAACAAAAAGCAGAAAAACCAACAATGCACCAAGCAGCGATATTATAAACCACCAATAGTGCTGCAAAAAGATATATGTAGTATCAACCATAACTATTTATCTCCCTCTTTAGATCCAATTTTAATTTGCTTGAACATTATGCGCAACTCTGCAATTAGCAAAGCGGTGAAGATTGTAAAGAAAAGGAAGAAAGTAATTTGTACTGCGCTAGAATCGATTCTGGAAACAGCCGCTACAGTTGGCAAAATATCCTGTATTACCCAAGGCTGACGACCAACCTCGGCAACAATCCAACCAGTTTGACTGGCTATGTATGCAAGCGGAATCATCAGTATTGATAAGCGCAAAATCCACTTGTTGATTTTAAACTGACGGAAGTAAACCAAGTAAAGTATCAGCATAAAGAAACCGATAAACAGAAACCCTAATGCCACCATAATATGGAAACTATAGAAGGTTAATGGAACGTTTGGAATTATGCTCTTAGGATTATTGAGATAACCGTAGCCAAAATACTCAAAGTTATCGTTTAGCAACGCCCTGTTGTATGCAACTGCAACAGTATCATTGGCATCTTTTGCGGCAGTGTAATCGGCAAGAGCCTTAATGGCTATTTTACCCCGCTCAATTTTCTGCTCAGCAGAAAGGGCAACCTTTTCAACACCATTTTTATCAACATAAGTGTAGCCACCCTCCACCAAATCTTTAACTCCAGGTACAAAAGCATCGCCACTGCGATAACCTAGAAACGATAACATTTTGGGAATTTGAATACGGAAAATGTATGGATCCATATCATCATCGAACTGTTTTCCTGGAGTTAAAGCACCAACAACGATTAACGGAGCGCCCTCCTGACCTTCATATAAACCTTCCATAGCAGCCAACTTCATGGGTTGTTTTTGAGCAACCTGATACGCAGAACCATCGCCAGTTAAGGCAAGAAATATTGATGTTACCAATCCAAAAACTGCCGCTACAATTATGCTTCGCTTTGCAAGTAGAATATTGCGACCCTTTAGCATGTACCATGCGCTAACACCAATCACAAATATTGCAGCGAGCACATATCCCGAAGTTATTGTATGCAAAAATTTGTTGATTGCAACTGGAGAGAAAAGCACCTCCCAAAAATTGTGCATCTCATTACGAGCCGTATCGGGGTTGAAGTACATACCAGCGGGATACTGCATCCAACCATTGGCCACAAGAATCCAAAGAGCAGAAAGATTTGCGCCAACCGCAACCAGCCAGGTTGAAACCAAATGGAACTTCTTACTAACCTTATTCCAGCCAAAGAACATCACCGCAATAAAGGTTGACTCCATAAAGAACGCCATAATACCCTCAATGGCCAATGGAGCTCCAAAAATATCGCCCACAAACCACGAGTAGTTGCTCCAGTTTGTACCAAACTCAAATTCCAGAATGATACCTGTTGCAACACCAATGGCAAAGTTAATTCCAAAGAGGGTCATCCAAAATTTTGTGATGCGCTTCCACTCCTCGTCGCCCGTTTTAACGTAAAGCGTTTCCATGAACGCAATAATAAAAGCTAGTCCTAGGGTTAACGGAACAAAAACCCAATGATACATTGCCGTGAGAGCAAATTGCGCCCGCGACCAGTTGACCAGCGAAAGGTCGAAGTGTTCCATAGTTTATTTTTTAGGGTTATTGGTTAACTGTTCAATAACGTAGTTGCTACGTTCATCGTCGGTTTTAAAATTTCGTTTCAGGATATTCGGAAAGAAAAATATCTTAAGCACGGCAAACATCACAAAGAGTTTAATTAAGATGATAATCCACAGCGTTTTGCCGATGGTCATACTTTTAAAACCCTCGTAGTAGAAACGGAATATTCTTTTTATTACGATCATAATCGGGTACTACGTTTTACTTTCAACCAACAATCAAGCAGAAAATAGAAGGGAAAATACGATTCCATCCTACAATCGTTTTTTACGCCCACAAGCGTCAACCCTGTATTCAACGCCACAATCAATCAACAATCCTTGTGTATCGGAACTATACTTATCCGATCCGTGCTTAACATCAATACAAATAACCTTACCCGAAAAATAGGAACAAACACTATCGACTATGGTATGACCAATCACGAACCTATCGGCTTGGTAAAAATCCAGAAGTCTCCTCAAATCGGACTCGGTTATCTTTTCATAATAATTGGAATGTTTTACCAACCCACGATACCAGAAGGGTCCACTTCGTCCAATTAAAAAATTGGCAATAGAATCGCCCTCGGGTTTATTATATAAATCTTTATCGCAATTAGCTCTCGCTATTGCATTTATATCATCAAGGCATAATTCGGATTTCAATATATCGGGACTGAGCCCCGCGTGAACAAAAATATACGAACCCAACTTGATTATAGAATTTTTGGTACGCAACCATCTCCCAAGCTCTGAACTCGAGGAATACAGCCCTTTACAACTTGAAGTAATGGAACCCTCAGGATTAATTACCTGAGCTAACCTAATGTACTTATCTTTTGCATACTTAAACCGACCCTGCAAATTCAGTAGTTCATGATTTCCCAACACGTAATGAACTCTCCCGTGTTGTAATTCAGCCTCACCTTCTAATTTATATATAAGCCAAAGTGTCTGAACCACATCGTTACCTCTATCCATAAAATCGCCGTTCAACACAAGGTGCCCATCTCTAAATATCCAATTCAAACTAGAGTCTATCACCTCATTAGCAATCAAGAAACTCGATAGCGCGTTGAAATTCCCTTCAATGTCAGATATGGCAATTACTTTTGATGGCAATGCATACTCCGCGGGTTGAATGCTAAAATTGGCTTTATGGGTGATATAAAAACTATCCCTATCCTCATTATGAACTAATACCAACGAGGAATCTAATCCATTTATGCCCGTTTTAATAATCGCGTTGCTCGCCGATACGCGGAAATTCGTATCGCCAATCACATAGGGACCGTCAATCCCATCCAAGGAATACCGAATGGGCTCAACAACTTGGAATCGCTTATTAACCTCATCGTACCCCAATAGTATGGTGTTGTTGCTACTAAACTGTCCATTAGCGAAACGAACCAGAAGCACCAAAACCAATGATATAACTAGGGAGAAAATCAAGGCTATTGATAATATCTTCAAAAATCGCAGCATCATTTTTTTATATTTTTTCCGAAAACAAATATAAACGTTTACGAATACCAACTAATAGTAATGATAAAAAACAGTTCAAATTCAAAACGATCGAAAAAAACATGAATACACAATAAGCATCTTATCGCAAACAACAAACTAAGTTCCTTGACTTTTCCCAAATTTGATGTAGATTTGAAACTCATTTACTTAAATAACGATGCTTAGGATTGCTGTTGATTTTGACGGAACAATTGTAGAAAATGCCTACCCCGCCATTGGCAAACCAATGCTATTTGCCTTTGAAACGCTCCGCGAATTACAAAACCGAGGGTTTATACTAGTTCTTTGGACTGTTCGTAAGGACAAACTGCTGGACGATGCCGTGGAGTACTGCAATCGCAATGGGGTGGAGTTTTACGCGGTTAATCGCAATCACCCGGAAGAAGTTTTAGATGATGAAACACCCCGAAAACTTTTAGTGGATATTTTTATTGATGATAGGAATATTGGGGGTTTTATAGGCTGGGATAAAGTATGGGAACTGCTTTGTCCCGAACAGCCCTATAACATCACCGAGAAGCAAAGACTAAAGCAGTACAAACGCAAAAACCTTTTCGCACGACTATTCTCAAGAAAAAAATAAACACCTAAACACCAAATTAACAATGGAATATAAACTCAACACTTTATACGCATTAATACTACTGGCACTTTTTGGTTGCACCAATGGGCGAAACGATCAATCTCCAATCGCCAATGGGAGTCAACCCGAAAAACAGATACACCTAATCCGGTTCGACTCGCCAACCAACGGCACCACCCTTACCGTTGGCGAACAGGTAAAACTAGCCATTAAATTGGTTGACACCAACATTAAGCCCGATTCAATAATTCTATACATCAACAACGAGCGGGTTGACATGCTCACCGAGCTCACCTATCAGATTCTCACTCAGAGCTACAGCCTTGGCACGCTCAGCATAAAGGCAACCGCATGGAAAAGCGGTCAACGCCAAACCGCATCGGTTTCTGTTATGCTTAAATCGAAAATAGTTCCCCAAAAGCAGACCTACAGGGTTGTTAAAACCTTCAACCACGATCCTCAGGCGTACACGCAGGGACTGTTCATCCACAACGGATTCATTTACGAGGGAACCGGACAGCAAGGTGCATCAACCCTACGCAAGGTTGAGCTGGAAACAGGCAAAGTATTACAGAGTAACAATCTTAGCCAAGAGTATTTTGGCGAAGGCATCGCATTGCTAGATGGTAAAATCTACCAATTAACATGGACCAGCGGCATTGGGTTTATTTACGACGTGGAATCGTTTAAGCAGCTCGGCACATTCAACTACACCACGCAGGGCTGGGGGTTAACAACCAACGGATCGGAACTCATCATGAGCGATGGCTCCAACATCATCCACTTTATGAATCCTAACGGATTTGCGGAGACTCGACGCATTGAGGTTTTCGACAATTACGGGCCAATACGCAACCTCAACGAGTTGGAATATATCGATGGAAAAATTTGGGCCAACGTTTACACCACCAACCGGGTTGTGGTAATAGACCCCAAATCGGGCGCAGTTATTTCGGACATCGACCTCTCCAAAATCCTGAAAGATTCCGACAGAACTGGCAACGAGGATGTACTAAATGGAATAGCCTACGACTCAGCCAGCAAACGAATCTTTGTTACTGGGAAAAACTGGGCTAAACTGTATGAGGTTAAGATTATTAACAAGTAATCAGGACTATCTCAAAACAACCCTGCCAGAGTTCGCGAACTCTGGCAGGGTTTACAATATTATAAACTAGAATCCCATTCCAAACTTGTTCCAGTAGAATGTTTCCAACTCCTTCCAACGCAAAATAGTTGCGCCTGTAAAGTCCTTAGTGTAATGGGTTAATAGCATCCTGGCTTCATCAACCTTGCCTACTTTAATCAATGCATCTACCTGTTGCTCCAGCATCTTGGATTCCATCTCAAATTTTCGTTCGAAGTATTTCACCTCGCCAATCATTTCGGCCTTGGTATCTTGCCAAGCCAAAGTGGCTAGTTTATTGGCTTTGCGATACTGCCATAGCAAAGCATCGTCTCGGTAACGCTTCTGGCCACAATAGTTAAAATAATCGGGCAACTCGGTAACTCCTGAGAAGATTGGAATACGTGGGCTTTGACCAGGATTATCGACCGAGAACCAAGCAACACCGCCAATCTCATCGGGTAACCAATCCCTAAGCTGAATAATATGCGAGTACGAACACCACGAAACGGCCACAGTACGGTAAAAATCGACAGTCCCCTCCTTAATGTAGTTCAACATATTGCGTTCGTGCCCGGTTAACCAGGGATGTGCAATTGGCGAAAGCACAGTATCCTGACGGATAACCTCGCGCTTATCGTTATACTTTTTACGAACATACTTCATATTCTGAGTCATATCGTACTTAGTACCCTCATAAGTTTCGCGGTAAAGGGCCAATACGTCGTAAACCGATACCTTTTTATCTGGTTTTACCGAAAAGGGCAACTCCTCCATCTCCATACTTAAGTTTTGCGAAGGAGCCAATGTGTTTAATATAAAGAATTCGCGAATCATGTAAGGCTTCTTCATATTACCGTATGCTTTCCAAAACTTAAACGGCTCCTTTCCATCCCATAGGTTCAGTTTTTTTGCAACATCAAATACGTTTTCCGAAGCCATAAAATGCTCCTTATCCTTTAGGTTGATTGAGGAGATTCTAGAGATATTAGCCGAGACCCCAACATGGTCGTCGGGGATGCGTTGAGCAGCCCAAACGCCTCCAATTCTATCGGAGCCTTCGCCAAAAATCTCCATCTGCCAAACTTCTTTCTTATCGGCAATGGTAATGCACTCACCCCAATCGCCATAGCCATAATCTTTGATCAATTTACCGATCAATGCAATCGCATCGCGAGCCGTGGAGCAACGCTCAAGGGCAATTCGCTGCAACTCCTCAATCAGAAATAGGCCATTATCGTTAACCAGAACTTTTGCCCCTGTAATGGTTGTTTCGCCCATTGCCAATTGCTTCTCGTTAAGGCAGGGGTATCCGGTATTCAGAAATGTGTAGGTCTCCTTTGCCTGGGGTATTTCCCCCACCCTCGTAACATTCTGCATATCCCATTTCGACTCGGTTTTCAACAACCCCTTATAGATAGAGGTAATGGTATCGTTCTTAAACTTCTGCCCCTTTTCAACAGTAACCCAGGTACGATACTTCCCATCGCAGGTATGACTTGTAATTACAGAGCCATCGGCTGATGCTTTTTTCCCAACAAGAATACTGGTACAGGTTTCGCCAAAGTAAGGATCGTTCACCTGATCGAAAACGCTTTGAGCAAAGGAAACGGGTCCCAATAGCAAAGCAGCAAAGAGCAATAGTACGGATAGTTTATTCATAAATATGGTTTTTGGTTTTGTATTCGATTTAGACAACCCCAAAACTAATTAGATTAATGGAAACATCAGGACTCTCAGATAAAAACACACAAATCGGGAAATGGCACACAAGTATAAGTAACGCAGAATCACTCTTCGCGACCTGATAATCAGCTAAAAAAGTATTTGCAAAAAAAGCGATCGGACAAAAAAGCCCGATCGCCAACATAAAATATTCTTCAAAAAAACGTATCAGGATTAATAGAACTTGCGCTTCTGGAACCAAATATCGGCAAAGTTAACAGTTAGGTTAAACTGAATATACTCCTCCTTAAACATTCCGGTAGTTAAACGCCCCCTCTGCCCAATATCCACAGATAAACCAACCACTGTCATCTTATTCTTAATAGGGATAAGAACACCCGCAGTAACGCCAAACATATCGAAATTATTATCCTTTACCTTTAGGTACGATCTATCGAAGTGAAATCCGAATTGGTACGACATGAGTTCAAATATATTCTTCCCCAGAAAAGGGCGAGGACAATACTGTGCTCCAATGGCAAAGTGATGCGTGTTGGTAAGAAGCGCTAGTTTATTCTCATCCTTCACACTCTCCCAGTACTGCAACTTATAATCGGATGCAAACGACCACTTCGTAGAGCTAACGGATAGTCCGCCCCCAATGTATGGAGGTATCCAGAAATCGTACTTCCCCTCATACTTATCCTCATTATCGTACAAACTGGACTGATGCGTGGAATACTCCAGAAATTTTAGTTTTGTTGACAAACCGCCCACCAAACCGAGGGTATAGCGCCAAGTGGAATTGAGCGAATCGGTGTACTGCGCACCAAAATCAAAACTATACGCCGAACTTGGCTTAAACTTCCGACGGGTTAACAAATCGCTGGTAATAAGCAATTCGTGCATGTACACCTCTTTTTTCTCAAAATACCCTATAATAAGGTTAGTGTTAACACCAACCGATAACTTCTTGGTTAGCCTAAAAGAGTTCCCCAGATAGAGTTTACTCAAACCACCGCTTCCGGTAGCCTCGATGGTAAACTTCCCTTGAGCGCCCTCAATATCCTTTTCGGTTATAGTTTTATACCCCACATTAGTATAGGGAACAACGCCCGCACTAAGGCTCCAAATTGGAAAAAGCCTAAAACCAATGGCGATCTTCTTAAGATTTCCGTTAATAGTTCGATACGAAGCATTGGACGACTCAAACCTCGACATCTTGCCGCTAAAAGACACATCGAACAGAAAGTTCAAACTATCGATAGAACTGTACGAAGCGGGGTTCGAAACGTTGAGAAACCCTTTAGTATTAACGCCAATTCCAACACCACCAGCCCCAGCCATTCGGCTAAAATCGGATGTTTCGAACTCGCCAATGCCATAAAACGAGTATGGAGAGTACGTTGAGTTTTGCCCAAAACAGGAAATACTTGCTATAACAGATATAATGGAAACGCCTAGTTTGAACTTATTCATAGTAAAGTACATATAGTTTAAGTTGTGTTTTATACTTTGAGGCCTGAGGATCGGCAAATATTACGTGGTCGAATTTCGACGAGTAATCAACGGGAACAATATGTATCCCGTTATAATCCCAGTCTTTAGAATAGATTAGTTGCATAACATAGTAGGTTATATCCCATGCATAATAGGTGTTCTCCTTGTACTCATCATCCCTAACTAAATTAGAGGCAACTTGCGTACCCGACGCATCGGTAATTGCTGTAAGAAAATCGTTATGCTTATTGGTTGCGTATATGTTTAACGAACTGGGCAAATAATTGTAGTCCATCTTAGTTGAGGGCTGAACAATAAGACTTGCGCTTAAAATCTCATAACCCTTATCGCTATCGGGCAAAATATTTTTGAGGGAGGGAAACTCGACGCGAACAAACATACCAGAGCCACCCTGCAGAAAGGCGAGATTATTCAAATCGTCGGATGCAACAGGATCCTCACCAACAGTCATAACCACAGATCCGGCCTCGGTAGGTTTAATGGCATTAAACTGAAAGGTTGTACTGCTGGGCTTAATATTAAGAATACCTGTTGAATCGGCATTATCGCGAGCATGATAATACATCTTAAACATCAAAGAGGTGTCGTTCACGGCAAATCCGAGGATTGAGTTAGCTTCAGTGGCGGAAATCCGAATTCCTCTGAAATAGTCCACAAAGGGGCTATCGTCAGTAAACGGTTTGGAACTGGATCTGAACTTATCGAAGAGCTGAGTTGAAACTGCGCTATTGATAGAAATTCGTATCTCCTTCTTATACTTGGGCTTTGGAGTTACCTCCCGCTCACCTAAAAGGATCGGTTTGCACGCAATAGTGTCATTATTATACATAACGGCAGCATCCTCTTTCGGCTCAATGAGGCTAGCCAATTCGTGCACCTGTACCTTATAAGTACTAAGGGTATCGCCATAGTAATAACCACTGGGGATAAGAACCAGCACAAAGGAATCGAGCACAGTATGCTCAGGCAAAACCAGTGAGTTATCGCCCATTGTAATGTAACTACTCGACGATATGGTACCAATGTTCGTATCCTTAAAACGCCCCACCAAAGCAACATTCTGACCCGAAGTTTGTAACGAATCCATCTTAAATGTGGATAACTTTACGGTTAGCGTATCGATACAGACCACACGCGTATCGGATCGGATAAACTGATTACCTATAGTTAAATCGGCTTCGTTGGAACAGGAGAACAGTATTGGGATTACTAATAGCCCAAAACAAAATGCTAAGAAACTTCTCTTCATCGTAATTCTTATAATTATTCTATCAAAATAAGCGCACAAAAATATCTAAATAAAGATAAATAGATAATAAAACTCATTTTATCGACCATATTTTTTTTACAGCCAGCAAGGCCAAAGTTATCTATAAAAATTAAGACTGATAGTTAATTGTGGTTAATTGTGTTTGTTTTGTATATAAATATTTTATTTTTGTCGAGATTTTTGTAGCACAAAAACTATTTATCGCTTATTTTCGCCTAAAATTATCAATTTATCACTTTGCAAATTATGAATAAGAAGTTGTTGAACTTAAGATTTTTATCCATCATTTTATTAATGATGTTTGCTGTATCGTCGTGTAAGGATGACGATGAGGCCGATTTAGTTGGAAACTGGGTGGACCGTTATAATTTTGAAGGAGTAGCCCGGAGCGGTGCCGTTACCTTTACAATAGGAGATAAGGCGTATGTTGTTAGCGGATACGACGGTGTGGAACGCAAATGGTTAAATGACTGCTGGGAATTTGACGCAGAAAAAAATCAATGGACTAGCATGGATGCATTCCCTGCAATAGGAAGAACTGGAGCTTGCGCCTTTGCCGTTAATGAAAAAGGATACGTAATTGGCGGAAACGATGGTGATAATGCTGTAAAATTAAAAGATGTATGGGAATTCAACCCAAAAGCGCCAGCGGGTACCCAATGGACACAAAAAAATGACTTTGCCAGCACAGCAAGGTATGGAGCAGTAGCATTCGCCGTGAATAATACAGGCTTTGTTTGCAGCGGATACGACGGCAACAACCTCAAAGATTTGTGGAAATACAACCCCGATTCCGACAGTTGGACACAATGCGCCAGCATCCCAGGATCGAAAAGATACAATGCCAGCGTATTCATAATCGACAACATTGTGTACCTTGTAGGTGGCAACAGCAACAATACCTGGGTTGACGATTTCTGGGCTTACGATTACAGCACTGACTCCTGGACTGAAAAACGCGACATAAACGACAATAACGAGGACGAGAGTTTCGACAATGATTACACCACTATTCCCCGTCAAAACGGAGTTGCTTTTACCATAGGCAAATTAGGATACTACGCTACCGGCGATAGAAACGGAAGCGCTGTTAATACCACATGGGAGTACAACCCTGCCACCGATTTGTGGATCGAAAAAACCGCATTCGAGGGTGCTGCCAGAACTCAAGCAATTGGCTTCACCATCAACGACCGGGGATTTGTACTACTTGGCAAATCGGGAAGTTCCTACTTTGACGATGTTTGGGAGTTCAAACCCACCGAGGAATACGAAAAGAATTATTAGAATTTCGATTCTTGTCAAGAATACGCGTAACAAAAAAATGGTCGGTAAAAATGCCGACCATTTTTTGTTAGCACATTTTATCGCTTCCATATTCTTATAATTTATTGTTCATCATCGATATGCGAATCACCAATCATGATTATCTTTGCATCTTATTTTGATTTCAATTCTAAATAGACAACTCGCATTTAACATAAACACTATGGATTACAATTTTAAAGAGATTGAGAGTAAGTGGCAGGAATACTGGAAAAATAACAAAACTTACAAGGTAGATATTGACCCTTCACGCCCAAAATTCTATGTGCTCGATATGTTTCCTTACCCATCAGGGGCAGGCTTGCACGTTGGTCATCCGCTTGGTTATATTGCATCCGATATATATTCACGCTTTAAGCGTTTGCAGGGCTTTAACGTTTTACACCCTATGGGTTACGATGCGTTTGGCTTGCCTGCCGAGCAGTATGCAATTCAAACGGGTCAGCATCCTGCAATAACTACCGATAATAATATTAAGCGTTATCGTGAACAGCTCGATAAAATAGGCTTTAGTTACGATTGGAGTCGCGAGTTTCGTACTTGCGATCCTTCATACTATAAATGGACACAGTGGGCATTTATCCAAATGTTTAAGTATTGGTACAATAATAAAACCCAAAAGGCTGAGCCAATTGAAAGGTTAGTAGAAGAGTTTGGTCGAAATGGAAATAAAAACATAAATGCTGCTTGTGGAAATGTCCCTGAATTTAGTGCTTCCGATTGGAAGAATATGTCAGAAAAAGAGCAGCAGGAGGTGTTGCTCTCTTATAGACTGGCATACTTGGCCGATGTTATGGTAAACTGGTGTCCTGCCTTGGGTACTGTGTTGGCAAACGATGAGGTTAAGGAGGGTTTATCCGTACGTGGCGGTTATCCGGTAGAGCAGCGTAAAATGAGGCAGTGGTGCCTTAGGGTTTCGGCTTATGCCGAAAGGCTGTTAAACGATTTGGAGCAGTTGGACTGGACGGATTCGCTAAAGGAGATTCAGCGTAACTGGATTGGTCGTTCCGAAGGTGCTGAGGTGTATTTCCGAATAGATGGGAGCAATAGAAAAATTTTGGTTTTTACCACTCGTCCCGATACTATTTGTGGCGTTACTTTTATGGTGCTTGCACCGGAAAGCGATTTGGTTGATGAGTTAACAACCCCGGAATATGCCGAAAAGGTAGAAGAGTATCGTAATGCAGTAAAGTTAAAAACCGAAAGGGAGCGAATTGCTGAGGCAAAGAAGGCTTCAGGTCAGTTTATTGGCAGTTATGCCGTAAATCCATTTACCAACGAGCGTATTCCTATTTGGGTTAGCGAATACGTATTAGCCGGTTACGGAACCGGAGCCATTATGGCTGTGCCGGCGCACGATAGTCGCGACTTTGTTTTTGCCAAAACGTTTAATTTGCCAATAGTTCAAACGGTAATTCGCCCAGGCGAACAGGCTACAGACCCAAGCAGTTGGAGTGAATCGTACGATTCCAAGGACGGAATTGTAATCAACAGTACATTGATTAATGGTTTGGATGTAAAACAGGCCATCAGCAAAATAAACGAGGTGATTGAATCGCGTGGATTGGGTAAGCGCAAAATAAACTATCGCTTACGCGATGCGATTTTCAGCCGTCAACGTTATTGGGGCGAACCATTTCCAATATATTATAAGGATGGGATTCCTTGCCCTATCGATGAAGATAAATTGCCATTGGAGTTGCCCGAGGTAGATGCTTTTCTGCCTACTGAAAAGGGCGAACCACCCCTTGGAAGGGCTAAAAACTGGAACACTCCCGAAGGGTATCCTTACGAGTTAAGCACCATGCCCGGATTTGCCGGGTCGTCGGCTTACTACTTGCGCTATATGGATCCCAAAAACAGCAAAGCGTTGGTGTCGGACGAGGCAAATAAGTATTGGGAAAACGTTGACTTATACATTGGAGGTACCGAACATGCTGTAGGTCACCTTATTTATTCCCGTTACTGGAATAAATTCCTTTTCGATCTTGGCTATGTGTGCAAAAACGAACCCTTTAAGAAGTTGATAAATCAAGGGATGATTCAGGGTCGTTCCAACTTTGTTTATCGAGTTAAAGGAACTAATAAGTTCGTTTCTAATGGTTTAAAAGATCAGTACGAAGTTACGCCAATACACGTTGATGTAAATATTGTAAGTAACGATATTCTTGATGTAGAAGCATTCAAAAATTGGCGTTCGGAATTCAACAATGCCGAGTTTATTTTAGAGGATGGCAAGTATGTTTGCGGTTGGGCCGTGGAGAAAATGAGCAAGAGCATGTGGAACGTGGTAAATCCCGATACTATTGTAGAAAACTATGGTGCCGATACGCTTCGTATGTACGAGATGTTCCTTGGACCACTTGAGCAAAGTAAGCCTTGGGATACAAACGGAATTGATGGTGTGCACAAGTTCTTCCGTCGTTTCTGGCGTTTATACCACAATTCTAGCAACCAGTTTGAGGTTTCCGACGCTGAACCTACAGCGCAAGAGCTAAAAGTACTTCATAAAACCATCAAGAAGATTACCGAGGATATAGAGAAGTTCAGTTTCAACACAGGCGTTTCAGCATTTATGATTTGCGTAAATGAGCTAACCGAGCTAAAGAGTAACAAGCGGGCAATCCTTGATCCTCTCTGTGCATTAATAGCATCATACGCTCCGCATGTTGCCGAGGAACTATGGCACTTGCTAGGTCACAGCACATCGGTTTGCGATGCAAAATGGCCTAAGTTCGATGAGAAATACATGCAGGAGAGTACCTATACCTGTCCTGTGTCATTTAACGGAAAAACCAGATTTACATTGGAAATTCCTTTGAACATACCTCAGGCAGAAGTGGAGAAAATTGTGCTTGCCGATGCCAATACACAAAAATTCCTCGAAGGCAAACAACCCAAAAAGATTATAGTTGTACCGAACAAAATAGTAAATATTGTGCTATAGCCACACAAGCAAAAACATCCGATTAATGGTTAAAAGAGCAATCTTTTAACCATTAACTTTTAAATGTTTACTACAGCAAAACAGCCAAAAACAAATCAATAAAATCACTTGGTCAATTTTATTTGGCTCAAATACAAAAATGGCTTAACTTTAATAAACCCTTTTAAAGGCATTATTAACATTAACATAAAAATAACAACTTTTCACCATGGAGAGAACCGAAAGCAAAACCAAATCATTTAAGGATTTAGTGGTTTGGCAAAAAGCCCATTCATTCGTACTAAACGTTTACCAGCAGGTAAAACACTTCCCCGACGACAATCAGGCCTTTGTGGGTGGTATGCTTTGCGAAAGTGTTACAGCCATAGCAACCAACATTGTTGGAGGTTACAGAAAAAAAGATCGCGACGAAAAGCTCATGTTTCTATCTACAGCCCAAGATGCCTTGGAGGAGTGCCGTTACTACATCATCCTTGCCAACGACTTGGGTCTATTTGACCAATACCAAGCCGACGACCTTGAGAATGCAATTGGCGAGGTTAGTTACCTACTCAACTCCTACGCTAAATCGATTCAACGCAGGAAGGATGAAGAAAACAGACAGGAAAACCAATACTAGCCATTAAAAGCAGATGACTAACAGCGTTATTTTTAAAACAACCCGATCGTACCTTATTATAGTATTCGGGTTGTTCCTGTATGCATTAGCGTGGACCGCTTTTCTTATCCCGCACAAAATTACAGGGGGTGGCGTTTCAGGGATTGGAGCGCTTATATTTTACGCCTCAGGATTCCCCATGGGTTACACTTACTTCCTAATTAACATTGGATTAATCCTTGTTGCCATTAAAATGCTAGGGGCTAACTTTGGAGTTAAAACAATATTCGGGGTAATCATAGGATCAATACTACTGTCGGTACTTCAAGCAACCATCAAGCATCCGGTAGTGGACGATAAATTTATGTCCACAATCATAGGAGGCGCACTTTGCGGCGTGGGCTTAGGCGTTGTGTTCACACAGGGGGGCAGCACAGGAGGGACTGACATCATCGCGATGATTATCAATAAATACAGGAATATAAGCCCTGGCAAGGTAATCCTGATGTGCGACGTGTTCATCATTGGCTCATCGTTCCTGGTTCTCCTCGATTTGGATCCTGCAAAGCGCATCGAAACAATTGTTTACGGGTATGTAGCCATGGCTCTCACAGCATATACCCTCGACGCAGTCCTTTCGGGTAGCAAACAATCGGTACAGGTGTTCATCTTCTCAAAAAAATACCAACTCATCGCCGATAAAATCACCAACGAACTAGGACGAGGTGTTACCGTAATCGACGGACAGGGCTGGTTCACCAAGGAGAACCAAAAGGTTTTGATCACACTGGTCCGCAAGTATGAAGCAAACGATATAAACCGTATTATTAAAGAGATCGACTCCGAAGCGTTCATCTCGATAGCCAGCGTAATGGGTGTTTACGGCAAGGGGTTCGAACGCATAAGGCACTAAAACACCACATTCCCAAAATCCCTCGAAAACAAAATCGAGGGATTTTTTTTATCCATTTCGCATAAAAGAGTTGACAAACAGACTACAGCTCCCTAAATTGCAAAAAAACAATGGCTATGCGAAAAACGACTTACGTCGCCTTAATCTTAATGGGATTAGCACATGCATCGTGCCATGTGCTATACTACCCCAATAGCATCAACTCCCCGCTACTGCGCAACAAAGGGGATGCTCAGATTAACGCATCAGTCGGGGCATCGGGATATGAGGCTCAAATTGCATACGCCATAACCAATAACATTGGCATAATGGCCAATGGGCAGGTGTTAAAAAATACAAACCACGACTCCATCAACGAGCAACGAACGCTTACCGAGATTGGAATAGGCTACACCGAGGTAATTGGCGACAACGGGATTTTTGAGTTCTACGGAGGCGCAGGCTTTGGCAGAGTTCCTTTCGACACAAAAACCAGCAACTACAACGGCACCCAAACCACACCTATTACCCGGTATTTTCTGCAACCCGGCATTGGTTTCTTCAACGATTTGATGGATATTAGTATAGTTACACGACTTTCGGCCGTTGACATTGCGGATGAAACAAACTGGTTTTTCGAGCCAGGGGTGATGACCAAGATAGGTTACAAACGCATCCGGCTATACGCATGCGCCGGCGTATCGATCCCCTTCAAAAGATACGACGAAAGGCTTTGGAACCACAATCCCATAATGTTTTCGGTGGGCCTACACGTAAATATTGGCAAACGGATCGACGAGTAGCCCCCCAAGCCTCTACTTTAACACCGACTCAATAACCCGGGGGTAATGCAAATACTCCAACTCGTGCACCTTCAGAGCCAGAGTTTCAGCATTATCGGATATCACAACAGGGCATCGAGCCTGAAAAATAATAGCCCCATCATCGTACTGACCATTCACATAATGAATGGTAATGCCACTCTCCGGCTCACCATTGGCAATAACCGCCTCATGCACCCGATTCCCGTACATCCCCTTACCTCCGTACTTGGGAAGCAAGGCCGGGTGTATATTGATAATTTTGTTGGGGTAAGCCTGAATAAGATTATCGGGGATCAACTTCAGAAACCCTGCCAACACAATAAAATCGACATGTTTCGTCATTAAAATCTTTAAAAATGCTCCGTTTCGCATCTGATCCATGGTAAAAATAGTATGATCGATACCTAAACGTTTTGCCCTTTCAATTACCATGGCCGAGGGGTTTTCGGTAGCTATAAGCACCACCTTAACACTATTGCTACCCTTAAAATAGAGCGAAATATTCTCGGCATTGGAGCCTGAACCAGAAGCCAAGATGGCTATATTTCTCATATTCAATGTTTTAATATTTAAAGTTTAAACGATTGTCAAAAAAAAAGATACCGATTGACAAAAATATGAACAAAAAAATTACTTTTGCCGCTGAATTTATCATCTGAGTACATTCGGATGAATTTTTTTTTAATTTGCGATTGAAACACTATTTATTAACTAAATTTTAAAATTATGTCGGATATTGCAACAAGAGTAAAGTCGATTATTGTTGACAAACTCGGAGTGGACGAAAATGAAGTAACTCCAGAAGCAAGTTTCACCAATGATCTAGGTGCTGATTCACTAGACACAGTAGAACTTATCATGGAATTCGAAAAAGAATTCAACCTTTCGATTCCCGATGACGAAGCTGAAAAAATCGGAACTGTTGGTGACGCTGTTTCATACATCGAAAGCCACAGCAAGTAATATCAAATTACAAAAAAACCTAACAAGTAAACTTATTTTAAACTAAAATTCTATTTTATGGAAATGAAGCGTGTAGTTGTTACAGGTCTTGGTACTATTAATCCTATTGGGAATAATATTCAAGAGTATTGGACCAACCTCGAAAATGGTGTGAGTGGATGTGAAATGATCACCAGTTTCGACGCATCTAAGTTTAAAACTCGTTTTGCTTGTCAGGTTAAAAATTTCGATCCAAATAACTACTTCGACCGGAAAGAGGTTAAAAAAATCGATCCTTATACCCAGTTTGCGCTGGTGGCTGTAGATGAGGCTATGAAGGATTCTGGTATTAACCCCGAGTCTATCGATTTAGACATGGCGGGTGTTATTTGGGCTTCAGGGATTGGTGGCTTACAATCCCTGACCGATGAAGTAAGAGGCTATGTCGTGGGTGATGGTACACCCCGATTTAGCCCATTCTTCATTCCCCGAATGATTTCGGACATTGCGGCAGGACACATCTCCATTAAGTATGGCTTCCGCGGACCAAACTTTTCAACTGTTTCGGCTTGTGCATCATCTACAAATGGCATTATCTGCGCCATGGATATTATCCGCACTGGTAAGGCCAATGTAATTATCAGCGGAGGTTCCGAGGCTTCGGTAACCGAGGTTGCTCTAGGTGGCTTTAGCTCTATGCAAGCTATTTCATCGAACAACGACGAGTACAAATCGGCATCACGTCCATTCGATGTAACCCGCGACGGTTTTGTTATGGGCGAAGGTGCTGGATGCTTAATACTCGAAGAGTACGAGCACGCTAAAGCCCGTGGAGCTAAAATATACTGTGAGTTGGTTGGTGGCGGTATGTCAGCCGATGCTTACCACTTAACCGCACCGCATCCCGAAGGCTTAGGTGCTAAAAGGGTTATGGAAAATGCCCTTAAGGATGCCAACCTAAAACCTGAGGATATCGACTACGTAAACGTACACGGAACAGCAACTCCTCTTGGCGACCTTTCCGAAACCAAGGCTATTGCAGCAGTATTCGGCGAGCATGCCTACAAACTGAACATCAGCTCAACCAAATCGATGACAGGGCACCTACTAGGAGCCGCCGGTGCAATTGAGGCCATTGCTGCAGTATTTGCGGTTTACAAAGACACCATTCCTCCAACTATCAATTTGAACACTATCGACCCACAAATTGATAGCAAGTTGAATCTAACCCCCAATAAAGCGCAAAAACGCACGGTTAGAGCAGCCCTAAGCAACACTTTCGGATTTGGTGGGCATAACGCCTCAATTATCGTTAAAAAAGCATTGTAATACCTACGTGTTAAAGTTTTTATCAAGGCCTATCGAGCGTTTCCGCATTTCGTCCGCGGATAGGCAATTGTATAATCAACTTAAAGCGATACTGGGGTTTTCCCCTAGGAATATTGAACTGTATAAGCTGGCCATGGTTCATCGGTCAGCTTCTTACGTTCTACCCAAAGGCAAACGGGTAGACAACGAAAGGCTGGAGTACCTAGGTGATGCCGTGCTCGATGCCATTGTGGCCGACTACCTATTTGAGCGCTACCCCAGCCAACGGGAGGGTTTTTTAACCAAAATGCGGGCTAAAATCGTGAGCCGCACAAGCCTAAACCATCTAGCGGTTAGCATGGGACTACCCTCGCTGGTTCGAATTAGCAACGGGATGTCGCAATCGCAAAAAAACATCTTTGGCAACGCCCTCGAGGCACTCATCGGAGCAATATTTCTGGATAAGGGATACCAATTCACCAGCAGCGCAGTTATCACCAACATACTCGACAGGTACATCAACCTAAGCGAGTTGGAGGCAACCGAAACCGATTACAAAAGCAGACTCATCGAATTTGCACAAAAGCATAAGCGGAGCATCTCATTCAACACCCACGAGGACACAACGGAGGCATCAACCCCTCCCCGCTTCATATCCACCCTTATACTCGATGGCAAACCGCTATCGGAAGGATGCGGATACTCCAAAAAGGAAGCTGAACAGCAGGCCAGTATGCTTGCCCTTGACAAAATTGACGACTTCAACGCGTAAATTGCCCGGGGAATCATCCGTATCGCAACCAAACCGTATCGAGAATAACTGGAACATTACAGAAGCCAAGAGGTAAAAAGGATGACTCAAATTGTCTAGCACTTCCGAATCTTTTCTCAGAATATATTGGTAACTTGCAAAAAAAATAGTTGCATAAGCCATGGCAAAAAAAAGCAAAGAAATACTGGAGATCCCGACGAATGGGAACTTTATGCTTATGGCAATATCCTCGCAGCTAAACTTGAACAAATTGGTTTGGGAACTAAACTCGCGGTGCGAACTAAAACTCCAGAAAGACACCGAGCTTGACGGTATACTACAAGTTCCAACCTTCTCCGACAAAACAACGGAAACCCCGAATATTGTTACACTAATATCCAACAAGTACGAGGGGAAATTGCTCGTTAAACAGCTGGGGAATGTTGACTACATACTCGAGATTTCGGGTATGCCAACCCCAAGCAAATTCAAAGAGTACATACAAGAAATAAAAAAGATACAGGGAACTATTGCTGCCATTGAAATTGCGCCATCGAGCATAAAACGGAAAGAACCATTCTGCCCAGAATAGTAAAAGACGGGAAACAGTCCTTTACCGCGTACTCCAAACCATGTAAAACCATTCATTTTTCTCTTACCCAAAGCAGGCGTAAAAATAAGTGGAATTAACCGCCCCCGCATCACAGTCTGTTAAACTGTGTTAACCCCTTACCATGCCACAACATAAAGATTATCTTTGTTGATATGAGTAGAAAATTGCTTTGGGTTTTAACTGGAGTCATTTCATTGGCCTCGCTCGGGTTGGTTATGGTACAATCCAAGTGGATCCGAATTGCTATACAAATCAAGGAGGAGCAATTTACTCAAACCGCCAGCCTAGCCATGGAGAGCATCATTGATGAGATTGAGAAACAGGAAACAGTGATTCAAGTCATCGACGAAATAAAACCATACTACTCCGTAAGTACCAAGGGCGATGCCCGCCTATCGTACCAGCAAGGGATTCTGAACAAAACAAAAAGCGGGATCAGAACCAAACAGATTAGCCAACAGGTGCTAACCATCAGCTCGTTGGATACCATAAAGCTGCCCACACTAGCCCGCAACCTACTCGACAGCACCATAAACACAATGGACACCAAGCGAAGCCTTTCAATAGCAGGGCGTAGCATGGCATCCTCGGCAGCGAATTCCATCGACCTTAGCCTCGGAATTGACGGAAAGGTTATCAGCAAAACCATCTTTGTGGAAAACATTGTGGACAAACTCATCAGAGTTGAACTACCCCTACAGGAACGCATAACGCAACAGCAGCTCGACTCCATCATTCAGCGCGAACTAATCCGCAAAGGCATCGAAGCCAGTTACGAATACAAAGTTACCAACGAAAAAGATAGCGCCTTATACAAAAGCCCCCGTTTTAAATCGAGCCACAAAGGCGTTGTGCTCCGCGATAAACTTTTCCCAAACGATTTCTTTGCCCGACGCTACTTCCTCACAATATATTTCCCAAACCAAAAAACATACATAGTGAGCTCATTGGGGCTAATGACCCTATCCACATTTCTTTTAACACTGCTCATAATAACCAGCTTTTCGGTAACGTTATTCATCATATTCCGCCAGAAAAAAGTTTCGGAGATAAAAAACGACTTTGTGAATAACATGACCCACGAGCTTAAAACCCCCATATCGACCATATCGCTAGCCGCCCAGATGCTTAACGACAAAAGCATCCCCGTAGAACGAAAGAACTTAGGTTACCTGGGCAGCGTAATTGCCGACGAAAGCAAACGCCTGGGTCTTCAAGTTGAGAAGGTATTACAAATGGCCATATTCGAGAAAACTAAACTTAAACTTAAACTTAAGGAACTCGATGTACACGAGATAATACGAAAAGTATCGGCAAACTTCAGCCTTCAACTCGATTCGCAGAATGGTACGCTGGACAGCAACCTCCAGGCCAACAACTCAACCATAATAGCCGACGAGGTGCACATCACCAACGTAGTGAATAATCTGCTCGACAACGCGGTGAAGTATAAGAATGGCAACCCGGAGATTACGATATCCACCAAGAACGCAACAGGAGGAATAGTTATTGCGTTTAAGGATAGTGGCGTTGGGATTAGCCGCGAAAACATCCGCAAAATATTTGATCAATTCTACCGGGTTCCCAGCGGAAACATACATAACGTAAAAGGATTTGGTTTAGGTTTAAGTTACGTCAAAAAAATTGTTGAAGCCCATGGAGGCAGAATTTGGGTGGAAAGTACGCTGGGAATAGGCAGCACTTTCTCCGTATTTTTGCCTTGGGGCGGACCAGCAGAACGCAATAATTAACTCAACTAACAAGCCACACCATGGAAAACAGAACAGTTCGGGTCCTACTAGCCGAGGACGATGAAAACTTGGGATTCTTGCTAAAAGAGTACTTACAAGCCAAAGAGTACGAGGTGGATCTATATAAAGACGGAGAAAAGGCGTTTAAAGGCTTCCAAAACAATTACTACGACATCTGCATACTCGACGTGATGATGCCCATTAAGGATGGGTTCACCCTTGCCAAGGAAATTCGGATGTCGAACGGAACAATGCCCATCCTGTTCCTCACCGCAAAATCGTTGAAAGAGGACGTAATTGAAGGATTCGCCCTTGGAGCCGATGACTACATGACCAAGCCCTTCAGCATAGAGGAGCTGCTTATGAGGCTCGAGGCGATACTCCGCCGCACCCGCAAGGACTCTCCCGCAAGCGACCAAACACAGTTCCAAATTGGCAAATACATATTTGATGCCACCAAGCAAACCCTCGACCAAAATGGGGAAACCCGCAAGTTAACCACCAAGGAAAGCGAACTTCTCAAATACCTTTGCATAAATAAGAACGCCTTACTGGATCGGAACTTCGCCCTCAAAACAATTTGGGTCGACGACAGCTACTTCAACGCCCGTAGCATGGATGTTTACATCACTAAACTCCGGAAATACCTTAGCGACGACCCCACAATTGAGATAATCAACGTAAGGGGCAAGGGGTTTAAGCTGATATATTAAACCGGATTGTTTTTTTAACTATTTGACGTTTTTACATCAAATAGTTTCACCATTTTATAACCCAGATAAAGAAATTGCGTTTATATTTGCGTTAAAACATGTTAAAGACCAGATTGTTGTTTTTGTGGAGAATATATTTTAACTTTATCGTTATTGTTGGCCGGTAAAATTGTTGATGCTATGGAAAACATTATTCTAGAACCAACCACTGAGACCCCCAAAGTGGTTCTCGATAAGGATAATTCAGTAATTGAAATATCGGGGAACTCGTTGCCCGAGGATGTAACCGCATTCTACGGGCCTATCATTGAGTGGATAGACAAATACATGGCAAATCCCAACCAAAAAACCGAAATCGATTTAAGCTTCGACTACTACAACACCTCCTCGTCGAAAATGATTCTCAAAATCCTGGAAAAATTCAGGGAGATACACCGCAAGGGATACGCAGTAATTGTTAACTGGCACTACATGGAGGACGACGAGGATATGGCCGAGGCCGGTGAAGATTACGCAGAGCACCTAAAACTCCCATTTAATTTTATTGCTATACAACACCAATAACTCCATCCAAAAGAATATAAAATGGCAACAACTCCTTCTAGTTTTAAAGTTTTCACCAACCGACTGTTTGGTAGTTATAAGGATACAGAGACCGTTGAATCGGCTCAAAAAAAACTCGAAACCGAGTTCGAAGACCTTGCTACCTTCGCTCAATCGAACGATTGGATTCGCTACCAGGAATTAAAAGACTGGGTGAGCACAAAGCAATACCTTAAAACCAAACAAGAGGTAGAAGCCCTTACGTTCAAGAAATCGTCAGAATACACCGCCGAGCAGGAGTTAAAAAGGATTGCCAGTAAACCCGATTTTAAGAATTATCTGAAAATCCACAACTCCGAAACCCCAAAACTCATTGCTAAAATGAAGGAATCGGGGTTAATTGATGAGTTTGATAGCCTAAAACACCTAGTAGATAGTGCCGACTACAAAAAAAACAGATCCACTCACAAAAAAGAGAACTCGGCCGAATACAAGAAGGAATTGCGTTATAATGAGTTGAAATCGAACGCCGACCTAAAAAAATACCTTGGGCTGATTGACTCAAAACCCGTAAAAGACTACATCAGCATAAGCAGTTCCAACACCCTAAACCGCTACAACGAGCTTAAGCAAAAAGTTGAATCGCCCGAATTTATTGAACGGAAGAAATACCTTCTAAGCAAGAATAAATTTGAACAATCTGCCGATTTCCAGAAACTACAGGAATTCAAAAAATTAGAATCATCCGAGAAGATCAAGTGGTACATAAAAACCAAGGACAGCCGCAAATTTGATGAGTTAAAACAATGGACGGTATCTTTTCACGACGATTTCGATGGCAAATCGGTAGATAACCAGCGATGGCTTACCAAATTCTTTTGGGGCGATGCGCTAATAAACAAGGCATACTCATTCGCTTCGGATGGACAATGCTACACCGAGGGCAACAACCTAGAGGTTAAAAACAGCGTTCTTCGGATTATTACCCGCAAGGAAAAGGCCGACGGATTAGCCTGGGACACTAAGTTCGGATTTATGCCAAAAACATTCAACTACACATCGGGCGTAATAAATACTGGGCACATTTACCGCCAAAGCGAAGGTAAAATTGAAGCAAAAGTAAAGCTATCGTGCGCCACAGGCATTAGCCACGCGTTCTATTTGGTTGGCGATAAAATGCTACCAGAACTTGATATTTTCCTTAAATCCGACTCAAAGGAGAATTCCGTATCGGGAGCATATTTTTGGACTAACGGATCGGCCAAGGTTCACAAATCGGCACACAGCATTAGCGGATTAAAACTTGGATCCAAGTTCTATATTCTTGGCATCGAATGGGACTCAAAAAACATTGTTTGGACAATAAATGGCACCCCCTATAAGGTTGAAAAAAACACCACACCCAACACCCCGCTATACCTGGTTTTTGCATCGGGGGTAAAAGGGAATACAGACGAATCGAAACTCCCAGCATACATGGAGATTGATTGGGTTAAGTGCTGGAAAAGATCATAAACACAAAGCAATGGGTAAACAAAAAGGGAGCGCAAGGCTCCCTTTATATTTTGGCGGCTACAACCTTAAGAGTGGTTTTACAATCCTCGCGGTAAGTTAACTGACTATCGAAAACCCAATCCCATTCCTTCAAGCGCTGATCCCTTTGAATATCAACAAAAATAGTAGGCTTAGCTCCTACAAAAAGGCCATCCTCGTCAACATACTCCTCCTCAAAATCGGTAATAAGCAGCGATTTGTCCGCAGGTAAATTCGCCAAATGATTCTGCTGCACCGCTTCCGCAATGGCCACTAGCTGATCGTAACCCACATCAACCCTTGTAGCAATGTAATCGGTAATAAAAACACTCAGTTGCGACAACAGGTTTACCGAAATCACGAAATCCTCCGTGTACTCCACATGGGGAACAGCCTTAACGGCACTAATAAATCCCTCTGGATTAAACCTGCGCGGCTTAATCCCATAGGCGAGGTCAACTACTCCACAGGTTAAATCGACCGTTTCGAAGGCAACATGGCTGAACGATGAGTACCTATACACAACCTGACGGGGATGATAAATATCGACCAGAACAACCGAATCGCAGTGTTGGATCAAATAATCGATAGGAACATCGAAAAGCCAGCCACTACCGAGCACCCTAACCGACCTGGGTTTGCGCTGCTCAACAGCGTCGATAATTAACTGCCGACAGTAATCGAGATGCGTTTGCCAACCACCGCGCTCCTGGAGCATTCGTTGTGCGATATAAGCCTGCTCGGAGGAGTATTTCATCCTAACATTTCGGAACCAACTATACAAACTCCCCATGCGCAGCACTATTAGTAAAAAAGAAGCATTTCTGCTTCTTCATTAATTATCGGGACACACCCTTAGTCCATCTTCAGCACGGCTAGGAATGCCTCCTGCGGTACTTCAACAGAACCAACCTGACGCATCCGCTTTTTACCCTTCTTCTGTTTCTCGAGCAATTTCCGTTTACGGGTAATATCGCCACCGTAACACTTTGCAGTTACATCCTTGCGGAGAGCCTTCACCGTTTCGCGGGCAATAATCTTAGCCCCAATGGCCGCCTGAATGGCAATATCGAACTGCTGCCGGGGAATAAGTTCCTTCAACTTCTCGCACATCTTACGACCAAAATCGTAAGCGTAATCGAAGTGGATTAACGACGAAAGCGCATCCACCATTTCGCCATTGAGCAGAATGTCGAGTTTAACGAGTTTAGCCTCGGCAAAACCATCCATAAAATAGTCGAACGAAGCGTAGCCCCTCGAAATCGATTTAAGCTTATCGTAAAAGTCGAACACAATATCGCTCAAAGGCATTCTAAAGGTAACCTCCACCCTATCGGAGGTAATGAAAACCTGATTTTTCAGGATACCCCGTTTATCGATACACAATTTCATGACGGCACCCAGAAATTCGGATTTTGTAATGATTTGCGCATTAATCACAGGCTCCTCAATAAAGTCGATAACCGTAGGACCTGGCAAACCGCTGGGGTTATGCACCTCAACAACCTCACCCTTGGTAGTATGAACCTTATACGATACGTTCGGAACAGTGGTAATAACATCCATATCGAACTCACGGTAGAGCCGTTCCTGAACAATCTCCATGTGGAGTAGCCCAAGAAATCCACACCGGAACCCGAACCCAAGAGCCAAAGACGACTCTGGCTCGTAGCTGAGCGAGGCATCGTTTAATTTTAGTTTATCGAGCGAAGCGCGTAAATCCTCGTAATCGTCGGCATCAACAGGGTAAACCCCGGCAAAAACCATGGGTTTTACATCAGCAAAACCAGCAATTGCAGATTCGCAGGAGCGTTCCACATGGGTTATAGTGTCGCCAACCTTAACCTCGGTGGATTCCTTAATTCCGGAGATAATGTATCCCACATCCCCGGCTCCAATTGAATCGCGGGGCTGTAGTTTCAAGCGCAGTATCCCCACCTCATCGGCAACATACTCACGACCAGTATTAAAGAACTTCACCTTATCGCCAGGACGAATTGTTCCGTTAATAACCTTAAAATAAGCAATAATGCCACGGAAAGAGTTGAATACTGAATCGAAAATAAGAGCCTGAAGAGGTGCGTTAGGATCGCCTGTGGGCGGTTTAACCCGCGTCACAATAGCCTCCAGAATAGCATCAACCCCCTCGCCTGTCTTGGCGCTAACAGGCAATATCTCCTCGCGACTACAACCAATCAAATCGACAATTTGATCCTTCACATCCTCCACCATGGCGGCATCCATATCAATTTTATTGATAACCGGAATAATTTCCAGGTCGTGGTTAAGCGCAAGGTAGAGATTGGATATAGTTTGAGCCTGAATGCCCTGAGTGGCATCAACAACCAGCAAAGCCCCTTCGCACGAGGCAATGGCCCGCGAAACCTCATACGAAAAATCGACGTGCCCCGGGGTGTCAATCAAATTAAGCGTATAATCCTTACCATCATGCCGGTACTCCATCTGTATGGCATGGCTTTTAATAGTGATCCCTTTCTCGCGTTCAAGATCCATGCTATCGAGCACCTGATTCTGAGACTCACGCTCCGTAAGGGTATGTGTACTTTCGAGCAATCGGTCGGCCAGGGTACTCTTACCGTGGTCGATATGGGCAATAATGCAGAAATTCCTGATGTTGTCCATGTAATTATTTAAATTAGGTTGCAAAGATACTGAAAAAACACTAACCGGCATTAAGCGAAACCCCAGAACCAATACTTTTTACAATAACCACAAAAACATTACACAAAATAGACAGAAGTAGGGTTTCAATACAATCAAAGGAGGAAAAACTCGTCAACAAACCGTAAAAACACTTTGAACCCTAACCAATACTGCGTAAATTGCCAGCGAATCAACAAAAAAAGCGATGAAAAAGACATGCAACTATTTAATGGCAGCAGCAGTACTGCTAATTGGCTTTGCACAAACATCGTGCATTGGAGGGTTCAAGCTAACCAACAAGGTTTACGAGTTCAATAAGAGTTTGGGGTCAAAGTTTGTGAACGAGCTGGTGTTTATCCTCATGGTGATTGTACCTGTTTATGAAATCACATTGCTAATAGACGGGCTAATACTTAACTCCATTGAGTTCTGGACCGGATCGAACCCCATGGCGATGAACGAGGGCGAATCGGAAACAAAAGTGGTGGAGCAGAATGGCGTTAAGTACCAGATTACAGCCACACACAACCGGTTCGATTTTATACAAATGGAAGGTGCTAACAAAGGAGCAACCGGAGCGCTTGTTTTCGACGATCACACAGGCACCTGGAGCTACGAAGACTCATCGAAGAGTTTAGACCTACTAAAAATTCACGACGATGGAAGTGCCACCGCGTTCCTGCCCAACGGCAAACAGGTAGAACTACCCGCAGGAGCAAACGGGCTGGCAAACCTTAAACAGGCTGTAAAATCGTACAACTTGGTTGCAGAAAAATAGCGATCCCCCAAAAAAGGAGAGGCGGAAAAACAATGTTTTCCGCCTCTTTTTTATGCATCAAAAAAATTACATCATATCCATTCCGCCCATTCCGGGAGCACCCATAGGAGGCATAGGCTTATCCTCTTTCTTTTCGGTGATAACGCACTCGGTGGTTAGAAGAAGCCCAGCAATAGACGCTGCGTTCTCGAGGGCAACACGGGCAACCTTAGTAGGGTCAATCACACCGCTTTTGAATAGGTTCTCGTACTTGCCGGACTGAGCATTGTAGCCAAAATCGTCCGTTCCTTCCTTAACCTTCTGAACAATAACAGAACCCTCCATGCCAGCATTGGCCACAATTTGGCGGAGAGGCTCCTCGATAGCCCTTTTCACAATAAGGATACCGGTAGTTTCGTCGTCGTTGATACCCTTAAGGTTTTCGAGAGCCTCAATTGCACGAATATAGGCCACACCTCCACCAGGGATAATACCCTCCTCAACTGCGGCGCGGGTTGCGTTTAACGCATCGTCAACGCGATCCTTTTTCTCCTTCATCTCGGTTTCGGTAGCAGCACCAACGTAAAGCACAGCAACACCACCAGCTAGTTTAGCCAAACGCTCCTGAAGTTTCTCGCGGTCGTAATCCGATGTGGTATTCTCAATTTGGATTCTGATTTGAGCAACACGCTTATCGATATTCTCCTTTGCTCCACCACCATTAACAATGGTAGTATTCTCCTTGTCCAGGGTAACCTTCTCGGCATGTCCTAGCATATCCATCTTGGCACCATCAAGGCGTAAGCCTTTTTCCTCGCTGATTACAACGCCACCGGTAAGAATAGCGATGTCCTCGAGCATTTCTTTACGGCGATCGCCAAAGCCAGGGGCTTTTACAGCAGCAATCTTTAACGAACCACGAAGTTTGTTAACCACCAAAGTAGCAAGAGCCTCGCCCTCAATATCTTCAGCAATAATCAGCAATGCGCGTCCGGCCTGTGCCACTGGCTCAAGAACAGGAAGCAGATCCTTCATGGTAGAAATCTTACGATCTGTGATCAGGATAAATGGATTCTCCAGAACAGTAACCATCTTATCGGGATCGGTAATGAAGTAGGGCGAAATGTAGCCACGGTCGAACTGCATACCCTCAACCACCTCAACGGTAGTTTCGATACCCTTAGCCTCTTCAACAGTAATAACGCCTTCCTTTTTCACCTTTTTCATGGCCTCGGCAATCAGTTTCCCGATTTCGTTATCGCTATTGGCGGAAATTGTGGCAACCTGTTCGATCTTCTGGTAATCGTCGCCTACCGAAACGGTTTGTTTCTTAAGGTGCTCAATAACCTTAACGACGCCCTTATCGATACCCCGTTTCAAATCCATAGGATTAGCTCCAGCGGTTACATTCTTCAACCCAACATTAACGATAGCTTGAGCCAAAACGGTAGCAGTGGTAGTACCATCACCCGCATTATCGGCAGTTTTGGAGGCTACCTCTTTCACCATTTGGGCTCCAACATTTTCGAACGGATCGCTTAGCTCAATCTCCTTAGCTACAGTAACACCGTCTTTGGTTACCTGTTGCGAGCCGAACTTTTTCTCAATAACCACATTGCGACCCTTAGGGCCAAGGGTTACTTTTACGGCATTGGCCAACTGGTCAACGCCTTTTTTTAGCTTATCGCGAGCTTCGGTATCGAAGTTTAAAACTTTTGCTGACATATTATTCAATTTATAGTGTTATACAAATGGTTTAATTGGCTAGATAATGGCTAGCACATCGGATTGTTTCATGATAAGGTAGTCCTTACCGTCGATGGCGATTTCGGTTCCGGCATACTTTCCGTAAAGCACCACGTCGCCCACCTTAACCTCCATGGCAACATCTTTGGTACCGGGGCCAACGGCCACAATGGTTCCGCGCTGGGGTTTTTCCTTTGCGGTATCGGGGATGAAGATTCCGCTAACTGTTTTTTCTTCGGCCTCCATAGGAAGAACAAGCACTCTATCGGCCAATGGTTTTACTTTAACTTCTGACATATTATTAAATTTTAGTAATTAGTAATTGTTATGTTAATTCCGACAAGGTACTTAGCATAAGGTATGCCAAAGGGAAAACCTGACTTTTTTACATGAACCGACTCCTCGAATGGCAGAAAACGAACAAAAATTGGAGATGAACAAACGAATAGAAATGGGTCAAATAAAAAAGTGTCAGCATGTTAAACATACTGACACTATATGACATGTCGAATTAGATACTTACTTCACCGAATCCTGAGCAGCAGCCCCATCGGCAGGAGTTGCAAAATCGGGCAGTGCATTACCGCTGGGGGTATCCTTCATCTTGGTTTCCAAAACCGATTTTTGCTCCACAACGGTTTTGGAAGGCATAGTAAGAGTAGCCAAGAAAGCCAACACCACCAAGCTTACCGCAAGGGTCCAGGTTGATTTTTCGAGAAAATCGGCGGTGCGCCTTACACCCATAATCTGGTTAGAGCCCGAGAAATTCGAAGCTAGCCCACCACCCTTAGGATTCTGCACTAAAACAATTAGAATTAGTAGAATGCAGACAATAAGTATTAATACAGAGAATAATGTGTACATCGTAATATCAATTAATGTTAACTTTTAATTTCCTTTATCTTTTTAATTTGATCGGCAAAGTAACTATTTTTTTCTGGATATTTCAAACATAATTTCTCGTAAACTGCAATAGCTTTTTCAAAATATCCCTGAGCAACGAATATTTGGGCAAGTGGCTCGCTGGCAACCTCCTCGGGCTCGGCAATAGAACTCAACGATACATCCTCAATGTCAACCACTTCGCCGCGAGGAAGCATGGTTGGACGTTCAATTTTAGGATTAGCCGTTAGAAAAGCATCTATTAAATCCGGAGTGTCGTTATCCTTTGCACCAGCCGAATCCGTTTCCAAATCACCATCTATAAATTCCAGAATATCGGTATCGGAAACACCTGAATTGGGCTCATCGTTAATGGCGACTGAATCGGGAAGGTTATTCTCATCGAGAAGGACAAACGATGGCTCGCCAGCCGATTGCTTTGCCTCAGGCTTTACAGCAACAGGCTTCACATCGCGTTCAGTAACAGGTTCCACCGTCAAGGAACTGGGAGGATTCAACTTCCAGTACAAATACTGACGGTTAGGAATCAAACACGCCTGCTTTTGCACCTCGGAGCTCAGCGAATCGGAACCCACAGCCTTCAAATTTTGAAGGTAAAGCACTCTAGCCCCTTGAAAGTAAGGGAACTCCTCGACCAGTTGATTCAGTTGCGAAAGCGTTTCGCCCGAAAGAAGCGCGGGAGAGCTGAACAGATTATAGAAATATTCTTTTTCCATAGTATTACCAATTTGCGGCAGCCGCATTGAAAATGTCGTCGACCAATTTCTCGACAATTGTAGTTACCAGAGAGCTCTCGATGGATGAAAAGTTCTGCGAACTCTCAAAGTTTTCGTACTGAGTAAAAGTTTTATCGTAACTCAGCTTGGGATCTATCGCATTAACAAATTTAACTTTCACGGAAATAGTAAGCCGGTTCTGAGCAGCCACTTCGTTTCCCTGAATGGCAATTGGCGCAACATTGTACTGGGTGATTTGCCCCGAAAAAGCAAAATCGCCAAACTCGTTAACCACACCCAACCGGGTTTGTGAAATAAACCGATTCTTCACCTCCTCGGTAAGGTATGTATTCAACGAAGGGTTAACAATGCTGGCAAGATTTTGGAAAAGTTGTACGCTCACCGTTTTAGCCTCAGGGGGAATGGATGCCCCCGTGAACGAATAACTCATCTTACACCCCTGTAGAACAGGGACAAACACAAGAAACGCAAATATTACTGATTTTAATACGGACATTCTCATCGACACATCTTCATTAACTTCGTAAAAAACAATTAATTATCGGAATTCTATTACTACTCAATATTAAACTCTTTAATCTTACGGTACAATGTTCGCTCCGAGATTCCCAGCTCTGCAGCGGCATTCTTTCGTCGCCCTTTATGCTTTTCCAACGCCTTCCTTATCAACTCAACCTCTTTCTCCTCGAGCGATAACGATTCCTCCACAATCTCCTCGGTATCCTGAATATCGTTGGCATTCTGCACAAATGGCTTCCCATCGTAAGGAGCTGTTGGGCTCTTCGTAATTATGGTATCGGAGCTATTGTAAAGATTCTGAAATATGGGTGCATTCCGGATCTGCGGATCGATATCGGAAACCCCATTGGCAATAAGATCGTTAACCAACTTTTTCAGATCGTTCACATCGTTGCGCATATCGAAAAGGATCTTATAAAGAATTTCGCGCTCCGAGGCGAACGTTTGCTCATCAACACCGTTTTTTTTAGCGTAAAGCGTGGGGAGCTTTGCGGCAGAATAATCGGGCAAATAGTTTAACAAGATGGCGGCGCTAATGGTTCGAGTTTGCTCAATAATGGATATTTGCTCGGTAACATTCTTAAGCTGCCGAACATTGCCAGGCCATTTATAGGACATCAAAGCCCGTCGGGCGTCATCGTCGAGAGCAATGGATGGCATCCGGTACTTTTCAGCAAAATCAGCTGCGAATTTACGGAAAAGCAGAAAAATATCATCCACCCTGTCGCGCAATGGAGGAATGTGAATGGGAACGGTGTTTAGCCTATAGTAAAGATCCTCGCGAAAACGTCCATTCTGAATAGCCTCGGGCAAATTAACATTGGTGGCAGCCACCACCCGCACATTGGTTTTCTGCACCTTCGACGAGCCCACACGGATAAACTCGCCCGTCTCGAGTACACGCAACAACCGCACCTGGGTTGACAGGGGGAGTTCGGCCACCTCGTCGAGGAAGATAGTTCCACCATTAGCCACCTCAAAATAGCCCTGCCGACTATCAGAAGCCCCGGTAAATGCGCCTTTCTCGTGGCCAAACAGTTCGGAATCGATAGTCCCCTCCGGAATAGCTCCACAGTTAACGGCTATATAGGCCCCGTGCTTACGGGAGCTGTAATGATGAACAATCTGCGGAAAGACTTCTTTTCCGGTACCGCTCTCCCCTGTAATAAGCACCGACAAGTCAGTAGGGGCAACCTGCCGTGCAATGTCAATTGCCCGGTTCAACCCTACGGCATTCCCAATTATCCCAAATCGCTGTTTAATACCTTGAAGTTCCATATCCAATTAATAATCCATTAAAGAAACGGCATGGGCATCATTCCCGTTACACCTGACAAAATTACATTTTTATACGGTTTTAAAAACACATAATCGGTTAATTTTATTAAAATGCGACAATCATAACGCAGAGATTCTGAACTGACAATATTGCTGCACACAATTAATTCCGACCATACCGAAATTCAAACTTTGCAATTACCTTTGCAAAATAAACAACCCCCAAAGTATATGAATACACTAGCACTAATCCCAGCCCGATACGCATCGACTCGATTCCCGGGAAAACCGTTAGCCCTGATTGCCGGCAAACCGATGATTCAATGGGTTTACCAACGCGCATCGGAGGTTTTTGACCACACCTACGTGGCCACCGACGACGAACGGATTGCCAATACCGTTAAAGAGTTCGGAGGCAAAGTGGTTATGACATCCAACACCCACCAAAGCGGAACCGACAGGTGTGCCGAGGCTCTAAACACGGTTGAAGCGCTAATCTCAATCAAATTTGATGTGGTGGTTAACATTCAGGGCGACGAACCCTTCATCCAGGCACAACAATTGAAAAAGGTAACGAACAGTTTCACCGACAACACGGTACAGATTGCCACTTTGGTAAAAGCATTTGGCACCAACGAGGATATATTCAATCCCAACACTCCAAAGGTAATTACCGACATCAACAGCAATGCCATTTACTTTAGCCGATCCGCCATACCGTTTATTCGTGGAAAAGAAAAAGAGGACTGGAAGTATAACCGCAAATTCTTTAAACACATTGGCCTGTACGCATACCGGGCCGACACGCTCAAAGAAATCACTCAACTTCCGCAATCGCCGCTGGAGCTATCCGAATCACTGGAGCAATTGAGATGGATAGAGAATGGCTACAGAATACGCGTAGTGGAAACCGACCTTGAAACCCTGGCCGTTGACACGCCCGAGGATTTGGAGCGCGTTAAGGAATACGCCCACAGCATGCTAAACGATTACGATAAGGACTAGCCAAAATAAACAGAGGGGCTGCGAATAGCCCCCCTTTTCACTAAAAATAACGAATACTACTTTTTCTCTTTTATCAAGAACAGGTAAACGGGGAAGTGATCGGAATATCCCCCTGTAAAATTACCCCCAACGTAGGTTCTAAATGGATAACCTGCAAACTGGCCACTTGTTTGCTGCAAAAAGGGCTTATTAAATATTTTGGCTTTAAAAAGCACCCAATTCTGCTTATCGTTACTAACAAGGGGTTCCGAAACTATCAGATTATCAAACAAGTTCCACGAATCATTATAAGCCAAAGAGCCTATACCGCTCTTGTATAGGTCGTACATGGCGTTGTACAAATCGCCAGGCTTCAAATTACGCTGCTTAGGCTTAGCTCCAAGGGTTTCAATTACGCTTTTGCTATCGGGGTCGTCGTTCAAATCGCCCATAATTACGATTTTAGCCCGGGGCTCGTTTTTCTGGATAGAATCCACAATAGAACGAGTAAGCTCGGCGGCGGCCACGCGGAAAGGCAAGCTCCGTTTTTCGCCACCACGCCTCGAGGGCCAATGATTAACTATAATATGAATTTGTTCCCCATCGAGCAACCCAGTAACAACCAACTGATCGCGCGATTTAAAGTCAGGATTACCCGGAATAGTTAAACGTGCCGACCGGGTTGATGTTACAGTAAAAAAATCGGCCCGATAAAGCAAACCCACATCTACACCCCGCGCATCGGGCGAGTCGTAATGCACTATGCTATAATTCGACGGTTTAAGTTTTGGCATAGCAACCAAATCCTCGAGTACTGAACGGTTCTCAATTTCGCTAACACCAAGAATCACTGGGCCTCCGGGAAACATCTCGCCACCGACCTGAGAAATCACATCGGCCATATTGCCCATTTTATGCCAGTAACGCTGCGAAGTAAACTTATTGGCGCCATCAGGAGTAAATTCGGTATCATTGGGGCCAGGAATTGTATCGAAAAGATTCTCGAGGTTATAAAAACCGATACAGCTCACATTGTACATCTTCTTCTCCTGTGCTCCAGAAATGCCATATATCAATACGATAGCAATGGCAATTAACGTTTTCTTTAGAAATAATTTACACATATTTAATCATTCTTAGGATAATCGACCGAGCAAAGATAGTTATATCCGCAAAAAAAAACATCGCAAAGTATAATAATTGGTAAAAAAGTTATTTTTTTGCATCGTAAATAATGTTAATATATACGTTTTCGATTTACAAACATAATAATTACTAAAAAGGTTATAAATGAGGAGTTTAGTGTTAACAATTTTGGCAATGCTAGTACTTAGCATTACCAATGCAAATGCTCAAACAACCCTAAAGGGGAGCGTAAAGGATTCCGACACGGGCAATCCAATACCTGGGGTTTTGGTTCGGGTTGCAGGCAGCAACAGCACTGCAATATCGGATGCAAATGGAGAGGTTACCCTTACGGGGATTACCGCTGGAAAGTACTTCATAGAGTACATCCTGGCTGGTTATCAAACATTAGGGTTAGAATTTGAGGTAACGGAAGGCGGAAGGCTACCCGATGCAACAATGCATCGCGCGCAAGCCGACGAAGGGCAAGCCCAATCGCTAGGAGAAGTAACCATTTCGACCGACGACCTGGAATCGGAGGGAAAAGATCAAGCCATATCGGGCCTACTACAATCGTCGCAGGATGCATTCAGCAATGCGGCATCGTTCTCGTTTAGCCCTGCCCGGTTCCAAATAAGGGGTTACGACTCCGACTACTCCTTACTATATATGAACGGCATTCCGGTTAATGATCCCGAGAGCGGATTTGCCGGATGGAGTTCGTGGGGTGGACTAAATGACATTGCCCGCAACAAAGAATCGAAAAATGGATTATCGCCCACGGATTTCTCCTTTGGAGGGCTGGGCGGTGCAGTCAACATCAATACACGCGCATCGCAGCAACGCAAGGGCACCCGGATTTCGTACGCCGCAACCAACCGGACCTATACCAACCGAATTATGGTAACCCACTCCACCGGATTAATGGAGAATGGCGTAGCCTACACCCTGAGCGGATCGCGCCGTTGGGCCGAAGAGGGTTACGTTGACGGGACAAACTACGACTCGTGGGCTTACTTTATCGGGATTGAGAAGAAATTCAGCAATCAGCACTCGGTGGCCTTCACCACCTTTAACGCCCCAACAAAACGCGCAATGCAGGGTGTTGCCACCGAAGAGGCTCACGATTTAGCCGGATCGAACTTCTACAACCCCAACTGGGGTTACCAAAATGGCGAGAAACGCAATGCCAAGGTTCGATTCCAGCAGGAACCCACACTCATCCTGAATCACTACTGGAGCGTTAATCCCGACCTAAAGGTAACCTCCACCGTGGGTTACTCCTTTGGCACATACCAAACCACTGCACTTAACTGGTACGACGCACAGGATCCCCGCCCCGACTACTACCGCAAGCTGCCCTCCTACTGGTACACATCGGACAGCGTAGTTGTTGATCAGATTGCCGATGCATTCCGCAACGATGCCTCGGTAAGCCAAATCAACTGGGATAATCTTTACCAAACCAACTACAATAGCGCCGATGCGGACGGGAAACTCAGATCCAAATACATTGTTGAGAACAGAATAACCGACTCACGACAATTCGCCTTTTCGTCTGTAGCCAACTGGGTTCCCATGGCGGCACTTAAAGTGAACGGCGGTATCGACATGACCATCTACAAAGGACGAAACTACAAAGAGATAGACGATTTACTGGGTGGCGAATACTGGCTCGATGTGGATCAGTTTATCGAGCGCGACCTGGGCGTTGGTTCGTCGTCGAGCCAAAACGACCTGGACAACCCCAACCGAATGGTTAAAGAGGGCGATAAATACGGATACGACTACACCGCCAACGTTACCTCCGGCAACGCCTGGGCGGTTGGCAACTACGTTCAGAATGAATTTGAGTACTACATTGGAGCAAACTACAGCTACACAGAGTTTTGGAGAACCGGCGATATGCGGAATGGACGGTACCCCGACCACTCCAAAGGCGACTCACCCAAAAAGCGGTTCAGCAACTTTGGTGTAAAAGGAGGCGCAACTTGGAAAATATCGGGTCGACACTATCTCGATGCCAACGTGGCCTACTTAACGCGCGCACCTTTCTTCCGCAACTCCTACATCTCGTCGCGCTCGTCAAACTTCACTATTCCGGGGCTAACCAGCGAAAAAATCATTAGCACCGACTTAAACTACAACCTACGCACCCCCTACGCAAAACTACGCGTAACAGCATACTACACCCGGTTCATGGATCAAACCGAGCAAAAGTCGTTCTACTCCGAGGGCGAAAACACCTTTGTAAACTACACCATGAACAATATAGACAAGGTGCACCGAGGTTTTGAACTGGGTGGCGAGTACAAAGTATCGCCAACCATTACTGTTAATGCAGCGGCGGCAATTGGAGCATACCAGTACGCATCGCGCCCCACGGTTACCATTACCAAGGACAACACAGGAGCGCTAGTTGCCATGGGCAAAACCATCTACGTAAAGAACTTTTACGTACCCAGCACCCCACAAACCGCTGCAACAATCGGCATTAAATACTCCTCGCCAAAATACTGGTTCATGGGCATCAACGCCAGCTACTTCGACGATATCTACATCGACTTCAACCCCGAACGCAGAACCTCTGAACTACTGCTGGGATTAGAGCCAACCGATCCTACCCGCGAGGCAATTACCAAACAGGAGTCGCTCAGCGCCCAATTCCTACTCGATGCCAACGTTGGAAAATCGTGGCGACTGAAAGGTGGATACTACATCAACCTAAACCTACAAGTATCGAATATACTGGATAACACCGACTTTAAAACAGGTGGATACGAGCAAATGCGCTACTCGGTGTCGAACGACAAAGAGAACACATTCCCGCCAAAGTATTTCTATGCCTTTGGCCGGACCTACTACTTAAACGTTGGATTTAGGTTTTAATAATTAAATTGATAATAGAGCTATGACACGAATCAAAAATATAATTACAGGTTTAACCCTAGCTGCTCTGGCAATGATTACAGTGCCCAGCTGCGTGGATTTTACCTACGATGACATTGAGCCACGCACCGACTCAACCTCCCTTTCGGCAAATACAACCATTGCCGAACTAAAAGCGCAATACCCGGGCAGTTTGCACAAACTTAACGGCGCCGACTCAATTATTATTGAGGGCACCATTATTTCCAACGACAAGGCAGGCAATTTTTACAAAAGCCTTTTTATTGAAGACGGAACCGCAGCCATTGAACTAAAACTCAACAAGACCACGCTATACAACGACTATAAGTTGGGTCAGAAAATTGTGGTGTACTGCAACGAGCTTTACCTGGGCGATTATGGCGGACAAATACAGCTGGGATCCATGTACTACAATAGCGGAGTACCCACCATCAGCAGCTTGGAGGGTGATGTAATCATCAACAAACACGTTTTCAAAAAAGGGAAAGCCATCAACGAGGTAGCCCCCATTGAAATGACCCCGCTACTACTAAAAACATCGAACATTGGGCGCCTGGTACAGTTCAACAATGTACAAATTAGGGATACCCTATCCCTCATTACAGGAACCACATTCACCTATGCCGACAAGGTAAATCAGTTAACGATTAATCATGCGCTAACATCACAAACACAAAACTACGTAGATTTAGTTCTAAGAACTAGCGGATATGCACAGTTTGCCGGCGAAACAATTAACACAAAACAGGGAACTATTGTGGGTGTTTTAACGTATTATAATGGTACATATCAACTCATTATACGCGACCTGAACGATGTCAAATTCGACCAGGAACGTTTTCAAATTTAAGACAGAGGAGGAGTAGAATATGATAAAGAAAATTTTCGCCCTACTGGCCATACCGGCACTACTGGGGTTATTTATGTCGGGATGTGTAAAAGAAGATTTCGACACCACCCCCGCATTGGAAAATGTGGCCACATGGAAAAAAACAGCCACCATTGCTCAGGTTATAGCCCTGTACAAAACAGAGGCAGGGATTGTGAGCAAACTCGCAGCGGGAGCACTCGGCGACTCAATCATCATTGAGGGAACAGTAATATCGTGCGACTCGGCTAGCAATTTCTACGAAACGATTACAATCTCTGATGAAACAGGAGGTATTGACGTAAAAATAAATGATTCGGAACTATACCTTTCGCAAGGGTTAAAACCCGGACAGAAAGTTCTAGTATACGCTAACAATCTATTAATCGACAACTACAATAACATTTACCAGTTAGGATTGGCAACAACAGACGAAGGAAAATTGGACTTAACGGGTATAAATTCATCAGATTTTAGCAACTACATACAACGTACAGGGTTACGAGGCAAAGCAGAACCAAATGGGCCGGTTACTATCCCCGATATTTTAGCGGGGAAAGTGCCAATACAAACTTTGATTCGGATTGATAGCGTTCAGTTCTGGAATAATTACACCACATTCGCAATCCCTGGTGAAGACACTAAACAGATCACTTATTGATAAAAACATAACAAGTTAAATCGAACAACACTATCCGCGCACATCAAAGGCATTGTCATTGTGCAATAGCTGCTAATTTCGCTAGCATCAAACAGTAAATTTGTTACCAATCCAATGAAGTCTCATCGGACAAAGTGGTTCAATTGTCTTGACACGTTGTTGCTATGTTCTATCAAAATAATACAAAGACGTTTATCATTATCAACTATATATTGCCATAATGTAAATGATTTAAATTTGCCAAAACGACCTCTGTTTATTCCAACTAGCAATAAAACACAGTGGTGACATTGCAGCATTAAAGGCTCTATTCACAACGAGTCCAATGCAAATAACAGGTGAAGTAATAATTGAAGCCGTAATTGAAGGAAACGACATATCAGGAAACCTGTACAAACAACTCTTTATTTCCGATGCAACAGGATCGATTGAGTTTAAGGTTAACGTAACAAAACTATACCAAAACTATCCTGTTGGAACAAAAGTAATTATAAATTGCCAAGGGATGTATCTGGGCACGTATGGAGGAGTTTTACAACTAGGCGGACTGTACCAAGGGAATTTTGGAATGATAGAAGCATCCGAATTCAACAACAAGGTTTACACCAATGGCACCAGCACAGTAACCCCAACAGAAACAACCATTACGGGAATTGCAGATGCAAAGGTAGGAAAACTAATCAAAATAAGTGGCGTTCAATTCATCGATTCGGATCTCACAAAGGTATACGCAGATCAAGCAAGTAGCGCCACAAACAGAACCCTCGAAGACGCATCGAACAATACAATAATTGTGCGAACAAGCAAGTATGCCGACTTTGCATCAACCGTTGTGCCGAGCAGTAGCGGAACAATAACCGCCATTCTGTCTAAATACAACTCCACCTACCAGCTTTATATCCGCGAAGTAGGCGATGTTGTGTTCGACCAACCACGATTACCATAATGCGGCAATAGTTCCACACGGAATATTAGTAAAAATGAAGGGTATCCCACAAACAGGGGATACCCTTCACTGTTTTTTGCAAACACCATATTCACACAATATTTCGCGGGTATTCATTTTTTGTATATATTCACATCAACAAAAAAACAGTTTGTTCCATGATTTCGTTCTCGAACACCGAAGCGGCATTCGCCCACTACTCCAATCGGGATTTATTCCGAGCCAGAGTGCTATTCGGCATCATGGCAAATCCTATTCTATCCCCAATTTACCAATTTATTGCCCACACGCGGATCAAACTCAAATCGAACACAACCAAGCGGTTGAACCCAATAATCTATAAGCAATTCGTGGGTGGGCGAACCCTTGAGGAGTGCGACCCAATTGTGGACAAAATATGGAACCACCGATCGTTTGCTCAGTTCCTACACATCCCCCAAAACAGTTCCAAACCAGACGTTTGGGAAGATAATTACAACGAGATAATCAAAAACATTGAGGCATCCATCAGCAACCCCCGTATAGCCTTTGTACAGATAAAACCAACGCACCTAATCGACCCAAGAATCCTTCGGCTGGTTGCCACCGGGAATATGCTAAATGCCAAAGATCAGGATCTATTCCTCGCGTTCAAGGAAAGAATAAACTCGCTGTGTCGGCTATCGTACAACGGGAACAGGCCCATAGTAATCGACACGGAGGAATCGTGGTATCACGCTGCCACCGACTGCATTATCGACGAACTAATGGAGGAATACAACCACTCGCGAGCCATTGTTTATAAATGCTACCAAATGTACCTGCAATCAACGCTCGATAAGCTCTTCGGCGATCACCAGAAATCGATGGAACGGAACTACACACTCGGTGCAAAGATAATCCGGGGAGCCTACATCCAAAGCGAATGGGAAAAAGCAAGGGAAGCCGAAAGCGAATGTCCGGTATTCGAATCACTGGAAGAAACAAGCCAGGAATTCAACAAGGCCATTAAGTTTGTACTATCGAATATCGACTCAATGGAACTAATATGCGCCACGCATAACGAGGATACCATACTATACACCTTATCGTTGATGGAAAGCCTGCACATCGGCAAGAACAACAATAGGGTTTACTTCTCGCACCTTTACGGCATGGCCGACTATATCACCTTTAACCTGGCGCAGGAGGGTTACAATGTGGTAAAAAACATTCCCTACGGACTACCCATAAACACAGCGCCCTACCTTAAATGGATAGCCACCGAGGGAACTGGGGCTTGCACCATCCCAAGCCGCGAGGTGAGCCTAATAAAAAAAGAGATTAAGCGCCGAAGGAGAAGGCGCAACTAAAATTAAATATCGTAATTTTGCACTAAACAATCCATACCACCGTGAAAATCGACAACGAAACAACAATATACAGCATCCATAACTTTAAGTTGATACTAGCCATTGTAGTAATCATCTATTTGATTTTAATGTTAGTATCACCACTCCCCGATTTCATCGAGAAACACACGGGCATTACTGCAGGCTGGGCCATTGGCATCGTAATTATGGCATATATACTGTTCTTTGCATACTTCATACTTAAAGGCACGGCGTACTTCTCGTATAACGACGACGGGGCAAAAATCATCATCCGTACATTCCGAATCAATACCCTGGGGTCAAAAAAATTATCCATCGAAATAAACAAAGGGGAATTCCACAAATACCAAGTAAACAAGGGACGACTAAAGGAAGAGATAACCCTATTCGTACGCAAAGGCACAAAAATATCCAAATACCCACCACTATCGATAGTATCCCTAACCCGCGAGCAAAAAAAGGCACTGCTGGACACCCTCGATAAATGGGTCGAAACAAAAGAGAAAACCAATTGAGCAACAGCGAACTAGTATATCGAATAGGAATTGAAATGATTCCCAAGGTGGGCAGTATAAATGCAAAAAAACTCATTGCATACTGCGGAGGCGCTGCGGCTGTATTTAAAGAATCAAAAAAAAACTTACTTAAAATACCCGGCATTGGCAACGCAATAGCCTCGGAAGTTGTTAGCCAGTCGGTACTCACAAAAGCCGAAACAGAACTAAAATTTATACAGAAGTATGGAATACAGGTACTATACTTCACAGATACCAACTACCCCGACAGGCTAAAGCAATGCGAGGATGGCCCGGTAGTGCTATATGTAAAATCAAAAAACGAACTAAACTTCAACACCGATAAGATTATAAGCATAGTTGGCACACGCAAAGCCACCAGTTACGGGAAATCGGCATGCGAAGACCTCATCGGCGGATTAGCCCAAAAAGGGTACAACCCAATTATTGTGAGCGGCCTTGCCTACGGAATCGACATTGCAGCCCACAAAGCCGCCATTAAACACCACCTCCCAACGGTTGCTGTACTCGGACATGGGCTTAATACAATTTACCCAAGCGCCCACAAAAACATCGCCAAGGATATAGTTAACGAGGGGGCTCTGGCTACCGATTTTCCATCGGGTACCGCATTCGACCGGAACAACTTCCTGCGCCGCAACAGAATTATAGCAGGCCTTGCCGATGCAACCATCGTGGTGGAAAGCGCACACGAGGGGGGAGCTCTCATAACTGCCGACATTGCAAACTCCTACAACCGGGAGGTATTCGCAGTACCAGGGAATATCACATCTACATACTCCAAGGGTTGCAACCAGCTAATAAAGCAGAACAAAGCAGCCCTCGTTGAAACAGCCGACGACATTGAGTTTCTACTAGGCTGGAAACCCAACAAAAATGGACAAGGGACACAAACCCGGATTAACTTCGACAGTTTCTCGGTAGAGGAACAGTCAATAGTAAACTACCTACGCGAGCATGGCGAAAATATGGTGGATACCATTGCCATTGAAACAGGCATTCCCGTGTCCAAAACGCTATCGGCATTGCTAAACCTCGAATTTGCCGGACTGGTTAACAGCAAACCCGGAAAACTATTCACCCTAAGCACCACAACAACGTAAATTGGGGAAAAAATGAATGCAAATAAAAAGGAAAGCCGCATCAAACGCCTGATGCAAACCGTAATCAAAATCAACAAGTTCATCACCCACGATGTGTGGAGCACCCGCGTGGACGACTTACCCCCAAAGTTACGGTTGCCGTTCAAATACCTAAGGGTGATACTACTGGCTCTCAGAGGCTTTAACGAGGATAAGGTGCAGATAAAAGCATCGGCTCTTACGTACTACAGCCTAATGTCGATAGTTCCAGTTTTCGCAATGATATTTGGCATTGCCAAAGGTTTTGGATTCGACAAGTACCTTGAGCAACAAATTGTATCCAGTTTCAAGGGCCAGGAAGAGGTAATGAATCAGGTTATCTCATTCTCAAACTCACTGCTGGCCCGGACGGGCGGCGGCATAATTGCAGGTATTGGAATTGTGCTACTCTTTTGGTCCGTGATGAAGGTACTTACCAACATCGAGAACTCGTTCAACGATATTTGGCAAATCGAAAAACCCCGAACATTTACCCGCAAATTCACCGACTACCTATCCATTATGCTTATAGCCCCAGTACTACTCATTGCGTCGAGTAGTATCAATATTTTTCTTACTACGCAAATAAGCAGCATTGCCCAGGAGTTCGAGCTATTCGGCTACGTAAGCCCATTACTGATATTCGCATTGCAGTTTTTACCCTACCTTCTAATCTGGGTACTGTTCAGCTTTATTTTTATAGCGATGCCCAACACTAAGGTATCGTACGCGTCGGGGATTATTGCGGGAATTATTGCCGGATCGGGATTCTTAATTGTTCAATGGGGCTATGTGTTCCTTCAGGTTGGAGTATCGAAATACAACGCCATTTACGGTAGCTTTGCTGCGCTTCCTCTATTCCTGATATGGCTACAAACCAGCTGGTTAATAGTGCTATTCGGAGCTGAAATATCGTTTGCCTACCAAAACGTGGAGATGTATGAGTTTGAGAAAGAAACGAACCACATCAGCCACAGCAATAAGAAAACGCTATCGATACTAATACTAACCACAATTATTAAACGCTTCAAAGCAGGCGAAACCCCGCTCACCTCGCTGGATCTTTCCTTAATGCTGCATATCCCCCAACGCCTAATGCGCAACCTACTCGACGCCATGATTGAATGCAACCTCATCAACGAGGTGGTACAGCAGGAGAGCAAGGACATTGCCTACCAACCGGCCAGGCATATCAACCAGTTTACGCTTGCCTATGTTGAGGAAAAACTCGACAACCACGGGCTAAGCATAGATTCGAGCCTGCCAGAGCTGGAGCACGTAAAGCAAACATGCGATAAGTTTACGGAAGAGTACCGCGAAATGACGAAAAGCACCATTCTGGGCGACATATAGCCTTCGGCATAAAGCAATATCTTACCGCAACCCAACATTTTGGCCTGCGGTAAGATATTGTATTGCCCTAACACAAATCGAAACAACAAAATGGGTTTTCGGAGGATAACGTATTTCAATTATCGTTTACTTTGCACCTTCATTTCAAAAAAAAGGAAAAATGGAACCAATTTTCAAACCGAAATTATTTACAGTAATAAAAAAAGGATACCTAAAGGAGCAATTCACTAAGGATTTATTTGCGGGAATAATTGTAGGTATTGTTGCACTACCATTGGCTATTGCATTCGCAGTTGCATCGGGAGTGTCGCCCGACAAAGGGTTGGTTACCGCGGTTATCGCGGGACTCATCATATCCGTTTTGGGAGGAAGCCGAATACAGATTGGTGGGCCTACTGGGGCATTCATCATTATAGTGTACGGTATCATTGAGCAGTATGGCACCGATGGACTAATAATAGCCACTGTAATGGCCGGGCTAATGCTTATTGCATTTGGACTCCTAAAACTGGGAACCCTGCTGAAATTCATACCCTACCCATTGGTGGTTGGATTCACCAGCGGTATAGCCCTGGTAATCTTCTCAACTCAAATAAAGGATGCTCTAGGGTTGAGCATCGAGAAAGTACCCTCGGAGTTCATCCAGAAGTGGGGTGTTTACTTCGGTTCACTGGACACAATAAACCCAGCAGCACTAATAATTGCGGTAGTTACCATCCTCATATCGGTATATTTCAAAAAGATAACCACTAAAATTCCCGGATCGTTTGTAGCCATAATACTAGTAACGCTGGTTGTAAACATATTCAGCATTCCGGTTACCACCATCGAGAGTTTCTTTGGTGAAATTCCCCAAAACTTCAACTTTTCCGTACCCGAGTTCGACTTCTCCAAAATAGGATACTACTTTGTACCCGCGCTAACCATAGCCCTGCTAGGAGGCATTGAATCATTGCTTTCGGCAGTGGTATCGGATGGAATGATCGGATCGAACCACCGATCCAACACCGAGCTAATTGCCCAAGGGGTAGCAAACGTAGTAACCCCATTCTTTGGAGGAATCCCAGCAACTGGGGCAATTGCCCGAACCGCAACCAACGTTAAAAGCGGTGGCCGTACTCCAGTAGCAGGAATTATTCACGCCATCACCCTACTGCTGATCATGCTATTCTTTGGCAAATGGGCAAAATTGATCCCCATGTCGTGCCTAGCGGGTATTCTAATTGTTGTATCGTACAACATGAGCGAGTGGCGCAACTTTGTATCCATAACAAAGGGATCGAATTTCGATAAAATAGTACTGCTCACCACCTTCTTCCTCACCGTACTGGTTGACCTAACCGTCGCCATTGAGGTTGGCGTAGTGCTTTCGGCGCTGCTATTCATGAAGCGCATGGCCGAAATAAACAGCAACGTGCACCACGAGGTGGATACCGACATTGTGGAAAAATACCCCGATCTGCCCAAAGGCATTGGCGTATTCGAAATTAGCGGGCCACTATTCTTCGCCTCGGCCAAGGAGTATAGCGCTGTGCTTAAGAGCATGGGCGTTCGATCCAAAGTTTTAATTATCAGAATGAGACATGTACCATTTATCGATACCACGGGAACCAACAACCTAAAAGACGCCATTGCTGACATCCAAAGTAGCGGCACAAAGGTGGTTCTATCGGGAGTACGCAATAATGTGAAGGAAGATTTGGAAAAATACCAACTCGACAAGTTGATCGGCGAACCCAATATACTTCACACATTCGACCTTGCGGTAAAACGGGCAACCGAAATCCTAATAGCCGAGGGATACTAAGGAATTGCACGGCCAGGCATTCGATCGCAAGTTCCATAAATATCGGGAACCATCGATTTACGCACTTTAGTTAACACCCCTAGCGAGTTGAGCCTCTGAATAAATTGATTCAGCACTCCATCGCTAGGGGTGTTAAACGTTTTGTTAGTGTGCTTGTTCAGTGGAATATTTTTTAAATGGCAACAAGTTCCGCCAATGTGCGTCCGGCAAATCCAGCAAAAGATTCTATGCGCTTGGCGCAAAAAATGGGATAGTACAACATCCCCAAAAAATCAACATCCTGTCCAACAAAAAAAAGGGAATTCGCATAATCCGCATAATCGGCATTAACCCACAAACGTTATAGTAAACTTAAGGGACTATTCGGCACTAAAAATTTAAATTGCCTAAAAATGTTTGTAACTTCGCATTTTAAAGAGATGATGTAAATGAAAAAATCTACTCTAAAACGGCTAAGCAAAATTATACTAGTTTTATTTTTTGGCATAGGTCTATTCCAATTAGCCTCCAGCTGTAGCAAAGCCTCGGCGCCATCCAGCTCCAGTAAAAAGGTAAAAACCCGGAAACCCCGATGCAACTGTGGAAAAAAAATTGGATCTAACTTTCACTACGACAAACACCACAAACCACATATCAGTTAAAGAAATGGAAAGTAAAAAAAGAGTTTCGGTAATTGGCAGCGGTAGCTGGGCAACGGCTATTGCTAAAATTCTCCACGAATCGCAACCCTCTATCGGTTGGTACATCCGGGAAAAAGAAATCATCGACCATCTTAAAAAATACAGGCACAACCCGCACTACCTAAGTTCGGTACAATTCGACCTCAACAAGCTACAAATAAGCCACAACATAAACGAAACCATAGAAAACTCCGACATATTGGTATTTGTTGTACCTGCCTCGTACATCAAGGTATGGATGGAGCCACTAAATGTTAGCTTAGACAACAAGTTTATTGTATCGGCCATAAAGGGTATTGTTCCCGAGGACGACAGCACCATTGCCGAATACTTTAACCGCACCCACAACATTCCCTACGACCAGATTGGCATTGTAAGCGGCCCAAGCCACGCCGAGGAGGTGGCATTGGAACGGCTCTCGTACCTCACATTCTCGTGCAAGGACTTGAACAACGCCAGAACAATAGCCTCGCTATTCGAAAGCCACTACATAAAAACAAATGTGGCAACCGATATTTACGGCACCGAGTACAGCGCTGTACTAAAAAACATATACGCGCTGGCAGCAGGCATAGCCCACGGGCTCGGATATGGCGACAACTTCCTATCGGTACTAATCAGCAATGCCCAGCTCGAGATTGAACGATTCTTGAAAGAGACACACCCTAGCACGCGCAATCTAAACACATCGGCCTACCTAGGCGACTTACTGGTTACCGCCTACTCCCAGTTTAGCCGTAACCGCACTTTTGGCGCCATGATTGGGAAAGGTTACTCCGTAAAATCAACCATTATGGAGATGAATATGGTGGCGGAGGGCTACAACGCTTCAAAATGTATAAACGAAATCAACTCGAAACACAATGTTAAGATGCCCATTGCCGATGCGGTTTACAACATCCTGTACGAGAACATTTCCCCGGCTATCGAAATGAAACTGCTCACCGATAAGCTGAAATAAATTCTACCTGCCAAACTTAAATAGATGAAAACAAAAAACAGCATTGCATACAAAAAACTCGCATTTGAGTTTATCTCTGTTTCGTTTGCCGTTTTTCTGGCTTTGATGCTCAACCAATGGAAGGATAATTACAACAACCAAAAACTGGTTAAGCAAACCCTAACCAACATCAACATCGAAGTAAAGCAGAACTCCGAAAGAGTGAAAGAAATGCTCGACTCCCATAAACTACTACTAACAAAAATTGAGAGTATACTAGCACACATTGAACGGGGAAAAATACCGAACGAAACCCTTGGCGAACTATCGTTCTCACTAATAAGCACAACCGCATGGGAAACTGCGAAACTCACCCAGGCTATTGCACACATGGACATAAACCTAGTTTCGGAAATTGCAGGAATCTACGAATACCAGGAGTACTACCGATCGATTGTAAAACAATACTCCCTAAGCAACGAGATGAATAAATTATTCGAATCCGAAAAAGAGATCCTGGAGAACAAGAAATTTTTTATCGACCTGCAAAATTTCCTGAAAAATAAGATTATTTGCAGCGAAACAGATCTCTTAGAATACTACAACGAGATTCAAAAAACAATTTCAGAAATAAACTAGCGTTTACACAACAATCCATTTACCATAAACTGCATAAATCATAACCTAAATAGTCTTAAAATGGGAGAATTAAAGGTTAATCTCAACAACATTCTCGACTTTGTAAGCAAGGAGGAAGTAAACACCTTCAAAACAAAGATTGAGGAAAGCCAACGTAAGTTAGAGAGCAAATCCGGCAAAGGCAACGATTTTTTGGGCTGGCTAACCCTTCCAGGCAGCATCACCCCCACACACCTCGCAGACATTGAGCAAACAGCTCGCGACTTACGGGGAAAAAGCGACATTGTAGTAGTAATTGGGATTGGCGGCTCATACCTAGGCGCCAAGGCCGTAATTGAGGCACTGGGCAACAGCTTTGCACAACTACAAAACAACGGCAATCCGCACATCATCTTTGCGGGGCAGAACATCTGCGAGGATTATCACGCCGAATTAATCCAGTTGCTTAATGGCAAAAACTACTCCATTGTAGTAATATCAAAGTCCGGAACAACCACCGAACCGGCCATTGCATTCCGGTTGCTTAAGCAACACCTCGAAGGCAAAGTAGGCAAAGCCGAAGCGGCAAAACGCATTGTGGCCATTACCGACCAATCGAAAGGAGCTCTCCGGAAACTTGCCGATTCCGAGGGCTACCGCACATTCGTAATCCCCGATGATGTGGGCGGACGCTACTCAGTTTTAACCCCGGTTGGGCTGCTGCCCATAGCCATTGCAGGATTCGACATCCGGAAGCTGGTTGAGGGTGCTGTGGCCGGCGAAAAAAACACATCGGCAAACATTCCATTTGAGCAGAACCCAGCATGCATCTACGCAGCCGCCCGCAACGCCCTGTACGGCAAGGGGAAGAATGTGGAAATAATGGTAAACTACACCCCGAAACTCCACTACCTCACCGAGTGGTGGAAACAGCTTTACGGCGAAAGCGAGGGTAAGGAGAATAAAGGAATTTTCCCTGCGGGGGTCGATTTCACATCCGACCTGCACTCCATGGGACAGTACATACAGGAAGGCGAACGGCTAATATTCGAAACGGTAATATCAATTGAGAAACCGGCTCACCAACTTACCATTCCGAACGATCCGGCCAACCTCGATCAGCTCAACTTTATCTCAGGCAAACGCTACTCCGAGGTAAATAGAATGGCCGAACTGGGCACCATAGTGGCTCACAACGACGGAGGTGTACCGTGTATATCCATCAGCATACCGGAACTCTCGGACTACTGGATTGGTTACACGCTCTACTTCTTCGAAAGAGCTTGCGCCATAAGCGGTTACGTACTCAACGTTAACCCATTCGACCAACCCGGGGTTGAAGCGTACAAAAAGAATATGTTTGCCTTGCTGGGGAAACCCGGATTTGAGGAGCAAAGCAAAACCCTACGGACCCGACTGGGAATATAAAAAGAAAGAGGCTTAAAAAGCCTCTTTCTTTTTTTAAAGCCACAAACAAACGCTAGAAGTCGAAACCAATGGCAAATCCCATACGCGTTCTAAAACCATCGAATTTTGTTACATCAAAATCGTCCTCAACACCCGAGTCAACCTTTATTTCGCCTGAACCATAATGACCTCCAAAGAACAAATCCATGGTAAAGCCCGAATTGGTAATCCACTGCATTCCAAAGCAAAGCCCACCACCGATATTAGAGTAGGTAGCCTTACCGCCTCCATCAACACTCAACTCAAAATTCTGGTAACGAGCGTAGGGTGCAATGTAAAACACATCAATGGCATTACCTTTTGGGTAAAAACGCACCTCGGGAGTTAGTATCAACCCTCTAAACTTGGTATCACTAATATCATAATTTAGGTAAGCCACACCAAGTTGATCCGATAAATTCTCGGTAATTTCACGCTCGTAGAAAATAGACCCAGTGCCCACAATCAAACTCAAAGTATTAATTTTAAGCACATTCTTTTACTCCGATTCATTCGATTCCTGCGAAAAGGCAGGAACAGATAGTAATGCAAGAAGCACAATGGTAATAATCTTTTTGAGTTAGGCGTTTTGATAATGTTAAATGATGCCAGCGGCATCAAATGTTTATACAAATTCATTGAGAGTTAAAAATGTTCGACTCCAGCTGGAGTCGAATTCTAAATATCATCATTGCTATAAACATTCAAACCCTCCGGGTTTGTAACTATTCGCTCATTATCGCTTATGCGCCTAATTCAATAATCTTTTTCATTCGAATAGTTTTTTAGTTATTACTAATAGTTAGTTGACAACCACTTATCAATTCCTAGGCCAATCCTATAAATTTACAAAAAAATCATAAAAAAAGACAGCACAAGGCTGTCCTTTATATAAACACATCATAATGCTACGATGTTTTGTTCACACTCTTTATGCCCATCCTATTGGCAGTGCGCTCAGGAATATAAATAACCAGACGTTGACCCACCCGAATCAGGTTCCGACGAATATTATTCCACGATCGCAATTGCCGAATCGACACCCCGTAGCGTTCGGCAATAGAACCCAACACATCGCCCGACTTAACCCGGTAAACATAACGGATTGAACCGGCAGGTACATCGTATTGTGAGGATGCAGTATAGCGCGAAGGCGCAATAACATTTTTAGGATTGAAAAACACGCTATCCTTGTAGGCAAAAATTTCCTTCTCGCGATCGATATACCCTGACACTGCATCGAGGGGTAGACGCAGAATATAAGGGCGATCCTTTGCGGGAATAATATCCATTTTGTACTGAGGATTTAAATCGCGAAGCAGATCGACCGGAATATTCAAAACCTCAGCCACTTGGCTCAAATGGAGCATATCGCGAACCATGAGCGTATCGGTAGTTGGGGGGATATCGATGGGCTGTGGCTTAATATTATGGTCGCGGTGGTAGTAGTAAGCGTAGGTAGCAGCAATAAAGGCGGGTACATACCCACGGGTTTCGCGTGGCAAGTAGTAGTATATTTCCCAGTAATCACGCTTTCCACCCGAGCGTCGAATGGCCTTGTTCACGTTACCCGGGCCGCAATTATACGCAGCAATAACCAGAGTCCAATCCTTATAGATTGAATAGAGATCCTTCAGAAACCGAGCTGCAGCGTGGCTTGCTGCAATGGGATCGCGACGCTCATCAACAAACGAGTTGATGGTAAGATTGTACATACGCCCTGTGCCGTACATAAACTGCCAAAGACCAGTTGCACCGGCTCTCGACACCGCGCGGGGATTCAACGCCGATTCGATAATAGGGAGGAAACGTAGCTCCTGGGGCATCTGGTACTGATCCAAAATCTCCTCGAAAATGGGGAAATAGTAATCGGTTAAACCAAGCATCACCTCTACCTGACCCTTCTTGCGCTGGGTATAAACATTGATAAAATTCTTCACTATATGGTTATAGGGCAAATCGACCAGCGAATTAATGTTCTGTAAACGCTTAATATAGAAAGAATCCGGATAATCGGCCAGGCCAATACTATCGGACTCAATACCCACAACAAGGTTATTGGAATCAACAGATTGCTGAACATACCACAAATTCAAAAGACTATCGAGATTTCCATTTATTTCCTGATCAAGTATCTGATCGTTAATTAGAGTATCGGGAGGAGTTGTGCTCTTATCCTGCGCTGTTGAAACAGCAGCAGCAAGCAAAAGCACAAACATCGCTGAGAATTTCTTCATAGGTTAATGTTTTCGGTAAATTAATATCATGCTCAGCAAATATAGCTAGGCAATGGCCAATAATGCAAATAAAATGCACTATTTTAGATATAATTAAAAAGTAAGTTTACAGGAAAGCCCGAAAACAGGGGCACTCGTCCCCGTCAACGCGGCCTCGGAGTTCACCACTGCAGGTTCAACCTTAAGGTTTAGATCGTCGTCAACGTTCCAATCGTAAAGATGGGCATCAACATTGGCATCAAGAATGTTCAACACGTAAACGGCGGTAAGGCCCAGTATGGCCAAATCGCGATTCCTCCGGTAGGAATCCATATAGTAGCGCAACTCGGTTTCGCTACGGACACCACCGAACTCATCCACTGTAGAATCGTCGCTATCCAATTTGCATTTCAGGGCGGTTTTAAAACGTTTGTAACCGCGCTGATTCCAATCGGCAATAAAATAGAATGTTGATATTCCTCCGTAAATTACTGGCACCTTCCAGTATTTTTTGTTATACACCTGACCAAGCCCAGGAACCAAGGTTGAGAAGATGGTAGCTGCAACCGGCGAATGATTCCCTTTATTGTAAACACTAACCGCATCTACTACGCTGGCCACATAAATAGCACCAGCAGCAGCAAAGTATAAGCCTCGTTTTTGACGCTCCTTCACCATGCTTTGCTTGAGCCGTTCCTTATCGGGCGATAAGTTGGAGGCCAAATTGTACGCGTAAAGGTGATGGTGATACGATTTATTGGCTCTAACACCCATATAAATCATACTGCCCATACCTCCATACAACACAGGCAACTTCCAGTAATCGCGGTTCACAATTTGTCCGTAGCCGGGCATTGCATGCGCCCCCATCCATATACGATGGGTCAAATCCTTAGGGGGGAGCTGTGTTGGGATAGAATCCTGAGCCTGAACCCCAGCAAACAAAACTGTAAGCACAAAAATCAGAATGGCCGACTTACCCATGAGGATTCGTCGGCCTAAAAAATCTATAAAAAATTTTGTATTCAAACCCTTAATGCTTTTGATGCTTGGGTATTACACTATTCGTCAATTTTGATAAACTTCTCCATAATAACGTCCAACTCATCGGGGTTATTGTAGGAAATAACAATTTTACCATCGCCTTTTCCGCCAGGTTTCACATCGGCTCTAAGCCCCAACCTATTGGTAAGATGTTCGCGTAGCATAACCTCGGTTTCGTCCAAATTAACAGAAACCTTAGGTTTGGCCTCCTTGACGGGTTTGTTGTTCTGCGATTCACGCACCAATTCCTCAACCCGGCGAACCGATAAATCTTCGGCAATAATCCTATTGTATATGCTCAGCTGAAGGCTTTTATCGTCGATATTGACAAGTGTACGGGCATGCCCCATCGAAATTTTGGACTCACTAATTCCAAGCTGAATTTCGGCAGGTAGCCTAAGTAGCCTAAGATAATTGGTTACTGTGGCCCGTTTTTTCCCCACCCGTTCGCCAAGGGTTTCCTGGGTTAACGCGCATTCCTCAATTAACCTTTGGTAACTAATGGCAACCTCGATAGCGTTAAGATCCTCGCGCTGAATATTTTCCACCAAGGCCATCTCCAACATTCCCTGATCGTCGGCGGTGCGAGTAAAGGCGGGAATAGTTTTGAAACCAGCCAATTTTGCTGCACGCAAACGGCGCTCGCCCGAAATAAGCTGAAAGCGACCATCCAAAGCGCGTACAGTGATGGGCTGAATAACCCCTAATTTCTGAATTGAATCGGAAAGTTCCTGAAGAGCCTCCTCGTTAAAGTGTGTACGGGGTTGATACGGGTTAAGGTCAATTTTCTCAACCTCAATCTCATTAACAAGCTCCCTTACAACATGCTTTACATCGTCCTCGTTGCCATTTTTAGCAGAATCAACAGCAGCATCCTCAATAAGCGCGCCTAACCCTCGACCTAAAGCCATTTTCTTTGACATAACTAATAATCTCCTACCTAACTTTATTGATGTTCTTCTATTTTAACCTCGACCCCTGTCATATTATTCTTTTGGAGCAACTCGCGGGCTAAATTGATATAATTAGCCGATCCGGTTGATGCCGCATCGTAAAGAATTACAGGTTTCCCATAGCTGGGCGCCTCGCTTAGCTTAATATTACGCTGTATAATGGTTTCGAAAACCATTTGTTGGAAGTGCTTCTTAACCTCATCAACCACTTGATTCGAAAGGCGTAAACGCGCATCGTACATGGTAAGCAAGAATCCTTCGATTTGCAGCTCTGGGTTAAGCCTAGTTTGAATTATCTTGATAGTATTCAACAGTTTCCCAAGTCCCTCGAGGGCAAAATACTCGCACTGAACAGGAATAATCACCGAGTCAGCGGCACTAAGAGCGTTCACCGTAATTAAACCCAACGATGGGGAGCAATCGATAAGAATAAAATCGTAGCGATCCTTCACCTTTTCGATAACCGCTTTAAGGATTTTCTCGCGATTGGGCATGTTGAGCATTTCAATCTCAGCACCAACAAGATCGATGTGCGAAGGGATCAGGTCGAGCCCTTTAATTTCGCTATTCAGAATGATGTCGCTAGGGTTTACATCGTCAACCATGCACTCATAAATGCTGGTTTTAATGTTCCGCAGGTCGAAACCAGTTCCGGATGTGGCGTTTGCCTGAGGGTCGGCATCAATCAGTAAAACTCGCTTCTCTAAAACTGCTAGACTGGCAGCAAGATTAATAGCCGAAGTGGTTTTACCTACTCCACCCTTTTGATTTGCTAGTGCAATTACTTTTGCCATTTTCTATGTTTTTAAAACAGGGGTCAAAAATACTCATCATTAAAATACCAATTGCTGTCCAAAAGAGGTTGAATATGAACAAAAATTGGTTTATTACTAACAGGTTATTAACAGTTGATCTAAAACCTGCGGTATCTGCAAAAATAGAAAATCTTTTTGAATATCCTCACCTGAATTTAAACTACAGCAACAATTAAAATCGAAGTATTATATTTGCACGTTCATTCCGATGCATAAACATTCAGACCATTGAATAGTAATTGGTTCATCATAGTCAACCCTCGCGCTGGGGGTGGTAAGGCAAAAAAGGACTGGCCCTCAATAGAGGCAACTCTCCAAAAACATAGCATACGGTACCGCCATGCGTTTACCGACCACAAATACCACGCAGTGGAGCTAACGGTAAAAGCAGTAAATAAGGGCTATACCAACATAATTGCAGTGGGGGGCGACGGCACCCTCAACGAGGTGGTTAATGGCATTTTTATACAGAAAAAACTAAACCCTTCGGACATCACTCTAGGCGTGATTGCCGTTGGCACGGGTAACGATTGTTTTCGCATGTACGGAATTCCATCAACCTACGAGGATTGCATTAAAGCCATTGCCGATAGGCATACATTTAAGCAGGATGTGGGAATGGTAGAGTACTACGAATCGATGGTTCAAAACCACCGGTACTTTGCAAACGCCGCAGGCATCGGCTTTGACGCAGAGGTTGCCTTGCGCAGCAATAGGCTAAAAGAACGGGGACGACGGGGCTCTCTACTATACTTTATCAGCCTGCTCAAAGCGCTGGTAGCCTACAGGCATTCAACAACCGCCATCACTATCGACGGAAGAACTTTCGAAGAAAAAACCTTTAGCATCACCCTGGGAATAGGGAAGTACAACGGAGCCGGCATGATGCAGGTGCCCAACGCCATTGCAAACGACGGGCTATACGACATAACGCTCATCCGTAAAATAGGTAAACTGGAGGTAATCCGCAATATTCCTCGCCTGTTTAATGGATCCATACTAAGCCATCCTAGAATACAGACCTACAGGGGAAGCGCAATAGAAATAACCAGCAACCGGCCCATTAAACTTGAAGCCGATGGAGAATCGCTTGGAGAATCGCCTTTCCGATTCACAATTATGCACGAAGCCATAACTATAATTGTGGGCAGCAACTACGCTGCAAGCACTGCATCAAACTAAGCCAGAAGTAATACTAGGGTACAAAAACCTTGAGTGCTTGAGGCATAATCCCCACCTGCAACCGTTCGCCCATGATGGTGGGCTCGCCATCGAAATGCACACAATCGGGACTGGGACGTTCAATCAGAATATCGCTAACCTTAAAACTTTCGACGTACTTACTAGTACCAATCCGCTTACTGAAAAGTTTCAACCCAATGGTGGGCGCCATATACTTTGGGAAAGGAGAAATAATGGTAACATTAAGCAAGCCATCCTGCATATCGGCCTCAGGGGCAATAAACGCATTATTCCCCCACTGCGATGCATTGGCAACAGTGATAAGGAAAGCCTCCTTTTGAATAAGCTTACCGTTTACCCAAATTTTATACTCAGTGGGTCGGTAATTAATATACTCAACAATTGTTGTTTTCAGATAATTAGTGAACCCTCGGCCTCCAATTCGCGAGAACTTATCGCCAACATGTGCATCGAACCCGATACCGGCTGTACAAAAAAACGGAGTATCGTTAAGAGTACCATAATCGACCATGGCAATCCGACCATGATTCAACACCCCGGTTGCCCTATCCACATTAACGGGAATACCCAAATGCCTCGCCATACCATTGCCCGACCCCCTTGGAATAATTCCCAAAGCAGCCGGCGTACTAACCAACTCGCGAGCCACCTCGTTTACGGTGCCATCACCACCTACAGCCACAATCCAACGCACCCCATCTGCAACGGCATTACGGGCAATATTGCTGGCATCGCCAGGGCGTGTAGTGTACACAAAGTGAGGCATAAACTGAACCGCATCGAGACGTTTGGTAATAACACCCTCCACATTGCGTCTAGAGCCCGACCCCGATATGGGGTTGATAATGAATAAGACCTTTTCGAGCGTTGTATTCAACATTCCATTTTTTAAAATAGCTTGCAAATTTAGCAATTATCAGCATGCCAACAACAATTTTTAATTATTACACTACTGAATATCAACAGAGCCAACAAAAAAGGGTAAAATCGCGCTACTATACGCAATAATTTGAACAGTATTGGGTTAAATAAAAATCAGCAAAAACATTAACTTTACCCCCAATTCTAGAATTTAATGTTAAAAGTTCGGCTTACACTTGCCATAATTATTACACTCCTCGCTATATCTGCCATGGCACAGGTTAGCGGGCGGGCTACCTATCAATTCCTGAACCTGCCAACATCGGCACGAGCCACCGCGCTGGGAGGAAAAATTGCCACCATCGACGAGTCGGATATATCAATAATATCGAGCAATCCGGCACTATTGGACTCGAGCATGCACAACCACCTAACCCTCTCGTACGTGGGCTACTACGCAGGTGTAAAATATGGAACATTCGCCTACGCCCGCAAATACAAACAATTCGGAATATTTGCCATTAGCGGACAGCACATGAATTACGGATCGTTTACACGAGCCGACGAAACGGGCACCATCAACGGAACGTTCTCCGCATCGGAGATGACCATTGGCATTTCCTACGTGAGAACATTCGACACATGTTTTAGTGTAGGAATTAACGCCAAGCCAATATACTCGCACCTCGATAGTTACACATCGTGGGGCATTGCCACCGACATAGCAGGGAATTACACCTCAAAAAACGGGCTTTTCACGGCTGGGCTGGTTTTTAAAAACGTAGGTGCTATGGTTAAACCTTACTCGAGCGGCACATACGAGCCTCTCCCATTCGAAATAGTTGCAGGAATCAGCAAGCGACTTGCACACGCGCCCTTCCGATTTGTAGTAACCCTACAACAGCTCCAGAACTTTAACCTTTACTACGAACCCGAAACATTCGACGAAAAAACAGCATTCGACAATACTGAGGAATCGAAGCCCAGCCTAGCATCACGAATTGGGAAGGAGATGATAAGCCATATTATTATAGGAGCAGAATTTGTTCCCATCCGCAATTTCTACCTGCGTTTTGGCTATAACTACCAACGCCGCAACGAGTTAAAAATACGCGAAAAAGTATCGACCGTGGGATTCAGCTGGGGCTTCGGACTTAAAATATCAAAATTCCACATTAGCTACAGCCGCGCCACCCTACACCTAGCCGGAGGCACCAACCACTTTGCAGTAACCACAGATCTGGACAACTTTTTCAGGAAACACTGATCGACCGTGCGGGTGAACCCAGAAATCATCTAAACACACAACCATAAACACCCCAAGTCTTACACTAAATTGCCAAAGAATACATCGAAATCTCATCGGTTTGTGGTACTTTTGCATTGCTAAAAACAGAATGAATGGACAAAAAGATAATTATAGCAATCGACGGATTCTCATCGTGCGGTAAAAGCACCTTTGCCAAACAAATAGCCAAAAAACTCAACTACCTTTTTATCGACAGCGGAGCTATGTACCGAGCGGTAACATTGGCATTTAAGCAACACGGCATTATTCAGGATGGAAAAATTGACTCGAGCAGATACAAACAAACACTTCAGGAGATTGAAGTAGGATTTAGTCTCAATAAATCTAAAGGAGTGTATGAAATCACGCTAGATGGCACCGTGGTTGAAAACGAAATACGTAAACCCGAAATTGCAAACTGTGTGAGCATTGTGGCGGCAATTGCCGAAGTACGCGAGCGCATGGTTGACCTACAACGGAAACTCGGCGAGCAAAAAGGAATTGTTATGGATGGACGCGATATTGGCACCGTGGTATTTCCAAATGCTGAGCTAAAAATATTCATGACTGCTGATCCGAAAATCCGCGCTGAACGGAGACTTAAAGAATTAGTAGAAAAAGGGATAAACATCACAATGGAAGAAGTGCTGGAAAACATCCGCGAACGCGACCATCTGGATCAAACCCGCGAGGTTTCGCCACTTCGAAAAGCCGAGGATGCCGTAATCCTCGACAACAGCCACATGACTGTAGATGAACAAATGGAATGGGTTGAAAATCTGGTAAACAGTAGGATACACTAGAGCGCCTTAGCATAATTTTATAACACAACACCAATAAGAACTGCAATACAATGAAAATCGAAATCGATACCCGTTCCGGATTTTGTTTTGGCGTTGTAAATGCCATCCAAACCGCCGAACAGCAACTCAACAGCAATGGCGACCTATACTGCCTTGGAGATATTGTTCACAACGAGGAGGAGGTAGCCCGCTTACAAAATAAAGGGCTAAAGGTGATATCGCACGATTACATAAAAAACATTGGGGAAAAGAAGATGCTTATCCGTGCCCACGGCGAGCCCCCCAGTACATACCAATTGGCCAAAGCGAATGGTGTTGAAGTAGTTGATGCCACCTGCCCAGTGGTGCTCAAGCTGCAGGAGCGGGTACACCAAGCATGGCTCGAGATGAAGAAGTTGCACGGAACGGTAATAATATACGGAAAAAAGGGACACGCCGAGGTAATCGGATTGGTGGGGCAAACCAACGGAGAGGCCACGGTGGTTGAATCGGTAACCGACCTTACCCCCATCAACTTTACCGTTCCCATTGTCCTATTCTCGCAAACCACCAAGGAACCAGAAGTATACGCACAAATTGCCGAGAGTATTAAAACCCAAATGGAAAAGCACTTCGGAAGCAAGAATATTCCACTAAAGGTGAATAACACAATATGCGGACAGGTGGCTAACCGCAAAAACGAGCTGGCCAGCTTTGCCGAAAAACACGATGTGATAGTTTTTGTGAGCGGGAAAAAAAGTTCCAATGGCAAAATGCTTTTCGACTCGTGCAAGCAAGCGAACAACCACTCGTTCTTTGTATCGTCGACCGATGAATTACAACCCGAGTGGTTCAAAAACATCCAGAGCGTTGGAGTAGCAGGCGCCACATCTACACCGCAATGGTTAATGGAAAAGGTAGCCGCAGCAATCGAAGCAATGGACCAAAACCTAAGTTAACAAAAAAACGAACAAAAACACTAAATATTAACAGTATAATTCACACTGTTGATACTTTGTTCATATCGTTTCGGACCATCGACGTACACGCAAATCAATTTCGCTTAATTTTACATCCGTATTCGGTTCATATCGATTAAAAGGGAATTTGGTGTAAATCCAAAACTATCCCCGTAGCTGTAAACCCGATGCCCCGTACGGGCATTGCATTCTTGGTAACAAACCACTGCGGAAACCCAAAATCCGTGGGAAGGAGCCAAGAATCGGGTAAGTCAGAAGACCTGCCGGACACTAAATCAACTTGTAGCTTTCGGGTGAAAAGCGAAAAAGATTACCGCTCAACCATAGGGTTCTCTTTTTACATCGTCCCGCGAGTTACCATTTATTAACCAAAAACATTAATAAAATGAATGGTGAACCTCGTTTAAAAAGTATTGTGAAGCGCAACGGCGAAATAGTGGATTTCGATCCGGGCAAAATTGAGCATGCAATTTTCAAAGCCATGCGCGCCAATGGTATCCCCAACAGGGAAAGGGCTCACGAGATGAGCGCTTTCGTTATCGAAAAACTTGCCTCCCACACCGGCACAAAAACTCCAACTGTGGAGCAGGTTCAGGATCTGGTTGAGGAAACGCTCTACGAACACGAAGGGCTAGCCCTACTCAAAGCCTACATGCTTTACCGGAAACAACGCGAACAATCGCGCAACGCAAAGGATCTACTCTCGAACATCGAGGTAATGGACGACTACCTTACTATGAACGATTGGCGGGTAAACGAGAGCGCCAACTCATCGTACTCACTTCAAGGGCTTAACCAGCACATATCCACAGTTATCACCTCGCAGTACTGGCTCAACAAACTGTACCCCGAAACCATAGCCGACGCGCACAAAAAAGGGTATATCCACATTCACGACCTCGGATTCCTTAGCGTTTACTGCGTTGGATGGGATTTGAAAGATTTACTGCTAACCGGATTCAAGGGGTTTTTTGGCAAAACCGAAAGCAAACCGCCCAAACATTTCAGAACAGCGCTCGGCCAAATTGTAAACTTCTTCTACACCATGCAGGGAGAAGCCGCTGGGGCTCAGGCGTTCTCGAACTTCGACACGTACCTCGCCCCATTCATCCGTTACGATAGTTTAACCTACGACCAAATAAAGCAGGCGCTACAGGAATTCCTGTTCAACATCAATACCCCAACACGGGTAGGATTCCAAACACCATTCACCAACATCACCATGGATTTAACCATCCCAGAGTTCATAAAAAATGAGCCAGTGGTATGGGGCGGCACCATTACGGAAGATGTTTACGGCGACTTCCAGCCCGAACTCACGCTCATCAACAGGGCATTCGCCGAGGTAATGATAGAGGGCGATGCAAACGGAAGTCTTTTCTCATTCCCCATCCCAACCTACAACATAACCCCGGACTTCGACTGGGAGAATAAAGACTACGACATGATATGGGAGATGACTGCCAAATACGGCATCCCCTACTTCTCGAACTTTGTGAACTCCGATCTAAAACCCGACGATGTACGCAGCATGTGCTGCCGACTGCGACTCGACAAGCGTGAATTGAACAAGCGCGGCGGAGGACTTTTCGCATCCAACCCGCTTACCGGATCGGTAGGGGTGGTTACCGTAAACCTCCCCAAGCTGGGCTACGAATCGTCGTCGGAGGGAGCATTCTTCCAAAAACTCCGCAACCTGATGGAACTGGCCAAAAACAGCCTCGAAATAAAGCGTAAAACAATAGAGAACTACACCGAGAAGGGGCTATACCCCTACTCCAAATTCTACCTACGACACGTACACCAACGCTTTGGATGCTTTTGGAAAAACCATTTTTCCACCATCGGCATAAATGGGATGAACGAGTGCTGCCTTAACTACCTGGGCGTAAGCATTGCACACCCCGAAGGCAAAAAATTCGCCATAAAGGTTATGAACTTCATGCGCGATGTACTAGCCGAATTTCAGGACGAAACAGGCAACATTTACAACCTGGAAGCAACACCCGCCGAAAGCACGGCGTACCGCTTTGCCCGCATTGACACAATGCAATACAACGACATAATAACAGCCAACCACGAGGCGTACCGCAAAGGCGCAAAGCCATACTACACCAACTCCACCCACCTCCCCGTAAATTACTCCGACGACATTTTTGAAGTGCTTTCGCTACAGGACGAATTGCAAACACTGTACACCGGAGGAACCGTACTGCACATATTTACAGGCGAACAGAATATTCCGGCCGTATCGGCAAAAAATCTTATCCGCAAAATCACCAGCAACTTCCACCTACCCTATATTACCATTTCGCCAACGTTTAGTATCTGCCCATCGCATGGATATTTACACGGCGAGCACCATGTTTGCCCCAAATGCCAAAGCCAATGCGAGGTTTACAGCCGAATTGTAGGCTACATGCGCCCCGTAAATCAATGGAACGAAGGGAAGCAGCAGGAATTTGCCGATCGTAAACTATTCAGCGTGAACAATACTGAACAAAAAAAAGAGGAACCCGAAAAAATTTTAGCCATCTAATTCTGTAAATTTACACATTAGGTAAAAACATGGCATAAGGCCCAACAACTACAAATACAAACACCGCAACACAAATGAAACTACACGAATACCAAGGGAAATCGCTGCTACGGAGCGAGGGGGTAGATATACCCGAAAGCAGAGTATCCTATTTTCCCGAAGAGGCATGGATGATTTCCATGGATATTGGCTACCCCGTAATGCTAAAGGCTCAGGTACTGGCCGGAGGCCGCGGTAAATCGGGAGGTATAAAAAAATGCCATACGGCCGAGGAGGTTCGTACCCAAAGCCAACTCATGTTCGGAACAGTACTCAAAACGAAACAAAGCGGCGACAATGGCTTGAAAATACACAAGGTGCTTATTGAGAAAGCCCTTGAGTACGAAAAAGAATTCTACGTATCGTTTGTGGTAGATCGCAAATCGGCTGCCATAGCCCTAATCGTATCCAAAGAGGGCGGTATGGAGATTGAGGAATTATCGGCAAAATCGCCGCACCTTATTAAAACCATACTCATAAACCCCTACGCCGGATTCCTTCCGTTCCACGCCCGGGCAATTGCTGGATTCCTAAACCTCGAGAGCAAAACAGCCGAAGTACACACCCTGTTCAGCAAGCTATACCGAATATTCATGGAAAAGGAGTGCACCATGCTCGAAATCAACCCACTGGCCATCACCCAGCAGGGAAGGCTGATTCCACTGGATATTAAAATTGATATCGACGACAATGCCCTAATACGGCAGAAAGATATTGTACGCCTACGCGACCTCTCCGAGATGGACGAGGATGAGGTTGAAGCCCGGTTCTATGGCCTCAACTTCATCAAACTCGAAGGGAATATTGGCTGTATGGTTAATGGAGCAGGACTAGCCATGGCCACCATGGACTTCATCAAACAAGCAGGAGGCAGCCCAGCTAACTTTTTGGACGTGGGAGGTGTTGCAACACCAGAGACTATAAGCCGCGGATTCGAAATTCTGACCCGCGAAAAATCGCTTAAAGCGATATTTGTGAACATCTTTGGAGGGATTGTACGCTGCGACAAGGTGGCCAATGGCATTATCCAGGCCATACAGAATAGCAATGTTACACTACCCATCATCATTCGGCTTTCGGGATCGAACGTGGAGGAGGGCTGGCAAATCCTCAACAATGCCAAGGGCAACTTCCACCCGGCATACACCGTGGAACAGGCCAAGGACATAATCAAAAAAATGGTTTCACTTTAACATCAGCACAAATGTCAGTAGGATTAACAGATACAAGCCGGGTGGTTGTACAAGGGATCACCGGCAAAGAGGGCAGTTTTCATGCGGAACTGTGCCTAGAGTACGGAACAAATGTGGTTGCCGGCGTTTCGCCAGGTAAAGGCGGAACCAAATTCAAACATCTACCAATTTACAACACCGTAGCCGAAGCCGTTGAAACGGACAAGGCGAACGTTAGCCTAATTTTCGTACCCCCCATATTTGCCTGCGATGCAATTCTGGAAGCAGTTTTTGCCGGGATAAAAACCATTATCTGCATCACCGAGGGAATCCCGGTACACGACATGATTAAGGTGAAGCGCATTGTGGACACCTACCACGTTACGCTAATTGGGCCAAACTGTCCAGGCATCATAGTTCCCGAACTGGGCAAGGCAGGAATAATGCCCGGCCACATATTTAAAAAAGGGAGTATTGGCATGATTTCGCGAAGCGGCACGCTGCTGTACGAAGCCGCCGATCAGGTAGTACGAAGCGGCATGGGTATATCAACCGCACTGGGGATTGGCGGCGACCCCATAGTGGGCTCCGACTACATGTTCTGGCTCAACCAGTTTGAGGCCGACCCCGAAACCGAAGCAATAATGCTAATTGGCGAAATTGGTGGCGACATGGAGGAACACGCAGCCGCCTTCATCAAGGCAAATATCAAAAAACCTGTTTTTGCATTTATTGCCGGCCGATCGGCACCACAAGGGAAACGTATGGGGCACGCCGGCGCAATTATTATGGGCAACACCGGAACCGTTGAATCTAAAGATGCAGCCTTTGCCAAAGCCGGAATTACGGTAATAACCCAACTGGCCGAAATAGGAAAAACCATTCACAATACAATTGTAAAGCATTGATTAACAACATCAGAATAGGAGGTTTTACAAAACAAAGCCTTTCCGATTGGGAGGGAAAAGTTGCAGCCGTGGTGTTTACCAAGGGCTGCAACTTCCGTTGCGGTTACTGCCATAATCCATCGCTGGTGCTCCCCGAATTATTGGATAAAGCACCAGACATCCCAATTGGAGAGGTCTTTGATTACCTAACCTCCCGAAAACCTTGGCTCGACGGAGTTGTGGTTACAGGCGGCGAACCCACACTACACCCCAACCTACCCCAATTCCTAAGCAAAATTAGGGAATTGGGCTACCCAATCAAACTCGACACCAACGGGTCCAACCCCCAGATGCTGGAGCAAATAGTTGACAGGAAACTGGCCGACTACATTGCTATGGATGTTAAAACACTGCCAACCCCGGGACTATACACCAAAATTATTGGGTTACCCATGGCAGACACCATTGTGCAGAATGTCATTAATTCGATAACTCTACTGAACAACTCGCCCCTGGAGGTTGAATTCCGGACAACCCGAATCCCCAAAATCCACACCGACGAAATGATCGCGCTCATAAAACATTACCTTGGAAACAAAAAACATTACACCATTAACGAATACCGCGACGGAGAAACTGTAAATTCGCATCAAAAAAACATACCCCATGAACAACTTTAACATCACCGAAATAGCCAGCGCATTCGTTGTTCTTTTCGCAATTATCGACATACTGGGATCGATCCCCGTATTCCTAAGCCTTAAGAGCAAGCAGAAACAGATTGACGCCGCCAAAGCCTGCATCATCTCCTTCGTAATGTTCATTCTATTTTTCTTTGCAGGGCGCAGCTTACTGAACCTCTTCAATATTGATGTGGCATCGTTTGCCCTGGCCGGATCATTCGTAATATTCATTCTGGCTCTGGAAATGATTCTGGGTATCGACATCATTAAAAACGAGGGCACCCACTCCACCGCAACCGTTGTACCCGTCGCATTCCCATTAATTGCGGGTCCCGGAGCGCTCACCACCTTCCTATCGCTAAGGGCCGAATACCACATTGTAAATAATATCACCGGACTAGTGTTCAACATGATTTTTGCCTATTTCATCCTGCGCCACATCGACAAGGTGGAACGGATAATTGGAGCCTCGGTGATTTTTATTCTCCGCAAATTCTTTGGGGTGATGCTACTGGCAATTGCCGTTAAAATGTTTGCCACCAACCTAGAGATAATGATTGCAAACTAATAACAGTCAGACATAAACACCATTTCTCGCTAAAAAACACATTAATTCCTGCTGCGGAACATACACACATAACACACAATATATCAATCACATAACCACCAAACCGGAATCCAACAAAGGCCAACAACCGGGTTGAGCAAAAATAAGGGGATAAGTTGTGCTAACTTTGCCCAATAAATTTTAAGCAGAAGGAATATGGATGCGGTGGAAATTATTAAATCGATGCTAGCCCCTGCGGTTATGGTTAACTGCTGCGGGCTATTTTTATTGGGGATGAACAACAAATACTCGGTGGTTGTAGGGCGTGTTCGAGCGCTAAATGAGGAGAAACGTCGACTAAGTGCAGCCGAGCGCGAAGGGAAATCGAACGAAAACAATCGGCTTACCAGCATCAATAAGCAAATCGACAAATTGCTATACCGAGTAAAACTGGTTCGCAACGCAGTGATTTCCTACACCGTGGCAGTGGCATTCTTTATTGTTAACTGCATTGCCATTGGATGTAATTCGCTAATTGGCAACGGGCAGGCCTACGCTGCGCTCTCCACCATTCTGTTTTTTGTAGGGTTGATATTTGTTTTTGCAGGCGTGGCATACGCAACCCGCGAGGTAATTAAAGGCTACGAGATAGTGAAAATTGAAGTTGCCGACATGGAGTAATCCGAAGAAACTAATTCGACAACCATCAACAATATTCTGTATCTTAGCCCCTCGAACCGAATTTACGAACGATGGCAAAAAACTGGTATGTTGATGTTATTCTTCCACTGCCACTCCCGCAGTTCTATACCTATTCCATCCCTAACAGCATGGCCGATAGGATTAGCGCAGGGATGCGGGTGATTGTATCGTTTGGCAAGAAAAAACTTTACGCCGCCCTTATTTACCGGATTCACCAACAAGCCCCCGAAAAATACCAGACCAAGGAAATACTCCAACTTATTGACGACGAACCCATTGTTAACGCATCACAACTAAAATTCTGGGAGTGGATTGCCAACTACTACATGTGCACCGTTGGCGAGGTGATGAAGGCAGCACTTCCATCGGCATTAAAAATGGAGAGCGACACCTACGTGGGCAAAACCGACATCGAGGACATCAACCCAACCGATAACGAACAGGTTATACTCCATCTACTCAGCAGCAAGAAAAAACTTACCATACAGGACATTGTATCGAAAGTGGATTTTAAAAATCCCATGGGGGTTATAAAATCGCTGTTGAACAAGCAGGCGCTGAGTATCACCGAGGAAATTGAGAATGAGTATCAACCCAAAGTTGAGCAGTACATCTCGCTTAGCCCCGAGTTCCGGAATAACGATGCGCTATCCCAACTGCTCGACAGCATGAAACGGGCACCCGCCCAACAAAGACTAATCCTCGGATTGCTATCGATGGCCGAGAATCAATCCGAGATGCTCAACACCCGGATTTCAAAAAAAGACATTGCCGAAAAGATTGATGTAAGCACCGGCGTACTGGCAACACTAATACAAAAAGGCATTCTTATTCAGGAAGAACAAACCGTATCGCGGTTAACCGATAATACCGACGAAACATACAACCCAGCAACCCTAAACCAGGCACAGGAATTGGCCTACAAGCAAATTCAGGAACAATTCAACACCCATAACGTCGTACTTCTCCACGGTGTTACATCGAGCGGCAAAACCGAGATATACATCCACTTAATACAGAACGCCATAAACCAAGGCAAGCAGGTGCTTTACCTACTGCCCGAGATTGCGCTTACCGCGCAAATAATAAACCGGCTCCGCAAAATATTTGGCAACAGGGTGGGCATCTACCACTCCAAGTTCAACGATTCGCAACGGGTTGAGACCTACAACGGCGTACTTGCAACCAGCACCAATCCAACAAAATTCGACATTATACTTGGGGTTCGCTCATCGGCATTCCTCCCTTACCAAAACCTAGGGCTGATTATTGTTGACGAGGAGCACGAAAACACCTACAAGCAGTACAACCCCGCCCCCCGCTACAACGCCCGCGATGCCGCAATAGTTTTAGCCTCCATCCACAATGCAAAAGTTCTGCTTGGTACTGCAACTCCTGCAGTTGAGTCGTACTTCAATGCGCGTATGGGAAAATACGGGTTGATTGAACTAACTGAACGTTACCGCGGAATAGAACTACCCGAGATTGTTATAGTTGATGTTGCCGATGCCCGGAAACGTAAGCAGATGAAATCGCACTTTAGCGATAAACTCCTGACCGAAATTGAAACGGCACTTAACCGCAACGAGCAAATCATCCTGTTCCAGAACCGACGGGGCTTTGCACCATTCATCGAATGTGCAGAGTGCGGCTGGGTTCCCCACTGCGAACACTGCGACGTTACGTTAACCTACCACAAATCGAGCAACCAGCTGGTTTGCCACTACTGCGGCTACTCGTACCAGCAACCCACACAATGTTTAGCCTGCGGAAGCACCAACATGCAAACCAAGGGCTTTGGCACCGAGAAGGTTGAGGATGAACTAAAAATATTTTTCCCCGATGCGGTAATTGAACGGGTCGACTTGGACTCCACCCGATCGCGCACAGCATACGAGCGAATAATCTCCGATTTTGAATCGCGCAAAATAAACATCCTTATCGGGACTCAAATGATAACCAAGGGGTTAGATTTCGACAATGTGAGCCTAGTTGGCATACTAAACGCCGATAATATGCTAAACTTTCCCGATTTTAGGGCATTTGAGCGCAGCTACCAACTTATGTCGCAGGTAAGCGGCAGAGCAGGACGCAAAGGCAAGAGAGGACGGGTAATCATCCAAACCTCGCAACCCAAACATCCCATTATACAGCAAATAACGGCAACTGATTACCTCGAGCTTTACGCCTCGCAGCTTGAGGAGCGCAAAAAGTTCCACTACCCCCCGTTCTACAGGCTAATCAGCATATCCCTTAAGCATAAGGACAGAGAGCTGTTAAACCAAGTAGCCGAATTTATGGCTAAAGGGCTTCGCCATAATATGGGCGAGAATGTTTTAGGGCCAGAACCCCCGCTAATTGGCCGAGTTCAGGGCTTATACATCATGAACATACTGGTAAAAATTGGACGCGAACAGCCCATTGCCCGGATTAAGGAGCTTATTACCTACTACGCAACCAACCTAAAACAGCGGAAGGAACTTTACGCACTCACAGTATCCATCGACGTGGATCCTCAGTAAAAAGGAAGAATCCCCACTCTAAAACTCTCTGGGAATCAATTTAGTACAAACTATTACTGAAACTACGATTCCAACTTCACCGTTCTCAAGGTAAAAGGGGTAATTACCCGCTCGTAGATGCCATGCACGTAAGCAATAGCCATTCCGTAATTTGTAACTGGGACACCAGCCTCAACAGCCGGTCGCAACCTATTAATAAGCTGTTTACGGGTAATCATACATCCACCGCACTGGATAACCAAAGCGTACTCATCAATTGGGCGGGGCAACGCATCGAGGCCAGCCACCACATCAAACTCCAGCTTTTTATGGGTAAAATCGGTTATCCACCGGGGAATTTTAACCCGGCCAATATCGTCGCACGACGAATGATGGCTGCAGCTCTCGAGCAGCAGGACTCTATCGCCATCGCGCAAATCCGATATTCGGGGCGTTCCGGCCATATAATTATCAAAATCTCCCTTAAAATGAGCCAAAAGAATACTGAAACTCGTTAACGGAATATCCTGAGGAATTAGTCTATTCATCGTTCCAAACACCTGGCTATCCGTTACAACCAACACAGGTTTAATATTCGACCTGCGTAAAAAGGATCCAACCTCGGTTTCCTTAAGCACAATGGCAATGGCGCTGTTATCCAGAATATCGCGAACAGCCTGCACCTGGGGCAGGATTAGCCTTCCGGCAGGAGCTTCAATATCGATGGGGGTTACAAGCATCACCACATCGTGGGGCGATATCAAATCGCCCAAAAGGGTTGGGGTACGATACGACGACTCGGGAATGGCACTCCGAATCAACTCCACCAAACGCTCAACGCAATGGCTATCATCGACACTGGTTTCAGCAAATCCGCGGTGATGGATACGACCAATCATCTGCTTAAAACCATCGGATGCCGGCTCAATATCGGTCTTGCTATGCACAACAATGAACGGGGTATCGGTTTTGGCAAACTCTGCAACAAGCATATCCTCGTGTTCGCCCCAGGTATTCGCGGCAGTAACAAGTAAAGCCAAATCGATATGCTTAATCGACTCTAGGGTTTTTGCTACCCGTTTCAGCCCAAGTTCACCATTATCGTCGATGCCCGCTGTATCAATTAGAACTATCGGTCCAAAATCTGTTATCTCAAACGATTTTTTCACCGGATCGGTTGTGGTACCGGCATAATCCGAAACAATAGCAACACTCTGCCCTGCAAAAAGATTAATCAGCGAGCTTTTACCATTATTTCGCCGACCATAAATACCGATATGCGGTTTCGACTCTTTTCCCCGTGTCATAACAAATCATCAATTATCAACATGCAAATATACCTGAATTCAACGCAACAGAACTATCAAAAACAACAAACAATTACCCACAACATTTTTGGGACAACAACAACACACAAACCAAAAAGATTTATAACTTGCATATATTTTGAGCATAACACACAGTTTAACTAATTAACAAATACTAAAACATGAATAAGAAATACTTAATCTTCCTAGTAGTTGCGATAATTGCGGGAACAACAAATACAAATGCCCAAATTGGCAGTTTTTTGAAGGAGAAAGCTCAAAAAAGCGTTAATAAAAAAATAAAAGAAAACGAGGAGAAAAAAGCCGAGGAGCAGAAAGAAGAGCAAAAAAATGAGCCCAAGCAGAAAACGCAAAACCCAGCCAACTCGTTCATGCAAAAAAAGATGATGGGCATGATGGGGCTAAACAACGTAAAATACGACCAGAGCTACAGCTACACATCGAGCATGAAGATGGATATCGAAGCGCTAGACTCGGGGTCCACAGAGGTATCGAGAGCAACCTACACATCGTATTTCGATAAGAACTCGAAGAATTTTGCCATGGAGTTCGAGAGCATCGACAAGGAAACCCACGAAAAAGTAAAATCGCTCATAATATTCGATTACAAGAACATGGCCATGCTCATACTTTCGGACAAGAATGGAGAGCAAAGCGGAATAGCCATGGAAATACCAAGGGACTCATCCGAGACCCCAGACCCCGAGGAGGTTTCGGAATCGATAAGCCAAGAAGATATGTCGGCGCTAAACTCATTTTACAAACCTACCGGACGAACAAAAAAAATCGGGGGCTACACATGCAAAGAGTACGTTTACGAAAACCCCGAAGGCCGAGTAGAGCTATGGGCGACCAACGACTTTAAGTACGACTACTCATCGGCATACGGACAAATGGGCGGAATGCAAGCTCTAGCATCGGGAGGATACGGAGGATACCTGCTGGGAACCGTAATGGAAATGCACTTTAAGGATGCCAATTCCAACGCATTCTCCAACCTATCGGTAAAAGAAATCAACCCGAACGTATCGAAATCGTTCAACATATCAAATTACCAAGTTATTGGAGTCGGTGGAGAACAGAATAAAGCGGAAAAATAAGTATTAACATAGCGCACCCATTAGTCCATTCCTACTGGAGGACTAATGGGTTATAACTATTTTTAGCTATTGCAGCCACACCAAGGCAATTTTAAGACCCCAGCCCATTTTAAATGAGTGTAAAAATAATTACCTTTGGGGCATATATCAATTTACATAAATGGCAGTTAAAAAGAAGAAAAACAACAGTTCCGACGACTTGCTAGCATGCATCGTTGAAGCAATTCAGGATAAAAAGGGGAAAAATCTAATATCGCTCGAGATTGGGAGTTTACCCAATGCAGTTTGTAACTACTTTGTAATTTGCAACGCCGATTCCACCACCCAAGTTAGCGCCATTGCCGATAACGTAGAGGATAAGGTTCGCGAGAAATTCAACGAAAAGGTATTTCGCTCCGCCGGATACGAAAACTCAATATGGATAATTCTCGATTACGTTGATGTAGTGGTGCATATATTCCAAACCGAATGGAGGAATTTCTACAAATTGGAGGACCTGTGGGCCGATGCAAAAGTATCGTGCTACGGCGAACAAGAACCCGAATCGCCCTACAATTTCAATGTTTAACAAAAACATTTATTATAGCCCCGTGTTATTCATCAGTACTACGAATTATTGAGCGTTATGGATAATAAAAAGAAAACAGAAAAAAATACAAACCCAATATTTGGAGATGGCGAAAACAAGCCCAAAGCACCAAAATTCAATGTTTACTGGGTTTACATCCTCATCATTGCCGGAATAATATTCCTACAGTTCTTCTACTCAGGCAAAAATGCCGTAACTACCTCGTGGCAAGAGGTTCGGAACCAAATGCTTGATAAAAATGAGATAAAGAAACTCATTGTCATCAGGAATCAGGGCAAAGTAGAAGTTTACCTTAAGGAAGAGAATCTGGAAAAATATAAGGATCGACTTGGATCGGGCATAAACTCGGTACCCAAATCGGGGCCTCACTTTATTTTTACCATTGGATCAATCGAAACATTCGATAATCAGCTAAAGGAGGCTCAAGCCAATAAAAAGGAAGAGGAAAAATTATACCCCGAATACGTTGAACGCCCCAACTACTTTGCCGAAATACTAACATGGATACTCCCCCTGCTAATAATAATTGGGCTTTGGGTATTTATGTTCCGCCGCATGAGCCGTGGTGGCGGGCCGGGAGGTTCGGGCAATATTTTCTCAGTGGGAAAATCCAAAGCTCAACTTTTCGATAAGGAATCCAACACCAAGGTCGATTTTAAAGATGTAGCCGGACTGGAGGAAGCCAAAGTTGAGGTAATGGAAATTGTTGAATTCCTCAAAAACCCTAAAAAATACACCGATTTAGGTGGTAAAATTCCGAAAGGCGCTCTGCTTGTAGGTCCTCCGGGTACAGGTAAAACCCTCCTAGCCAAAGCGGTTGCCGGCGAAGCCAACGTGCCCTTCTTCAGCATGTCGGGATCCGATTTTGTTGAGATGTTTGTTGGCGTTGGAGCATCGCGCGTTCGCGACCTGTTCCGCCAAGCAAAAGAAAAAGCGCCCTGCATTGTTTTTATCGACGAGATAGACGCCATTGGACGCGCACGCGGTAAAAATGCGAACTTCTCGGGCAACGACGAGCGCGAGAATACGCTCAACCAGCTCCTCACCGAAATGGACGGATTTGGCTCGAACCAAGGGGTAATTATCATTGCCGCCACCAACCGCGCCGACATCCTGGACAGGGCATTACTGCGCGCCGGCCGATTCGACAGGCAAATACACGTTGAACTCCCCGACTACAAGGAGCGACTCGAGATATTCAAAGTTCACCTTCGCCCCATAAAACTCAATACCGATTTCGACATCTCGTTCCTAGCCAAACAAACCCCAGGCTTTTCCGGAGCCGATATTGCCAACGTTTGCAACGAGGCCGCCCTCATTGCCGCCCGCAAAAGCAAGCAATCGGTCGAAAAACAGGATTTTCTTGATGCCATCGACCGGATAATTGGAGGATTAGAGAAGAAAAACAAAATAATATCGAAGGAAGAGAAGCGCACCATTGCGTACCACGAAGCAGGACACGCCACGGTAAGCTGGTTACTGGAGCATGCCAACCCATTGGTTAAAGTATCGATCATCCCCCGCGGGCGTACGCTGGGCGCCGCATGGTACCTTCCCGAGGAACGCCAAATAACCACCACCGAGCAACTCTTCGACGAGATGTGTGCAACCCTTGGTGGCCGGGCTGCCGAGGAAGTTGTGTTCAATAAAATATCGACAGGTGCGCTTAACGACTTGGAGCGCGTAACCAAACAGGCCTACGCCATGATTGCTTACTTTGGAATGGGCGATAAGGTTCGCAACCTCAGCTACTACGACTCATCGGGGCAATCGGAGTACACTTTCAGTAAGCCCTACAGCGAGAAAACCTCCGAGCAAATAGACAAAGAGGTTAAGGAGTTAATAGACAGGGCTTACGACAACGCAAAGCGGATTCTTACCGAAAATAGCAATGGACATACACAGCTCGCCGAGTTACTGCTGGAGCGCGAGGTCATTTTCAGCGAAGATCTTGAAAACATATTTGGCCCCCGCAAAACCCTAAGCCGCGAACAGGAATTAGTAAAAGAACTCGACGAAGAATCGCACAAAACCGACAGCAAACCCGAAATACAATAAATGCGATGAACGAGAACTGGACACTGGTATTTACTACTGCCCAAACATGGCAAGCTGAAATTGCCAAGCAAATACTCGACGAAAACGGTATCACTGCTGTTGTTATCAACAAAAAAGATTCCAGCTACTTGTTTGGAGAAGCCGAGGTTTATGTAGATATTTGCGACGCGGAAAAGGCCAAAGAACTAACAAAAAACATCAACCATTGAGCGAATTTCTGAAACGATCCATCAGCGGAATCCTATTTGTAGTAACCGTGATTGGCTCATTGCTTTTAGGGCACATAACATTCACCATTGTTTTTTTTGGATTAATGGTGGCATGCCTACTAGAGTTTTATATGCTGGGGCTAAAAGCGAAGGTTCGCCCACAGGCGCTGCTGGGGATCTTTATCGGTGCAGCACTTTTTATTTGGGCATTCCTATACGCATCGGGAAGAATTGAGCGCATCACCATCACGGGGTTCATCCCTCTACTGGTGGGAATATTCGTTATTGAGCTATACCGTGCACATCAACAACCCATACTTAACATTGCATATTCAATACTAGGGTTACTCTACATTGCGCTCCCATTTGCACTACTTAATTTTATTGTGATTAATGGGCCATCGTACGCCATGACCTATAACCCCAAAATTTTACTTGGCATCCTATTCCTTGTTTGGAGCAACGATACCGGGGCTTACCTTTTTGGCGTGAGCATAGGAAAACACAAGATGTTTCCACGCATCTCGCCAAAGAAGAGTTGGGAAGGCTTTGCCGGGGGATTACTCGTTACGCTACTGGTGGCCTGGGTAATCGCCCTATTCTTTCACGAAGTTGGGCTAAGGCACTGGCTGGTAATTGGCGTAATCGCCTCAATAATGGGAGTTTTTGGCGACCTTGTTGAATCGATGCTAAAGCGCAGCATCGGGGTAAAGGATTCGGGAAAATTCCTTCCAGGGCATGGCGGATTACTGGATCGATTCGATGCTCTTATCATGGTAATCCCCATGGTTTACGCATACCTAGAAGTAATGATGATTATTTAGCAACACATTAACACCAATAAAAAATGAAAATTCACAAAGAGGGATACACAATTCTACTGGTTAGTTTTCTAACTCTAGCAGCATTAAACTTTGTAGTGTATTTGTTCAGCATCACGGCATTCTACTACGGAGTGCTCCCTGCATCAGCACTATTGATGATTTTCCTGCTCCGGTTCTTTAGAGTACCCCACAGAACAATAACCCCCAACGAAACAACAGTTTTTTCGCCAGCCGATGGAACCGTTGTGGCTATTGAAGAGGTTTTTGAAAATGAGTACCTGAACACCAAGTGCATTCAGGTTTCGGTATTCATGTCGGTATGGAACGTGCATATCAACTGGTACCCCATAAAAGGAACGGTAAAATATTACAAATACCATCCTGGGAAATATCTGGTAGCATGGCATCCCAAATCATCAACCCTTAATGAGCGCACCACCGTTGTGGTGGAACGCCCCGATGGAGTCCCCGTACTACTAAGGCAAATTGCCGGAGCGTTAGCCCGCCGAATTGTTTGCAATGCTCAAGTTGGGAAGTCCGCAGAACAATGCTCGGAGATGGGATTCATCAAGTTTGGATCGAGGGTCGATCTGTTTTTGCCCCTTAACGCCGACATTGCGGTTAGCCTAAATCAAAAAGTAACAGGTAACAACTCGGTAATAGCAACCATTCCAACAAAAACCAACTAATCGTAGTACGAGGCAAATGATATTTTCCGGAGTTTTCCGCGTTTAAAAATAAACGATACAGCCCTATCCTTTTCGGGGGTCGATATCTTCAGGGTATCGGTCTCCGATTGTTTTATACCCGAAACCGCGCGATGCAACTGTTCGCGCGAGATACCCACGACAACCCCATTGGCCATTTCAATTTGAGGATTGGCAATGACCCCAGCCATCAGAATCTCATTCCCAAAACACGATTTATACACAAACACCTCGCTACTCCTGTAGCGAAACTGATAAATGGTATCGGACTTCTCGGGGTGGTGAGTATTCCTACGAATCAACTTACGAATGCTAGTTTGCGCAGGCAGCGATTTCGTGAAAGCAGCAATACTCTCGTTATGCCCAAACGGAGAATCTAAAAATTTACTGGCCGAAATAGCACTGGAACTTACCTCCGCACTGGGGAATTTACCGGACGACACACAACCAACTACCATTAAAGAAGCAACACCAAACAACAAAACTTTCCAACGAACACTCATCTCATCAATTTTATTGATTTCACATGTGCACCATTCCACACCACCTCATTAATAGAGTAATAATGGTACAAAAAATATTTGCCATAAATATACAAAAAACCATTCCTATTCTTGAAAAATTTAATACCTTGTATTATATAACGAGAAATGAACTATGAGATCTAAATACGCTGCAATAGCAACATTAACACTTATGCTACTCGGCACTGCTTGGAGTTTTTCCTCAAATGCAACTCGAATTCTACTGCTCAACTCGTACCACCCAACCCTAAGTTGGACAGACAGTTTAAACTATGGGATACTAAAAACACTGGGGCAAAGCGGAATCAACTTCGAAATATACACCGAAAATCTAGACCTAAAGAGAAACCAACCATCACTCTACATCAGCCAGTACACACGCTACATCGAGTCGAAGTATAAGCAGGCACAAATTGAACTGATTATAGTAACCGACAACGACGCACTGAACTATATCGAACAGATCCGCTACAACGTATTCCCTGGAGTTCCGGTTGTGTTCTGTGGCGTAAATAACCAGTACCTTTTCGCCCCAAACACCACCGGGGTTATCGAAGAGGTTAACTTAGAACGTAATCTGGAACTAATTGCGACTCAACACCCCAAAATCAAAAAGGTATACTGCATTGTGGATCAAACCACAACAGGAAAAATTATTGAAAAAACGCTCTACGGCACGCTTCTCAGAAAAGCCCATCCCTTCGACGTCGAAATAATCACAAACATAACCACACACGAACTAATGGCCCGGGTAAAAGAATTTGAACCACAAACGGCCATTCTTTACGTTTTCTTCAACCAGGATATTGAGGGCAACTACCTTCCATACGAGGCCATCCTCGACTCGTTGAATAAATACACCACCCTCCCAATATACGGAGTTTGGAGCTTCTACATTAAACACGGAATAATTGGAGGACACGTAATATCAGGGCACGACCACGGACGGATGGCAGCCGAAATAGCCATTAAAATATGCACAGGTACCCCCACCGATAGCATTAAACCGGTTATTGGTAGCACAAAGTACGTGTTCGACTACCGAATAATGCAGAAACACCGCATTAAATTGGGTCAACTCCCAAAAAACTCAGTTATTATTAACAATCCGTACAACTTCTTAAAGCAGCACAAAGCGCTTGTTGCGGTATTCGTATCGCTATTCATTGTACTGCTCGTAATTATTTATCTGCTGATAATAATAAACCGGAACAGGCAACGACTCCTGGAGGTAAGCCGTACATATAACCAAGACCTTGAGGAAAAAAACACTCAAATAAAAGAAAGCCTTAGCAAGGCCGAGGAAGCCAATATGCTTAAAAGCGCTTTCCTAGCCAACATGAGCCACGAAATCAGAACACCCCTGAACGCCATAGTTGGATTCGCAAAACTAATCCAAACACGACCCGATTTAACGGATAACGAGGTCGACAATTTCATGAATATCATTGTTGAAAACTCGCACAGGCTACTAAACCTGATAAACGACATCATCGACATTTCCAAAATAGAAGCAAACCAACTCCGGTTTAACATCCGCAACACCCACCTAAACCCCATTCTCACCAATTGCATAACCAATGCTCAAATTGAAAAGGACAGGCTAAAAAAAGACAATGTATCGCTAAAACTGATCACCACACCAACCATCGATGAAGTCGAAGTATTAACCGATCCCGACAGGGTGAGTCAGGTAATATCAAACTTCCTGAACAACGCGATAAAGTTTACCGACAACGGGAAGATTATTCTCAGCTGCCTAATTATTAAAGGCTGGATAGAGATTTCGGTAACCGATACGGGCATTGGGATAGATCAGTCACACAAAGCAGTAATTTTTGACCGATTCCGCCAAGTAGACAACCTCTTAACCCGCAAGTACGGAGGGTCGGGACTTGGCCTATCGATATGCAAGGGTATTATATTCGGTCTGGGAGGCGAGATCGGACTTGAATCCGAATTAGACATTGGCTCTGGGTTCTGGTTCAGAATCCCGCTTAACGTCTCACAACCAATACCCAGCACCGCGGCAAACATAGGTTTGACACAACCCAATCAGCTGGCGAACAAAAACATTCTCATAGTGGAGGACAACGAATCGACTGAGAAACTTCTATCCGAAGCCCTCAAAAAGTCAAAGGCCAACCTTATAATTACCAACAATGCCGAAGAGGCCATTGAGATATGCCGCATCTCGCCCAACCTCAACATTGTGCTTATGGACATACGCCTGCCGGGAATCAATGGCTACGAGGCAATCCGAATCATAAAAGAGATCCGTCCGGAGCTGCCCATCATTGTCCAAACCGCCAACGCCATGAGCGACGAACGCGAGCAAGCAATAGCACTAGGCTGCAACGATTACATCACCAAACCCTACGACGCGGAAACAATCCTTACCACCATTGAGAAGTACGCAAACTAGTACTATAGGAAAAAGGCCACTACACCCACCACGGTAATCACAGCCCCTAACATCTCCTTAAAATTCACACGCTCCTTAAACAGAAATACAGCGGGGGCTATAATAAGAACTGGCACAATCGACATAAGCGCCGATGCCACCCCTGTAGTGGTATAGCAAACTGCCAATAACGAAAACGACACACCCAGAAACGGGCCAAAGAAAGCCCCAACAGCAAGATGCCCCATAGCTTTAGTATTCCTTACTGCAGCAAACAGAGCCGGCCACTTATTTAGCAGGGCAAACACAAAACCAAACCCCACCACTCCGGTAACAACCCGAATTTGCACCGAGGCAACCACATCGTAGGTTTGCATCCCAATTTTGCTAAGCACCAAACCACCAGCTTGCCCCAAAGCGCCCCCAAAGGCCAAAAGCAATCCACCAATTGGGTAGTTGAGCTTAATCCTCCGACCATTGGCGCCCTCCTCCACCGCAGGCAAATCGCGTTTTAGTATAACCAAAGCAATCCCTACAATTATCAACAACATACCAAGCCCTTGACTTGCAGTTAAAGTTTCGTTCATCGTAATCCAACCTATAGCTGCGGCAATGGGTGGCGCAAGCGACATAATTAGCATCGATACGCGGGCATTCATAACCACGTACGACTGGAATAGAAACAAATCGCCTAGAACAAAACCCACCAAGCCCGACAACGAAAGCCATATCCATTGATGCGTACCCGCATCGGTAGGGAATGGAATACCCCGCACAGCCCACGCATACAGACTCAGGAATACAAAAGCCACACAAAGCCGAATAAGATTAACCGATAACGACCCCACCCTGCGGCTAGCCGACTCGAACGCCAATGCCGTTACGGTCCAAAAAACAGCGGTTAACAATGCCGCCAACTCCCCGGGATAACTCTCAATAAAATTCATTGGTACTGTTTTAAAACCCTTGATTAGAATTAGAAATTACCAATTGGTTTAATGTGATGATTTGACTATTTTCAAAAGAAACCAACTGCTTTGGTTAAGTAAAAAACAGCACCTCATTCTGATTAAATCAAAGATGGGGTGCTGCAAAATTGGTTGCTCAGAGACTGTTTTAAATAGAAATGGATAATTACGATACTTCATCATATCCGCTTTTAATTATTGTTGAAATCATTTTGAAACGGACATTTGCTTTTATTGTGTTGAATGAATGTGCTGGGATTATTATAGATTGTCCAGTTTCTAGTTGCCTAGAGGTTTCATCAATTACAATTTCAGCTCGCCCATCAATAATCTGGATGAAATTATCGAAGGGAGACATTCTGTCAGTTAACTTTTCGCCTGAGTCAAAAGAAATTGCGCTAACATTACCGGTGGTTTTCTTTATTATGGTTTTAATTACTACTGAATTGGGAACATATTCAATAATTTCCACAATAGTGAACTCTTTCGATTTTTCAAACTCTGCACTAATCATTCTTTCACTCAATTTACAAACGCCACACCAATTTTAACGCGCAATACATGAATAGTTTACGCTATTTAATTATCTTTACTTATTTTCGCATTCTGGCAAAATGTGCAGGGCAACAGTACCGGTTAAACAAAATCTATTTCTCGCTTTAGTTCCTTTAATGTTTTCCCGAGTTTGCTGGCAATCATTCCTAGCCACTCCACTCTGTTACCGTGCCGCCAGATTAGATCAGACTTTGTTAAAGTCGGATACTTTTTGCCAAGTTTTTCTTTAATACAATTAAATCCATCAAGTTCAAAATCATCCCGCATAATTTACCGTTTTAGTAATTCTTAAAATTCAGAACTGAAGTGTTCAACTCAATTTTGCTCTAAAACTCTATTACTCGAATTATGAGCCTTTTCCTGTTTTGGTAAAAGGATTGGGAATTACCAATTTACCACCAGTTCCCTTTTCGTCTCGTTTTGCTGCCTTAGCGGCACGCTTTTCTTTCAGGTTTTTTGCCGGAGCTTTCTTCCCTGACTTTTCTCTGCCTTCCTTCTCGTGTGACATATTCTCTGTTTTATTGTGTAATTAGTACCTATTGTTTTTTGGTTACAGCAATTTCTTACCCTGAATTATTCTAAGCAATACTGCTATAAGCGCTATTACAAGTAAAATGTGAATTAAACCGCCTGCATGATAGCCAAGAAATCCTATTGTTCAAAGGATAATAAGTACTACTGCGATTATGTAAAGAAAATTCCCCATGATAGTTTGGTTTAAATTGGGTTTAAAGCATTACACAAAAATGCAACCATTCAACCAGCTTTGCATTACACAATAAACTAAAGGAATTACATATTTCCCACATTTTCCGATTACCCTACTATTTTTATAGTTCTATTGATTTTTCATGAATCATAATTTCGCAACCTTGACTTGCTGGTTCGAAACAGAATTTTCTGTCCGACTTATCTAGTAAATCGATTGTAAAACGAGCCATTAGGTAACTATCTATCGATTCGGCCCCTTGATTGAGGTTAACTTGATTGTCCTCGAGTCCATCGTAACAGCCTCCGGTACAAGGGTTGTAAATGATTTGACTTAAATGGTTATTCCCCAAGAACCAGCTAAAGGCAATCATAATTTTTTTAAAGTATGATTCATTATTTGTTGCTTGGTAAAATGCACTGAGCGACATAATTGTGTAGGCAACATCAATGGGTTGCTGACCGCCCTTGCGGTGAGTTCCGGTGTCAAAACTACTAGTCTGATCTTTTTGCAACCAGGTTTTGTTCGATATCACCTCTATACCGTTAATGTTGAATGTGTTGAACAGCAGAAAATTGAACGACAAGATAGCTATCTCCTTGTATGTCTGATTCCGGGTTAATAGCCAGGCGTATAGCATTGCCTCGGGCAATACACTATTGGCATAGGTTAGGTATCCTTCAAACCACTCCCAATTTGCTTTCGACTCGTGCCGGTGCATTTGCACTAATCGATTGGCTAATGTTTCAACAAGTTTTAGGTTTTTTGATGATGTTTCAACATTTAGCCAGTAGTACAAGCCTTTTATTGCAAATGCCATGGCTCTGGTGGAAAGAAGTATCTCAATATGTGGAATTGATTTTTTAAGTAAAACTTCAGCATCGGCAATAATTTCGTCTGGGAGAATATTCTTAAGCGACATTAAGTATCCAAGAGCCCAAATTGCCCGACCATTAGCATCGTCTAAATTAGCTACACCATTCTGTTCTGAAAACATTAACTCACTGTCGACATAGTTTAGAAATTGACCGTTTGACTGCTGGCAGAGCTTGATGAATTTAAAATACTTACGAATGCTAATTAAATCCTTAGGGTTCCCCGATATTGCATAATGCATACACACTGCTACCATTGCCCGCGCATTATCGTCGAGCGTATATCCGGTTTTAATATCCGGCTGGTTGATTCTTGCGAACTGTATTATCCCTGTACTATCTGTCATGTGCATCAAATGCTTTAGGCTGATTTCAGGTAAATTATACTGCAGGCCTATACTTCCACAGGAAATCTCCTCAAACAATTTAGCATGAGCAACAGCCGAGTTTTCCCATGCCGTAAACACAATTTTTTGCAAGGTGTTTAAACTCATGTTTTTTCGTAACAAATTATCCTTTAGTAGTTTAGTCACGCCATTTGCCAGCTGTTGAGAGTTGCGAAAATCGATGATAATTCCAGTTTCGCGGGTTAGAACCTCCCTGGCGTGGGGTATTGGAGTCGAGATAATTGGGCAGGCACAACTCATTGCATAAACAAAAGTTCCGCTTACTGCCTGGTAGGGGTCGTTTGATGTAAACAAGTAAATATCAGTAAGCTTCAGGTATTCTAGTAAAGTGGATAGTTCTAAGTAACTGTTAATAAACATCACATGGTTCTGGATAGATAACTCAATTACTTTCTTTTCAAGGCTATTCCGGTACTTTTCGTCTTCATCTTTCTTTACCTCAGGATGAGTTTTTCCAATAATTAAAAACATCACCTCGGGACATTCTTCAATAATTGAGGGTAATGCATCTAACGAGGTTTCAATGCTTTTACCAGAACTTAAGAGACCAAAAGTGGACAGTACCTTTCGGTTGTTTAGTCCATATTTTTGTTTTAATGCTTTTTTATTGCTCCCTGCAACCAGATGTGTTCCGTGGGCTATAATACTAAGTTTATCACACGGAATACCATATTCACTCGTTAGTATCTCTGCCGAATTATGGGTCATTACTACAATCTGGGTACATGCGTTTGCAATTCTTCTAACTTTTGTTCTTAAAGCATCGTTAGGGTTAGGAAGGATTGTGTGAAAGGCAACCACAACTTGTTTGTTTAAACTATTCAGGAAATCGATAAAAGTGGATTCCTGATCCCTATAAAAGCCAAATTCGTGCTGTATTAACACAATTTTAATTTGGCTATCCTGATTAATTGCACTTGCTGTTTCTTTGAAACTATGTTCATCGGAAGTGTCAAGAATGTATTTAACCTCCTTAGGATAATCAAAACTCGCCACTCCCGACTCCAATGCACAAACTTTAAGCGATAATGATTTACTAAATTTATTGTTAAGAGCCTTTATTAGGTCTTGTGAGTAGGTTGCAATTCCGCACTCCCTTGGCGGGTACGATGTAATAACTAAAATTTCGGGCAAAGTGCTATCCTCGATACATCCATCTAGTTTGATTGGAAAAGTTAAAGACTTCCACTTTTTTGCAATTCCGATGGGATTTCCAGCGAAAACTGATTTAGGTTTATTTATAGGCTCAGTTACATGAGGTTGTTGTATATTATTGTTTTTCATTTTTCACTTTTTATGCGATAAAAGTTCTGTAACTAAATCCATTAAGTTAACCGATGCACATGCAATTTGGCTATCGGCAGCACCGTAGTATATAAAGAGGGTGTTGCCAAACACTGCAGCTCCAGTAGGGAATACTACATTATTTACCTCTCCTTTAAGTTCCCACTCAAATTCTGGCGAGAACAGGGGGTACGGTAAACGAGCAATTTCAATTAAAGGATTATCTAAGTTGAGCAGTGCAGCGCATGCAGAATAAACTAGTCCTTTTTTTGACTCGGTAACACCATGGTAAATAAAAAGCCAGCCAGCTTTTGTTTCAATGGGAGGGCAGCCCCCCCCAATATAGTTCGACTCATGCGGGTAAATAGGATCCATAACAATATGATCCTGTAAGTTGTGAAAGTACTTGCGCCAGAACGACCCAGTTAGTTTTTCAAGTTTTTTTATTGAAACCAATTGAATTCCGGGTCTAATTCTATGCAGAAAAACCATATTCCCATTTATTCTTCGGGGGAAGAAAATCACATTCTTATCCCAAAGCATAATTGTTTTTTCCGGATCAGTTTCCTGGTAATAAAATTTATGATTACGGTAGTAATTCTCGTTCACTTTACCAGCCGACTCTACAAGAAAAACAAACTTTGCATAAGTGATCTGTGGAACAATCATTCCGATCTTCTTAAACTCTTTAAGATTTTTGGAAATTGCCAAGACTCCTCGGGCATTTATTCCATCGTATCCAGTGTACGACAAGTGATAAACTCCATCGATGCAAACAATACGCGCATCCTCAACACCCTGCGATTCAAAATCGAGTTCAGGAATTATAATAGGTTTATCCAATCTCTCGCTAATGTTTAATGGCCCATCGAAACGGCAATAGCCAATGCTGGAACGATTCCCTTTCTGCACAGCCCTGTAGTACATATGAACGCAATCGCCAACCTTAATAACCGCAGGATTTAGAACGCCATCGTTCTCAAACTCCAAATCGGTTTTGTAGAGCAGAACGCCTTCTTTTTTTACTTTTATCATTCGTTGTTTTTAAGTATATACATACTGAAATATTAAGGTGCGTAAAAAGTCAATCTTAATCTATCTGTATTTTAGTTAGTTATACAGAAAGTTAGTCTATTGTTCTATAAATAGGACTATGGCTAGGTACAGCCATAACAACTCTCCCTCATCTCAAAATGCAGTGTCTCGATTCAGTGTGTTTTGCTTGCCAAATTTTGCTCTGCAAAGGTGGGTTCCTTGTCATGATATTGTGTTACACAATATGCCGAAAGAGTTACATATATCACAGATTCTCTAAATTTCCTCTGCGTTTCTTTTTTAGTTGCTTATAGTAGGAGGGAGTTAGCCCTGTAACTTTCTTGAATTGGTTTGATAAGTGTGCTACGCTACTATACTGAAGCCTATAGGATATTTCGGTTAAACTTAACTCATCGTAAAGGAGCAGTTCCTTAACTTTTTCTATTCTATGGAAAATAATGTATTGCTGCAAAGTAATTCCCTTAACCTCCGAAAAGATGTTAGAGAGGTAGGTGTAATCGTATCCAAGTTTTTCGCTAATGTAGTCGGAGAAATTAATTCTGGGGAGCTCGTCGGAGTAATGAATCATTTCCACAACTACATTTTTAATTTTCTCAATTAGTATGCTTTTTTTATCATCAAGCAGTTCTAAGCCTGATTTTAACAGATTTACCTTGAGTTGACGGTGCTGCTCTTGGCTCAACTCCTCCATAATCTCAACAACACCGAGGTCTACCGCAACATACTTTAATCCCAGCTTTCGTAATTCCTCCTTAACCATCATTTTACAACGGAGACTAACCATATATTTTATAAATAGTTTCATGCATTTGGAATTATAAAGAAATAATTACAACACTATAACACACTGTAAAACCAGCATCGACAGTGGGAGTCGAATCGTTAAAATTGAATAAAACCGCAACAGACTCTATATACTACCACGAAAAGGATAAAAGAGCATAAAACTCAACAAAAGTTTTGCTTAACAGATCACTGCCAATATAAGAATATTTCTTTAATAATCAATACTTTAAGCAAACAACTTGAAAAGATAAAAAAATCAGAGACATGTTGATTTAGCAACAACACTCCGAAGGACTAAAATTTAGCACTTGCAACACTTTGATAATTCCATTAATTGCACTAGGTTTGATAAAATTTTGTAGGTATGAACCAACTGGTGCGATACATTATTATTGGATCAATAGTAACCGCAGTAGCATTCCTGCTTTGGTACTTTTCATCGATTGTGGCTTACATCCTTGTTTCTGCAGTATTCAGCCTAATGGGAAAACCGGTGGTAGATGCGTTTTGCCGGCTAAAAATTCGGGGTTGGAGCCCTCCCCGGTTTTTGGGAGCAACCATTGCCCTTATTGGGATATGGGTTTTATTCATCGCATTCTTCAGGATAATGATACCTCTTGTTGTAAACCAATTCAACGAGTTAGGCTCCATCGATGTTCAGGCGCTAGTAAATAATTTTTCCGACCAAATAGCGCAGATCCAAACCTTTATACACGATTACTTACCATCAAGTGCCAAGGATTTCTCGTTACAGGATTTTATAGTAAATAAGGTTTCCGGGATATTCAGTGTTACAATGGTAGCCAACTTCTTCAGCTCCACTGCCAACCTACTTGTAAACCTCCTCATCGCGCTATTCTCGGTATCGTTCATCACATTCTTTTTTCTCAAGGACGACACCCTATTCTATAAAGGCATAATTATTATTTTTCCAGAAAAATACGAAAAGCACTTAAACCGTGCCCTTTCGAGTATCAACAACCTTTTACGCCGATACTTTGTAGGAATAATGATCGAAAGCACCTGTATAATGGCCCTGGACACCATTGGGTTAACAATACTAGGTATTAAATTCGAAACGGCCATCGTAATTGGGCTTATTGCGGGGATTCTCAATGTGATTCCCTACGTGGGGCCGCTAGCCGGAACAATTATCGGATTACTTATAGGTCTGGCCACACACCTCGATTTAACCACCACAACGCAACTGCTCCCATTCACCATGTGGATGCTACTTGTGTTCCTTGGCACACAACTAATCGATAACATTGTATTCCAACCCTTAATATACGGGAATAGCGTAAAAGCACATCCCCTGGAAATTTTCATTGTGCTACTCATAGCTGGCAGTGTTGCCGGAATACTGGGAATGCTACTCGCCATACCGAGCTACACTGTTATAAGAGTATTCGCAAAGGAATTTTTTAACAATTTCAGGGTTGTGCAAAAATTAACCGAGAAGATTTAATATCGATATGCACTTTTACATATATTTACAGTAAAATAATTAGATAATGAGTAAGGCATTCATATTCCAACTTTCGCTTGCAATAACACTTTGCATCATAACCAGCAGCCAACTAGTGGCACAACCACAGAATAATAAATCGGCGCAAATCGCTTCCGATTCGTCATTCACATGGAGCTTAGTTAATCCCAACTCAAACTCATCGGCAGTAGATCTTAAACTCGAACCCAGTGTAGGTATCAACGTAATATCCTGGGATTTTGGCGACAACACCACATCAGCAGAACCAAGCCCAACACATACCTACAACTACTCCAAGAGCAATAGCCGCGTTACCGTTACGCTCAAGTACGAGAAAAATGGCACTATAATCACCAAATCGCAACTTGTAACCCTAGCCCTAACCGAGCAACTAGCATCAATTCCCAATGTTTTCACGCCAAATGGCGATGGGGTGAACGATGTTTTCGAGGTGGCTTCCAACGGCACATCCAGGTTTAGGCTGCGCATACTATCCCGATCGGGAGGACTTATCTTCCAGGATGAGTCAACCAAAATATACTGGAATGGCCGCAACGAGCAGGACATAGAGCTACCCGACGGAATCTACTATTACATCATTGAGGATTTGACTGAGTTCTACGAACCAGCCACTGGGTTTGTATATATCTACCGGGGAAAGTAGAAGAAGGTTAATCGAGCCTTTTCACAAATTTCAGATGAGTATTCACATACCCCAAGCGGGTGTAAAATTCATGCGTTCGCTTCCGGAACAATTTAGTAGTAAGCTCTATTTCCTCCAACCCAAGCTCACGGGCAATTCTTTCGGCCTCGGCCATCATCCGCGAGCCAACGCCAAACGCCCGATACTCCGGGAAAATATTCAATTCCTGCAACTCGCAGGTAGGCTTAACATGATGAAGAATCCGTTGAATATGCATACTCAAAAAGCCAATTACCAAGCCCCCCTTATCGGCAACCAAATACACAGTATCAGGACATTTTAGATTATATTGATAGGTTTGAACAAATAAACCCTTATCCAGGACATCATCCTCCAAATCGCAAACAAGCCTATACACTGGCTCCAAATCGGCTTCGGTGGCATATCGTATTTGCAACATAATACCTAGCAGTAAAAAAAACAGTTACAACTCAACAAAGAGCATATTGAACAGTTCAACGGTACTACAAGTGGCTAAGAATAATACCGCACGCCTCGGATAATGAACGTCCAAACGCCACCACCCCATCGGGATGCCCCTCCATTGCGAATAGTTTAACAATGGGTAAATTGGAATTACCGTAAAGCCGAATAACCTCGCGAGCCATACCGGGAGTTCCGTACTCCACCTCGGCACGGGTAGTTGGAACATTATGCAGCAGTTTACGCCAAAGCTCGGTGCTATGAATATGCACAACCGCATTAACATCTGGCGAACACTGATAAAGCACCGCATGGGTCATGGACTCGGACGATGCCATAACCAATCCCTCCGCATCAACCGTATTATTATCGATACTAAAACTGGTAACCAGGGCGTAATGTTCAACTCCCAAACTGGCATACATACCAGTACTTGAACCACTTACGATAAACTGATTTTGATAATACCGAACACTGATATTGCCAAACCCTACGCCAGCAGCATCAACCCCAATTAACCCACGGCTGTGCATCACACCCCTCCAATAATTTAGATCCGACACAGCCTCAGGGGCTACCGAGTCGGCTTTTGTCCAATTACAGGCAAACTTTATAACACCATCGCGCATAGGCTAGAATTTATCGGGGAAAATAAACTGAATGGACTCATTGCTGGCCGTGCAGACCCCTCGCTCCGTTATAATTCCGGCAATCAAACGAGCCGGGGTTACATCGAACCCATAATTGGCTACCGGTGTGGCAGATGGACAAATCAGCACGCTCTCGACACGACCATTAGCCAACCCGGAAACATAACGCACCTCATCGGGATGCCGCTGCTCAATTGGGATCTGACCAACACCATCGGTTAAGGACCAATCGAACGATGACGATGGTGCTGCAATATAGAAAGGAATGCCGTTATCGGCAGCTGCCAAAGCTTTTAAATACGTTCCAATTTTATTAGCAGCATCGCCATTACTAGTAATCCGATCGGCACCAGTAATCACCAAATCGACCATGCCATGCTGCATAAGATGTCCCCCCGCATTATCGGGAATCAGGGTATGAGGAACACCCTCGGCAAGCAATTCCCAAGCCGTTAACGATGCCCCCTGATTGCGCGGACGGGTTTCGTCGACCCAAACGTGAATCTTAACACCGCGATGGTGCGCTTCGTATATGGGAGCTGTAGCGGTACCGTAATCGACAAAGGCAAGCCACCCCGCATTACAATGGGTAAGTACATTCACTACCTCGCCACGCTTAGCCTTACTAATTCGCTCAATAATATCGACGCCATGCAAACCAATACTCCTACAGTTTTGCGCATCCTCATCGGCAATCTGCAAAGCCGTTTCGCGGGCGGCCTCAACCTTTTGATCAATAGAGTGTACCTCCCGAATTGCGGATAGTTGGCGATTAACAGCCCAAGCCAGATTAACCGCGGTTGGGCGGGTTTGCATCAACCTTTCGGCCATCGCATGTAACTGCGAATCGAAGTTGCTGGACAAGCGCAATTCGTGGGCAGCAAGATACATACCAAATGCCGCAGCGGCACCAATCAGCCCAGCGCCACGGAGATGCATCTCCTTGACAGCCTCAACCATTTGATTAAAACTGAACAGTTCCTCAACAACAAAGCGGTGGGGCAAAAAGCGTTGATCGATAATCTTAACACAGGGCGAGGAGCCATCCTCCAACCATACTGTGCGGTAATGCGTTCCGTTTACTATCAAAATAAGAAATCGTTATAAAAACTTAACACAATGGGACTTTGGCAAAACACTTGAAACCGAATATAACTAACGGCTCAGGATAAAAACCTGAGTAACAAAAACCTTTCCATCCTTCGACTGGGTAATGCCAATTCCGGTTAAATCGAAACTGCCCTCAATAATTTCGCGCTGCTTGGCGCTAGCCATCCAGTTTTGAAAAACCTTTTCGGGCGTATCGTCGCCATAACCAATTAGTTCGGACATATTTTTGGCCTTCATGCTGTACACAAGCCGACGCAGCGGGCTATCGAAGCTCGGTGGCCCTATGGGAACTTTTCCTCCGGCCATTTGTTCGGAATACTTCAAAGCCTCAGCCCGAATCTGCTGATTATTGGTGAAACCACTTAACCCAAGCGACTTACGATGCTCATTGGCCAAACGAAGCAACTCAGCCTCAAACTCAGCAACCACAATCTTAGGTTTTTCGGGACTTTTAACAAAAATCTGCGTGTAAAAATAGGATCCGTTTTTAGCCCGGGCAACCCCAATGCCAGTCATATTAAAATCGCCCTCCACATTTGCCTTATATGCAGGCACTGCAAGCCAACTACGGAGAATATTGACCGCATCGGCAGGGCCATTGGCCACATTCTCGGATCCGGAAGTCATATTAAAGATTGTTTCCAACTTGTTAAAACGCTCATTAAAACCCTTGTGGCTAAAAGGAATTTCACCCGAAGCCATATTCCTTGAATGGCCAAGAGCTTGCGCTTTAACCGCATCGTTAAGTTTAAGCTCGCCCAAATTCTTACTTGCCCTATGGGCATTAACAAGAGTGAACAGATCGCTCTCAAGTTTATCAGCCTCGGCATTTACCTGAGAGTACCCCTGTAAAAACAAAACACCGACCAACAGAACCGAAACAACAAAATACCGTACCATGGCAAATTTATTTAATGAGTTTATCGATATTCTCTGGCGGATTTGCCAAAACAGCCCTATGATTCCCAACCACAATGGGACGTTGTAGCAACTTCGGATTCTCAACGATAATCTGAACCCACTCATCATCCGCAAAAGTTTTCCCTTTCAGGTATGTTTTAAAGTACTCCTCCTGCGACCGCACCAGTTCAAAAGGCTTTAGGTTCGACTTTAAGAGTATCTCTTTAACCTCATCAGCTTTTATGCCATCGGCTATGTAATTCCGAACTTCAAACTCATTCGCCTTGGTTTTCAGGTACTCCAAGCCCGCTCTACTTTTGGCACATCGTGGGTTGTGGTATATCTTCAGCATAACCTCAAATTTGCTGAAAGATAATGAAAATATAAAATATGTACAATTGGGTTTTAGCCCAATCGTCATCAAATTCCCAAAAATATTCTATTTTTAACCTCCGATACAATCAATAAATACCTGTTTTTCGATGTTTAAACCATCCAAAATACTTCTATTCCTTTGCTTTATCATGCTTACGCTATTAACCATTGCGTGGCTTGTACCCATGGATGGAATTGAGGCGCTAGGACTAAAATTCCGATTCCCGAACATTGCAAAAGTGCGGTCGGAGCTCATGGGCAATATGGAAACGCAAAACCACGAATTAATCGGGAAACACGAAAAACAGCCAACCCCAGATAGCACACAAACCAACAGAAGCCAAACAATTTCCGACAGCCTGAAAATCAACGGAGACTCAGTAATTGCAAACGAATCTCCAAATAAACTATCACTGAATCTACTCCTAGAGAAGGTAACACCTATTGAATACGCCGACAGCAGCAAGGCCGCTCTTAAAAGTTTTTTCCAAGCCCTAACCGAAGGACATTCACAAACCGGACAAATACGAGTGATGCACTTTGGCGATTCGCAAATTGAGGGCGATAGGGTTACAATGTTTATACGATCCGCCTTGCAGGCTAAGTTCGGGGGTAGTGGGGTTGGTATTATTCCCGGCTATCCACAAAGCTACCAGCCATTAAATGTACAGCACTCCGTGTCGGGCGACTGGAGCTACACCAGCCTGCACGATGGCGGGAATGAGGTAAGCCAATTTGGGCTCCTTGGCGGAATCACCCAGATTGATGATGGATCGAACGGCGAAGCAATCGAACTCAAAAAAATTGGGAAAAAATCGCGAAGCAATCAATTCAAGCGATTACGGATATTCTACGGACAAAACGACTCCACGTACCTTATGGAACTGGAAGTAAACAACCAAATTGAGGATGCAGAAATGCTTCCAAGAATGGGAACCATTGCCGAGCATCGATTTAGCATTCCCGAATCGTCGAATAGCCTAGAACTTCAGTTTAACGGGAAGGGGCCATTAACCGTGTATGGGGTTTCAATGGAGTCCGATAGGGGGATTTACGTTGACAACATTCCGCAGCGTGGCAGCTCTGGAGCTGTTTTCACAAAATTCAACGTTGAGTTTTCGAAAAAAATATTCGATCTGCTAAACGTCAAACTGGTTATTCTGCAATACGGGGTAAACGTTGTGCCTGGGAATCTGAACAGCTATAACTACTACGAGGAGATTCTTTACCGCCAAATTAAAGCCATAAAGGCGTTTAAACCCGATGTTTCGGTTTTGATGATAGGGGTTTCGGATATGTCGCGTAAAAATGATGACAAATTCGAATCGTACCCCAGTATCGAAAAGGTTAGGGATGCACAGCGAAACGCTGCATTCCGGGCTGGAGCCGCATTCTGGGATTGCTATGCCGCGATGGGCGGAAAAAACTCTATGCCCGAATGGGTTAACGCCAACCCATCGCTGGCATCGAAGGATTTTACACATTTTAATTTTAGGGGTTCAAAACTTATCGCGGAGATGTTTTTAGCTTCGCTAATGGATGAATACGCCGTCTATCAATCAAAAAAAACAAACTGAGACGATGGTTAAAACGCTACGATTACACAACACGGGAAAACTATACGCAGCCATAACCATTGCTCTAGCATTACTGCTATCGGGGATTCCCCAAACAACAGAAACAATGGTTATCGACAGTAAACTGAAACGGCGATCGGGTCTGCCAGTTTTAGGGTTGAACCAAATTATTTCATATCAGAACAGCCCCAACCTACCAGTAACATTGAATAGCTCCACTCCATTCAGAATAGTTCATATTGGCGACTCACATATCCAGGCGGGCTTTCTTACAGGCGAAGTGCGACGGCTACTGGCCCACTTCTACTGCGATTCCGCCGTTTCGATGGGATATGTTTTTCCGTACAACTTAGCCGGGACCAACTCGCCTGGCGACTACACTTTTAAATCGGACAACAACTGGGTTTTCAAAAAGATACTCGCCTCGGAAGAACCCATAAAAACAGGGCTATCGGGGATTGTGATGGAATCATCGGACACAAACCCATCGCTTTCGGTATCGTTAAAAAATCAGAAACTTGGGAATAAATCCTTTGACGAATTAACAGTCCTTATCGATAATTCCACAGCCGCATTCACGGTTAATACGGAAGGTGTGGATTCGGAAATAATATCAAAGGATAAAAAACATATAAAGTTAAGGTTCCGGAATACAGTTTCCGAAGCCACTTTGCAATTCAAGGGGGAGGGCAAGCTATCGCTATCGGGCTTAATCCTCGAAAACTCGGCATCAAAAATAGTTTATCACGCGGCAGGACTCAACGGAGCCGATGTAAAATCGCACCTACAAGCCGGCGAACTAGCAAACCAACTTGCACTAATAAATCCACAAATAGTAATAGTATCACTGGGCACTAACGACGCATACCACCCACTTTTTAATGCCAAAACGTTTATCGCAATGCTCGACAGTTTAATTGTAAATATGAAAAGAGCAATTCCCCAATCAACCATACTACTAACAACCCCTGGCGACCATTTAGTTTCAAGAAAACAGCCCAACCCAAACCTTTTAATAGCAAAGGAGGCAATTATAAACACAGCTATAAAAAACAGTTGCTGTGTATGGGATTTTCACAGCCTAATGGGGGGCGAGGGTAGCATTAAAATGTGGAACACCATGGGACTAACCGCTCCAGACCTACTCCACCTAAATGCAAAGGGCTACCAACTACAGGGCGAACTACTTTTTGAGGCATTAACCAACAACATTTAACCCGTGGATTACATTGTTTATACGTTAACCCAAATATTAAGCTATACAGAAGGCAACCCGCTGCTTTTTACAAAAATTGCATTTTGGATATTCTTTGCGGTTTTACTACTGGGCTACTCATTCATCTACAACAAACCAGCAATACGCAGCGCTTACCTATTAATATTCAGCCTATACTTCTACTACAAATCGAGCGGGCTATTCTTCTCGCTACTCATATTCTCAACTATCTGCGATTACACCTTGGGTCTACTAATTCCACGCTACAAATCCAAAATAACCCGCAAAATGCTAGTGGCATCGAGTGTAATAATCAACTTAGGATTACTTTCGTACTTTAAATATGCCTATTTCTATATTGATATTGCAAATCAACTTTTGGGAATAAACCTTACGGTAACCAATCACCTATCGGGGTGGGCAAACAGCCTATTCGGCAGCAATTTCGATACAGGAACCATACTACTACCAGTAGGCATATCGTTCTACACATTCCAAACCATCAGCTACACCGTGGATGTTTACCGCGAAAAGATTCCGCCCGTTAAGAATATTATCGATTTCGGATTTTACGTTTCGTTCTTTCCACAGTTGGTAGCTGGGCCAATTGTGCGGGCATCGGAATTTATCCCTCAGCTATACCGAAAATTCCACTTAACATCCCGAGAATTTGGACATGCCACATTCCTAATAATCGCAGGGCTTATTAAGAAAATGATTATATCGGATTATATCTCAATAAATTTTGTTGATAGAGTGTTTGATAATCCGCTGAGCTACTCGGGTTTCGAAAATTTAATGGCGACCTACGGCTACGCCCTACAAATTTACTGCGACTTCTCTGGCTATACCGACATTGCCATAGGGCTTGCAATGCTACTCGGATTCCGATTGCCAATCAACTTTAACTCGCCCTATAAAGCAACCAGCATAACCGATTTCTGGCATCGTTGGCACATATCGCTTTCGAGTTGGCTACGCGATTACCTGTATATACCGCTGGGTGGCAATAAAAAGGGAAACTCCAGAATGTATATCAACCTAATAATAACCATGCTACTGGGCGGACTATGGCACGGTGCCAATCTAAAGTTTGTTATTTGGGGGGGAATTCATGGGGCAGGATTAGCAATCCATAAGCTGTGGAGCAAGCATGTTCCGCCATTCCGGTTGATCAACAGTGGTTGGCGAAAAATCATAGGGGCAATCATAACATTCAACACGGTTTGCTTTGCGTGGATTTTTTTCCGTGCCGAGAGCCTCGAATATGCAAAACAGATGATCAACCAAATAATCAATCGGTTTGGAGCTGGCTCGGCAATAAAAATAATTGAATCGTACCACATGGTATTCCTGCTCATTATAGCCGGGTTTGTAGGGCACCTAGTACCATTCAGCACTAAAGAGTTAATCCGCGGGAAGTTCATCGACACAACCCTCCTAACCAAAGGAGTGGTTATTGTAATATTTATTATACTGATAGTACAATTCCGAACAGCCGCAATACAACCGTTCATCTACTTTCGGTTTTAATTGGCATCGAGTAAAAATAAAATCATCGCATCGCGTTGGGAGTTTTAAAAAAAATAGTGTAGGTTTGTATATAGGATAAGGCTCAGCCATGTTTCAAATTTATTGTATCGAAAAAGCAGCATACTACGATGAGTAAGGTAAAGCTAAGTGTTCTTGGAATATCATACAGTCAAACCCAGTCGGGCGCATACGCCCTTGTGCTTAGCGAAGAGAGTGGCAGCCGACGAATCCCTATCATCATTGGCGGATACGAAGCACAGGCAATAGCAATCCAACTTGAGGGATTAACGCCACCCCGCCCGCTTACGCACGACCTATTCCTCAGCTTTGCAAAAGCATACACCATAAACCTGGTCGACGTACAGATATATAAACTCGAAGAGGGCGTATTCTTCTCGAAACTCCACTGCGACAATGGCAACAAGGAGGTTTACATCGACTCCCGCACATCCGACGCCGTTGCGCTGGCACTCCGTTTCAACTGCCCCATATACACCACCGACGATATTATCGAAAAGGCGGGTATCACCCTCGAAATTGAGGAGATAGACGACCAAGCCGAAGGCAATGCCAATCCAGCCCCACAAACAAAGGCTAGCGATAGTTTCACCGAACAGCTCCGAAGGCTATCCGTATCGGAGCTAAAAACAATGCTCGACGAATCCATCACCAACGAGGACTACGAAAAAGCATCGAAAATCCGGGACGAAATCAACAAGCGATCATAAACAGGCGAATCGCAGATCGAAGAAAGCTTTCCAAGCCATGCATCAAACAAACAACATATCCGCTATGTTGTAAAAATTTTGTATATTAGGATAAATAAAATTGAGCTCTATGAACCCAATAGTTACCTATATTCTAATAGTAGCATTAGGGCTAATTCCATTCGGATACGCTGTGGTTTGGCTACTCTACCGTAAAACAATTATTTACACCACCGCCCTTACCGTTTTTTTCACATCAATGGGAGTTAGCGTGGTGGCATTCTGCGTGGGATACATTGGATTCAAAACGCTTTACTGGGCAATCCCGGTTTCCCTCGTATGGTTGGTTGGGGCAAATTTTTTTACAAAGATATCGGTTCGCAACCCAATTAGGGAAATGAACGACACCATCAAGCAATTGGCATCAGGAAATCTAAGCATACAGATGTCGCAGGAGTTAATTGCGAAAAAGAATGAGGTGGGGCAAATTGCAGCGTCCATACAAATCCTAATCGACGAAATGCAAAAAGCCGTTACCGCCATAAATCAATGCTCCGAGGAATTGGTAATAATAAGCGACAATCTGGTTGATAAATCGGACGAACTATCGACCACGGCCAACAACCAGGCCTCGTCAACCGAGGAACTCTCGTCCACCATGGAAGAGATGACCGCCAACATAGCCCAAAACACAGAGAACTCGAGGCAAACCGAAAACATTGCCAACGAAACCGCAAGAAAAATAGAGGAAACAAACCGGAGCATGCACCAAGGCCTGAAAGCAATTCAGGACATTGCAGAGAAAATTGGCATCATTAACGACATTGCATTCCAAACCAACATCTTGGCGCTTAATGCTGCGGTTGAGGCAGCGCGCGCAGGCGAAGCCGGCAGAGGCTTCAGCGTGGTAGCCATCGAGGTTCGCAAACTGGCCGAGCGCAGCAGAACAGCGGCCGACGAAATTGTAAAAACAGCACGCTTAGGGCTAGAGCTAACCATGAGCGCCAGCAAAAATTTGGAAAACACGCTCCCCTCAATACAGGAAACTGTTCATTTGGTACAAGAGATAAGTTCAGCCAACGTTGAACAGCGAGCCGGCAGCGAACAGGTAAATAGTGCCATCCAAACGCTTAACCAAGAAACTCAACAAACAGCGCAAACAGCCGACATACTGGCAAACCAATCGGTTGCGCTAAAAAAGAGTTCATCGGAACTCATACAGAATGTTAGCTTCTTCCATTTCGACTCAACACGAAGCGCACACCAAACAAAACATATCAAACTCGTGCAATACGACAAAATTAAGGAAACCCAGAGCGAAAAGAGTGAGTATGTAGAATACTAAACCAAGCAAAGATACCCGATAACAGCGCGCATACTTTGTGAATGCACATAATTTTCATGTACATTCGCCACTCAAATATCAATATAAAATAGCGGACAAAGAGAAAAATAGGGAACCATACTTCGCATCCCCCACTATTTGGCTTTGCGATAACCTAAAAATACCTTTACAATGATTCTAAACGGCAATATCTTTTCGGAAACACTCGAAATGGAAACAAGCATTTCCATTGTTGCTCCCGAAAAACCTAACAAAACACCCAAAACTATTTACCTGCTGCACGGAATATGTGGTCGAAGTGGCGATTGGATCGATTACACAATGCTCCCCTCCTACGCCAAGCAGTTCAACATTGTATTTATCATGCCCGAGGTAGCCCGCAGCTTCTACGCAAATATGAAATACGGCCTCAACTATTTTGACTTCATAACCGAGGAACTACCGGCATTATGCAAAGGCATTCTAAATATCTCGACTGACAGAGATAATACCGCAATTATTGGCGCGTCGATGGGAGGCTACGGCGCATTGAAGAGCGCACTAACACTACCTGAACAATACGGGTTTTGCGCAGCATTCTCGTCGCCCTGCTTACTCATGAAAGAGGATTTAGCCAGAACCCAAGGTGCAATAAAATTCAAACAGTATTACGGAGAACGTTTATTTAAAGATTTCCAGGCGGCCTATGGCGAAAACATTGAATGGGATCCTAAAAACGATATTCTGGAACTCGCCAAAAAGGCAAGCATTGCCAACACAAAACCAACAATTTACACAGCATGCGGAGCTGAGGATTACATGCTAAACGACCATAACATTTTTTCCAGCGAAATGGCAAAGCTAAACTTCGACTACACGCACGAAACGTGGAAAGGAAACCACAACTGGTTTTTCTTTGACGAAGCGCTACGCAAAGCCCTACACTTCGATTTCTTTTCTAAATAAAAACAACAGCAGGAAACTATAAAAAGAGCAAGAAAGGCAGCGTATAAATATATTTTTTTGTTACTTTACATTACGAATCAATATAATACCAAATATTTTGTACGGATGAAAAAGAAACTACTACTCTTAACAGTGATACTAGTATCTGCAACAATTGCAGTTAAATCGCAGGTAACCGAAGCAGAAGCAAAACTTAAAACACAAACCAAGGACACCCTCGAAGGATGGAAGTTAGGCGGGGTAATTGGAGCAACCGTGGCCCAAACATCGCTTACCAACTGGGCTGCTGGAGGGCAAAGTTCATTTGCAGTAAATGGAGTATTCAGCACATTTGCCAACTACAAGAAAGGGAAAAACGCATGGGACAACTCCTTGGATCTGGGTTACGGCATACTTAACCAAGAGGATGTAAAATACACAAAAAAAACCGACGATAAGATAGATATTCTATCCAAATACGGACGAGAGGTTCGGAAAAGTTTGTACTTTGCTGGTTTGCTGAACTTCAAAACCCAAATGACCACAGGGTACAACTACCCCACAGACTCCACCCGCACAAAAATATCGAACTTACTAGCGCCGGCCTATTTGGTGGGCGCTCTGGGTCTCGACTACAAACCAAATTCACACTTAAGCGTTTTTGCAGCACCCGCAACCGCAAAATTCACTTTTGTTAACGACACAATGCTGTCGAATGCTGGGGCATTTGGGATTGACAAGGGCGATAAGGTTAAAAGCGAGTTCGGGGGATACATCCGGTTTATATACTCAAAAAACGATTTTACCAGCGAAATGCTTAAAAATGTTAGCTTCACCACTAAACTCGACCTTTTCTCCAACTATGCGGAAGATCCACAGAACATCGTGGTAAACTGGGAAACCCTTATTGCATTCAAGGTTAACAAGTATATCAATATAAACATTTCGACACATTTAATATACGACGACAAAGTTAAAATTGGAAAGGACTCGAACAACAACGGGGTAATTGAAGAAAACGAAATAAAACCAAGGGTTCAGTTTAAAGAGCTCTTCGGGGCAGGTGTTTCATTCAAATTTTAGCATAACTAAAACCCAATAACACATGAAAATCCTAAATGAGTTTAAATCCTTCGCCATGAAAGGCAACGTAGTTGACATGGCCGTGGGTATAATTATTGGTGCTGCGTTTGGAAAAATCGTAACCTCGGTGGTGAACGATCTAATTATGCCTCCCATTGGCTTACTGGTTGGCGGTGTAAACTTTACCGATCTCAAAATTGTGATGAAGACAGCCTCCGAAACCACACCTGCTGTAACGCTCAACTATGGCAACTTTTTACAGGTTGTTTTCGACTTTATGATAGTAGCGTTTGCCGTTTTCATGGTAATAAAGGCAATGAACGCGGCCAAGCACAAGCAGGATGTCACGCCTCCCGCCCCACCCGCTCCGAGCAAAGAGGAGATACTACTCTCCGAAATTCGCGACATACTTAAGAATAAGTAAACAATCCGATAAAAATACCTATCCATCAAAAATGGCTAGGTATTTTTCTACTGTCCCATTTGTAGAATTATGTATCAACATAAATGAATAACCATCGCCGCACTCAAAAATGTAAGGTAATTGCAGCAAAAGCAAATCAACAAAGCCCAAAAAATCAGAAAACAATATCAACATGAGAAAAATAGTCGTTACAATCCTACTCCTCGCAGCATACAATGCAATAGCGCAGAATAAGGCCGAAAAGGAAGTTCAAACCGACGCGTCGGAAATTACAGTATTCATAGAGGGTGCGCAGGTTACAAGAAAAAAATCGGTAGAGCTACCACAAGGCAAAACCGCAATAAAATTCGTGAACCTCTCTCCATTCATCGATGCTAAAAGTGTACAGGTAAAGGCCAATGGGGAGATTACCGTACTGTCGGTAAACCATCAGCAAAACTTCATCAACAAGTTGGACAAATCCAAAGAGTTAACCGACCTTGAATTGAAACTAAAAAGCATTGACGAGAAAATCAACCTTGAGCACACCCACCTATCGATTGTGGCCGAGCAGTTGTCGTTTCTGCAGCAAAACAAAACCATCGGAGGGAAGAATCAAGAAACGAGCGTTACAAACCTTAAGGAAACAATGACATTTTTCAGCACCCAGCTATCGGCCCTTAAACTCAAGGAAATAGAACACAACAAGAATATCCATGAGATGAACAAGCAGCGATCCGACATTGAAAAACAAATCAAAACCTTTACCACAAAAAAAGAATATCCCAATGGCGAAGTGCTGGTTAAAGTAGATGCCAAGCGTGCTGGAACTTATGAATTCGAAGTATCGTACCTGGTAAATAATGCCGGTTGGTTTCCATCCTACGATATAAGAGCAAAGAACATCAACGAGCCCATACAGATTATCTACAAAGCCAATGTTCGTCAGGAAACCAAAGAAGACTGGAGGAATGTCAAACTCCGGTTCTCATCGAGCAATCCTAACTCATCGGGAGTTGCCCCAGAGCTGAAAACGTACTATCTGAACTACAACTCCACTCCGCCCACCTACAACATAAAACAGGGGAGCAACATCGCCAAGGGAACTGTGATTTCGGCCGAGGATGGCGCACCGCTGCCAGGCGCATCAGTTATGGTAAAAGGAACCACAATAGGCGCTGCAACCGATGTGAATGGGAACTTCGCCTTAACCATGCCAAGCAATGGGGGAAATCTGCTGTTCTCATACATTGGATTTAAACAGATAGAGATGCCTTTCTACGGAAATCACATGAACATAACCTTAGAACCCGACAACGTGTCATTAGAAGAAGTTGTAATCACAGCCTATGGAATAAATGAAAGCAGCGAGGAACGCGCCCCATCCTCAAGGGTTGCCGGAACTCGGACAAAAAAGACCGATTCGGCAAAAATACGGGGACTGAGCAGCCTGGCCATTCCCTCCGAAATGGTTGTGAAACAAACCACTGTTGACTTTGAGATAAAAATGCCCTACACCGTGCTATCGGACAACAAGAGCTATGCAGTTGACATGATAACCTACGAACTCCCTGCCAGCTACCAGTATTACAGCGTACCCAAAATCCAAAAAGATGCATTCCTAATTGCAAACATTATCGACTGGGAGAAATACAGCCTGCTCGAAGGCGAGGCAAACATATTCTTTGAGGATAGCTACGTGGGCAAAACCCTCCTAAACTTAAGTACGGCAACCGACACCCTTTCGATATCGCTAGGAAAGGATAAAAACGTAACGGTTAATCGCGAGAAAGTAAAGGAATTCACCACAAAACAATTCATTGGAAGCAAAAAAGAGGAGAGCCGCTCGTGGATAACAACCGTAAAGAATAATAAGAATCAACCAATCAGCATGATTATTCTTGATCAAACCCCAATCTCGACCGTTGAGGAAATAGAGGTACTAATTCAAGAACTATCGGAGGCTAAACACAACAAGGCAACGGGAGAGATAAAGTGGGAATTCAAATTAGAGCCCAGTTCAAAGAAGGAACTAACCCTCAAATACTCGGTAAAATATCCCAAAGATCGAAAACTGGTTATCGAATAGATACTATCCGAATTAACACATACCCTAAACAAAAAGCCCGACATGAACAGTCGGGCTTTCGCATTAATCGAATATATGACTAAAACAGACTAAATGCTACTGTTAAGCCTGCCATTACGATGGAAACCATGCTCATCAGTTTGATAAGAATATTCAAGCTGGGGCCAGATGTATCTTTAAAAGGATCGCCCACAGTATCGCCCACAACAGTGGCCTTGTGGTTATCGGATCCCTTTCCACCCAAATTACCATCCTCGATATATTTTTTGGCATTATCCCAAGCACCCCCTGAATTCGCCATAAATATAGCCAACACAAAACCGGCTCCCAATCCACCTATTAGTAATCCCAAAACACCACCTACGCCAAACAGAACACCAACAACAATAGGAACCAAAATGGCCAGAATAGATGGGAACAGCATTTCACGCTGTGCCCCTTTAGTGGAAATCTCGACACAACGAGCGTAATCGGGCTCAGCCTCGCCCTCCATTATTCCTTTAATCTCGCGGAACTGGCGTCGCACCTCCTCCACCATACTTTGAGCAGCACGCCCAACGGCATTCATGGTAAGACCACAGAAAAGGAATGCCATCATTGCGCCAATGAATACACCAACTAAAACTAGGGGATTCATCAATGTTACATTGTAGAACTCCATAAAATCCGAGAACGACGCAACTTTTATCGCATCGGCCGTAAGCATTTCGGAACCCACCTTGGCCAATCCATCCGAAGCGGCATCGGCAATACGAACCAACGCAATTTTAATTTCTTCGATATACGAAGCCAATAGAGCGAGAGCGGTTAGCGCTGCTGAACCAATGGCAAAACCCTTTCCTGTTGCAGCAGTGGTGTTCCCTAAAGCATCGAGAGCATCGGTACGCTGGCGCACCTCTTTACCAAGGCCACTCATCTCGGCATTTCCACCCGCATTATCGGCAATTGGGCCATAAGCATCGGTTGCCAAAGTTATACCCAGTGTCGAAAGCATCCCCACAGCGGCAATACCAATACCATAAAGGCCTAAACTAAGGTTTTGAGCCGAAAGAAAGTTGGCCGTATCGAACTGAATTGCGCTTAGGTAGGCAAAAATAATAGCCAAACTAATGGTAATAACTGGAATAGCCGTTGAGATCATACCCAATCCCAAGCCGGAAATGATAACAGTTGCTGGTCCAGTTTTTGAACTTTCGGCAACTCGCTGGGTTGGCCTATAGCTGTGCGATGTGTAATACTCGGTAGCCTGCCCAATGATAATCCCTGCAACCAAACCAACTATAACTGAGAAGGAAACACCAACCCAGTTTTGAATCTGCAGCACATAAAGAATTCCGAAGGTTGAAATGGCAATTAAAAGCGAACTAACATTTACCCCACGGCCAAGAGCCGAAAGCAGCTGTTTCATCTTTGCCCCCTCTTTGGTTTTTACAAGGAAAATACCAATAATAGAAAGCACAACACCCACCGATGCAATAAGCATTGGCGCCAACACTGCCTTAAACTGCATTTCGGGAGTAAGCATAAATGCCGAAGCACCCAATGCGGCAGTAGCAAGAATAGAACCTGCATACGACTCGTAAAGATCGGCTCCCATACCAGCCACATCGCCCACGTTATCGCCCACATTATCGGCAATGGTAGCGGGGTTACGCGGGTCGTCCTCGGGAATACCCGCCTCAACCTTACCCACAAGGTCGGCACCCACATCGGCTGCTTTGGTATATATACCACCGCCCACACGGGCAAACAAAGCCTGCGTTGAAGCCCCCATTCCGAAGGTTAACATGGTAGTTGTAATGAATATCATTTTATGAGCAGGATCCGCATTATCGACAAAATGGTCGAGAATTAAGTACCATGCCGAAATATCGAGTAGAGCCAACCCCACAACCGTTAAGCCCATTACAGCACCTGACCTGAAAGCAACTTTCAGACCACTATTGAGGGAATTCTTTGCAGCATTGGCGGTTCGGGCCGAGGCATAGGTTGCGGTTTTCATCCCAAAAAATCCAGCCAAACCGGAGAAGAAACCTCCAGTTAGGAAAGCGAATGGAACCCAGGCATTCTGCAAATTAAAATACGCCATTACAGCAAAAACAATTGCCAGCACAACAAAAACAATGCTAACAATTTTATACTGTTGCTTTAAGTAAGCCATTGCGCCCTTACGAACGTATAGCGCAATTTTCTTCATCGTATCGGTTCCCTCATCCTCCTTCATCATTTGTTTAAAGAAGTAGTAGGCAAAACCAAGGGCTACTACCGATGCTACCGGTACAGCCCAGAACAAATTACTAATAATCATACATGGTCAGTTTTAGATTTGTAATTATTTGGTTTATTCAATTATAGTACGATTTAATACAAGCGGATAAATTTTAAACTTTCGATATGTAAATATAGCAGATTTTTCGTATCGATACGATTCTTGTTTAAACCATTACACGCCATATGTAAAAAAGTAACAGTAACCATAAAACCCAAAATAATAAATGAAACCATATCAATTGCAACAAAACAAACAAATAGCCAGCGGGCTGTCAGGTTTTTGCCCGCATCACCGAGTACAACGAGTTTATGGGGCTATGCAAAAAATCCATTGCCGAATGGGGCAACGAGTTCACATACACGTTGATCCGGAGAAACTGGCTAAAATAATTACCCACGCTACGATTACCCAGCCCAATTCTCCCTATCCAAGCTCCGATACTGTATAGCCTCGGCAATATGCTGCGACTGTATGAACTCTGAGCAATCCAAATCGGCAATAGTACGCGACACCTTGAGAATCCGATCGTAGGCTCGAGCCGACAAATGCAGACGATCCATAGCAGTTTTAATCAGAACCGAGCCAGCCTCGTCTAAAGCGCAAAACTTCCGGATTAACTTTGATGTCATTTGCGCATTACAGTAAACACCCTTCCACTCCACAAAACGCTCCTCCTGAATTTGGCGCGATTTCACCACGCGCTGACGAATTACCTCGCTCGCCTCCGACGGTGGCGCCCCCGATAGTTTATCGAACGGCACGGGTATTACCTCAACATGAATATCGATTCGATCGAGCAATGGCCCCGATATTTTATTCAGGTATTTCCGCACCGCACCTGGAGAGCAAACACATTCCCTGTCGGGGTGGTTGTAGTAACCACAAGGGCAAGGATTCATGGAGGCCACCAGCATAAAACTGGCCGGGTACTCCACGGTGAACTTGGCACGCGAAATGGTTATCACCCTATCCTCCAAGGGTTGACGCATCACCTCGAGCACTGTTCGCTTAAATTCGGGCAATTCATCCAAAAAAAGGACACCATTGTGGGCAAGCGATATTTCGCCGGGCTGAGGATACTGACCGCCCCCCACCAAGGCCACATCGGATATAGTGTGATGCGGACTCCGGAATGGCCTACGGGTCATCAGCGAGGTATCGCGATCAATTTTACCGGCAACAGAATGAATCTTGGTAGTTTCCAAGGCCTCGCGCAGGGTTAAGGGAGGAATAATCGTGGGCAAACGTTTGGCCAGCATCGTTTTGCCGGCACCCGGCGGGCCAATCATTATAATATTATGGCCACCAGCCGCCGCAACCTCAAGGGCACGCTTAACATTCTCCTGCCCCTTAACATCTAGAAAATCCACATCGTACTCGTTGGCATGGGTAAAAAACTCGTCGCGGGTATTAACCACAGTGGGCTCCAAAGCCCCATTCCCGTTGAAGAAATCCACAACCTCGCCGATAGTCTCCACACCGTACACATCGAGATTATTAACAACGGCAGCTTCGCGGGCATTCTGTTTGGGAACAATAAAACCCTTAAAACCCTCCTCGCGCGCCTGAATAGCGATTGGCAACACACCCTTAATGGGCTGTACCGTTCCATCGAGGGAAAGCTCGCCCATCACAACATAATCGTGTAGCAAATCGGAGTTCATCTGCTCCGAAGCGGCAAGAATGCCAATAGCCAAAGGCAAATCGTAAGCAGCCCCTTCCTTCCGAATATCGGCAGGTGCCATATTTATCACAATACGATGCTTAGGAAACTTAAGACCAGCGGTTTGCAGTGCCGACATAATCCGTTGCTGACTCTCTTTAACGGCATTATCGGGCAATCCAACCAGAAAAAAGTTGATACCCTGCGAAACGCTAACCTCGATGGTAATTGTTGTTGCCTTGATACCATGAACCGCGCTACCAAACGTTTTTACGAGCATAAATGTAAGTATCTAGAAACTAGATACAAGATAGCAGAAAAACCATTACACTCAAAAAAATAGTATAAAAATCGAACAACTACCCACTATTTATATCTCACAAACTCCCGTTGCAGCAATTCCCGACTAACCGGAATCCCATGACCAGGCAAAAACAGTTGACAACCTGTTTGCAGAAGTACATTCCAACTATGCAGCATCGAATCAGGATCGTCGGCAAACGGGGGGAATGCCGAGTTCGGGAAGATACCAAAGAGCGCATCGCCCACCAGGGCTATCTCATTATCCACAACAATACTAATGGATCCCACAGAATGGCCTGGCGTTGGAATTACTACCACATCCAACCCATAACTTGTAAGTTCGCCACCAGTCTCGAGCGACAAATCGGGAACAAATGCTTTATATCCAAAAAATTGAGATAAATACTTATTGGCAAACAACGACAACACCCGGGTTACCAAGTTAGTTCCCCTCGGGAGGGCAGTATAACCCTGCCTTGCACAGCCCGCTTCGGCATTGCTCATTACTATCTTAAAGCCATAGCAATTTGCCAAAACGGAAGCATTCCGACAATGGTCGAAATGGGTATGCGTTAGCACCAGGATACGGGTATGCGTTTCGGCCAACCCCACCCGATTAAGATTCATTTTTAATCGACGATATGCCGAGGCTTTTCCTGTATCCACCAACAATCCAACTCCATTATACCGCACATAGTAGGCATTACTCCGGCCAGCAAGCACCTTAAAAATTTCGTACCCGTTAGTAGTTGTCCACTTTTTCATCGATCAATTAACTAATAGTACGATTGTAGCACATCACCGTTGCCATTTACCACAATAAAAACGATTCCACCATCGGGATTAGCTACCGATGTCGGGGTTTGCCCCACAAGGGCGATCTCGGAGCTGGAAAGACTATACACCTTCGACACGGTAAAAGGTTCAGGAAGTTCCACAGGCTTAACGTAACTAATTTCACCGCTAGCAGAACCAATTGCAACCATTATGTGGCCATACAATCCAGGCTTATCAATAGTTTGTTTTTGGCTATCGCTGTAGTTCTGGTAATTCAGAAACGCCACACAACAATCGCCAACGGTTACCACTTCCACCAATTCACCTTCCACGGGAAGTTTGACATTCCACGTAGAATTCCCTAGGGAATCCACCAAATTAAGCGATAGATTTGTAAAAAATCGATTCGCGCTATCCAAGGGCTGTCCTAAAGCAATCAGCGTATTCTGCGAAATATCATCGAACTGCAGAAAACATGGGGACAATCCATTACTCAACATCTTTTTGAATAGCATGCCACCCCTAGCATCGAGCCGCACCAACTGATTAGCGGAAGAATCGGCACTCGGGGCAGTAACCATTGCAACGCACCCGTTAGCCGAACCGGCAACAAGACGAGCACAATCGCCCTGGGGCAGCGCCGGACTTATGGGTACACCCTTAACCCAATCGGTAGTAGCGTCCGCCCCAAACCTAGCCACAAAAGCAGATGGCTTCCGACCCGGTTTATTCGCATAACCCGAGGCGAACGTTGGCTGTCCATCAATGTACGACACCGAATACACCACATAAGGCTCACCAGAAGATCCAGTAACAAACGCGCAATTGGGCGACTGTGGAATACGGGGTCGCCCCTCGGAGTATCCATACGACAGCCTGAGCGCTGATTCGTTCCGAATATATTGTCGTAGATTGCCAAAACTCTGCGCCATCAATTTTTGCATGAACTCACTTTCCCTATCCACAAAACTCGGCAATCCGTTGAGCCCTCCATAATATTTCGAAAAAAAAGCTTTATGGTTTGCCACCTTTTCGGAATCGACACTCTGTTCAAAAACTGAAAGCCCATTTTTAGCCTTAGAGTATTCCTGCAACAAACGGTAGTAGTAACGCATTTTACGCCCCATCAGGGTAGAACTACTATCGGCATAACTATTAACAGCCATTTTGCTAGTAATCAGCAAATTTTGATTTAACTGGCGATACCCGAACAAATCGCGCACAAGCGAATTATTATCGTACTTTCCTAACCTGAAGAGAAATAAATCGTCGAGTGAGTAAAACTTATCGGCAACCGAAACTGAATCCAAAAGCCCCAACTTACGCCTATTGGAATCGAATAAATCCTGAATATCGGCAATGGATTTACGCAAAGGAACAATATCGGCAGTGTAAACCTGTTTGTAGCGGCTCACCCAACCGGAATAATCCCAAAGGGTGAACTGATTGCTTAAAAAATCGCTATTAGTAATCCCATCGAGCCTGAATGTTTCAATGGGGCGTAGCGTAAACTGCTGATCATACCCTGCCAATGGGAACTTTTGGATTAGGGCTTGATAAACCCGAAACGAATCGATAGCAGAAGCGAACTGGGCATTCAGCGAATCGAGCAATTGAAGAAAAGCATCATCGGTGCGGAGCAAAGCCACATTAAGATTTCGAAACGAATTATTCAAATCTCTAAATATCTGAACACTATTATTGTAGTACTCTTTGGATGTTGCCAAAGCCCTAAAAATGATCGTCACCGAATCCTTATAGGCCTGACAAAATGCTAAACGCTGTTTATGGAAAAGCATAACATCGTCATACTCTATCTTTTTTCCCTGTTCGGGGGTAATTATATTCGCATAGTACTCCCGATTGCGACGCACATCGCTCTCCTTTAGGTAAATGGGGAATAGGTTGTAAAACAGCACAGCATTACCAACCCAATACTGAGCCTGATCGAGATTACGCAAAGGGTCAATCTCCATCAACTTAAGTTCCGATATTCGCCCAAGCTGAATGTAGGTATTGGCGAAGTAGGGGTTCTGCTGCTGATAGGCAAAAAGCTGTGTGTAGGCCTGCATGGGTGTAAGCGAGGGTAGTTTTGCAAAAAGTTCCTCGTAATCAACCTCCTGAGCAACAGCGAAATTGGTGCAAAAAGCCACACAACAGACTAGAATTGACAAGTGCAACCGTATATAGTTAATAGTACCAATCATATATCCAACAGTTAATTTGTTTGATTCGGCGACGAAGCAACCTCAAGAATACGGAACTCCACCCGTCGATTTAAAGCCATATTCGCCTCGGTGGTATTAGGCACCATGGGCTGTTGCAATCCGTACCCTTTAGGCACCAACCTACTAGCCACAATTCCATTCTCCAGTAGATAAGTAACCACTGCTAGCGCCCGTTTCTCCGACAGAACCAGGTTATACCGAGGGCTCCCCACATTATCGGTATGAGCTGCTATTTCGATAGTGATATCGGGATTATCCTTGATTAGGGTGATTACGCGCTCAAGTTCAGGGAACGACTCGGGTGTAAGATCGGCCGAGTTGGATCCAAAGTTAATATTATTCAGCCGGATTGATGTTTTGGCTTTCAACGACACAAGTTCAGCCTCAACCGCAACCGTTTCGGCCTTAGCCAAATCAACAACCTCATTAAAGAACGAATAGCCCTGTGCCCCGCGTACAGTAAACTCATACGAATCACCTTCGCGCAACATCGCGGTTACCTTTCCATTCTTAATATCCTCTGCGGTAAAAGTGATAGTTTCGTCGCGATTCAGATTGGTAATAAGCACCTCGCCCGCCAGGGCCTGACTACTCTCCGAATCGAAAATTCGAATATCCACAGGCTTTTTCTTGGGGGCAAGCGGCAACTCGCGCGAAAACTTCGAGAAAACAACATCACCCTCGAGTTTAAAAAGGAAAGAACTATCGGCAAACCAATTTGCAGTTGCCTTAACCACGTAGTTTGTTCCCAAGGGGATTGAAAAGCGATACAAACCCGGGGTAACCATTTTTGCCTGGAAAGTTTGTGTAGGACTTGTTGCACTCTCGGCCACCACATTCGCCTCAAGGGGTTTGAAAATCTCCTTGTCGTACACCGCCAAATCGAGCTGAATGGAATCGAAAACTTCAATAACCTTGGGATTAAACAACTTATCCTCATCCCTGTAATCGACCATAAAACTGGCAAAGGAAAACCCTTGCTTACGCACATCAACAATATAATTGGACTTATCGAGCAGGGTCAAATGGTACTCCCCCGTATTGCGATCCGACATAAAGGATCCCAACACCCTAAGTGTAGTGGGGTCGAAAACAGTAAGGGTAGCCTCCACGGGGCTTCTATCGGTTTGTGAAACAATCATCCCTTTGGACTCCACGGTAGGCAAGGGCACCATAGAAGAATCGAGCGCCACTCGAAAAATAGTTCCAGTACTATTACCTTTCGTAACCCATTGATTCAGGAAGTAGAGATTCCCATTCACAACACGCGGGTTAATATCATTATACTTTGATTTAGCCTGTGTAATTGACACTGGGATAAGCCACGACTCCTCAAAAACCTCACGGGTAAAGAACAAATCGAACCCATCGCGATACGATTCGGGGTTAATAGAGGAAAAATAAAGCGATTTACCATCGGGTGCAATTGCAGGGCTGCACTCGCACCCACGGTTTATCGCATCGTGTATAGGGACTGGCACCGACCAATCACCACGGGGCGTTTTTACACATTTGTAGATAGTATGACACGCACCCGACTCCTTGGGCTTCCGAAAATCATCATCAATCCGCGAAACACTAAAAATCAAGACATTATTACCAGGCGTTATGCTCGGATAGCACTCGTTGGCAACAGTATTAACCGGGCTTCCCATATTGACAGGAGCAGTCCAGCCATCGGGTGTTTTTGTGGAGTAGTATATATCGTAGCCACCCTTGGAATCGCTATAGTTAGCCTGAAAATACAGCGTTTTGCCATCGTAACTCAAAAAGGGGTTGCACAAACTCACAGTAGGATCGCCCAAATACGAATTGACAGCCTCAATAGCCTTCAGTTCGCTCCACACGCCATTACTACAAACCGATTCGTAGAGTTTCTCTTTACCAACCACCACAATGGAAAACACCATGTAATCCTCCTTGCCGCTAATGGCAAAGCCCGATATATTAGTCCAGGAGCCCACCTTTTCGGGAACCACAAGTTGGCCTAGCACCTCAAAACCGTAGACACCCAGAAACCAAAACAGGAAAAGACCCCGAAGTAGAACTTTAGAAAACATTTAATAATAGTTTTAGCGTTTTTACACTTATTGTACTTCAAAAATACTAAAAATATATTAACCCGAATACAAACCAATACAATCCAACGCCAAATAGTGATGAGAAAACGTTTGCCATGCAAAGACATAAAAAACGCAACAATAGCACCGCAATATTTTGTAACTTTGTAAAAGGCTCAACACATAATTATCACGTAACCCTATTAATAAACCGCACGGATGAAAAAGCAACTACTCTCATTACTCTGCGTATGCTCCACGCTAGCACTGGTAGGTCAACCTGCGCATTTCGCCGACAGTTTAAGAACACTCCTATCGTACCAAAAAAACGAAGCCGCCCGAATGCAGGTTAAGATTCAGCTAGGCGATTACTTCGAGAAAAGCACCCCCGATAGCGCCTTGTACTGGTATAAGCAAGCGATTCCAGCGAACCTTAGCGACTCCACATCGGTTTACAGTTGGTTTACCAATGCAACTAATCCTGAAAAGTACTTACTCACCCTCGCCATGGCTCGCCACGGAGTACTCTCGTTAAAAACAAGTAACAATCCAATTGTAGTCAACAACATTGAGATGGCTCACAATATGGCCATTCAAATAAACCAACCCCCTATTGCAGCCTTCTGTTCCGACAACCTGGCTCTATACTTTGCCAATAGAAAGGAGTATAAAAAATCGGTATCATATTTCGAAAAATCATTAGAATATTACAAAACGCTCAACAATGAAGGAGGTATGGGTTTCTGCCTATCGAACCTAGGGGCGCTACATGCACAAACTGGGAACTACAGCAAAGCCGCGGGATATTTCGCCGATCAACTAAAACTTAATAGTCAAGCACAAAATCCATTGGAACAACTTCAATCCCATATCAATATTGCATCGCTCTACCAACGGAGTAACAATTTTGAAAACTCAAAGAAACACTGGATCGAAGCGCTATCGATATCGGAACAACAGAATAAAGCCAATTACAGCGTAATAACCTCGGGGCTGGGTAACACATGCTATCAATTAGGCGATTTAGTTGGTGCTACCGAGGCCTATACCAAGCTACTAAATCACTCTACTCAAACCTCCGACAACAAAAACAAATTAACAGCCCTGAATAATCTTGCCATGATTTACACCGAGCAGGGCAATTACATAAAGGCACTCGAATACTGGCAAAACACATTGCAAATTGCTGAATCAACCACGACAACATCCGTTATGCTCGATGCGTTGCTCAACCTAAGCAATATCAACCAAAGCCTTAGCAATTATGAAGAATCGGCAACCCAGTTCAACAGGTACATTTCAATTGTTAAGCAGCAAAGCAATCCGCAGGAACTTGCCGAGGCATATATAAAATGTGGCAAGCTAAACGACAAATCGATGCAATTCCAAAAATCCAAGGAAAATTACCTTGAGGCATTAAAAACCTACGAGAGCATTGTCGATAGCGTGGGAACTGCCAACACAAATATCGCCATTGCGAACTCCTTTATGCTGCAGGGGCAGTATGGCAATGCAAAGGACTTTTTGAATGCAGTGCTGATACAGGAAACCAAATTACCACAACCAATTATTGCTACGGCCTACCAAGCACTAGCCGAAACATACCGATTACAACTTCAATTTGCGCTTGCCTCGGAGAACTACCAGAAAGCGCTAAATATATGGCTATTCCAAAATAGCAACACAAAAGCGATTGAATGCTTGAATAGCATGGGAAACATATACGAAACAACCGGAAATCTTCCCAAATCGATTGAACTTTACCATCAGGCCTTGGAAATAGCCAGCAAACTATCCAAAGACGATGCTAAAGCAGCAATACTGAACAACATCGGTGTTGTTTACCGACTTTTAGGCGACAATGCAAAAGCTAAAGAATCGTACCAAAAAGCACTCGACATCAACCTGAAAAATGGATGTACCGAAAAAGCGGCTTATGGCTACAACAACCTGGGGATACTACTCGAACAGGAAGGTAAATTTGACGAAGCAATACAGAACTACGAAAAATCCATTGCCATTAAGGGAAAAGGCAACGACCAAAGGGGAATGGCTGCCAGCTTGATTAACCTTGGGAATGTTTACAAACGGCTTAAGCGACTCGCCGAAGCCGAAGAGCAATTCCTAAAATCGCTATCAATAACGCAAAGCATTAACGACAAACAGGGCGAAGCCTTTGCCTACGGCAATTTAGCCGCATTAAAATTGGAACAAAATAACCTGGAAGCCTCCATAAACTATGCCACCCAAAACTTAGCAATAGCAAAAGACCTAGACCTACGAAACCCGCTAAAAGAAGCCTATCGACAACTAGCCTGGGCTTACGAAAATAATAATCAACCGGAACTAGCCGAAGCGAACTACAAAAAGATAGTGGAAATGTACCAGCAGGAAATAAATTCCAACTTTGCCATACTATCGGAAAACGAGAAAGAGATGTTCTTCAAAACCATCTCGGACGATTACGACAGGTTTTACGCATTTGCTTTCCGCCGGCAATTCAGCAACCCGAATATCAACACAGCTATTTACAACACGGTACTCCACAATAAGGGACTCCTGCTTAAATCGAGCACAGCAATGCGCAACGCCATATTAGCAAGCAATAACAGCGAAATTATTGCCCAGTATAACGAATGGACTACACTAAAACAATCCATTGCCCAGCAATACGCACTCCCCACCACAAGTCGTAGCAAACAGCTACAGAACATGGAAACGGCGGCCAATAACATTGAGCGCAACTTGGTTAAAACATCGGCAGAATTTAGCGAATTCAGCGAGATTGGCTCGCTAAACTGGCTCAACATAAAAAACAAACTAACCGAAACCGAAGTTGCCATTGAGTTTATCCACTACAAAACAACGAAAGATAGCACATATTACGCCGCACTAATAATCGACAAAAAATCGGAATACCCAGTACACCAATACCTTTTCGAAGAGAAGAAACTGGAAAAGTTGCTGGGTTCACTCGGAGGGAACAGCCTAAAATCGGTACAAAATATCTACGGCACCCAATCGGAGAATAGAACCGAGCTCTACAACCTTATCTGGAAACCATTGGAGCAATTCGTAAACGGCTACAAAACCATTTACTACTCGCCATCGGGACTTCTCCACAAAATATCGTTTGCCGCAATTACCAAGTCGAAGAGCGAATACCTAATGGATACACACAACCTACAGTTGGTAAGCACTACGGCGAATGCGGGAAACACCACAAAAGCCATCGAAATGGAACAAGCAACCCTTTTTGGCGGGATCAAGTACAGCGCATCCCAAACCGGAAGCCCCACATGGAAATACTTACAGGGCACACTCTCGGAAACCGAAATGATAGAAAAACTATTCAATGACAAAAGCATTAGCGTAACCAGGCTCACCGACACACTGGCCACAGAAGAAAGTTTCAAAAGCACAGCACCCAAAAGCAGCATACTGCATATCGCAACCCACGGATTCTTCTACCCCGACCCCGAGAAACTTAAACAGATAATGGATGCCGAAAAAGAGGTTGGAAAAATTGATTTCAGAGGCGGTGCCGACACAACTATGCGCAGCGGGAATGTGTTTATCCACAGCAGCAACCCGCTTATGCGATCGGGTCTTGTATTTGCCCGGGCTAACGACTATTGGGGCAAAACTGCGGCAGAAAACCGCGACGACGGCGTGCTAACAGCACTGGAGGTCCTGAACATCGACCTGCGGCAAAACCAACTGGTCGTAATGTCGGCATGCGAAACGGGACTAGGCGATATTGCCGGAAGCGAGGGGGTTTACGGACTTCAACGGGCATTCCGAATGGCCGGGTCGCAAAAGTTGATAATGAGCCTTTGGCAAGTCCCCGATGCCGAAACAGCAGAGTTCATGCAACTACTCTACACCAACCTGTTGAACACATCGAACCTTCGCGAATCGTTCAACCAGGCTCAAAAGCAAATGCGCCAAAAATACGATCCATATTTCTGGGCAGCATTCGTACTTTTAGAGTAACAAAAACTAGACATTAATCGGAAAATTTAGTATATTTCGCAATCGAAACAACCTGAAAAACAAATACAAGAGGCCATGAAAAAGTTCACAGCAGTAATACTCGGAATAATTGTTGCTCAAATGGTGGCAGCTCAAATTCCATATAAAGTTATCACCGTTAACGGTGAAATTATGGCGAAAAAAGCCAAACTAACCCTGCAAAATGGGGTTGAAGTTAAAAGCGACGATAACTTCGATTTTGTTAAACCCAACTCAAGAGCTGCGTTAATTAACTCTGAATACGGACGCGTTGTGCTTACCGAAACCAATGCAGCCCAAGCCTTTGCGAAGGCAGCTTTTGCACCAGCAATTAGCACAGTTAGTTCCCGTGCGGCAAGCATGACCACATTGACCGACCTTAAAGGTTTCTTCAGCGGAAGCATGCTGATAATTGACAAATTGGAACAAAAAATTGATGCTTCATCATTCCCAATGAACCATCAAAAGCACTTCTTTGTCCGCTACAGCTACAACAACGAAACTATCAACAAAAAACTCCAGTTCAATGGCGACCGTTTAATCATCAACCCCGACGAAATTTTGGTTGTTGATGGCAAACCAATTCCCAATCCTGAACAGATTTCTGAGATCACCCTATTTTACTACGATAGTTCCAACAAAACACCGGAATCGATCCTAATAAACAGCTTCCGACCCGTATTTGTAAAAACTGCCGACATTAAGGGTGAGGTTAAAACCATTGTAGATGAGTTCAAATCGAAAAACTACGAGACGGTTCTTTCGGAAGTTTACGATTACCTTAACAATTTCTACGGCTACACGGAGAAGGAGGAATTAGAAAAATGGCTTAACAGCAACTTCGATTTCAAAAAGTGTAACTAAACCCGTTGCCCAGCCTTACTAAATGGCAAAACACTTACTTCTGCTTATTGTCCTTGCATTAAGCCTTAAGGCTCAAGCGCAGTTCAACAACAAACCCGTTACAAACTACACCCCAAGGGAGTATGGTAGGTCGTACTCATCGTACACTATGTCCATTGCACAGGACGAGCGCGGAATTATATACGTTGGTACGGCCTATGGCGTTTTACAGTTCGATGGGGTATCGTGGCGGTTTATCCCGGTTAAGGTTGGATCGTTTGTAACCTCATTAAACTATTTCAATGGAAAAGTTTACGTTGGATGCCAAGGCGATTTTGGTTTTTTAAAGGCTGACCAGTATGGAAAATACCAATTTCAATCGTTAATCCATAAAATACCGAAATACCACACCGACTTTACGACTATTTGGAAAACTCTGGTTTACGACAGTACCGTTGTTTTTCAGTCCGAAGAGGATATTTTTCTTTTCAAGAACGATACCATTGAGTGTATAAGTCCAGAAACATCGTTCCATCTTGCATTTGTATCCAACAATACACTTTACGTAAGAGAAAGGGAATTTGGTCTAAAATACCTATCGGGACAAGAACTAAAACTGGTAGAGGGTGGCGATGCTTTCAAGCTGTTCGGAGTATTTCAGGTTGTTCCTTTCGGGAACAATAAGAATTTGATTTTAACCCGCGAGGCAGGGTTATGGATTCTTGAAAACGCCAGACTTACCAAAGCAAATACTCCAAAAGCAACCGCCGATATTCTATCGAAAGCAGAGGTACAGGATGCGGTCAAAATAAAAAACGATGAAATTGCCATAACCACGCTGAAAGAGGGTGTTATTGTGATGGATAGCAATTTAAACATTATAAACCATTATACCCTAAACACTGGATTAATTTCATCGGAAACCATTGGGCTAACTGAAGATTTACAGGGCAACATTTGGGTTGCCACAAAAAAAGGGGTTAGCCGAATTCAGCACTCATTGCCAGTTTCAATTTTCAACCAAACCCATGGTCTATACGGTAAAGTTCAGGCTGTGGCCTATTTTGGAAACACACTTATTGCAGGCACCACCGACGACCTTTTTATTTACAAGCCCGATGGCATTAAACACTTTCAAAGTTTAGGCAATATCCGAAGCACCATTTGGGAAATTGAGAAAACCCCAAACAAACTATGGATCGCAGCCGACAATGGATTGTGGACATACAAAAATGGAGTAGTTGAGAAAATATCAGCAAACCAGACATCGGCACTTGAGTATATTCCTGAGAAGGATTGGCTAATAGTTTCGGGTAGTAAGGGAACTTATATTTATAGTTCTTCATCTAATTCAATTCTACAGGCACTCCCCAACATCAACCCTGACGCATACGGAATATCTAGTTCTAAACTGAAAAATGGAAATTTGGAAGTTTGGATAGGCTCAAAAACCCAAGGTGTTTGGCAACTAATTTTTTCTGAGAACAAAGCGCTTAGCCAAACAAACTATTTTGGGCTCGAAGATGGACTTAACGAAGATTGGGCTTGGCCTTTTAGTCAAAAAGGCACGGTTCAGTTTGGCTCTTCAATTGGAGTGCTAAAGTTCATTAGTGCCCACGAACTTTTCTTAATGCAAGGAAGCAGAGATGTTCAGGAAGATAAGCTTAGAGGGCTTTTTGCGTTAAGCGAATTTCCTAAGGACAAAGCCAATGACGCCATTACGGCTTATGCATATAATGATTCTTTGGCCTTTGTTGGAATGAACTACAACATCAATATAGTTCGATTTTCCGATAGTTTGAGTAACGATAAGCCACTAAAATCTGTTGAAATGGGTCGACTCAACTCATTTCAAGTTGATAAAACCCAACTTATCATCGCAGCTGATGATGGCTTAGCAATTGTTGACATCGAAAAAACGCAGAAAAGGAAAGGGTTTGTACCGCAAATTGCATTTCGTAGTATTTCAATGGGACAGGATTCAATTATTTGGCATGGCGATTCCATTGACTATCCTAATTTCACAATCCCCTATAACCAAAACTCTGTTGAAATTCACCTAACCAGCAACTTCATAGAGAACTCAACTAAAGCCAAATTCCTCTGGAAACAAAGCAACACTAATACAGAAACCTTTAAAGAATCTGAAAATGGTGTAATTTCTTTAATAAACTTATGGGAAGGAAATTACACAATTATAGCCTACGCTGAGAACATTCAGGGCGAGCAGAGCGAACCAATATTCATATCGTTTAGAGTTTTGCCGCCTTTCTGCCGAACCACGTGGGCATACATGCTTTACTTAATGCTTTTGATTTCGGCAGTAATACTACTTATTCGCCTAAACACCCAACGGTTAAGAACCCAGAACAAACGCCTCGAAGCAATAGTTGCGGAGCGTACCCGCGAAGTGGTTGAGCAAAAGGAGCAAATCCAATTGCAGAAAGATAAAATTGAGGATATCCTGAACGATATTCGGGCATCCATAAACTACGCTCAGCGCATTCAACAGGCAATGCTTCCCAGCAATAAGCTCATAAACCAAATACTTCCGGGGCATTTCACCATATTCTATCCCCGGGATGTTGTAAGCGGCGATTTTTACTGGGCCATGAGGATTAAGGACAACATTGTAATTACCGTAGCCGACTGCACCGGGCATGGCGTACCCGGCGCGTTTATGAGTATGCTGGGAATCTCTCTACTAAACGAGATTGTAGGGAAAATGGAGATTACCCGCCCCGCACAAATACTCAACGAGCTCCGCCAGGCAATAATACAAGCACTTAAGCAAACCATCGACAACGAGTCGCAGAAGGATGGGATGGACATGTCGCTAGTTTCGTTTAACACGAACACATTGGAGTGCCAGTGGGCAGGGGCAAACAATCCGCTCTACGTTTTCAGACCAAAACCCGACTCCACACCCTTTGACCTAACCGATGCCAGCAAGCAAAAAACAACAGAACACCCCAACGGCACGTTCCTCGAAGTGAAGCAGGATAGAATGCCCGTAGCAATCCACACGTACATAAACCCATTCAGCAACCACACAATCCAACTGCGAAAAGGCGACAGGCTATACCTGTTCAGCGATGGCGTGGTGGATCAGTTCGGAGGGCCCAACCAGCAAAAATTTATGTCCAAAAACCTCAAGAGCTTAATAATGGAGACCGGGAATATCAATATATTTGAGCAGGGCATAACAATCAGGGAAAAGTTTGAGGATTGGATGACCCCCCACGGAACCAGAGTGGAACAAATTGATGATGTTACTTTTATTGGGCTCGAGGTATAACCAGCGGAGCAAACCCACGTAACAATCCATTTAAACACACCCAAACAAGAACAACCATTATAACAAAAAAGCAGTACCTTTGCCGCAATACTATAAACTATGGAAACTAACATTTGCGAAGCAATCAGAGAGCGCCTTCTGATAGAATTTATTTACGACGCACAAATCAGAATTGTTGAACCGTATATACTTGGAGTGCACAAGGATACAGGCAGCATGGTGCTGCTCGCCTACCAAGTTGGCGGACATATCGAGAATGAGAATGCTCCTTTGTGGAAACTCTACAAGGTTGAGAAAATGGGTAAAATGAAATTACAATCGGATTCATTCACCACATTAAGAAAAGGATACAAGCTAGACGATTCTCGTTTTACAAAAATACGTTGCCAAGCTCAGTAATGAAGGGATGCTCCAAAACTACAGATTTGTACTTAGAATAATTTCTTTTCTATGCTTCGATCAATCCTTATTGTTGGTTTAGGTGGATTCATTGGCTCAGCGCTCCGTTTTTTGGTTACGCGCTGGTTTCAGGTACAAACCGCATCGCAGTTTCCATGGGGAACATTTACGGTGAATATTATAGGGAGTTTTGTAATTGGGCTGGCATTTGGCCTGTCGGAGAAAGGGAATCTACTCACCCCCGAATGGCGGCTATTCATTACCGTTGGACTATGCGGAGGGTTCACCACATTCTCGTCGCTTAGCAACGATACGCTCCTGCTACTCCAAGGGCGCGAATTCGTAGCAGCATCGCTCTACATCGCCCTGAGTTTCTTCCTAGGATTACTTGCAGTATTCGCCGGGCGATTCGTTACAACTCAAATTCTATAAGCATGGAAAACAACTCAAAGGCGATTAGGCTTAGAATCTACATTGGGTCGACCGACAAGGTGGACAATTCGCTTTTAAGCGAACAGATAGTTTACCAAGCAAGAGAGTTTGGCCTGGCTGGAGCAACCGTTACCAAAGGCATTATAGGCTTTGGAGCCAGCTCTATAATCCACTCCTACAAATTTTGGGAGGTATCGGAAAAAGTACCCGTTGTTGTTGAAATAGTGGATGAGGAATCGAAAGTCCTATCTTTCTTCGATACCATAAAACCAACCCTTCAGAAGATGCGGTACGGATGTTTGGCCACCACCGAAACGGTTAACGTGCTATACTACAAGCCGGGCGAAAAAAAGTTCCTATAATAAATAATCGCCACAACACGGGCTAGCCCCATTTAACATGATTTAACCTTTCAACCACCAACTAACAACCATCAACCATAAACAAAATAAATAATCCATTTGGTTGTTAAAGTGTGATTTTCTACCTTTGCCCCCTCAAAATTATTGAGTAAAAACTTTGTATTAAAGCAATTAAATACACCACCAATGAATATAGCAAGAGAGGATATTGATGCACTAAACACAGTAGTGCGCGTTAATATTGAGAAGGCCGACTACGCCGAAAAGATTAGCAAAGCCCTTAAGGAGCAACGCAAAAAAGCAGTTATCAAAGGGTTTCGCCCAGGAATGGCGCCAGAATCGCTAATTCACAAGATGTACTACAAGTATATTTTAGTTGAAGAGGTATCGAGAATGGCCAGCGACAAACTTTTCGATTTCATCAAGGACAACAACATCAGGACTCTTGGCGAACCGCTACCAAACGAAAACCAATCGAAAATTAACTGGGACACCGACGAGAACTTTGAATTGGCATGGGATCTTGGAATTGCCCCTGAATTTGAACTCAAGTTCGGCAAAAAGGATAAATTCCCCTACTACACCATTCTTGCAAACGACGAAATTAAGAAGAACATCAGCGAGAGCCACCGCAATCGCCATGGCAAATACGAGCCCGCTAAAAAAACCGACGAGAAAGGCCTTATCAAAGCAACCCTCTCGGAGCTCAACGAGGACGAGTCGCCCCGCGAGAATGGCATTAGCGTGGAAGAAGCATCCATTTCACTTGCCCTAGTGGCCGACGAAGTGGAACGTAAAAAAATGATTGGCGCCAAGGTGGGTGATGTTATAGTAATTGACACCACCAAGGCATTCCCCAACGAAACCGACAGAGCGGCACTACTCCACACCAAGAAAGAGAACCTTAACGAAATACACCCCCTATTCCAGGTAACAGTTACCGAAACCCTTGCATTTGTAGCAGCCGAACTGAACCAGGAGTTTTTCGACAAGGTTTACGGCGAAGGCGTTGTAACCTCGGAGGAAGATTTCAATAAGAAAGTTGAGGAGGAAATCAACAACAACCTCAAACTCGAAAGCGATGCCCGTTTTGCCATCGACATCAAGGATAAACTTATCGACAAGCTCAAAATGGAGCTTCCCAAGGAATTCCTAATCCGCTGGTTAGCCGCAATAAACGAGGGCAAATTCACCCGCGAGCAAATCGAAACCGAGTTCCCCCTATTCGAGAAGGATCTTAAATGGCAATTGGTAAGCAACAAAGTGGCCGAGGAGCAAAAATTCAACATCACCGAGGAGGAAATGCGCGAATTCGCAATGGGATACGCCCGTAGCCAGTTTGCCGCCTACGGAATGAACTTCCTCCCCGAAGAGTACATCGCCCGCTATGCCAACGACATTCTGAAAAACCGCGAAGAGGTTAAGAAGATTCACGAACGCCTACTCGACAAAAAAGTGGTTGATTGGTTCAAGGAAAACGTTACCCTCGACAACAAAGAGGTTAGCATCGACGAGTTCAACAAATTGCAAGAAAAATAGGGAGTAAGCAATAATAAGAATTGCACGCACTTAGCATACATAACAACAAACCGGTGAAAGAAATTTTACCGGTTTTTGTTTTCGCTGCAAATTGTTTATTTATTGCAAATTACTTAACTTAGGATTCTGTTTGTTTAAACAAAACGGGTAATTTGTCGAAAAAAATCAACAATTACTAGCTATATTGCGTTATCGAAAACAAGAACAATCAACTAAAACATAAAAAATATGACTGAATTCGAAAAATATGCGCTGAAACACCGCAGGGTGAGCAGCCTATCGATGCACAAGTTCAAATCGGTACACAGCAGCTACATCTCGCCAACAATCATCGAGGAGCGCCAGTTAAACATTGCCACCATGGACGTGTTCTCGCGCTTGATGATGGATAGGATAATATTCCTGGGGGTTCCCATCGACGACGATGTGGCCAATATCATCCAGGCACAACTCCTATTCCTCGAGTCAACCGATCCATCAAAGGACATCCAAATATACCTTAACTCCCCCGGAGGATCAGTTTACGCCGGGCTAGGAATATACGACACCATGCAGTACATCAGCTCCGATGTGGCCACCATCTGCACAGGTATGGCCGCCTCGATGGCCGCAGTTCTGCTTACCGCTGGCGAAAAGGGTAAACGCACCGCCCTACCCCACTCGCGCGTGATGATTCACCAGCCCATGGGCGGCGCCGAGGGTCAAGCATCGGACATCGAAATTACAACCCGCGAGATTCTAAAACTTCGCGAGGAGCTGTACGACATCATCGCAAAACACTCCAGCAACGATATTGAACGCATCCGCAAGGACTCGGATCGCGACTACTGGATGACCGCTCAGGAGGCCTTGAATTATGGGATGATTGATGAGATATTGCAAAAAACAAAGAAAGAGTAGTACTGCCGAATGGAACGGATCGCATTCCAAAAAGCGCCTTCGGGCGCTTTTTTTTTAGAACAATCCCGGCAATAAAACGTTGATAGAACTGAGATTTTGAATTAAGTCTTAAACCCCGATAATTTATATTAACTTTGCAGCGGAATATCAAGTATCATTCAAGATGAAAAACACCGACAAATGTTCGTTCTGCGGGCGTACCAGGAAAGAAGTGCAACTCCTTATTGCTGGAGTTGATGGGTTTATTTGCGAGCTATGCGCCGAGCAGGCCAACCTTATTGTTAAGGAAGAACTGAAAAAGAAAGGCGATTTCAAACTACAACAGAATAAACTGCTCAAACCAATCGAAATTAAAAAGTTTCTGGATCAATACGTAATTGGGCAGGACGAAGCAAAAAAATACCTTTCGGTAGCCGTTTACAACCACTACAAAAGGCTCCTACAAACCGATAAGGGCGACGATGTGGAGATCGAAAAATCGAACATCCTCCTGGTTGGCGAAACCGGAACCGGAAAAACCCTTCTGGCCCGCACCATTGCGCGCATGCTACACGTACCCTTCACCATAGTTGACGCTACGGTGCTTACCGAGGCCGGCTACGTTGGCGAGGATGTGGAGAGCATACTAACACGCCTGCTTCAGGCTGCCGACTACAACGTGGAGGCCGCCGAAAAGGGCATTGTTTTCATCGACGAGATTGACAAAATTGCCCGCAAAGGCGATAACCCATCCATTACCCGCGATGTGTCCGGCGAAGGAGTGCAACAGGCCATGCTAAAACTGCTGGAGGGCTCCATTGTTAACGTTCCACCCCAAGGCGGACGTAAGCACCCCGAACAAAAAATGATTGCCGTTGACACAAAAAATATTCTTTTCATCTGCGGGGGAGCGTTCGAAGGCATTCAGAAAAAAATTGCCCAACGCCTCAACACTACCATTGTGGGGTACGGTGCCAGCAAAAACCGCGAGGTTATTGATAAGGACAACCTCCTACAGTACATATCGCCTCTAGATATGCGCGCATTCGGGCTAATCCCCGAAATAATTGGACGACTACCCGTAATCACCTACCTCAACCCACTGGATCGGCAAGCGCTACGCGAAATTCTTACCGAACCGAAAAATGCCATCATCAAACAGTACATCAAGCTATTTGAGTACGACGGCATTCACTTAAACTTTGCCGACGATGCTCTGGAATACATTGTGGATAAAGCAATTGAATTCAAACTCGGAGCACGGGGACTACGCTCAATCTGCGAGGCCATTATGATTGATGCTATGTTCGAACTCCCCACCGGCAAACACAAGGAAATGATGGTAACACTGGAGTATGCCCACGAAAAACTGGAAAAATCGAACCTGAAAAGGCTACGCGCAGCATAAATTATTTTCGAACATAATCCATAAAAGTGTAGCCCAACCCATCGGAGGTTGGGTTTCCTTTTTGCTCACGCACCAACTGCCACTCATCGAAATTAACAACAGGGAAAGTGGTATCGCCCTCAAAAACCCGATCAACTTTAGTAATATAAAGGTTGTTGGCCAAGGGTAGGGCTTTGCGGTAAAGTTCGCCCCCTCCAATAATAAAAACCTCGTACTCGCCAGTAGTAATACTAAAAGCCTCGTCCAAAGAGTTAACCACCTCGCAACCCTCAATTGCAAGATTGGGGTTACGCGAAACCACAATATTCCTCCGGTTAGGAAGTGGCCTGCCAATACTCTCGAAGGTTTTGCGCCCCATAATTACGCTATGGCCCGATGTTAGAGCCTTAAAACGCTTCAAATCGTCCGAAATATGCCAAAGCAATTGATTTTTCGCACCAATCACCCAATTCTCGGCAACGGCAACTATAATTGATATGTTCATCTTTTGATTTTTGTCGAGATAAAAACAAACAGACTAAAATTACTACACTGCAATTGCGCCCTTAATATGAGGATGCGGGTCGTAGCCCTCCAATTTAAAATCGTCGAACTTAAAATCGAATATCGATTTAACATCAGGGTTAATAACCATTTTGGGCAACGGACGGGGTTCGCGGGTGAGCTGTAACTTTACCTGTTCAATGTGGTTCAGGTAGATATGCGTGTCGCCAAGAGTATGGATGAATTCGCCGGGCTTCAGCCCACACACCTGCGCCATCATCATGGCTAGCAATGCGTACGAGGCAATATTGAAAGGTACACCGAGGAACACATCGGCACTACGCTGGTAGAGCTGGCACGACAGTTTCCCATTGGCCACGTAGAACTGAAATAGCACATGACAGGGAGGCAATGCCATCCTATCGATATCGCCAACGTTCCATGCGCAAACCAAATGGCGGCGCGAATCGGGCGTTTCGGTCAACGATTTTACCACCTGCGAAATCTGATCGACATGCCGACCATCGGCAGCGGGCCACGATCGCCACTGGTATCCGTAAATTGGACCCAAATCCCCATCGGGCTTAGCCCACTCGTTCCAAATAGTAACACCATTGGCATTCAGCGACTTCACATTGGTTTCGCCCTGCAAAAACCATAATAATTCATAGATTATCGATTTCAGGTGGAGCTTCTTGGTGGTAAGCAACGGAAACCCTTTCTCCAGGTCGAAACGCATTTGATGCCCGAACACACTGATAGTGCCAGTACCAGTCCGGTCGGACTTTTCAACACCACTCTTCAGAATATGATCGAGCAGATTTAAGTATTGAACCATCGCTACAAATATTTAGTGCGATAAAGGTAGCAATTTGATTGCACAGCGCAGTGGGCTGTTAATATCAAATGATAAAATATAGAAAGCCGCCTATATTCCCAAAACAGAACCTTGCAACCCCACATCAACTCGCCGCAGGGAGGGATGTACGGTTCACAAAATAACGACGCCCCCACACTACCGTAATGGCAATAATTAACCGGGGAATCAGCATCCAGAATATCGAAATACCGATGGCAGCAAAAAGCAGCAAATCCTCGAGATTAGAGTGCGAAATGGCCACATGGTAGTTAAGCAAATCGGCATCCTTCCGAGTTACGCGCCCTTCCTTAACCTCCTCCATCATAACCGCCGAGCCATAGGCCAAGCCCAACGAATTGGCCACAATCCAAAGGAATGTGGTTGAACGGGGCAAGCCCATAAATTTAAGCATGGGCGCCAGAGGCTTTGTAAGCAGTTCAATTAGTTTAAACTCCTGGAGGATTTTCTGAAGGATCATCAGTAACGATACAAGGATAATAATTTTCAGAACCAGCCTAAACGATGAAAACATCCAACCATGAAGCAATTCTCCGATACTCGCCGCACCCTGGCTACTCGAAAGCAACGAAAGTTTCTCGTTCATCTCGGGTAGAACCAAATTCAGGACAGCCGCAGCAACAAAAGCGGAGCCAACCCGAAGCACAACCATGTGCCAGGCCTTCGATCCGGTTTTGCCCTGAATAGTGGTTTCGATAATCATATTGTGGGCTATCAGGCTCATCACCGCAATAATTGTAACCTCGCGCAAGTCCAAACTAAGCTGCGACAGCACCGCTATAACCGAGTAGATATTAAGTAAAATGCCCGTAACAAAAGGCAATGCAGCCTCACCACTTAAACCGATAAGATTAAAAGCGGGAGTTAAATGCTGAGTAACCAATTGAATTAACCCGTAGTAGCTAAGAATACTTACGGCCAACGAAACGGGAAGAGTTATTTTAAGAATCCAAATGGCCGTTTTTATCGCCTTGGGCATTGCCTCCTTTACACAGCGATACAGGCGTATGAAAAAAAACAGCATTCCAGGCTGGAGTGCCCGCACAATGGCAAATATCCTTTTGGTCATCTCGTTACTTACACTAAAATTTAAACGTCAAAGATAAGACTAATACTTAACGAACTAGTTTAAGCAAAAGGAAGAAATTATGTATCGACAAATGCGCATGGAAAAAACATCAAAAAAAAAACGGGCACACTAATAATCATGCAATCAGCACCATAAAAAGGCCAAGATTCTCAAGGAATAATACGATTATAATTCGGATATTTGCAACTGACTTGACTTAGGCTAAATTAATGAGTAAAAGAAAGAATACCAACGAGTTGGGAACTGCGGGTATTGGGAAGTTACTGTTGCAGTATTCTATTCCGGCAATTATTGCCACGGCGGCGGCATCGCTGTATAATATTATCGACAGAATTTTTATAGGGCATGGCGTTGGTCCCTACGCTATCTCGGGCTTGGCACTAACCTTCCCGCTCATGAATATTATGGCGGCATTCGGCTCGATGGTGGGCGTGGGTGCTGCAACAATGGTATCGATCCGCTTGGGGCAGCATAACCGCAAGGGGGCAACCCAAATTCTGGGGAATGCCCTTATGCTAAACATCATTATTGGGGTAGTTGTAGGCCTTGGAACCCTTATATTTCTCGAACCCATCCTATACGCATTGGGCGCAAGTCCCGACACCCTGCCCTACGCCGAGGAGTTTATGCAGGTGATCCTTCTGGGCAATGTTTTCACTCACATTTACTTAGGATTGAACAATATTATGCGAGCAACGGGCTACCCCCGCAAAGCCATGATAACCACGCTAATCGCTGTGGGCATAAACCTTATACTCGCACCTATCTTTATTTTTGTATTTAAATGGGGAATACGCGGGGCAGCATTGGCTACTGTTATTGCTCAAACGGTTGGAACTGCAACGGTGGTTCACCATTTTTCGAAAACCAATAGTTTCCTTCACTTCCTTCCGGGCTACCTGAAGCTAAGATGGACCAGCATCCGCGATATTATATCGGTGGGGATGTCGAACTTTTTGATGTTAATTGCATCGAGCATTGTTATCTCAATTATCAACATCAGCCTACGCAAGCATGGAGGAGATTTTGCCATTGGAGCGTATGGTATTGTGAACAGCTTAGGCAACCTTGTGCTGATGATTATTATAGGCTTCAACCAGGGTATGCAGCCCATTGTTGGGTATAACTTTGGAGCGCAAAAAATGCCTCGGGTTATACGAACTTTTAAATTGACCATTTTGGCAGGAACTGCAATATCGTGCTTCGGATTCCTTTTGGCCGAGGTTTTTCCAAGAACAATTGCCACGGTATTCACCACCAACGCCGATCTTATAAACATGGCCGTAATAGGATTACGGTTAAACCTAATGATGCTACCCATAGTGGGGTTTCAGGCTGTAACCTCCAACTTTTTCCAATCCATTGGCAAAGCTAACATCTCGATATTCCTATCGCTTACCCGCCAAGTAATTTTCTTAATTCCCGCCTTGCTAATTCTCCCCCAGTTTATGGGATTAAATGGAGTTTGGCTAAGCAGCCCTTTAGCCGATTTCACCTCGGCACTACTAACACTAATAATGCTACGATGGCAAATAGGAAAGTTGAAAAAATAGAAAGAGGAGCACTAACGCTCCTCTTAAGCTATCTAATATTCTAGACCCAAATCTTTCCCCTTATTCTCGGCCGGAATTCCCTCCTTCATCCACTTGGGCATTTGGGTATCCTTAAGGTAATAGTCGAAAAACTGCATCATACGCACGGTCCAGTCAACACGGTTTGCTCGGCGAACAAGATTGTGCGAATCGTCGTTGTAGTTAATCATCCATACCGGTTTGCCAAGCCGACGGAGCGCAACAAAGTACTCAATCCCCTGATACCAAGGAACTGCCTCATCGGCATCGTCGTGCCGGATTAACAGCGGGGTATTAACCCGGGGCGCATAGAATAACGGTGAGTTCTCTATATAGTTTAGAGGCTTTTCCCATAGCGTTCCGCCAATGCGGCTCTGAGTGTGCTCGTACTGGAACATTCTGGATAAGCCCGATCCCCAGCGGATTCCACCGTAAGCACTGGTCATATTGGACACTGGAGCGCCCGCCGATGCGGCTTTAAACAGATCGGTTTGGGTAACAAGGTAAGCAATCTGGTAGCCGCCCCAGCTTTGACCCTGCACGCCGACCCTATCCTTATCAATAAATCCCTTATTGATCATTGCCATGGTTCCGCTAATTACGGCATCGTAAGCACTTCGTCCGGGAGTGCCTGTGCGGTACTTAATATCGGGGATAAACACCACGTAATCGTTGCTAACGTATAGCGTTGGACAAATCACGGAACGACCGGGTTTTGGCTCGAAGTGGCTATGTAGATTATCGGTATGCGTTTCGTAGAAGTAAACCATCATGGGGTACTTCCTATTGGGATCAAAATTTTCGGGCTTATAGAGCAATCCCTGAACAGTGTCGCGGTTAAAATCGAACCAGCTAACCAACTCCACGCTCCCCCACAGGTAGTTATCCATCTGAGGATTGGCCTGACTTAGCTTTATTGGGTTGGCAAACTGCAAATTGCTTGTCCAAATATCGCGGTACTCGCGGTACGACTCCCGTTGCCATACAATTTTATCGGAATTGGAGGCTTTTTGCACAAAGCGGATCTTATAATCGCCACTAACAAGATTGCTTATCGCATTAGGTTTATCAATGACAATCTGGCTGTAGCCCGCCTGCTTGTTAACTTTATTGAATGATTGTAACAGTATGGGAGAAGCGGCCTTGATATATTCAACCTCAGGATCGGTTTTTTGATACCGGTAAACGGTTTTAGTTCGACGCCCCATTCCTCCCGTGAGGCAAACCGGTTGCAACTTTCCGGCAGGGTCAAGAGCCCATAAATCGTAACGATCGTATATAACCATGTACTTATCGCCATCGACCCATCCCGCAAAACCGTAAGGGTTGGGAATAATTGGCATATCGTTATCCTCGTCGAATAGGTTTACACCCAGATTGGCGGTTAAGCAGGTTACTTTTTTGTCCTTTGCCGACCACGAGCACCATGCGTTGTTGGCATCGTTATAGTACGCAGCAAAATTCCCGCTGGGCGAAAGGTAAACCCTGAATGGATTGCCAGTAACTATTAGGGTGCGCTTCCCGGTTTTAATATCGATTTGATAGAAATCGCTACGGGTTGGGGCGTCCCAGGTCATAGAGTAATCGTAAGGGGTACTGTTCTCGCCAATGGCGAATGGGGCATCGCCATTATCGCCCACTCTGAGGCGCGGAATACCCTTATCGGCCAATTGTACAAACCGCTTTTCCTTGACATGGAAAACCGACAGAAACGAACGCTTTGCATTCTCCTTCAGGGCTACCAATTGCTGGGTTTGCAAAAGGGTATCGGTCCAACTCCATAGATCAAAAACTGCCTTTTCGTCATCGGTTAATGTATCCTTGGGTTCATCAACAGGCTTGGGAGCAGTTCCAACGAATAGCCTATTCCCCTTATCGGAGAAGTAGGGCGTAAAGTTATTACTTAAAGCCCACCCCTCTGGCATTCCATGGGTTTCAGTAGTAATTTCCTTCAGAATCCCCTCCTTCACGGTATAATAGTATAGATCGAAGATTTTAACCTTGCCGGTATCGGCTGTAAACAGGAAGGCTGTTTGGTTGCCGCTATAATCGAGCGACAGTCCGGCCGCTTCGCCTTTTTGGCTGAATACTACTTTACTTTCGGCCTTCTTAGTATCGAAAATATTAATTATGCAATTCTTCAAAGAATCGTCGGAAATGGATGCAAACAGGAACTGCGAACCATCCTTCGAAACTGTATAGTCGGTTACTTTACCAAACTCAAACTTCTGATCGGTTAACGGATTTACAACGAAAAGCGTTCCCGCTTTTTCATTTTTGTCGGACTTTGAACTCTTTTTCGTGGCTTTGCGATCCTCCGATTTTGTTGAGTCCTTGGGGGTTTGACCATCCTTTTTTTCCTCCTCCAGGAGAATAGCCACCCAATCGCCACCCTTTTCGGCCAGTTTGTAGGATTTAACCTTTCCCCACGCCAAACTTTTCTGAGACCCTATGGTAAATAAGGCAACGGAATCCTTAGGCATATCCTCCTTTTTCTTTTTATCCAGTTTAGCCTTCCGGGTAGCGCTTTTGAACGGTTTAATTTGGTAAACCAGGAAGTTGCTATTGGCCGATATTGCAGCCTTGTGTCCTCTGTCAAAACTTCGCTGTATGCTTTTATCGGCTTTCGATAGCCAAAGACACCCATCGCCATCCTGAGGATTTATTTCGTAAAACACCCACTGTCCATCGTTAGAGATACTTGGGCTGGCAACATCGTTCCAACTACTATAAACACTATGGGTTAATGCCACTTTTTGAGTTTGGGCAATACCGGCAAAAGCAAACAGGCCGACAAACACTACGATAGATAATCTTTTCATCAATACAAAATTAATTATATCATTAACAATCAATAAAATACACAAACAACTCGATATGTAAAAATACCACTCTCATCAATAAAAGACTACTCATTTATACCATTAGTTTAATACTAACAATTTCAAACTACCGTTTAATCAGGTATAATAGATATATTTTGACTAAAAAAACGCAATAGCTAATCACATAAATTCAAGAAGATATATCTTTGAATGTTAAGAACCCATACATGCAATGGAAGAGGAAATAAAAAAAGCATACCTAAACTATTTTGAGCATTACACCAAGCGGAATTGGGCCGAGATGCTTAACTACTTTGCATCAACATTCACCATGATTGGGACTGGGATTGATGAGTATTCCAGCAATACCGCCGACACCATCGCCCTATTCGAGAGAGAATTTGGCCAAGCCTCGGATCCAATGCACTACAAGTTTAAGAAAATTGAGGTTTTTCCTCTTCACGACGACCTTGCCTTTTTAATGGCAATAGTTGATATGCATTTTTTCACACCCAACGGCGAGTATGAGTACAGCAACAATAGAACAACGGCCATTCTAAAACGCGAGAATGGAGCTTGGCGCATTACACATGGGCATTGGTCGCAACCGGCCGAAATGCAACACGAGGGGGAAAGCATTCCTTTGGGAGCGTTAATTGCCCAAAATAAAGAACTAAAATTCGAAGTAATTGAGAAACAAAAGGAGCTGGAAGAGCAGAATGCACACCTGCACTACATGAACGATGTGAAAAACAAACTATTCTCCATTATTTCGCACGACCTCAAAAGTCCATTCAACGCATTCATGGGCATTACCGACCTAATGCTCAATAATTTTGAGGAAGATTTCAACGACAAGGACTACTTTCACATCCGCCTACAGCTGCTTAACGAGATGGCGCACAACCTTTACGATTTAACCGAAAACCTCTTAAGTTGGGCCAATTTAAATGTAAGGGATATAAAACCCAATATCAGAGCAACCCCAATAAACACCACAATCCAAAAGCAGATAACTGTGCTACGCCCCATTTGGATGAAAAAGAGGATAACCATCAACGACGATATTCACCCCGACTTAACGGCCAACACCGACCCCGACATCATATCTATTGTGATTCGGAACCTGCTATCCAACGCAATTAAATTCTCCTTTAAGCACAGCCAAATCGATATTTTGGCCAGAAAGAACAATGCAAACCTGGAAATCACGGTAGCCGACCACGGCATTGGAATGAATCAGGAACAGCTAAACAATGTGTTTGCAGGCTACAACACCACCCGCGGTACCGATAACGAGAAGGGCTCGGGTATTGGACTAATCACCTGCAACGATTTCACGAAAACTTTAGGCGGACGGATTGAGGTAGAATCAACACTCAACAAGGGCACTACCTTCAAAGTAATAATCCCGGCTTAACCGAATAGCATCAACCGGTATAAATAAAAAAGCCTGGTTTTACCCAGGCTTTTTTGTGCGGATGAAGGGACTCGAACCCCCACGTCTCACGACACCAGATCCTAAGTCTGGCGCGGCTACCAATTACGCCACATCCGCAAAATCGAGGTGCAAAGATAAATTGGATTTTTTAAATTTACAACCCCCCTCTTAAAAAAAATCGAATTATTTTCGCAACTCAAAGTTTTGGCCGAGGTACAACTTACGCACCTGCTCATCGTCGGCCAATTCCTGCGCTGTTCCGGCCTTAAGAATATCGCCATCGTAAAGCAAGTAGGCCCTATCGGTAATGGTTAATGTTTCGTGAACATTATGATCGGTAATTAGGATACCAATATTCCGATCCTTAAGATGGGCTACTATGGTTTGGATATCCTCCACGGCAATAGGATCAACCCCGGCAAAAGGCTCATCCAAAAGGATAAACTTAGGATCGAGCGCCAAGGCCCTGGCAATTTCGGTACGCCTACGCTCCCCACCGGAAAGCTGAATACCCAAACTTTTACGGATTTTTTGCAAGCCAAACTCACTAATCAACGACTCAACCTTCTCGGCTTGGTACTCCTTGGTAAAATTGGTCATTTCCAGCACCGACTTAATGTTATCCTCAACGCTTAACTGCCTGAAAACCGAGGCCTCCTGGGCTAAATAACCAACCCCGCGCTGAGCACGTCGGTATACAGGCTCGTTGGTCAACTCGTTTTCGTCCAGAAATATTTTTCCGGCATTGGGCTTAACCAAGCCCACTATCATGTAAAACGTAGTTGTTTTGCCCGCGCCATTGGGACCCAGTAGCCCAACAATTTCGCCCTGGTTCACCTCAACACTCACGCCTTTAACAACAGTGCGGGTTTTATAGCGCTTCACCAAGTTTTCGGCATATAAACGCATAGTCTTATTTCAGTTTAATTAGATTGTAAAAGTAAGCATTTTTATGATTTCTCAGAAAATGATTTGCAAACCAACCCTAATCCCAAACGGCTCAATATCGGGGTTGTCCAAATGGGTTGTACGCCAAAGCGCATCAACCCTAAAAACCTTAAAAATATTTTCCACCCCAGCGCTAAACTCCATGTAGGGCTTGCTCACATCGCCAAGCCCTTCGGGGAATTGCAGCACCTTCTTATTTTCCGATGATATGGAGCCTATCAAAAATTTTCCGGAAACCACCTCGCGCCACTTCAACCGACGGATTAACGGGAAACGGTTCAGAAAAAAACCCTGAAAGTGGTGCTCCAGGTACAAGCTGGCATACTGATCCGAGGCAAACTCATAGTAATTCATCATGTTGAATGCATACCGATCGAATGCATAGGTTTCGTTACCCTCGTGCAGCTGCAGAAGCGGATAGGGAACTTCACCAAAAATCTTACCAGCATCCACAATTAACCGGGTGTACCCAAAGGGGTTAATATTAAACTTATGGTAATAGTTGGCGCTTAGTTTCCAGTAATCCACATCGGCACCCAAAAAGCCCTTAAAACCCTTGGTAACATAGAAATTCACCTCGGGCCAATCGCTACCTAGACTTACACGCGTAAACTCCCCAGCTACAAAGCCCTCATTCTTCTGCCAGCGGGTATTCAGGGTTACAGCAAATGTTGTAATACTGGGCAATGGCAATGCCCCGTCAACCGGATCGAAAGGGATAAACTCGGTGGGGTAAATAACCCGATGGTTTAACGTTAACTTATTGGAAAAACCGGTAAACCACTCCTTCTCGTAGGTTGACGAATACTCCTCAACTAAAGTTAACTTGTAATTGGGATTGCGACGCAGAAACGAGGTAAGAATATTATCCTCGGTAAGCGCATTGGGACTCTGCCCAAGCTGCTCGATATCCTTCTTGTAATCGAAACTAAGGGTTTCGCGCGGGTTTTTATCAAGCATATAAAGGGTTCCAATGCCCCACTTAAACCGATCGTCCTTATCGCCATATGCCGCAAACCCGGTTATCATCAACGTCTTACTAAACTTATTGCTGGTACGCCCCGATATTCGGAATCGATTCCCCTCGATCTCGTTAAAACTATAGGTTTTGTAGTAGGGACCAACCTCGATATACCCAATAACATAGTAATAGTTGATAAACATATTGATAATATCAACAAAGGTTTTATACATGGGAACCTGTTGAACGGAATCGACCATGGTGTATATGCCCTGCTCCTTTGGACTTAAATTTCAAAGGGGCGCGCATCCTGCCAGTACGAAGTATCCTGATTCAACGCACCCGTCTTAACCTGCACGTTGCTGGCCATGGATACTATTTCCTGAGGAAATTCCGGGTTAAGGCGCACGCTATCGTAATAATTGTTTTATGTCCAAAAAAACCGGTTGTCTTATCAGTTAAATTGAAATCGACAAACAGGGTAAGTTGCTTTGGAAACCAAAGCGTATCGTTTAGCGGAGTAAATTCGGCGGAGGCAACCATATCGTTCACGAAATTCAGGTTAACCATTTTTGCCAGTCGAACCTGCATTTTGGCAATGGCCCAAGTAGAATCGTTCACCCAAAAATCGCCGGTAAAAGTTGGTTCCATTTTTCGACGAGGCCTGAACGATACATGGTAACACCAACGATTATCCACAAAAGAACTATCCACCAGCATATACTTGTAATATATTAGTCCGGCATTGGCAATTGGACTCACCAAACCCTGATCGAAAATGTTGATATAATTGTCGTAAATATTTATACTCTGATATATTTTTCCGGTAAACTGAGCAACACTCTCGTTATTTACGCCTGAAATTTTAGTTGCCTTAATTACCTCTTTTTCCATCCTAGGGCTCGAGCGGTAATAGTAATCGGACAACGACTCGGTAATAAATATGGGGAGGTAAGTTTTGCCTGTAATGGCATTGGTATCCACGTAATCCCAGATAAACTTAAACTGATTGAAGATTTTGCGTTTCTTCACATCATCATCAATATTATTCAGATCGACCTGAATTTTGTTGTACGCCTTGCAGAAGTAGCTCAGGTTTGCCGGATTGTTCCGATCCTTATTCTTTATGATATTCCGAATAATTCGCAACGACTGGCTCTCGCCTGGTTTAACAATCACCCCGGCAAGCTCAATCGATTCGGACTCCAACTCGATGCGCAAATCCTGGTATGCCCCCTTTTTGATTTTAACCATACGCGGCCGGTAGCCCACATACGACACCGACAAAGAATCGCCGGCAGTACGCGTTTCGATAAAAAAATCGCCAGCATCCGAGGTTATAGTTCCAACGGTTGTTCCACGAAACGACACATTTACGTAGGGTAAAGGCTCCTTGGTCTTGGAATCCACCACCTTACCCCTTATTTTGGTAATTTGGCTCACCGCAACGTTGGCAAAAAGGACTAACAGAATAAAACAACCGATTCTCCTCATAATTAAAACTTTGTGTTCTGCACTAACTTCAAACCAGAAGCCATGCCGACTACCGCAAAACAGGCTACTTACAATAATAGAAAGAAGCAGCCACTATATCGGCGCATCTCAATACACCAAACGAGTTACACTATACCCTCGCGTAAAATATCATGAATATGGATAACCCCCTCATACTTGCCCTTATTAAGAACCAGCAACTGGGTAATCTTAAACTGCTCCATAAGGTTAAAGGCTCGAATGGCTAACTCATCACGCTCCACCGTTTTGGGGCTGGTTGACATAATATCGCGGGCTACCAAACCATCAAAGTTGTAACTTTTCTGCAACATCCTACGCAAATCACCATCGGTTATAATCCCAATCACATTGTCCTGATCGTCGAGCACAGCAGCGGCCCCTAAACGCTTGGAGGAAATCTCGAGAATCACAGGACGGATTTCATCGGTGGCCTTAACCTTGGGAACATTCACGGTCGAAAAAATATCGCCCACTGTCATATACAACTTTTTACCCAACGCCCCACCGGGGTGCACCTTGGCAAAATCCTCGGGGGTAAAACCTCTCAATTTAAGCAAACAAACCGCTAAAGCATCGCCAATAACCAGCTGAGCAGTGGTGCTCGAAGTGGGCGCAAGGTTATTGGGACAGGCCTCCTTATCGACCGTAGCCTTAAGCACGTAATCGGCCTTTTGAGCCAAGTACGAATCGGTGCTCGACACTAATGCAATAAGCGTATTGCCTAAATTCTTTATAAGAGGAACCAACACTTTAATTTCAGGAGTAGAGCCACTCTTCGAAAGGCAAATAATAACATCATCGGGCTGAATGATGCCCAAATCGCCATGAATGGCATCGGCAGCGTGCATAAAAATAGCAGGCGTACCAGTTGAATTGAAAGTAGCCACTATTTTATTGGCAATAATTGCACTTTTCCCGATTCCTGAAACAATTACCCGTCCTTTTCCGTTATAGATAAGCGAAACGGTTTTCGCAAAATCGTCATCGATAAAGCCTGTAAGTTTTTCAATAGCAGCGGCTTCGGTTCGGATTGTTTGAACTGCTATACTTTTTATATCGACATTCATAAAAACCTGATTTTAAGTTAACTTACTCTCCATTTGTTAAAAGACCTTAAAAATGAATCTTAATTGCAAAAAAAGAGTATTTTTATGTAGCAAAAGTATCTTTTTTTTTGGGACGGTAACTACCTGAGGGTATTAACAAAAGCTAAAAGCCTTAAACTAGAAAGCGTTTAATTAAGTCATGAGCATAAATGTATCAGAGGTTTCGCTGAAAGAGTATTTAAGTAAGTACTTTGGTTTCAATACATTCAAAGGAAACCAAGAGGCTATCATTCGCAATGTGTTAGCCGGACGCGACACTTTTGTTTTAATGCCAACTGGAGGAGGAAAGTCTCTTTGCTATCAACTGCCAGCTCTAATACTCGATGGAACGGCCATTGTTATTTCGCCCCTTATAGCATTAATGAAGAACCAAGTTGACTCAATGCGAAGCTTTGTTGTGGAGGATGGAGTCGCTCACTTTTTAAATTCATCGTTAAACAAGACTCAAATACAGAAGGTTAAAAGTGATGTTACTAGCGGTGTTACCAAAATGCTTTATGTTGCACCGGAATCTCTTACCAAGGAGGATAACATTGAATTTCTGAAACAGATTAAAATATCGTTTTATGCCATTGACGAAGCTCACTGTATTTCGGAATGGGGACACGACTTCCGTCCGGAGTATCGCCGTATAAGACCTATTATTAACGAAATTGGAACAGCTCCGCTAATTGCCCTAACGGCAACGGCAACCCCAAAGGTTCAGCACGATATTCAGAAAAACCTAGGAATGCTCGATGCAACAGTATTCAAATCGTCGTTCAACAGGCCGAACCTTTACTACGAAGTAAGGCCTAAAGTAAATGCCGTTAAGGAAATAATAAAGTACATAAAAAATAATGAGGGCAAATCGGGCATTATTTACTGCCTTAGCCGGAAAAAGGTTGAGGAAATGGCCGAAACGCTTAAGGTTAATGGTATAAAAGCACTTCCGTACCATGCCGGCCTTGATGCAAACACCCGCTCGACCAATCAGGATAAATTTCTAATGGAAGAGGTGGATGTAATTGTTGCCACCATAGCCTTTGGAATGGGTATAGACAAGCCCGATGTGCGATTTGTTATTCACTACGATATTCCAAAAAGTTTGGAAGGGTACTACCAAGAAACAGGTCGTGCCGGTCGCGACGGTGGCGAAGGACAGTGTATAACTTTTTACAGCTATAAGGACATACAAAAACTGGAAAAGTTTATGCAGGGAAAACCCGTTTCCGAGCAGGAAATTGGCAAGCAACTTTTACTAGAAACCGTATCGTATGCCGAATCGTCCATGTGCCGACGCAAAACATTACTAAACTATTTCGGAGAAGAATATACCGAGGATAACTGTAATTCTTGCGATAACTGCCTACATCCAAAAACTCAATTCGAAGGTAAAGATGAGTTGCAAATGGTTTTGGAAACGATTATTGCCGTTAACCAAAAATTTAAAGCCGAGCATGTTGTAAACATTCTTTTAGGAAAACCAACTGCTGCCATAAAATCGTACAAGCACAATCAACTTGACACCTTTGGCGAAGGCGCAGAGAAAGACCAACGATTCTGGAATTCAATTATACGACAAGCTTTGGTAATGAAGTTTATCGATAAGGATATCGAGAACTACGGCCTACTGTTCCTTACCCAGAAAGGGCACGACTTCATCAAAAATTCGTTTGATGTTATGTTCACCCTCGATCACGAATTCTCCGAAGGGGAAGATGACGATGCCGCAGGAATAGCGATGGACAAATCGGGCTCTGCCGATGATGAGCTGCTTAACATGCTTAAGGATTTACGAAAAAAAGTAGCCAAAAAGAAGAACCTACCGCCATTCGTTATCTTTCAGGATCCCTCACTGGAAGACATGTCCATACAATACCCAATCACCCTCGAGGAATTACAAAATATTTCGGGAGTAGGTGCAGGAAAAGCCAAACGGTTTGGACAGGAATTCATCGATTTAATAAAAACCTACGTGGAGGACAAAGACATTATCCGTCCTCAGGATATGGTTGTAAAATCGGTGGCCAACAAATCGCTGCTCAAGGTTTACATCATCCAAAGTATCGATCGCAAAATGGATCTGAACGATATTGCCGAAGCCAAAAACCTAGAGATGGGCGATTTGCTTACCGAGCTGGAGGCTATAGTGAACTCGGGTACAAAAATCAACATCGACTACTACATCGATAATGTAATAGACGAGGATAAGCAGGAGGAAGTTTTCGAATACTTTAAGAATGAAGCCGAAAGCGAGAGCATTGAAGACGCAATAAACGCGCTGGGCGAAGAGGACTACACCGAGGAGGAAATCCGGCTGATGCGAATCAAATTTATGTCGGAATTAGGGAATTAAACACCAACACTCACTCTTACGATTGTCCGGTATGGCTCCAATACTCCAAGTTGATTCACTCTCCAAATCGTACGGATCGGTTCTTGCCCTTAATCAGTTAAATTTAACCGTTTCGAAGGGTGATGTTATTGGAATACTTGGCCCTAACGGGAGTGGAAAAACCACATTCCTATCGCTAATCCTAGGAATAAAATCGGCAAATGGCGGAACGTTCAGCTGGTTCGGCTCCACCAACAACAAATTGGCAAACAACCGAATAGGCGCACTACTGGAAATCCCCTACTTCTACCCCTACCTATCGATAGAAAAAAATTTACGCATAAGCGCCATGGCAAGGGGCTACGGAGAAACTGACATACCCCAAATTCTCCAAAAATTCAACCTATACGAGAAACGGAAATCGCCCTGCTACACCCTATCGCTAGGGATGAAGCAAAGGCTCGCCATTGCACAAACCCTACTCGGCAACCCCGAGGTACTTGTGCTGGACGAACCCACCAACGGACTGGATCCCGAAGGGGTTAACGAGGTTCGGAACCTGATTAAAGACCAATCGTTACTGGGGAAAACCGTCATCATAGCCAGCCACAACCTCGACGAGATTCAAAAAATCTGCTCGCATGTTGTTATCCTTAAAAATGGAGTAAACATATCACACGGAAAGGTTGACGATCTACTAAATTTCAGCCAAGTAGCAATTATTGAAACGCCCCAAACCCACGAACTCGACGCCCTGCTCCAGAGCACACCTGGATGCAAAGTGCTAGAGCGAAACATTGCCGGGGTAATAGTATCGTTACGGTCGGAAACCAACATAGCCGAACTAAACACTAGCCTAGCGAACAATGGCATTACCCTGAACCGATTCGAGGTGCGACGGCCTACGCTGGAAGAACTCTTCCTGAGCATTGTAAAAAACAACTAAAGCACAACAGCCAATGAAGAGCGTACTTAAAATAGAAATGCTAAAAACACTGGGTTACCCAATATTCTGGGCTATAATCCTGCTGCACGCATCGTTCTTCGTTCTGGTTGTCCTAATGGGGGCAAACCTTCATATCAACATACAGGAAGTTCATATTTTCAGACTATTCTCGAGCAATTACATGTGGGGCACAATAGCCTGGATTGCCAGTTGGTTTAATCTACTTTTAGCCATACTGATAATTGTGCTAACCAGCAACGAATTAACATACAACACATTTCGCAAACAAATACTCGATGGGCTCAACCGGAATCAACTTATTACTGGCAAACTTGCCGTTATTGGGAGCCTTACAGCATACGTAATAATCATAGTAACCATTACAGGCTTTACGGTAAGCTTAACCAGTTCGGAACCATGGGCGGGGTCATACCTTAATGGATACAAATACGTTATGGTTCTAGGGATTCAATCCATTGCGTATATGAGCCTAGCATTCCTTGCCGGACTACTATTCCGCAATACCGCCCTGGCGATAGTGGCATACCTACTCTACTTTATTATTGCCGAACCCTTCATCAGACTACTCATCCCATCGGGCGTCGACAGCTTTTTCCCGGTAAAAATCATATCGAACCTAACCCCTGCACCCGATTTTTTAGGAATACTGGCTTCGGACTTATCGAATGTACAGGGCATTGATCCCAACACCACACAACAACTACAAACTGCTCACGATGGAATGGCATTAAGCGCCTCGCTGCCAGTTTGCGCCGGATACATTATTCTTTTCGTTGTTTTATCGGGGCTACTACTAAAATTGAGGGATCTATAAATTTCGACCGCTAATATTTTTTTTTGACCATGTGCAATTGATTTTGGCATCAGCTATTTGTATATTTGTTACAAACAATAGTTAGCCAAAGACGGAAGCACACCAGCAATTTGGCGTTAAATAAGTACGAATACATCCATAAAAAAGAATACTCACATGAAAAAAGCCACATTACTACTAGCATTCGGAATTGCAACCCTTACGGGGCAATCGCAAACAATCCTGACAAACCAAAGCCACGGATTCGTCCCCCACGAATTGAACCCAATGAAACTAACCAACTATGTTGAGCCCGGTGTAGCAGGGAAAAGTGCAACGTGGGATTTTTCAGAACTGGAAACCAACAGCAACTTTGTGGGCTCAATTCACAGCTCAGCCATCGCGGAATGCAACACAGCATTCCCCAACGCCAACACCGTGCTCGAAGAATTTGGCACATACTTCGCCTTTAACGCATCAAACGAGAAGTTGGAGCAGTACGGACTTATAACCCAAACGGGCCAAACACAAATCCGGTACACAGTTCCATTTGTAAAGATGAAATACCCATTCACCTACGGAAGCAGCTTTTCGGGCAATTTTGAGGGCGAATACGTATCGCAGGGGAAGGCTATTGGCCAAATCACAGGAAGCTACACCGTAAGCGGGGATGCCACTGGCACTCTTAAACTCCCCAATGGCAAGGAAATACAGGGCGCACTCCGGGTAAAAGAGATCCGAGCCACCCAGCAAACCATTAATAACACCACGGTTAAAACCGAAGATGTAACCTACCGCTGGTACACACAAAACCACAGATTCCCAGTGTTAGTCCTAATTAAAAGCACCCACACTGCACAAAATGGTACTCAGCACTCGAGTTCAAGAGCAGCCTACAACAACAACGTAATTAACACATTACAAAACGGGAACCTTCCCAACGAAGGAATCACCCTAAGCGCACACCCCAACCCCTACCATGCAAAAACAACAATCACCTACAACCTACAAAAGGAGGGAGTAATAAATATTGCGGTGTACAATTTAAGCGGAAAACTCGTAAAGGTACTCGCCAGTGGCTACCAAACTGCAGGGGTTAAAACGCATCAGTTCTCGGCAGCCGAAATGGGATTACCAACCGGAACATACATCATCAAACTACAGGATGGCTCAAACGAGATAACACGCAAAATAATTGAATTACCGTAACACCAACGATACAACTACTAAAAAGGAATCCTGCAAAATGCAGGATTCCTTTTTAATTTTAATTCCATAACAAATTTATCCTTACATCGCATTGACGGCCATGCGCCCAGGAGTCTCAACAGCAGCCCTGTACTTGCAAATATCATCAATTGACACAACGGTCGTATTGTGAAGATTGGCAAAATCGATAATTTGAGGAAGACGGCTCATCGTGCCATCGGGATTGGTCAGTTCGCAGAGCACAGCGGCGTTACCCAAACCAGCCAGCTTAACCAAATCGACACTACCCTCGGTATGCCCTCGGCGTTCAAAAACCCCATTTGCCCGTGCAACTAAGGGGAACACGTGCCCAGGATGAGCTAAATCCGAAGGCTTAGCATCGGGGGCAATGGCTGTACGGATGGTTGTAATCCTATCGCGAGCCGAGACACCCGTTGTAACCCCATTCTTAGCCTCAATGGATATGGTAAACGCAGTTTGATTCTTGCTGGTATTCTGCTCAACCATCGGCCTTAACTCCAGATCCTTGCATCGTTGTGCCGACAAGCATAAACATACAATTCCGCTGCATTCGCGAATCATCAACGCCATGTCGGCCTCGGTCATCGATATGGCGGGATAAATTAAATCGCCCTCGTTCTCGCGATTCTCATCATCAACAAGCAATATCCCCGAACCACTCTTAAGCTTAAGAATAGCATTTTCGACACGAGCCCGGTAATCGGCTCCAAAATCTTGAATTGTTTTCATTTCACCCCAGTTTAAGATAATACAATACCTGATTACAACGGGGCAAACCGATTCTAATAGAAGGAATGTAAACACAAATATGCCTCTTCTTTCATCCAGACTTTAACTGTTGGTTTTGGAATTGCACCAAATCAATCCTAAGAAGGAGTCGCGGACTATACCGCCAGTAGGGAATTGCACCCTGCCCCGAAGAAAACAGTGCCCAAAGGTAATACTATTTCAACAAACAAGTACAAAAAATACAAAATAGCACAGACACATCATGGAACACGCATGGAGACCAAGGAAACCCGATAATTACAGGTAAAACGGAGACCACCTGAAACATTTTAATAGTTATCAACAACACTCGTTTCGGGGTTGCGGTTTTCTTAACTTCGCAAAGAGGAAATTCGACCGGCACACATAATCAAATGGTTGAAAATCAAATAAAAAGATTTAATCAGCATTAACACCACGAGACAACAACGGCAATGGGAAAATTCGTTCATCTGCACGTACACACGCAATACTCAATTCTTGATGGCGCATCGAGCATTAATGGCTTAATAGATAGAGCCCGCGAGCTAAAAATGCCGGGAATAGCCATCACGGATCACGGCAACATGTTCGGCATAAAGGAGTTTATCAATGTAACAAACAAGCAGAATAGCCCCGTTAACGATGAAATAAAGCGCATCAAATGCGAGTTGGAAAGCCTAAAGAAAGAACAGGAGAATGGCACCGATTGCACAACTAAAATAAATGAATTAAACCAAAAAATTCAGGAACAGCAAGCCAACCTATTCAAACCAATAATTGGCTGCGAGGTTTACGTTGCAAAGAAAAGCCGCTCCGACAGATCCGATAAGGAGGATCGAAGCAACCACCACCTGGTACTACTGGCAAAAAACAAGGAAGGCTACCACAACCTGGTTAAATTGGTTAGCTATGGCTACACCGAGGGCTTTTACTACAAACCCCGAATAGACAAGGAATTACTCCGTAAATACAACAAAGGCATAATTGCATCGAGCGCCTGCCTTGGGGGCGAAATCCCACAAGCAATCATGAATGGCGATATGGCTGGGGCAGAGCAATCCATTGCCGAATTCAAGGAGATTTTTGGCGACGATTTCTACCTCGAAATCATGCTCCACAAATCGGGCGATCCCCAAATTGACGAGAATGTTTACGAAAACCAGCTGAAAGTAAACAAAGCCATAATTGAGCTATCGGCTAAAACCGGGGTAAAATGCATTGCCACCAACGACGTACACTTTGTGCTGGCCGAGGAGGCTCAAGCTCACGACCGACTAATTTGCCTCAACACAGGCAGAGATATCGACGATAAAAATCGAATGCGCTATACTTTTCAAGAATACCTGAAAAGTGAAGAGGAGATGCTTGCAAACTTCCCCGATTTTCCGGAAGCTATTTACAATACCGAGGAGATATTCAATAAAATTGAATACTACAGCCTTAGCAGCAAACCCATTATGCCATACTTTCCTCTACCCGAGGGATTTACCGACGACAACCAGTACCTACGACACCTAACCTACGAGGGGGCAAAAATACGATGGGGCGATAATCTACCCGAAAATGTAACCGAGCGCATCGATTTTGAGCTCGAAGTAATTGCCCGAATGGGCTACCCTGGGTACTTCCTTATTGTATGGGATTTTATTAAAGCAGCTCGCGACATCGGGGTATCGGTGGGCCCAGGGCGCGGATCGGCAGCAGGCTCGGCGGTTGCGTACAGCCTAAAAATTACCGACATCGACCCCATTAAGTACGACCTGCTGTTCGAGCGGTTCCTCAACCCAGAGCGTATATCGATGCCCGATATCGATATCGACTTCGACGAGGACGGACGCGAAGAGGTACTCCAATACGTAGTTCGCAAATACGGAGCTAAACGAGTGGCCCACATCGTTACGTTTGGCACAATGGCGGCAAAATCGTCGATTAAGGACGTGGCCCGCGTGCAAAAACTGGAGCTGGCCATAGCCGACCGGCTGGCCAAACTGGTTCCCGAAAAACCTGGGACAACCCTTAAGGCCGCATTCAAGGAGGTACCCGAACTCGACAAAGAACGGAAATCCGACAACGAATTAATCCGATCAACCCTAGAATATGCACAGGTTCTGGAAGGAACCGTCAGGCAAACAGGCGTACACGCCTGCGGGATAATCATTGGACGCGACGACCTGGAGGAGTACGTTCCGCTATCCACCAACAAAGAAACATCGCTATACGTTACCCAGTACGAAGGCTCGCACGTTGAGGATATCGGCCTGCTAAAAATGGACTTCTTGGGTTTAAAAACCCTTTCCATCATAAAAGATGCGCTACAGTTGATAAAGGAATCGACAGGTACTGACCTTGAGATTGATAAAATCCCCCTCGACGACGCCAAAACATTCGAGTTATTCTCCAAAGGCGAAACCACCGCCATATTCCAGTTTGAATCGCCGGGGATGAAAAAACACATGCGCGCACTGGAGCCCAACCGCTTTGAGGACTTAATTGCCATGAACGCCCTCTACCGTCCAGGCCCCATGGAGTACATCCCAAGTTTCATCAACCGTAAACATGGTCGCGAAACCATTGAGTACGACATTGCCGACATGGAGGAGTACCTAAAGGATACCTACGGCATCACGGTTTACCAAGAGCAGGTGATGTTACTCTCGCAAAAACTGGCCGGATTCACCAAAGGACAAGCCGATGCACTCCGTAAGGCAATGGGTAAAAAGCTCCGCAAGGTGATGGACGAACTCAAGGAAAAGTTTGTGGAGGGCTGCCTTAAAAACGGACACGACAAGGCAAAGGTTGAAAAGGTGTGGACCGACTGGGAGGCATTTGCCGAGTACGCATTCAACAAATCGCACTCCACTTGCTACGCCTATGTTGCCTATCAAACCGCATACATCAAGGCTCACTATCCCAGCCAGTTTATGGCCGCGGTGCTTAGCCGCAACCTTTCGGACATCAAGAAAATCACCATTTTCATGGACGAATGCCGCCGCATGGGCATACAGGTCCTGGGACCCGATGTAAACGAAAGCCATTACAAATTTGCCGTAATGTCCAATGGCAACATTCGGTTTGGACTTGGCGCCATAAAGGGCATGGGCGAAAACGCAGTGGCAAATATCATCGAAACACGAAAAAACGGGGGGAAGTTCAAAGATGTCTACGATTTTATGGAACGGGTAAACCTTCAAACCGTGAACAAAAAGAACCTCGAGGTTCTGGTGGTTGCCGGAGCATTTGCAGAGCTTAGCCCCATTAGCCGCAGTACGTACCTAGCCCCCGACCCCAAGGGCGGCACATTCCTCGAAACCCTAATGCGCTACGGCGTAAAAACCCAAACAGAGAAGCAAAGCAGCCAGATGTCGCTATTCGGTGCAGGTAGCGATTTTGAGATGCCCAAACCCGAAGCCCCAAAGGTTGAGGAGTGGTCGTCGATTGAGCTGCTAAACCGAGAGAAAGAGGTGGTGGGCATCTACCTCTCGGCACACCCACTGGACGATTTCAAGTTCGAAATCGAAAACCTATGCAACACAACCCTCGCCGATCTTAAAAACATGGAACAGTACCGCGACCGTGATGTTATTATTGGCGGAATGGTGGCCGGAACTAGAGTAGACACCACCAAAACCGGGAAGCCATACGCCCGCCTTACCCTAGAGGACTACTCCGACACCATGGACATAATGCTGTTCGGGAAGGACTTCGAATCGTTCCGAAATTTCTGCTACACAGGCTATATGATAATGATTAAGGGTCGGGTACAACCCAAAGCATACCGACCCGAAGAGCTCGAACTCAAAATCAAAACCATCTCGATGCTCTACGAAGTCCGCGAGAAACAAATAAAAGGGATAACCATAACCCTGCCCCTAACCGAAATATCCGACGAGCTAACCAACGATTTCGTTCAACTCTCGTCGAAAGATAAGGCAAATGTGAAACTGAAGTTCAAAATTATAGACCCCGATAATAGGGTTTCGGTAGATTTATTCTCCCGATCGCACCGGATCAACATCACCAACGAACTCATCAACTACCTAAGGGATAATGAGATGGAATTTAAATTGCAGGCCGATTAAACAAATAGTTACATATATCGTTTTATTTTCATATTTTTAAAAACTGAAAAAATTAATCTAGTACGAACATGGCACTACAAGTTACCGATTCAAATTTCGACGAGTTAGTTCTAAACTCGGGTAAACCAGCACTGGTTGATTTTTGGGCTGAATGGTGCGGCCCATGCCGAATGATTGCTCCTTATGTAGAACAAATTGCAGAGGAATACAAGGACAAAGCCGTCGTGGCTAAAGTTGACGTGGACAGTTGCCCCGACATAGCAGCACGCTATGGCATCCGCAACATTCCTACTGTTCTATTCTTTAAAAATGGAGAACAGGTTGACAAGCAGGTTGGCGCTGTTCCTAAAAATAACTTAGTAACCAAACTCGAAGCGTTACTATAAACGCCATAATTGCTACAATCTTAGGGTCGGGAAAATAACCCGACCTTTTATTTTCGATACTCCATAAAGGCTAAAACCTCAATACGGAGTTTGCTTTTCACAAAACTACTAAACTAAAAACACTCATTGCACATGAAAGTTTGTGTTTACTGCGCATCGAGCAATAAGGTTGACGAAAAATACTTTGAAGCCACCCGAACCTTAGCGCAAAACTTGGCTCAAGATGGAATATCGGTTGTGTACGGCGGCGGATCCAACGGGCTAATGGGCTGCATAGCAAACACTACGCTACAGCATGGCGGAAAGGTAATTGGCATACTCCCCCGATTCATGGATAAGGTAGAATGGGGCCACAAGGGGCTTACCCAGCTTGTGCTCGTAAACGATATGCACGAACGCAAAAAGCTTTTAATCGAAGGGGTTGATGCAGTTATTGCACTCCCCGGTGGATGCGGAACGCTGGAAGAGCTAATGGAAGTAATTACGCTAAAACGGCTCGGGAAATTTACAAAACCAATCATAATACTCAACACCGATGGGTTTTACGATCACCTAAAAGCGCTCCTCGATAAAATGGTGGAAGAACGGTTTATGCGTACCGAACACGTTGACATCTGGACTTTTGTTGACAAACCCGAGGACATTATCCCCGCAATACACAACGCTCCTACGTGGAATAGCGATGCAATAAACTTTGCCGCGGTATAAATAGGGCCCTGGCAGGGTTTGAAACCTATCAGGGCTCAGTTTGAATTAAATACTTTCTTCGTTCCTATAAACAAACAGTTTACTATCGCCTATTTCGTCGAATGTGGAGTAAGCTCCTTTAAAAAGTGGGGCTTTAACACCATCGCCAAAGAATTTGCTACCCACAAATACACGAGCCTCGTCCCACAAATTCTTCTGAATAAAACTACCCAGAATTGTTGCTCCGCCCTCAATTATTACCGATACTATATCCCGAATGGCAAGTTCCTTGAGGATTTGCGCCTCAATACCCTTCACAAAGTCAATAGTAATCATCTCGAGGTTTGCTATACCAGCAAACTCCGACTTCCGGGCAAGCGAACTACTATTATTCCCGACAAAAAGCAGGGTTGGCTGCGATCCATCAAAAATATGCGAATCGGTGGATAACCTCAACTTCCGATCCACCACAACCCTTACAGGGCTACGACCGCACCAATTACGAACATTTAGGCGTGGGTTATCGCGTTCCACAGTGTTAGTCCCCACAAGCACGGCCTGTTCCTCGCTTCGCCAGCGGTGCACGAGTGTGCGGGCATGCTCATTGGTAATCCACAAGGGTTCAACGGGATCGGTGGGTTGCCGAACCGCATCGATGAACCCATCGATGGTTTGAGCCCATTTCAGGATCACATACGGCCTTTTCTTGGTATGGTAAGTAATAAACCTTCGGTTCAACTCCTTGGCCTCATCCTCCAACACTCCAACGGTTACATTGCACCCATTTTGCCGAAGAATTTCGATCCCCCTACCACTCACCTTTGGATTAGGATCGGTTGTTGCCACAACCACATTGGGAATACCCTGCTCAATAATCCGATCGGTGCATGGAGGCGTTTTACCGTAATGCGAGCATGGCTCCAACGAAACATAGATGGTGGAATCCTTAAGTAACGCTTTATCCTTTACCGAGTTTATGGCATTCACTTCGGCATGCGCCTCACCGTAATGCGCATGGTAACCCTCCCCAATAATCTGATTATTCCGCACAATTACAGCCCCTACCATAGGGTTTGGAGCCACATTGCCCATACCATTAAGCGCCAACTCGAGGCAACGCTGCATATACATCCTGTGTATCTCTGAATTATCCATAAAATCCGTAAATTTGTTACCTATACAAAAATACACTTTTTAATGAACCATTACACCCTAAGGCAGCTGTTTGATTACATTGGCACACAATTAACCGAGCTATACCCCAAAACTGAGGTACAGGCCATCAGGAAATTACTATTCGAAAAAATTACAATGATGCCTGAGTACAAAGTGCATTTAAACCCTAACGATTCAATAAACAGCAACATTACAAACAGGATACTAAAGATTCTCGATGAACTAAAAAATGGAAACCCGGTTCAGTACGTTTTAGGCGAAGCCGATTTTATGGATATGGTTTTCGAAGTTAACTCCAATGTGCTAATTCCACGCCCCGAAACGGAGGAGCTAGTTCACTGGATAATCAGCAATAACAAAGGGAATTCACCCAAGATATTGGATATAGGCACAGGCTCGGGTTGCATCGCCATTGCGCTGGCCAAATATCTTACAAACACCCAAGTTTCGGCTCTAGATATTTCGGGCAATGCGCTTAGCGTTGCCAAACGAAACGCTTCAAAGAATCAGGTTAATATTGATTTTATTGAGGATGACATTTTGAAAATTTCGGAACTTGAGCGATCCCCCTTCGACATTATTGTGAGCAACCCACCCTACATTAGGGAGCAGGAAAAGCAACTGATGAACCGGAATGTAACCGATTTCGAACCGCACCTCGCCCTATTTGTCAGCAATGCAGATCCGCTGCTATTCTACCGAACAATTGCCCAAAAATCGAAACATTGGCTTAAGCCCAACGGCCACCTCTACTTCGAGATAAACGAGGCTTTTGGTAAGGAAACAATGGAAATGCTGATTGATATTGGCTTTAAAGATGTAGAAATTCGAAAGGATATCAACGGGAAGGACAGAATGGCCTTTGGCAAAATTTAACTAGATTGATAACCCACAATAGAAAAGGTATAGTTTGAATCCCAGAGAACAACATATCGATAAAGAAAAGGCGCTAATGCGCCTGCAGTTCCTTTGCGCCCGCAGCGAAAAATGCACTGGCGATTTAAGGCAGAAAATGATTCTGTGGAAAATGAAACCCGAAGATATTGCCTGGGTAATCAACAGCCTCACATCGGATAAGTTTGTTGACGACACAAGGTATGCCGCAATATACGTCCGCGATAAAAGCAGAATTAGCAAATGGGGCAGAGTTAAAATAGCCACAGCCCTTCGGGCAAAAGGAATTGCAGCCGATATAATTAACGAAGCCCTAACCCAAATAGACCCAAGCACCGACAGAGCGCAACTACTCGAGCAAATAACCCGGAAAACCAAGCAAACCAAATCGAAATCGGTTTATGATTTAAAGAATAAGTTGATCCGCTTTGGCGTGTCGCGCGGGTTTGATATGGGCTTGGTGATTGATGTGGTGAATGGGGTTGTGAAAGGGGAATAAACACATCTCAATAAAATTACGGTGTTTCGAATACCAACCCCGACAGGGTTCAGAACCCTGTCGGGGTTACTCTTATTCATCTCCCCAGTCCGTAAAACGTCCGTTTTAATTGAATTTTAAGAGGTTATGCTTTTTATTTAAAATAAAATCGTTTAATTTTAGAGTGGCAAAAACAAAAAGGCGACTTGCGCCGCCTTAAATGTTTTCACAACGGAATAATCCTTATTGTGAATTGCTTCAGATTGTAAAACAAATATACTGATAATACTTTAAAGTCAAAATACTATGAAAAAAATTTTAGGACTGGATTTGGGTTCTGCTTCAATAGGTTGGGCATTGATAAGTGAAAAGGAAGCTAATGGGGATATAAGCCGAGAAATACTGGGATTAGGGAGTAGAATTATCCCATACGAAGGAACTGAAGGTAAGGATTTTGAAAAAGGAACGGGAGAAAGTAGAAACTCTATCCGAACTCAAATGCGAACAATTCAAGGCTACGACAGATATCAACTCCGTGAAAATATTTAACACAGAGTTACATAAGCATAATATACTCCTTCCGATGAACAAAAGACTTTAAAATGCAACTTTGGGGTTGCGGAATAAAACCTGTGAAAAGTTACTCTTTCAGAACCAGGAAGAATTTTGGTATGGTTAAACCAGAAACTGAGGTTACAAAAAGCAGGAAGTGACTCGAATCTTGATAAAGGATACTGAATATGTGGCAAAGTTCAAAGCCAGACATCAACTAATCAAAGAACAAAACCTTACTATTGGGTCAACTTTTATCAGCAATTAAAAGGCCAGCCAGATCCTATGAAGTTAAAGAGAATATTTTTTCCTCGCAGAAGCATATATCGAAAGTTTGATTGTATTTGCAATGGTAAAAAAAACATTATCCCGACATACTTAAAGAAGGTTAATTTCAAAATCCAGAGGCGGGAAATAATTTATTATCAAAAGACCCATACAAAATCACAGAAGGACTTGTTTCGGTATGTGAATTTGAAGGTTTAACGAAAAGCTTAGATGGCAGAGAATACTTTGTTGGGCCCAAGGTTTATCAAAAGTTCCCCAATATTTCAGTATGCAAAAACTGGGAGAGCATCAACAGCATAAGAATGAAAATAAGCAAGGAAATGAAATCGGAATAACCTTGAGCAAAAACAGGCATTGTTCAGATATTTAGATAATAATGAAGGCTCACACCCACGGATATTCAAAAAATCTAGGTTTAAAAGAAGATGAATGTTTTTCAATAAACAATTAACTAAAAGAATAAAAGGTAATACAACAAAGTATGCCATAATAGAATTGTTTTTGATGATGTTAGCAAGTATGCCATTTAATAAAGTTCGCTGTAAAAGCATAATTTAAACAGCAATCAGACATACCTATATAAAAATCTGATGGTGAAGTATTGGGTGAGAAAACCTTAAAATATGTTGACCAGATATCGAGAATGAACCATTGTATCAGTTGTAGCGCCACAATATACTCAATTCGGATCAGGATGAATGCAGTAAGAAGTCTTGCAACAAAAGTTTAATATTGAAAAGAGATTGCCGAAAAATTGGCAAATATTCCAGTTTACAAAACAGGGTTTTAGCAATAAATCAGCCAAAACTGATGAAAATATTGCCATATACCTAATTGAGGGCGATGGTATAGCGAAGCAATGTGCTATGCTAGTTATAATCACTCAAACTCGCTTACAAAAGATGAAAATATAAGAAGAGAATTACAAGGCTAAATTAAAACCTATCGCAAAAAAATTCGCTTCGACAACCCATTAATGGAAAGAATTCTAAACCAAATGGTGAATATAAATGCAATTATTGATAAATATGGAAAAACCAGATGAGATTAGGTTAGATTAGCCCCGCAGATTAAAAGCAAAAGTAAAGAGGGAAAGAAATGATGGCACCAAAAGAAACAATGAACAAGGAAGAGAAAAATGACAAATCGCTAAAAAACTACAAGAGTTTGGTTGAGCAACCCGAAGTAATATTTTAAAGTGGCGATTATATGAGGAGATGAACAACGAGATTAAGAAGTTGAATGCGATTTGCATATACTGCGGACAGCCAATTTCTTTAGTTGATGCAATTAAAGGCGCCGATGTTGACATTGAGCATATAATTCCAAAGTGAAACTTTTGACGATTCTCAAAGTAATAAAACGCTTGCATCGACACTGCAATTCTGGTAAAGGCGATATGACTGCTTACGATTTGTAAATCAAACCCACCGAGGTTTTTAATGCCTACGATTGAAAGGTATCAATGCTATACCGCTAATAGAGTTATTAATAAGGCAAAAGCGTGATGGTAGCCTTGACAGAGGAGACAAAATACAATGCTTTATTGACCGGCAACTGCGCGAAAGCAATATATCATAAAAAAACAGTGAAATACTAAAAACCATATCCCATAATGTTTAGGCAACCTCAGGTAATGTTACAGCAGAACTTCTGGAATCTATGGGGTTGGGATGATGTAACCTATGAATTTGCAATTCAACAAATACAAGGAACTCAGGTTGACATCTTTGTTGAATGGGAAAGCGAACACGGCAAAAACAAGCATAGGAAAGAGAGTTATTACAGGATGGAGTAAGCGTGATGATCATAGGCATCACGCTATAGATACCTGTTATTGCTTGCACAAAACAGTGTTACATTCAGCGCTTTAACACTCTTGAAACCTGTAAAACTGGAAGACTTAAAAGCAGATGTAGAAAGTAGGAGTCCATTGAATTCAAAGAGAAAAACTTTCACTTCTCGAAAATACATAATAAGCGAAAGACCTTTTTACAGTTAAGGAAGTAGAGGAAAAGAGTGGCGGGTATTCTTGTCGTTTACAAAGCCGGAAAAAGTTGCAGTTATCGGCAAAAAGAAGATTGGAAAAAAGGCAATAAAAAGGTTGTTCAAACTGGAATTATTATTTAAGAAGGAGCATTGAGCGAAAGAAAGTGTTTATGGAAAGATTAAAAACAATGACGAAAAGAAACCCTCAAATATCTTTGAAAATCCCAGATTAATTGTACTTCAAAATAAAACAAATAGTTGAAGAAAAGAATTTACAAAAATATGAGAGGATGCAAAAAAGCCATTGCATCATTGAAAAAAGAACCTCTGGCATTGACAAAAATAAACTGGTTTTACTTGAATATGCTTCGTGCTTTAGAAGCGATTGTGTAATAAATATACAGTAGATATTAATTTTAACAAAAGTAGACAAAATTTGTTGATGGAAAAATGAAGCAAATCCTGCAATCTAAAACCCATCAAGTTTGATGGAAAGTCAAAGGAAAACTTAGATTATTCAGCGTGGCGATAAGGTAATTAGGTGGTATTATGAAATGAAAGGTCTATCAAGCCAATAAAATCTGTCGTTGTTATACTGGACTTTCGGCGGTAGTTCCAGTTAAAAGGATGAGAACAACGCAATATTGGCTATGTAAAATATGAAACAATCATCATATTACCAATCTATACAGATTCCGAGGTGTTAAGCACGAACATATCTGCACTTTTTGGCACACGATTTGAGCGCAAATTTGGATTGCCTGTAATAATCAAAGAAATACAAATGAGGCTTGGGACAAAATCCAACAGGAAACCAGAAGAACTTTCCCCGAAGAGTTTCTTGAAAAGAAAAACTCCCAGTTCTAACTTGAATTTGGAGTTAAGTATGCAACAGAGATGAAATGTTTATTTTTAGGTTTGTCATCCGAAGAAGTGTTAAGTTGTATAAGCAATAATGTTTAAAGCCATAAGTGATAAATTATGTAAGGTTCCAGAAACTTGCAGAGAAATATTATTATGTTTTAGGCATCATCTAGAAACACAACTTATTGATAATGATACAAATGCCAAACGAATATGGTTTTGTTAGCATAAAGTAGGAGGGTTGAAGTCCTACAAAATCCTTATAAAGTAAAATAGATTGCATCAGGAACTTAACTGTTTTAGTGTAACTCTGACAGGGTTTAGAAACCCTGTCAGGAATTATCAAAAAAATAATTAAAAAAATTATACCAAATTCACAAAGGGATACCATTGGGCTTGGCTGTTACTACCACATCTATAACCGCGGTATTAATGGCACTCCGTTGTTCTATACTCCTGAAAACTACGAGCATTTTCTTAGGCTTTACGATAAATACATCGCCCCAATTGCCGATACTTTTGCGTGGTGCTTGATGGGGAACCATTTCCACTTATTGGTAAGGATAAAGGAGGAGAACGAAATAATTATTAAAACGTTACCCAACCCTGTCAGGGTTTTGAACCCTGACAGGGTTAACGCCAATAAAACCATCAAACCTCCACATCTCTACTTTTCTCATCTTTTTAATTCGTACACTCAGGCAATTAACAAGCAACAGAAAAGGTCCGGTACATTGTTTGAACGACCTTTCCATCGCCTAAAAATAACCTCCGAAAAATATTTCCAAAACCTTGTAATTTACATACACCAAAACCCCGTTCACCATAGTTTTACCGACGATTTTAGGGATTATCCCTGGTCGTCGTATGGTAGTATTACTTCCACTAAACCAACAAAAGTTGATAGAGAAACCGTGCTGGAGTGGTTCGGTGGTAACGAGAATTTTATTGATGTTCATCATAAAATGGTTGACCCAGATACAATTTCCGGAATTTAATTTCCCGACCCCTGACAGGGTTTAAAACCCTGTCAGGGGTATATTAATAAACGAAATATGATAAAGCGTACCCTTTACTTTGGCAACCCAACCTACCTAAAGGCCAAGGATCAGCAAATGGTGGTTGAGTATCCCGGTGGAGATTCCGAAACCAAATCGGTTCCCATCGAGGATATTGGCGTGGTTGTACTGGACTCGCCGCAAATTACCATAACCCACGTTTTGCTGAACAAACTGCTTGCCAATAATACCGCAATAATTACTACCGATGAGCGTCATATGCCCTCGGGGTTACTTTACCCTTTGGAGAGCAACACGCTGCAGAGCGAGCGGTTTGCGGTTCAACTCACAGCAAGCGTACCGTTAAAAAAACAGCTATGGCAGCAAACGGTGCAGGCCAAAATCCAGAATCAAGCATTTTTACTCAAATCCGTTGGAGTTGATATTGAACCAATGCTTTACTGGGCAAGAAGCGTAAAAAGTGGCGACCCCGATAACTACGAGGGGCGTGCAGCTGCGTTTTACTGGAAAAACCTTTTCGAGGGTTACACCAATGATGTTTTTACACGTGGACGATACGAAGAGGAGCCAAACAATCTGCTTAACTATGGCTACGCCATACTCCGTGCAGTGATAGCCCGTAGCTTGGTGACAAGTGGGTTGCTCCCAACACTGGGAATACACCACCACAACCGCTACAACGCATTTTGCCTTGCCGACGATATTATGGAACCATACCGCCCTTTTGTGGATAGGACTGTATATGAGATTGTGAAGGAAGGAATAGATTGCTCGGAGTTAACCAAGGAAATAAAAGCAAAACTCCTTACTATTCCAGCGCTAGATGTAATAATCGACGACAAAAGCAGCCCATTGATGATTGCTACGCAACGCACCACGGCATCGCTTTACGATTGCTTTGAGGGGACAAGTCGTAAAATTATGTATCCAGCATTTCCATAGCAATTAACATTAACCCTAACAGGGTTTTGAACCCTGCCAGGGTTAAACCTCTAATATATCTATGACCACCTTTGACCGATTAAACCAGTACCGAGTTATGTGGGTGTTAGTATTCTTCGATTTACCAACCGAAACCAAGAAGGAGCGGAAGCAGTACGCACTGTTCCGTAAAAGCCTGATAAAAGATGGTTTCTCCATGTTTCAATTTTCCATTTACACCCGTTGCTGCCCTAGCCGAGAGAATGCCGATGTACACATTAAGCGTGTTAAAAGCTTTCTGCCACCCAATGGCTATATTGGTATAATGTGCATAACCGATAAGCAGTTTGGCGCAATGGAACTATTCCACTCCACCAAACCCATAAAAGCAAGTCCCGAGCCACAGCAGTTGGAACTGTTTTAGCGCAAGTTTTTTTATAACACGCATCCGGAATTAATATCGTAACTTTGTCTGAGCCCACGCACCAACTCATTAACCGAAATACGCACAGCAATGGATTACCGAGATTCAGTTTTTTTAACTGTAGCCGAAAATCTAAGTTTCTCAAAAGCCGCAGAACATCTAAACATCAGTCAGCCCGCAGTAACCCGGCACATTAAGGAAATGGAGGAACGCTACAGCACAAACCTATTTGAACGCAAAGGAAACAAAATATATCTCACAAAGTCTGGAGAAAAAGCATACAACGCTTTAAAGCAGATTGCTCAGCAATACAGAGAACTCGACTTTGAGATTGGTCAGATTCACAGCAGCCTCTCGGGCGAATTTAAGATAGGAGCCAGTTCAACAATATCGCAATACGTTATTCCCAAAGTAATAGCATCGTTCCACAAACGATACCCCAAAGTCCAAATAATTTTGCTGAACGGAAACTCATTCGAGATGGAAACACTCCTGCTCAACAACCAGGTTGATTTAGCCCTGGTGGAAAACCGCTCATCCCAGTCGGGGCTCAAGTATAAAGATTTCCTCAACGACGAATTAATTGTGGTAACTGGAGCCAACAGCGTGTACGCAAAACGGGACTACATCAGCCGCGACGATCTATCGCAACTCCCAATAGTGCTGAGAGAGCAGGGATCGGGTACTCTCGAAGTAATTAAGGCTGCATTATCAAAGCAAGGCATCAATTTCGAAAACATTAATACGCTAATTCACCTAGGGAGTACTGAGTCAATAAAAAACTTCTTAATGGATTTCGATGGGCTTGCCATTGTCTCTGCAAAAGCTGTTAAAACCGAGTTATTCCTAAAAAGCCTTATAAAATTAGAGGTATCAGGCTTCACCATCCCCCGCAAATTTCGGATAGCATACAAGCTGGGGCATAAGAGCCGACAAGTTGAACTATTCGAGAACTTCCTCCTCAACTATAACTTTTAGCTATAAGTCATAACTATTCAGTATTTGCAATAGTTATAACAGGTCAATACCTTTGTACCCGGATTTCAATGGGTATGGAATTCTTGCGCATGTGAATGTGCGTTATTGCGTTTTAGAATTCACTGAGAAAAAGCACGGATGAGTCGATCATTGTAAGCTCAGCAAAACCCATCGAAGCAATCCACCCTTAAAAGGCTAGAGACAAAAATCGTAATCAACATTCATTAAACACATCAATCCCAATAAAAATGAAACGAATAAACATATTTAACAATTTTAGTATTGTTGAGAAAGGACTAGGCAACCCTAAATGGTTGTATTCAACAATTATTTGCATTTGCTTTCTCCCCATTGTTTCGCCAGCAATAGCCCTTTTAATGGGAATTGCATTATCGCTCCTGGGATTCAGGCACGAAAACATACACAAGCATACCTCACGAATCTTACAGCTATCCATTGTATTGTTGGGTTTTGGAATGAACCTAGGCGACGTAATTACCGCATCGAAAAGTGGTTTTATCGAAACTTTTTTTTCAGTCACATTTGTGATGGTATTCGGAATGCTACTGGGCAAACTTTTCAAGGTTGAAAAAAACATAGCCCTCCTCATCTCAACGGGCACTGCCATCTGTGGAGGTAGCGCTATTGCTGCCGTAGCGCCTATTTTAAAAAGCGAAAACCACCAAAACTCATTCGCACTAATTGTTGTATTCGTTCTAAATGCCATTGCGCTACTACTCTTCCCCTACATCGGGCACAATCTCGGGCTAAGCCAGGAGGTTTTTGGCAATTGGGCTGCAATAGCCATACACGACACCAGCTCTGTGGTAGGTGCTGGGGCAATATACGGCGAAAAGGCATTGCACATTGCCACTACTGTAAAACTAATTCGAGCATTATGGATTATACCGCTCTCGTTAACCATTGCTTTTCTGAATAAAACCGCCGATAAAAGTGCCATCAAATTCCCATGGTTTATTCTACTCTTTGTACTGGCTATTATTTTTGCCAACATATTCCCCAGCCTCCAACCAAGCTACGAGCACTTCAGCTGGCTGGGCCGCAGGGGAATGGTTATTGCGCTATTTCTAATCGGCTCAAATATCACCATTAAGCAGATAAAACAATCGGGGGCCAAAAGCTTTGCTCTCGGCATAATACTGTGGTGCATCACCGCCATTGGCTCACTACTTATTCTAATGCAGTAAACCAAAGCTTTGCATCTCACAGCATTGGTTTGATTCAAAATTGCAAGCCAGTGGTTGCGAATTGCGTTGGCTCAGTAGGAAGCATCCAAATTACGCATCAGATTACATCATTAAACCCAACCATGATAAGGCTTGGCCACTAAGGAAACTGGGAAAGGTAAGCCCTAAATCGCAGTAGCTACAATTGTTTGGCGCCATTACCATCACAACCCGTTTAGGGTTTGATGCCCTGGCAGGGTTAACTCCAGCAGAATAGATTGGGAAATACCTGCCAGCGCCGTAAGACTTGGCAGAATATGAGGCCTGCAAGGTGAATTGCTTTGGCTCCATAGGGAGTGCAAAGTACGCGCCCCCTACTCCGCCGAACTCGCAAAGAACGCTCGGTTCAGATTGTATCTTTGAAATATTGGTCGCAACACCAAAGCATTTAAAAACCTGCTTTGCTGGGTTGTGAATTGCTTTCAGATTGTATCTTTGAAATATTGGTCGCAACATACATGGCATTAACTCGCTGATCAATATTGTATTAACATTAAATTCGCGATGTAAAAAATGCGACCAATTGAGAATCCACGGGCAAATTTCCCGTGGATTTTTCGTTCTAACCTGTCCATTCCATACCGCATAAGGCATAAATAGCAAGGGGAAGCTCAACGCCTCCCCTTTCCTTATAAGAAACAATTGCTATTCAAATTCGGTTGAGATGTTACGGGCGATTTCCGAGAATCGTTCAGGGGTTAACTGTAGCTTGGGCTTACGAAAATCGATGTCCGATTCCCGGTTAAGTGGAACCAAGTGGATATGCGCATGGGGTACCTCGAGGCCCAGCACCGCAACGCCAATGCGCTTACACGGCACCGCTTTCTCGATAGCCTTAGCTACGCGCTGGGCAAATAGCGTTAGCCCCGAAAGCGCATCCGGATCGAGGTCGAATAGGTAGTCTACCTCCTGTTTTGGAATAACCAGGGTGTGCCCTTCGGCCAACGGATTGATATCTAAAAAGGCATAGAACCGCTCATCCTCAGCAATTTTATAAGAGGGTATTTCGCCTTTTACTATTCGAGTGAAGATTGTGGCCATATCGGTATCAGCTTAGAGGGATATATCGAGAATTTTAAAACTCATCAACCCCGAGGGCACTTGAACCTCCACAACATCGCCCACTTTTTTTCCAATAAGGGCCTTGGCAATTGGGGTGGCAATGGATAGCTTTCCCTCCTTAAGGTTTGCCTCCGATTCGGGCACCAGGGTGTAAACCATATCGGCTTTAGTTTTGAGATTCTGTAGTTTTACCTTATTGAGGATCTGAACCTTATCGGTATCAATTTTCGATTCGTCAATTATCCGGGCGTTGGCAATAGTATCCTCCAACTTCGAGATACGAAGTTCTAGCATGCCCTGTGCTTCCTTAGCGGCATCGTACTCGGCATTCTCCGACAGATCGCCCTTATCTCTAGCTTCGGCAATCATCCTCGAAATGGCAGGGCGTTCCACGCTTTTCAGTTGGTCAACCTCGTTGCGCAGCTTCATCAAACCCTCTTCGGTTAAATAAATTACTTTGGACATATTCACCTCCTTATATATGAAATAAAAAAGAATCCCGACGAATCGGAACTCTTCTATTCTGCAAATATAGCATTTATTTAGAATAAAAAAATAGGCCTCCCTAAATTAATATTTATTTCAACTGTGCGTAAAAAATTGTAAATTAAACACTAAGTCAAAGCAACGTTTACAAACGCCACACGGGGCTATGCGTACTTAGGCTTCATTATCTCGGCGTAGATAATAGCCTGCCGTGCGTCAAAATCGTCGGCGAAAGAACGCTCGGCGGCATCGTACTCCATCGCCCTTTCGTGATCGAAAATCATGTCGGGCGTTTCGTCGGATGTGGCAATGGGAGCCTGCTCATCGTAATTATACTCGCTTATGGTATCCAACTCCACGGTAGGGATATCAATTGGAGTAAACTGGGCATTTTCGGGCGAGTCGATGAACGAAGCGCTGGGAGTTGGATACAGCGTTGACTCCTCCACCACTTCAACAGGTTGGTTAACCTCCACCGAGTTCACGTAATCGGGTTGTGTCTCCACGCGCCAAATTGCCGTTGGTCGCTCAACTTCCACCACATGTTGCTCATCCTCATCGTCGAGTACATCATCGCTAGACTGCTGCGGAGTTTGAGCCACGGGGGCACCCATAAGGATCTCCTGAAGCACATCTACCGGATCGCGCATGGTAGTTTCGGGTGCAGATTGCGCTGCCTTACGCCGAGCCTCATCCTTCTTCCTTTTACTTGCAATCGCATTAATTATAGCAATTACTATGGCTATAATTATATAGATATAATCGCCTGCATCCATCTCTACTTCTTTTTAAATCGCCAAAACCTATGTTTTTGTCTAAAATTTCGCCAAGGGCTATTCTGCGCCGCCTTAACCTGCGACTCTTTCATCCTTTTCTGAACCGCCGGATCCTGTTTTTTGACATGCTGCTGCCGCAACTTGCTCTCCTCGCGCAAACCCCTTCGCTTTATTCGCTGTAACTTCCGCTCAGCTCTACGCGCAGCCGAATTGCCAAATTGTCTGTACCAAAACGCTCTAATATCACGTCTACGCTGCTCGCGCCGAATTTTACCAACGGATTTTCCGGGCAGTTCTCGTACTGGAGGGGCTAACTCCTTAGCACACCCAGTAAACAATAATAGGAGAATCGCTGAGTACAGAAAAACTCTTTGGTAAATTTGCACAAAATTCCAGTTATAATCAAACCTAAAAGTAAAATTTGCATTTCTTTTCATCCAACACCAGCCATTTCGTAGCCATAGCGAAAATCTATTTAACGGTAAGGCTATCGCCAATCATCCTGTTGTTGTACTGCTGAATTATCGCTTTAACTTTTTTTACCATCCGGAGCTCTACCTCCGGCAACTTCCCAATCAGATTCGTTTCCAACAGCCTATCGGTTTTGAACTCGAACAAACCCGTAACCTTAGCCCCATCGTAGAGCAGCAAGTAATTGCCTACAAACAGCTGATAGGTGTTTGAGGTATAGTTAATCACAAAAGGCTCCTGCGTGCTACCAAACACATTCCGACCAAATGCCAGGAATGGTTTTGGGTAATTCAAATAGCCAAGGATTGATGGCATTATATCAATTTGCTGCGCCAAGCTATCGGATTTACCCACCATGCTACCATCGGGAGTGTAAAAAATGAGGGGGACTGTGAATACGCCAACATTGGTTTTGTACTCGGGGTAGTACGACTGATTTGCATGGTCGGCGGTGAACACAAAAAGCGTATTATCGAACCACGGCATGCTGCTCACCTTATCAAAAAAACGCCTCAAAGAGTAATCGGTGTAGGCAACACATTGATGTATGGGCAATGTGCCCTTGGGAAACCGCCCCTCGTACCGTTCGGGCACCTTGAATGGGTGGTGCGACGAAAGCGAGAAAATGGCGGCACAGAAGGGTTGCTGAAAACCATTGAGCTTATCGGCAAAAAACTGAAAAAACTCCTCGTCCCAAACGCCCCACATCCCATCGAAACCATCGGAGCTGGGATACTCGCTCAAACCATAGTAATCCTGAAACCCAGCCACATTGGCAAAAGCCTGAAACCCCATGGAGCCATTGGGAGCACCATGAAAAAATGCGGTGTAATACCCCTCATCGCGGAGCAACGAAGCTATACTGTTAATGCGATTGCCTGAGTAGCTGGTTAAAAAATACGGTTCCACCATCATGGGAATGCTTGCCAGTGCCGAGGGCATTGCATCGATTGATTTACGCCCGTTGGCAAATGAATTCCTGAAATAGAAGCCCTTATCGATGAGAGAATCGAGGAAAGGGGTGTACCCACAGAAGCCCTGATCCTTTAAGTGCTCGTTGTAGTGCTGAAAATACTCGCGACCAAAACTCTCGAGTATGAATATCACCACATTGGATCGGCGCATGGAATCGACACTAACAGGGGAATGAACAGGGTTATAGCGAGATTGTAATTCATCGGGGGTGAAGTAGTCTACCTTTTTCAGCGATTGCTTCTGCAACGTTCGGAAAATTGCGAAGGGCGTATTAAGTACAATGGCGACCTCCAAAGGCTCATGCACATACTTCCCGGCATTGCTCAACGTGATGGGCCTAGTGCTATGCCTATAACCACCCCTAACTCCACCAACCATAAGCGTTACAAACACTAACATCAATACCAATCCATTCACAAAATACACCGCATGGTATTTAAAGCCCTTCAGCACTTTGGGTTTTTGAATTTTGCGATAAAAAAGCACCAGGAGAGCAGTAAGAGCAAACCAAATCAAAAAAACATACCAATAATCGGCAATAAACTGAGGAATGAGAGAGGCAAAATTTGTTTCGTTCTTAAACTCATCGAAAACAGTGGCAGTGGTTCGCCGCATGGTAAACTGGAAGTAAATAAAATCGGCGCAATTGGCTCCAAGGGCAACACCATTGGTAATAACAAACAAGTACTTTAACACCCGCTGATACCAAACGTTATACCGAAAAGTGAACGGAAGAAGAAAGAAAAAAAAGTAGAGTATATTGATATAGAGAATTGCCGCTGTATCGAATTGCAACCCACCCCAAAGAATTGTAACAAAACTATCGAGCGTGGTATTGGGATAAAAACCCTTATTGAATAAAAAAAAGAGCACTCGACAAACCGAGAACAACAGCATCAAGAAAAGAAAATGCAAAACCAACACAAGGTATAAATTCCCTTTAAACCTAATACCGGTGTAATAATTGCGGAACAAGTATTTCATGTAATTAATATTAACAAAACCTCAGAATATCAACTAAAATAATATCATTCGTTATAATATATTCACCAATCGAACGGCAACCGGCCTGCATTAGCCACAATAGAACGCCCATTACACAATCGGCTCAGGCTCGACAAGGCTATTATCTTGTATCGAAATAACAAACACCACTGCCGAAACTACTATCAACTCTACATTCAAAACAACCCATTGAACAAAAAGGGCAGCAAATTCGCCAATCATACCACTACATCAATAAGTGCGGATGCAAATATATCAATATATAATCAAACCGCAGCACCCTGATTAAATAGGGGCTATACCACAAATAGCAATAAACAACCCAGAACAACCACAACCCAACGCTCTGAAAACCCAATAATTAAAATTTTAATTTCGCTACCATCCATAAATCCACAGTTTTTACGTCCCATTTTTCAAAATAAATTTTACATTTGTTAGATAGTAAAGCATATTGATATGAAATTGCCACATACTATCATATGTATCCTCATAAGTTTAATATCACAGTTAAATACACTGGGATCAGCCCCCTCCGATACGCTCCGGCAGCACACCGAAACCCTTATCAAGAAGGCACAACTAGCATCGGACAATCCACAAAAAAGTTATGATCTGGCTCAAAAAGCGGTTCAATACGCCACTCAAATCAACGATATAAAACTACAAGGCGAAGCGCTACTAGTACTTACAAAAATATCAACACTGCTCAGCAAGTCGTCGGAAGCAATACGCACCGCCAACAGGGCAATAGAGATTTTCACAGAACTTAACGACAGTACAAATTTGGCTAAGAGCTACAATGCGAAGGGCATTTGCTACCTGCGCAGAGCGCAGTACGGAAAGGCAATCCAGAACTTTCGGGAAACGTTAACAATAAGCACTAAAATAAACGATAGCCTCATACTGGCATCGGCCTACAACAACCTAGGGATAGCGTATGCCAAAACAAAGCAATTACAGGATGCCAAGAGTTGTTATGCTAAAAGTTCAGACATTTACCGGGGACTAGGCGAGCTGAAACACGCGGCCACCGCCGAGGCCAATATTGGAATTATACACCTGGAGGAAGGCAATTTCGAAATCGCCAACCAGAATTTCAACGCGGCACTCAAGCTGAACCAAAAGCTACAGGATACGCTAAAACTCGCCTCCATGTACGACAACCTTGGGAAAACGCAGGAGAAACTTGGAGAATACAAGCAAAGCATTGCCTACTATACACTATCGAACCAGTATTACCGCAAGTTGAACTCGGATTACGGAATAGCCCTCAGCTCAATAGCGTTAGCAAGAGTAAAACTCGCACTTGGGCAAAACGCACAGGCCTACAACAACCTAATTGAAGGACAAAAATTAGCCATCAAGAATCAAGAAGAAGCGATTACCATGGAGAGCTACAAACTGCTCTCCGACTACTACCTGAAAGCGGGGAAACACAGCCTTTCGCGCGAGATGCTCCAAAAGTATGTGGATTTGTTCGAAAAAAACTACTCCGAAGAGGTTGCCTCACAAATTGCCAAACTTCAGGTACAGATTGACACTCTACAACAGGAACACGACTTCAAATTACTATCGGCAAAACTCGAAATGCAGGAGTTAGAAGCAGAACAAAACAATAGGATAAAATCGTTCTACATCCAATTTATCGTTATTCTGCTAATACTGCTTAGCATAACAGCCCTGCTCGCCATTAAGCTCCGCAACAAAAATCTCGCAATAAAAAGATTCAACAAACAGCTATTCAACTTCAACAACGAGCTGGAGGTAATGGTTAAAAACAGAACCGAAGAACTCTCCATTGCCCTTGAGAAAGTACAAGAGCTGGGCAAGGTTAAGAGCGCTTTTATGAACAACATCAGCCACGAGATACGCACCCCTCTTAACGGCATCATCGGGTTCTCGCAATACATTGCTTCGCACGAAGCAACAGCCGACGAACGCGAACTATACAACAATCAAATACAGAAACTTGGAGCCCAACTCCTCCGAATTGTTGACGACATCCTTGAACTATCAAGAATTGAAACCAACCAAATTAGCACACAACTCGCGGACACCAACATCAACAGCCTACTCAACGATCTTTACCAGGAGTACTCGCACAACGACGATTTGCTAAAGAAAAAACTACACTTCCGCCTAATAAAATCGCTCCCCGACAGCGAGGCAACGTTCAATTTGGACACATACAAGGTAAAAAGAATAATATCGAACCTTATAGAAAACGCGCTTAAATTTACCCATACGGGCAGTATTGAGTTTGGCTACTTCGCCGAATCGAACTCCACCATAAAATTCTTTGTAAAGGATACGGGGATTGGCATTCCTCAAACAGTTCAAAAGTTGGTATTCGAGAAGTTTTTCAAACACATCGCCGACGATCATATCGCAAAATATAACGGAACTGGCATAGGGTTAACCATTGCAAAGGGCTATGCGCTATCGATGGGAGGCCGAATTGAGATGGACTCCAAGCCCGACACCGGATCAACATTCTTCTTCTACATGCCCAAGCTTACACCTCAAAACACTCCCAATCCGAAAGCAAGTACCAAAAATAGATGGGCTAATAAAACCATCCTGGTTGTTGAGGACGATTTGATAAACTTCCATTACATCAAAGCCCTGATGCAACAAACAGGGGTGCGCCTAATTCATGTTAAAAATGCAGAGGATGCCATAGATGTGTGCACTATCAACACCAATATCAACCTTATACTCATCGACATACAGCTACCATTCATGAATGGCATTGAAGCAACCCGCATTATCCGGAAGAAAAACGCAACAATTCCAATCATTGCCCAAAGCGCAAACTCCCCTACCAACGGAAACGCAGAGTATATCGAAGCGGGCTGCAACGCATTCATCAGCAAGCCCATCGATCCCGACGAACTGTTCGCACAGATAGACCAACACATGAGCTAAGCTGCGAACAAATTCCTCAATCTGTTGACACCCCATCACGCAAATACCCTCAGCGACTGCCATTCACAAAAACCAACATGCTGAAAATATGCACAATAGCAACAATAGCATACTCTTTGATTAATAACCAGAAAAAAATAATCTATAAACATGAGGAAGATTCAATTTTTTACAATTTGTGCCGCATTGCTGTTTGCCACTGCTTGCAATCAAAAGGAAAAACATCAAATTGATTTACTAACCAAGGAAAACGAGGCGCTGCGCAACGAGGCAAAAACTAAGGACTCCACAATTAACCAGTTCTTCCTTCTGCTTAACGAGATTGAGGAAAACCTCACCGAGATAAAAATCAAACAACAGGTAATTTCACAAAACGCCATACAGGACGGCGAGTTGAAGAATGATGTTCGGGAACAAATTGATCAGGACATCCAAACCATTAACGAGTTGATGGATAGGAACCGCAAAACGATATCGTACCTCAACCGGAAACTAAAGGAATCGAACCTAAAGGTAGCCGAATTTGAGCGGATGCTAAGCCAAACCATGCAACAAATTGAGCAAAAGGATGCCGAAATTGCGGATCTAAAGGATAAGCTGGCCACGCTAAACTTCTCAATCGAAACACTGAACGCCAAGGTGGACACGCTTACCGAGGACAACATAGAGCTTACCCTAAAGGTAACCCAGCAAACCGAAACAATAAATTCGGCATGGTACGCATTTGGCACGCGGAAAGAGCTGCTGGAGCACAAAATAGTTGACAAAACCGGGGGATTCCTCGGGCTGGGCAAAACCACCCGCATGAAAGCAGATTTCGACAACTCGTACTTCACAAAAATTGATATTGCCAAAACGCAAAGCATCAACCTATTTGTGAAAAAAGCGAAATTAGTTACCACGCATCCGTCAACCGCCTACAACCTAGTTCTGGCGGCAAATGGAACGGTAGAAAAGTTAGAAATTACCGACCCCGAAAAATTCTGGGCTGCATCAAAGTACCTGGTTATTGAGGTTGAATAGCACACCCCAACACATCACTCAATATAAATTCAGGAGCAAGGGCAATTACGCCCTTGCTTTTTATATTGACCACACACAATACATGCAACTTTAATCCGTTCAAAAACAGATATGGCAATTCAACTATTTATTGCTAATATTGTAAGTTTTTACACAAATCGGATTACTAATACATTCAAGCATATCAACTTTGACGCGGAGAATCACATACAAACTATTACCGATGCTATTTCTGGTAGGAATGGCATCGTGTTCATCCAAAAAAAATACCACAGCAAGCCGGGCCTACCACAACATCACCGCTTACTACAACTACTACCACAACGCCCGCAGCAGCTACAAGAGCGGTATAAAGCGAGCCGAAACAGACTATAAATACAACTACACCCTGACACTCCCCATGCTCCTAGAGGGAAATGAGCAAACCGCGGGAACCGTTTCGGGCGATATGGACAGAGCAATCAACAAGTGTACAGCCCTTATCCATCGGCACTCCATCACCGTAAAGCCCCAACGGAAGAAAGGTTTGATAACCGGAAAGGATAAAGCATTTTACAATCAAACCGAATTTATTAAATGGGCACGGGAATCGTGGTTGCTGGTGGGGAAATCGTTAACCTGGAAAGGCGATTTTGAGAAGGCCCGCCTCTCGTTCGACTACGTGCTAATCCAATTCCCCAATACAACAATCTGGTTCGAAGCTCAAATATGGCTAGCACGGCTATCAATAATCGCAGGCGACTATATCGACGCAAAGGATCGGCTACAATCCATTTCAAAAAACAGGAAAAGACCCACCACCAAAGCCTTTAAGCATTTGGTGGCATCCACCTGGGCATTCTACCACTTAAAACAGCGCAACAACAACGAGGCAATCCCATATATCAAAACAGCCATAGCACATACTAAACGGAAGGCCGAACGGCTCAGGTACACATACATCCTCGCGCAACTCCAGCACCAGGCAGGCAATACCACCGAGGCTTATGAGCACTACCGGAAAGTGATACGCATGAACCCACCCTACGAAATGGCCTTCAGCGTTCGGATCAAAATGCTCGCATTAAGCAACCTGCAAGGTGCCAGCCTAAAAAAAGAACTTCTAAAATTGGCCAACGACTCAAAAAAACAAGGACTACCTGGATCAACTATACTTCACCCTCGGAAACACTGAGCGCGCTGAGGGCAATATGGAAAAAGGCCATTGAGTACTACACCCTTTCGGCAAAAGTTGAGCGTGGACAATAACAACCAAAAAGGGATGTCGTACCTGGTTTTGGCCGACTACTACTTCAACAAATCGGAATACTCCCAAGCCCAAGCATACTACGACAGCTCGTACAACTCGCTCGACCAGAACTACCCCGATTACAGTAAACTGGAGGTGAAGACAAGGCACCTCACCAAACTGGTAAACAACCTAAACACGATAAAAACCGAGGATAGCCTTCTACGAGTCGCCAACATGCCCACAAAGGAACGAGAGATGCTAATTGCCCAAATAATCGCCAACGTGCAGGCCGAAGAGCAAAAAGCAAAAGAACTTGAAGCGCAGGAGCGACAGCAATCGTTACTTTACCAGCAATCGCAACGCAACCGAACCACAACCAACCAGTCGAACAGCGGCAAGTGGTACTTCTACAACCCCTCGTCGATCGAAACCTTTGGGCAATCGGAGTTCCAGATGAAATGGGGTAAACGCAAACTTGAGGACAACTGGCGCCGGAAAAACAAACGGCAAGGTCGACATCGACGACCCGACCAACAACATGGCAGGATCCGATACGTCAAAAATCCACAGAAACAGCCTATCGAATAAAACGCCGGAATACTATCTGGTTAACCTGCCCACAACCGATTCGCTGAAAACCATTTCGAATCAAAAAATCATGGACGCAATGGTTAAGGTGGCCGAGGTGTACCAAAACGACCTAAACGACACCAAAGAGGCGAAAGCGGCTTACCTTGCACTCGCCCAAAAATACCCTAAAAATCCGATTGCAGCCAACGCATACTACCACCTATACAAAATCAGCAATGGGAAAACAGCAGCACCGAAGCGCAAAAGTATAAAAGCATTCTGCTGAGCACCTATCCCCAAAGCCCCTACGCGCTTCTGCTATCAAACCCTAACTATGTAGAAAAGTTACAGCAAGCCCAAAGCCAAGGCGAAAAGGCATACGAGGAATCGTACAATAACTACCAGAGCGGCAACTACACACAGGCTCAGCAAATGGCCACCGAGGGAATAACCCGGGCAAAGGGCACTGAGTTGGAACCCAAATTCCGGCTACTGCAAGCCCTATGCCTAGGAAAAACAGCCGATCTTAGAACCTTTAAAACAGCCCTTGAGAAAGTCTCAACTGACTTTGCAAAAACAGAGGAAGGGGAAGTTGCTCTAGGCATGGTAAACTACCTAAACCAACGCGAACTGCTACTTGCCTCTGGACAAAGCGGAATTGCAGCGGCAACCACTGCACCCGACTCAGCAGCCCCTTCGGCCGTTGAATACACCAATCCATCGGGCGAGCACATATTTGTCCTAGTTGTTCCGAAACGTTCAAACATCAACCAGCTTAAATTTAACCTGGTTTCGTTCAATGTCGATTATTTTATTGAGGCCGACCTAGCCGTGAATAATCAACCATTAAGCGATTTTATTGAGATAATCAGCGTTACAGGATTTAAGGACGAAAAAGTGGCCACCAAGTACTACAACCTGATATCGAAAAACGATAAAACCTTTGGAACGCTCAACAAAGACGACTACCAAACTTTCATTATAAGCCTGGAGAATTTCGCCATCCTCCTCAACGACAAATCAGTAGCCGACTACCTAAAATTCTTTAAAACACATTACAACACCAACAACTAAACATTTCAGCAAATGCAGGTAAGCATTCTTTGGGTCGACGACGAAATAGATTTCCTCAAGCCTCATATAATATTCCTTGAGCAGAAAGGGTACACCGTGCAAACAGCATCCAATGGCAACGAGGCCATAGAGATGGTTCGCACCAACCAGTACGATTTAGTATTCCTGGACGAAAATATGCCCGGCCTAAGCGGACTCGACACCCTACCCCAAATTAAAGAGCTGAAACCCACACTCCCCGTGGTAATGGTTACCAAGAGCGAGGAGGAAAATATCATGGACATGGCCGTGGGCTCACAAATTGCCGACTACCTCATAAAACCGGTAAACCCGATGCAGGTGCTATCGTCCATCAAGAAACATGTACACGCCAAAGACCTGATCAGCGGGAAACAAATCATCGATTTACGGGTTGAATTCAACACAGTAAACCAGAACATTTCGGCAGCACGCACCTCAACGGAGTGGGCCGACATATACCGCAAGTTGGTATCGTGGCAGATGAAGCTAATGGACTCGACGGATTCGAGCCTCAAGCAGATATTCGAGATGCTCCTAAACGACGCAAACACCGAATTCGCAAAGTTTGTTAGGAACAACTACATCAACTGGTTTAACCCAAAGCATACCGACAAACCGCTGCTATCGCCATCGCTACTCCGCAACAAAGTATTCCCCATTATCGACTCCGGGCAACATGTACTGCTAATCCTGATCGACAACCTGCGCTACGATCAGTGGAAAGCCATAGAACCCCACCTAACGCCCGACTGGCGGGTAGAAACCGACGAAACCTACTACAGCATTCTACCCACCGCAACCCAATACGCCCGAAACGCTATCTTCTCGGGGCTTATGCCTCTCGAAATACAGAAAACATATCCCAACCTATGGGTTTACGACGAAGAGGAGGATGGGAAAAATATGCACGAGCAAGAACTCCTAGTCTCGCAAATACAAAGGTTGGGCAAAAACTACAAGACATTCTACGAAAAAAGCAACACGCTAAAATCGGGGCAGCGCATAGTGGAAAACCTAGGAGAAATCCTTAAAAACGATCTTTCGGTGCTCGTGTTCAACTTTGTGGATATGATGTCGCACTCCCGAACCGATTCCGAAATGATGAAAGAACTAGCCTCCGACGAGGCCGCATACCTATCGCTCACCAAATCGTGGTTTCAACATTCCGATCTCAAAACCCTGCTTACCGATGCCGCCAAGCACAACACTAAAGTAGTAATTACCACCGACCACGGAGCCATACGCGTTCAAAACCCCGTGAAAGTTATTGGCGATAAGGCCACTTCAACCAACTTAAGGTACAAACTGGGTCGAAACCTTAACTACAACGCCAAAGAGGTATTCGACATCCGCAAACCCGAAGAAGCCCATTTACCAAAACCCAACGTAAGCTCATCGTTTATTTTTGCCTATGGCAATAACTTTATTGCCTATCCCAACAACTACAATTACTACGTAAACTACTACCGCAACACCTTTCAACACGGAGGAATTTCAATGGAGGAAATGATTATACCCTTTATCGTTCTAAGTCCAATAAAATAGCACCATACAACATCGGGAATGAATATGGAAAGTGTTAAAATAGCAAGCCTCGAGGAAATTGACAGCGCAGCACAGCAAATCATTGAACACATAAAGGGCCATCGAATAGTATGCTTTTACGGATCAATGGGCGCAGGCAAAACAACCCTAATAAAAGCAATTTGCAAAGCACTGGGTGTTAACGACAATGTGGCCAGCCCAACCTTTGCCCTTGTAAACGAGTACCGCGATAGGGATAATAACCCGATATTCCATTTCGACTTCTACCGAATTAACAAACTCGAAGAGGTTTACGACTTCGGCTACGAGGAATATTTCTACAATAACACCGGCATTTGCCTAATTGAATGGCCGGAACTAATTGAACCAATCCTCCCGCGGGACAACGTGCTAAAGCTCACTATCACCGTGAATCAGGATCAAACACGGACGGTAGAATTTTCGATTTGACAATAAAACCATTTCATACTATATTCGTATCATTAGTACCTTAAACTAATTAGACCAGAACCATGGGACGACCATCATCACACATCCCTGAATTTCCCTATGCAAAGGGAATTCTTGTTCAGGAAGAACGATTGGAATACAGCCGGAAAAACCGGAAACTAATCATTGGGATTCCCAAAGAAGCCGACACCACCGAAAGCAGAATACCCCTAACCCCCGAAGCCGTTGAAATACTTGTTAATCAGGGGCACGACATCATGATCGAAAAGGATGCCGGCAAAGCGGCCAATTACTCCGACAAGGAGTACAGCGAAAAGGGAGCCCAAATTGTAACAACCCCGCAGGAAGTTTACCGCAGTGAAATAATACTGAAAATCACCCATCTAATTCCATCCGAATTCGAATACATCCGTGAAAACCAGATCATATTCTCATCGTTGCACCTAAACAATACCACCGGCGACTACCTCCGTAGCCTTATCCAGAAAAAGGCCACTGCGATAGCATTCGAAAGTATCCGCGACGCCGACGGCGTGTACCCTGTGGTTAGAGCCATGAGCACAATTGCCGGCAGCACCTCGGTACTAGTTGCTGCCGAATACCTGAGCAATGTTAACCAGGGAAAAGGCGTAATGCTGGGGGGAATTTCGGGTATTACCCCCACCGAAGTGGTGATTCTGGGAGCTGGCACTGCCGCCGAATTTGCAGCAAGAGCAGCCCTGGGGCTTGGCGCCACGGTTAAAGTGCTGGACAACTCCATAAAAAGGCTCATGGAACTACAAAACCTACTAGGGCAGCGTCTTTACACATCCATATTTCACCCGCAGGTTTTGGGGCGAGTACTAAAAACCGCCGACGTGGTAATTGGCACCCTCTCGCCCGAGGAAACCGAGCAACGCTTCATCATCACAGAGGATCAGGTTATGCTCATGAAAAGAGGATCGGTAATTATCGATTTAAGTATCGACAAAGGGGGATGTTTCGAAACCTCGGAGCTCCGCAACCACAACAACCCCTCGTTTGTTAAGCACAATGTGATTCACTACTGCGTACCCAACATCACCTCACGCGTGGCTCGCACGGCTTCGATTGCACTGAGCAACATATTCGCCCCAATGCTCGAGGGGATTAGCGAAACGGGAAGTATTAAACAGCAAATAAAAGATGACACCGGATTGCGGCACGGAGTGTATGTTTTCAACGGAATTCTCACAAACGACTACCTGGGAAGACTGTACAACCTGCCATCGCGAGACATCAACCTACTAATGGCCGCTTTCTAAATACACAACGAGAGTTCAATAAAAACAACTACTGGCGCACAAACAAATAGGTTATGCTCCCCTTCTGTTTAGCACCTCCCGATGCTTTTGTGAATAAACTCCGGAGAGCAGCATTTACTGCTGCATCGTTTATACACTCATCTGTTACAGAGTTTGCCCTATCAATATCTGCGTCCACCACACGCCCATCGGGTGCTACAACAATATTTACCACCACCTGCCCACCCAATTGACATTTATACGAAGGGATGGGCAATTTAATAGCCTTCCGCCCCTCAAGGAAGTATGAAGCCACAGTGGGACCCTTATACTGGCTTTTCTTCTGCTCCGGAATATTCTTCTCAGGCGTATTGGGTATGATGCCCTCGGGATCCTTCTGAGCCTCCTCGTAAAGTTGCTTATTATTATCCATCTGCTCCTTAAGCCGATTGGCCTCGCTATACAGCTCGTCGGCATCAATATTCTTTTCGTCGCTCAGCCCGGGATTCAGATCCTTATCGCTAGCATCTACGGCAAAATTCTTTATAGCCTCCGATTCAAAATCGGGGTTTACCGCATCCAAAGGTAGTATTTCAGATTTTTGAATCACCTCCTCCTTCAACTCCTCGGGCTGCTCAAATTCCATCTCAATAGTTGTTCCGTAGAACTCCTTGCGGGTCTCAATTTTACTAAACATAAAAAGGATAGCAACCAGCAGATGGAAAATCAAAGTGGTTAAAACACCAACCCTATGGGTTAACCAACTATTCCACATCGATAACACAAAGTGCTCCACGCCCAAGCCAAATCTACCTATAAAACTCATTTACAAAACTTTAATATTAATTACTAGCAACACATAACGCTCCATAGTAAAAATTTAAAAATAGTAATAATCGAACAATCACAAATCCTATTTGAGGTTAATATTTAATAAAAAAACAATTATTCAGCTAGTTAGTTATTCAAAAAAGTGTACCTTTGCCACGCAAATAAAATAATGTAGGTTTAACTAAAAAGCGTAAGTATGCCTGTAAAAATCAGACTAAGCCGCCATGGTAGGAAGAAACTACCATACTACCACATTGTGGTGGCGGATAGCAGGGCGCCACGAGATGGCAGATTCATCGAGAGGATTGGTTCATACAATCCACTTACTAATCCTGCTACTATTGAATTAAATTTTGATAGGGCATTAGATTGGCTGCAAAAAGGCGCTCAACCTACCGACACCTGTAGGGCTATTCTTTCGTACAAGGGTGTTATGATTAAGAAACATTTGCTCGATGGAGTTCGCAAGGGTGCAATTACCCTGGAGACCGCCGAAGCAAAATTCCAGACATGGAAGACAGAGAAAGATGCTAAGGTGAAAACCAAAGTTGACTCTCTGGCAAAAGCAAAGGGCGATGCCACAAAGCAACGCATCGAAGCAGAATCGAAAGTACGCGAAGCGCGTGCCCAAGAGGTTGCTAAGAAACGTGCCGAAATGGCCGCTAAGGAAGCTGCTGCTCCTGCAGAAGAGGCGGAAAGTGCTGCGGAAAACACCGAGGCTACCAATCCTGAAGCATAGTATTGGCATGAATTATGCCGGTTTTGTTGAGATTGGTTATATCCAAAAGACCCATGGCATAAAGGGTGAACTTCAGGTTTCGTGGAACGATTCCCTGACAGTGAATCCGCAAGACCTTGAATCGGTATTCGTTGAAATAGACGGAATACCGATTCCTTTTTTTATATCCTCGCTTAAACAAAAAAACTACGAAAACTCCATAGCTCGATTCGACGAGGTGGACAATCTACAATCGGCCGAAGAGCTGGTAGGGCACAGCTTAATGCTCCCCGCCAATCAAATCCCCGAAAACGACGACCTAGAACTTAAAGATTTAGTGGGCTATACCGTGATTGATACGGCAAATTGTACTATTGGGGTAATTAGCGGATACGAGGAGTTCAACCTGAACTCAATTTACTACATCACCACCCCCAATGGTAGCGAAGCTATAATTCCGGCCACCGACGATCTTATTATTGAGGTTGATGTGGAAGCGAAGAAGCTAACAATGCAAATACCCGAAGGTCTTTTAAACGTTTACTCAAAAGATTAAATCCTTCTCGAATTGGGCAATCTGTTGCCGCCACCTTGCCGGAATGGGAAGAGTTTTCCCATCAACATTGCTAAAATTAACTAGCACCGAAACACTTGAAGAAGCCACCTGCCCTGTGGTATGGTTAAATATTTGCTGCCGCATTTTAAGGCTCTTATTCCCAATTTCGAACACCTTACTCAGCACCTCCACAACATCATACTTTCGGATTGACACATGAAACTCTATGGCAATACTAGCCAAAACAAGACCCTCAACGTTCCAATCCATTTGCTCGAGCAAAACATCGTTAAAGTACGACAACTTGCCCAAATCGTAGTACTGTTGATACACAGAGTTATTAACATGCTCCAACCGGTCAATATCGCCAAAACGAACCTGAATAGGTATGGAATGGTAGAAGTTAAGCGGTTTTTGACTGCTCATCGAGAATGTACTTTTTATTCCGGTCGATGTCCTCGTAAATGGAGTTCTTGCTAATGAATTCGGGAACAATATCCTTCATAAGCGCCACCAAGTTAAAGTTATTATGGCTGGGAAGGCGACTGATCAGATTGTCAATTTTAGCAAAAACAACCTGAGGCTCGTAATCGTGCACCTTGGCTATCATAATTTTGGGATGATAGGTGGGCATTGTGTTCTCCTGGTTATTAAGCAATTCCTCGTACAACTTTTCGCCTGGACGTAGCCCCGTAAAATTGATCTGAATATCCTTACCCAGGGTTAACCCCGACAGCTTAATCATCTTTTTGGCCAAATCGAGAATCTTCACCGATTTACCCATGTCAAAAATAAAGATCTCACCCCCCTGCCCCATTGAACCAGCCTCAAGCACAAGTTGACATGCCTCCGGAATAGTCATAAAATACCGGGTAACCTCAGGATGCGTAATGGTTACAGGGCCGCCCTGCTCTATCTGTTTCCGGAACCGGGGAATTACGGATCCATTCGATCCTAAAACATTGCCAAAACGGGTTGTGATAAAACTGGTAGGAGCCGTTTTATTCAATGTTTGGGTATAAATCTCGGCAATACGCTTACTGGCACCCATAATATTGGTAGGGTTAACGGCCTTATCGGTCGAAATCATTACAAACTTCTCCACCTCATAACGCACCGCAGCATCAGCGATAATCCTTGTACCATTCACATTGTTAAATACAGCCTCGGTAGGATTGTTCTCCATCATTGGAACATGCTTAAAAGCGGCAGCATGAAAAACCACATTGGGTCTAAAAATATCGAACACCTTACCAACACGATACTCATTGGTAATACTACCGATTACCGTCTCGAAATCATAAAAGTGTAACGATTCTTTCAACTCCAGTTCCAGATCGTACAATGGCGATTCGGCCTGATCGAACAGAATGATCTTTTTGGGATAAAACTTGGCGATTTGCCGCACCATCTCGCTACCAATGGATCCAGCTGCACCAGTAACCAGCACAGTTTTCCCCTTAATGTACGACTGAATGCGCTTTTTATCGAGAACGATGGGCGGACGCTCCAGCAGATCCTCAATATTAATGCTCTTTATCTGATTAAGGCTCAGCTCACCGTTTATCCAAATAGAAGCATCGGGAATTGCCTGAACCTTCACATCAAAACTCAGGCACTTTTCGATAATCTTATTCTTGGTAACAGAGTCGAGGTTTTTCTGAGCAATAATAACCTTCGAGACTGTATGCTTTTGTAGCAAGAAATCGAGCTTATATGTGCTATAGATTTTTACATCCTCAATTTTTTGACCATCCTGCTGGTTGTACGGATCGATAAACCCCACCACATGGAAGTTCGACATGGTATCCTTATCGATTGCCCGTTTAGCGGCAGCCGCCGATTGCTCTATTCCCACAATGATAATATTCTCCTTCTCCACATCACTATTCCGGATAGTAAAATAGATCGTTTTATAGAAAAGGCGCGAACCGACCAGAAGAATTGTATTGATAAAGAAATCGATAAGCAATATTGAGTTCGGAATAATAAAATACTGTGTCCCCGAATAGTTAATAAAATTGATAACGAAGAGAAGCGCAGAGCTAAACGTAATCACCACGAATATCCGCTCAGCATCCTTAGCGCTAGTATAACGGATTAACCCGGCATAGGAACGGAAAGTAACAAAGCCAACCGCACGAACAAACAAAACCAACGGAGCTATGGTTCTGAGCACGTTGATTTGATCGCCACCGAGGCGAAACTCGAAACGGATAAAATAGGAAAGCAATAGCGAGGCCGAACAGATGAGAAGGTCTATCAAGAAAACGATCCACCGGGGTGTGTATTTCATGGGTTTAACCATAGTATTATGCAATTTTGTATACAAGAAAAATAACCGATAAATAAAAAAACAGATTAACCGGGAAGCAAAAAACATGCCGCAATAAGTATCAAATGGCATTAATTATTTTGTGCAGCAAAGTTAGTGAAAATTACGTCTTAATTAAAACAGTTAATGCATATCACCTTTAAATTATACTACCATGAAGTACAAAACTATGGCCTGCCTCATAGGCATTACGCTACTAACTACTGGCGTATCGTTTGCTCAAAGCAGCAAGATTGATGTAAAAGACTTTAACGGGGTTATTAATTGCACCCCGGCCAATGTTAACATAACCCAAGCAACCAACTACAAGGTTGAGGTAATTGCACCCCAAAGTGTGGTTGCGATTCTTGACATAGGGGTCGACAACGGCAATCTGGTTATAAAAACAAAGGATAAGCACTACCGCTGGACGAATACCGATAGCAAAATAACCATAAATATTGAAGTTCCAACATTAAACCAGCTATCGATAAATGGATCGGGCAACATAATGGCTAAGTCGGCAATTACAACCGAACACCTTGTAGTAAAAATAAACGGAAGCGGCAATCTCAAAATCGAATCATTGGAAACAACATCGCTAACGGTTAAGTCCAACGGATCGGGCGATGTATCCATCGCAGGAACCAAGCCGGTTGAAAATGCCGAATTCGGGATAAATGGTTCGGGAGATATCGAAACCGATAAGTTGGCGTGCAAAAAACTAACCTCGCACACAAACGGATCGGGCGATATTGAAGCATGGGTAACCGACGATCTCAACGCTAAAATTTTGGGGAGTGGAGATGTATCCATCAAGGGGAACCCCACAATTAATGCAAAGGTACTAGGATCGGGACGAGTAAGGCGAGACTAAAAGTTATACGAAGCCAGGAATAGGAGTCTTGAGCAATAGCTCTTATACGGGAATAGGGAACAACCTAATCCCGTATAATTTTTATGGTACCACCGGATCCAACCGCAACAATACTCGAAGGCTTCTCGGATATAGGAGCACAGAACTGTTCGGGTACAATAAAATCGACACCACGCTTAATTTCATCGGAAATTTGGCTAAAATTAGCGGGGAATGGCTGCCCCGAAATGTTGGCCGAAGTGGAAACTATTGGTCTTCCAAAACGCTGAATTAGTCGTTGGCAAAAGTCGTGCTTCACAACCCGAATGCCAATACTGCCATCCTGTGCAACAAGATTTGGGGCAAGATTCTTTGCATTCTGAAAAATGACGGTCAATGGCTTGTCGGCCAAATCAATTAAATCCCAGGCAATATCGGGAACATCGGCCACGTAAGAGGGGATACGACCCGACACATCGACCAATACAATCATGCTCTTGCTATCGGAACGCTGTTTGAGTTTGTAAATCTTTTCAACGGCAGCGGGGTTTGTAGCATCGCAGCCAATACCCCAAACAGTATCGGTTGGGTAAAGAATTATACCGCCCGACCTTAGTACACTTAATGCTTTGTGCAAAACATCATCCATACACACCAAATATTTAGCACAAAGTTAATCTAAAAAAAGTTTTAAATCCTCCATCATTCTATCAAAAGAGAACTTACTCATCGCCGAATCATAACCGTATTGCCCAAATTGCAAGCGTTTTTCCGGACTCACAATAATATCAAAGACATGATGGGCAAACGCCTCTACATCAAAAGGAGAAACCAAGTAACCGTTCATACCATGCACCACCAACTCCGTATTCGAACTAATATTCCAGGCTACAATTGGTTTTCTATAACACATTGCTTCGGCAAGAACAAAACCAAAGCCCTCCCACCTTGAAGGGAGTAAAAAAATATCGATAGAAGCCATAAATCCGGGAACATCGTTGATAAAACCCAAGAGAAAAATATCCCGATCAAGCCCCTCGGCAGAAATGCGTTTCCTTAACATATCCTCTTCGGAGCCGGTTCCTCCCACCACAATTTTAAAAGGCACATTTTTAGTTTTCAATATTTTAGCTATATCCACAAGGTAGTCTTGCCCCTTTTGGTGAACCAGCCTACCAAGATTTCCGAGAACCACAAAGCCTTCTCTATCAAAAGGAAGTTTAATTGGCACAGCATCCTTGGCATAATCCTTAAACTGTAGTCCATTATAAATGACCCTAATTCGCTCCTTTGGGAAAATGTTTATGTTATTATGAACAATTGTATCTTTAGTGGCGTTGGAATTGGCAATTACATCGGTCAAAACTCTCCTAAAGAGAATTCGATTTACGTAGTTATTCCTAATAGGGATAGCACTTCCTCTGCGGTATATTATTCTACGAACACCAGCTATTTTTGAAGCTATCCCAACAGTCTTAACATCAGCAGAAAAATTCATTATAACAGTATCTATTCTGTTTAGTCTGAGGAAAAGTACAATCCTAAGTATTTTGAATACATTCAGGAAACTAAAATTATTTATAGCAACACATTTAACCGGGATATTGGTTGTCCTCAACTTTTCGTACAAAACACTATTTCGTCGAACAATAAAAAAAACGTTATATTCAGAACTGCTCAATGACGAAGCGGCTTCATAGTGCCATTTTTCTCCACCACCCCAAGTTTTTACTGAATTAACAAAACATATATTTTTTCCCCTCATAGTATTCTATATTACACTCACTAGTTTAGAAATTGATAGCTGCTTTTGCACAGAGTTTATTACAAATCGCACACAGCTAAATCTATGTCTTTCAGACTTTACCACCATTTAATTGTATTTTCTGATCGATAATTAACACGCGCAATTTCATGTACCTCAGAAATACGGCATAGGCAGAAATTGCACAAATAACAAAACCAGCACTACCATCCTTATAGCCCTGTTTAAGGATGTAATGTTTAAAAAATCGCCATAAAGAATGAAAAATAGCCGACAAAAAAGTAGATTTCATTCCTTTCTCAAAATATTCTTTAGACCCAATAGTTGAATATCGGACAACCTTTACAAGATGCTCGTCGATAGACGAATAAGCCCAGTGAAACAAATCTCCATTAATGTGTCCTAGGGCTGAGCCAATCGGCAATTTAATTGTTTCGTGAAGATTTAAACCGCCCCACATACCCTTTCGTCTATCAAAAAGTCGCACTTTTCTATCGGGATACCAACCGCAATGGTAAATCCACTGCCCGCAGTAATTATTTAACCTGTTAAAAGTATAACCATCGAACCGCCAATCGTTTTTGACCTTTAAAATTGAAGATCTCAACTCATCGGACAAGGCTTCGTCGGCATCAAGCGAAAGGACATAATCGTAGATAGCAAGCGTTGTAGCATAGTTCTTTTGCTCCCGATAACCCTCAAATACATGCGTAACAAAACGAACGCCCAAGCTCTCGCAGATTTCAGCAGTTCTATCAGAAGAAAATGAGTCAACAACAACAATATCATCAACAATCCCATGTACAGATCTAATACAACGCTCAATCGTTCTCTCTTCATTATAAGTAATAATAACCGCCGAAATCTTAACCATTTACCTATTATGTTTAAATAATTTTTGCACCTCCACGAGGCAGTATTTAAATGACTCAAAAACTACAAACACCACCAAATTATTTTAGCTATGAGAGTAACTCACGGTATAATTCCATGTATTTTTCAACAATTCGTTCGGGTAAAAACTTTTTGGAGTGCTCATAGCCTTGGCTCCCCATCTCGGCTCTTAAATCGGGGTTGTTAACCACCCGAATAATAGCATCCGCGATTTGGTCAGGGCTATCGGGATCGACATACAGCGAATGGCTTCCTCCAGTCTCCTCAAAGCAACTCCCTTTACTCGTAATAACCGGAACTCCAGAGGTTAAAGCCTCTAGTATGGGAATGCCAAAACCTTCGAATACTGAGGGATAAACAAAACACAACGCCCCTTGGTAAACCGCAGGCAAATCTTCGTTCGGCACAAATTGGGGGAATACTATATTGCAAACATTGTTCTGCTCGATATAAGGCAGCACCTCAGCATGGAAATACTTGGTTTTCCGGCCAATGACAACCAGCGGAATATCGATATTATTCTCGTGAATTGCCTTTACTATATTCAATAGATTCTTTCGCGTCTCAACTGTTCCAACGTAAAGGATGTAAGAGCTGGGCAGCCCGTATTTCTGTTTAACAGCCTCCAACTCCTCCTCGGTGTGCCTGTATTGGAAACTAACGTCGCAGCTCTGGTAAATAACATCGATTTTTGACGGCGGAACACTTAGAAAATCAACCAAATCGGCCTTGGTTTGCGAGCTAATGGCAACTACCCTATCGGCTACACGGCAGGCATACTCAAGTTTTCGTTTATAAATATACACATTGATCCACCCATAGAATTGAGGATACCGGAGAAAAATAAGATCGTGAACCGTAACAACCGACTTTGCCCCAGATCTACTAATCCCAAAGGGAAGTTCATGGCTTAAACCATGGTAAACATCAACTTTAGTCCGCTTAATATCATTAACGATAAAACGGCTGCGCCATAACGACGACAAAAATCCACGGAATATACGCTTTGGAGATATGATGCTAACAACTGCCTCCGTTGTTGATTTTAAGTTAATCCTCTTTTTAATTTTAGGGCTAAAAAGAATGATTGAATTGGAACCATCAAGTTGCACCAACGAGTCGATAAGATTGCGGCTATAATTGCCGAGACCGCTTTTATTAAAGAATGCCCTTTTGGCATCGAACCCAATTCGAATACCAGAGTTAACGAGCATGGGATGCTGATAAACAACCTTTGAATCTCGGATTAGACACAACTGCCTAAGTTTTACATACTTAAGTTGACTATGCTTGGCACCTGCAACACTAATAACATAGCCATTATATCCATCAAGGAAACCTCTTTTAATGAAATATGAGTTAACGAAATGCCACAATGGGCTAATTACAATTTTTAAAAAAGACGGCTTTATTCCATTTTTAAAATATTCGTTTGCAGAGATAGAGCTGTACTTATTAATTACATTAAGCAATTGGTCGAAAGAATTATATGTATAATGTAACATATCGCCCCGGAGATGAGACGACTTAAACCCCGACGACAGTACAAAAACGTCATGAGGGTTTGTACCTCCCCACGCACCGGCTCGTCGATCAAAAAGTCTAATTCGACGGTCGGGGTACCATGAAGTATGATAGATCCATTGCCCGCAAAAGAAATTTAGCCTATTAAAACTGTAGGCATCATACTGCCAATTCTGCTTAACCTTCATAATCGACTTTTCCATTTCGACCGAAAGGGCTTCGTCAGCATCGAGGGATAGTATATAATCATTAGATGCCTGACTAACTGCAAAATTCTTTTGCTGCTTATAACCAAGAAAGGGTTGAGAAATAAATCTTACTCCTAATTTATTGCATATAGCCTGAGTTTTATCTGTAGAAAGAGAGTCAACTACAACAATCTCATCGGCAACTCTTAGTGTAGATTTTATACATTGTTCAATATATTTTTCTTCGTTATACGTAATAATTACTACGGAAATCTTCACCATTGCATTATAGTTATTCTGATAAATAATTATAAAACTTCAAATTAATTAAAAAATTATTGAATTAGGCGTTTTGCTAATATTAAATAACGCCAGCGGCATCAAATATTTATAGAGATTCATTGCGAATAAGAATTATCGACTCAAACTGGAGTCGAATTTCTAGAAATGCTCGCTACTATAAATATTCAAACCCTCTGGGTTTGTAACTATTACCATATTATTACTTATAAGCTTAGTTCAAAAAAATACTGTTAAAATCTACTTAAACTCTATTCCCTCCGTTTTATCGACCGAATAGGAGTCAATTATAACAATCTCATCCACTACATCAACGAGCGATTGTAGGCATCGCGCAATATTCTTTGCTTCGTTAAGAGTAATTATTACGGCCGATATCTTATTCATACTATGCAAACCTAAAGGATATTTCTATAAAATTGCACGACTCAGTTCCAACTTATTTGGCGAATTATCACTGTTAATACAGTGATTTAGTATCGAAATATAGTTTATTATTCAACAACATATACTGAAAAACCTGAAGATTCGACTTTCCAAAGGCATCCATGGTTTCAACCATCGATGGTTGTTCGGCTGAATAATCCTTGCCACTAGCACTTCGCCTGTCGTACAGTTTACGTCGACCATCCCTATTGGCAACCAAAAGGTAATCGTGGTTAATTACGGCGTACCTGTCGTCATGATTTACCACTATGAAATCGCGCGATTGCTTCAGCAGATCCACTCCAAAAGTATTATTTACGTAAGGGATATTCAGTATGCCCATAATAGTTGGAAACACATCTATTTGGCCTCCGAGCGAGCTATACGTTTTATGCTCGGTAATTATATTTGGGGCGTAAAAAATCAGCGGGGTATGATGGAAGTCGAGAGACAGATCGTAATTGCTAAACAAACTACGACCATGATCGGCAATCATTACAAATATGGTGCTATCGAACCAATCACGCTCCGATGCGGCTTCGATAAACTGACGAATGGACCAATCGGCATAATCTGTCATTTTATCCCTCATCTTCACCTGCTTACTATCATAATAAGGGGGAAGATAGTATGGTTCGTGGATACTTGCTGTTAAATATACAGCCAAAAAGGGTTTATCCTGCTTGCTGGCATCGTCCAACGCCGGCAGTGAGAATCGGAACAGATAATCGTCGGGGACGCCAAGCGTTGTTTTCACCTCGTTGGCTGGGTAATCGGCCTGGGTTGTTATATGGTCGAAATCATTTGCGCGCATAAAACCCTCGATATTATCGAACTGCCCATCGTGAGTGGTAAAGTAAAGGGTTGAATACCCGCTTGTTTTCAACACATTCCCCATACCATTATACCGATTTATGGGGTTATGCTTTAAATGATGCTGATTAAATATTGATGGGAATGAACAGGTTGTCCCAAAAACTCCATTAAAGGTGTGAATACCTGCAGTGTAAATATTATTGAAGAAAATCCCTTCATGGGCAATGCTGTCGAGAAACGGCGTTAAATTAAGAGGATTTCCACCGGCCTTCATGTTTGCAAAACCCATGCTTTCCATTATAATAACAACAACATTATAGTTATTGGGTTTCCCAACCGTAGAAATTCGACGCGCAATGGGATAAGAATCGTTCAGAGGTACGATATTTAGATACTTTCGAACATTGTCAATTGCTTTTTGGTCATCAATTAATGCGATCCGTTTATTCGCATCCTTAATATCGTTACGGTAACTAGACAATAGCGTATAGGCGGGGTTCAGCCCCAATTGATTAAGGAATGGGTTATTGCAGAAATAAGCCGTTCCAACACGTATGGGCGATTTTTTTTGCACCCTGCCCCTAATTCCAACAAATATAATTGCAGTAAACATTACAAACACAAGAATATTCGTAATATACGATCCTCGAACAACATCAGTGGGTAGAACTATCGTTCTCTTTATAAGTTTATAGAAAAGTACAACGGCAACCAGGAATGGGATAAAGTATAAAAAGAAACGCGGCTCCTGAAAAATCATCTTAAAAACGAAAACAGGGCTATCCATCCACAGAAAAGCCGATGTGTTTAACCGATTAAAAAAATGATTGAAATACGGAATATCAGCCGACGATATTGCGAATGCAAGCGTAAACAGGGCAAAAACCCATACAAAAACAATTGTATTAACAACCCGGATAGGCTTTGCAACCACTTGCATTAAGGAGAGAAGAAGGAATGGCAGCAAAAGGATATAGCCACAAATAACGATATCGAACCTAACGCCCATTAGAAAGGCCTTTACTGTATTAATAAAAACAGCATCGCCGCTAACTTTATCTATCTCGGTAATAAAAAGAACTATCCGAAAGGCTGTAAAAATTGATAATGCAATAATATACAACTTGACAATTACTGATATGTTCCAGAACTTTTTTAAGAAACGATCAACAAACACCATAACAAACTCACATTTAAACACCTTGTGGCACACAGAATAAAAAACAATCTATTTAATTTGATTAATAGAACTCATAAAAGAAACTAATAAGGATTAAACCGAAACCCCAAAATCGCGCAACGCATCGTTCAGCGAGGTTTTTTTATCGGTCGATTCCTTACGCTTGCCGATAATGAGAGCGCACGAAACCTGATACTCTCCTGCGGGGAATTTCTTTGTGTACGAGCCGGGGATAACCACCGAACGCTCTGGCACAATCCCCTTGTATTCCAAAGGTTCGCTGCCCGACACATCGATAATTTTAGTCGATTGAGTGAGCACCACATTTGCACCCAGCACAGCCTCCCTGCAAACCCTTACGCCTTCGACCACAATGCATCGCGAACCGATAAAACAACCATCCTCAATAATTACGGGAGCAGCCTGAACGGGCTCTAGCACACCTCCAATACCAACACCACCGCTTAAATGAACGTTCTTTCCAATTTGGGCACACGATCCCACTGTGGCCCATGTGTCCACCATGGTTCCCTCATCCACATAAGCCCCAATATTAACGTACGAAGGCATCATAATAACGCCTTTGGACAGATAGCTGCCATAGCGGGCCACTGCGTGAGGCACAACCCGAACTCCAAGCTGTTTATAGTTCAATTTTAAAGGAATCTTATCGTAAAATTCAAGGGGACCCGCCTCAAGCACTTTCATCTCCTTAATGGGAAAGTACATAAGAACAGCCTTCTTAACCCACTCATTAACTGTCCAATCCAACCCATTAGGTTCTGCCACACGGAGTTCGCCTTTATCGAGCAGTTCCACAACACGTTCAATTGCAGCCCTAGCACTAACAGCCCCAAGCAACTCACGGTTCTCCCAGGCCTGTTCTACAATCAGCTTAAGTTCATTCATATAGGATAATTACTTAAATTGCAAATGTAACTATTTTGCTATTCATTACTATACGATAGCTTAAGAATGAACAAGCAAATGCATTTATTGCAAAATGATGGATCAACAAACCCAAATAAACCTAACATCATTCCAGAAGTCGAAATAGAGTACCCAAACCCATAACACATGAAATACCACGGTAACCTAACAAATTACAAACAGATGAAAAAAATTGTATGCATAGCAGTGGCAATAGTCGCAAGCATTCCGACTCTTATTGCTCAGGAGTTGGTTCGCTACCAAACCCCACCACAGGAGCTGCTCAGCTTAATTGAAGCACCCTCAACCCCATCGTTCTCGGTTAGCCCCAATAAGCAAACATACCTACTGGCATACCCCCAGGATATGCCAGATTTGATGGAATTGGCACAGCCCGAGCTAAAAATTGCGGGAACAAGAATAAATCCAAGCAATTACGGGCAAAGCAATACCCGATCGTACGCAAAATTCGAAATAGTAGATTTTGTAACAAACAAATCGACAGCAATAAGCGGATTGCCCAGCAATGGGACAGTTACGGCCTACCGCTGGTCGCCAAACGGACAACACATTGCATTTAGCGTTTACCTACAAAACACAATCGAGATGTGGGTAGCCGACATAAATAGCTGTGTAGCCCGAAAAGTATCGGAGAATCTGAACGAATCGCTCATATCGCCCGCCTTTCAGTGGGCATCAGATAGTCAATCGCTGCTATACGTTGCGGTTTGCAAAGGGCTCCACAAACCTCTATCAGGAGAGCTTCCGCTAGGCCCATCGGTTCAACACTCGGCAGGAAAGAAAACAAATGCACGCACATACCAGGATCTACTGAAAAACCCCACCGACGAACAGCTATTTGAATACTACTGCATATCGCAGCTGAACGCGGTAACGATGGATGGCCAATCCAAACAAATTGGGAATCGCGGAATCCTTGCAGATTTCGACCTGTCGCCCGATGGCAACTATATACTGATTGAAGAGATAGTCCGCCCTTACTCCTACCTAGTCCCCGCAAACCTGTTCCCCACCAACTTTCATATATGGAATAAAAAGGGTGAATTAACCAAACGCCTGGCCGAGCTTCCCCTGGCCGACGACATACCCCAAGGCTTTAATGCCACACGCAAAGGAGCCCGCTCGTTCTTTTGGCGCACCGACAAACCCGCCACTATTGTTTGGGTTGAAGCACAAGACGAGGGCAATCCTAAAAATAACTCAAAAATAAAAGATGCCCTATTCAGCCTCGACTCACCTTTCAGGGAAGCAGCAACCAAACTGGTTGAACTCGACACGCGATTTTCGGGCATCGATTGGGGATGGGAAACCCTGGCAATTGTTTACGGACGTTGGTGGAGCACACGCCGAGCAGTAACCCTTGCCATAAACCCATCGCAACCCAACCTATCGCCAAAAACCCTTTGGGATAGGTCGTACGAGGATGCCTACAGCGATCCAGGACGTTTTATTACCAAACTCAACAATTGGGGCCGAAGGGTTCTTTTAACCAACAAATCCAAGGAAACCCTATTCCTTTCGGGCGCGGGATCGTCGGCGCAGGGCGACATGCCATTCCTCGACGAGTACAGCATCGGGAAAAGGAAAAGCACCAGGCTATGGCAATCGGTAGCACCATACTACGAATACTTCATCGACTTCCTGAATCCCCTAAAGTTACAATTCATCACATCGAAGGAATCGGTTGCGGAACAACCGAACATCTACCTATACACTGGAAAGGGAAAAGAGGCAAAACAGATTACCCACTTTCCACACCCAATGGAAACGTTAAAAGACGTAAGCAAGGAGTTTATACACTACAAACGTAGCGATGGAGTAAACCTCACAGGCACTCTATACCTACCCGCAGGGTACAAAAAGGGAGACAAGCCCTTACCCACACTAATGTGGGCATACCCGCAGGAGTATGTAAACGCCAGTCATGCGGGGCAGGTAAAGGGTTCGCCCTACAGGTTCATCCGCCCATCGAGGATGTCGGCAGTACTGTGGGTGGCACGCGGCTACGCAGTATTCGACAACATCTCGATGCCAATTGTTGCCAAGGATGGCAAGGAGGCCAACGACACCTTTATTGAGCAACTGATTGACAATGCCAAATCGGCCATCGATACGCTGGTTGCCATGGGAGTAACCAACCCCAAGCGGGTTGCCATTGGAGGCCACTCGTACGGTGCATTTATGACCGCCAACCTCATGGCGCACTCCAACCTATTTGCCGCAGGGATAGCCCGAAGCGGCGCATACAACCGAACACTAACACCTTTTGGTTTCCAAAACGAGGAGCGCACCTACTGGCAAGCGCCAGAGATATACAACGCCATGTCGCCGTTTATGCACGCTGATAAGATTGACGAGCCACTCCTCCTGATACACGGACAGAACGACAACAACAGCGGCACATTCCCACTACAAAGCGAACGGCTTTACGCCGCCATAAAAGGGCACGGAGGTACAACACGACTAGTGCTTCTACCCTACGAAAGCCATGGCTACAAAGCTCGCCAATCGCTACTCCACACTGTTTGGGAAATGGATAACTGGCTTCAAACCCACCTGAACAAGTAACATTTAAAAAAAACCTCCCGGCACAACCCGAACTATGAGTTGTGCCGGGAATATTTTTGCACACAGTTACTAAATGGAGATTCCAGGGCACCACATAAAAACGCAAAAATTCAATACATCAAAGCGACAACCACTTTCGAAAATTATGCTTAAATTTGGTTAAACTTATCGCAAAAAATAGGTTAGTATTTTACAACTGTTATTTTTGAATTAAAATACTTAAACCTTGATATCCAGAACAGCCACAATCATTCTCCTTTTCTGCTGCATAACCACAAGGCTATGGGCACAAAACCATTTTAAGTTCGACGACACCCTCCGCAACATCAACCTACGAATTGTTGATGCAAATACAAAGGAGCCCATTGGACTGGCTCATATTTTTAACACCACCCAACATCAAGGAGAGATTTCCGATTTGCTAGGATACCTCACCATACCAATTGCCTTTGGCGACAGCCTTACGGTAACGGCCATTGGGTACAACGCAAAAAAACTATTTAATTGGGGCCAATTCAAACACGACTCGCTATACTACGACATCCCTATTTCGCCAAAAGTTTACGAAATAAAAGAGGTGAAAATATCACGCTTCACCACCTACGACCGATTCCTGAAAGAGGTGGCCAACCTAAAACTCCCCAAAAGCAAGGAATACATACAACTGGAGCGCCTACAGTGGTATCTGTTTGGCATTGTAAAAAAATCGAAAGGAAATAATTTACCGGGTTCAGTGGCTGGTATAGGATTTGGCGAGGATTGGTATCACAAACAAAACGTAAAACTGGCCGAGTTAAAGGATAAGGAAATAGATAAAAGATCTATCGAACAGAAATATAACCCCGGAATAATCCAGGAGTTAACAGGGCTTTCGGGCGATGAGTTCTACAAATTCATGGCGGAACTCGATTTTACCGACAAGCAACTTCTGGAGCTATCCGATTACGAGATTCGTGAAAAAATTCTCAAAAAATTCAGCGATTATAAAACTCGTAAACAACCGGAAGAAATTAAAGCCAACGAATAATGCAACCGCTTACCGAATCACATAAACCCAGCATTGCCGACATTGAAGGGGCATACACCACAATTAAATCAGAAATTCACAGAACCCCCATTCTAACCTGCAGAGGGATAAACTCGATACTAAACGCCAACATCTTTTTTAAATGCGAAAACTTCCAGAAAGTAGGAGCATTTAAGTACCGAGGAGCCACAAACGCAGTACTAAACCTCCCCCTCAGCGAGGCAAAATTCGGAGTGGCCACCCACAGCTCGGGAAATCATGCCGCAGCCCTAGCACTAGCCGCAGCAAAGCGGGGCATCCCCGCCTACATTGTTATGCCCGATAATGCCCCCAGTATAAAAAAGAAAGCCGTTGCGGGCTATGGTGCAACAATTACATTCTGCCCTCCAACACAGCAGGCGCGCGAGGAAACCCTGGGCCAAATTCAAAAGGAAACCGGGGCTGCTTTTATACATCCCTACAACAACCACAACGTAATATGCGGGCAGGGAACAACCACGCTGGAACTATTCGAGGATGTTTCGGATTTAGACATTGTGATTGCCCCCGTTGGCGGAGGTGGCCTGCTGAGTGGCACCGCAACCTACGCCAAGGAAAAGAATCCATCGGTAAAGGTATATGGAGCAGAACCCGCAAATGCCGACGACGCATACCGGTCGCTCCGCGATGGGACAATTTACCCATCGGTAAATCCCAAAACCATTGCCGACGGGCTACTCACATCGCTATGCCCACTCACCTACTCCATTATCTCGGCAAAATGCGACGGAATACTCACCGTGCCGGAAGATACCATTGCGAATGCAATGCGCATGGTTTGGGAACGGATGAAAATTATTATTGAACCATCATCGGCAGTACCTATAGCCGCAATAATGGCTAACCCAAGCCTATTCAGGGAACAACGCGTAGGGGTTATTATTTCGGGAGGCAATGTGGATTTGGATAACCTCCCCTGGTAACAGAAAGATCAATTCCTACGTTTCCGGAATACATACTTGGCCACCACCGGATAATGATCCGAATAATTAATCCGCGGACTATAGAAGTTAACCGCCTCGAAGCTGGGCGAATGTAAGATATAATCGATCCGGTACGATGGCCACAACCCAGCATAGGTGTACACAAAGCCAACACCACCCTCTTTAAACGAATCGTTAAGCCGATGCGTTAACTCTTTGTAAGTGTACGAAACTGGAGAGTCGTTAAAATCGCCACACAAAATTATTGGATACTTACAACCATCAATATGCTTAACAATCTTGTCGACCTGTTGCGCTCGCTTCTCAAAAGCATTGTGCATACGGGTAAGTATATCCTTGAGCTCATTGTACTTATTGCTCTCGTTACGAAATTCGCTCTTCAGCAAAAAATTAAAATTACGCTCCTTGAGACGCAACGATTGCAAATGGTTATTGTAAACCCGAACAGTATCGCCCGCAACAAGTATATCGGCATAGATGCAGGAGTTGAACGAATTTTCGAACAGAATTTCGCCAGTATCCACAATAGGGTACTTGGAGAAAATGGCAAGACCATACGCCGACTGCTTGCGTTTAAGGATATACTCAACATGCGAATTCATCCCCAACATTCTACGAGCCTGCGCCTCGGTAAACTTATCGGATCGAACATAGAACTCCTGCAAGCAAACCACATCAAAATTTTCCTTATTGATATAATTAAGAATGCTCCCGTACGTAGGATCGCCCTTTGCCCACGAATACAGCTTAAAGAGATTGACGTTATAGGACAACACCTTCAAATCAACTCGAGCTACCTTTTTGGCTCTCCCAAACGGCAGCTGAATGAACGCATTAAGATGGTTCACCCCCAACACAATGGCTATTAACGAGATTGCAAAAAGCCAGCGCCAACGGAATACCCAGTAAACAAAATAACCTATATTAATAATAAGCAGAAATGGGTAAAGCAACCCTACAATAGCGGGCAACCAAAAATCGGCGGGGCTTACATAAACCGAAAGGTACGAAGCCAGCAACCCCAAGGCAAAAAAGATGTTGCCAATAAGCAAAAGGTTATGTAGAATTTTGCGAATCATCAGTTCACCGAGTCGTTTTTCATTCGGAAAAGAGTATCCTTCTCCTCCTTGGTTAGGCTATCGTAACCCGATTTTGAAATCTTATCGAGTATTTCGTCGATATTCTGATGCTTCTGAACCTTACGTAAATTGTAATCGTAATCGGGGTTGGTCGATCGGTAATCGACCTTGAGCTTCGACTTTTTCCTCAAACTGATTTTGCCCAATCCCTCGAACAAACGGAAAGGGGTGGTTAAGTCCCAGCCCTTCAGCAATGCTTTTACATAGATAAAACCGAACAAAGCGCCGCCAAGGTGTGCAATATGCCCACCAGCATTCGATACCGGGATACTAATTATATCTATTAAAATTGACACCAGCGCCAGGTACTTCAGCTTAACCGCTCCAAGAAATAGTAGGTAAATGGTATGATTGGGGCGCAGGGTACACACCGCAATCACAATAGCCAAAACCGATGCCGATGCGCCAAGGGCAATTGCCATGCTAGTTTCCGAGGCGAATGCCGGCAAAAAGTTATAAGCCAACACAAACAGTACCGCTCCAGCAAGACCTCCCAAAATATAAACACCCACAAGCTGTCGCTGCGTCATAAACATCAGGAACAGCTGACCAAACCAGTATAGCCATAGCAGGTTAAAAAGGATGTGCAAAAAACCCTCGTGAAAAAACATGTAGGTTAATAGGGTCCACGGCCTAACCAGCAAACTTGTAAAATCGGCAGGAACCGAGAGCAGATAAGCATAACTACTCCCAATGGGAGTTCCTCCCATAAAAAGAAACGCCCTGATTAAATTATAAATCAAAAAGATAGCCAAATTGATGTATATCAACTTAGTTAAATTGCTGCCAAACCTGAACGAATCCTTAAGCTCGCTATAAATGCTCATAGTAACATCTGCGGTTTAAAAGTAAATTTAGTTGATTTTTTTTAATAAAACATATCCTTCCGGGTTCGCCAGTATTTAATCAGGATAAACCCAAAAATCATTCCGCCCAGGTGTGCAAAGTGGGCAATATTACTGCCGGGCTGAGTTAACCCTAGGAATAGTTCCAAACCTCCGTAAATAATAACCATCCATTTAGCTTTAATAGGCATAGGGGGAATAAGCAGCATAAGCACAGTGTTTGGGAAAAGCATGCCAAACGCCAGCAGTACCCCGTAAACGGCCCCCGATGCGCCCACCGTGGGAATTTCCAACTGCAACTGAATTAATTGTTGGGTATAAATTGATGCCTGCTCCAGAAATACAGGATTATTGGGTGCTGCGAACCACGCATCAAGGAACTTAGTATAAACCTGATCGTAATACTCGGGGAAATGATTGGTAACAAATGCGGCAAAGGTTTGTGGCGACGGGGTATTCAGCATTGCAACAGCATCGGTTTGGATTGAGTGCAAATGCAAATAGTTCACCAAAAGATGTATTGCCGCAGCCCCCAATCCGGTAATCAGGTAATAGGTTAAGAAACGCTTACCGCCCCAAACCTGTTCCAATATCCGTCCGAACATATACAATGCAAACATATTGAAGAGGAGATGGGTAAACCCACCGTGCATAAACATGTGCGTTACAAACTGGTGCGGCCTGAAACTGGGTGAATTGGGGGAGTACAATCCCAAAATCCTATTCAAATCGACATGAAATGTTGTTTCGGCCACCCACGTTACAAGCAGCATTATAACATTGATAATAATTAGATTCTTCACCACGGGTGGTATGGTACTCAAAAATCCTCTCTCGCTAAAGTTCATTACACATTGATTTTATCAAATTAAAACAGCTATACACCTTAAAAGGTTTATCGCAACTTCTTATCCAACTCGTCCATTTCAATAATTGTCAACACCTTTTTACCATCGGGCGAAAAGTTAGGATGGTTACAGGCAAAAAGCTTATCGACCAACTCCTGCATCTCAAATGGCGTTAGGTTCCGGCTATAACCTATTGCCCCGGCCTTTGCCATTGATGCTGCAATTTTCTGCCGGGCATCATCAAAGGGCAACGCCTGGCTCTCCTTAATTTCGAGCAATAGCCCATCGATCAGCTTTGCCGGTTCGGCCGATTTCAGATTAGCAGGCATACTATTAACCCCAATGGTATTGTGCCCCAAATTACTCACCTCCAAACCCATTTGAGCTAACTCCGATTGGGAATCCATGATTAAAGCAAAATCCTGAGCGCTAAGCTCTATAGTTTGCGGGTACAACTCGCGTTGGGCAATATTATGCGCCGAGGTAAGGCTTTCGAGATACTGCTCAAAAAGGATCCGCTCGTGCGCTCGCTTCTGGTCGATCACCATCAAGCCCGACTTAACGGTGGTTAGAATGTACCGCCCCTTTACCTGGTAAAATTTAGCCGACGACTCCGCAGGGTTGTCGTCGAATCCCTTCGATGCGAATGTTTGTAATGTAAGCTGCATTGGCTCCTCCTCGGCAGGCTTATCGGCATAGAGCGACTCCCACCCCTCGCTGCTCTTGGAATGGTGGGGTTTAGCAGCAAAACTGCCACCCGAAAATTTAGCCCCCTCATCGTCGAATGGATTAAAATTGGGGTTAACGTCAATCTCGGGAGGAGTTACAGGTGCATTCTTTGGAAAAAACGGGATGCTAAACCCGGGGTCGCTATCGAAATCGATGGAGGGCACAACGGCAAATTTACCGAGCGTTTCCTTCACCGCGGCGTGCAGTATCTGCCATATCATCCGTTCATCCTCAAACTTGATTTCGGTTTTGGTGGGATGAATGTTAACATCGATATTCTGAGGGTCGATATCAAGGTAAATAAAGTAGGTGGGAATGCTATCGGCAGGTAAAAGCCGGTTGTAGGCATTAATTACGGCACGGTTCAGGAAAGGATTTTTCATGAACCGACCATTCACAAAAAAGAACTGCTCACCGGGGCTTTTCTTTGCACACTCGGGTTTACCAATAAACCCATCAACATTAACAATGGTTGTTTGAGTAGTAATATCGAGCAATTGAGGATTAATGGACTTTCCAAAAAGTCCCACAATTCGTTGTTTAAGGGTGGTTGCGTTGAGCCTGTAAATATCGGCGCCATTGTGTGCAAGGCTCATGGCTATTTCGGGATACGCCAGAGCAACCCGCTGAAACTCCGAAATAATATGCTTCAACTCCACGGAGTTCCCCTTAAGAAACTTCCGACGTGCAGGGATATTGAAAAATAGATTCTTAACCGAAAAATTGGTACCCACTGCACAGCTAACCGGTTGTTGGCATACAAACTCGGAACCATTGATTTGCACATGGGTTCCCAGCTCATCAGCGGCTCTTCGTGTTCGGAGCTCCACCTCGGCTACTGCCGCAATGGAGGCCAAAGCCTCGCCACGGAACCCCATTGTTCGGATATCGAATAAATCGTTGGCCTGTCGGATTTTGGATGTGGCATGGCGCTCAAAGCTGAGGCGAGCATCCGTTTCGGACATCCCACTACCATCGTCAATCACCTGAATCAATGCTTTTCCGCCATCGCGCACTATAAGCTGAATGCTTTTGCTACCGGCATCGATGGAATTCTCCATCAACTCCTTAACCACCGAGGCGGGGCGTTGAACCACCTCGCCAGCAGCAATTTGATTGGCTACCGAATCGGGTAAAAGCTGAATTATATCGGCCATGGTACTTAATATTACCTAAAAAATATAAAGTAAGCCAACAGCATTAACGCAAAAAGGATTAGTAGAAAGCGAACTGTAGACCGCCCGCTACGGGAATTCCGGTATGGACTATTCGCGCGGAATCGACCTTTAATATTGGGGACGTAGAGCTGATCGGGATCGTTCAACCCAAGCTCGCGCTTTATTCGAACCTCACGCTCCTTCATCTCCTCCTTTTGCTCATTATAGTATATGGGCTTATAATTAAAGCCCTTGGGTTTAGTTGGTTTGAAAAACGAGAATAATGCCATAGTTCAGTTTCTTATCAACTTCACAAAATTAGGGATTTAAATTGATTGACCGAATATTCCAACCGCACAAACAAACATTTAATACTGTTTACCAATAAAGTTCGGGCAAAACAGCTATGCGAAAACCAATGATTTCCACCACACGCATCGGACAGAACACACAAAAAGCGAATATTAACGCCGAGTAGCATTCTGTTTTTTACTGTTTACATACGCCCATACCAAACGCGTTCCGATGGTTCGGTACGGCGTCCATCTATCGGAGATTTCGACAAGTTTATCCTTAAACGGTTTTCCTTCAACCTTAAGCATGTACAGCTCGCGCATTCCCTGCTGAACGGCCAAATCGTCGACAGGGAAAACATCGGGCCGACCCAGCGAAAAAATCAACAGCATCTGCGTAGTCCATAGCCCAACACCCTTAATCTGAGTAAGGAGAGCAACCAGCTCATCATCGGTCAGCTGCGCTAGGCTTTGCATCGATAAGTCGTGATGGAGCGTAAACTCAGCCAGCGATTTCACATATTTCGATTTAGCCCCCGAAAAGCCAACACCCCGCAACGCATCGTCGGGCGTTGCCATAACCAACTCTGGGGTTGGGTAGTTTTTTGGGTACAACGTTTTGAACCGATTAAAGATAACCTGCGCAACCCGCCCCGAAAGCTGCTGCCCCACAATATTCTCGACCATGGCAAGGTAAAAATCCGAGGCACAACCCAACTCCGGCAATGGAAATCGAATTTGCAATTCGGCCATAATATCATCAGTAAAAATCATACAAACAGCATTAATCGATGTTAGATTTGCTCCCCTAAAATGCTAAAAGTTCCTCATTTTAATTAATTTTGTAGCATTAAAAATAAGTAAATGGTACGAATACTTGGCACACAAAACTCCCTACTAAACCAATTCATAGCAGAGCTAAGGGATATAAACGTTCAGAACGATTTTATGCGTTTCCGTCGCAACCTTGAACGCTGCGGCGAAATTTTTGCCTACGAAATTAGCAAGGAGCTGAGTTACCAGAACACACAGATACAAACCCCGCTGGGTGTTGCCGAGGTAAATCTACCCCACGAAACCATTGTGCTAGGAACAATTCTAAGAGCGGGATTGCCGTTACACCAAGGAATGCTCAACTACTTCGACAAAGCCGAAAATGCGTTCATATCGGCATACCGAAAATACAGTAACGACGGGACTTTCAGAATTCAATTCGAGCACATCTCGTGCCCCAATATCGAGGGCAAAACACTTATACTGATCGACCCGATGCTTGCCACGGGCGCATCAATGCTACTAGCCCACAAAGCGCTACTCGAAAGAGGAACACCAACCCACACCCACATAGTATCAATTGTGGCATCGAAGGATGGCGTTGAGTACATGAAACGTAACCTTGCGGCCAAAAACACAACGCTTTGGCTTGGTGCGGTTGACGATGAGCTAACCGTAAAATCCTATATTGTACCGGGGATTGGCGATGCTGGCGATTTGGCCTACGGCAAAAAAGAGTAACCGGCACACCTTCTACACAACGCTTAACAACAATTTAACCATCACCATAGGCACATCCTTTTCGTAATGGGCTATAATAATTCTGTTATTGCACCTACAAAAAAGGCCTTCATCACTGAAGGCCTTTACTATTTGCGATAATTGATTAATGTGCTACAGCCACGGGCTCATATTTCCACACCTTGCCCTCATCGGTGCATGTAACCAAAAGTTCGTGTACGGTAAGCGAGAATAAGGGATGAATAAAATCGGGGGCAACCTCATCCAAGGGAGTCAACACAAACTTACGCTTATGCATCTGCTTATGAGGTATAGTTAGATCGTGGGTAAGCATTATTTGATGGTCGTAGAAAAGAATATCCACATCCACCGTACGGGAGGCATAGCCCTGACCGCTACGAATACGCCCCATCCGGGTTTCGATGTACGAAATTTCGAGAATCAGCGCGGCAGTGCTCAAACTCGTATCAACAACCAGCACCTGATTAAGAAAATTTGTATCGCTGCTAAAGCCCCATGGCTCAGACTCGTATATCGATGATTGCTTTTCGATTTTTCCAATACGTCCAGATATCATCGTGCGGGTTTCTCTCAAACAGCTCTCTCTATCTCCCAAGTTTCCGCCAATTGTAAAAAATACCTTTGCCATAACATTATTATTTAGAGGGTACAAACTTATTGTAAATTTCAAGAAAAAAATTATTAATAAGTATATTTTTAAACATAATTAATTAACACATAATCAACAAGCTATAAACACACCAAAATATCTATACAACATCAACAAATAGGGCACAATTAAAAAAACATCAAAAAAAAACATAAATTTGATTTGAGTATGTAACAAATTGCGTGCTAAATGGTCTAACTTTAACAAAACTTAATCACTAAACGTATGAAAACTTTTTTCAAACATCTATTAATCACCATACTAGGTGTATTCATCTCGTTACTCCTGCTATTCTTTGTAATGATAGGCGTAATAGGAGCAATGGTTTCGTCGGGCGATAAAGCCACCGAGGTTAAAGCCAACTCCATACTTTACATCGATTTCAACCAGGAGGTTGTGGATCGGTCGAGCGACAACCCTTTCAAGGGATTCGACTTTGGCTCAATGGAACCCAAAAACAGCATGGGGCTGAACAATATCCTAAAAGCCATCGAGAATGCCAAGGACGATGAAAACATCAAGGGTATTTTCATGGAAATTGATGCAGTAGGCGCTGGTGCTGCCACCATCGAGGAGATCCGCGATGCGCTTATCGATTTCAAATCGTCGGGCAAATTTATCATTAGCTATAGCGACACATACAGCCAGAAAGCCTACTACCTGGCCACCATATCCGACAAGGTTTACCTTAACCCCGAGGGGATGGTTGAATGGATGGGATTACGCTCCGAGATAATGTTCTACAAAGGCGCTCTGGAAAAACTAGGCGTTGAACCCCAAATCCTGCGCCACGGAAAGTTCAAAAGTGCAGTGGAACCCTTCATGCTCGACAAAATGAGCCCCGAGAACCGGGAGCAAACCCTCACCTACATGGGCTCCATCTGGAACCACTGGGTTGATGGAATCTCGAAGGCACGCAACATCTCCGTTGAAAAGCTGAACGGCTTGGCCAACAACATGGAAATTTTCAACGGCAAATCATGCATGGATAACAGCTTAGTCGACAGCCTGATTTACAAAGATCAGTTAATCGACAAATTGAAAGCCCTAACCGAAACCCCCGAGAAAGAGGATCTGAAAACTGTTACTTTGGCCAAATACTTCAAAGTACCCGCTCCAAAAACAAAATTCTCGAAGGAAAAAATCGCAGTAATCTATGCACAGGGCGAAATTGGCATGGGCGAGGGCAGCGACGAGGCCATCGGCTCCGACGGAATTTCGCGCGCAATCCGCAAGGCTCGCCGCGACAGCTCCATTAAGGCCATTGTATTCCGCATCAACTCCCCCGGTGGCAGCGCGTTGGCCTCGGAGGTTATCTGGCGCGAGGTTGAACTAGCCAACAAGGTTAAACCCGTGATTGTGTCGATGGGCGACGTGGCCGCTTCGGGCGGATACTACATTGCCGCTCCCGCAACCACCATTATGGCCAGCCCTACCACCATCACCGGATCAATTGGCGTATTCGGCCTGTTCTTCAACCTACAAAACACCTTAAATAAAAAAATAGGGATTAATGTTGATGTTGTAAAGACCAACGATCACGCCGATTTCTTCAGCATGTACCGCCCAATGACCGCCGAGGAAAGAGCCGTTGGACAACGATTCATCGAGGAGACCTACCAAACATTCATCGGACACGTAGCTGTAGGCCGAAACATGGATGTGGCTAAGGTTGACGAGATTGGGCAGGGTCGTGTTTGGAGCGGCGTAAATGCCAAGGAGATTAACCTTATCGACCAGTTTGGGGGGTTAAAAGCCGCCATCAAACTAGCCGCAGAAAAGGCCAACGTTGAAAAATACCGATTGGTTGAACTTCCCGAACAAAAAGACCCCGTTCAGGAACTAATTGCAACCATGACCGGCGAAGCCAAAGCATTCTTCCTCAACGACGAGCTGGGCTTTGCCTATAAGGAGTACAACCGTATCATGAAAATGATTGGGAACCAAGGCGTGCAGGCTCGCATCCCCTACAATGTTGAACTGTATTAGTAAACAATGAGCAGGAAGCCGAGCAACAAAACAACCGGCCAATGCATCGATAAATATTAAAGTTTTTTGTTAATTTGTCATCCGAAGGAATTCCTTCGGATGATTTTTTTATTGCATACCATGAAAGCAATCCGGCTACTACTTCTACCTATTGCATTTCTTTACTGGATCCCGGTAAAGGTTCGTAATTTCTTATTCAACATCAACCTGCTAAAAGGGTACAGCCCCGATATTCCCACAATCTGCATAGGCAATATAACCGTTGGGGGAACCGGGAAAACGCCCCACTCCGAGTACCTTATCGAATTATTGCAAACCCAATTCACAGTGGGATTGCTAAGCCGAGGATATAAACGGAAAACTAAAGGGTTTGTACAGGTTGAAACCAGCGCCACAGCAAAGGAGGTTGGCGACGAGCCATTGCAGATTAAACAGAAATACCCAAAAACAATAGTTGCAGTTGACGAGGACAGGGTAAATGGCGCCAACGAGCTAATTTACCGTTTTCCCGAGATGAATGTGCTGCTACTCGACGATGCGTTTCAGCACCGCTACATCAAACCGGGGCTGGCAATACTGCTAACAGACTACAACAACCTTATTGTGAACGACTACTTTCTCCCGGCAGGTAGGCTCCGCGATAGCGTAAGCGAAACAAAACGAGCAAACATTATTGTTGTAACAAAATGCCCCAGCACGCTCACTCGCAACGAAATGGTTAAAACCCATCGCAGCCTGAAGTTAAACCCCAACCAACAAATATACTTCACAACAGTATCGTACGGTACCATTAAGCCCATTTTTGATGATGGGCAAACTCTGGCAGAACTAAATTCCACGCCAACCTTTTACGCCATAGCAGGAATAGCAAATCCGTCCCCATTTTTCGACTATCTTGTAAAAAATTACCAAATAGTAGGGAAAAAGAGCTATCCGGATCACCACCATTTTTCAGAAAAAGAAATTCAACATATATTTGAGAAAAATTTTAGGCAAAACAACTGGCACGAACTAGTAATTACCACCGAAAAAGATGCTGCCAGAATTAAAAGCCTGAAGCTAAAGCCCGAAATTAAGAAACGATTATACTATCTATCAATAACGATAGATTTTTTAAATAACGATTCCGAAAAATTTAACAAACAAATAATTGAGTATGTTGGAAAAAATTAACCAAACAGCTACCTACATCAAGGGTAAGGTTAGCATAGCTCCAGAGGTTGGAATTATACTGGGAACAGGACTTGGAGGTTTAGTTAGAGAGATTGAGCAACAAGAAATTTTAGAGTATAAGGACATCCCTAACTTTCCGGTTTCGACCGTAGAGGGGCACTCGGGTCGCCTAATTTTCGGCATGCTCGGAGGCAAAAAAGTAGTGGCCATGCAAGGACGTTTCCACTTCTACGAGGGTTACGATATGAAACAGGTTACTTTCCCAGTACGCGTAATGAAATTCCTGGGCATTAAGCAGCTTTTTGTATCGAATGCCAGCGGGGGTATGAACCCGAACTTCGAAATTGGCGATTTAATGATTATCAACGACCATATCAACCTAATGCCCAACCCGCTAATTGGGGCAAACATTAAAGAGCTGGGACCACGTTTCCCCGACATGCACAGCACCTACGATCCATCGCTTATGGCATTGGCCAAGGAGGTTGCTGCGGCTAATAGCATTAAAATTCAGGAGGGTTGCTACGTAGGAACCACTGGGCCAACCTTCGAGACCCCTAAGGAATACTACTATTTTAGGGTAATCGGTGGGGATGCAGTGGGTATGTCAACGGTTCCTGAGGTTATTGTTGCCCGCCACATGGATATTCCAGTTTTTGCCATTTCGATTATTACCGACCTGGGCGTTCCGGGAAAAATTGTAGAGGTTTCGCACGAAGAGGTTCAAATTGTTGGCGCAAAGGCCGAACAAAAAATGACTCTCATAATGAAACAAATGCTCACAAAACTTTAAAATACAACGAAGGGGATTTAAAATCCCCTTCGTTTTTATTACTTACTGCCCCGAATAATCTCCTTAAGGGTTTGCGCCAGATCGCCAGGATTCAATCTATCGGCATCCATAACAATCTGAGCCTTTTCGTAGAATTTCTTCCGCTCATCGAGCACCCGGATAATGTAGTTATTCAACTCCTCCTTGGTCTTCCCCCAAAGCAAAGGCCGATTAATTTTCGAATCGATTAGTCGGGCAACCAGAGTTGCCACCTCCATACGCAGGTAAACGGTCATCCCCGTGTTATTCATAAAATCGACGCTATTGTAGAAACAGGATGTCCCCCCGCCCGACGAGATAACATAATCGCCATCGAACGAAGCCACCTCCTTTAAAGCGTCCTGCTCCACCATCCGAAAGTACTCCTCGCCTTTTATCTCGAAAAGCAATTTGATGGATCGGCCCTGCTTGGTCTCGATATACTCGTCGAGATCGACAAACCTGTATCCAAGAATTTTAGCCAACTCCAAGCCCACTGTGGTTTTTCCACTGGCCATAAAACCTATTAGGTAAATCTTCATCCGTCAACTATATTTAATTTTAAAGGCACACCCGCCCAAATAAGCAGGGATGTAACATCCATAGGATAGCCATTTGCGTGTAAATTAAGACTATTACATTGGATGTACCATTAACACACAGAGCGATAAACATTAAACTCAAGAAAAACGCAATGCTAAATTAATGCCTTTTTCAGGGTTTCAAAACCCATTGTTTTTGAATAAACCAGAAACGACCCTTCCGGGTCGTTCTACGCTACATCTCCAAACTCATCTGCTCGGCACTTGGGTCATCAACAGGAGCCGCACCTTCGGCAGGGGCATCAGCACTCTCCTCTTCTTGGAATGCGGATGCCTCCTTCTCCAGCGGTTCAACAAACTCTACCTTTTTAATATCAAAGGTTGATAGCCGCTTGCCTTTTGCCTTATAGCCTTTAACCGCAATAAAAGCATCAACATCAACGGATTCCTTATCGCGCGACGAGTGCTTACCCCCGAACTTAATATCGAGACATGGGTACAAATCGCCGCTTACCGTAGCGAGGTACGATTTGGCATCCTCGGAGATAAAAGCCATGGGCTTCTCGGAATAATCGAAACGGAACCGTTTTAGGTAGAACATCTTCTGCTCCCCATCGAAATATACCGCGGAGAATACTTTATCGGGATCGTATTTTTCCACCAAAAGGGGTTGTACATCGAGCCTAAGCGAATACTGGGTTTTAGCCAGGAAATAGGTCCCATCGGGGTTTACAACCAACACCCGATCGTCGGGGAGAAATTCGCCCAATAGCGTTCCCTTACCCTCGTGGTTTAGCATAATAACCTCTTCGTCGAACCAAAACTTCTCGCCCTCCACAGCACCGGCTACCTTCTCCTTCATCTGAAGCTTATGGATTGCGTAACGGGTGAAGATATTACCCTGCGAGCTACGTCCCTTAACCGCAATTTGACTGAAATCCAGTTCGAGGATAAGATTCCGCAAACGGGGGCGAGGTTTTAGAAACACCTTCAGAATCTCGGTTTCGCCATTGGGATTGGCAGTAAACCAAAGGATCTGGGAATTGGGAGTTCCCTTGGTAATATCGTACTCCTTATCGCGTGTAGTTCCGGTAACCGCACAGCGTTTCATCATAATGTCGCCATTTAAACCATCACGGTAAAGCACGTTGTAAATCGTGCGAGTATCGTTCTTCTTATAAACCGCCACATGCAGAATGTCCTTACCCACAAAGGCCTTCTCCTGAACCTTCTGAATAAAGTACTTCCCATTTTTCAGGAACACAATAATATCATCGATATCGGAGCAATCGGAGATAAACTCATCCTTTTTAAGGCCGTAGCCAACAAAACCCTCATCACGGTTAACGTATAGCTTTTCGTTGGCAACCACTACCTTTGTGGCCACAATGCTATCGAAGCTGCGCAGCTCTGTTTTGCGCTCACGATCCTTACCGTACTTCTTCTTTATTTGCTGATAGTAGGCAATGGTATAATTAACGATATTGGCCAAATGGGCTTTCACCTCCTCCATCTCGTTCTCCACGGCCAAAATATGCTCGTCGGCCTTCTTGATATCGAACTTGGAGATTTTCCGAACGGGTTTCTCCGTTAATTTCAGCAAATCGTCGCGTACAATTTCCCTACGCAGCAAGCGCTTATAGGGTTCAAAACCCGCATCGATGGCATCAATAACCAAATCCCAGGTTTCGGTATCCTTTTCGAGCTCACGGTAAATGCGCTGCTCAAAGAATATCTTTTCGAGCGATGAGTAGTGCCAATCCTCCTCCAGCTCCTTCATCCGAATTTTCAGTTCGAGGGTAAGCAAGTCGCGGGTACGATTCACCGAAGCTCTCAGGATTTCCTTTACACCCATAAAGCGGGGCTTATCGTTGTAAATCACGCACGAGTTAGCCGATATGGACATCTCGCAATCGGTAAATGCGTAAAGGGCATCGATGGTCATGTCGGGGTTGGAGTCGGGAAACAGGTGAATGAGAATCTCGACATTGGCCGCCGTATTATCGTCAATTTTCTTTATTTTGATTTTGCCCTTATCGTTGGCCTTAATAATTGACTCGATGAGCGACGACGTGGTTTTGCCGAATGGGATTTCGGTAATAGCCAGCGTTTTACGATCGACCTTTTGAATGCGGGCGCGCACCTTAACGGCACCACCCCTCACCCCATCGTTATAACGGCTGCAATCGGCGAAGCCACCCGTGGGGAAATCGGGGTATAGTTCAAAATCGCGCCCCTTGAGGTAGTCAATTGCGGCATCGATAAGCTCGTTAAAATTATGGGGAAAAATCTTTGAAGCCAAGCCCACCGCAATACCCTCAACGCCCTGCGCCAGGAGCAAGGGGAATTTAACGGGAAGGGTAACGGGCTCCTGGTTACGGCCATCGTAACTGAGCATCCACTCGGTGGTTTTGGGGTTAAAAACCACATCGAGGGCAAACTTCGAAAGGCGAGCCTCGATGTAACGGGGTGCAGCAGCCCCATCGCCGGTTAGAGTGTTACCCCAGTTACCCTGCGTATCGACTAGTAGATTCTTTTGCCCCAGCTGAACCAGCGCGTCGCCAATGGAGGCATCGCCGTGTGGGTGGAACTGCATTGTAAAACCAATCACATTGGCCACCTTGTTGTAGCGGCCATCGTCGAGCCGCTTCATTGAGTGCAGGATACGACGCTGAACGGGTTTCAAGCCATCGTCCAGGTGCGGAACCGCACGTTCAAGGATTACATACGAAGCGTAATCCAAAAACCAATCCTTATACATTCCGGTAAGATGGGCTTTTTTAGCCCCATCGCCGGTAAGTTTTTCTACTTTGGCATGTAACTCGGATGAAGTATTTTCGGGTTCTCCCTCGTTCAGCAGTTCATCAGCCTCAAAATCGTCCAATTGCATTGTATCCTATCTATTTCAACAAAAACTATAATAACAGCTAAGCCACTAAATCGTCGGAGAGCACAGCCTCCGCTACGTTTCCAGAATCGGCACAGGGAATCCGCTCGTCATCCACAAAATCCTCCTCAATCCGCAGATTATTGATGATAAAGGTCTGACGGTCGGGGGTATTCTTCCCCATGTAGAACTCGAGCAAATCGAAAATTTGGTCGTCCTTAGTAAGGCGCACGGGATCCAACCGCATATCCTCGCCAATGAAATTTTTAAACTCATCGGGCGATATTTCACCAAGACCTTTAAACCGGGTGATTTCGGGGTTAGGCCCAAGTTCGCGAATTGCTTTCTCGCGCTCGTCGGGGGAATAGCAGTAGGATGTTTTTTTCTTATTACGAACCCTAAACAACGGGGTTTGTAGGATGAATAGGTGTCCCTGGCGGATTACCTCGGGGAAGAATTGTAGGAAGAACGATATGAGCAGCAGGCGGATGTGCATTCCGTCCACGTCGGCATCGGTGGCTACCACAATTTTGTTGTAGCGCAGGTTGTCCATGTCGTCCTCGATATTAAGGGCGGCTTGTAGCAGGTTAAACTCCTCGTTTTCGTAAACAATTTTCTTAGTTAACCCATAGGTATTAAGCGGCTTACCCCTAAGGGAGAACACCGCCTGGGTATTAACATCGCGCGATTTGGTAATTGAACCGCTGGCCGAATCGCCCTCGGTGATAAAAAGGGTAGACTCGTCGGCACGTTTCTCGCCGGTATTGTAGTGCACCCTACAATCGCGGAGTTTCCGGTTATGTAGACTTGCCTTTTTGGCACGCTCGCGCGCCAACTTCTTAATCCCCGAGATAGCCTTCCGCTCTTTCTCCGATTCCTGAATTTTCTGGAGTAGGGTTTGTGCAATATCGGAATTTTTGTGAAGAAAATTATCGAGCGTATTTTTGATGAAATCGCCAACAAACTTGGTTACCGAGGGGCCATCGGGTCCCATATCCTTACTCCCAAGCTTTGTTTTAGTTTGCGATTCGAATACGGGATCCTCCACCCTAACGCTTATTGCGCATATTATAGAGGTACGAATATCGGATGGATCAAAATCTTTGCGATAAAACTCGCGAATGGTTTTCACATACGCCTCGCGGAATGCCGACAGGTGTGTTCCGCCCTGCGTTGTATGCTGTCCGTTAACGAATGTGTAGTAGTCCTCGCCATAGCCATTGCCATGTGTAATGGCCACCTCAATATCGGGTCCCTTGATATGAATCACAGGGTATAACGGCTCGCCAGAGAGATTCTCGTTTAGCAAATCGAGCAACCCGTTCCTCGACACAAACTCCTTCCCATTGAAACTAATAATCAGATTGGTATTGAGGTAGCAGTAGTTACGGAGCATTGTCTCGATGTAATCCTGATTGTAGGAAAACTTACCAAAAACTGTTTCGTCGGGGGTAAATTCCACCATTGTACCATTAGCATCGCCATTGGACGAGAAATCGAGCTCGTTAACCAGTTGACCTCCCGAGAACTCAACCTGCTTGGCTACACCATCGCGAATACTCTTAATCACGAACCGATACGACAATGCGTTCACCGCTTTTATACCCACACCATTCAAACCCACCGATTTTTTGAAAACCTTTGAGTCGTACTTGGCACCGGTATTCATTTTGGAGACCACATCCTTAAGTTTCCCCTGTGGAATACCGCGGCCATAATCGCGTACCATAACAGTGTAATCGGTAAGCGTAATATCAATGCGTTTTCCGAAACCCATCATGTACTCGTCGATGGAGTTGTCGAGCACCTCCTTCAACAATATATACACACCATCGTCGGGCTGGGTACCATCGCCCAACTTACCAATATACATTCCCGGACGCCGACGGATATGCTCCTGCCACTCCAGGGTTTTAATACTATCCTCCGAATAAGCTGTAGTCATACTATTCCACTCCTCGCATTAAATGTAAATAATTGAGTCGTTATCAAATACTTACATCTTTCAATAACACTAACAAACGACACTTATACAATTACGATTGCAAAAATAAGGATTAAAAAATGGGATCAATCGCAACCATCAAATTAAATATCAACAAATGGGATTGTTTTATCAACCAATTGACATAGAGCACATTAACAACAAGCGAGCTACTTCATCAATTCTATTAACAAACATAAGTGGACATTTACAGCAATATAATGCCATTAAAATAGCGAAACATCAAACAGGATTTAACGAATTCGGAGCTCTAAAGACGTTAATCCTTTTCGTATTTTAGGTAACTTTACGCTCTTAACTCTAACTACAGGCACAATGAAACTCCACTCCATAGCCCTTTTTGTAAAGGATATCGAAAAGTCAAAAGAGTTCTACACCAACTTGCTCAACCTTAGCATTGAGCACGATTTCGGGAAGAATGTCATTCTATCGAACGGAGTTACTATTTGGGAAATTCAGGAATCGCACATAATCAGTAAAGAATTAGAAACAGCCAACCGCTCAAACAGATTTGAGCTATACTTTGAGGACGAAAATATCGACAGCATCTACTCAAAATTGGAGCAAAGCAAAATATTGTTTCTGCATGGTATCCACGCCGAACCGTGGGGGCAACGAACCTTCCGATTCTTCGACCCCGACAACCATTTAATTGAGGTCGGTGAACCACTGGAGGTTTTTGTAACGAACATGCACAAACAGGGCTTGAGTGCTGACCAAATATCAACAAAGAGTGGAATTCCCATCGCCACGGTTAACAGATTACTAAACACATAAGAATGGAACTAGACGTACTTCAAAATAGAGATTTTAGCAGCGAATTTAAGTTCAGCACATCGCGCAGCGGAGGTCCCGGAGGGCAAAACGTGAACAAGGTAAGCACCAAGGTTGAACTACGGTTCAACGTTATTGAATCCTTACTGCTTTGGGCCGACGAAAAGGAAATCGTTCTAAAAAAACTGCAAAACAAGATAAACAAGGAGGGGGAGCTGGTTTTGGTTTCGCAATCGGAGCGCTCGCAGCTGGGGAACAAGGAAAGAGTGATCGAGAAATTTTACACCCTGCTCCGAAAAACGCTAACGCCACAAAAACTGCGCAAGCCCACCAAGCAAACCAAAGCATCGAAGGAGAAGCGGTTACAAAGTAAAAAGTTGAACTCCGAAAAGAAAATCCGACGGAAATCTTTTGATTCAGAATAAAGAGGGAATCAACCATAACTCAAAATAAATAGCACTATGTACCTAGTCCTAGTAACCTATATCAAGCCAATAGAGGAAGTTGAAATGCACCTTGCCAATCATCGGGCATTCCTCGATCGGTTCTACACCTCAGGAAACCTAATTTGCTCGGGGCCGCAGAACCCACGTACCGGGGGGCTGTTGCTTGCAAACTTTACAAACACCGACGCGGTTTGGGAATTCATCCAGAAAGATCCATACCACATTAACGGAATCGCAAAGTACGAAGTAATTGAGTTCAACCCGGTAAAGTATGCAAAACAATTTGAGCCATTTGTAAAATAGGGAGAATTCGATACAGGACAATTCCTGTTGATAAAAAGAGCCCCCTTCGAGTTACATTGACTAACCGTTTATTTCGTGCCAACATGATATACAACACCATAGGGTTACGAAAAAAATTGTAGGTTTGCAATCGATTTATACGAAAGCAAAAAAAACACAAAGCATGGCAGCAAAACCATCCATTCCGAAAGGAACCCGCGACTTTGGCCCCGAACAAATGGTTCGGCGCAACTATATTTTCGACACCATACGGCAGGTATTCAACCGGTACGGCTACCAACCCATCGAAACCCCTGCCATGGAAAACCTAAGCACCCTACTAGGGAAGTACGGCGACGAGGGCGATAAGCTCCTTTTCAAAATCCTCAACTCCGGCGACTTTATCGATAAGGTTGATGCAAACAAATTAAAACCGGGCAACTCAAACGCAATTGCTCTGGATATTAGCGAAAAAGGGCTACGATACGACCTAACAGTGCCCTTTGCCCGCTTTGTGGTACAGAATCAGAACGACATCACATTCCCTTTTAAACGCTACCAAATACAACCGGTATGGCGTGCCGACAGACCACAGAAGGGTCGATACCGCGAATTTTACCAATGCGACGTTGATGTGATTGGCTCCAACTCGCTGCTCAACGAAACCGAGTTGGCACTCATCATTAACGAAGTATTTGAGAAGCTTAAGATCCGAACAATACTAAAGCTCAACAACCGAAAAATTCTTAGCGGGATAGCCGAGGTAATTGGAGAATCGCAAAGGCTCACCGATATTACCGTGGCCATCGATAAAATTGAGAAGATTGGGCTCGAAGCGGTAAACAATGAGCTCCGCTCGAAAGGCGTGGCCGAAGATGCCATTGTAAAACTGCAACCAATAATCACACTGAGTGGCACCAATACCGAGAAGTTGGACACGCTCAAGGGTGTCTTGGCCATGTCGGAAACCGGACTACGGGGAATAACCGAAATGGAGGAGATACTGGGCTATATTGCAGAAAACGGATCGCTGACGACCACAATAGAGATAGACCTGTCGCTGGCCCGTGGGCTGAACTACTACACCGGAGCAATTTTTGAGGTAAAAGCCGCCGATACCGAAATGGGAAGCATTTGCGGGGGCGGACGCTACGACGACCTAACCGGGATATTCGGTCTTAAAAACGTTAGCGGCGTTGGTGTTTCATTTGGTGCCGACCGAATTTACGATGTTATGCTTCAGCTAAACCTATTCCCCGAAAGCCTACTCGCCTCAACACAGGTGATGTTCGCCAACTTCGGCAACAAGGAGGCTGCCTACTGTCTTAAAGCCATAAGGGCGCTCCGAGATTCCGGCATTAGCACCGAACTGTACCCCGATGCGGCCAAAATGAAGAAACAATTCGATTACGCCAATGGCCATAAAATTAAATTTGTGGTTATTGCAGGCGATAACGAGGTAAAGGAAAACCTCCTATCTGTTAAAAATATGGAAACAGGACAGCAAACCACCATTGCCTACAGCCAAATATCGAATTACATAAGCGAAAACATATAAAGCAACGCAAACCGAGCCGCGATATAAGCACTAACATCAATACGAACAATACATTAACAACAAAATACAACCTATACAAATGAAAATTCACCAAATATCACCAAAACCATTAACCTGGGAGTTAATGGACAATCTAATCCATACACAGCACAAGCTGGAGCTATCGGAGGAATCGATCAACCTAATCAACAAATGCCGCAACTACCTCGACTCCAAAATGGAGAACGAGAGTGCCCCAATTTACGGAATCACCACCGGGTTCGGATCGCTTTGCAACCACACAATATCCAAGGATGAGCTATCGCAACTGCAGAACAACCTGGTTATGTCGCACGCCTGCAGCACTGGCGACGAGGTGGCTCCCGAAATCATTAAGTTAATGCTTTTCCTTAAAGCCCATGCCCTATCACTGGGACATTCTGGCGTTCAGGTGGAAACCGTTCAACGGATTATCGATCTTTACAACAACAATATTCTCCCCATAGTTTACGACCGTGGATCGCTAGGCGCATCGGGCGATTTAGCCCCACTGGCAAACCTTTTCCTACCCTTAATCGGAATGGGCGAGGTACGCCACAACGGAACCATTAAGCCAGCAGCCGACGTGCTGAAACAGATGAACTGGAAACCCATTGAGCTCCAATCGAAGGAAGGATTGGCTCTGCTTAACGGAACACAGTTTATGAGTTCGCACGGGGTGTACGCCATGGTTAAGGCCTTTAAGATTGCCAAAATTGCCGATATTATCGGGGCCGTATCGCTAGAAGGATTCGATGGCCGTATCGACCCATTCCATGCCAATATACAAAACGTCCGTCCACATCAAGGCCAAATTGAAACCGCGCGCAACATGCGTAAAATACTGGACGGCAGCGAGTTAATTTCGCGACCAAAAAAACATGTTCAGGATCCATACTCGTTCCGCTGCATGCCTCAAGTTCACGGAGCTTCTAAGGATGCTATAAACTACGTGGCGGGGGTACTCCTCACCGAGATTAACTCCGTTACCGACAACCCAACCATTTGGCCCGACGAAGATTTGGTTATCTCCGGGGGTAATTTCCACGGACAACCGCTGGCACTAGCCTACGATTTTCTGGCCATAGCGCTTGCTGAGATCGCAAACATCTCCGAAAGACGCACCGCCCAACTAATATTCGGACTGCGCGGCCTGCCCGAATTCCTAGTGGCCAACCCAGGGTTGAACTCTGGCTTCATGATTCCACAGTACGCAGCCGCAGCAATGGTTAGCCAGAACAAGCAGTTGTGCACTCCAGCTTCGGTCGACTCCATTGTGTCGTCGAACGGCCAGGAGGATCACGTAAGCATGGGAGCCAATGCAGCTACAAAACTGCTAAGAGTAACCGACAATACGGAACGAGTTTTAGCCATCGAGCTTTTTAATGGAGCCCAGGCATTGGAGTTCCGTCGTCCGGCAAAATCGTCACCCTACATCGAGGAATTTATTGCGGAGTACCGTCAAATTGTACCATTCGTAACCCTCGACAAGGTTATGTACAAGGAGATTGAAAAAACTGTAGAGTTCATCCGTCAAGGATGCTTCGAAGGGTTATAGGCAATAACTATGAATCCTCGGGGAATAGCCCTGAGGATTCATCTTTTAATTTATCTCAACTATCTCGATAGGGAGTTTAATCACCGCATTCAGCTCGCGAGCCCAATCGCGCATATCGGTATCGTCGGATTCGTAATGGCATATCACGGCCACCTCCAACCCATTGGCGAACAAATCCTCCAACTGCTTCAACAGCATTCCAAGGTAGTGCTCGGAGCAGCAATTAACAAAAGTTAGGTAGAAGTTTACCGTAATCTTGGCGGGACTATACTCCGCAGTGTATGTTTTGAACCACCGGAGAATAGGGGCGAAAAAGGACTGAGGATCGCTGAGAATCAAATTCCCAATCATCGAAATATCACCGCTACTAGTTGAACAAATAACCTCAGGGGTTTCAGTTGTTGCAGGGATGTGCAGGTTTATCAAATCCACCAAATTATCACTCACACTCATAATAGGTTAGGTTAAGGGTTCGGAACAAATGTAAAAAAAAGTTTGAACCAAACGGAGGTTCAAACAAAAAATTACAAGAAAACAGCAAACTACTTATTCTGCCCCGATTCCTTAATCTTTTTCAGCAGATAATCCTTAAACTCGTAGTTGGACTGGTAAAGCAGCATGATTTTCTTAGCCGGAATAATCGCCTTCAACTTCACGTTGAACTCGGCGAGCAGTTCGGTTTCCTGCCTATGTGAATTAACGTATCGGTTGGTATAGACAATAATATCAGCTTCAGAAAGTTTATGGCTATCCTTTTCGAACTCATCAACCAATTTACGGCGCGAGGTAAGTATGGAATTTTTACGATCCCAGTAATCATCGTAAAGCGGCCAGAACTGTTTGGCCTCGTCGGGGGTAAGCCCCATTTTTTTGGTCAAAAAAGCCATCTTCTCGGCCTTAAGAGCCTTCTCGCTGTCGGTTTTAACAGTTTGAGCCGACAACGGTAATCCCAAAGCACACAGGACGAAAACAAGAAGTATGGAGTATAAAAACCTCATGGTTGAACCTCCTTTTTTTCGTCAATAATTGTGATGCAATTATTACTACGAACATAGTACCTACGGTACATTTCCTCAGTGGCCTCATCGAGGGCATCCTGTTTCTGCTTGTCCTCAATTGCTCGGTACAGGTCAATATCATCAAAATCGGAAATAGAACGGCTAACAATCTCCACGTAATCGGTTCCATTCGATTTGGAATCGGGTTGATTCAACGGGCGCGACAGGTAGTACCCAAAGTAAGCCAGCACAGCCATGAATGCAAAACCGGCAGCGAAAGCAAGCTGCGACCGGAATGCGCCCATCCAAACCTCCTTGATTTTGGGTTGTGTTGCAGTGGATGCCGAAATTTTATCCTGAACCCGCATGGGTAATGTATCAAAATAGCCATTGGGTACAGAAAAAGGCAACTCCCGCCCCGCCTCAAAACCATCAACGTCTATTTTATCTTTCTCTTTCATCTCCAATATGTTTACTATTTTTATGATAGGTTTAATATGTAAAGGTTTAATCCTCCTCGATATATTTTTCTATTTTCTTAACGGCATGATGGAACGATGCTTTAAGGGCACCAACCGAGGTGCCAAGCACCTCGGACATGTCCTCATATTTCATTTCGTCGAAATATTTCATATTAAACACTACACGTTGCTTTTCGGGGAGCTTCAGAATAGCCCGCTGGAGCCGCAGCTGCAACTCGGAGCCATCCACATAGGCATCGGACTCGAGACTACGGCAAAGCTGCTGTTCCACATCGCCCAGGGGTAAAAAGAGTTTTGTTTTCTTCTTTTTTAAAAAGGTTAATGCTTCGTTGGTGGCTATTCGGTACAACCAGGTAAATAGTTGGGAATCCTCGCGGAAAAATTCCAATCCGCCCCACACTTTCATAAAGGTATTCTGAATAACATCATCAGTATCGTCGTGGCTAATCACAATCTTTCGGATATGCCAATACAAACGCTCCTGATACTTCCGCATCAAAAGGTTAAACGCATAATTTTTTGTTTCGCTATTGCGAAACATATCAAGCAGTTCCTTGTCGGAATAGCTATTCATTCAGGCGTAATTATTTACGTGCAACCGCTCTAAGGGCAGCCTCAACAATGCTCGGAGTGTCCAAGCCGTACTTCACCATCAATTCAGTGGGGGTTCCACTCTCACCAAACATATCGTTAACAGCAACAAACTCGAGGGACACGGGCATTTTGCGGGCTAAAACCTGAGCAATGCTATCGCCCAGTCCGCCATTCATCATGTGCTCCTCAGCCGAAACTGCGCAACGGGTTTTGGTAACCGAACGGACAATTGCCTCCTCGTCGAGTGGCTTAATTGTATGGATATTGATAACCTCGGCAGATATTCCCTTTTGAGCAAGAATATCGGCAGCTTCCAGCGCATGCCATACCAGATGCCCAGTGGCAAATATAGATACCTGCGTTCCCTCCTGAAGTGTAACAGCCTTACCAATTACAAATTCCTGGTTAACAGGGGTGAAATTGGGGACTGCAGGACGGCCGAAACGCAAATACACCGGGCCCACATGGTTAGCCACAGCAATTGTGGCAGCCTTGGTTTGGTTATAATCGCATGGGTTAATCACCGTCATATTGGGAAGCATTTTCATCAAGCCCAAATCCTCCATCATCTGGTGAGTAGCCCCATCTTCGCCCAGCGTAAGGCCAGCATGTGATGCGCAAATTTTAACATTTTTATTGGAGTAGGCTACGCACTGACGGATTTGATCGTACACCCGACCTGTGGCAAAAGCAGCAAAAGTTCCTGCAAAAGGAATTTTTCCGCCAATTGTAAGTCCAGCAGCCATGCCAATCATATTGGCCTCGGCAATACCGGTTTGCACAAAACGCTCGGGGAACTCCTTCACAAAATCGTCCATTTTAAGCGATCCGATTAAATCGGCGCAAAGAGCAACCACGTTGGGGTTCGATTTACCTAACTCGGACAACCCAGCGCCAAAACCCGAACGGGTATCCTTATTTCCTGTTGATGTATAGTTCATTCTGTTGTAATTTCAATAGCCCAAATCACCGTAGCAACAATAACGCAACGGGAAATGGGTATTCGTAAATGTTTTGTTTAAGAATTACGTTTCATTCGCTCCATGGCCTCCATGCGGATAAGTCCGAGAATTACCAATTCGGCAGTGGCCTGGTTGGTGGCAAGTGGAATGTTATTCACATTGCACGCCTCAAGCAATTTGCGAATATCCTCGTGATGAGCCTGAACCACCTTATGATCGCGAAGAAAAATAACAATATCGACCTCGTGCTTCTGAATCATCTCGGTAATCTCGATATACCCTCCGGATTGGCCGGGGCTTAAATGGCGGCAATTAATTCCCTGTTCCTGAATAAACTCTGCAGTACGCCCTGTGGCCAACAAATTAACGCCGGGCAACCAATCGGCATGATCCTGTAAGAATCGTACCAGATCGGCTTTTTTTGCATCGTGAGCAATTACAGCAATATTTTTCATTGGGTTGATTATTAATAATTCGTCAACTAAAAATCGCCAACTGTTTCGGGAAGCTGCTCCATAGCCTTAGCAAACTCATCGTTATTAGGAGCCTTGCCATGCCACTTGTGCGTTCCCATCATAAAATCGACACCCATGCCCATTTCGGTACGCATTAGAATAACCACTGGTTTACCTTTTCCTGTGCGGCTTTTAGCTTCACCAAGTGTTGCAAGCAGTTGAGCCATATCATTCCCATTGGTCTCCAGCACATCCCAACCAAACGCGCGCCATTTTGCGCTTAAATCGCCTAGGGTAACCACCGAGTCCACAGGGCCATCAATTTGTTTCCCATTATAATCGACAGTAGCGATAAGGTTATCGATTTTTTTGGCAGCAGCAAAAAGCACTGCTTCCCAAATCTGACCCTCCTGAAGCTCGCCATCGCCATGCAGGGTATAAACCAAACTTTTATCGTTATTTAATTTTTTAGCCAGAGCAGCACCACACGCCACGGACAAGCCCTGACCCAACGACCCCGAAGCAACCCTGATGCCTGGCAAATGCTCGGCAGGGGTTGGATGCCCTTGCAACCGGGAGTTAATAAGCCGGAAGGATTCGAGTTCCTTAACATCGAAATACCCCCTACGGGCTAAAACGCTATACCACGGTGCCGATAAATGACCATTGGACAAGAAGAATAGATCCTCGCCATTACCATCCATGGTGAACTTTTGAGGATTAATATTTAGGACATCGAAGTAAAGCGCGGTAAAAAAATCGGCACAGCCCAACGAGCCTCCTGGATGCCCACTCGAGGGTTTATGTACCATACGAACAACATCGCGACGCACCTGAGTCGCGATCTTCTTAAGATTTTCTATATCTGCCATTTAGTAATAAATTTCTAGTTATCCCAATTTGCAAAGTTAGTATTTTTTGCTTGGGAATAACAAAATATTAATGCAACAACACTTTTTAACTCAGCCCATACGGTACGCATCAAAACTATAGCTGCATTAAAAATAGGTATTGAGAAACAGGGGGATCACAACCAGGTAATCACGTACTCATCAAATTCGGAATCGGCTCCCTGCTCCTTACTCAACACCACCTGAACACCAAATACTTTCGATTTGCGAACCAAAGCATCGAGCAACCCGAGCTGTATTTGCGCATTGAACACCTGTGTTTTACGCATCGTGATAGACTTCTCGGAGTAAGCAACAACCTCCCATCCCCTCTTCTTTGGATCCTGCACGCCCTTTTGAGCAGTGATAACAAGCGCCTTCATCAAATCGAGAGGTGTACACTCTTCCGGAATCATATTCTCATCAACCATAAGCTGATAGGTTGACTCGCCAATACTCCGACCAATTTTGATGAGGTTGAACCGCCCTAACTTCTGGTCGATCCAGTTACACATTTCCACATAAACCGCAAGGGGAACCTTTCCATAGGGTTTCGACAAATCGATCCCTGCAGCCATATCGAACAGTTCTCGATAATCCTGCTTTTTATCCTGATAGTTCTTTAATATGTCGGCAATTGCCCACGCATGTAGCGTAACATTTTCAGTTGATATATCCATTATTATAGGGTTTTGGTTGGTTACACATTCAATGGAATTACATTTATTAACGTTCGAATTTATCAATCAATAAACAACATTGTACTCGCCACACCCATTTTGGAAAAAACTGATGTTTTCGGGCTAATCTTAGAAAAAAGCACATCTGGCAACACTAAAAAAATCATTCGAGCAGGATTTGCTTGATAATGAACGCAATAATAACGATTGAGCCGAGCAAGAAATGGCAGAACAACAAACACCTCGTTACTAAACTGACTATCAGTCATCTAATTAATTTTTGCAATATCACCTAAATAAACTAATTTTGCCGCTCGTAAAAAAAATGAAGAATGGGGTTACAGTGTGGTATTGTTGGCTTACCCAACGTAGGGAAATCAACTCTTTTTAATTGCTTATCGAATGCAAGAGCTCAATCGGCAAACTTTCCATTTTGCACAATTGAGCCAAACGTGGGAATGATTACCGTTCCCGACGACAGATTAATAGTACTAGAACAGTTAGTAAACCCTCAACGGATAGTCCCCACCACGGTGGAGATTGTGGACATTGCTGGTTTAGTAAAAGGAGCCAGCAAGGGCGAAGGCCTTGGCAATAAGTTTTTGGCAAACATCCGCGAAACCGATGCTATAATCCATGTGCTACGCTGTTTCGACGACGACAACATCACCCATGTTGACGGAAGCGTAAACCCTGTGAGAGATAAAGAGGTTATTGACACCGAGCTTCAGCTGAAGGACTTGGAAACTATTGAGAACCGGATTGCCCGAAGCGAAAAGATAGCAAAAACCGGCAAGGATGCCGAAGCGAAGAAACTATACGAGTTGATGGTTCGCTATAAAGAGGCATTGGTGCAAGGCAAATCGGCCCGTACAGTGGAAATTAGCGACACGGAGCGCGAAATAGCCAAGGAACTATTTCTACTAACCAACAAACCAGTACTATACGTTTGTAACGTTGATGAAGCGTCGGTTGTGAAGGGAAATAAATATGTGGACCAGCTAAAGGCATCAATCAGCGACGAGAATGCCGAAATACTTGTTATTGCTGCAAAAACCGAAGCCGAGATAGCCGAACTGGAAACCTTTGAGGAACGCCAAATGTTCCTATCGGATTTGGGATTGAAGGAATCGGGCGTGGTAAAGCTTATTCGCCATGCCTACCACCTGTTAAACCTCGAAACCTACTTTACCGCAGGGGTTCAGGAGGTACGAGCCTGGACCTATCCCAAAGGCGCACTAGCCCCTCAGGCGGCTGGGGTTATCCACTCCGATTTCGAAAAAGGGTTTATCCGCGCCGAGGTTATTAAATACGACGATTTTGTGAAATACAAAAGCGAGCAGGCATGTAAAGAGGCCGGCAAAATGCACGTCGAGGGCAAAGAGTACGTGGTACAGGATGGCGATATAATGCACTTCCGCTTCAACGTGTAACCGAGAAAATTATACAAGAGCAATTCCAAGAGGTATTCTGTACAAGAATACCTTTTTTTTTCGCGTTAATCCAGATAATTCGTAACTTACAAAGGCAAGGAAAAAAAATCCAAAAAAATCATAGGGTATTCTTCCTCACGTGTATCATAATAGCAAACAACAAGAAAAATTGCTCACTTAAACAATACTACTATGAATGCATTAGCAGAAATAACCCGAAAGAGTCTGAGATACGGAGCGCTCATCATCGCCCTCCTGATTTCAGCAAGTGCAATAGGACAAGGCACTACCCACTACACGGTTAGCGGTGTAATTAAAGACTCCAAAACCAAGACGCGCGTTGTATTCAGCAACATCTCGGTACCCGGAACCAATATCGGAACGGTGGCCAACTCCGACGGGGAGTTCACCCTTAAAATACCCACATCGCTCAACATCAAAGAGTTTGAAATATCGCATCTAGGCTATCAGAATAAAAAATTCAGTATCTCCGAAACCAGCACAACCCCGGAAACCTACCTAATTGACCCCGCATCGGTAGAACTGAAGGGAGCCATTGTGCGCCCCGAGGATCCCCGAAAGATTGTTCAAAGCGCCATCGACAAAATTAGCGATAACTACAGCGACACCCCCAATGCGCTCATCGGATTTTACCGCGAAACTATTAAGCAACGGAGAGATTACATAATGATAGCCGAAGCGGTTGCCGAAATATACAAATCGCCGTACAACTTCACGCTGGAGTCCGACAAGGTGAAGATTCTAAAAGGCCGCAAAAGCAGCAACGTAAAAAAAGCCGACACCCTGATGGTGAAAATGCAAGGTGGACCCCACGTATCGCTATACCTTGATGTGGCCAAACACTCCGACATCATCCTATCGCATCAGGAGATGGAAAACTATGCCTACGAGCTTACCGATATAGTTTACATGAATGGCGAAACCACCTACGTGATCACGTTCCACCCCCAAGCGAAAACCGACTACCCACTTTACCACGGCAAGCTATACATATCGGTTGAGAGCCTGGCCGTAACCATGGCGGAGTTCGAACTGGATTTAACCGACGTTGACAAGGCCACCCAGATATTTGTACGGAAAAAACCCAAAGGGCTACGGTTTGAGCCACAAAGCACCAACTACATGGTATCGTACAAAAAGCAAGGCGACAAGTACTACTTAAACTACATGCGCAACGAGATTAAGTTCCGAGCCGACTGGCGCCGCCGAATATTCGAAACCACCTACACCGTGATGTCCGAAATGGTTATTACCGAGCGTAACGCCGAAAATGTGAGCAAGATACCCAGCAAGGAAACATTCCGCCCCTATGCAGTCCTAGCCGACCGGGTTAACGATTACTTCGACGAGAACTACTGGGGAGCTTACAACACCATTGAGCCCGACGAATCGATACAAACCGCGATTAAAAAATTCAACCGCCGATTCAAGAAACAATAACCCGCTGGCAAATAATCAACCCAAAGGCAAAGGGGATCTCCTCTTTGCCTTTGAATAAAACCGAAATTTTTTACCTTTGAGGAAAGACAAGCAACTAACACCTTGATGAACCTACGAGACATAAACCGGCAGGGTAGAATTAAGCATAACGATCTTGACGAATTCGAGAACCTTTTCAAGACCTACTATGCACCCCTCTGCAATTACGTTTACTCAATAATTAGGGACACCGACCAATCGGAGGAAATTGTGCAGGAGTTCTTTTACAACTACTGGAAAAACCGAAAGCAGATCAGCATCAAGCTATCGCTGAAGGCATACATGTACAAATCGGTCCGGAATAGCGCACTACGCTACATCCAGCATAAACATATTGAGGAGAAATACAGGATGAAGGCAACCCACGACGATTACATTACATCCCCTACCAACACCCTGGAGGATACCGAACTTAACGGAATAGTGGAGAATACACTAAAACAACTCCCCGACCGCTGTAGGCAGATTTTTGAGCTAAGCCGATTTAATGGGCTTAAGTACCAAGAGATAGCCGACACGCTGTCGGTATCGGTTAAAACAGTGGAAGCCGACATGACCAAGGCCCTATCGGCATTCAGACAAAACCTTAGCCAGTACGGCCTATCGCCCAGTAAATAACCACACACCAAACCACCGATGAAAACTACAAGCAATAATTCAACCATAAACACCAGGATTACACGGTACATCTCTGGTGAAATGACCAATATCGAGAGGCTTTGGTTCGAAAACATCGTAACAAAAAACAAAAAAATAAACCGACTAGTGCAGGAGATGAAAAACGATTGGACCCTTACAGGAAAAATACTCGACAAAAAGATAGACACCACCAAAGCGTGGAGTAACCTTTACCAAAAACTTGAAACAGACAACCTACTTCCGCAAAACAACGCTGGCACAATAAGGCTACTAACACAGGGATACCTACGATACGCAGCCATTGTAACTGTTATGCTAATTATTTCGGGGATTGCTGCATACCAGTACCTCAACCCCAGATCGGTTCTACTAACCAACAACTCGAACCAAAACACACTTATCACCACCCTCCCCGATGGTAGCACAATATACCTGGCTAAAAACTCCACCCTAAACTACCCCAAGCGCTTTGTAGGCAAAACCCGCGAGGTAAAACTTAATGGCGAGGCTTTCTTCGAAATAGCCAAGGATGCCAACCACCCTTTCACCATCGACACAAAAGCCGCATCGGTTAAAGTGTTGGGCACATCGTTCAACCTAAAATCGAACAGCGACAGGGATTTTGAACTAAAAGTGGTTGAGGGGAAAGTGGGCATAAACCTAAACATCAACACAAAGGAAAACATTATTGCCACTGCTGGCGATATGGTTATTGCAAACAATAGGCGATTGATCAAAACAAATCAAAAGATAAGTTCAACCATTAAGAATACTATGCTCCGCCTGCAATTCCAGAATGAGCCCTTTATCAATATTATCAACATACTGAACAAAACCTATGGCTCCAACATAGTGATTGAGGGCAACAACCTTAAGGAGCGGAGAATTACAGTAATGTTCGAGAACGACATCAGCAGCATAATAAACATACTCTCGGTTTCGTTCAACCTCGAGATTAAACACGAGAAGGATGGCACAATAACCCTTTCGGAAAAACATGAGTAGGGAGAAAACCCATATACTCGCAACTTCACCAGCAATAGTGCAGATAATACTCATTGCGCTAATAGTTATGCCCTTTAGGGCTCAAACCCAAACCAACGACTCCACCCTGCTACGCCCAATATCGGTGAGTCTAAATAAAACAACGCTATACCAAGCCCTAAACACAATAGGCGAGGTGGCAGGTTGCTTCTTTATTTACGACAATGCGGACGTACAAGGCGAGAAAAAAATACAGCCATTCCAAGCCAAGGATACTCCGCTCATAGAAATACTGAACAAGTTGCTGGGGAGCCCACCCATGAGCTTTAGAATTATTGATAAACACATTCTAATTTACCAAAAACAGAATGCCAATGGGGAAAAGGAGATCCCAGAGGTTGACACAACCGACTTTATTATAATAAAAGGTAGGGTATTCGACAAAGATGAAAAATCGGCCATCCCATTTGCAACCATAGCCATAAGCCAATTAGGATTGGGTACAATAACCAACTTCGACGGGATTTTTAGCCTGCGCATACCCAAGCACTACCAAAACGGAAGCATTGTTGTTTCGCACCTAGGCTACGAAAATCTAATAGTTCCCATTGCGATTCTACAGGATAAAACGTATAGCCTTTACATCAAACCCCGGTACATCGCCATACAGGAAGTATTTATCCGCAACATCGATGCCAGAGAGATTGTAAAATCGGCCATTGCAAACCGGCATGTAACCCATTGCGCAAACGGCTTCTACATCACCGGGTTTTACCGCGAAGGGGTTAAGCGCAGCAACAACTACCTTAGCTACACCGAAGCCGTGGTAAAAACAATAAAATCGGGATACTCCCGCAACTCAGACTTCGACCAGGTGAAACTACTCAAAATGCGCAAGATGGAACTGCCGGATCGACGCGACACCCTGATTGTAAAGCTCAAGGCGGGAATAAAGGGATCTCTTGAACTCGACATCCTTAAAAGCCTCCCAGACTTTCTGGATCCAAAGTACATGGATAACTATGTGTACACAAAAACAGACATTGTGGCTCACGACACCCGAAGTGCCTATGCTATAAGTTTTGAGCAACACCCCGACATTGAACAACCAATGTACACGGGAACTCTATACGTGGACATTGAGCAACTGGCACTCATTGCCGCCGAATTCGAAATAAACCCCAAATACGTAGCGCGATCCGCCAACCTATTCGTACAAAAAAAGAATCGAAAAGTTAGCGTGAAACCCGAAAGTGTGAAATACCAAGTTAAATACCGGAACTGGGAAGGAAAATACTACATCCATCATGTGCGAGGCGATTTAACAATGAGGGTAAAGGAACGAAGAAAACTATTCGGGCATACCTTCAGCCTATTCCTTGAGTATGCAAGTATGGAAATAGACACCAACAATGTACAACGCTTAACACGGCGCGAAAGCATAAAACCCAGCATAGTGCTCTCCGAGGCTAATTTTATTTACGACGCCACATTCTGGAACAACCTAAACATAGTAAACCCCGAAGAGGATATAAGCCAAGCGCTTAACAGGATAAAACCCCGCATCGAAAGCATCAACAATGAGCAATAAAAAAGCGGCCTAAGCCGCTTTATACTATTAAGTTAAAACAATTAACGAGACCTAGAAGTAGAAATTTAAACCACCACCAATCATATGGTAAGCAGGATCGGTGAGTGCGATTTCGGCCTCAAAAATAAAACTCATGTTGCTGCGCATTCCAATATCCAACCCAACTGGCAGCCAGAGCAAAAACTGGGTATCATCCTCTGGAAAATTAACATCCAAATCCAAACCCGAGAACAAACGCACACCGCTACGAACAGGGAGGGTGAAATTAAGCGTTCCATCCAACCCAAAATCCCCAAAGTTATGGGCACCCACAGTCAATGAAATTCTACGAACAAGAGCAAACTCAACATCGGCACCAAAGTAGGTTTCGGGACCCAAAACCCCTATGTTTAAACCAAAATCGATTCCTTTCCTTAACCCATAACCGCCATGCAGGAATAGCATAAACTCGGAATCGCCTTCAATGAGGATAGCAGGTTCAAAACCCACACTAAACACCTTAGGTTTGAGTGTTTGCCCAGTATTAAAAACCTGAGCAAAGGTTGTGCTAGCAAACAAAACTACAGCAAGCATCAAGAAGGTTCTTTTCATAAAAGTAAACTTTTTTAAATTAATAATTAAAGAACAAATCACTAGCATCCGAAACTTTTCGAAAAAAAATGAAAAAACCTATGAAACCCCACTGAATACGCTAAAAAAAATCGATTTATCCAGAAAATAAGTTCTTCTCAAAAACGAGTTCCCGTTGCTTTTTACTGGTCACTTTTCTGGCTCCTTCTCGAACCTCATTGCATACGTAGTGCAGTGATAAGTAGTGGTATAAGCAGAATCGTATTTTTTCCGATAGATTTGAAAATGCGGTAGGAATTTTAGCCATGGTGCGTTTAATTAGCTCCAGCAGTAAATAGCAGATTAAGGCGACGTATAGCTGGGATTTCACAGCATTCTCGCTGGTGCCCCAAAAAGTCTTTACCTGCAAGTTCTGCTTTATTGCCTTGAAGAACAGCTCAATATCCCATCGTTTTTTGTAGAGCTCGGCAATGGTGTTGTACTCCCAGTCCAGCTGGTTGGTAATTATCGCTATCACCTTGTGCTCATCCTCTTTGTATACATGAACCAACCGCAGCTTATGCTCTGAAATGCCAGTTTCTATCGCCTTGTCAGAGGTTAACCGTATAATCTCGTCCTTTAGGATATGCTGGTCGACACCCTCCGGGAGGTCCAGCTCTTCGAGCGTTTCATACGCGGTATTGCTCTTTATTCTGGTAACAAATACGTTCTCCGCGTTAATCCTATTGAGCATTAGCGTAAAGTCGAAATACGCTCTGTCCTCAACAATTATGGTATCCTTAGGAAAGACCAGCTGCTCAAACCCATAGCGGTCGTGGACCTTGGCCTCGCTGATGTTGACTATCTCGGGGATCATCAGCATGTCGTCCCAAGCAGCATGCAGCTTAATCCCGCCCTTTGCTGTCCGAAACTTTGCCCAGTCAAACATGGACAGGCATAGCGATATAACCGTGCTGTCTATAAGCTTTACGCTTTTGCCTTTGATCTCCTTGATGATATGCGTGTTGTGATGCTTTTTCAGAACCGCCTTGTAGTGGCTCAGCAAACGGTAATACATACTCTCAAACACCTGCCAGTTGCGCTTTTTGTTGCCATCGCTCATGGTGGAACGCGCCGGGCTCTGCCTGAGATTTAGATCCTCTATGAATACTTCGCTCACACCAATCCCAGCCGATATGTCGTTTAGGCTCTGGCACTTATTAAGCTGTCCGAAAGTTAAGGCGACAAACTGGTCGTATGTCTTGTACTTACTGCATCCTTTATCCGTTTGGTAGGTACTGGTGCAGCTATCGAATAGCCAGCGGGGAACTAGATCTATAATTTGTCGAATAAGTGGCTTTTTGTTATTTTTGTTTCGCCTGAAGAGTCCCATAATTTTAAAGTTTTTTGTCGAACTCAAAAATAGGGGATTCTGAGGGCATTTTTAAATTTCGCACTTTCGGATGCTAGTGAATAATCTATAATATACGAGTTTTAAAAACATCCGTTTGATAATAAATATCAATGTAAAACTAGCTGCAAATGTATATATTTTTTCATATCATGCTCAACTATGACTAGTTAATTACACGAACAAAAAACTATTTTAATCACACAAAGCAACGATCACAAAAAGAATAAGTTAAGACACGCAATAAACATGAAAGCTCATTAAATCTGCTTCACAAAGCCAATCCACTCCTCCACCCCGAATAGCAAAACTCCAGTATAACGGGAGAACGAGAATGAACTGCACAACAACCAACAAAAAACCATTGAAACACAATGCAACAATAAGTATAGATTGAATCAAAAAAAAATAACAGCGCCAAAACTGAAAACCACAAGAAAAAAAACATCCCGATAGGTAAATAATTAAAATTTTGCAGCATTTTTGTAATCGCATTCGTCAATAAAGAAAAACTAGAACTATGAATATAGAAACTAGAACCACAGCAGGCCAAGCGATGGGTATAATAGGTATAGTGTTGGCAGTAATATCGTTAGTGTTGGCCTTTATTCCGTGCATCGGAGTTGTAGCCTTTTTACCAGGCGCATTAGCCCTTATATTTAGCATCATATCCATTGTACAGGCATCAAATGGCTACGGATCGAAAGGGCTGGGGATTGGAGCGCTCATAGTGTCGCTCATCTCAATACTACTTGCCGCCGCATGGTTGGCAATATTTAGCGGTACAATAATGCTTGCCGACAAGGCCATAAAAAATTCGGACAAGATTGAAATTTTTGGCGAAGAGTTTGGCAAGGCTCTCGAAAAAGAACTTGGCGACGATAATGTTCAAATCGAGATAGTTAGCGACAGCTTGGAGAATGCTCTCAGAGAACTTGAACGCGACATGGATAGCTTAAGCGGTACCGACGATGAGAAAACCCGCAAGGCAGCCCGAGCAGCAGCCAAAGCAGTCAAGAAATCGTCGAAGATAGAGATAGACACCGACTCGGTTAACATCCGCATTGAATCTAAACACAATTGATAGTACCTTTGCAAAGCCGCAACGGCAGTAACAGCAACCCCGCCATTGCATACCATGCAATTAATGCAAGTTTTATGGCCATAGTTATGGCCATTTTTCTTTATTCGGCCCTGTACTCGCCAAACACCCATCCCATACCCGCACTACTAACCGAAAAAACTGGAATAATCCCACCCAGCAAAGGGCTATCGGCCGCATTCTCCGAAATTGTAAAAGGGAAGATTGCAGCCGCTCGCTCAATCAACCAGCACTCGGTAGCAATATTCGGGTTCTTTGCAGCACAACTCGTACTCAGGGCACTTGCAAGCACTGCCATCAAAAAGCAATGGCTACCCTCTAAGCGGATAGCCATCATCGACATCGCCCTGTCGGCGATTCTTTTCGCAGGATGCTTTGCTCCGCTAATAGTATTCACGATAAAACTATTCGCCCAGCTCGTGCAATAGTTGCTGGAAAGGAAAAGCCTCGGTAGCCCTAATCCCTTTGGGGGTTTCGTAAACATGGCTACAATCGGCGTAATAATCGTGTTGGTAAATAAATGTATAATCGCCAAGCAGTGCCTCGCGTAAAAAGGCCTCCTTCTCGCGGAGAGTAACCATTGGCTCGAGGTCGTAACTCATAATCCAGGGTAATGGAAGGTGAGCTCTGAACGGGAACAAATCAGCCACAAAGGCCAATGTTTTCCCTTTATACTGAACCAACGGGATAATCTGGCCCGGAGTATGGCCATTGAACAACCGCAAATGCACGCCGGGAATTAAATCGCGCTCGCCCATTATCAAGTTCAGAGCCCCCAGCTCTTTCATGGGCAGTATATTCTCGGACAAATAGGAGTCGGACTCGCGGTCGTTGGGGTCGAGGGCATTGTTCCACTGTGCAGCCGACACATGGTACTTGGCATTGGGAAAAGTTAAGCGCAGAGCACCATCAGCATCGCGGAATACGGCACCGCCGCAATGATCGTAATGCAGATGGGTAAAAACCACATCGGTAATATCCTCAGGTTTATAGCCACATTGCGCCAATCCATCAACCAATCCCACCTCACCAAAAGCATAAACATACCGCATAAACTTCGCGTCCTGTTTATTTCCAATACCAGTATCGATGAGAATAACCCGGCCTTCGGCCTCAACTACCAGCGATTTTAGTGCAAGGGGAATCAGGTTATTCTCATCGGCCGGGTACACTTTATTCCACATCACCTTGGGCACCACGCCGAACATAGCACCACCATCGACCCTGAAATTGGATATATTAAAATATGATAACCTCATGGTATTATTTTTAGTTTGAAACACCAAAATTAACCATTTGTTTGGATATAGAGAATCGAGGGCAACGGCGCCTTCAACCACAACAATTCAACGAGACGGATGGAGCATGAGCTGAACGAACGTCAGCAATCAATCCGCATTGGAATGCACTATATTACTAATCCACTCAGTTCCCATGAAAGGTATCAAACAGACATCAACATAAAAATGAAAATTTCACTAAAAAAAACTTAGCATAGATATTTACCAAGCAAAATTATACTTTTGTCATCGGGTTGGCATTATACAACAACCTGAACAAATAACTTTTAAGGCAATATAGGAAACTCACCATGCGAATACATTTTATAGCTATAGGCGGAAGCGCCATGCACAACTTGGCAATAGCCCTCAAAGCCAAAGGGTACGAGATTACCGGATCGGACGACGAGATATTTGAACCCTCGCTGTCGCGACTTAAAACACATGGACTACTACCGCGTTACGAGGGATGGAATCCTGAGATAATAACCGCCTCGCTCGATGCCATTGTACTGGGAATGCACGCCCGCGCCGATAACCCCGAACTGCTAAAGGCGAAGGAGCTCGGTATAAAAATATACTCGTACCCAGAATACCTTTACGAACAAGCGAAGAACAAAACCCGTATAGTTATTGGAGGCAGCCATGGTAAGACCACCATAACCTCAATGATTATGCACGTATTAAAGCAGGCTGGTATTGGATTCGACTACATGGTGGGAGCACAACTGGACGGGTTCGAAAACATGGTGGCATTCAGTAACGATACCCAATACGCAGTATTCGAGGGCGACGAGTACCTCACATCGCCAATCGACCGCCGCCCAAAATTCCATGTTTACAAGCCAAATATTGCAGTAATATCTGGAATTGCATGGGATCATATCAACGTGTTCCCAACCTTCGATAATTACAAGGAGCAATTCGCGGAGTTCATCAACTGCATTGAACCCAACGGAACACTCATTTACTGCAATAACGATCCGGAAGTGGTGTCCGTTGTGAAAATGGCGAAACGAACCGACATTAACTACATCGCGTACAACACCCCAGAACACACGCTCAACAATCAGGGCACCTACTCAATACAATCGGGTCAGCAACAATACCCACTAAAAGTAATTGGGCGTCATAATATGCAGAACATTGAAGCCACCAAAACCGTATGCAACCTGCTAGGAGTAAAAAACCAGCAGTTCTACCCGGCCATTGGGGAGTTTAAGGGAGCCGCCAAGCGGTTACAATGCCTTGCCGAGAACGAAGGAACTAAAATATTCCTCGACTTTGCCCATTCGCCCTCAAAGGTTAGCGCAACCATCAAGGCGGTAAGCGAGGCGTTTCCACACCGCGACCTAATAGCCTGCTTCGAGTTACACACTTTCAGCAGCCTAACCAAGGAATTCCTTAACCAGTACAACGGCACCCTGAGCGGAGCCGCCAAGCCAATTGTGTACTACAACCCACACACAATAGAGCACAAGCAGCTGCAGGCAATATCGCCCGAGGAGGTAAGATCGGGGTTTGGCAACCCAAGCCTTGATGTGTACACGGATTCTTCCGCTCTAATTGCAGAACTAAATAGCATAAACTGGAAGAATAAGAACCTACTTATAATGACATCGGGTAATTTTTCGGGTGTAAACCTTGCGGAACTCGCCACAAAAATCGCACAAGTTGATTACAAGTAGGAATTAGCAAAAAAAGATAAAAAAATAACTCATTGATTAAGAATAGAAAGAAATATTCGCCAATGATTTTTTTGCTAAAAATTGTATTTTTTTTTGCAGGGAATAAAAAATCACATATCTTTGCACCCGCTTTGATGAGGTAAACGCATCGGCAAAGAGATACAAGGCCCGTTCGTCTAGGGGTTAGGACGTCAGGTTTTCATCCTGGTAACAGGGGTTCGATTCCCCTACGGGCTACAAACAAGAATATACTTTAAAGAGATGGCAAATCATAAATCATCGGAAAAAAGGATTAGGCAAACAGAGGCTCGCAGAACGAGCAACAGGTACTCAGCCAAAACCACACGTAATGCTTTAAAGGCATTAAGAACTGCTACCGACAAAGCCGTTGCAACAGATATGTTACCAAAGGTATCGGCATTGCTCGATAAACTAGCAAAAAGAAACATTATTCACAAGAACAAAGCTGCAAACTTAAAAAGTTCTATTCAGAAGCATGTAAATGCTATTCAGTAATAGAATAAATGATATAAAAAGAAAAGCCCCTTTACGGGGCTTTTTTTATTGACCCAATCGAACCAGAAACTTCCAGTCCGATTTAAGATAGGCCTCCAACTCAGAATACGGGATCTCCAATACAATATCGCCCTGTGCATAGCATGCAATTTCGTAAACATTATAGTGAAGGATTAGCCCCTTAGCGCCAAACCCGAATTCACGGGGCAGAACAAACTTATCGTTAGGGAATCCAAACATAGGCTCATCGGCACCATCGCCCGCCAAATACTTAGCACTAAACGCAGAATCGGCCACCGAGTAAAGCCCATCAATACTCTCAAACACATCGGAAAGCCCAAGAATCTTAGCATCTTTCAGATCAATATTTTGGTAATGGAAACTGTACATTCCGTGAGCACCCCCCATATAGTCGGAGTAATCGTAACGTAGGGTGAGAATCCTCTTATCGTTACGGATCACCTCGTAATCGATGGACACATACCAACTAATATACGAAGCATCGCCAAAGTTACTGGAAAAATCGGTATAGGAGCTGTCGAAACGTGCGGTATGATCCACCAACCGAGCCTTAAACTCATTCATCGACGACACGCTGCCGCTATCCTCCACCATCAACAGGTAATCCGACATCATGCTGCGAGTTAAGCGCGAGGGGATGCTGGATTGAACCGAGGGGAATACAAAACTCAACTCGAGACAAGCCGCATCGGGGTTTGCGCAGCCACGCCTAAAAATCACGGAATCAGCAGCCACCTCAACAGGGCCAGAAACGCCGCCCAATTTGCTGTTATACAAATAAAACGCTCCAATAATAACAATAACCAATACTGGCACTTTCCAGTTCACTCTACTACGCATTTTGCATCTGTTTGAATTTAGGGCGAAAGTAGCAAATAATTACCATTTGCAAACAGATGGCAATGAATGACCACAAAAATGAATCGACAAAATTCGATTAGAGGTTTTAGGTTCAACATAAAATTATTAACTTACACTAAATCAACCGGAATAAATATGGATGAGGAGTACAAACGGCTAACCATAAAAGAGTGGGCGGTAGAGGATCGCCCTCGCGAGAAGATGCTACAAAAAGGGATGGGCAGTTTAAGCGATGCCGAGCTAATTGCCATACTGCTTCGGTCGGGAAATATGAACGAAACAGCAGTAACGGTGGCTCAGCGGCTATTGCAAACAGCTCAGAACAACCTGAACGAACTGGGGAAGTTCACCCTCAACCAGATTACTCAGATAAAGGGGATTGGCCCAGCAAAAGCCATCACGGTACTCGCCGCGCTGGAGTTGGGTCGCCGCAGAAAAGCCAACGAGGCGCTCAACCGCGAGCGCATTACATCGAGCCGGAATGTGATAGAGATACTTCAACCCAAGCTAGCCGACCTCCCCCACGAAGAGTTTTGGGCGCTACTGCTCAACAAGGCCAATAAAATAATAGAGATGGCGCGGGTAAGTCAGGGAGGGGTTGCCGGAACGGTTGTTGACGTGCGAATAATTGTGAAAGCGGCAATTGAGAAACTGGCATCGTCGATAATAATTGCTCACAACCATCCATCGGGAAATCCGAAACCCAGCGACAAGGACATTGCGATAACCCAAAAACTCAAGGATGCCACCAGCCTAATGGACATAGCCCTGCTGGATCACGTAATAATTACCGACAACGAGTGCTACTCATTTGCCGATAACGGAAATTTATAGCAGATTTACCCGTAGTTAAATATCAAATTGAAGGTATAGCCATGAAGAAACTCCTCCCATTACTACTGATAATCACATCAATTTCAGCAGGATTGGCACAGAGCCTAAGCGAAAAATTCTGTGCAGAGGTATTCCACAGCCACTCCGACAGCCTACCCTATAGAATAATGTACCCCAAAAACTTCAATCCCGAACAGGAGTACCCACTAATAATAGTTCTACACGGAGCTGGAGAGCGAGGATCCGACAACACATTACAGCTAACCCATGGAGCCAGCATGTTTGCAAACGACTCCATCCGGGATAAATACCCTGCAATTGTAATTTTCCCGCAATGCAAAACAAACAGCTACTGGTCCAACGTCTTAATAAGCCACAACAACGATGGGTCGCGCACCTTTACATTTAAACCGAACAAAAAGGCCACACAGCCCATGGCGCTCGTCATAAAACTTATCAAAACCATACGAAAAGAACAGTATATTGATAAAAACAGGATATACGTGGGAGGGCTATCCATGGGCGGAATGGGAACTTTTGAACTACTATGGCGGGAGCCCAAGCTATTTGCAGCAGCATTCCCAATTTGCGGCGGCAGCAACCCAATCATGGCAAGCAAATACGCAACAAAAGTTAACCTCTGGATATTTCATGGCGAAATGGATGACATAGTCCCATGTAGCCATTCCAGGGAAATGCACCATGCAATAATAGCCAAGGGTGGCAACACCAAACTAACCATATACCCCAACGTGCGCCATAACAGTTGGGAGAATGCCTTTGCCGAACCCGAACTCATGCCCTGGCTATTCTCAAACCATAAGTAGCAATGGGGCAACAACCAATTTCAAAGTCAAATCTCGGGATACTAACGAATTAAGTACCGCTGCCACTCCAGCGTATTCCCGTGGAATACATTAAAATCAACCTTACCGTGAACCCCCTTCAACTTCCCAGTGTGTGAGTATTGCCAGAACGTCCACGGCCGGCCAATCTCGGGCTTGTGGTCGAAAGAACATATCCAGATATCGTTAGCGGGAAAATGATCCTTGATATAAAACTTATAGGTATCCTCGTTGGTGTAAATAATCACCTTTCGGCCAGCAGCCCGTTCCACAATGGCAACAAATGCTTTTAGATCGGCAATTATGGCCTTGCGAGGCCTACGAATCTTATTCCCCCACTCCTCCACATCCACCACGGGGGGCAAATCCAGCTCATGAAGCTTAATTCGCCGTAAAAAGTTATTGGCCTGGCGATCACCATCGCGGTTAAAATTAAAGAAGTGGTAAGCACTAACGGGAATTCCGACCTTTTTTGCACCCTCAAAATTTTTTTTGAAGGCTTTATCGGGCAGAGTTGCCCCCTCGCTGGCTTTAACAAAAGCGAAGGATACATTCTGATTTTTAACCTTTTCCCAATCAATTTTGCCGGTATGTGCAGACACATCGATACCGCGGATAAGATACCGGTGGTCTGGTGCTGATAAAAACCAAACGAGCAACCAAACGCAGAATGCCGTAAGGAATAGAGCAAGCGGGAGTACCCAATTGTTTTTATTTTTCTTTTTTGCCATATTTTACAGCCCACAAAATTAATAACCGGGCACAAACCTCAGCAACAATCGGCCATAAAATTAAAATAACTTATCAACCATAGTATTAAACCGTTTGAAATTTCAAAAAAATCATCACATTTGCATAGCAAGGCACAATGAGCATAAAAAAATAATTACTGCAATGACACAACGCCAACGGACTTTCGCAACAATAGCCACAACCATAGTACTAGGCCTAGTATTCCTAAATACACCTGCTTCGGCTCAAATCTATACTAAAAAGTTAAAACAAATTAGCGAAGGCACCGACAGCACGACATTAATAGCTAAAATGGGAGAGCCAACTCATAAGGAGTTGGTAATCCGCTACTATTATGGAAAAAACGAAGCCATTGTTGCCGACAGCACGATTAAGGACATCAGGCTGGCCGAATCGCACAAGAAGGTAAAAATTCACCTACGCCGCGATAAACGCACCCCAAAAAACATCCCCGCAATAGCATCGCTAAGGATAGGAATGAGTACCACCGAAGCCCTTAAACGAGCCGGGAGCCCCGACAGCATTATATCGGGCGAGGACTGGTACTACTCCAACCGGAACCGGGTTGAGCTAACGCAGGGCAAAGTTCGGCATGTGGAAACCCACCTTAAATCGTCGCTCGAAACACTCGATTGGATATGGCTAAACTTTACACAAAGCGGATTGCTATTCATGAACCTCACCCTGGCCTTTATCATGTTTGGCGTGGCGCTGCAGATTAAGTTAGAACATTTTAAAATGTTAATTGGGAATCCTAAACCGGTTGTACTGGGATTTATATCACAGTTTGTAGCACTCCCGCTGGTTACATTCATACTAGTGTTGATTATCAAACCCACCCCAAGCGTGGCAATGGGTATGATTTTGGTAGCAGCATGCCCTGGGGGCAACATATCCAACTTCATCTCGGCCATGGGCAAAGGGAATATTGCCCTATCGGTTACGCTAACAGCTATCGCCACTATAGGAGCAATATTCATGACCCCACTAAACTTCGCCTTCTGGGGAAGCCTCTATTCCGAGGCCTCGAACCTGGTAATACCAATAGAGATAGACTCCGTAGAGATGATCAAAACCGTTCTGATGCTACTGGGCATCCCAATTATTATTGGGATGTGGTTTGCACATAAATTTCCAGAAACAACAAAAAAAATACTGAAACCCATAAAAATATCGTCCATACTTTTTTTCATGGGCTTTGTGGTTGCCGCTTTCGCCTCAAACTTTGAATATTTCCTAAAATACATACACCTTATAGCGCTTATAGTAATAGCGCACAACGCATTAGGACTCCTAACCGGATACCTAATTCCAACCATATTCAAACTACCCAAACGCGACCGGAGAACCATCGCAATTGAAACGGGAATCCAAAACTCAGGCCTTGGACTGGTGCTAATTTTCAACCCCAACCTATTTGATGGGCTTGGTGGCATGGCATTTATTGCCGCCACTTGGGGAATTTGGCACATGGTTTCGGGGTTAGCCCTGGCCCACTACTGGTCCAAGCACGAGCCCACCCAAGCATAATAACAACAACAATAGATTATATATGCCAACGAGCAGAGAAAACATCGAAAAATGGTCGTGGAAGTACTGGCTTCTGCGCCACTATCAGGATTTTTTATTCCGTCTTTACTTTAAAACCGAAACCGTAGGACTGGAGAAACTCCCCAAGAACACCACCCTAATATTCGCCCCCAACCATCAAAATGCGCTGATGGATGCACTGGGAACACTGGTGATGTTCAATAACTGGCAACCCGTATTCCTAGCCCGAGCCGACATATTCAAAAAACCCGCGGTGAACAGAATACTCACCTTCCTGAAAATAATGCCCGTTTACCGAATCCGCGATGGATACGAGAACCTATCGCTGAACGATGAGATATTTAAGAAAACCATGGACGTGCTGCATAACAAGAATGGGCTTGTCATTCTCCCCGAGGGGAGCCATGCCGGGTTTAAAAGGCTCCGTCAGCTCAAAAAGGGGATTGCCCGAATTGCATTCCAAGCCGAGGATGCCGCCAATGGCGAACTCAACATCCACATAGTCCCCGTAGGCTTGGAGTACAGCAACTACGTACGGTTTCACAGCAAGTTCCTAATTCGAGTTGGAGAACCCTTTGAAATCAAAAAATACCTCGACCTGTACCACCAGAACAAAGCGCTAGCCTACAACGCGCTGATTGAGGAGTTGGAGCAAGGCATAAAAAAAGAAATAATCAACATTGAAGACGAAACCAACTACACCTCGTACCTTACCCTAACCGATCTGTTCAGCGAACGATTCATCAAACAGCGTAAACTCCCCAAAACCCAAAACCAGAAATTTTTAATCGACAAAAAAATAGTTGATAGCCTCGATGGGTTAAAGCAAAGCGATAATCAGGCCTTCGCCTCTATAATGCAACACGCAGAGGAGTACAACGGGCTACTCCAGCAGAATGGAATATGCAGCAAAGCAGCCCCATTATCGGGGGAAAAACTACTCTGGCTTCCAATTCAGGGACTTATACTACTGCTAACCCTTCCGCTATTCCTTTACGGAGGCATCAACAACCTGATCCCCATCGTAGTTCCCTACAAGCTAAGCCTGAAGTTTAAGGATGTTCAATTCCACAGCTCCGTTCGGCATGTTGTAGCCCTAGTCCTACTCCCGCTGGTGTACATAATTCAAACAACAATTTTTGGACTTATCACGAAGGACGGATGGCTTACCCTCGCCTATCTGGGATCGTTACCCCTAGGCGCAGCAATAGTGTACCACTGGCGATATCAATTTTACAGATTTTACAGAATGATACGTGTAGCCCGGTTTATGAGAAAAAAACCCGAGAAATGCCGGAGAGTAAACGAGCTATTTACCGATCTGTTCGAAAAAACCAAGACGTTAATTGCAGAATAAACCAATAAGTAAAGGCGACCAATGGTCGCCTTTACTTGTCTACTTCTTGCCCTTTTTGGCAAGTTTATGATCCTTAACAAACTTTTCGAGCACACCCTTCAAATCGGGCAATCCTATTTCGGCCAAATCGTAGTAAACCCGGGTTGTGGGCTTATTGATTTTGATAATACGGTTAAGGTCGATAGGCGTTCCAATAATAACGGTATCGCAAACCGTTTTATTGATGGTAGCTTCCAAATCCTTGAGCTGCTGAGCGCCATACCCCATGGCAGGCAAAATACGGCCAATATTTGGGTAAATCTGGAAAGTTTCCTTAAGCTTACCAACCAGGTATGGGCGAACCTCCACCTCGTCGGATGCTCCAAATTTGCGAGCAGCAATAGTACCAGCACCAATCTTCATCTCGCCGTGAGTAAGCGTTGGCCCATCCTCAACAATCAGGCAGCGTTTGCCGTTAATAAGTTCGGGGTTATCAACCTTAATGGGGGAAGCCCCGTCAACGACAATGGCTTTGGGGTTAACCTTACGAATGTTCTCGCGCACAATTTGAATACCCTCGGGCGATGCCGAATCCATCTTATTAATAACAATAACATCGGCCAAACGCATATTAACCTCGCCGGGATAGTAACTAACCTCGTTACCAGCACGGTGAGGGTCGGCCACAGTGATTGTCAAATCGGGTTTGTAGAATGAAAAATCGTTATTACCACCATCCCAAAGGATAACATCGCAACCATCGGGGTCGTTTTCGGCAGCGCGTAGAATTGCTTCATAATCCACTCCGGCATATATAACATTACCGCGCACTACGTGAGGTTCGTACTCCTCCATTTCCTCCACGGTACACTTATGCTTCTTTAAATCGTCCACCTTGGCGAAACGCTGAACTTTTTGGGCAACCAAATCGCCATAGGGCATGGGGTGCCGAACGGCAACTACTTTTAGGCCAAGCCCCATGAGGTACTCAATAACCTTACGCGAAGTTTGCGACTTACCGCAACCAGTACGGGTAGCCACTACTGCAATTACAGGTTTCTTGCTCTTAATCATAGTTTCGCTGGGGCCAAGCAGCATAAAATTAGCACCAGCAGCGTTCACTATTGAACTAATACTCATCACGCGGTTGTATGGCACATCGCTGTATGCAAAAACACAATCGTGAATACTTTTGGTTTTAATAAGTTTAGGCAGTTCCTCTTCGGCAACAATTGGAATACCAGCGGGGTAAAGTTTTCCAGCCAGTTCGGCAGGATACTTACGGCCATCGATGTCGGGAATTTGAGCTGCGGTAAAAGCAACAACATTGTAATCCTTATTGTCGCGGAAAAAAGTATTGAAGTTGTGGAAATCGCGTCCTGCAGCTCCAATAATAACAACGTTACGTTTACTCATATAACCTCCTTGGGTTTTAGTTGTGTGAATTAGGTTTGTGTTAGCTTAGTACTCACAAATTTATAAGTTTAAAAATCAGAGCAAAGCCGATCCAACTTTTTTTTAAACCACTAATTATCAACTTCAAAAGCGTACTACAAATAACAAACTAGCTATCTGCTAATTATAGCGATTAAACAAAAAACATGTTAAGCAACATATTTTCTTGCATATTAATAAAATCAAGGCATTCAGCAACTTCAGCAAATAATTATAAAAAATGGCACTTTTCGGAATCCCACAATATTGTTTTAACTTTATGTAGAATTTGGAGACCAGAAACCAAAAAAACGGGGCGCTTCCGAAAAGCCATACGAGTAGGACAATAAAAAACAGATAACATGAAAAAGAACATCTTAGCCGTTGCAGTACTTAGCGCAGCAGCATTGGCACTAACAAGTTTCGGGATGGTTGCCAAAAACGAAAAAGCAGTAAAACTATCGGATGTAAGCGCATCGCTGGCTCAGTACGAGGGCAAGCAGGGACAGGACTTTGTGTCCAACACAATTATCTACAAAGAGGTAGGCAAGGACAGCTACGACAAGATATTCAAGGAATCAGCCGTAATATACGCCACCATTGTACAAACCAATGGAACAATTGATGGCATAAACACTGGTACAATCCCCACCGATGGCGAATTCGCCACAGCCAACGTAACCTTTGCCCTAAAAGATATCCCCACCATGAAGGACCGGATTGCCGAATTGCAAAAGCAGTTGCAAAACCTGAAGCCCAAGGATGATTTCAAGGGGCTAGAGATGAAAAAAGCCCCGGTTGCTGCCGACGGGATTAACATGGCTCAAAAACAGCTAACCGAAGCATCCAACCTACTCCCCACCATCGCCAAAAACCTCGAAGAAATCGCAAAGAAGGTGATTAAGAAATAATATCATCAGAGCCGGGAACAATCTCGGCTCTATTTTTTTGCCACCCCAGCTTTAAGCAACAAGCATATAAAGAATGTCGTCGATTTTTTAGAAAGAAAAACAAACTAGATGTGGCATAGAACACGGACAACACAGATAGAGCAGATTTTCGCAGGTTAAGTGGCACATAGTTTACTTAGCGAAATAGGCCCACGATCTTAAGCCCGAAAAGCCAAACCAACCGAAATACAAACAACACAAAGGGATAATATAGAATCAAAAAGTTATATCTTAATAAACTTCACCCTCACCACATCCTGCTTTCCAGAAAATTGCAACACATAAACCCCTTTGGTTAAATCCGAAACATTTATCGATGAATTTAAAATCGCTCCAGATTTAACAAATCCACCATTTGCTTTGAAAATGGAGTAACTCGCATTATTGTCCATGGTATAATCGACAAACAACTTATCCGAAACTGGATTTGGAAAGATTACTTGATGGCTGGCATTAATTGGGCCAACGGCTGTGGCTGCATTCACCACTATTCGGAATGTGTCCCGCTGGTAATTGTTCGTATTACAGGCGTTCTGTGCAAATAAAACCACATCCAAAGAACCCGCCTCGGTGGGGGTTCCTGTAAGTGTTTTTGTTGTGTGGTTAAAGTGCAACCAAGCAGGCAGAACGGTACTGTCGGCCTTTAGAGCTATTACTGTATCGGGAAGATATTCGAAAATATCGACGGGGATACTTACCGTTAATAATGTATTAGTTGAAACGCTTACATCCTGAACAGCGGTTTTAAAGTAGGGCACTTTTATATCCAAGTTCAACGTTGTCTCCCTTTGAATATTATAATCGGAAAGAGTTTTACCATCCTCCAAACAAACACCATTAAAAGTAAGAACCTGACATTCGGGATCAACGCCTTCTTTTTCCTGAACCTTAGCCTTAATCGCCTCCACGGTATCGTTAGGCTCAACCTCCAACGTAATTGTGTTTCCAAAAAGCGTTTTAATAAAGAGTTGCATTGGGTATAACGTAGCGGAGTACACCAGCATCAAAATCAAAACAATAAATTTTTTCATCCTATAAATTCAAATTAATTTTCGATAAATTAACCACGAGCCCTATTTAAAAGAGTTCCGGCATTCAATCTGTAAAGCTAACTAAATTTTTTGCAAAATTATATCAAACGTCAGGGCTGAAATTGGAAAAGATATTTTAAAAACAAGAATAAACGATTGGGAATAAAAAAAGAGCCGGGAACAACCTCGGCTCTAAAAATCTTTGAACTACTCTACTAATTAACTTCAAGCAGCTTAAGAATCTCGTCCATTTTGGGAGTAAGAATAATCTCGGTTCGGCGATTCTTTTGCCTGGCCTCTGGGGTCTTGGCTGCATCAACCGGCAGGTACTGGCTCCGTCCTGCTGCGGTAACCCGAACAGGCTCAATACGCGAACCAGTAAGCAGTATCCTAACAATAGTAGTAGCACGCTTGGCGCTTAAGTCCCAGTTGTCGAGTAAATCGCCAACACCCTTGTATGGGACATCGTCGGTATGGCCCTCAACCATTATATTAATATCGGTATTCTGCTCCAACACGGGGATTAATTGCTTTAAAGCTGCTGCGCCCTTTGCATCAATCTCGTACTTCCCGGATTTAAACATCAGTTTTTCCTCCAACGACACGTAAACCTTTCCATTCTGCATGGTAACCGTTAAGCCTTTGCCCTCGAACCCAAAAAGCGCATCGGCCACTTTTTTGCGAAGGGCGTTCATAATGGAGTCCTTACTGCTCAAAATACGCTCGAGTTCTAGTAAACGGGCATTCCGCGCCTCCAAATCCTTATTCATCTGCTCCAAATCGGCCTGCATTCTATCCAATCCCAGCTTCCGTTGGTAGAGCTTCCGCTCCAACTCCTTAAGGGCATCCTCCTTTTGCTGGAGTTCCTCCTGGGTTTTCTGAATTTGCAGCAACAGCTTGCGGGTTTCGTCCTTACTCCCATCAATCACACCCTCCTGCAACTGCTGCAAATGGGCGTACCGATTTTTCAGAATATCGCGTTCCTCCTTAATCTTGGTGTACTCCACGGCTCGTTGAGAGCTATCGTAAACATGCTGCTCATTATCGGTTTTAAGCAAACGGACAGAAGCGTCCAGCTCGGCATTTCTTTTGGATAAGGCCTCATTCTCGGTGGTCAGCTTCTCGCGCTCCTCTTGGCATTTGGAATTATTATCCTGTAACGCTTGAAACTCCTTGGCCGGAACGCATGCCGAAAGGAATAGCGCTCCGAAAAGTATTGCCTTAAAATTCAAATTTACTGGCATAGGTGTAATTAATAAGTTTGAAACAAAGATATTAATTTTATTGAAGAGTTAACCACACAAGCCGCGATGCAAAAAAACCGGCTACTAAAAAGCAGTATAACAGATAATCGCAAGCTAAAAACTAAAAAAACAGCACCTCGGGGCAAACGGTTAAACCAAAAGTATTAAAAACATAATATATTTGCCAACCATAACATTTTTGTACTTTTGTTGTTTAAAAATAAAGGGTACTCCAAAACAAATGGGCAGCGATTATAAACTATTGAGTGGAATAAACTCCCCCGACGATCTGAAAAAGTTGAAACCCGACGATCTGGAATTGCTCAGTGTGGAGCTTCGCCAGTTTATCATCGACGTGGTTTCCAACAATCCGGGTCATTTCGGCGCCAGTTTGGGTGTGGTTGAGCTAACCCTTGCGCTGCACTATGTTTTCAACACCCCATACGATAGAATAATATGGGACGTTGGGCATCAGGCGTATGTTCATAAAATAATTACAGGTCGCCGCGATGTATTCCACACAAACCGGAAATACAAAGGGATAAGTGGCTTCCCAAAACGCGACGAGAGTCCGTACGATGCATTTGGAGTAGGCCACTCGTCAACCTCAATATCAGCGGCACTCGGCATGTCAATTGCTTCGGGGTTAAAAATGGAACCCCGCCAGGTTGTTGCGGTTATTGGCGATGGCGCGCTCAGCGCTGGTATGGCCTTTGAGGGACTCAACCACGGAGGCAGCCTTAAATCGAACATGTTGGTAATCCTAAACGACAACAATATAGCCATCGATCCCAGCGTAGGCGCGTTGAAGGAGTACCTTCTGGATTTCACCACATCTAAAACATACAACAAGCTAAAGAACGAGGTATGGGACCTGCTCGGCCGGTTCGAAAAGTTGGGACCACGCACCCGCTCAGTAATCCAAAAAATTGATAACACCGTAAAGTCAGCACTACTACACCAAAGCAACATGTTCGAATCCATGGGGTTTCGCTATTTTGGCCCTGTTGATGGGCACGACGTGGTGTACCTGACAAAAGTTCTGAACGATCTAAAAAATATTCCAGGGCCCAAACTTCTACACTGCGTTACGGTTAAGGGCAAGGGCTATTCACCTGCCGAGGAGAACCAAACAGCATTCCATGCGCCTGGAAAATTCAACAAGGAAACCGGAGAACGAATTACAGCCAATATCACATCGGCAACACCACCGCGATACCAGGATGTATTCGGCGAAACACTAGTTGAGTTGGCCGAACAAAACAAGAAGATTGTGGGAATTACCCCCGCCATGGCCAGCGGCTGCTCCATGAACCTTATGATGGAGAAGATGCCAAACAGAACATTCGACGTGGGCATAGCGGAACAACACGCGGTAACATTCTCGGCGGGGCTAGCAGCCGAGGGTCTTATTCCATTCTGCAACATATACTCAACATTCATGCAACGCGCCTACGACCAAGTAATACACGATGTGGCGTTACAAAACCTACATGTTATATTCTGCCTGGACCGGGGCGGACTGGTTGGCGACGATGGCGCTACGCACCACGGAGCGTACGACATTGCCTACCTGCGATCCATACCCAACATAACGGTTGCTGCCCCTATGAACGAGGAGGAGCTGCGCAACATGATGTACACCGCCCAACTGGAAGACATTGGAACCATCTCGATTCGCTACCCACGGGGCAATGGAGTAATGCCCAACTGGCGCAGGCCATTCCAACGCATCGAAATTGGGAAAGGACAAGTAATAAGCGAGGGCTCCGACATCGCCCTGCTCACAATTGGGCACATCGGGAACATAGCGGCAAACGCAGCAGCCCAAGCCAACCGCGAGGGGATCAGCGTGTACCATGCCGATATGCGATTCGTAAAACCCATCGACACGGGAATTCTGAAACATATTGGGGAGAATTTCAACACAGTAATCACCGTGGAGGATGGATGCCTGCCCGGCGGGTTTGGGAGCGCAGTGCTGGAATGGCTCAACGACAACGGCTACCCAACACGGGTAATCAGGCTTGGTATCCCCGACAAATTTATTGAGCATGGCACACAGCAGCAACTCTATGCCGACTGCGGTTACGATACCGAACACATCTACCAAACAATTATTAGCGCCGCTCAAAAACACGGAGCAAACCGCGGGTAACTCCTACGCCAAGAACCCACACCACACAGATATATCAAAAAACTCAATACACGATCGAAAAAATGTTGGTCGTTTAAAATAAACTTTATATCTTCGCACCCCGAAAGTTCATTCAAAGTTTGCCCGGATGGCGGAATTGGTAGACGCGCTGGTCTCAAACACCAGTGAGCTCACCCTCGTGCCGGTTCGATCCCGGCTCCGGGTACACAGTAAAAAGCCTGACAATCGTCGATTGTCAGGCTTTTTCATTTCTACTCACGATAACTATGATAAACATTTGCAATATAAAAATCCTTACGGGTAAAACTACGCCAAGCGTGAAGCTATTAGATCGTTACTTTGGGGATTGTGAATTTAAACTCACTGCCCTTCCCCTCTTCGCTGTCAGCCCAAATTTTGCCATTGTGCCTTTCGACAAAATCCTTACAGAGCTGCAGGCCTAAGCCAGTACCCTTCTCGCCCGATGTTCCTAGCGTTGAATTGCCCTCCTTTGGATTGAACAACCCCATTAAAATACTGGGAGCCATACCCACCCCTTCGTCTCTCACACTAACAGTAAGTAAGGACTCATCCTCAGCTGAGAATAAGTAAATATTCTTTCCATTCTCAGTGAATTTAATGGCATTTGTAATCAGGTTGCGGATTACGGTCATAATCATGTTCCTATCGGCATGAACAATTTGCTCTTTCGGAATTTGATTGTGAATGGCAATCGCTTTACTTTTGGCCATTTCGGCAACCAGTGCAATACTGGTGTCAACAATTTGATGGAGATTGATATCCGCTGGAGCAAAAACCACCTCATTCTGCTGACTCTTTGCCCACAGCAGCAAATTCTCCAACAGTTCGAATGTTGTTGTGGTTGACGACAGCAACGATTTTAACGACTGCTTTATGTTTTGGATGTCATCATAATCGGGCTCCTCAACAATGAACTCGATGAATGATTTTAGGGTTCCGATTGGCCCACGAAGATCGTGTCCTATTATAGAGAACAACCTATTCTTTGTTTCGTTCAGCTCTTTTAACTTTTTCTGACTTTCAACCAATGCCAGTTCGGCCAACTTTCTGGCAGTTATATCCTGCTTAATGGCCACAATATTAATAATCTCGTTCTTTTCGTTTAAAATCGGGGCAATGGTGGCAGCCTCCCAGAATAGGGAACCATCTTTTCGCTTATTGTAAATTTCACCGGTCCAGGTTTCCCCCGACAGAATGGTACTCCACATGTTTCGATAAAACTCCTTTGAATGAACGCCGGAATTAAGTATTCGAGGATTTCGCCCAATCGCCTCCTGGTACGAATACCCAGTAATTGTTGAAAATTGCTGGTTCACATATTCAATTTTGCCAGTTAAATCGGTTATCACAATGGCTGCCGGATTTTGCGATACTGCGGCGGATAGCTTTAGGATTGCTTGCTCGGTTTTAATTTTTTCGGTAACATCTCTAATCCATGAAATCAGAATAGTTTCGTTGTCTTTTGATTTGATTAACTCGCACGATATTAAACTATCAACCACTAAATTCTCTTTTATGTTTTTTATTTTAACCTCCTTATTGCGCACCGTTCCACTCATCATCAACTCATCAACAATACCCTTTCTATCGTTTGGATTTACGTAAAGCTGAATCGTTTTAACATCCTTTAAATCGTCCTTTGAGGTTACCCCTTGAAATTTCAAACCGGCAGGATTGCAATCCAACAGTTCTCCCTCCAGCGTGGTTAGGATGATTATATCGGGGGACCGCTCGAATAAGAGTCTAAACCTCGCCTCATTCTGCTCAGAGTTTTCTTTCGCTCGCTGCAACTCATCAAACTTACCTGTAATGCACTTATTTATGATGAAAAAGGAAATGAGGACAAACAGAGAGATAACAATTATTAATGCGATGATTAGGTAAAGCAGCGCTTGGTTTGCCCTTGTATTGCTCTCAACCTCAAGCCGGGTTCGCCTCTCCACCATCTTAATACAATCGTCGATTAATTCCATAATAGAGCGCTTGATCCGAAGGTATTCCTCATCGTATAGCACTCTGTGAGCCATTAACGTATCGGGCTGCCGTTTAACTGAGAATAACCCGGAATTATCAACAAAAAAACCCTCGAATGCATTTATCGAGAGCCTCTCGATATTCGCTAAATTGTTCGAGTATTGCTCTGCCTCCACAAGTTTATTGAGTTCGACCTCGGTGAATCCTAGCTTTTGGATACTATCCTGAAACGAAATTAAAGCGCCACTGGAATGGCGCTGTTTCCCATTGCGAATATCAATCACCTCAAAATATTTATTTCTCCATACAGTATCGCCAGTTTCGATATAGGTTCTACAAAAAGTGGTTAAATCGTCGGAACTTTTCCGAAGCTCTTCCGCAATCAAAATAGATTTATATCGAATATCGTTGCTTTTCACAAGGGCTTCATTATTGCGGTATATAAAGACCGATGATGCGATAAGGACTATCAGCAAAACGATGATAATTGAATAAACTCTTATGAATAGGCTTTTTAATCGCATCTCGTTATTTTCAATTCGAACTAATACCAAATTTAGTGTTTTTATTGCTTAAAGCAAATACTGAAATCGGGAAATGAATCAATTGTTGCGAATGCTCACCGTCTCGTAAAAAATAGTTTAATCCTCAAACAGCTATTTTTTGCTAAAAAGCTCGTAATATCGCACTGTTAAAAACCGGAATTCTTACCTTTGAAAATATGGACACAAAAAAATACCCTTACGGCGAAAAACAGCCACAGTTCGACAGGCGCTACCTCGAGATGGCCAAGATATGGTCAAAAAACTCGTACTGCGTGCGCCGACAGGTTGGGGCGCTTATTGTGAAGGATCGAATGATTATTTCCGATGGTTATAATGGAACACCATCGGGGTTCGAGAATATTTGCGAGGACGAAACTGGCAAAACCAAACCCTACGTGCTGCACGCCGAGGCAAACGCCATTACAAAGGTGGCCAAATCGAGCAACAGCTCCGAGGGAGCCACACTTTACGTAACCTCATCTCCATGCATGGAGTGCTCAAAACTCATTATACAGGCAGGCATAAAACGCGTGGTATACTGCGACGAATACCATAACCTGGATGGGATTGCACTGCTTAACAGGGCCGGAATTGAAGTGGTAAAAATTGACACAGACGACATATCATCACGTTAACACATAAGGCTAAATGGCATACCAAAACAGCAAACGCGACATTGTTTACCCAATTGTACTAGCCATAGTACTGGTTGTAGGAATATTCATAGGAATTCGATTCGGGAATCGGGGGCAAAAACCCAGCCTACTGGTTTACCCCAAAACCGACAAGCTTAGCAATGTTATCACCTACATACAGGAGGAATACGTGGACACCGTTTCGATGGGCACGCTGGTGGAAAATGCCATACCCGCTATTCTTAAAAACCTGGATCCCCACTCCATCTACATCCCAGCATCCGACTTCCAATCGGTAAACGAACCGCTCGAAGGGGGATTCGATGGCATTGGCATTCAGTTTAACATGTCGAACGACACCGCCGTGGTGGTTAACACAATCCCCCGAGGCCCCTCGGAAAAATTGGGAATACTTGCAGGCGACCGGATTATCATGGTAAACGGGCGAAACATTGCAGGCGTAAAATTCCCATTCGATAGCATTCCAAAACTCCTTAAAGGCCCCACTGGCACCACGGTTAAGGTTGGAATTAAACGCAGCGAAGTAAAAGAGCTCATTGATTTCGAAATAGTTCGCGACAAAATCCCAATCAATAGCGTAGATGTCAGCTACATGGCCACACCCGAGATTGGCTATATTAAAATTACCACCTTCGCCAAAACAACCTACCGCGAGTTTCTACTTGCCATTGAGAAGTTGAGCGAACAGGGAATGCAAAAACTGATTCTGGATTTACGCAGCAATAGCGGGGGTTACATGGACGCCGCAACAAACATTGCCAACGAATTCCTCGCCAAGGATCAGCTAATTGTTTACACGCAAGGAAATAATAGAGCACGACAAGACGTTTACGCCAACGGTACAGGAACCTGTCAGAACTTAAAAGTAGAAGTACTGATAGACGAGTTCTCCGCATCGGCTAGCGAGATTTTGGCCGGCGCAATACAGGATAACGACAGGGGCAAAATTATTGGCCGCCGATCGTTTGGAAAAGGCCTGGTGCAGGAGCAGATATTCTTCTCCGACGGCTCGGCCCTTAGGCTCACCATTGCACGCTACTACACCCCTGCCGGACGAAGCATACAAAAACCCTACAAACCGGGCGATGACGATTACTTTAACGACATTAGCAATCGCTACATTCACGGGGAATTTAGCGAAGCCGACAGCATACAACAAGCCGATTCTCTAAAATACTACACCCTAAGCGGAAGAGTTGTTTACGGTGGCGGCGGCATTATGCCCGATGTTTTTGTACCACTCGATACCGTAGGTATTACGCCGTACCTACAACAGGTATCGCGCCGCAACCTGATATACCGTTACGCATTCGCATTTACCGATAAACACCGGAAAGCAACACGATCGCTAAAAACTTTTGATGCGGTGAACGAGTTCCTGCATCAATTCGACCTGCTAGCCGATTTTGCCCAATATGCACAGCAAAACGGGGTAGCACCCAACAAAAAGGAGATTCAGGTATCGAAACTCATCATCGAGACCCAGCTCAAGGCCACCATTGCCCGAAACATCATCGATAACGATGGGTTTTACCCTTATATTAGGCTGATTGACGAAACCCTTATTAAAGCCATTGAATTGATGGACGAAGGTGAGAGTAGTTCCACCGCAGCAAACATCAACAGCGGAGCCAATCCCCACACGCTAATTCAATCGCAGCTTAAAACCTGGGTTAAAAACGATCTGATTGCCGTAATTGCCTGATCGCGCTCCTCGATAAACCCCAAATGACCCGAGTTGTTGAGCACCTCAACTCGGGTTTTATTATGCTTTTGAACAAGGCTATCTACCACCGACATCGGGATTAGATTATCGTAACGCCCCATTAAAAGGAAGGATGGGAAGGCTGTAGAATCGAGAATAGCATTCCGATCGGGACGCTGCGCCATACCGTTGAGCGCCCCAATAATGCCCTCGTCGCTGGTGGCAAGGGCAATTCCCAATAGCCAATCAAGGCGATCATCCATTCTATCCATATTGCTTTCGGCAAAAAGCCGGGGAATGCTCAGGTAAACAATATCGCACTTGGCCCCGTTACGAATAGCCTCAATATCGCCCATCCGGCTGCTATACTTTTCTGCAGTATCGGCGTTTGGGGTTGAGTGGAACAGGCAAAGGCCGGTTAACAAATCGGGATACCGCTCGGCAAACGCCAAGCCCACATACCCACCCATGGAGTGCCCCACAAAAAATACTTTATTAAAAGATAACTCGGACAGAACGGCACTAACACAATCGGCCATCAAATCCATGCCGATGGACTCGAGCTTGCAAAGCGATTGACCATGACCGGGTAAATCGATTTGCAGCACAGTGTAATCGGGCTCAAGGCTTGCGGCAAAATCATCCCAAATATCCAAACTTTCCAAGTAACCATGAATCAACAAAAGCACAGGGCCACTACCACTCAACCTGTACCTAATCCTACAAACCGGAATATCAATAAAACGATCCATAATCTCAATGATTTAAAACATATTAAAACAACTAGAGATGGCAAACTGCAAAAAAATTTCACCATTAGCAAAAAAACGGCACCACAAAACTATGTTAGGCAGCATAGGGAAAATGCTGTTGTAAAATTCAGTTTTCAAACATATTCTTAGGCAAATCCCAAAAGGAAAAGATTTCATACCTTGCCAGCCGAATAAAATACTTATGTCATGATTGAAATATTCAACTCATCCATTGGAAAAAAGTTAATAATGAGCATCTCCGGTTTATTCCTGATGGCATTTCTACTTGTACACCTGGGCGTAAACCTAATGTTACTGGTAGGCGATGGCGAAGCGTTTAACCGGGCAGCCCATTTTATGGGGACCAACCCCGCCATTAAAATCATGGAACCATTGCTGGCCTTTGGCTTTATATTTCACATAATCTACGGCACATACATCACCCTAAAAAACCGCCAAACCCGACCCGTAGGGTACGCCAAATGGTCGAGTAACGGTGTTACGTCATGGTCATCTAGAAACATGTATATCCTAGGGGGAACCGTATTTATCTTTCTCATCATTCACATTGCCAACTTCTTTTGGAAGATGAAATTTGGCGAGATGCCAACCATTACATACAATGGCGAAGTGATGGACGACGCATACTCGTTGGTTGCCGGACTATTCACCCAGTACTGGTGGTACGATTTGCTTTACGTGGCCGGAGCCATTCTGCTGGGCTTACATTTAAGCCATGGATTCTGGTCGGCATTCCAAACCGTGGGATGGAATGGCACCCAATGGATTAAACGGCTCGAAATTGCGGCATACATATACGCAATTCTGATTGCCGTAGGCTTTAGCATCATACCGCTATACTTCCTTATTTTTAAGTAAATTCAGCTAACATATACAGCATATGAATACGCTCGATGCAAAAATTCCCGAAGGGCCATTGGCCGATAAATGGGCAAACCATAAAGCAAAACTACGACTTGTAAACCCAGCCAACCGCAAAAAAATTGATATTATTGTGGTAGGTACAGGATTGGCCGGATCGTCGGCAGCATCAACCCTTGGCGAGTTGGGCTACAACGTGAAAGTTTTCTGCTACCAGGATAGCCCTCGGCGCGCGCACTCGGTGGCCGCACAGGGCGGCATAAACGCAGCAAAAAACTACAAAAACGATAACGATAGCGTTTACCGTTTATTCTACGACATGATAAAGGGGGGCGATTTTCGGGCCCGCGAAGCCAATGTTTACAGAGCCGCTGAGGTTAGCAACCTGGTAATCGATCACTACACAGCCCTTGGAGTTCCATTTGCACGCGACTATGGCGGACTAATCGACAACCGCTCGTTCGGTGGAGTTCAGGTTTCCCGAACATTCTACGCCAAAGGCCAAACCGGACAGCAATGCCAAATAGGAGCCTACTCCGCCCTATCGCGACAAATCAACAACGGCACGGTTACCATGTACTCGCGCCGCGAGATGATCGATTTGGTTGTAGTTGATGGTAAAGCCCGAGGAATTATTGCCCGCAACCTGATTACCGGCGAAATTGAGCGACACTCGGCTCACGCAGTGGTACTGGCAACTGGAGGATATGGAACTATATACTACCTATCCACACTAGCCCTTAACTCAAACGGATCGGCCGCTTGGAAAGCCTATAAAAAGGGCGCTTGCTTTGCCAACCCCAGCTTTGTGCAAATTCACCCAACCAGCATACCGGTCCTCAACGACCATCAGTGCAAGCTTACGCTAATGTCAGAATCGCTCCGTAACGACGGGCGGGTTTGGGTTCCCAAGCAAAAAGGGGACACCCGCAAACCCACCGATATCCCAGAGGATGAGCGCGATTACTACCTCGAACGCCGCTACCCGGCATTCGGGAACCTAGTTCCGCGCGATGTGGCATCGCGCGCCGCAAAGGAACGATGCGACGCAGGGTTTGGAGTGGGACCAACAGGGCTATCGGTTTACCTCGATTTCAGGGATGCCATCAACAAAAAGGGGCGCAAAACCATTGAGGAGAACTATGGCAACCTATTCGAGATGTACGAGAAGATTATTGGAGAATCACCCTACGAAACACCCATGCGGATTTACCCCGCAGGGCACTACACCATGGGTGGGCTATGGGTGGATTACAACCTGATGACCACACTGCCCGGCCTTTTTGCGATTGGGGAGGCAAACTTTTCCGATCACGGAGCAAACCGACTGGGAGCCAGCTCGCTCATGCAAACCTCGGGCGATGGCTACTTCATTCTACCCTACACAATCTCCGACTATCTGGCCGACGAAATTAAAACGCCAAAAATTCAGACCAACACACCCGAATTCGACGAAGCAGAAAAAGCCGCACAGGAACGAATAAATAAACTTCTATCGATAAAGGGTACCGAAACCGCCACATCGTTCCACAAACGCCTGGGCAAAATTATGTGGGATTACTGCGGAATGGTACGCAACGAGGAGGGGCTAAAAAAAGCGTTGGGGCTTATCGACAAACTAAGAGACGAGTTCTGGAAAAACCTCAGGGTTCCGGGCACAGGCGAAGAGCTGAACCAAGAGTTGGAAAAGGCAGGACGTGTAGCCGATTTCATGGAACTGGCCAAACTGCTTGTTTACGATGCCCTAAACCGCAAGGAGAGTTGCGGAGCCCATTTCCGGGAGGAGAGTCAAACCGACAATGGCGAAACCAAACGCGATGATGCAAATTTTGCATACGTTGCAGCATGGGAATTCAAAGGCGAAGGTACCGAACCGCAACTCCACAAAGAAAGTCTCACATTCGATTTTGTAAAGCTGCAACAACGCAGCTATAAATAAACTGGTTTATCCACGGTAAATCCCAAACGGTAATGAACATTACACTTAAAATATGGCGACAAAAGAATGCAAAAAGCAAAGGTCGCTTCGAAACATACAAACTCAACAATGTGGCCACGGATATGTCGTTCCTCGAAATGCTCGACTATCTAAACGAAACGCTTATCACGCAAGGACAGGAACCGGTTGCCTTTGAGCACGATTGCCGCGAGGGAATATGCGGTTCGTGCGGCATATACATCAACGGTCGACCACACGGCAACGAGCGCAGAACCACCACCTGCGAGCTCCGCATGACACAGTTTGAAGATGGCTGCACCATAACCGTTGAGCCATGGCGTGCAGCAGCATTCCCGGTGATTAAGGATTTAGTGGTGGACCGATCGGCCTTCGATAAAATCATTGCAGCTGGCGGATACATCAGCACAAATGCGGGAGCGGCACAGGATGCCAACGCCATTCCGGTTTCCAAACACAACGCCGACTTGGCATTCGACACCGCATCGTGCATTGGATGTGGAGCCTGCGTTGCAGCTTGCAAAAACGCTTCGGCCATGCTATTTGTAGCCGCCAAAATCGCCCACTTGGCCCAATTCCCCCAAGGACGGATTGAAGCTGCCGAACGGGCAAAAAAAATGATTGCCAAGATGGACGAACTGGGCTTTGGCGGATGCACCAATACAAGGGCATGCGAGGCAGAGTGCCCCAAAGGAATATCTATTAGCACAATTGCAAAACTGAACCGCGAATTCATTTCGGCAAAAATTAAGGACTAGGATGTTGGTTTTATAGGAGATGTTTCTTAACTTTTCCCCTTGAAAATTGTTGTGCCAATAAAACCATAGCCATGAATAACAAGCCAAGCATACTGCTGGTTCCCATCGATTTTGGGGATCAATACCACCTAGCCCTTAACTACGCCAAGCAGCTGGCTCCGCTCATTAATGGGGAAATACACCTACTACACATACTCGACATAAGGGATTGGTGGCTCGAGGATATCAAGCCCGAAAAGTTAGTCAACCACACATTCGACAAACTGGTTGAAATATCCAAAGAATACCAACTCCCCGGCAACACAGTATTCAGGGTATTGCAGGGGAAACGCCATCAAAAAATTGTAGAATACGCCGACGAAAATCAGGTTCACTACATACTAATGGTGGATAACATACCGGGGAATGCCGGAGAACTAAAGTTGGGATCAACCCTCTCGAATGTTATTATCTCGGCAAAGCAGCCCGTTATCACAGTTAAAAACATACCCCACAATAAGTTTAAAAACATCCTGGTTCCGCTTGATCTGGGTAGCAACTGCCGCCTAAAGTTGTTCAACTCTATTGCACTTGCGCTTCAACACCAGGCCAAGGTGCACATTGTGTCGGTAGTGTTTGGCGACATCGACAAGGAGGACAGCCGAATACACGAAAAAATAGAAAAATACACCAAACTGTACGAAGAAAACCACATAGAATATACTGTTAAAATACTGAGGAAGGAAGAGGACTACGCCTACCGAGCCATACTCGATTACTCCTCGGAGATAAACTGCGACTCCATAATTATTATGACGCACCGCGAAAACGTGGGGATAGATAACTACCTGGGCTCCTTTGCGCACCACATCATCAACGAATCGCCGATACCCGTGGTAACCCTCAACAATGCCTCGTCGGACAAAACCTCCAAGAGCATAATCAGCAGTTTAATTGACCCCATGGGATTATTTTCGTAAAAAGTAGTACCAACAAAAAAGAAATTATTACTTTTGCATACCAATAAAAAGCGGGAGTAGCTCAGTTGGTAGAGCATCAGCTTCCCAAGCTGAGGGTCGCGAGTTCGAGCCTCGTTTCCCGCTCAAAGCAAAAGATCGCCCAACCAAAGGGCGATCTTTTGCTTTGATGACAAATATCATCTTTTTCTCCCCACCCATTATTTGACTTAACTCATTTTTTGCATCATATTGCTTTGCGTTAAAAATTCAACTAAAAACTGACCTATGATGCACTTTAAAAGTTTACAAACCAGAATTCTAACACTCATCGAATTGCTGGTAATCATAATAATACTTTCCATAAGTATTATAAACTACACCACGGTAAGGAGCACTCTCATAAAGGACATCAGGGAAGTGCAACTGCTATCGTTTGTGGAGGCATCGCAAAGCGACATTCAAATGGTTCTGGAAAAGGCCATGGAAACTGCCACTTTGCTGGCCAACGACCCTACCCTCACGAAATGGTTCACCGATGGGGAAAAGGATGCAAGCCTTGGCATTCTCGCCAAAAACAAACTTACTGGAATAAACCAAGCCGGTTATTTCACCGTATTTGCGGTAAATAGGGTAACGCAAAACTACTGGGCCGAGGGAGGCAAACTGCTCGATGTGTTATCCGAATCGGATCCCGACGACTCCTGGTTTTTCGATTTTATCACTAGCATCCGAAAGTGCGAAATTTAAAAATGCCCTCAGAATCCCCTATTTTTGAGTTCGACAAAAAACTTTAAAATTATGGGACTCTTCAGGCGAAACAAAAATAACAAAAAGCCACTTATTCGACAAATTATAGATCTAGTTCCCCGCTGGCTATTCGATAGCTGCACCAGTACCTACCAAACGGATAAAGGATGCAGTAAGTACAAGACATACGACCAGTTTGTCGCCTTAACTTTCGGACAGCTTAATAAGTGCCAGAGCCTAAACGACATATCGGCTGGGATTGGTGTGAGCGAAGTATTCATAGAGGATCTAAATCTCAGGCAGAGCCCGGCGCGTTCCACCATGAGCGATGGCAACAAAAAGCGCAACTGGCAGGTGTTTGAGAGTATGTATTACCGTTTGCTGAGCCACTACAAGGCGGTTCTGAAAAAGCATCACAACACGCATATCATCAAGGAGATCAAAGGCAAAAGCGTAAAGCTTATAGACAGCACGGTTATATCGCTATGCCTGTCCATGTTTGACTGGGCAAAGTTTCGGACAGCAAAGGGCGGGATTAAGCTGCATGCTGCTTGGGACGACATGCTGATGATCCCCGAGATAGTCAACATCAGCGAGGCCAAGGTCCACGACCGCTATGGGTTTGAGCAGCTGGTCTTTCCTAAGGATACCATAATTGTTGAGGACAGAGCGTATTTCGACTTTACGCTAATGCTCAATAGGATTAACGCGGAGAACGTATTTGTTACCAGAATAAAGAGCAATACCGCGTATGAAACGCTCGAAGAGCTGGACCTCCCGGAGGGTGTCGACCAGCATATCCTAAAGGACGAGATTATACGGTTAACCTCTGACAAGGCGATAGAAACTGGCATTTCAGAGCATAAGCTGCGGTTGGTTCATGTATACAAAGAGGATGAGCACAAGGTGATAGCGATAATTACCAACCAGCTGGACTGGGAGTACAACACCATTGCCGAGCTCTACAAAAAACGATGGGATATTGAGCTGTTCTTCAAGGCAATAAAGCAGAACTTGCAGGTAAAGACTTTTTGGGGCACCAGCGAGAATGCTGTGAAATCCCAGCTATACGTCGCCTTAATCTGCTATTTACTGCTGGAGCTAATTAAACGCACCATGGCTAAAATTCCTACCGCATTTTCAAATCTATCGGAAAAAATACGATTCTGCTTATACCACTACTTATCACTGCACTACGTATGCAATGAGGTTCGAGAAGGAGCCAGAAAAGTGACCAGTAAAAAGCAACGGGAACTCGTTTTTGAGAAGAACTTATTTTCTGGATAACTCGATTTTTTTTAGCGTATTCAGTGGGGTTTCATAGGTTTTTTCATTTTTTTTCGAAAAGTTTCGGATGCTAGTGCGATTTTATTAAAAAAGGAGAAAAGATTGTTTTAAACTTCGACTACAACCAAGAGCTTAACAAAACACTCTTCTTCTTTAATGCTTTAATGGGCGACTCCAATAATCCACTCGGGACTGCTGGCGTTGGTATAAACCCCGACAAACTTATTGAAGAGCTTACAAAAAGAAAAATCACCGAGAACAGTAAACTGTGGATAATAGATAAAAAAGGGGCAATTCAAATTGCAGCCAATAAAGAGGAAATCAACAAAAACATATCGACCCTGCTTCCACAGAGCCTATCCGGGCAGGTGCTCAATAGTGCCAATAAACAGGTAATCTCCGATGTAGAGTGGCAGAACAACAACTACGAGTTTGCAAAAATGCAAATTGGCACAACCGATTTCATGATTCTGGTTGCAGCCCCAACCTCAGAGTTAGTGGACATTCTAAACCCCATTCGGATAAACACAATAATTCTGGGAATTATATTTTCAATCGTAACCCTTATCATCGTTTACTTACTCTCAAGGAATATTGTTGAACCGCTCAAAAGAATCACCATTACCGCAAGCGAACTTTCTACGGGGAACTTAATGTTCCAAATAGACGACGAACTCCTTAAAAGGGACGACGAAATCGGAAAACTATCGAACACCTTCAGGGAAATGAAAAATCAGATATCGCGCATTATCCTACAGGTAAAAAAATCGGCAAATATAGTATCGGAAGGAAGCCAGGTGCTCACCACCTCATCGCAGGAATTACAAAGCCGCGCAACTCAACAGGCGGCTGCCACGGAAGAAGTATCGGCATCGATGGAGGAAATGAGTTCCAACATCAGCCAAAACGCCTCCAACGCAAAACAAACCGAAGACATTATGGACAAGGCCTCTCAGGACACCGAAGCCGGCGGTAGCATTGTAACCAAAACCGTTGATGCCATTAAAAACATCAACCAAAATGTTAAGATCATTGAGGAAATAGCCATGCAAACCAACATCCTAGCCCTAAATGCGGCAGTGGAGGCAGCCCGAGCGGGTGAGCACGGCAAAGGGTTTGCCGTTGTGGCCGCGGAGGTTCGCAAACTGGCCGAACGAAGCAGAGTATCCGCTGCCGAAATCAACACCCTAGCCACAACCAGTACCGATGTTGCCGAACGTGCAGGGAAAATATTCGCCGAATTGGTTCCGGTAATCCAGCACTCCTACACTCTTGTCCGCGAAATATCAGCAGCATCGAACGAGCAGGACATTGGAGCTAATCAGGTTAACAAAGCCATAATGGAACTGGACCAAGTATCGCAGGAAAATGCACGATCGGCCGACAACATAACAAACTTAACTCAGGAATTTGTCGAAGAGGTTGTTCAGCTCCAGGAGGCCATCAGTTTTTTTAAAGTACAAGAATAACAACTCATTAAATCATAAAACCATGCGAATACTGCTTTTAACTATTTTACTTGCGACACTCTCGCAAATAGCCAACGCTCAAAACCTCCAACTACACTACGACTTTGGAGACGATAGGCAAATGCTAACCTCTACGGCCGAGCTATTCAAGCCCGACAGTTGTGGAAGCACATTCTTCTTCATCGATTTCGACTATGGATCTAAAGCATCGGATGTGGAGGGAATATCACTGGGATATTGGGAGATAGCTCGAGAGCTGAAATTTTGGGAAGCTCCTATTTCCATTAATCTGGAGTATAACGGAGGATTTGGACAGTTTAAGGCAACGCCATTCAATGGGGCATACTCAATAAACAATGCATACCTCGTGGGCCCATCGTACTCGTGGAACAACGCGAACTTCAGCAAAGGATTCACAATCAAAGCGCTCTATAAATACATAAAAGATAAACACGATGCGGCCTTCCAAATAACCGGGGTTTGGTACATGCATTTTTTTAGCGGGAAGGTAACCTTTTCGGGCTTTGCCGACTTCTGGCGTGAGGACAACACATTTGCCACAAAGGAAACATCCTACGTATTCCTAACAGAACCGCAACTTTGGTACAATGCCACAAAAAAACTCTCGGTAGGCGGTGAAATTGAGATTAGTTCCAACTTTGGGGGTAACGAAGGGTTTATGGTAAATCCAACCATCGGACTAAAGTGGACACTGTAGAACAAAGGTAACTCTAACACAAAAGGCATGGACTACCCCATGCCTTTTGTGCTATATAGAAACTTTTAACGACCCATAATTTTACTCCCCATAGGTAGTAATGTCTTCCCGGCCAAATCGTTAATAATAATACCGGCCATCATATACCATGCAGCCAATGCGCACAGAATAAGGGCAATAGCAGCAGCCACCTGCATTTGCGGCATCCCAAAATGAGCCAAATCCAAAAGGATAAAACCCACCAAAAGGAGTGCAAAAGTAATGGCCATTGCCATATGCACCCACAACGATGCAACAAACATAATTACAGTGTAGAAAGTCCAAGCCAAAAGATAATACCCAACATCGGTACCACTGGAAGCATAAATACCAAAATGGTTAAGAATAAAAATAATTCCCAAGCCAATCCAAAATGCTCCGTAGGCAACAAATGCGCTATAGCCGAAGTTGTTCCCCATCTTTTGCTCATTAAAACCAGCAATCATCTGCGCCAGTCCTCCAAAAATAAATCCCATTGCCACCACCGGGCCCAAACCCATCAGGCCAAGATTGTGAATTTGTAAAAGCAACGTGGTTAAGCCAAAACCGGCCAACCCAACAACCGCAGGATTTGCATACTTTTTATCCATAAATTATCCATTAAAATTAGCCCGCAAAAATACTCGAAAATCGATGTAACACAATACCTTGTATTAAAATCTAGAGGACAATTATACTTTGATTAAACGAAAAAACTACAAACCGCTTATTACAAACAAAAAAGGCGGCACAAAGGCCACCTTTTCCATGAACAATCCCTAACTAATAAGTAACCCTTGGTTCAATATCCTTTGCCTTAACAATAAAATCGGCAACCATATCTAACGAAGGCACCCTTCGGGTAAGTTTTTTTGCAGCGTTTACCTCATCCAACTTTACATGTAAATTTTCAGCATTGCGAGTTCGCAACTCTTTAATGGTATCAACACCCGCAGCAACCAATAGCTCTGCGAACTCAGCGCCCACACCGCTAACCCTCATTAAGTCAGCCGTATTGACAAAATCAAGAATCTTTGCCTCGGCAATTCCAGTTTCGTCGGCAATCCTCTTTCTGCCCGATTTTGCAGCCCCATCTTCCAAAAGAGCCTCAACTGTTTTAATACCAGCCTTTTCTAATTTCTCGCCCATCACGGGGCCAATTCCTTCAATTTCAATAATCTTGGATCTGATGCCCCAACCGCATCAACTAAAACATTTGTTGCAACGGAGGAAAGCAAGGCAAAAGCTAAAAACCTGCGAATAATTGCAATCGTATCGTGGATTATTGCAATTGGTTTCGAGGTAGGCGCAATTCTGATGCTCAGGAAAGCCCCCATTAACATGACATGGCTAATTGTACTAATTGTTGCCGATCTGATTTTTGCAGTGGTTGGTTCTATTCTATGGAAGAAGTCCAACAGGCTCGAACCTGCCTCTGAAAAAGACAAATTCAAGTTTTTTGTTCAAAACCAGTTGGGATTAATCATAGCCATTATTGCATTCCTACCACTAGTGATTCTTATTTTCACTAACAAAAACATGAGCGGGAAACAAAAGGGGATACTTGGATCCATTGCTGTTGCTGCACTGGTAATAGCAGGTGTAACCGGAACGGATTTCAACCCTCCATCACAGGAAGAGTACGCCGAACAAACCGAGGAGGTTAAGTCGCTTAACAACGGGAATAACCATGTTTACTGGACCAAATCGGGTAAAAGCTACCATTTGTATCAAGATTGTTCCTATATCAACACCTCAAGAACCGACGAAATATTTGAAGGGACGGTTGCCGACGCCAGGAAGTTAAAGAATATCACAGACCTATGCGACAGATGCGCCAATAGAGCCAAAAAGGAAAAAGAAGCAGCAGCCACCACAGAATAAAAAGTTAAGGCGAAAAATGGCAGATTTATCTGCCATTTTTTATAACATAAGTCGAACTACAAAGCGACTAAAGCCAGATCAAAAAAAATAGTTTTCATCGGCAATGGGAATGGCAACCATGAGCTTTCGCAGAAGTCAATAAAAAAAGGCCCGACACTGTCGAACCTTTCGTGGAGGTAAGGGGAGTCGAACCCCTGACCTCTTGCATGCCATGCAAGCGCTCTAGCCAACTGAGCTATACCCCCTCAACACTTTACCTAACTCTCAACGCCCTATATCTAACTGGGTATGTTAAGCCCGTAAAAAGCAGTTGCAAAAATAAATCTTTTTTTAACATTCCAACACGCTTCAACTATTTTTTTAACATGATTTAAAAAATTACGTATAATCATTGTAAGAAACCGAAAAAATTTGTTGTTTTGTAACGCATAAAAATCGACAAAGAATACTAATAAGTAAAAATAACCGTTATACACTAAGACCAGATATACAATACTATGGAACTGAAGAAATCACCTAAAGCAGACCTTGAGAACAAAAAATCAATCTTTTTTGAGATTGGATTAGCAGTTACCCTGCTTATTGTTCTGCTGGCCTTTGAATGGACTTCCACCGAAACTGTAAATGTTGAAATAGCTCAGGTTCAGGAGGTAAAGATGGAAGAGGAAATGGTTGACGTTACCCATCAGGATGAGATTAAGCAACCCGAACCTCCCAAAGTTGTTCAAGTTACCGATGTTATTAAGATTGTTGACGACAACGTTAACATCAAAGATAACTCAGATATCTTCGACTCCGACTTCAAGGAAGATGCTGCGGTTAAAATTGTAGAATTCACCGAACAAGAAGAAGAGGTTGAAGAGTACACCCCATTCGTGGTTGTTGAGGAAATGCCCAGCTTTGGCCCCGGCGGTCTGGAGGAATTCCGTAACAACTACGTTCAAAAAAACCTAAAATACCCCGATGTTGCCGCCGAAAACGGTATTCAAGGTAAAGTTTACATCAACTTTGTGGTTGAGCCCGACGGTAGGGTAACCAACGTTAAAGTTATCCGTGGAGTTGACCCAATCCTTGATAAAGAAGCTGCAAGGGTGGTAGCTAGTTCGCCTCGCTGGAAACCCGGTAAACAACGTGGAAAACCTGTACGCGTTCAGTTTAACATCCCCATCATTTTCGTACTTCAATAAACTAAATATAAATACAAGAAAAACCCTCGGCATTCAAGTCGGGGGTTTTCTTTTGCCTAAAAACAAAAAAACGACTCGTCCAAATACTCCATAGCATCTCCTGAACGTTATATAACAAACCACTAAACCCAAAAGCTATGGTACCTAAAAAAACGTCGAAAGCAGACCTTGAGAACAGGAAACCATTATTCTTTGAAATTGGGCTAGCATTAGTTATGCTACTTGTTCTGATGGCCTTTGAATGGGAAACTACCAAAAGCATCAACATGATGCAAGGCTCGGGCATTGAGGTACCCATTGAGATAGACCTAATGCCCATTACCAGCGATGAGAGCAAATTGGAACCCGCACCGCCAGCGCGAATTCCAAGTCCCGACAAAATCACTATAGTCCCCGATAACCTTGAACCACGAGGCGATGTGAACATCTTCGAAAACATTGATACCGATGGGCCCACACCTCAATACATGGCCCTCCCCATTGAGGATGAAGTGCCAGAGGCGGAAATCATTGTTCAGGTGATGCCTAAATTTGGCGAAGGCGGACTCGAAGAGTTTAGGACTCAGTACGTGATGAAAAACCTGAAATACCCCGAGGATGCGCAGAACAATGGCGTATCGGGCTGTGTGTTTGTGGAATTTATAGTGGAACGCGACGGAAGCATATCGAACGTTAAATCGCTCCGCAAAGCCGATGATTTGCTAGTGCAAGAAGCGCTGAGAGTTATTAAAGCTTCGCCACAATGGACTCCAGGGCGGCACAATGGAAAACCGGCACGCGTTAAATTTGCACTTCCCATAAACTTTGTACTCTCAAAATAGCAATCCAACATTACCTTTCAAAAATCCAGACCGCGGTCTGGATTTTTCTTTGCAACAACTTTCCATCAGAACAAAGCGTTAGTCCCATTTTTTGTATTTACTTTTGCAAAAAATAAGCGCCGCAAGCATGAGTAACCCAATTAGCACAGAGAAGATACAGGAAAAAGCCATACTGGTTGGCATTATATTACCAGGACAGAAAGAGGACGAGGTAACCGAATATCTCGACGAGCTTGAATTTTTGGCCGACACCGCGGGTGCTTGCACGGTAAAACGATTCACTCAAAAAATTGACATTCCCAACTCGCGCTCCTTCATCGGCAAAGGGAAAGTGATGGAAATTGCCAACTATGCAGAGGAAAATGAGATTGATACGGTGATTTTCGACGATGAGCTCACCCCCACCCAGCTCCGCAACCTCGAAAGTGAATTAAAACGTAAGGTTTTAGATAGAACCAACCTGATACTTGATGTTTTTGCTCAACGGGCAAAAACAGCATACGCTAAAACCCAGGTTGAACTGGCACAGTATCAATTCTTACTGCCAAGGCTAACCCGAATGTGGACTCACCTTGAGCGTCAGCGAGGGGGTATTGGGCTAAGAGGCCCCGGTGAAACAGAGATTGAAACCGACCGCCGTATTATACGCGAAAAAATCTCCCGTTTAAAGGAGGAGCTCAGCAAGATTGACCGACAGATGCTTACCCAGCGGAAAAATCGGGGTAGCATGGTTCGGGTTGCACTGGTTGGTTACACCAACGTTGGAAAATCAACCTTGATGAATTTAATTAGCAAGTCCGATGTTTTTGCTGAGAATAAACTCTTTGCAACACTCGATACCACAGTGCGAAAGGTGGTTATTGGCAACCTGCCATTCCTACTTTCCGATACCGTTGGTTTTATCCGCAAGTTACCCCATCAACTTGTGGAATCGTTTAAATCAACCCTCGACGAAGTACGTGAGGCCGATTTGCTACTCCATGTGGTTGATATATCGCACCCAAACTTTGAGGATCAAATTAACGTGGTAAACCAAACCCTTCATGAGTTAAAAACTGGGGAAAAACCAACCATCATAGTTTTCAATAAAATTGATGCATACAAATGGGAGGAAAAGGCTGCCGACGACAACACACCCCGAACCGATAGAAACATCAGCTTAAATGAGCTTAAGAATAGCTGGATGGCGAAAAAGGATGTTCACACAATATTTATTTCGGCAAAGCAGAAAACAAACCTTCCTGAATTCAGGGAGCTTCTTTATAAAACAGTAAGGGATATCCACGTTGGCAGATATCCCTACGATAATTTCCTTTACCCTGACGTTACTGAAGCCAACCTTTAGAGTTTAAAAACTCTGCAATTTGAATTGCATTGGTGGCAGCTCCTTTGCGTAGGTTATCGGACACAACCCAGAAGTTGATGCTCTTGGGTTGTGAAATATCCCTACGGATGCGGCCCACAAACACATCGTCCTTACCCTCGGAGTAGCGTGGCATTGGGTAATGATTCTCGGCAGGATTATCCTGAATAGTAATTCCTGCAGAGCTACGGAGCAACTCAACAGCCTCGGTTAATTCGAATTCATTCTCGAACTCAACGTTTACCGACTCGGAGTGGCCACCAACAACAGGAATACGAACAACTGTTGCGTTAACCATAATATTCTGGTCGCCAATAATCTTACGGGTTTCATCAACCAACTTCTGCTCCTCGGTGGTATAGCCATTCTCAAGGAATGTTCCCCCATGCGGAAAACAGTTTAAATCAATCGGATGAGGATAAGCCATATCGGCCTGCACGCCTTGCCTTTCGGCGTATAGTTGATTCACCGCCTTAACGCCAGTGCCAGTTACCGATTGGTATGTAGATACAACTATCCTTTTGATTTTATACTTCAGATGAAGTGGGTTTAAGGCAACAACAAGCTGAATAGTTGAACAGTTTGGGTTGGCAATAATCTTGTTGCTTGGAGTAAGGATATTAGCATTCACCTCGGGAACTACAAGCGGAATCTCAGGGTACATTCGCCAGCACGATGAATTATCCACAACGGTAGTACCCACCTCGGCAAATTTTGGGGCCCACTCCTTTGATGCTGCAGAACCTGCAGAGAAAATAGCAACAGCAGGTTTTCGTTTGACAGCCTCGGCAACCGATACAATTGCATAATCCTTACCCTTAAACTTAACAGACTTACCAATTGATTTCTCTGATGCAACTGGAATCAACTCTGTTACGGGGAAATTCCGTTCTTCAAGAACGCGAAGCATTACTTTACCTACTAATCCGGTGGCGCCCACCACTGCTACTTTCATTTGTTTTAAGTTGTTAATTGTTAAACATTAAGTAATTGTGTTTAAATTTTTTGTAATTTATTGTTCGTAAAAATAGTAATTAAACAATATGAAACATCCATGACCGATAAATTTATCGCACGGCAAAAGTATTGATTTATGGGTGTTCCATCTGACCTTAATTAAACAAAATACAAGCAGATGAAACGACTGTTCACCCTGATTTTAACAGTATTATCGCTTACTGTTATAGGACAGATTAATATCAATTTTGAGGTTGACGACCTAACTGGTTGGACTCAAAAACCCACGGGCCGATGGCAAGCATCAACGGCATCGCCACTGGCGGGAGCACGCTCGCTTAAGCACACCTTTAACAATAACACTAGCACCACCGACTCTATCTACTATCCACTACCCACATGGGATGTAACCACAGGTGATGTAACCTGGCGCATGCTAATTAGGTATGGCAACGACCCTTCCACATCGAACAGTTGGTGGGTTTACCTTATGAGCGATGGCGCTACAATAACCACTCCAGGAACAGGCTCGGGCTACGCCGTAGGCGTTAACCTTACAGGTAGCGACGACCTGCTAAAAATATGGAGAGTAACAAACGGAACACCGCAAATAATTCTTACCTCAACGTTAAACTGGCAAACCCAAATTGGCACAGGAAAAGCGGGCGCAATTGAGGTTCAACGCCTCGCAAATGGAACATTTACACTTAAAGCATCGGTTAACGGCATTTTTACCGATTTGGTCAACTACGGCAGCGTAGAGGATATCAACCATACCGCATTTGAAAACTTCGGCATACTTTACCGTTACACTTCATCAGCCGACATGCTCCTTTGGGCTGATAATATCAGCATAACATACGATGCTGCAAACCTCAACGATAACACAACCAACATACTTAATCCAACTGCACAAATTGCAGGGGGTACAATATCATCACTAGCAAACAATCCGCTAAGCACTGTGGATGTGTTCCGTTTTGCCATTCAGGATATGGGCAGCGGCGATAATCTGCCAACCCGTGTAAAGCGGATTACATTCAGCAATCCCTCGCCCACTCTATCGCCATGGAGCTCAATTATTGGTGGAATAAAAATTACAGGCCCTAGTGGCAATATCAACATAAAAAACGCTCAAATAACCAATGAATCAATTATTTTGGATGTTGATTCAACCCAAATGGTTATATCCGATGGGGCGAAGGACGAATTTACCCTAGGCATATACCTTAAGAATGGAATAACCGAAGGAACCAGCCTAAGCTTTGAGATTGACCAAAACCACGGATTTTTTGCAGGGATATCGGGCTCTGGCTTTGTCAAACCAATTGCAGCAAAAGCAACATCGAACAACTTTACGATTCAGGTTCAAGCCACGCATCTGAGGTTTACCCAACAACCTATAGCGGTTGGGCTGAATAAAAACTTCAGCGTATCGGTTAGCGGTTGCGACGAGTTTGGAAGTATTGATAACGATTTTGCACAACCAGTAACACTAAGCCTAAACGAAGGCAATGGTAATTTAACATCGACAAGCGGTTTAACAAAAGCAGGCGCAAGCGGAACAGCGCAATGGACTGACCTTGTTTACAGCACAACAGGAACATTCAGCATAAAGACCGAAAGCGGCGGACTCATTGAGGCAATCAGCAACGATATCCAAACCGTAAATGACACCACATCAACTGCCAGCGAACCAACATCGCAACCTGTGGACGCGAATATCCAATCGCTTAAAACAAGCCCCGAAAAAGCCGTTGAAATAATGCGCCTTAAAATAAACGATATTGGTAGTGGCGACAATGCCCCGACTATTGTCAAAAGTATCAAACTAAGCAGAACAAGTATTACAAACATCGCAACACTGAATAAGGCAATAGAGGGCGTGCTGGTTAAACGCAACGGCGCGCTAATTACCCTTGCCGATGTACAAATAAAATCATCGGCCATAGAGATATTTTTTGGAGAACAATCGCTAGTTGTAGCAGATGGAACATCAGCAGAGATAAGTATTTGGGCATACCTAAAGAGCAAGGATTTAACCGATGGTCAGGTTATTCAACTTTACGTTGATAAAAACGCTCACGGATTCACTGCGTATGAACAAGGCTCGGGATTTTCCACACAATTAGCAACAAATATCACCTCAAATATTTTTACCATAAAGGTTGATGCCGCAAAACTATCGTTCAAGGAAATTCCTGCCAGAGTAGGCGTTTTGGAGAATTTTACAGCGAAAATTGCGGCCACCGATAAAAACGAAAATATTGACAAGGATTTTAGTGGAGAGGTGAGACTAAAACTGGCATCGGGCAATGGAACTCTGGCAATTGCAGGAGGAGAAACTGCAAACATTGTAAATGGAGAGGTAACCTATAATGGGGTTAACTACTCAATCCCCGAGAAATTCTCGTTGCTGGCGCAAAGCACAACGCTCGACGATGTGGCATCGGCATTTATTACCTGTGGCGATAACAATGGCGTTGCAGTTCCAATAACCGTAAGCGAAGACACAATTACCGTTTCGTCGGCAAATAGCAGCTCAAGCAACGCCTTTGAGGTGTTAAAACTTCGGATAAAAGATAAAGGTACCTCGGACGGGTTACCGTTAATTCCAAACACCATTACGCTTGCCACCTTCGATCCCGACAATGCGATTCAACTCTCACAAATGATTAAAGGATTTGCCATAATAACCCCCAACGGAGCTATCACACCAAGTTTTAGCGTTAGTAACGGAAAATTTGTGCTTAGTATTGCTGAGAACAGCATTACAATTCCAAACAACGACTCGCTCGACATCACCATAAAAGCATTTATCAGAGAGAATGCCATTGTTGATGGCACAAAGTTCCGATTCTACATACCAACAAGCAACCACGGGCTGCAATCGGCCACAAGTGGAACAGCGTTCAGCACTACAATTCCACTAACCATTTACGGACAACCCTGTAAAATTGATGTTGTGGCAACAAATCTAACATTTGCACAAGTACCATTCATTGGTTTACCCAATCAAGCATTCAGCGTAAGGGCATCGGCAACCGATAGTTTGGGAAATAGCGATAATAACTTCACAGGAAGCGCAAGTTTATTACTCCAAAGCGGAAACGGACAAATGGAAACATCGCCAATGATAACTCCAATAAACAACGGAATGGCAATTTGGAGCGGAGTAAAACTAAACAGTATCGGAAAATATCAGTTTAAGGCAACATCGGAAACATTAATGCAAGGTATATCACCAGAAATGTATGTGGGCTATAACCAAATTTGCCCAATTAACGAAGATTTTGAGGGAACAACGCCAAGTTGGAATGGCATTCAGAACTGGAAACTATCTACAATTACTCCTATCTCTGGCGTGCAATCGCTTATACACGCTGGGAATCCCGATTCAAAAGTAAATACACTTACATTTCCAATTGGAATAGCCTCATCGAGTGGAAAAGCTATTGAATGGGAAGTAACCATTCGCAATGGCAACTGGGATCCCTCGTCCGATAATTACTTTTACTTTGTAGCAGCATCAACATCGGAAGATTTAGACACGGCAACAGGTATTGCTATTGGAATAAACCCCAGTAGTGGGAACGATTTTCTCTCGCTATGGGCGTTCGAGGATAGTAAGCGTAACAACCTTATAGTTGCAGCATTTGACTGGAATGAGAACGATGAGGTTAAGATAAAACTCACACTTTCGCCAACAGGCAAGCTATCGCTTTGGTATCAACCCAAGCAATCGGGGTGTATGATTTTAGGCGGAGAAACCAATTTAAAAGCCGATTTGACCGTTAACTATGGCGGATTGGAATTTGGCTTCACATCATCCAGAGCAGGGCTTCTTTGGGTTGATAATTTAAAGATTTGCGCGGTTGAGTATCCTCCTTTACTTAAATCGGTAAAATCGATGAATCTATCATCGGTTAAGGTTCAGTTTAGCAAAAGCATAAACCCAACCAGCGCATCGAACATTAGCAACTATGCCATTAAGAAAGAAAGCGGGGAAAGCATAGAAGTTCAGTTGGCACAATTTAATGCAGAAAAGCCCAACGAGGTTTTACTCACAACATCGAGAATGCCATTGGGTAACCTACAGTTAAACATTTCGAACATTTTAGATGAAAACGGCTACGCCATATCCGATAGCGCCACCTTTGGAATTGGCACCGAGGGAAACCTCGGCCAATTGGTTATCACCGAAATAATGGCCAACCCAATACCAAGCGTTGGCCTGCCCGAATACGAGTACGTTGAGCTCTACAATCCATATTACGACTCGGTATCAATAACTGGCTGGAAAATGCAATTCAACTCCACTACGGTTAGTTTGCCCGCAGCAAAAATTGCCCCACAAAGCTATGCGGTTGTCTGCTCGAATACTGCATCGGAATATCTTTCGGTTTACGGAAAAGCCATCGGAGTAACAAGTTTCCCAAGTCTTCTGAACGACGGAATGCTAATAAAACTATTCGATAGCAACAGCAACCTTATTGCGTTTGCAAACTACACCAATAGTTGGTACAACGATGCAACGCGAAACAGCGGTGGCTACTCAATGGAATGCGTTGATATTACCAATTTGGCTGAAGGCTCAAACAACTGGAAAGCAAGTCAAGACACGCAAGGAGGAACGCCATGTGCACCCAATTCTGTTACAGGAGAAAATCCTGATGTTACCAAGCCACGAGTTGTTGCAACAGGGGTAATGGATGACAGAACTATCAAATTAACATACAACGAACCAATGGATAGCCTTAGCTTTACGCTGAATGACAACTACGCATTGCCAAGCGCAGTAGGAATACCCAACATCGTTTCGAGCGGAAATCTTTTCAACGAGATCACAATTACACTAGCAAACCCAATGGAGGCAAATCAAAAATATACATTGACAGTATCGAACGATGTTATGGATTTTGCTGGCAATAGAATTGATGAGGTTGATATTGATTTTGCACTTCCGCAAACACCCTTGGCCAACGATATCGTTATTAACGAAGTGCTTTTCAACCCTTATACTGGCGGAACCGATTTTGTGGAACTTTACAACAACTCAGACAAAACTTTCGACCTTAAAAAAATCTACCTAAGCAGCAGAAATTCGAATACCCTCGAACTGAATGAAACCTACCCTGCATCGGACACTGCACGGCTATTCTTCCCAAATGAGTATGTGGTTATATGTACAAATCCAGCACTTGTAATGCAGTTTTACACAGCAGAAAACCCCAGGGTAATTGTGTGGGCATCTAAAATGGCTTCGTTCAATAATGATAAGGGCTATGTGGTTCTGTTAGATGAACAACTTGAAGTAGTTGATGAGTTCTACTACAGCGAAAAGATGCACAGCAAGTTGATTGCTGATGTAAAGGGTGTTTCGCTGGAAAGAATAAGCCCAAACTTAAACACGAATGATGCCTCAACCTGGCAATCGGCATCACAGGTTGTTGGCTTTGCAACACCAACCTACAAAAACTCGCAGTACACCGATGCAACAACCTCATCGTCGAACTTCACGCTATCGCCCGAAACATTCTCACCCGACGGCGATGGCCGCGACGACTACCTACTTATCAACTACAACCTACCCGATGCGGGATATGTAGCAAACATTAGGGTTTACACATCGAGTGGCGTAGAGGTTTATCGCCTTGCAAACAATTTACTGCTTGGAACTGAAGGTTCAATCCGTTGGGATGGCATCAATTTCAGTAACCGCAGGGTTCCTGTAGGTATTTACATTATCTACATTGAGTACTTTAACCTAAATGGTGAAGTTAAGAAAGAGAAGAAGGTTTGCGTTGTGGCTAGTAGAAGTTGATAGTTGTTCGAAAAGAATTCTTTTTGCTTATTGTCATTTCGAGCGCAGCGAGAAATCCATACTTTTGTAAAACAACTAACCAAGCCAACAATGAGAACTATCATTTTCCTTCTATACCTAGTTATTGCATCAGCAAATTATGCACAAACTTATAATCAAATTAAGGTCAACAACGATATAACTCTTGTTAAAATAACCGATAACGCCTTTATTCACATTTCTTACACCAACGACTCTCAATTTGGAAGATTTCCTTCCAACGGATTAATACTCATCAACAATAATGAGGCTTTCCTATTCGACACACCCACCACCATTTTGCAAACTGAAGAATTGGTTGATTTTATAACAGATTCTTTGAAACTAAAAACAATTGGATTTGTGCCAAACCACTGGCATAACGACTGTACAGGAGGATTAGCTTACCTTAAAAAGATTGGGGTAAAAACATACGCAAATCAATTAACCATAGATATTTTAAAACAAAAAGGACAGAGTTACCCTGATAGTGGATTTAAGGATTCTCTTCAACTTTTTTTAGGCGATAAAGGAATTCTATGCTACTATTTGGGAGCGGCGCACTCTATGGATAACATTGTGGTATGGATTCCTTCGGAGAAAATTCTTTTTGCAGGCTGTATGGCAAAAAGTACCAATTCAACCAATTTAGGGAATACTGTTGATGGCGATTTAAAGGCTTACCCAATCACAATACAAAAGGTAATTGATAAGTTCCCAAGTGCAAAAATTGTTATTCCAGGGCATGGAAATTGTGGTGGAATTGAGCTTTTAACTCACACCTATAAACTTATCCAAAAGCAGTAAAATCAAAAAATGAAAAAGGATACGATATTCGGATTTAAAAGGAACGTTTTCTTCGTTGGATTAACCAGTTTCTTTACTGATACATCTATCAAAATGATTTATAGCGTAATGCCCTTATTCTTATTATCAATTGGAGCATCAAAAACATCAATATCCTTAATCGAGGGAATAGCAGAAAGTACTGCATCGCTATTCAAAGCCTTTTCGGGATACTGGAGCGATAAGATTGGGAGAAATAAACCGTTCATGATTATCGGGTATGGAATTACAGCATTGGTTACTCCTCTTTATGTATTTGTTCGACTACCTGTTCAAGTTCTTTTCCTTAGATTCTTTGAACGAATAGGAAAAGGCATTCGAACAGCACCACGCGATAGTCTAATTAGCAGCTCTGCTAAGCACAACGAGGCGGGAAGAAACTTTGGATTTCATAAAGCCATGGACAATAGTGGAGCTATAGTAGGTCCGCTAGCTGCATTTATACTGCTTTACTTGTTTCCATTAAACTATACCAATATCTTCCTAATAGCAACAATCCCCGCATTACTAGGAGTTTTATCAATAATTATCTTTATAAAAGAGGCGAAATCAGAAAAGACTAGTAACAACAATCGCTTTCATTTAAAACAATTACCGCGAAAGTTTTACTTTTTCCTTGCAATAATATTTGTATTTACATTAGGCAATTCTGCCGATGCTTTATTACTGGTAAAAACAACCGAAACAGGAATAAACAAGGCATACATTCCTTTCGTTTATATGATATTTAATGTGGTTTCGGTATTCCTAGCAATACCTATTGGTAAAATATCGGACAGAATTGGCCGTGAAACACTAATTATTGTTGGATTTCTCTTATATGCAATTGTTTACTTTTTATTTGGCAGATTTAATAGCATAAACATATTTGTATTACTGTTTATACTTTACGGCGTTTATAGCGCACTAACCGATACCAGCCAAAAAGCAATGATATCCGATATTGTAAGCAAAGATTTAAAGGGGACCGGATTTGGATTGTACCACGCAGTGCTTGGAATCACTCTGCTACCAGCAAGTTTAATAGCAGGGTTACTTTACGATAAAGTAAACTCAAACGCTCCATTCTATTTTGGGTCGGCAATGGCTTTAACTGCCACTATTCTAATGATTGTGTTTGTGATTAGTGAGAAAAGAAAAAATCACGCTGTTTAGCAACGTGATTTTCAAGTACCATGTAGAACTATAATTCCTCAACCTGCCCGTTAACAACCTTAAAAACATTCCAAGTTTTTTCTGTAAAATTCGCGGGGATCTGATAGGTTTTCAGCAAACGGTTTCCGCCATAGCCCCTCGCTGCCGCGCCAGTCCTCTCGTGTGGCAATTCCATCCCAACCTCTCAACAATACTTACTACTCCCATCCTTAGGTATATAACACATAATTCCGCTGGATTATCTTGTTGCTACCCATTACGTCCTCTCTACTACCACTTACTTTTTTTTCTCTTCTACACTACCACCTATCCTCTTCTACACTACCACACGAGAGGACTAACTTCGTTGAACTCACTACAGTCGGTTCGTGCGGTAGCGGCGTTGTGCGTTCGGCATTTTATCACAATTCCTTTTTATATATTATTCTCAGACAATTTTATTCAAACGTACAAGTTTTATCATTCTATTACCAATTCAACATAAGTTTCAGCATCTTTAGTAATCTCTTTGTTATAAACGTGTTTATCAGTAATTTTTATTAGTTCTTCCATACTATCCAACCAACCTTGTGTACATAATTCCAATATCATAACAGGATTATCCTTTTCATCCTGAATAAATTCTGAAACATGTGCCAAGAATCTATCCAATATGTCTTCGAGGGGATATTGTCTGTCTTCAATTTCATTTAAATCTTCTTCCAACATAAATGAAAAAGCAGTTACATATTGACCTTTCTCAACAATATTATCTTCATAATCGTAAAGAGCTTTATAAATTCCCTCTGCAATTTTTTCATATTTTGTTGAATCGTTGTATTTTTCAAGTTTAATTAATTGAATATTTTTCATGCGTAATAATTTTATTTTTTAAAAAAACTTATTAATCAACTATTGGCATCCTTGTCGCGCTAATGCACAACAATCTGACAACAGCACTATCAACTAAAATACGTACAAACCTACCAAACATCCATTCAAGTCAGTAAGCATAAGAGCAATAAATCATTCCGGCCTACTCAACCTGCCCATTAACCACCTTAAAAACATTCCAAATTTTTTCTGTAAAATTCGCGGGGATCTGATAAGTTTTCAGCAAACGGTTTCCGCTATAAACCCTAACGGTAGCCTTTGATACCGAAAGATTTGGCGATGCAGGCTTCTCGTGCGCCGAGTAGTTGTGTACAAAAAAATCGTAGGTTCCATTGGCATCAATAGTTTCAACGGTTATGGTCTCCGGGCCAAAGCCATCCATATCGTCAAGGTCGAGCATCCCGGTTCCATCGGCCAAAACTCGGGTATTGCGGTAACTTATATGATAGGTATTCGATTTCACAAAGTGGGCATCTAGATCCAGGGGCTGTTGATCCCAATCGAGCACCACCCGGAACTGACGGATATCCATCACTGGCGAAACCGCAAAGCGGTTCTTAAAAATGGTTTCAGCTACCACATCCACATTGTAAACCGCGGTGATATAACCACTTTTCTTGAAAATCGTTTTATACAAACCATCGGGCTGCTTGGGAAAAACTGCCCTACCGGCAGAGTCGGTTTTAAAGGTGCCCACATTGGCAACCATCACATCCGCTCCCTCTACAGGTTTTCCGGTTACGGCATCAAGGAAACGGAGCGTGTAAACATCCTGCTCCTGTTCGGCAATAACATCCTCGAGGGTTTGCCGCCCCTTATCAATTTGGGCAACAGATTCTAGGTTGATTCCAACGAGCATTACAACCATTAATGCAGATATTACTGTAATTGGCTTTTTCATAGTTTATAATGATTAATGTTCCTAATTATCATCCTGAGCGAAACGATGGATCTATACTATACTAGATGCTTCGAAAAGTTCGCATGACAAGATATTTTGCCAAACTAGATTTCTAACTATCAAACATCCTACCAAAGTTAATAAAAAAAGAATAACCCCGTCAGGGTTTTAAACCCTGACAGGGTTATTTATAAAAAATGCCCACCCCAACAGAGGTAGGCATTTCCGTAATTATAAACTTTACTACTCTGAGAATTTCTCCAGTAAAATCTCAAGAATCTTGATAGCGGCAGTCGAAACAGAGGTTCCAGGGCCAAAGATTCCCACCACGCCATGATCGTAAAGGTATTGATAATCCTGTGCAGGAATAACCCCACCAACAATTACCATAATATCCTCGCGACCCAACTTCTTAAGCTCTTCCATTACCTGAGGAACTAAAGTTTTATGACCAGCAGCAAGACTCGACACCCCAAGAACGTGAACATCGTTCTCAACCGCTTGTTTAGCAGCCTCGGCTGGGGTTTGGAACAGTGGGCCCATATCAACATCGAATCCGATATCGGCATAACCTGTTGCAACCACCTTAGCGCCACGGTCGTGACCATCCTGACCCATTTTGGCAATCATAATACGGGGTTGACGACCTTCTTGCTTCGCAAACTTATCGCAAAGTTCTTTTGCTGCCTTATAATTAGAGTCTTCCATAGATTCAGACGAATAAACACCGGAAATTGAGCGGATAATAGCCTTATAGCGGCCAACCACTTTCTCGCAAGCGTATGAAATTTCACCTAGAGTTGCGCGTTTCATTGCGGCATCAACCGATAGTTCAAGCAGATTACCCTGCTTGGTTTCAACACAACGGGTAATTGCCTCAAGAGCTGCTTTAACGTCCGCCTCGTTCCGTTCAGCCTTAATCGTTTTCAACCTGCGGATTTGAGCCTCGCGTACAGCGGTATTATCAACATCAAGAATTTCGATGGGGTCTTCCTTCTCCAAACGGTACTTGTTAATCCCCACAATGGTATCCTTGCGCGAGTCGATACGAGCCTGCTTACGGGCAGCAGCTTCCTCGATGCGCATCTTTGGTACACCGGTCTCAATTGCTTTCGACATACCACCCAACTCCTCAACCTCCTGAATAAGTTTCCAAGCCTTATGGGCAATTTCGTGGGTTAGATGCTCCACGTAGTATGAACCAGCCCAAGGATCAACCGACTTGCACACATTGGTTTCCTCCTGAATGTAAAGCTGCGTGTTACGGGCAATACGGGCCGAGAAATCGGTTGGAAGCGCTATAGCCTCATCCAACGCATTGGTGTGCAAACTTTGTGTATGACCAAGCGCAGCGGCCATGGCCTCAATGCAGGTACGCGCTACGTTATTAAACGGATCCTGCTCAGTTAAGCTCCATCCCGATGTTTGGCTATGTGTTCTTAGCGCTAACGATTTTGAATTCTTTGGATTGAATTGTTTTACAATCTTAGCCCAAAGTAAACGGGCTGCGCGCATTTTGGCAATCTCCATAAAGTGGTTCATACCAACTGCCCAGAAGAACGATAAGCGAGGCGCAAAAGCATCGATATCAATACCAGCCTGAGTTCCAGTACGTAAGTACTCCAACCCATCGGCTAGAGTGTATGCCAACTCAATATCAGCAGTTGCCCCGGCTTCCTGCATGTGGTAACCGGAGATCGATATGCTGTTGAACTTAGGCATTTTCTGGGATGTGTACTCAAAAATATCGGCAATAATTTTCATGGAGAATTCCGGTGGGTAGATGTATGTATTACGCACCATAAACTCCTTCAAAATGTCGTTCTGAATTGTACCGCTCAGCTGATCAAGAGTAGCCCCCTGTTCCAACGCAGCAACAATGTAGAATGCCAATACGGGCAACACAGCTCCGTTCATTGTCATAGATACGGACATCTTGTTCAATGGAATACCATCGAACAGGATTTTCATGTCCTCAACCGAATCGATAGCCACACCGGCTTTACCCACATCGCCCACAACACGCTCGTGATCCGAGTCGTACCCGCGGTGGGTTGCCAGGTCGAATGCAACCGAAAGCCCCTTCTGCCCAGCGGCAAGGTTACGACGGTAGAACGCATTGGACTCCTCGGCTGTAGAGAAACCTGCATACTGACGGACAGTCCAGGGTTTCATTACATACATTGTGCTATACGGACCGCGAAGGAATGGTGGTACACCGGCAGCATAGTTTAGATGCTCCATGTTCTCCAAATCGTTGGCTGTATAAGCAGGCTTAACTGGAATACGCTCGGGCGTTAACCAGTCGGCTTCAAGATTTGAACCGCTCTTATCGGCTTTAATCTCCTTTATATTGATTTTTTTGTAATCTGGTTTCATAATTTCTTTTGTTTAAACGCTATTACGCTAAGAAAACTAAATAGAATAAATGCTTTGCAGCTTAGCGTTTAATTAAATATTTAAAAGATTTTGATAACCCTTCAATGTCTCTAGCAGGTTGCTTTTAACGCTAATGTAGTTTTTGATTCCCTTAGCCTCTAGGTCGGGCTTGCAAACAGGATCACCAGCAACTACATAAATTGCCTTACCGTTCAATTTCTCGAACGCCTCAACAGCAAGAGTTTCGTACTCCTCATCGGAGCTACAAATAACCACAATATCGGATTTAGCATCAAGCGCGGCCTTAACGCCCTCGTCAACAGTTTTAAAACCAATATTATCGATCACCTCAAAGCCTGCTACTGCAAAAAAGTTACAGCCAAACTGAGCCCTTGCGCGGCGCATTGCCAGGTTGCCTAGCGCAAGCATAAACACCTTGGGACGACGACCGCTAACATCGGTTTTGTAACGGAGCTCCTCAAAAGCCTGAGCCCCTCGGTACGGAACCAATGGCAATGCAATTGCATCGGCAGGCTTAGTGGACGCTTTGCGGGTAACCGCATCGGCACTTACAGCCTTTGTATCAGCAATCTCGTTGAAATTAGGATACTGGTTAGTTCCAAGAACCGTTTCGCGGCGGGTTGCAATACTAACGTCGCGTTTATTGGAAACCTCGGCAATTTGAGACTGAACATAACCTTTGATGAACGCGTCCTTATACCCACCCATCTCATCAATCTTCAAGAATTGATTCCAAGCATTCTCGGCAATTGAGATGGTTAAATTCTCGATATAGTAACTTCCTGCCGAAGGATCTGCAACCTGACCTAAATACGACTCCTCGCGAAGAAGCAATTGCTGATTACGCGCAATACGCTCCGAGAAAACGGAGGCCTCGGCGTATGGAGCATCGAATGGGAGAACTGTCAGCGAGTCAACACCCGCAAGCACTGCCGACATACCCTCGGTGGTTGTACGAAGCATATTTACGTATGCATCGTAAACGGTCTTGTTCCAACGGCTAGTCTCGGCATGAATTTTCATTTGCGACGATTTTGCCGAGGCAGGATTGTAAGCCTCAACCATTTTTGCCCAAAGCAAACGGGCTGCGCGGAACTTTGCAATCTCCATGAAGTAACTGGAGCTAATTGCAAAGTTGAAGCCCATCCGGGCTGCAACCTCATCAACAGTAAAGCCCTTCTCTGTTAAAACTGTTAGATAGTCGCTAGCCATTGCCAGTGCAAATCCAAGTTCCTGAACAGAAGACGAACCGCTATTGTGGAAAATATGTCCGTTAACGCCAATCACCCTGAAATTAGGGAAATTCTTAACAGCAAGCATAACCGAAACCAACCCTTCGAACGAAGCGTCGTTATCGCAGCAGAACTTGCCATTTAGCGAAAGTGATGTTAATGGGCTGTAATCGATAGAGAATCTTATTTTTTGAGCTTCGAAACGGCTCTGCTCCAAAAATTTCACTATAAAAGGCAGTGCCTTTGCGGTGGATAAACCGCCTGTAAAGTTGATTTCAACCCGATTAAGGTCAATGTCCTTAAGCAATCGGCTTACGGAATCGAGGGTAGGCTCGTTATCGCTGCATAGGTTGAAGCCAAGCGATTCAACGCCTTTAGCAAGCATATCAACAGCCTTGCGATTGGCGTCGGTAGGTTTGTCCAAGCAAACCTCTATATCCTGACGGATAAGCCAACTATTACCCTTCTCGTGATTTCCACGAACGTAAGGGAACTGTCCGGGTTTCACATGGGTTGTTTGGATATTTGCGAGATCCTCGGAGCGATAGTAGGGCTTTACACTGATACCCTCTATGGTTTTCCAGATTAACTTTTTGTCGTAATCGGCTCCTTTCAAATCCTCGCGAATTACCGCTTCCCATTCCTGTGTCGAAATCGGTGGAAATTCGGTAAAAAGCTTTTCGTTGCTTTTTTCTGCCATAATCAAACTATTTGGATTTTGGAATGCAAAGTTACAAAATGATGTAAATGAGACGACACTTTATACCACTTATTAAAGCAATGATGCTTTTAAGCATACACTTTTTTTACCAGTACGAAAAAAATCACTGTCAACAAACAACTGGGAATAGAGAGAATTAATGCGAAAAAGACATTTCCCGCAGAATAACGCAGAATAAAAGGTTATTCAACTCTGCATAAATCTGTGCATTCTGCGAATAACAGTTTTTTCTCCCGCAGATCTCGCAGAACAACGCAGAATAAGAGGTTATTCAACTCTGCGAAACTCTGCGTAGTCTGCGGGCAACAGTTTTTTCTCCCGCAGATCTCGCAGACCAACGCAGAATAAGAGTTTATACAACTCTGCGTGAATCTGCGTATTCTGCGGGCAAACTTCTTTTCTTCTCCCGCAGATCTCGCAGAAGTACGCAGAAAAAAACTATTTCACATCTGCGTAAATCTGCGCATTCTGCGGGAGAAATCTTAAGGTTAATGAGAAAAAAAAGTCCCCCCAAATCGGAGAGACTTTCAAATATACTAGTATCTTATTATTACATCATCTCAACCATAGAGAGCAAGCCCACAGCCAAACCAGCCTTCCCATCGCGGAACGAAAAGAATAGATGGTACGCTCCGGTTTTAGTACACACCCAGTCGATAGTGGGGTAATCCTTACCGGTGGCAATCACGTATGTAGTAGCCAGCATCCTATTGTTATCGAACAGCTGTAACACAACCTTTCCCTCAAAATCCTTAGAGTTGCACACAGAAAACCGGTACTTCACATCCTTTTTAAGAATAACAGGAACGCGCTGTACGGGCGGCGGATCACCAGCATCTAGTTTGATTCGAAAATCCTTAAGGAAAGTTGCATCCTTAGCAATCATTCCACAAATCTGAACCAACTCTTCTTCGGATTGCGCACTTGCATTTTTTGCAAACGATACGCTAACCAAAACCACTATAAATGCAAAAAGTATTCTCTTCATAACCAGGTAATTTCCTAAAATTTAGTTAAATCGGCACGGAGTTTCTGTATGCTATCAATTATTTTCTGATAGGTTTCGTCGCTCATTTCAACTATCTGCTTATCGGTTTGTTTAAAAACGATCACCCCATCCTCCTCAACCATTTCGGGTTCTCCAACTTCGTAGGTGATCTTCACATCATCATACAATGCCTTCACTTTTTCAATATCTGTCAAAAACTTTGCCATACTCGGATCCTTCTCGTAAACTTTTAAGACTTTGAGAAGAAAAATTAGGATAGTTTTTTGCTCGCCTAAAGTTTCGCGTATCCGTTTATGATTGCTAACCTGAGCAACCCGTGTAGTAAGGTACGAACCCTCTACCCACAAGCCAGCTACAATAACAGCGCTAAGCATGGGACGGTTCGACTCGCGGAGGTAGTTATCAATTCGGCTAAAACTTTGCTGCGAAATAGTTACCAATGAGTCCAGGTTCTCGTTATTCGTGGCAAGGCGCTTCAAAGTTGAAAAATCGAAAAATTGCCCCACCTGAATATCATCGGCCAATCGTTTAATCACCTGAATATAATCGATAACAAACGAGGATTTCTCGTACATATTCAAATACCCAAGGTCGCACCCATAAATACCAAGCGCCAACGATTTCTCGAAACTGGTATTGAACTTTTCGGAAGCCTTGGTGGTTAACAAGAAATCTTTATTGAAAGGCACCTTTAATCCTTTGATAAGTGCGGCGGTTTCAACTGGGGACGCAATATTCTGCATCATCTCCTCAATTACCGTTTCGCCCAAAACAGGCACGGGATCATTAAACGCAATGGAATCGGGAACTACAAGATCCTGGCTCAAATCGTCGGAGTTACTGCACGATTTACACGACGAAACCGAGGCAGTTACTACCAAAACAAGCAATATATAAAGCAATCTCCTACTCATGGCAGAATTAAGGGTTATGGTATTCAATTTTAAATTGAGAGTAAAGATAAGAAAATTTTATTTTGATAACGAAGGTATCTTAATTTTTGAGAATAGTTCGATAAGTTTTTTTAGCGATTCGTAGTAAAGGGTAACGTAAAGCACAATGGTCATAAACCATATAGCGAATACGTTAAACCAGAATGTGTCGAAATAAGCACCCATAAAATATTTGCGGGGGGCAAGGAAATGCGACCGAAAATCGAGAAAATGATTTGGCACGGGATCGCGGTAAACTGGATCGTTTTGCTGCACCAATTCATCCTGATACTGCAGAATCTTATTTTTTTCGAGAGCCTTAGTGGCCAAATCGGCAATACTCTCGTTGTGGTAAGCCCTTCGCTTACCTTCGTAAAGCACAGGGTTTGTGTTCACAAGGTACTCAACAATCCGATCGCGCTTTTGGCTCTGAACCTGGAAAATATCGTTATAGAATCGACGCAGGGTCTCAATATAGTCCAACAAAGAATATGCGGTCTCCTCATCAAACTTATCAGGGGTTAACCTATCAGCACAATTACATTCCACCGATGGAGCATACACAGTGGTTTCGGTAGCGATGGCGGTGCGTAATACTGCTAGATATTCCGTAAGCTTTGCCTTTGCCTCGGCATTATCCTTCTGTTCAAGTAATTCCACACAGCTATTAGCCCGTTTTTCGAGCTCCGGGATGTAGTAAACCGTTTTATAGTCGGCGTTACGCTGCACCTTTTCCACATCGTAAAACACCTTCTGGAAAGCATTATTCTTAAACTGGTGAACCACCAACGCTTCGTAACCCCACTTGGTAACCATAAATTCGGCCACCAGCGGCACCCGGCTAAAACTCCCCACGGCACGGTTCAACTTCTCGAAACTAAACATTGCACCAGAAAGCACCATCATTGGAATCATCAGCAATGGGATAACGATGTAAATGGTAACTGCCGAGTTAAAGGTTGCCGAAATATTCAGGCCCAACATATTGGCGCATACCGCTGTGGAGAAAAGGATCAACCAGTAGTCGAAGTACATTCCTCGAATCTGCAGTATTCCATTGGCTATCAATATAAATGTAATTGTTTGAATTGCGGAGAGCAAAAACAGAATGGCAATTTTAGAAAACAGGTAACTCGATCGGCTCAGGTTTAGGAATGCCTCACGTTTAAGGATCTTTCGATCCCTGAAGATCTCCTCAGCACTAACAGTTAACCCAATAAACAGCGCCACTATAAGCGCCATAAATATATAAATAGGTATATTCTCGTTTTCCCTAAAGATGTAAACATTGGAATTGGGATCAGCAATATACCTAATTACAAAGGCCAAGATAAATGCAAGTATCGGGGTCTCAAGTAAATTGAGAACGATATACTGCATGTTACTAATCTTCGAGAGCAAATCGCGCTTGGTATAAATGAGGAATTGCTTAAACCTCGAAGGAATATTGAGTGAGCGGGGCGGTTCTGCGGTTTCGTCGGTGATAGAATGCAACTTTATATTTTCGCGGAAATGGCCCTCCCATTTTTGGGGCGATACCTTACGGGTTGGGGTATAACGCCCAAACTCATCCACAACGCGTGCTTCAATGATATTGAAGATCAGTTCAGGGTTAACATTACCGCAAACAGGGCACTCGCCAACATCGCTGTTGATCTGCATATCAATCCGTTTGAAGTACATTACAGCCTCAACAGGATTGCCGTAGTATATCATATAACCGCCGGTATCGAGTATTACCATATTATCGAACATCTTGTAAATGTCCGACGACGGTTGGTGGATAACAACAAAAATAAGTTTTCCCTTAAGGGTTAACTCGCGCAAGAGATCCATAACGTTCTCGGAGTCGCGCGACGATAATCCAGATGTAGGTTCATCGACAAACAGGATGGATGGCTCGCGGATAAGTTCCAGGGCTATATTCAACCGTTTACGCTGTCCCCCGGAAATCATCTTGTTCAGTGGCGATCCAACTTTCAAATCCTTACGCTCCAGTAAACCAAGGTTGGTAAGGGTTTTATCCACCATTGTTACCAGTTCCTCCTCGGTTTTATCCTTAAAGCAGAGCTTTGCGTTATAGTAAAGATTCTCAAAAACGGTAAGTTCCTCAATCAGGAGATCATCCTGAGGAATAACACCGATAACACCCTCAAGTTTATCCTTTTCGGTGTGCAAGTCGTAACCATTAATTAGCACACGGCCAGATGTTGGCCTCTCGATTCCTGCCAGAACGTTAAGCAGGGTGGTTTTACCAGCACCGCTGGCTCCCATAATGCCCACAAGCTTGCCATGCCCCTCGTTGAACGAGATGTTACGTAATCCAATCCCTCCGGTTTTAAACTGAAACCCGACATCCTCCACTTTATACGAAATACGCACGGCGGTAGAATCGGCCAGAAAATGGGCTACCACATCGGTGTAGTAAACGGGTTTACCCTTGGGCAATTTAAGGGAACTACCACTGGCAAACAGGTATATCCTTCGGTTGCTAATGGGAAGTCCGTTCAAGAAAATATCCTCACTCCCGGTGTAACGCAGGAAGTACAGATCCTCACTCTTGATTTGTAGAATATAAATGTACCCATCGAGGGCTTCGGTGGGTATATGCTTGCAGGAATGATTTTGCAGGGGCTTGTCGTGAATGGACAGGATACTGGGAAAATCGAGATCGGCAGGATCGTTCTTCACCACAAAGTTCTCGATGTCGGCAATCTCGTCCTTGGTAAGTTTAAAAACCTCGGCCACCGTATTAATGATAGCCATCCGCTGCTCGGTAAACTTACGGTCGGCATTAATTAACTCGTACAGACGAACCAGAACAACAATCTTCTGTTTTTGGGTAAGCGTTTTGTTAATCTTCTTGCAGATTCCGAGAATCCGCACCGAATCCTTCACCGAAGTGAGTTTGCGCTTGCCTTTATCCTCGGCATCAGTTCCATTTTCATCCTTATCGAGTAGCCCAGCATGCTCGTCGAAAAGATTTATGTACTCCTTTACGGCCTCATCGTTGAGTTGCTGAGTGAGGAAATTCACCACGTAATCGCGTTCCTTCAGCTCAACACCTTCGTCCTGCTTTGCAATAATTGCAAAGAGTTGCATTAACGCTTTAAGAATCTCTTCACTCATGAATTAGGCCATTAAGGGGTAAAAAAGCAAAACTAGCTCAGGGTGTATCCAACCTGCTCAAAGGGTACGTCAACAATATCGGCATACTCCTCGCCGGCTTCCTGCATATCCTCATCGTCCTCTGGGTAGTACCAGCGAATCAGGATATCGTTACCAGACTCGTGCATCTGTTCAAGTTTCATCAGAATGTCGAGCAGTAGTTTAGAACTAGCCGTATTGAAATACACCAGTTTAAAGGTGAAAACGGTTTTTTTATTGGGCGAAGAGGCGTACTCGTCGAGCCAACCCAAAATGGGATCGTAAAAAGCAGTAACATCCTCGGGCAGGGATCGACCAGAGATTTCGAAGATCTCGTTTTCGGCATCCAAGATAACAGTTGGGGTGTCGTCGGTACCCATTATTTTGATGGTTTCCATATTTTTTAGTATTTACTCGTTTCTGGAAATAGTAGATGTAAGGATAAAGAAGTGCGACTCCTCGTCGATGGGCAGGAAGTGGTACTCCAACTTGCGTCCAGTCTTACGGGCAATATCGATGAAACCCAAGCCAGCGCCACCCTTTTCCGACAGTCGGCCTTCGCGCATTTGTGTTTTGTAGAGCTGTTTTAGCCCCTCCTTATCGAGAGTATTGATGTAATCGAGAATTTTAGACAACTCGTCGATTTTGGTATTCTCAATTACGTTCCCGGTGGTAACGTGGTACTCCGAGTCGCCCTTGCTAACCATGAAGATTCCACGGCCGGCAAACAGGAAGTCGTCGGAGCCAAAGCTATCGGCGTGCTTACTGATATTCTGCAAGCACTCCACCATTACGTGGAATACTTTTTTCTGCACGGAGTTGGATTCTTCCTCCTTGGCCATATTCGACTCGGTGAGCGAGGTAAAAGCCTTTGTAATTTGGTGAGTGATTTCACCCTCGTAAACAAGGGTAATTTCGTGAGCTTTCATCGACTTATAGAAGTCGTAAACAAACTCTAGAAATCCTCTAACATTTTTCTTATCCATAGCCCGTAAAATTATATAATTTACGAATAATTAGCAATTTTAGAACTCAATTCCGATCAGCAAAATATCATCAACTTGTTTTACATCACCCTTAAACTGATCAAAATCTTTCGAAAAAACCTCGGACAGCTCAGCCATCGACAACTTATGGTTGTTCATAATGATGTCGCGTACACGCTGTGGGCCATACTTCCGTTTATCCTCGCCTCCCACCTGATCCACAATTCCATCGGAGAAGAAAAACGCCCTATCGCCAGGCTGAATATCGATTACATAGTTCTCGAAATTCTCCTCAGCCTTTTTAGGGTGTGGTATTCCACCAATGGCCTTTCGGTTACCCTTATACTCAAGCAATTCGCCCTTGCGGAACAGGAATAGCGGACGGTGCGCCCCGGAGTACTGCAACTCCTTTTTCTTGGGGTTGATCTTGCAAAATGCAATATCCATGCCATCGCGGGCATCGGCATCGGGTCTATCCTGTTTAAGGGTTTTCCGGACGCCGAAATGCAACCTGTCCAAAATTTCTCCTGCCGTGTACGACGAGTCGTGGTCAACAACGTTGTTCAACGTAAAATAGCCTATAAACGAGAGCAACGCGCCGGGTACTCCATGGCCTGTACAGTCCACTGCGGCAATGTAAATATAGTCATCTTTTAGGAAAAACCAAGGGAAATCGCCACTAACTACATCGCGGGGATGATAATAAATGAACGATTTGGGCAAATACTGGCGAATAATCTTATTATTGGGAAGGATAGAGGTCTGGATACGCTGAGCGTAATTAATACTCTCGGTGATTTTTCGGTTCTTATCCTGAATCTCCATCTCGATACGCTTGGCCTCGGAGATATCGTGCCCAACAAAAAGAATGGTTTCCAACTCGTTCTCGTTAAATTCGGGGATGGCTACTATGTGCATTATAACACTCCCCATTTGGGATTCGAAGGAAATATCGCCCTCCATTTTCTCCTTATTCACCCGAATATTCTTAATGGCATCCTTTATAAAATCGGCCAGTGTAGGGTTAATCTCAAGCGACGAGAGGGTTTGGTTAATCAAATCCTTATAATCGATACCAAGGTACTGCTCTACCATAGGGTTGGCGTAGAAGAACTGCCCCGCGGTATTGATACGCATAATAATATCGATGGAGTTTTCCGAGAGCGACTGCATCTTACTCTTCATGCGCTCCTCCTTTTCGGCACGCTTTCGCTCGGTAATATCGCGCGAGTTGATAATGATTCCGCCAATTGCGGCATCGTCGAGTAGGTTGCGCCCGGAAACTTCAAGAAATATCTTCTCACCATCCTTCTTCATAAAGGTGTACTGAATGGTGATGGATACGCGTGGATTCTCGAGCAGCTGCTCAAACATCTCGTTAAAATCGATTTCGCCCTTGCGGGTTAACCGGTCGAAGTCCTTACCGCCCATCATCTCGTTGGGGGTGTAGCCCAAAATTTTGGTAACCGATGGGCTTATGTAGGTTAACTGCTTCTCGTTATTGTAAATAGAAATAATCTCGGAGGCATTTTCGAGCAGGGAGTGCAACCGTTTCTGGGCATTCTCAACCTCTTTGATCTTTGTTTCGAGCTTAGCATTCGATTTTTCGAGCTCTTCGTGGGTTGCCCGCATCTCCTCGGCATTCTGGCGAAGCTCCTCCTCATTCTCGCGGAGCTCCTGAGTCATCTGCTGAGCCTCCTGCAACAACCTTTCGGTTTTTTGGTTGATGCGGAGGTTGAATATGGTACGAGCAATAATTTCGCCTACCTCGCGGAGGAACCTAATTGTGAGCTCCGGGATTTCGTCGTCGATGGAGGCGAACTCCAGAACGCCCTCCAGTTTCTCGTCAGTTATAAGGGGTATAAGCAGAAGGCTTTTGGGCTTTTTATCGCCCAGGATGCCCGAAGTAATCGTGGCGTAATCGTCGGGAATCTCGGTCCGGTAAATATAATCCTTCTCGTAGGCACACTCGCCAATTAAGCCCTGCCCCACCCTGAATTCTTGCTGCACATACTTTTTCCGATTATAGGCATAGGTGGCGAGGTTTGTGAGCAAACGCTGTTCTTCGTCGTAAATGTAAAGAGCTCCCTGAACGGAATTAATATACCGGATTAACTTAACCAGCACCTCGTACGAGAGCTCCTCAATATTGTTATGAAGCCTAAGAATGTAGGATATTTCGTCCTTCCCTTTGGTTATCCAGTTCTGCTCTCCCTCCTTTTTTTGATTGGCCAACAGGTTGTTACGCATCAGCACTAGCGATTTACCGAGCACATCGTCGTCGCCACCGATTACGAAATCCGAAACGTAATCGCCCTCACCGATACGCTTGGCGAAAAGTGCGTTTTTGTTGATATCCTCGTCGCGTTGGGCAAGTTCCCTTTCGAGTACGGCCACTTTGCTGTAATGGCGTTTAACCTGTTGCCAAGCAGCGTAAGCCACAAGCAACGGGAGGAAATCGATAATCCAGAGCACGAGGTTTGTTCTATGAATAGTCGCAATGCTGTGGAGGCTAAAAGGGATGGCCTTCAGGGAGATGTCGATAATCCATGCGGCAATAGGGAAGAGCAATCCTACAAGAATGGTTATCGCAACTTTCCGTCGGATTACGCTTTTACTATCTGTTGCCGATAAAATCCCAAAAGATGTCATACTAATCCTGGCTTATAGGTTTGTTTGCAGTAAGAACCTCTCCCAGCCTGTAACCCAGAGCTGCAAAAAGCGCTTCGTGCTGCGTATTAAATGCTTTAAACGATGCCAATTCAAAAACACCAATAGTTTCGGCATCTGGAGTAACAATAGGGGCAATAAGCAGATGCCGCGGCGAGCTTTTACCTAAACCCGAGAGTATTGTGATGTAGTCGTCAGGTACGGTGTCGAGATTCAGCACCTTTTTATTTTTGGCCACCTGCCCGGGCAGAGTATCGCCCTCGATATACGAAACGGGCTGAGTTTCGGAGAAAAAGGCATAACCCGCTGCGAATGAAAACACCCCCGACTCAGGATCCTTGTGGTAAAAAAGACCCTGTGCTACCTCCACCCGCTTCGCAATATTGGCAAACATGGCCTCGCCAAACTTTTCGAGGTTGGATGTATCGATTGCTGGAATAAATTCCGTCACGGTAGTTTCAACATCAATGGCAGTTTCACCAACCTCTTGAACCGTCTCCTTGACCTCTGTTTTAAGCGAATTCTCGAGGGTTTGCTTTAACGCCGCCACTTCGGAATGGAGTTGGGCATTTTCGGCCTTAGCGCTTGCAAATAGCGAATACAGGAGCAACCCAATAAATACTGGCAGAGCAACAAATACGATGAATAATGTTGGGGTGGAGTGTCCCAAAGCAACAAAGGCGTTATGGGCACTACCAAATGCTAGCAATATGCTAATCAGGAGCAAAACCAGCAAAAGCAATGGCAAAAACTTGGAATTTGTACTGATCAGCTTCATAATATTAACTTTTAATATTTTGCAAAAACTTAATAATATCGTTGGTGTTATAAACAAAATCGACCTTGGTCATTTTCAACGAGGCCTCGGTCATGGTTTTCACCTGGCACTCTTCGGGATCCTGTACGATGGCCAAGCCGCCCAAATCCTTAATCTTCTTCAGACCGTAAGCCCCATCGCGGTTAGCTCCGGAAAGGATTATTCCAATGAGTTTTTCGCGGTAAACCTGAGCTGCTGTAACAAATGACAGATCGATGCTTGGGCGCGAATGGTTAACCGGATCCTCGGTGGACAGGGCTATTTTGTTACCCAGTTCGATGTACATGTGGTAATTAGCCGGAGCAAGGTAAGCCCTGCCGGGTTTAATTTGATCCTTATCGAACGGTTCGATAATTGGTATGCCGGATTTTATTGAAAGCGCCTCCACAAATCCACTACGCACGTGTTTTAAACGGTGCAGGCAAAGAAGAATGGGAAGCGGGAAATTGGGCGATAACGAATGAAGTATTCGGGTTATTACCTGAAAGCTACCTGCCGATCCGCCTATGATTACTGCCTTATACATATGTGCTAAGTGGTTTTACGCTTATAAATCTTTTCGTTATCGTTAAATACGGTAAATTTATTGTTTGCATTTGTATTTTCCAAAGTTTCTTTAATTCCGAGGGCTAAAAAACCTCCTGCCACAAGGCTAGTAGTGAGTTTCTGAATCACTTTATCTTGCAATAACTGGTTATAGTAAATGATCTGATTCCTAAAAATAGCCAGTTTCACAGCGCCAGGATCGTCCTCTACCGTTGTTTTCTGCTTAACAAAAGTAACATTTTTCACCAAATCGGTATCAAAAACCATTGTGTTTCCATCCATGGTATAGTACGACGAATACTGCGCTTTCCCGTTTAGGCGCTGATAATTAGCCTCGTTAGTCTCCAGATCCTTAGGATCCAACCGCCCACTTTTGATCCGATTAATGCACTTATCGGTGAAAACATTAGCATATATCTGAACGCTATCGAGTAGGTTTAGCTCCTTAAGAATAATAGCCAGAGAGTAAAGCTCCTCGCCCGAGTCGAACGAAGCAACCCAAATGCGGGGTTTATTGGCCGAACCGCGTGCAATATCGGGAATCACCTCATCGCGAAGCACTCGCCAAAACGAGGGATCGCGGAACATTTCAGTAGTATCGGGAGATATTTCGTGAAGGAATTGACCAATGAAATCCTTATTGTTCTGCAGGCGATTAACGAGCCCATCGGCATCGCGCAACCCATTACTATTAATAACATATTCCAACCGGCGTTTAAAAGCGGTAAGCGCATAATCTCTAAAATCGTAACCAAAATCATCGAGTAATGTTTTGATCACATTCCGTGTATCTACAATTCCTATTTCGTATCTTATCATACTATTTTTTATCCTTTAAATCCTTAAGTTTATTGATAATACCTTCCATTTCGGCCTCTTTCATCTTATTTTCAGTAATATCAAAACCAATATTAATAATTCGGATCAAACGCCCCGAATCGTCCATTACTGGGGTAAAGTTCTCTTTCACCCATGTTTCGCGTCCGTTAACGGTTAAGGAGAATTCGCGGCTTTGCATTTTACCCTTGCTCAGGTTTGACCAGAAAACCTCGAACTCTTTGGGTTTATTCTTAGCGCTAAAATCTATATCCTGTAAATACTTACCCTCGATACTCTCCTTGGTATCGCCCAACACCTCAACATTCTTGTTGTTGATGTATGTGATAAGCCCATCGGGATCCAAAACAGTAACCAGACAGTTCTTGTCCAATGCCTTAAGGAGCACCTCCATATCGCTCTGCCGTTGCGCCGATAACGCCTGTTCGCGTTGCAGTTCAACAATGGTACGCTCTATCTCTTGGGCTTGTTGTTGTGTTTGCAACTCCAGGTGTTTGTTTTCGCTGATATCCTGTCCCACCAGGAATATTTTTATAATAGACCCCATATCGTCTAATCCGGGCGATATGGATGCCATTATGTATAGGCTAGTATCATTATTCCCTTGGAGGTGTAGGGTATCGTTTACGGATTGCCCCATTAGAACTTGCTCCCAAAAATCATTGAACTCGGAACGCTGATCGGGGTGAACCAGCTCCACAAACGGCAGTGCATCCAGATCGGTGCGAGCGTAGCCCAGCAGGGTTTGGAAATTGTTATTGGAATCGACAATATAACCCTCCTCGGTAAGTGTTGCCGAAAGCAAAGCCTGGTTGATAGCATTGGTAACCACCTCGAGTTCCACATTCTTGCGCGACATCTCCTCCTGGGTTGCCTGCATCTCCTCCATGTTCTGACGCATCTCCTCCTCCTGAGCAGCCATCTCCTCGCGTTGCTGTTGCGATTGTTCCAAGAGCTCCCTAGTGCGAATACTATTTTTAACGGAGTACAGGGTTGATGCGATGCTTTCGCCAATCTTCTCCACAAATTCCACCTCGTAGGGCAAGAACTCGCGGAACGAGGCAATCTCGAGCACTCCAAATATGTTATCCTCCAACTTAAGTGGAACAATAAGCAGCGAGGTTGGCGTAGCCTCACCCAAACCCGATGTTATGGTAATGTAATTGTCGGGGATCTCCTTAAGATAAATAGTTTTCTTTTCGAGAGCGCAAGTACCCACCAAGCCTTCGCCAAGCGCAATTGTCTTCTCGATAAATTTCTTGCGGTTATATGCAAATGCAGCCAGCAACTCTAAGTACTGATCGTGATCGACCTCGCTATACATAAACAAACCACCCTGATTGGCCTGCATATAGTTCACCAGATTCTGGATTACATCGTCGGCTAAAAGGCTTAGGTTGTTATTATTCTGGCGCAGAATATCGCCAAACTTAGCCAATCCGGCATTGGTCCAGCTGCGAATATCGTCCTCGGCCTTACGTCGGGTCTCCTCTTCGTTGGCCCGTTTAAGGTTATTGCGCATTTCGAGCAGGGCGTTACCCAGTTGATCCTTCGTACTAAGTGGCTTAAAGTCAAATTCGAGACGGTTTTCGCCAATTTCGCGGGCAAACTCAGTGGTTTGTTTCAACCCATCAATTAGCTTGTTAAGCGATTGAACCATAGTACCAATCTCGTCGCGAGTTCCAATTTTAAGATGATTGGGAATTTCGCCATTGGAGAGCTGCTTCAACTTAATATTTACGAAGTTAACGTTACGTACAATGGGCTTGATAAGGAAAAAGATGAGCAAAGCGGCCGACACCGAGCAGAAAACAATAATCAGTAAAAGGACGCGTCGATTCGAGAGCAGGGAGCTGAGCACCTCGTCGGGGCTAATTGATATAGCCACATAAGCGCTGTAAGGCTCGTAGTACTTAAAGCAGAGCATCCGCTCCTCGGTGGAATTATTCACATAATCGGTGTAGAACAGGAAACCATCCTTGCTGGGATGAGATTTGAGTTGAGTGAATGCTGTTAGCGGAAGCCTGTGCCCATCGCGCAGGATATGAAGCAGGTACTCGCCATTACCAGATATAATGCAGGGGAAATCGGTGGCATAATAAGCAGGGGTTTGGAAGTAGGGTTTAAGCAAAACCTTATCGTCCATGTAAAAGCCGCTCCCAGTTTTAGACTTCACCATTTCGATAATTTGAATGGTTCGGTCGATATACACATCGGCCTGATAGCGAGCCTGCTCAAGCGCTCTGTTTTTAGTCATTACGGACATCACTATACCCGCAAGAACAAAGAGCACCAGAATGGTTGGGATTACAACCATTTGCACGCGTTGGCCAAGTTTTATGTTACTAAGTAATGCCATTGTAAAAAGCGAATTTTATTGGGTACTATTTTTTAACATACGATTGTCCTAACCGTTCGAACTTATTTGCCCAGGGGCCTAATATAGTTTCGTGCATGCCTAATAATAGCAATCCTTTGGGATAAAGATTTGAATGAAAAAGTTCGAAAACCTTGTTTTGCAACGAATAGTTAAAGTAAATTATCACATTTCGACAAAGAATCAAATCGAATTTGGCGAAAAAAATATTGCCGTCGGTAACCAAGTCATGCTTTCTGAATATAGGTTTTTCGGTAAGGAACTTTTTCATTGTAATGGTATCCTTAACTTTGTCTATATCGAAATATTTCTCGTACGGAACATCGATGTACTCCTCAAAGTTAAGCGGGTTTTGCTTAATTACCTTGTCGAAGTTGTCGAGGTAGCTAAGGTTAAACCTGTACTTGTAAATACCCTGTTTAGCTGCATCGAGCACGTCAACGTTAAGATCGGTGGCAAAAAGTTTTGCTTTATCCAGCATTTCCATTTCATTCAGCAAAATCATCATGGAGTAAACTTCTTGTCCGGTGGAGCAGCCCGCATGCCATATATTGATGGTTTTATTATTCTTAAAGCGGGGGAGAATGCGCGAACGGAGCAAATGCCAAACGGGAGGGTCGCGGAACAATTCGGTGGTGTTCACGGTAATCTCTTTCACAATCCTCTCCACAAAGTTCTTATCCACCCTAAGCGTTGTGATTAGAGTTGTTAAATCGAAATTGGAATCCTCCAGTATTTTTTGGAGACGACGCTTTAATGACTTATCCGAGTATTCAGAAAAATCGTACTTAGATACGTTCTTTAAAGTGGTAACAAAATACTGTAAATCCTGGTCGGTTACCTGCATATTCAATCAACTTAAACTTACCAATACTCGCGCATCATTATGCAATATACCAAAAAATGGAGTACAATTTCACCTGTTAAAGGTAAAAATTGTTTATCAATCGGCAAAAGCAACGCTGAAATATATTCAGATTTACAGAGAGCAGCAAGGATTCGAATGCAGCGGACACAACCCTTTTGACGAAATATATAAATAATAGGTGCGAAGTAATATATTGTGTAGACCAATACTCCCACATCAACATTCAGCACCAACAGGAATCGTTCCCGGCATTAAGACACTCCGAGGAACAACAATACTTATTTTTTCAATTTGAAGCAAAGGCTAACCGGATTGTGATCGGAATGCTTAAACCGGAGGTTGTAGGTTTTGCTAACCTGTGGGCTAACATTGGGCGACAAGAGGAAGAAATCGAGAATACCCTCGTAGGTTTGCCCCTGAACGTAAGGCTGGTTTAGGTAACGGTTAGTGGGCGCCAAGGTATCGGAAACCCACTGCCACCCATTGGGGAAAAAATCGGGGGCAATATTGGTTAACCGAAAAAAAGGGACCGTATAGTTGCTGGCAAACTTACCGAGCGGAAAATTGGGCGGGGATTGGTTCCAGTCGCCACCAACAACAACATAGTTCCCCTTGGAATACTCCTCCACTGCAAAAGCGCGGAGGTAGTCCATCTCCTGCTTTTTGAGTGAGCCATCGTCGAATGCCGAGTTATGAGTATTGATCAGCACCAACTCGCGTCCGTTCTGTGTGGGATAACGGCTAACCAACATGCAGCGCCGCAGATTGAATAGACGATTTGGCCAGGCAAACTCACCAGGATACTGGTAGCGGGTCGATTTGCAAGGGACAGGCCTACCCAATGTAACAACGCCAGAATTTACACGCCCCATGGGCTCCCCAACCGGAATAGGGACAAAGGCCACACGGTAATTAACACCTACAGCAGAGTGGCACTTCAAGCAATCGGCAAGCATGGCCAGCTGGTTTATACTGTAGGAGCGGACAGAGTTAAGGTCTACCTCCTGAAGCATCACAAAACCACCCGCTGCCCTGCGCTGAACAAAGGTAACAATGGAATCGAGATTGCGCCTCGTACGTGCCTCGGTATCGCGCACCTTAACACCATCATCGTAAAAGAAGTCCATATTATCGCCCAGCCCGGCATAGCCAATATTCCACGACAGAAGGTTTAGGGATGAATCGACAGGGATGGTATCGGGGGTGCAGCTCTGCCAAACATCCTGCTCAGGCAAAGGCTTAAAACATGTAACTGTGGAATACGCCAAAAACAGCACAAAAAGCACTATGAGCAACAAGCATATAAAACCTGCATAATGGAGTACACGTCGCATTGGGATTCTCTTTATATTCAGGGTAAAAATAGTGAAAACCGAGGTTCATCCAACAACGAGTTTGGCAGGTATTATTTTAATATCTATCTTTGAGGGGTTAAATTACAAAAACTATGAAGTTTGGAGTAGTTATTTTTCCTGGATCTAACTGCGATCAGGACACTGTTTATGTATTAAAAAACATTCTGGAGCAGGAAGTGGTTACGCTCTGGCACAAGGAAACCGATTTTGACGGGAACATCGATGCCATAATTCTGCCCGGAGGCTTCTCCTACGGCGATTACCTGCGTTCGGGAGCATTGGCAAAATTCTCGCCCATCATGAATAGGGTTATTGAGTTTGCCAACAATGGGGGTTACGTATTTGGGATATGCAATGGGTTTCAGATTCTTTGCGAAACAGGCTTACTCCCCGGCGCGCTACTTCATAACATGAATCAGAAGTTTATTTGCAAAAATATTCACCTCACACCCGACAGCAAGAGCGCAGCTCTCACAAAATTCTTACCCAAGGACAAAACCCTAAAAATCCCAATAGCACACGGCGAGGGTCGCTTTTATGCCGATAAGGAAACGCTTGCACAAATGCGTATAAACGGGCAAATACTGTTTCGATACTGCGACGAAAACGGTGTTGTATCCGAGCAGGCAAACCCCAACGGAGCAGTGGAAAACATTGCAGGGATTTGTAACGAGCGTAAAAATGTGTTTGGCATGATGCCTCACCCCGAAAGAGCATCGGACGATGAGCTGGGGAATACCGATGGCCGCTTAATTTTTGAATCGTTCCTAAAGTACATGCAGGAGAACGGATAATCCCAGAGGATAACAAACAACAATAGCATACTAAACCCCACCATATTGGCGGGGTTTTTTGATTATTCCGGGTTGCCAGGGTACGGGAAAAGAATTATGGTGCGCCTAGTGTACAAACTTCTTTTTAACCCAACGGGGGAAAATAACGGCACCAACAAACAGGTAGGGGTAATAGCTGATAAGTCGCCACAGCAAAGCCATAGCCACAGCAACGGCACCCAGCGATGCCGCATCAACGGGAATAAACTCCGATAGGTAACGGGTAAACACAAACTCGGCAAAGCCACTACCGCCGGGAGTTGGACTAACAAGCATCATAATCCACATCACCAATTGGCGGGCAAACACCAGCAAATGATTATCGATTGCGAAAAATGCGAGCAGGATAGCATTAACTACCCAGAACCGCGAAGTCCACGAAAGGAGTGTACTCCCAAACACTTTCAGCCAAAACGAGAATGGTTTTTTGCGGTACTCCATGGAACTGGAGATAATATCGCTACCGGCACGGTTTGCCCCGTGTTTCCATCGACGCAGGAGGGGCAATTTGAATATCATTAGGATAAGCCATTTTAGGCCACGGGGGTTCACAAACAAACCGTAGCTCAAAAATAAAACCCACACCATTTTAAATAGGTATCCAACCAGGCTAAACACCACCAATTCGCGAACAAGCGACGAACCATCGGCAGCAATGCCAAATAAGTTCGACGATCCAACCAGCAAAACAATCAACGGAAACATCAACACAAAGTAGAGTTCGTCCAGAAACGAGGTAATCATTACCACGGCCGAGCTATGCCCCACGGTAAGCCCCTCCTTATTAACATAAACAATGGCCACACTGGTTCCGCCAACAGCCGAGGGGGTTATGGCCGAGGTAAACTCCCATAACAATATCACCCGGAGCGCTTTGGCAAATCGGAATTTGCCATTGGTGAGAGTCATAAGCCTAAGGGTGTAGCCAATATCGCGGCCAGCCATAAACAATATTGCAACCAACACCCAGAATACCGAGGTCCAAGTAAAATGGAGATAATCAAAAGCCTTGGGATTAAACTCGCGGTACAACATGTACCCCACTACGGCAACACCTATAATAACAGGGATAAAAGCAGAACTAATTTTAATTCGACGGGCGGGATTCTCAGGAACATGGGCTTTGACTTGATGCATTATCCATTGATTTTAGGCTCAACAAATTTAATAGAATTTGAGGTTTAACAGGTAAATGTTTAGCTAATAATTTGTAAAGGGGACTGGCAATCCTTAACCAAGTTGCAGGAGTAGCGCATTCAGAATTTTGGTTGATAAACATCACCCGAACAAATTAAGCTTTCGCCCGTTACGGTTATCATAATAGTTCAGAAAAACAAGCATGATACACAGCAACCGGACAAAGGCGCACATGGCCATAATAGGCGCAAACATCCTCTTTGGCATCAATTACGCCATTGCCAAAGGGGTAATGCCCATCCACCTGAAGCCCGGCGGGTTCACCCTGCTAAGGGTTATCACGGCATTGAGCCTATTCTACGCACTATCGAGGTTAAGCCAAAGGAATGAGAAGATTGACCGTAGCGACTACTTTAGATTCGTGCTGGCCGGATTAATGGGCGTTTCGCTCAACCAAATGCTTTTCCTGTTCGGGCTAAACCTAAGTTCTCCCATCGACTCATCAATTATATCGACACTGAACCCCGCAATGGTTATGCTCATTGCATTTATGGCAATTGGCGAGAAAATTGGGGTAAAAAAGATTATCGGGTTAGCTATTGGCGCCTCGGGAGCATTAATGCTGATATTCGGCAAGGGGGAGCTGGGCTTCGGATCGGATCACTTTGTGGGCAACATCATGCTATTCCTCAACACGCTATTTTATGCCGGTTACCTAGTAATTGTAAAACCGTTAACCGAGAAGTACAGCGCAGTTACAGTAATGCGAGGGGTTTTTACCGTTGGATTCTTTGCAGTACTTCCATTCGGGGCAAAGGACTTGGCAACCACTGCATGGGGAAGCATACCGGCACCCATCTACGGGGCAATACTATTCGTTCTACTTGGCCCCACATTCCTGGCATACCTGCTAAACAGCTGGGGGTTAAGACACGTTCAAACATCAACGGTGAGTATCTACATATACTCGCAACCCGTTATTGCCACTGCATTTGCGGCAATGTTAGGACAAGACACACTGGATGCACAAAAAATAATTGCCGCACTGCTTGTATTTACCGGAGTTTACCTAGTAAGCTCGAAGAAGTTGAAGCCAAACCGCGCTACAAAATAAATCGGGACGTTATTCTGAGGTCAACTTGCGAGCTAACGCCTCCATTACATCCACCCCATCGTCAATTATCTCGTCGGGGAAATCGTAATTGGGGGAATGAATATCGGGTTGCTCCTCCCCGGCACCCAGACCAAAAATAACAGACGGACAGCATGCGGTAAAGTGGGCAAAATCCTCGCTCCAACGGTTAGGCTGATCGAGGTAAACAACAGAACGGCCCTGCTCTTGGCAAACATCTCCAACCAAGCGAGTTAGCTCCGGGTTGCAAACCGAAGCGGGGTACTCATCGGTAAACGAGGTGGTAATACCCAAGCCGTGTTGCCCCGCAATTTTCATAGAGGCATCCACGGCCATAACCGAAAGCTGAGCCATATCGTCGTTATCGAAAGCGCGAAGGGTTGTCATAATCACAGCCGATCCGGGCGAGGTACCAAAGGCCACCTCGCCCACATTAACATAGATGAGAGTAACCAGTACAAAATTGTTGAAAGCATGTCCCTCCTTGAGGCTCAGCAATGCCTGAATAATTTCGGCAACAGCCGCCGAGGGGTTTAAGCCTAACTCGGGGTAAGCGGCATGCGAGTTACGACCCGCGAGGTTGATTACTAATCCTTTAGAAGCCGCTGAGAAGGTGTATTTTCCCATAATAACACTACCCTTGGGATATTTGGGAAGATTATGCAAAGCTATCGCATAGTTGGGAGTCATATTAAGATCCGACAAGCGGGCTATACAATCCTTTGCACCAAGGCCATTCTCCTCAGCCGGTTGGTACAGCAGAATAGCCCGGCCGCGGCGTAAAGGCGTGGCGCTAAACCGCACAGCCAAACCAGTTACAATGGCCATGTGCCCATCGTGGCCGCAGGCATGCGATACGCCAGGCGCATTGGATTTATAGCGCAGATGCCCAACCTCAGCAATGGGTAACGCATCCATATCGCAACGGAAAAGAACAGTGGGACCCGGTTCGCGCCCGTTATAAACAACGGCCATTCCTTCGCCTGCCAAATTGGAATAAAGTTCATCGGGCTTATAGCGGCTAAGGAAAAAGCGGATTCGTTTGGCCGTAGCACGCTCCTGTCCCGACAGTTCGGGATTACGGTGCAATTCCTGACGGAGTTTTATGAGTTCTTCCATAATCGACACAAATTACTCACCGTAAAAGTAAAAAAAAAGAGATAAAGCGTACAGAAATAGATACCATAATGTTTACAACCAGAATAAAAACTCAACACAAACACAACAAATATGGCACCTCGGGGCGCAACTCACAATA
>JACJXC010000005.1 GCA_020636835.1 Bacteroidales bacterium
AACATTATCATGTTTGGGAAAACACAGCCCTTAAGCACGTATCTTTTCGCCTTTGCCGCAGGAAAATTCGATACAGTAAGCAGAACAAGCAATGGACGGAAAATAGTGATGTACCACAGGGAAAGCGATTCTAAAAAAGTGGAGCAAAACCTGAATGCAATTTTCGATAGCCACTTCCACGCGCTGAACTGGCTCGAAAACTATACCGGCATAGCCTACCCTTTCGGCAAGCTGGACATTGTGCTGATCCCCGATTTTCAGTACGGCGGAATGGAGCACTCGGGCGCAATCTTTTACCGCGATTCCCGCCTACTGCTCGACAAAAATCCATCGGTAAACCAAAGGCTTAACCAGGCCAACCTCATAGCCCACGAGGTGTCGCACCAGTGGTTCGGCAACCTGGTTACCATGCGCTGGTTCAACGATGTATGGCTAAAAGAGGTTTTTGCCGGATTAATAGCCGATAAAATTGTAAACCCACAGTTCCCAAAGGTTAACCACCAGCTCAGCTTTTTACTATCGCACTACCCCAAAGCATACTCCATCGATAGAACATCGGGCAGCAATCCCATTCAACAAAACCTCGAGAACCTCCTGCTCGCCGGCACCCTATACGGCGATATTATTTACCACAAAGCCCCCATTGCAATGATGCAACTGGAGAGAACCATGGGCGAAGAGGTGTTTCAGCAGGGTGTACAGCAGTACCTTAAGCAGTACTACATGGCAAATGCCGACTGGGATGAACTTATATCAATCCTCGACTCACTAACCCCAACAAATCTAAAAAAGTGGAGCCGAGCATGGATTGAACAAGCCATAATGCCCACTATAACTGCGAAAATTAACCACAACCACAACGGCTTCACAAAGCTAAGCCTGACAAAAAAAACAAAAGGCTCCGAATTGCCCATGGAGTACTCGGTGAAAATAATCGACAAGGAGTCGCAGGTTGCCACCTTCAATGTACAACACATTAAAACGCAAACCAGCATCAACATCGACACCAACTGCACAAACAGCACTATCCTTCTGAATGCCAACGGGCTGGGCTATGGTTTATTTGCCCCCGAAACCAATACCATAAAAGAATTAACAAGTCCACAGCTCCACATTAACGATGCGGTGGCCCGAGCATCGAACCTAATTATGGCGAATGAACTTTTCCTTGATGGCCAAATTAACACAAGCGATTACTTCGCCTACCTACTATCGATGTTAAACAAAGAAACCGAACCACAGATACGCAGCCACGTACTAAGCCTAATCGAAATGGTTTGGTGGCAATTCATGCCCCACACCGAAAGGCTTAAACAATCACAGCTAGTGGAGTTCACCCTATACAAACTGTTCAATTCCAAAAACATCCCGGTTGATGAGCGCAAACCCATATTCCAAACCTATAGCAGAGTTTCGCTATCCAAAGAGGCTCTGGATAATCTGGTCGATTTCTGGAACGGGAAGGCCATAATTGAAGGAATCAATTTAAGTGAACAGGATTTAACCAACCTATCCTTAGAACTCGCCGTACGAGGAATTCACCAAGCGGATAGCATAATCGAAGCCCAACAAGGAAGAATTGAAAACCCCGACAGACTGGCAAAATTCATATTCGTAAAACATGCAGCAAGCCCCGACGAGGCCATCCGCGATAACTTTTTCCACAAGCTAACCAATGCGCAGAACCGCCGCCCCGAACCGTGGGTAACCGAAGCGCTACGCTACTTTAACCACCCGTTACGCACAGAACATTCCATCCATTACCTAACCGCATCGCTCGATTTACTCCCTGAGATTCAACAAACCGGCGATATATTCTTCCCAAAAATGTGGCTCGATGCAACCCTTTGGGGACATAGCAGCCCCGAGGCCGCAAAAATCGTTACCGATTGGCTCAGTAACCATACTGAAATATCAGAAAACCTGAGAAAAAAACTAAAACAATCGGCCGATATGCTTTTCAGGAAAAATGGCGTACTACCAATACAATAGGTCATAAATAGATATATATTTGCGCTGGCATACTAACAGAAATACACAACACCCATAACTAGAATAAACAACTTAAAACAAAAGGATTACTCCGGCCTTAATCGTTTACAAATCGCAACCCGTTGAAATCTAGAATTACCGACTCTAGAAAACCTCAACCGGTTTGTGTTCTACAGTCCGCTCCATTGGGGATTCATCAATCCGCGCCGTTTCATCCGATGGAATTGATGGGCGATCCCCTTGTTTAGCACTGGAACGCAAGGCCTGCCTGTCTAATTTAAAGTAACGAGTAAGTCCATTGAGCTGATGGGCTTGGCTATTCAACTCCTCGGAGCTTGCCGCCAGCTGCTCACTGGAGGCCGCCGTTTTTTGCGTAACAATATTGAGTTGCTGAATCGCATTGCTAATTTGGTCGGCACCCATTTTTTGCTGTCCACACAGCGATGCAATATCCTGAACAAGGCTAGCGCTCCGCTCAATTTCGGGAATCAACTTCCGCATCTGAACCTCAGTGGCCTCCGTAATCTGGACACTATTGGCGGATAGTTTAACAATCTCATCAGCAGCCAACTTACTATTCTCCGCGAGCTTCCGAACCTCAGCAGCCACAACGGCAAAGCCCTTACCATGCTCACCAGCCCTGGCGGCTTCAACCGCTGCGTTAAGCGCAAGTAAATTGGTTTGAAAGGCAATATCGGTGATAATGCTAATTTTGTCGGCAATGGTTTGTATAGACTCCAAACTTTGCCGTGATGAAGATTCGAGGTTATGCATTTCGGCCAAAACAATTTTCGATATCTTATCGGCGCAATAGGCATTATCGGCATTCCGGTTCACGCTCACAACCATATCGTCCATGGAGGTTGATATTTGCTCCACCGACGAGGCCTGCTCGGCAGCAGCTTGCGAGAGCGACTGCGACGAGTTAGCAATTTCCGATCCAGCCCCGGCGATTTCCAGCGCACCGGTCTGAATGCTCTCGAGAACAAATTTTATCTTATCCACCATTTTCCGGAGCGATACGGCCAACGCGCCAATTTCGTCGGTCTGGTATATGTCCACGCTGGCTGTTAAATCGCCATTGGAAACATTTTCGGCAAACGCCCCACTCTTCCGCAACGATACAACCACCCCCCGAACAATATACCGCAAAACAACGATAACAAAAATCGACATAACGAGCATTGCTACCAATATGGCCATGCGAACCCTAGCCAGCAGTGCATTCATTTCGGCATTGTTAATGCTGATAGCCACATACGAATCGGTTGGCTGAAAATAGGTATAGTACTCGGTTCTAGCCAAACCCATCCGCTCGTAAGAAACCTTTTGTATATCTTAGCTTTTCAGGGTACTGATCCGACCAAAAAGGGTGTCGCCCTTCATGCTTTGGCCTTCGTTGGTAGGGTGCAACATAATTGTACCATCGCTCGATACAATGTAGGGATACCCGCTCTTAAAGTACTGCTTTGCGCCAAACACACTTTTCGCCTTTGCCAAACTCTCTCGTATCCCCACGTAAAGAATCCCCCGAACCTCACCATTTACAAGCAATGGCTCGTACATGGTAATATACCAGGCATTCACCACCCAGGCACGCCCCGAATATGCTTCACCCCGGTTAATTGATTTAGCCACAGCACCATCAGCAGGAATAAAAGTACCCACCGCCCGACTCCCATCCAAATTCTTAACATTGGTCGAGATCCGAAGGAACCCTTGCGGAATTTTCTGGAAAATTGTTGCTGTTTCTATCCCCATTGCCTGAACACCATCAACAAAATCATAGTTTCCGTGAATAGGAACACCACCCAGAACCCATACATTAACATTTACCGGGTGCACCTCCTGAGTAATCTGATTCCGGGCGTCAATCCGAATGGTTTGAACCTGTTCAACCACCCGCCCCAGGCTGGCAAACTGTTTCTTGGCAAAGTTCATTGCCACACTTAGCTTTTCGCGGTTTAACTGCTGCTCAACACGCATAATTTCCACCAGATCGGAGATTTGCTCCCGCATCTGGGCATCGGTACTTGTAACAATGTGATTGGAAACCAAACCATTCACATACATGCCAAACCCTATAAATCCTAGTATAATTAGGATGGTTAAAAAATAGTTTAACCGAGTACTGATTTTTAAATCGTTCACCTTTTTCATCTCATACCGATTTTAATGATTTAAAAGAACAGCTTGCGGCACAGGCTCCGCACAATTCAAGTTAGGGAAATTTTGAATGCACAATAAGCAAACCGATGAACATTTTGACCAACCACCAAACCCCTCCAATGATATACAAACACTCAAATTCACTACTTTTACAGAACAATACTATATTTGTGCGTAAAATATTACAAATCGATACAACAATAACAATCTAATTATCAACGATTAACAACCGACACAGGGTATGAAGAGATTAATCAACAGAAAAAGTAATGCAAATCAGCTTTAGAGCATAGGCAACATCACCATTTTAACCTAAATTGCTAATTATAATAAACTAACCCAAAAAGCACATGAAAACAATCACCAAATTGATTATAGTCGCAATGCTGAACATCACGCTGGGACTCAAATTGATGGCTCAAGAGCCCGAAAAACCCAAATTCGAACTAAAACCCTACGGCTTTGTGCTTTACGAAATTATTATGGACACCTACAAATCGACCGATGCCCGCGATGGGGAACTTTACTTCTACCCATTACCCGAGAATCTTGACATCAATGGAAACGATATCAACAAAAAAATACAGCTGCAGATGCTAAGCCTCTCGTCGAGATTTGGAACAAAAATTTTGGGGCCCGATTTACTCGGCGCAAAAGCATCGGGAATGCTCGAGGCTGATTTTTTTGCAACACAGAACGATTACGCCCGCTTACTCCGGATTAGACATGCCACCATCAACCTGAAATGGGAAAAAACAGAGTTACTTGTTGGGCAATTCTGGCACCCCGCAGTGGTACTCGAAGTTTTGCCCAACCCGGTATCGTTCGGTGCAGGAACACCATTCCACGCATTAAACCGCTCACCGCAAATCCGTTTCACATACTACCCCACGGAAACCGTAAGGCTATCGGCCACCGCGCTAACCCAAGGCTACCACAAGTCCACCGGGCCGGCAGATGCACAACGCAACTCGGGACTCCCGGAGGCTATACTACAAGCATCGTTCGGCAACCGCAAAACATTTATAGCAGGGGCAACCGCAGGATATAAATGGCTAACACCTCGCCTTGAAACCGATTCGCTATACAAAACCAATGAAACTATTGGACAGTACCTTTTAACTGGTTTTATAATGGGGAAAATTAACGCAACCACCGTTAAAGCAGAGGTGCTTTACGGCGAAAACCTAACCCACCTAGTAATGATAGGCGGGTACGGTAAAAAAACTACAGCCACTCCGCTTAACGATAATGATTATGAGTACACCAACCTGAAAACGCTAAGCACTTGGCTGGATATTAACCATAGCCTCGGGAAAACAAGCATTGGACTATTCGCTGGCTACTCCAAACTCAACGGAGCCAGCGATAATTATACCAGTATCGAAAAATACACCCGGAACGATAATTTGGACTACATTTACCGAATATCGCCACGGATGTACTACATGGAGGAGAATTTTACATTCGGCCTTGAATATATGATTACAGCAGCCATCTACGGAAAAACATGGAACGATAAACACGAAGTACAATCGGCTAATGATCCGGTTTACAATAACAGGATCACCCTCAGCGCCAAATACACCTTTTAGCGCTAGCATTCAGATTTTCCAGAAGGCATCGACAATTCGATGCCTTCTGCATTTTAATGGGTTAACACCTCACCACAAATGCAACAGAATGCATACCTTTGCCAGGTAATTGCAAAAACATGAACCTACGCTATACGCAAATTATCAAGTACTTAGTTCTCGCTATTATACTATTAATAGGAACAGGATTATTGTTAAAAGGATGTATTGCCCGCTTATACTTCAATAACGAGGTAGAAAAGATATACAATCAACAACGCATTAAAATATCTACCCACAAACTTGAATTCACAGGGATTAAAACCCTGCGATTTTCCAACCTTACAATAGCCTCAGCCAACAACGACACCATAGCCCAATTCGACACATTGGAAACAACCCTCAGCGCGATGGATTTGATATTCCTAAAGGTAAATCCACTAGAGGTCCGGATTGCCCATTCGAATATCAATATACATACTATACTGAAGCACTACAATGCTATGAGCGAAATGGGATCGAAAACCCCGAACAAAAATGCCTCAACTACACCAAACAATAATATAATACAGAAGGCCAGCAATCTTTTGCGAAGATTTTTTGGACTATCCACGGCACGTTTCAAAGTCAACGATTTTACCATAAGTTATAAGGATTCAACCTATCACGGAGCGCTCCACATCCCCAACTGGCAATACACGGGCAACCATTTTAATTCAACAGCAACATTTACCGACAGCACAGGCATTTACAACCTAACCATCAATGGCACTGCCAGTAAAAAGAACAATAGCATTGATTTCACCATTGAGGGGATAAACGGTCCATGCAAAATTCCGTTTACCGAATCGTTAATAGGAATATCTGCCCAAATGGATTCGGCCTCAATCAGGCTACATGCAAAAGAGTTAACATCGAGCAGCATCACCATCGAAGTGGGGGCTAAAGTTAACAGCCTCACCCTCGAAGGGAAACGAATCGCCAAAACACCTGTCGAAATAAACCATTCGTCGGCGCAAATCCTGGTACACCTCCAACCCCACCACTACTACATCGACACGCTATCGGTTGTAAAACTCAACCAAATTGAGGCCAATGTTGGGGTGTACTACAGCACCATGCCCGACTCCATTATCAGCATAAACCTTAGAACAACGGAAAACACATGGCAGGAACTTATTGAGTCGTTACCCAAAGGGTTATTCGGAAACCTTTCGGGAATGAAACTGGGAGGCAAGTTTCAATACGGTCTAAAAATCAATATTGATCCACATAGAATAGACAGCTTAACCATTGAGCCCAAGATGATATCCAAAGGGTTCTACATAGGTTCGTACGGAAACACCAATTTTGCAGCACTCAACGACACCTTTACGCACAGGGTTTATGCCAATGGCGCATTCGTAAGATCCATACACCTAGGAGCATGTAATAAAAACTACACTCCACTCGGACACATCCCGGAATACCTACGGTGGGCAATAGCCACCAGCGAGGACGGAAGTTTTTATAATCACCGGGGATTCGATTTGGATGGCATCCGATACGCCGCGGCCTGCAACATAAAGGAACGCCGATTTGCCCGCGGAGGGAGCACTATATCGCAGCAACTGGTGAAAAACCTCTACCTTAACCGGGATAAGAATATAAGCCGGAAAATAGAAGAGTTCATTATTGTTTGGATAGTTGAGAATGCCCATATCGTGAGCAAGGATAGGATGCTCGAAATATACCTGAATATAATAGAATGGGGGCCTAACATATACGGCATTAGCGAGGCAAGTAACTTTTACTTCAAGAAAAAACCCTGCGAGTTAACGCTGAACGAGGCTCTATTCCTGGCATATATAATCCCCCGTCCCACCAAGTTCAAGTACCTATTCGAGGAAAACCAGCTAAAACCATTTATGCAGGATAATTTTGAATTTGTGGGCACTAAAATGCTTAACCGGGGATACATAAGTCCCGACGATTACAGCACAATTAATGCCAGCGCAGTGAGATTAAACGGACTCGCAGCAGACATGCTAATCACCACCACCACAATTGCCGATAGCCTATACAGCAATACTAACGAAGCACAAACTGAATACAGCGAATAACCTACTCGTTACCTCACAAAAAAATCGAACATCAACCGTTCGTTGAGGTAAGCCTGAAGCCTATCGCCAATCTGAACAGACCCAACGCCCGCCGGTGTTCCGGTAAACACTAAATCGCCAATGCGGAACGTTACAAATCGCGAAACGTAATCGATAAGCTCGTCGACCCCGAATAGCATATCGTGGGTGTTGCCCTGCTGCACCACTTCACCATTCTTCTCCAATCGGAAATCAAGGTTGGTAAGGCTCTCGAAATCGTCCTTGGGGATAAAATCGCCGATGGGTGCGGAGTAATCAAAAGCCTTGGCAATCTCCCACGGCAAGCCCTTTTGCTTACACTCCCGTTGTAAATCGCGGGCAGTGAAATCGATTCCAAGGGTTACCGCATCGTAATACCTGTTGGCAAAACGCTTGTTAATAGAGCGTCCTAGGCGATTAATGCGAATAACCACCTCGAGCTCGTACTGCAAATCCTGCGTAAAGGGCGGGTAGTAAAAGGGCTGGTTGTTCCGAAGCAAACAAGTATCGGGTTTAATAAAAAACACTGGATTTGCGGGCACCTCCGCCTTCATCTCCAAAGCATGCTCGCTGTAATTACGTCCAATACAAATAATTTTCATTGCGTAATGCGGTTTAGTATTTACATTGCCATTCGCACCCCAACGGGTAGGTAATTCTAAGCTGTGCAAGGTACACATTATATGGATTTCTAAAAACAATTGCCACTATCGGCATAAAGAAAAAAGCCCAGGCAAATATCGCCCGGGCTGAATAATACGAGTATTGTTGCGCTACTCGTCATCCTCCGAATTGGACCAATAGCCTCCCCGTGGTGAATTCATACCCCGGTAGTTTCCCCGACCGTTTCCACGTCGGAACCCATTGTTCATGCGATTACCGCGACGGGCATTGACAAACACCTTTTGCTCGTCGGTAAGTAACGATGCTACCTCGACCCGGTGCGCTGCATTCTTCTTCAAAACCTGTGTACGGATAGCCGAAATTTCATCAATTGTTTTATTAACGGCGGTCAAATCAACCTTATCGGCAGTTTCCAGTGTACGCAGCCGAGCCATCTTCTCCCGTTGCTCGTTTCGGAGCGGTGTGGTTTCTTTCAGATGCTTAACCCGTAAATCGGTAATTTTAGCCTGTTGCTCGTCGGTTAAATTGGGTATATTACACTCAAAACGTTCAAACCTCTGGTTTCCGCGATTATTATCGCCACGCAACATCCTTCCCTGACCTGGCTGCGCGAAGGCCGAAACACCAACCAACATAAGCAATGCCAATGTAATAACCTCTAATCTTTTCATAGCTGTAAAATTTAGTTAATATTAAACCATTGTATAACTCGAGTTACTAATTATTGCGGGAATTATTCCGATTCCGGGTCTCCCGCCTGTTTCGATCGAACTCACGGTTCTTACGATAACCGTAATCGTTCATCCGCTGAATAAACTTGTTGAAGCGCAACTGTTGCTCGGGGGTACAGTTGGACTTTACCTGTACAAAATGCTGAACAAGCGCTCGTTTCTGCGATTTTTCCAACTCGCCCAACAATTCGATTAAACTATCCACGGCGTTCCAATTTGGGGTATCCTTAACCAATTCCTCGGTTAACCGCTTTGAGGCGTTACGGGATTGAACCTGCAGTGAATCCATAGTGCCGCGGAACTGTGCCCTGAACTGCCGGAACTCCTGTCGCTGTGTAGAGGAAAGCTTTAAACTTTTAGCCATAACATCACCGGGCTGCTGGGCATTCCCCCTGGAGATCACACGGTTATCGCGGTTTATCTGGTTATACCGGTACACCCGATACCCAAAAGTTGCCAGTATGGAGATCAGTAATACGGCCTGCACCACTATTACAATAACCAAAAATCGTGTTCGCAATAGAAAGTTCATAGCTATTGGTTTTCGTTATCATTTTCGTTAAACGGAATATCATAAAAATTATCATTGGTAGTGGGAAAGTACTCCTCGGCCAGCAACTCTATTGAATTATCGGACTGGATCTGCATTAGGTTAATATCCACCTTCGAGAAGAAGCCACCAAGCAGCACTCCAACAAAAACAGCAGCTACCGAAAAAGCGACGGCTAACACATAGCGCCGGGACGAAAGTAATACGCTATGAGGCTGGTTGCGATGCGACAGGCGAGCCAAGACCCGAGCCGACAGGTAGGGATCGAACTGACACTCCGCCTTTTCGGCATCAATTACGCCCTGTATTCGGCTTAACCGCACGAACTGTTGATAACATTCGCTGCAACCCGAAATATGCCCCTTCACCTCGCCGGCCAACAGCTCGTTGAGCTCGCCATCGATATATTGAAGCATAAGTTTTTGTGTTGTTTTGCAGTTCATATTGGTAACTTTTAATGGTTTGACAACTTAAAAATTAAAAACTTGCGCATCGATGCTATTATTTTTTAGAATCGATTAAAAACTTACGCAAATTGGTTTTAGCCCTAAACAGCAACGACTCCACCGACGCAACGGAAACCTCCATAACCTCGGCAATCTCGCGGTACGATAAATCCTGATACTTACTGAGGATAAAAGCAATGCGCTGATTTTCGGGGAGCTTACGCATGGCGTTTTTGAGCATAGCCTTCATCTCCAACTCCTCCAGTCCAAACCCGGGCTCTGCGCTAGCCGCAGCAATAGGATGGGTAGCCGGACTTAGCTCGCTCCGATCCTTTGTTCCAAATCCAAAACTCACAAATAACGACTCACGTTTCTTCTTGCGCAGATAGTTTAGCGATTTATTTACGGCAATGCGGTAAATCCAGGTAGATAGTTTCGATTCGTGCCTAAAGCCAGACAGCGATTCGTACAGCTCAATAAACACGTCCTGGGTTAAATCCTGTGCCTCGGAATGCGAAGCAACAAACCCCCGGCAGGTAGCCATAACCATCCGCTGATACTTATCCATAATCTCGGAAAAAGCCTTATGGTCGTTTTCATCAACAATTCGCCGAACAAGCGTGCTGTCATCCATAACTCGGGGTTAATTTCTATTTATGACAACTCAAATATCGAAACCTTGCGCCAAAAATGAAAAAAATACGTTTAAAAGGATAAAATATGCCCAAAGAAAACTTAAATATAATCGAAATATGCAAACAATAGCGTTGAAACAGAATGGTAAATTCACCAAAGCCTCGGAGTAAAGCTAGGATGCAAATAATCTTTAGGGAGACGTTATAAACTTAAACACTTTAGTGTACTTTTGTAAAAAAACACTAAAGACATGGGAATTCGTCTGAAAATCATAACGGGCTTTGTAATACTGGCCGCATTGCTAGTAATATCTGGCTTAATATCGATATATGAGCTCACCAAGCTGGGGAACTCGGTAAACCGACTTATCAACGATAACTACCGGAGTATCGACTACTCAAAACAAATGGCCATGAGCCTCGAAAAACAAAAGAAATCGCTTATCATGGCGATAAACGGCGACACGGCAAAAGCGCTAATACTATTCAACAGTTCAAAAGTGGAGTTCAACGAAAACATCCGAAACGCCACAAACAACCTCACCATTCCGGGAGAGATAAATTACGTTGATTCAATTGCTATAATTTTTTCAATATACATCCCTATTGCGGAGGAATTTATAAAAAATCCACAACATAACATCAGCATCTATTTAAATGATATTCAACCTAAAATATGGGCTATACAAGATAAAGTTACCGATTTACTCACCATAAACCAACAGAGCTTACTTCAAACAGCAACTGTTCTGGAGAAAAGCCCATACCGTACAATCCTTCCTGGACTAATCGTAGTTATCACAAGCATTGTATTCTCCATCATCTTTAACTACATGATATCGTACTACATGGTGAATCCGGTAATAAAAATCACCAAGAGCATAAACGACTTTGTAAAATATAAGAAACCGTTTGAGGTAAGCATCGAAACCAAGGACGAGATGCACGATTTAAAGGAATCGGTAAAAAACCTAATTACCACCAAGAGCATTCAAAAAAACTAATATGCGACCACATATTCTACTGAGGTACATTGGACTTGTAATGTTACTAAACGCTGCATTTATCCTGCTCGCCTACCTTATTTCATTATACCATCAAGACAATGGGCAACAGCCGCTCCTATACACATTTATTATAACCATGCTGATGGGAATTTTCCCCCTAGTGTTTGTTCCCAAAACATTCAACCTCTCCAATAAAGAATCGTACTTCGTAGTGGTGCTCAGCTGGATAATATCCTGCTTTATAGGAATGCTTCCATTTCTATTATGGGGGGGAGAATTCACCATAACAAAAGCGTTTTTCGAAAGCGTTTCGGGCTACACAACAACTGGTGCTTCAATCCTCAACAATGTCGAAGCCCTCCCCAAGGGATTGCTATTCTGGCGTTCATCTATGCACTGGATTGGAGGAATCGGCATTGTGGTTTTCATGCTAGTCGTTCTGCCATCGCTAGGAAATGCCCAAATGACGCTATCCAAAATGGAAATTTCGCCACTTGCACAGGAAAACTTCAAGTTCAGAACCCGCAAAATGCTGAATATAATACTCTTCGTTTACATCGGGCTAACACTCACCCAAACCATACTCTTAATGATTGTTGGCATGGATCTATTCGATGCCATAAACCATGCATTCGCCACAATAGCAACTGGCGGATTTTCGACCAAAAATACAAGCATTGCTCACTTTAATAGTTTACCCATCGAAATCGTCATCATGGTTTTTATGTTTCTCTCAGGGATTCATTTTGGGCTACTCTACACCACCATCGCATTCAAGAAATTCAATATCTTCAACTCCCCTATAGTTAGATACTATTTTTTCGCATCAATTATTGGCATAACCCTAGTGGCCATCAACCTCCACACTTCAACATACGACAATTGGGCCGATTGCTTTAGGTATTCGGCATTCCAAGTCCTCTCCCTATCCACTACCACTGGATTTGCGAATGCAGACTCCTCGGTATGGCCATCTTTCTCAGTAGCAATTATCATCTTTTTCACCATTCAATGCGCCTGCTCCGGCTCCACATCTGGAGGAATGAAACTCGACCGAATGGTCATATTTTTTCAAACACTCAAAAGCCAAATCTTAAAAATACAGCATCCCCAAGCAATCATTCCCGTTCGGCTAGGAAAAGCAATAATAAGCGACGATATTGTGAACTCCGTGATACTATTTATCGTGCTGTACATGGTTATCCTACTGATTAGTACGTTAATTCTTGCAGCAATGGGAATCGACCTATTGACAGGATTCTCAGCATCAGCAGCCACAATGGGGAATGCTGGGCCTGGATTTGGATTAGTGGGCTCCATGAGCAATTTCTCCACTCTCCCAGAATCGGCGCTAATGGTTCTTTCCTTTGATATGCTACTTGGCCGCCTAGAGATTTTTGGGTTAATCATGCTTTTCTTGATCAAATCTTGGAAATAAGAATGTACTATCGATGCGAAAATTCACCTTCGATACCATTGAATATGCAAAGGCAGATAGGATTTATGCTACAAAATAATAATACCTGAGCCAACCAACTCAAAAGTTGCTGTATCCTCAAAAATTCAAAGCACAATAGAATTGGTGCTATAGCAAAAAAGCCTCCGATTTCTCGGAGGCTTTCACTTTGTTGGCGGTCTGGACGAGACTCGAACTCGCGACCCCATGCGTGACAGGCATGTATTCTAACCAACTGAACTACCAGACCAACATTACTAAAAAGAACTCCTCGTCCGTTTTTAAAGCGATGCAAAAGTAAAATAGTTTTTGGAATTTTGCAAGCCCCTACAGCAATTATTTACGGAAAAAACTAAAGTTTACACTTCCATACGACCGATGTTCCGAGAAAAAAGGATGATTTTCAAACCGATATGAACCTGAATGCTCCAGAATAAAGCATCCACCATCGTCCAGTAAATTTCGCTCGAATATGGCATCGGGAATGCGATCGATCCCCTTTAAATCGTATGGCGGATCGGCAAAAATCAGGTTATACCGAACCGTACAACGGTTGACGAAAGCAAACGCATCGCTCCTAATAGCCGTTAAATTATTAACGCCCAACTTAAGCGCAGTTTCTTTGATAAATCGATGATGCACAAAATTCAACTCCACCGAATCGACGTGTATAGCCCCACGCGATATAAACTCGAGGCTAATGCTGCCAGTACCCGAAAACAAATCGAGCACACGAAGCGTTTCGAAATCGTAACTATTATTGATGATATTGAAAAGACTCTCCTTGGCAAAATCAGTAGTAGGCCGAGCCTGAAAGTTTTTGGGCGGAACCAAATGTCGGCCTCGCAATGTTCCTCCCACTATTCGCATACCGAAAGACTATTGAACAGCGAAAAATACTTGGATCGATACCTCAAAAGCTGATAGCTAAAATGGGTGGAATGGTAACGGGCATCAGGACTTAATAGCGGGAAGTAGGCCATAAGTAAATTATACGATGCATCGAAGAGCTGCGACTGGCCGTAGAGACGGACTATTGCAGTAGCAGCATCAACCCCCAACGTTTTGCATAGAGTAAGTATGTAGTACACCACATCCTCACAACCCTTAACTACAAAGGAATTGGCCATTAAAAATTGACCATCGTTATGGTAAACAACCACAAGCCGCTCATCAATAATATCTGCCTGAAGCACACTGCTACCTTGAACCGCAGAGGCACTATGGATTAATGCAGCGGGAATATTAACAAACTGCGTGGCAGATTGTACCTTTAGCCAAGCAGCAGTAAGGGTGTAGGGCATGGCAAACACCACCACATAGCTAGATCCATTCACAACCGAGGTATAGTGTAACTCCGAGTACTCGGGCAAAGGCTGGGTTTGCTCAAATAGCAATTTAGCCCTATCGGCATCGAACATTGCCGCAGGAACCAGTGTGAATAATGAATCCGTATAGGCTAAACAAATCTTTTTGAAGCGTTTGGTTAGGAATGGATACCCTGCAACAATCTCATTAACCTTAACACCCCAGCTATCGGGGTTATTGCTAACATCCGAAAAAGGTTTGGATACCAGCACAACATAGGTATTGCGGATGGTATCCTTTACTGCATACGAAAATCCATTCAGGCTAACCTGAATGGATAATTCATATACATCTGTTCGATCCTTATCGAATGTTTCGTCAAAAAGTTCTAGGATATCCATAGCCCTCGGGTTACTCCCAGTTACCAGCGTTATTAGTAGCCTCGGTCATAGAACCTACCTGTAAGCCGGCGTACTTATCAAGTTTTTTCTGCAAGTCGTTAATATTGATAATCTCCTGACGATTGAGCCCGCTAAGAATAACATCGTTGTGAGCCTTGCACTCAAACACCTTTACGGTAACCTTCGAACCGGTAACCAATTCACCTGCAGCCAGTTCAAACTGCGCGCCACCTGTATAAGGCACAAAGCGCAACGAATCAACAGGGTAATTTTTGAATAAGCTATCGCGAACGGCAACGTGAATAGTATCGCGGAAAATTTTACCTTGAGCAAGAGCGATGGAGTCATCCTCCGATCCGATCTGCTTCACCACCTTAAACTCACCCTCCTTTAGGAACGTGATCAAGGTATCAAAACTTCCTGTAAACTTAGAGTAACGTGAACGATATGCCAACTGAGCGGTTCTAACATCTTTTAAACGTTGAATGGTTGCATCGTATCGCTTATCCTTTTCAGTTTTAAAACGAATTGGAGCCATAATGCTCTGAAACACAAGGTAGCCAACAACCACGATTAAAATAGCTAGCAGAATCTGATATACTGTTTTCATTTTGCAAGAATTGGTTTAAGTTTGCCTGCAAATTTAATAACATATAATTAAATTCGAACTTCTTGGTAAAATTTATTTGCCTGTAATGCTAAAAAACCAAATTCAAACCGAGATTCTATCCCACCTCGACTTTGCACCAACCCCTGGTCAAACAATTGCCATCGGGGCATTGGCCAACTTTGTGGTTACCCCCACCCCCGATACCTGCGTACTGCTGAAGGGATATGCCGGAACTGGGAAAACTTCCATAATTGCAGCATACGTTAAAACGCTGGATAAATTGAAGGTAAAATATGAACTTTTAGCACCAACAGGACGCGCAGCCAAGGTACTCACAGAGTATTCGGGGGCTAAAGCCCATACAATTCATAAATGCATATACCGACAAAAAAATATGCACGAAGGCGTTGGCAGCTTTGTTCTCAACTACAATAAGCTGAGCAACGCCATATTTATTGTTGATGAGGCCTCGATGCTCTCGAACTCATCGTTCGAAAATAGCGCATTCGGATCGGGAAAGCTTCTGGCCGATCTAACCGAGTTCGTCAAACAGGGCAAAAACTGCCGTCTGATACTGGTTGGCGACACCGCTCAGCTCCCACCGGTTGGGCTCGATTTAAGCCCAGCTCTGAACAGCAACGAGCTTACGGATCTGAACCTCGAGGTTACCGAGATACTGCTCACCGAAGTGGTTCGGCAGCAACACAATTCGGGCATACTTCACAATGCCACGCTCATACGCGACTTACTGGACACCGGCAGAATTGCATCCCCAAAGTTTATTACGAGTAGTTTTACTGATTTTGAAAACATTAACGGCGGTGAACTGCTGGAACATCTCGCCAACGAGTACAACAAGAACGGGAAACAGGGGAATGTGGTGATATGCTACTCCAATAAACAGGCCAACCGCTACAACAACGGGATCCGGTCGCGAGTGCTATACAGCGAAGAAGAGCTATCGGTAGGCGACTACCTTATGGTTACCCGCAACAGCTACTTTTGGGTAGCAGATATGCCCGAGATTGGGTTTATTGCCAATGGAGATGTTGTTGAAGTAACCCGAATAGGGAAACGGTACGATATGTACGGATTCCGCTTTGCCGATGTTACCATCCGGCTGCTGGACGACAAACAGCAACTGGTTGATGTAAGGATAATACTGGACTCGCTGATGATGGACGGCCCATCGCTTGGCGGCGAACAAATGAAAGAGCTGTACCAGCAGGTGGCTCTAGACTACGCCCACGTTAAAACACAGAAAGCCCGACTAACAAAAATAAAGGAAGATCCATTTTTTAATGCCATACAGGTAAAATTTGCCTACGCAGTAACCTGCCATAAGGCGCAAGGGGGACAATGGCCAAAGGTGTTTATCGACCAGGGATTCTTCCGCCCCGAGATGCTAACCCGCGAGTACCTTCGATGGTTATACACCGCCATAACCCGCGCCACCGAAAAGGTTTACCTAGTAAATTTCGACAAATCGTTCTTCGAATAAATTAACTTCACCAACCATGATATTCAACACCCCACTTGTTCACGGTTACCTAATAAAACGGTACAAACGATTTTTGGCCGACATCAGGCTCGACGATGGCACCATAATTACCGCCCATTGCACCAACTCGGGCTCCATGAAGAGCTGCCTGGAGGAGAATGCAGAGGTGTACATCTCCGATAGCATGAACCCCAACCGTAAAACCCGCTACACCTGGGAGATGATTTTAATTGATAACAATTGGGTTGGAGTTAACACGGCCAATCCCAATAAGCTGGCAGTTGAAATACTCCGGAACAACCTACTCCCCCAACTATCGGGCTACACCAATGTAAAACCCGAAACCAAATTTGGCAATAGCCGATTCGATGTATTTGCCGGGAATGATTCAGAGAAGTGCTTTGTTGAAGTAAAAAATGTAACCCTCAAAGATGGCATATACGCCCGTTTCCCCGATGCAATCACAGAGCGCGGCCAGAAACACCTCGAAACACTAATGCAGGCCAAGACGGAGGGATACCGTGCTGTTATGCTCTACATAATACAGCGTGTGGATGTTAGCATATTCGCCCCAGCATGGGACATCGACCCGACCTACGCTCAAAAACTCAAAACAGCCATCGATAATGGAGTAGAGATAATCCCGCTACAAGTAAAAGTAAGCCCACAGCGCATCGAACCGGATCGGATTTTAGAATACCGTATGGAATAGCTTTTAACCTTTAATGGTATCCCTGAAAAATGCTTCCTCCTTTATTTTATCGATATACTGCTTGGCTAACCACAAATGCTTGCGATCTTCGGAACCGGGCTTTACATTAGCATCATCAATATAATCCTCAAAGCACCTCAGCGCAGTGGCATACTCCTTCGAGGAGTAGTACGAAAGCCCAACCTTAAACAGAAACTCAACATTACCATTAGAGTACGATTGAGCCTTACGGTAAGTAGCAATAGCTTTTTGATAGTTCTTATTCTCAAAGTACAAATCGCCTTTTAAATCGAATAGCACAACCAGCAAAGAGCTATCGGGGGTCAATAACCGCTCAGTATAATCTACAATACCCAATGCCTTGGACCTATCGCCAATCTTGAGCAGTGATGATGAGTAAACAAAATTCATAAAGCTATCGGAGCTATCGCGAGCATAAGCCATCTCAAAATCGGGAATGGATTGGTAATACAGCCCTTTTCCAAACTTACTAATAGCTAGGTATTTCAAAGTAAAAGTGGAAGAATCGCCAAGTTCACATACCCGCTGAAAAATTTCGTACGACCTCTTATACTTCTTTTGATCCACATATAGTTTCCCTTTGAGTTTAAGCAGTGGCAAATAGAGGGAATCCACTTTAAGCGCAGTATCTATCTCGGCAATAATATCCGGAGTTGGCACCTCAAGCGCCACCAGCAGTTTAACAAACTTCGTTACAATGTCCAGGTTCTGGTTATTATACCGTATCGCATTATTGTAAGAGTTAATCGCATCGAGCGGATTGTTCACCAGAAGGGCACAATCGGCGCGCAACTCCCAATAGTACGAATTGGTTGAATCGGTACGGGTTAACTGGTAGTAGTTAGCAAAGGCATTAACGTAAAACCCCTCGCGCTTCAACAATCCAGCGTACTGCAACCGCGTATTTGCGCATAACGAATCCAACCGGAGTATTCGCTCGTAATACTTACGCGATTCACGAGTTTTGCCGCATTGAAGAAGATTGCGGGCATACCCCTTAAGTGCGGGGATATAGGTAGAATCCAATGCCACCAGCCGCCCATAGGCAACCAATGCGCTATCGTACCGGCCAACCCCTTCGTACGCAACCCCTTTTAGCTTATTGTACCGAGGCGAATTAGCAACAAATTGCTCGTTTAGCACGGCAATTGCCCTTTCATAATTCCCCTCCATCAACGCCAACTCGGCATTCTGTAGATACAAGGAATCCTGTCCCTTTAAAACGAAGCCAGACTGAAGCATCAGCGTGGCGATAAGTAAAATTAAATTAAGTCGCATAGCATCCATTATAATTATACATAGTAAAAGTAAAAGAATTTTATAAAAAAAACACATTTACTGTTATACTTTCAATAAAAACACCTATACTTGTAACCTGAAAAACGAACAATGAGTAGATCAACACAAAATATTTGGTGGCTTGGCATAAAATCCAAAACAAGGGGAATTTAGGCTAAGTTATTACTATATAGTATTAAGCCGCAGAAACCCCCTGCGGCTTTTGTTTTTTTAATATCTTTTTACTGAAAATTGCAAACTAAACTATACATATCAATCATCTTTTGGTGTTGGTGGCGGGGGCTCCCCCGCACATAGTCTGGTTTTTTGTGCCCAAGGTGGCGCACTTCCTAAAATTCAATTTTGTCAATTCATTATTCAACCATTTGCGACTGGCATTAAGTCCAATGGTATTTAAATCACGTAAAAAATCACAAAAAAATGGAAACACAAACTATATCAACCGGTATAAACGTATCGCCAATAGTATCGATGTTAAACTACAATGGCCGCTACGGTGAATACGGCGGGGCATACATCCCCGAAATTCTGGCAAAACCACTCGAAAGGGTATCGCACGAGTTTGACCAACTGGCAAAGGACAAGAGTTTTAATAACGAGTACATCCACTACCTAAAACAGTTCGTTGGCCGCCCCTCGCCCCTGTACTTGGCCCAAAGGCTATCGGCGTATGTTGGTTCAACTATCTACCTAAAACGCGAGGATCTAAACCATACCGGGTCGCACAAAATCAACAACACCATTGGACAGGTTCTGGTAGCCAAACGCTTAGGTGCAAAGGAAATAATAGCCGAAACTGGAGCTGGACAGCACGGAGTGGCTACCGCCACCGCAGCCGCATTAATGGGTATTCCATGCAAGGTGTTCATGGGGGCAAAAGATGTTGAACGGCAAACACTTAACGTTCGAAGAATGAAACTACTGGGAGCCGAAGTTATTACCACCGAAATGGGAACCGCAACGCTGAAAGATGCGGTAGATGCAGCACTGGGCTACTACATTGAGCATCCAACCTCGTACTACTTACTGGGATCGCAAGTGGGACCACACCCCTACCCCAAAATGGTGGGCTATTTCCAAAGCGTTATCGGACAGGAAGCCCGAGCCCAGATTATAGCCCAAGAGGGACGCCTACCCCAGGCAATTTTTGCCTGTATTGGCGGCGGCTCAAACGCAATAGGCCTGTTCTCAGGGTTCCTAAACGACATGGAGGTAGGCATCTACGGAGCCGAAGGAGGAGGCCTGGCGATTCCCAGTAATACTGCCGCCACACTCTCGTTCGGGAAACCCACAATCTTCCAAGGCACATACTCATACTGCCTGGTTGATGCGAACGGAAATCCAACGGAATCGCACTCCGTGGCAGCAGGATTGGATTACCCCGGAATAAGCCCACAGCATGCCTACCTGAAGGATACAAAGCGGGCAAACTACCTCCCCATTACCGATCCGGAGGCCATTGATGCGTACAAAATCCTATCGGAGCTGGAAGGCATCATCCCCGCCATTGAATCGAGCCATGCAATTGCACTGGCCGCAAAGACACTGAAAAATAAGAACATGCTGGCCATCGTAAACCTATCGGGACGGGGCGACAAGGACGTGGATAGAGATATTTAACGCTCCGTTGCATTACAAAAAATCCCTGCTCTACTGGGGCAGGGATTTTTTATCAATGCTATTGGTACTTATTGAAGTTCACAACTTCGTGTGTAAGTTTACGCTTTTTCTCTCGAATCTCGTCGCTTTGCGGATAGCCTAAAGTGATAATCAATGGAACACGCTTCGATTTAGGAATATCGAGCAACTTCTTCACAGCCGACTCGTCGAACCAGCCCAGCATACAGCTTCCTAACCCTTCGGCCTTTGCTGCAAGGCAAATGTGCTCTGCCACAATTCCAATATCAATAAGCGGTAAGGTTTTACCCTTCACAAAACTGCCAAACTTTGAGTTGAAGTTGGCTCCCTCCATTACAATTGCTATGTGAACAGGCGCCTGCTTGGTGAAATGGTTTATACCCAAAACCCGACTTGCCGCTGCATCGGCAAGTTTATTCTTCAACTCTGGCTCGTCAACCACAACAAACTTCCAGGGTTGCGCATTACAAGCCGAAGGAGCCACACGGGCTGCCTCCAGAATTCTGCTTATTATCTCGCGGCTAACCGGTTCGGGTAAATATCCCCTATCGCTCTGGCGGTTGTTCACCAACCAGTAAAAGTACTCGTTCAAATTAGGATTTGTAAACATCGGACATTTGTTTTAAAACGTTGGACTCCACTGTTATTGCTCCTGTTGATGATAGTGCAAGCATCACCATGCTCTTTGCAACATCAACAGCATAAATACCCCTATACTTGCGTAATGGGCCAACAAATATAAAACCAAATAGCTTATAAAAGAATACTCCTAACTTTTCGCCAAATCGAAATTCGTCCCTTTTGCCCAAAAGTAGCGATGGACGCACAATTCCACAAAGTGTAAATCCAAGCTGTTTCACAGCCTCCTCCATTTGGCCTTTTGTACGCAGGTAAAAGTTCGACGAATCGACATTAGCGCCAATGGAACTTACCACCAATAATCGTTTTACACCAGCATCCTTTGCACGTTGAGCAACTGATCGCACCAACTCAAAGTCGACCTTTTGGAAAGCCTCCTTGCTTCCAGCCTTCCTCATTGTGGTGCCAATGCATACATACACATCATCAACATCGGCTGGTATTGCAAAACTATCAGTTAACTCAGTACTGATAATTTTTACTGGCAAATTGCTTACCGGTTTGCGCATATAGGCAAGAACCTTTATATAGTTTTTATTGTCGGAAAGCAAGTGAATGAGTTGATTTCCAACTAAACCTGTACTTCCAAAAACGGCGGCTACTTTTTCCATATTTTAATTGCTAAAAAGTACAACATCAAAATTTCACATAACATCAATACTAATAACCTGCCGCCTGCCCATCCTTTCGCGATTCCGAAGCCCCAACATACACACCATTCGTTGCATCGAACATAATTGCCTGATAGCCACCATACCCATCCAAACTATAGGATACCTTATGTCCCTTCTCCAATAGCTTTCTTATCTGCTGATAATCGAAGCCCGATTCAAGGTAAACGGTTCCACCATTGGTCATACGCTCATCGGTTGGCTCGGAGCTACCCTCGTGCTGAATTCTAGGGGCATCGCCTGCTTCCTGAAGATTCATTCCAAAATCAATCAGGTTCACAACAACCTGAGCATGTCCCTGAGGTTGCATTCCGCCACCCATTACACCAAAACTAATGTAGGGTTTTCCATCCTTGGTAATAAATCCGGGAATGATAGTGTGAAATGGACGTTTCCCCGGCTCATAAACGTTGGGATGGCCCTCGGTCAACGAAAACATCTCGCCCCTGTCCTGTAGTATAAAACCCAATCCAGTTGGCGTCATCCCGGAACCCATTCCACGGTAATTGCTCTGGATAAGCGAAACCATATTGCCCTCAGAGTCAGCCACGGTAAGGTAAATTGTATTTCCGGTTTGTAAAACTCCAGCATCGTAACTGCGTGCCGACCTATTAAGGTTAATCAAATTGGCTCGCTCTTTTGCGTATTCCTTGGAGATTAACTGTTTATAGGGGACTTTAGCAAAATCGGGGTCGGCATAGTAACGCGCTCTATCCTCAAATGCCAACTTCTTTGCTTCAATAAAAAGGTGCATATACTCCGCACTACCAAACCCCATCGATTTAATATCGTACTGTTCAAGGATATTAAGAATTTGCAGTGTGGCAATTCCTTGACCATTGGGAGGTAATTCCCAAACATCATAACCTCTGTACGATGAGGAAACAGGCTCAATCCATTCCGATTTATGTGCTGCCAAATCATCGTACGATAGGAATCCACCATTGCGCTTCATATAGGCATCAATTGCCTTTGCAATGCTACCCTTGTAAAACTCATCGCGACCATTTTTGGCAATCAACTCAAGTGTTTTTGCTAAATAAGGATTTTTGAAAACTTCGCCTTTAGCAGGAGCCTTTCCGTTTGGCATATAAATCTCAGCAAAACCTTCATATTCCTTTAGTCTTTCGGCATTACGCTTCCAGTAAAATGCTATCAACTCCGAAACAGGAAAACCCTCCTTAGCATAGTTAATTGATGGTTGTAAGACCTCCTGCATTTTGAGTTTGCCAAATTTGCCGTGAAGTTCAAACCAACCATCAACGCAACCGGGAACAGAAACTGGCAGAGGGCCAAGTGCAGGAATATGCTTTATACCCTTATCCTTGAAATATTTTAACGTAAGCGATTTAGGAGAGCGTCCGCTTGCGTTTAATCCATATAGTTTCTGAGTTTTTGCATCCCACACAATTGCAAATAAGTCGCCACCAATGCCATTGCCTGTTGGTTCAACCAGTCCAAGCATAGCATTTGCAGCAATAGCCGCATCAACGGCAGAGCCACCTTTTTTCAAAATATCGATTGCTACTTGAGTAGCCAATGGCTGACTTGTGCAAGCCATGCCGTACTGAGCAATAACCTCGGAGCGAGTTGCAAACATAAGCCCGGTCATTCGATCCTGTCCGTATGCCATAATACTGATGGTTAGAATCGCTAATGTAAGAGAATTTTTCATGGATTTGGGTATTATATTTGAATTAAAAAGTATGTAAACCCGATAGTTAATCCTACCAAAAATATAAAAACAACCAGATTGAAGAATTGCAATGATAAATACACACCCAAAGGGAATAATCATCACAAATATCGATATTGGTATAATGCTTTGACATCCCGCCAGAAAAAGGTTTAAACAACCACAATTTAGCTAAAAACGTTGCTAATGATATGAAAAAGCGTTATGTTTAACCACAAATTTACGAATATGAGCCGCAAGTTAAAAATCCGTCAAAAAATTCTTCTTTACATCCTAACGTTTACAGCGTTCTTGTATATCATATCGATAGGATACATCCTTTACAACTCACGCAAAACGGTAAATGAGGATGCAATCACCAAAACACAGCTTACCGCCAGGGTAACGGCCAAGGAAATTTCCAGCATATTCGAGCGGGAATTAACCCTAGTGCGTACGCTATCCCAAGCATTTACAGTATTTAAAGATTTGCCCCAGAAGCAATGGGAAAAATTATTCCTCGATATGTATATGCCGGTACTGAAGGAAAATCCACAGGTTTACTCGCTTTGGGACAGCTGGGAGTATAAAGCCTATATACCTGGCTACGACAAGGATTACGGTAGATTTGTGATAACCACCTGGCGCGAGGGAACGCAGCTAAAATGGCTATACGACCAACGCAGTTTAACCGGCGACCCTCCAATTTACGGAGCTTACAAAAAGAAAGGTATCGAGGCTATCTGGGAGCCATACGTCGATCAGGTTACCACCGGGAAAGCGGATACAAAACTAATGATCACGTACAGTTCTCCTATTTATGTTAATGGCACATTCGGGGGAATAATTGCTACCGATCAAGGACTTGAGAGCCTTCAGGAAATAGTTTCGGCCATTAAGCCGGTTACCGGCAGTTACGCCTACCTGGTTTCGAACACTGGAATTATTGCAGGGCACCCCGACAAGGAGATGATATACAAAAATATTTCTGAGGTATTTCCCGATGAGATGACCAGCCAAAACCTACTCGAAAGGGTTCAGAAAGGCGAAGAGTTCAATTTCATCAAAACCGACGAATTTGGGAAGAAACACCTGATATGCTACTCGCCCATAATTGCAGGTAAAATCAACACACCTTGGGCTCTAGTATTATCGGCACCGCTCGACGTAATTACCGCTAGCGCAAAGAAAACCCTATACATATCGCTAATTGTGAGCATTATTGGGCTATTCATCATGGTATTTATGCTCCTATTCATCTCCGATAACCTTACAAAGCCCATCACAAAAATCACCGAAATCCTGAAACGGATTGCAAAGGGCGAAATATCCAACGAGCTAATTGTGAACCTCAATACCGGCGACGAAATTGAGGAGATGGCCATTGCGCTTAACACATCCATTGAAGGGTTAAACCAAAAAACCGATTTTGCCAACGAGATTGGGAAAGGCAACTACGACTCGTCGCTCGACCTGCTCAGCGAAAAGGATGCCCTGGGGAAATCGCTCCAGTACATGCGCGAGAGTTTACGCAATGCCGCAACTGAGGAGGAGAACCGGAAGGTTGAGGATCAAAAACGATCGTGGGCCAACGAGGGCTTCGCAAAATTTGGCGAAATACTCCGGCAAAGCAATACCGACCTACAAAAACTCTGCGACAATGTAATTGTTAACTTGGTTAAATACACCGGAGCCAACCAGGGCGGGGTGTTCCTTTGGAACGAGGAGGATAAATACAATCAGTATTTTGAACTGGTGTCGGCCTTTGCCTGGGATAGGAAAAAATACATCACTAAGCAAGTAGAAAAAGGCGAAGGACTGGTTGGCGCATGCGCCATGGAGCGTGAAACCATTTTTATGACCGAGGTTCCGGACGATTACGTGATGATATCGTCGGGACTGGGCGAATCGAACCCCCGCTGCGTAATACTTGTACCGCTTAAGCACGAGGAAGAAGTGCTTGGCGTAATCGAAATGGCATCGTTCAAGGTGCTTGAGAAGTATGAGATTGAGTTTATTGAGAAAATTGCCGAGAGTATTGCCTCCACCATCCTGTCGGTTAAAATCAATGCCCGCACCAAGATGCTGCTAGAGCAATCGCAAATGCAAGCCGAGGAGATGAAAGCCCAGGAAGAGGAAATGCGCCAGAACATGGAGGAACTGCAAGCCACACAGGAAGAAGTTGCCCGTAAATCGGGAGAAATTGAAGGGTTTATTAATTCCATCAGCTCATCGGCATACGTTATTGAGTACGACCTTGGCGGTAACATTATCAACGTAAACGACGCTTTTCTTCAACTCGTAGGTGTGCCACGCGATCAAATTATTGGATCGCATCACTCCAACAACCTTGTTCTTACGGAACAACAAAAGAAGGAATACGGTATTTTCTGGGATAACCTAAAAGCCGGGATGACCAAAAAGACAAAATCGAAACTAAGTTGGTCTGGACGTACCATCGAACTGCTGGAAACCTATATCCCCGTTAAGGACACCGATGGGCATATCACAAAAATCATGAAATTGGCCTTCGAAATCGGGGAATTTAACGATTAATGGAAGGAAACAAAATGAAGAGAGGCGATCGTAAAGGTCGCCTCTTCTATTTATACAAAACCTTGACAGTAAAAATCCCGAACTAACAATGAATCGCCCCTAAATCGCGGATAATATACACATCGTAATCGCCCAGAAAGTTGAATCCGAACTGAGTGTAAAGGTTGATGGCTGCAACATTGGTTTTATGCACCTCGAGCTTCACCTGGTAGCCCTTCTGCTTCACAAAATGTAACGATTCCGTAAGCAACAATCGCCCAATCCCCTTGCGCTGGTATTCGGGATGAACTCCGAAGTGATGCAAGTGGATCCTACGCCCATCGAAGGTCATCCAGCTTGTACCAATTACCATCCCCGAACCGTCCACGGCAACCAGCATTTTGCCTCCCATGGCGACGCTCTGCAATATAATATCGAGATTATCGCCACGCTGAGGATTCCCAAGGTTAGTTAAATGCCACACATCGGCCAACCCATCGAAATCGGGGATCTCAAAATCACGAATAGTAATTCCATCCATAGGCCAATCGCATTAATTATTCCGAACCACGTATAGCTGACCGGCTTCATCCTTAACAACCTTTACAAATTCGCCCTTATCGATAAACCCAAACTCCGACACCGCATCGAACCATTGGTCGTTAATCTGAACCTTACCCGAAGGCCGTAGAACAGTTATGGCCACGCCCTCCATGCCAACCATATTTTTGATGTGTAAATCGATCCCCACAAACCCGCTTTCGCCCGATAATTCGGAGTTCAACGCAAGGTTGGGAAACATTGTTGAAGTTAACAATCGCTTGCTTAGCGCGATACCGGCCACCAGCCCAATGAATACGGAGGCCACCACCACGCTAAAAGGCTTAATAACAAGAATCCACGGGAACGAGCCATTACCCTTAAAAATATTGTTATCGACCATTGCCAAGGTGAGCCCAGCAACAATAAGGATAATACCGCTTATGCCCGTAACCCCGAACCCGGGAATGGCAAAAACCTCAACCAAAACAAGCACAACGCCCACCACAAAAAGCAACAGCTCCCAGTGCTGAGCCAAGCCCTCCAGGTAGAGCGGAGCAAAGTAAAGCACCGCGGCAAGCACAGCCAAAGCCAGCGGGAACCCGATTCCCGGCGACTGCAGTTCAAAGTAAATTCCACCAACAATGGCCATGATGAGAATGCCGGAAACAATGGGGCTTGTTAAAAAGCCGATAATTATATCGAGCAGCGAGGGCTTAAACTCCGCCAACGTGTACTCCGTTACCCCAGCATTTTCGAGCAAATCGGCAACTGTTTCGGCCTTACCCTCGCAGTATCCATGCTTAATGGCCTCCTCGGCAGTAAATGTTAACACCTTGCCCGTATCGATAATTCCCTCGATGTATATCGATGGATCCACCATGGCCTCCGCAATTCGGGGATCGCGACGCCACTTCAGCACAGTATCGTTTCCGGCAATAAGCGTATCGTACCCCTGTGCCTCGGCAGTAGCACGCATGGTGCTCCGCATAAACGATTGGAACTTATCGGGAACCACATTCCCTCCCTGATCCACAACCGTAGCCGCACCAATGCTACCGCCCTTACGCATATAGATACTATCACAGGCAATAGAGATTAACGCACCCGCCGATGCGGCCTGATTATCGACAAATGCCCACACCGGAATTCGGCTATTCAAAATTTTTGTACGGATAGAATCTGCCATATCCACCATACCGCCATAAGTATTGATATGTATCAGGATGATGTCGGCATTCTGACGAGTAGCCTCATCGAACCCCACCTTAACCTGCCGCCAGGCGGCAGGCATAATGCTCTCCTTAATGTTGATTTTATACACCAGCGTAGCACTCGAATCGGTTTGCGCATGGGAAGTAAAACCACAAACTACAAACAATCCAACAATTGCAATTAGCCCAATCCTTTTAAAAATCAATCTATTCATCTGTTAATTTTTTTAATCCAACTAAACGTCAGGGTTTAAGTTCCCACCACTCAAAACTACAACCATTTGCGCCTTTTAAAAATAAAAAGCGTGGTTAACGACGACAGCAGCATCAGAACCAACGCAAACGGGTAGCCAAACTTCCAGTTCAACTCGGGGAATAGCGAGAAGTTCATGCCGTAAACCGAAGCGATAAGAGTTGGTGGCATAAACACCACCGACACCACGGTAAATATTTTGATAATCTTGTTCTGCTCAATATTGATAAGACCCAGAAAAGTATTCTGCAGGTACTCCAAACGCTCAAAGCTAAAATCGGTATGGTTAATCAGCGATCCAATGTCGCGGGTCATGATATTCAGCTTGGGGTACGTATCGTTGGGAAACCGCTCACTCTTAAGAATTCCGCTAACCACACGCTGCTTATCCATAAAATTTTCGCGGATTAGCATGGTATTCTCCTGCAACTTATTTATTTCGAGGATTAACTCCTCGTCGAGCTCCTCGGCAATTCGGAGTTTCTTGGTTAGAGTTGCGATTTCCTTGGCAAGCATCTCCACCATATCGGCATCCAAATCGATACGGGTTTCGAGCAGCGCAATAAGGGTGTGATACCCTGTGGGGTAGGCCTTGTGGTTGGAAAACACCTTGCGAATGGTATCCGAGAAAGCCTTAAGATCGGCCATCCGCGACGATATTAGAATTCCATCCTTCAGGGTAAAGGAAACTGGCTCCGACATGTAAACATTATCCGTGTTGAACAGGAAGTTGGAGTTGGCAATAATTAAGTTATCGGTTTCGAAGTAACGCGAGGAGCTCTCAATCTCCTCCACCTGCTGACGGGTTTGAAGGTTAATGGTGAAAAAAATCTCAACGGCTTCGCGCTCATCGTCCGAAGGGTTGGCCAAATCGACCCACAATAAATCCTCGTAGTCAATTTCGGGCAAACGTTCAACATCTATCTCGTGAACAATTTTATTAAATGCCTTGTAGAATATTGCAATCATTGGCAGAAATAGATATTAAATAGTATAACCCTACGATTTATGATCGATCAATTTCAGGAACATCGCAATGGCCTCCTGCTTTTGGGCATCGAGGTTAAATGAGATATTCTTACGGAAATACTCAATGGCCTCGTTGCGCGAAATCTTAAGAGAAGCAAATCCATCAACAGCCTGCGGGGTATGCTCCACCCCCATTCCCAACGCCTCGTTGAACGATTGAATAAAGGCCTGCTGCAGGGGAATAACCGAGGCCCACACAGCAAACACGAATGGCAGCCCGGTAAACTTCATCCACTCGTCGGCCAAATCGATACAATACCGGTAATGCTTTTCCGACTCAAAAACCCGATCGCCAATGATAACAATGCCCTCGTGCGGGGCAAGACCGTTGGCATCGTGGAGGGGTGTAAACGGCACCCATTCCGGATGAAAATTCCAATAGTGCTGACTCAAAACCTTAACCAGGTTTACCGAGGTGCGCGACTGGTAATCGAGGTAAACCCTTTCGATTTGATCCAACGGCGAATTGCTGAGCAGCGCCACCGTACGCACAGCGCCAATGGCACCAATACAATAATCTGAAATTATTTCGTACTTGGGTAAATCGAGCAATGCGGCCACGGGAATAATCCCAATATCGGATTCGCCTTGCTGCAATTTTCGGGCACACTCCGAGGGATAATCGAAAGATATATCGATACTCTTAGCAATGGGGGAATGCTGCAACCCGTAAACAAACGGGGCAGTATTGAGATACGAAATTGCCGATACTTTTATTTTCGGGGTCATCATCCATACGGCTTAATCAACCTATTATTCGTGCTACGAAGTTAGCTATTTCATCGTAAATGCAATCAAAATAGCACCGCAAAAAAAAATGCATATCCGATAAGCTCAAATAATACCCCAAGGCATCGGGCATAAAGCGAGGAACAAGTCCGACAACCCGTTTTTTTCACTTTTGCGAATCGGGAAATTTCGGTTTATGCGCTCAGTTTAGTAACTTTGGCAAAATTTTTACGAGATGACACTATCGATGCTAAACGCAATATCACCTATCGACGGTAGGTACAGAGGAAAAGTTGACGAACTTCAGCAATACTTCTCGGAGTATGCGCTAATCAAATACAGGGTTTGGGTTGAAGTTGAGTATTTTATAGCCCTATGCAACCTCCCCGTTCCACAGCTTTCGGGATTTGATACCAATAATTTCGGGAAATTACGGCAAATAGTGGAAACCTTTAGCGAGGCCGATGCCCAACGGATAAAGGACATTGAATCCGTTACCAACCACGATGTTAAGGCAGTTGAATATTTCCTGAAAGAGAAATTTGATGCGCTAAACCTTTCGGCACACAAGGAGTTCATACACTTCGGGTTAACATCGCAGGATATTAACAATACGGCATTCCCAGCCATGCTCCGCGATGCAATCCAGGCTGTTTACACACCACAGCTCAATGCGCTAATCCAAAAACTCAATACGCTATCGAACGAGTGGGCCGAAATACCCATGCTGGCACATACCCACGGACAACCCGCATCGCCCACCAGGCTTGGCAAGGAGATAAGGGTTTTTGCCGAGCGGCTTGAGGTGCAGCTACAGCAACTGAAAACCATCCCCTACTCAGCAAAATTTGGCGGTGCCACCGGAAACCTAAACGCCCACTATGTTACCTACCCCACTGTGAATTGGGTTGAATTTGCCAATAGCTTCGTGAACGCTTCGCTTAAACTGAACCGGTCGCAAACCACCACTCAAATTGAGCACTACGACAATATGGCCGCGCTATTTGATGCTGTAAAGCGGATTAACACCATACTCATCGACCTATCGCGCGATATCTGGGCCTACATCTCCATGGAATACTTTAAACAGAGAATCAAAGAGGGTGAAGTAGGATCGTCGGCCATGCCGCATAAAGTTAACCCCATCGATTTTGAGAATGCAGAGGGCAACCTTGGCCTGGCCAATGCAATACTGGAACATCTGTCGGCAAAATTACCAATCTCGCGCCTACAACGCGACTTAACCGACTCCACCGTAATGCGCAATATTGGTGTACCCCTGGCCCATACCATTATTGCCTTTAAATCGCTCGCCAAAGGATTCGACAAGTTGATTATAAACAACAACGCCATCAATGCCGATCTGGAGAACAACTGGATGGTTATTGCCGAAGCAATTCAAACCATACTGCGCCGCGAGGGTTATCCCAATCCCTACGAAGCGCTAAAAGCCCTAACCCGAACCAATAAAACCATCACCCAAACGGACTTTGTCCAATTTGTAGATGGCTTAAATGTTTCGGAACCAGTAAAGGCCGAGCTGAAAAGTATAACCCCGATGAACTATTTGGGAATAAAATAACCCCATACGCCATTGTGCACACCAGTAACCCAAATTATTTGTTTACTTTTGGCAGGCTATAACATCAAATCCGAGCAAACAACATGAAGAATTTCTATAAAATTTTCCGTTACTTACGCCCCTATAAATGGCACGTTGTCATAAACGTAGTGAGTAACGTATTGGGCGCAATTTTCTCACTATTCTCATTGGCAATGCTAATCCCATTCCTGCAGTTGCTATTTGGGAATGTACCGCTGGTAGAAGTAAAACCGGAACTGGAACTCACCACCGAATCGCTGACCCAATACCTAAATTTCATTCTAAGCGATCTGATTAAAAACTACGATAAGGCAACCGCCCTCCTATTTGTAATCGGCATTGTGGTTGCCGCTTCGCTACTTAAAAACTTATTCTCGTACTTGGCGCTCTACTACCTGGCCCCCATCCGGTCGGGCGTTGTTCAGGATATCAGGAACGACCTATACCGCAAAGTGGTTGATTTGCCGCTAGGTTACTACAACGAGGAAAAAAAGGGAGACATCATCAGCAAAATGACCAACGATGTGAACGAGATTGAAGTATCGGTAATCCGCTCACTCGAGATGTACTTTAAGGAGCCCATCATCATTATGGTTCACCTATTCGGATTACTCGTAATTAGCCCCCATTTAACCCTGTTCGTTCTGCTAATACTCCCCATTGCTGGGTTAATTATTGGCCGAATAGGCAAATCGCTCCGCAAAACCTCACTGAAGGGACAGCGTAAAATGGGCGCAATACTCACCCTTATAGAGGAAACACTCGGAGGACTCCGGATTATAAAGGCATTTAACGCCGAGCAGAAATCGATTAAACGGTTTGAGAGTGTCAACAGCTTCTACTCGCTACTCATCAAGAAGATGTGGCGCCGCAGGGATCTTGCCACTCCGCTGAGCGAGTTTATGGGTACCATTGTAATTGTAATTGTACTTTGGTACGGCGGAAGCCTGATTTTCCAAGGCAAAGGCAACATCACCCCCGAAGCACTAATTGCCTATATCGGTATTTTCTACATGATTATCAACCCGGCTAAATCGTTCTCCAGCGCATACTTCAACATTGTGAAAGGGATGGCCTCGGCCGATAGAATTGACTCCATTCTTAGCGCCGAAAACCCCATTAAGATTAAGCAAGGAGCCGTAAAAATAAACGACTTCAACTCAAAAATAGAGTACCGCAACGTAAGCTTCAAGTACGAGGATGAACCGGTACTTAAAAATATCAACCTAGTTATTGAAAAAGGGATGACCGTTGCCCTAGTAGGGCAATCGGGTTCGGGGAAAAGCACATTCGTCGATCTGCTCCCCCGGTTCTGGGATGTAACCGAAGGCGATATCCTTATCGATGGAATTAATGTTAAGGACTGCGACCTGTCCAGCCTCCGGAACCTAATGGGAAATGTAAACCAGGAACCCATCCTATTCAACGATAACTTCTACAACAACATTGCCTTTGGGGTAAATAATGCCACCGAGGAAGGCGTAGCAGCGGCCGCAAAGATTGCCAACGCCCACGATTTTATATCGGCCAACCCCAATGGATACTACACCAATATTGGGGATAGGGGAAGTAAGCTGTCCGGCGGTCAACGCCAGCGCGTGAGCATTGCGCGAGCCATCCTTAAAAATCCGCCAATAATGATTCTCGACGAGGCAACCAGCGCTCTGGACACCGAGTCGGAACGCCTGGTGCAGGATGCCATCGAGAACCTAATGAAGCACCGCACCTCGCTGGTAATTGCACACCGCCTCTCGACAGTACACAATGCCGACCTAATCTGCGTATTACACGAAGGGGAGATTGTGGAACGCGGTAAGCACGAAGAGCTAATCGCCCTTGATGGCTACTATGCAAAGCTCCATAAAATGCAAATGAAATAGGGTACTTTATACCAAGATTGCAGTAAGGTCTAATGCCTGATTTTCTAGTTCCGAATAATTGAATATCGACAAAAAATCAACGACAGAGAACCCAAAAAAGAGGGTGTCTAAAAAATTAGACACCCTCTTTTCTTTTGCGGAGAGACAGGGATTCGAACCCTGGGTCCGCGTAAGCGAACAACGGTTTTCGAGACCGCCCCATTCGACCGCTCTGGCATCTCTCCATTAAAGCGTTGGGAGTGCAAAAGTAAATACTTTATTCGATTTTGCAATATCTATTCGCCATCTTTTTTGCAACAAAAACATCGCTCAGGTTGTTAATACTGACAAATAAACCAAAGCATCAACAACAAATCCATTTACAAATATGAACGTTATCAATAAGTTAGCGCCTACACTGAGGTATATCAAAACGAAAAAATACTTACCACAGATTATCGGCGTAGTAATTGGTGGCACGCTGGGCTTTACCTATTACTACTTCATAGGATGCCACAGCGGAACCTGCCCCATAACCAGTTCGCCTTGGAATAGCATTTTTGCAGGATCGGTAATCGGTCTAATCATATCGTTATAGCCCTCCACACAACAGGAGCAGACGAACAGTTACCTCACTCCGCAACATCCCTATACTCAAGGATGTCGCCCGGTTGGCATTCCAATACCTTGCAAATAGAGTCGAGGGTTGATAACCGTACAGCCTTTGCCTTACCCTGCTTTAGAATCGATAGGTTGGACAACGTAATGCCAACTCTGTCCGACAGCTCGTTTAACCTCATCTTCCGCTTGGCCAGCATTACATCCAGATTAACTATTATCGCCATAACATTATACCATTAAACTGTTTTCCTCCTTTAACTCGCACCCCTCTTCCACCACGAACGAAAGCAAATATGAAATTGAAGCTAAGAATAAAAGTGAGAATTTAATTGGCTTCACATAATAGTAAATAAGATCAACAAATCGATAATCAGTAGACGCTGCGCTCGAATTCAAATCCGACATAATCATAAAGCCATAATTTACAAACGCATACGCAACGAGTATAACTGAAAGACGCCTTAAAGTTTTGATTATACTAATATCATAAAAGGTATCCCTCCTGAATGCTCTAAATATCTTACGAATATTCCATAATATTAATAGGATTAGAGTAAATTCAGCTAACTGCCCTATACGAACAACCAGAATATCGGTTTGAATAAACACCATTGGTATCAGGATCGCAACTAAAAAGATTTGAAATTTGAATAATACATCTACAATAGCACTAAGAATAAGGGCCAATGAATCTTTAGTTAGTCTTCTCATAGTAATATATTTTTAGTGTTCAACATTTAATAAAGCATTTATGCAAACATAATATAAATTTATTGTAAAACAATAAATTTATATCTATTATTAATATCTTTTCATACCATTATTAATCCTTTGCGAGGCAAATATTCTAATAATTCTAATCTTCGGCCATTACTTATATCGCATCTTACCCCGAGTTTCAACTCGAGGCTATTGCAAACGCCTCGTTGGGACAAATAATTCCAAGTTCATCATTCTACATTTATCATATTACATTTTACATTCTACATTTTACATTAAACTTCAAGCCTCCCCCCTCCCTGTTAATTCTTTTTAGCTTAATATTTGCATCAACGCAGACAATTCGAAAAAAAACGGTTAAATTTGTTGGCTTTAAACAAAAATAATTTACTGTAAAATGGGAATTAACAGCATTTTCGCCAAACTGTTTGGCACTAAGTCCGACCGCGATTTACGGGAATTGATGCCAATTCTTGATAAGATAAAAGAGGTTTACCCTAAATATATAAGCCTTTCCAACGACGAGTTGCGCCACGAATCGATCAATCTGCGTGCTAAAATACAGGAATACATTGCCAGTGATGAGGCCAAGGTAGAAAGCCTAAAACTACAGATGGAGTCCGATACCATTGGGTACGACGAAAAAGATGAGATATACAAGGAGATTGAAAGAACCACCAAGCTAATTGACGAGAAAATTGAGGAAATCCTCAACCAAATACTCCCGGATGCCTTCTCCATTGTGAAGGAAACAGCCCGCCGGTTCAAGGAAAACGAACAGGTTGTGGTATCCGCATCCGAATTCGACCGGAACCTCGCAGCACATAAGGATTTTGTAACAATTGAGGGCGATAAGGCCATATACAAGAATCACTGGACCGCTGGCGGCAACGAGATTGTATGGGACATGGTTCACTACGACGTTCAGCTCATTGGTGGGGCCGTACTGCACCAGGGTAAAATCTCCGAGATGAGTACTGGCGAGGGTAAAACCCTTGTGGCCACACTCCCGGTATTCCTTAATGCGCTGGCAGGCAAAGGTGTCCATGTGGTTACGGTTAACGACTACTTGGCACGCCGCGACTCCGAGTGGATGGGTCCCCTTTACGAATTCCACGGCTTATCGGTCGATTGTATCGATAGGCATCAGCCCAACTCCGAGGCTCGCCGCAAGGCCTACAATGCCGACATCACCTTTGGGACAAACAACGAGTTTGGTTTCGACTACCTGCGCGATAACATGGCCGTTGCTCCGGAGGATCTGGTTCAACGCAAACACCATTTCGCCATTGTCGACGAGGTTGACTCCGTGTTAATCGATGATGCCCGTACTCCCCTGATCATCTCAGGGCCAGTTCCCAAAGGCGACGACCAGATGTTTGAGGAGTACAAGCCCAAGGTTGAAAAACTGGTAAACGCTCAAAAAGCACTGGTTACACAACTCCTGGCCGACTCCCGCAAACTTATCTCGGAGGGCAAAAACGAAGAAGGCGCAAAATTGCTTCTTAGAGCATTCAAAGGGATGCCTAAATACAAACCCCTTATCAAGTATTTAAGCGAACAGGGAACCAAAGCGCTGCTGCTTAAAACAGAGAACTTCTACATGCAGGACAACAACAAGAATATGCATCTTATCACCGATGATTTATTCTTCGTTATTGATGAGAAGTTGAACTCAGTGGAACTCACCGATAAGGGTCTGGATCTGATCACCACATCGTCAGAAGATGCAAAATTCTTTGTTCTCCCAGATATTGGTAGCGAAATTGCAGAGATTGAGAAAACCGTTACCGACCACTCCGAAAAAATTGCCCAAAAAGACGAATTGCTACGCGACTACGCCATAAAATCGGAACGCGTACACACAGTTCATCAGCTGCTTAAGGCTTACGCCATGTTCGAAAAAGACGTGGAGTACGTGGTGATGGATAACAAGGTTAAAATTGTTGACGAGCAAACCGGCCGTATCCTTGAGGGACGCCGCTACTCCGATGGCTTGCACCAAGCCATTGAGGCCAAAGAGCGTGTTAAGGTTGAAGCCGCCACCCAAACATTTGCCACCATCACGCTGCAAAACTACTTCAGGATGTACCACAAGCTGGCCGGGATGACCGGTACTGCCGAAACCGAAGCTGGTGAGTTATGGTCAATCTACAAACTCGACGTGGTGGTTATTCCAACCAACCGACCTGTAGTGCGTAAGGATATGGAAGATTTGGTTTACAAAACCAAACGCGAGAAATACAATGCGGTTATCGACGATATTGTTAAACTCACCGACGCTGGACGCCCTGTACTTGTAGGTACCACATCGGTTGAGGTATCGGAGCTATTAAGCCGTATGCTCAAGCTCAAAGGCATTAAGCACAACGTACTAAACGCAAAGCAGCACCAACGCGAGGCCGAAATTGTAGCCGAAGCGGGTCAACCCAAAACGGTAACCATTGCCACCAACATGGCGGGTCGTGGTACCGACATCAAGCTCACAGCCGAAACCAAAGCATCGGGCGGTTTGGCAATTATTGGTACCGAACGCCACGAATCGCGCCGGGTGGACCGCCAGCTACGCGGTCGTGCTGGACGTCAGGGCGATCCCGGAACATCTCAGTTCTATGTTTCGCTGGAGGACGATTTGATGCGCCTCTTCGGTTCCGATCGTATTGCAAAAATCATGGACCGCTTAGGATTGAAAGAAGGCGAGGTTATTCAGCACTCCATGATCTCCAAATCCATTGAACGTGCGCAGAAAAAGGTGGAGGAAAACAACTTTGGTATTCGTAAACGCTTGCTCGAGTACGATGATGTTATGAATGCACAGCGCGAGGTGATTTACACCCGTCGTCGCCACGCCCTCTACGGCGAAAGGCTCGACGTGGATATCTCCAATATGTTCTACGATGTGTGCGAATCGATGGTAGGTGAATTCCACGGTAACTATACACACGAAGATTTCAACCTCGAAAGCATCAAAAATTTCTCCGTGGAAGCCCCGCTCTCCGAAGATGAGTACCTCGACAATAAACCCGAGGACATAGTTGAGAAGCTCTACCAAACAACCATCAGCTCCTACGATCGGAAAATTGCGTCCATTGCCAACCAGGCTTACCCCGTTATTAAGGATGTTTACGAAAAACAATCGGCCGTTTACGAGAATATTGTGGTTCCCATCTCCGATGGCCAAAAAATCTACCAAATTGTTACCAATTTGAAGAAGTCCTACGAATCGGGAGGTAAAGATTTAGGACGCTCCTTCTCCAAAACAATTATTCTTTACACCATCGACGAGTACTGGAAAGAGCATCTCCGCGAGATGGACGAACTTAAACAAAGCGTTCAGAATGCGGCATACGAACAAAAGGATCCGCTACTTATCTATAAACTGGAGGCTTACGAGCTATTCAAAACTATGATTGATAAGTTGAATAAGGACATAGTATCAATCCTAGCCAAAGCGTTCATCCCATTACGCGACCCCAGCCAGGTTCAGGAGGCTCGGCAACGTAAACATACCGATATGAGTAAATATCAAACCAGCCGTACCGACGATTTGCAGGCAGGTTCCAATACCCAAACACCCAACCGCGAACCAGTAAAGGTTGAAATGAAAATTGGCCGTAACGACCCTTGCCCCTGCGGAAGCGGTAAAAAATACAAAAATTGCCACGGCAAAAACGAGCAATAGTTGAATGTTTAATGTTTTGAATATATTTTGATGTCAACAGAACAATTTATCCAAGGGAAAGCACAAGGAGTTATCGAAGATTTATACGGCGTAAAGCCCGATATCTCCTTGGTTCAAATACAGAAAACACGTAAGGAATTCGAAGGCGACTACACACTGGTCGCCTTTCCACTGCTAAAGATGTCGAAGAAATCGCCAGAGATTACCTGTCGGGAAATTGGCGAGGCCTTGGCTAAGAGTTGCCCCGAGGTAAAAGGATTTAACGTGGTGAAAGGATTCCTTAACATCTCGCTATCGTTGGAATACTGGGCAAATGTGCTAAACACCATTATTGCCAATAAGGAATTTGGGTTCAAGCAGGCCAACTCAAACGATAAACCAGTTGTAGTAGAGTTCTCATCACCCAATACAAACAAGCCCTTACATTTAGGCCATGTTCGCAACAATCTCCTTGGATTCTCAATATCTCGCATTTTGGAAAAAAGCGGGAAGCGTGTTTACAAGGTGAATTTGGTAAACGATCGGGGTATTCATATCTGCAAATCGATGATTGCCTGGTTAAAACTCGGCAATGGTGAAACACCCGAAACTACTGGTAAAAAAGGCGATCACCTGGTGGGCGATTATTACGTAAGATTCGATAAGGAGTATAAAGCCGAAATTGGCAACCTTGTAGCTCAGGGAATGGCAGAGGATGAGGCTAAAGCCAAAGCCCCTATCCTACTCCAAGCTCAGGAATTGCTCCGCAAATGGGAAGCCAAAGACCCTGAAACCATCGCCCTCTGGAGCAAAATGAATGGTTGGGTTTACGATGGTTTTGAAAAAACCTATAGTTCACTAGGAATATCGTTCGACAAAACCTACTACGAATCGCAAACCTACCTGTTGGGCAAATCGGTTGTTAACGATGGATTAAACCGGGGTGTTTTCAAGCAAAAGGACGATAGTTCGGTTTGGATTGACCTAACCGCCGATGGATTAGACGAGAAGTTACTTCTCCGCGCCGATGGAACATCGGTTTACATCACACAGGATATTGGAACCGCCATTGAACGGTTCAACGAGTTTAAATTCGGGGAGCACATCTACGTGGTGGGTAACGAGCAGGAGTACCATTTTCAGGTTCTTAAACTGATAATGAAAAAATTGGGCTACGATTGGTCCGATGCGCTTTACCACCTATCGTACGGTATGGTTCAACTGCCCGAGGGCAAGATGAAATCGCGTGAGGGCACCGTTGTTGATGCCGACGATTTAGTATCAGAAATGGTAAACACCGCCCGCGAAATGGCTGAGGAACTCGGAAAGCTCGACGATTTAGAATCTGAAGAGGCATCTCAGGTTTACCAAACGGTTGGACTTGGAGCCCTAAAATACTTCATCCTGAAGGTAGACCCCAAAAAAAACATGACCTTTAACCCCAAGGAATCTATCGATTTTAATGGGAACACTGGCCCATTCATACAGTACACACACGCACGCATCCGCTCGGTGCTTCGGAAAGCGGACAACCTTGCCCCGGCCATCACCATTAAGCCCGAGAATATCAACACATCCAAGGAGTTAGACCTAATCCAGATGATTAACCTATTCCCCGAAACCGTTGGAATATCGGCCGAATCGCATAACCCTGCAATAATTGCAAACTATGCCTACGAGCTGGCCAAGGAGTATAACCAGTTCTACCACGATTTTCAGATCCTGAAAGAAGCAAATCCGGGGATCCGATCGTTCCGACTAGAACTGTCGCACCAAATTGCAGAGGTGCTAAAACGCTCAATGTGGTTACTGGGAATTGACGTGCCCGATAAGATGTAAAGTATATAGCATTCATTCAGCATTAGCGTGCTCCAATAAAACGGAACACGCTATTATTTTTCACTTTGGGCACTCCAATCTCCACCAAAGCATGCCGCTAGATGCATTGTATTGGGCAAAACCACATTTTTCAAGCACTCGATGCGAAGATATATTCTCAGAGTCGGTTTCGGCAATTACAGCCCCAACTCCATCCTGTTCAAAGACCCATTGAGTAATTGCACTAATAGCCTCGGACATATAGCCTTTACCTCGAAATTGAACGTAAATTCCATAGCCAATTTCAACTTCACCCATATCGTTGGGCTTCCCTTTAAAACAGAGGTCTCCCACCATAACATTCAGCTCCTTTAGAACAATAGTCCAAAGCGTTGAGAACAAATAGTTATCGCTGCTGGCAACTAAGGGTAAAATATCTTGCTCAAAAGCCTCGGCCAACTCCAAAGAAATAATACGAGGTTTTAGTTCTAGCCCAAGCTCTGTCTCAAGCAATCCATCGGCCTTTAGGTATAATTGGAGTTGATTATAGGTTAACGGAATAATCGTTAGCCTGGGAGTATCTATCCGCATATCATTTTTTGCAGTAAATGTAACAAGATATCGCCAAAGTTCAGCTAATTCGATAACATTCATTTAGTGTCCAATAATCATTTAAGTTCCCCAAAATATTCTATTTGAAAGAACCATCATTTTTACTAAGTTTGCAAATCATTTTTTAAGGAGCGTTACTTATAATTGTTAATAATCTAGCATCAATATAGATATGTTCGAGAATTTATCGGAGAAACTGGAGCGGTCGTTCAAACTCCTGAAAGGCGAAGGAAAAGTTACAGAGATTAACGTGGCCGAAACGCTGAAAGAGGTGCGCAAAGCCCTAATCGATGCCGACGTTAACTTTAAAATTGCCAAAACGTTTACCGACGAGGTGAAACGCAAGGCTCTGGGCATGAATGTGCTCAACGCCATTAAGCCAGGCCAATTGCTGATTAAGGTTGTGCACGATGAGCTCGCCGAACTTATGGGCGGTAAAGCTACCGACATCAACCTAAGCGGAAATCCTGCCGTTATCCTTATTGCGGGTTTACAGGGTTCGGGTAAAACCACTTTCTCGGGTAAATTGGCCAACCACCTAAAAACAAAAAAAGGGAAATCGCCCCTGCTTGTAGCCGGCGACGTTTACCGTCCTGCTGCTATAGAGCAGTTAAAGGTGCTTGGTGGACAAATTGGCGTTCCGGTATTCACCGTTGAGGGCAGTACCGACCCAATATCCATTGCCAAGGATGCGGTAAAGCAAGCAAAATCATCGGGACACGATGTGGTGATCATCGATACAGCGGGTCGTTTAGCCGTTGACGAGGAGATGATGAACGAGGTTGCCGCAATCAAAAAAGCGGTTACTCCTCAGGAAATCTTGTTCGTAGTCGACTCAATGACTGGTCAGGATGCCGTTAATACAGCCAAAGAATTTAACGACAGACTCGATTTCAACGGAGTTGTTCTAACAAAACTTGATGGTGATACCCGTGGTGGTGCGGCGTTATCAATCCGTTCAGTTGTGGATAAGCCAATTAAATTTGTAAGTACAGGTGAGAAACTTGATGCGTTAGATGTATTCCACCCCGACCGTATGGCCGACCGTATCTTGGGAATGGGTGACATTGTTTCACTTGTTGAAAAAGCTCAGGAACAGTTTGATGCAGAGCAGGCTCGCGAACTTCATAAAAAGATTTTAAAGGATAGATTCAATTTCAACGATTTCCTCGACCAAATTGGGCAGATCAAGAAAATGGGTAACCTGAAAGATTTGGCAGGAATGATTCCAGGTATGGGCAAAGCAATGAAGGATATTGATATTGACGATGATGCATTTAAAGGTGTTGAAGCAATCATCAAGTCTATGACTCCTGCTGAACGCGAAAATCCTGCCTTACTTAATGGTAGTCGTCGTAAACGTATTGCCGATGGTAGCGGAACCTCAATTGTAGAAGTAAATAGATTGATGAAGCAGTTTGAGGATATGCGTAAGATGATGAAGATGGTATCCGGGGGTGGTGCAAAGAACCTTGCCCGTATGATGTCGCAACAACCCAGACGATAGTTTAATGGCTATTTGACTGTTTGGCTTTCAAATCACTTAAACACTCAAGGTATTTATAACTTTATAAACTTTTAACTTTCAACTAAAATGGAACTACTTGATGGAAAACGTTTAGCCGATGAAATTAAGGCCGAAATTGCTGCCGAAGTTGAAGCAATTAAAAAGAACGGAGGAAAAATACCACATTTAGTTGCCATAATAGTTGGCCACGATGGAGCCAGCGAAACCTACGTTGGACACAAAGAAAAATCTTGCGCTCAGGTTGGTTTCAAATCGGACGTGTTACGCTTTGAGGATACAATTACTGAGGCAGAACTACTGCATCAAATTGAATTGCTTAATACAAATCCAGATGTGGATGGTTTCATTGTTCAAATGCCACTTCCAAAGCATATCAACGAGCAAAAAGTTATTGAGGCCATTGATCCGAAAAAGGATGTGGATGGATTCCATCCAGTAAACGTTGGACGAATGGTAATTGGTTTGCCTGCTTACATTTCCGCAACTCCCGATGGTATTGTTGACCTTTTACATCGATATAAAATTGAAACTGCTGGCAAGCATTGCGTGGTTCTTGGACGTAGCAATATTGTTGGTCGCCCAATAGCAAACTTGCTTTCGCAGAAAGCAAATCCCGGCGATTGCACTGTAACTGTATGCCATAGCCGTACTCCCAATATTAAGGAATACACAAAAACAGCCGATATCCTAATTGTAGCGCTTGGTAGAGCAGAGTATGTTACTGCCGATATGGTTAAGGATGGTGCTGTTGTAGTTGATGTAGGAATTACACGCGTTGAGAGCCCTAATACTAAATCGGGCTGGAAACTTCTGGGCGATGTTAAGTTTGACGAGGTAGCCCCAAAGTGTAGCTATATTACACCTGTTCCTGGCGGTGTGGGTCCACTTACAATTGTATCGCTTCTGAAAAACACACTGAAAGCCTCAAAAAAAGAGGTTTACGGATAGAATTATACCTTTTTTAGAAAAATATAAAAAGAATGCTTTCGCTTAACTCCTACAAACTTAAGCATTCTTCTAAAAAATTTCCGAGCAAAGCTGTACCCTAAGTACTCTGTACTTATGTGAGATGTACCACATATCTTCTTTGCAAACTGTTTAATTTCGGTTTTGGTCCAGTTAACTGTTTCGTCCTCCTTCTCTTCTCCTGAAAAATTAGTTGTATAGGAAATTACATACCAGCCCGATTCCTTTAAATAAGGAACATATCTGTTGCATATCTCAGCAACAATATCAAGATTATGAGAGTTCGTTCCGCTAAACCCTTTCATGAAAATTAAATCGAAGGTTTGATCAAGTTTTGGATTAAAGCCATCTGCACAAAAAAAGTTACAACGACGAAAGTTATTCCTGGCTATATGGATAGCAACTTCAGAAATATCTAAACCAAATACATCAAAACCTTGCTGCCTAAATGCCTCAGTAAAATAACCTTTTGCACATCCAACATCAAGCATTCTTGAATCAGGCCTTAAATTAAACCCATTCTTCTTTATGAAAGTAACAATGCGACAGGCAACACTCCTGGTATAGTAGATATTTGTATCAGACCATCGATCTTCCGACTTTGAGAAATTCTCATTGTAAGATTGTTTAAGCAATTCAGCAGTTCTCATTAACTTATTTTTTGAGCAAAGGTAAAACTAAAAAATAACCATCTAATCATTAAAATTAATAATTCTAATTACATTTGCTCGATATAAAATAATTACAGACTAATAGCATGAAAGAACTCTGGATATCAAAAATTAAGAAAGCGAAATTACACGATAAAGATACACTTATTAAGCAATTACTTGCCGACAAAACAGTCTTAGATGTTGGATGCGTAGGCCAAGACTTTAATTACCAATCCGAAAATTGGCTACATGGAAAAATCAAGAAAGTGACAAGACTATTGGTTGGAGTTGACACAAACTACAGTGGCATAGATACTATAAGAAAACACAATAAGGAGTTTACTATTTACACCCCAAAAGAACTCCAAGAAAAGAGTATTTCATTTGACTATATATTAATGGCCGATGTTATTGAACACGTTGACAATACAACTGATTTTTTAAATTTCTACAAACAGTTTCTAAATTCTGAAGGAAAAATTATCATTACAACACCCAATCCTTTTAGTGCAAGCCAGTTCTTTAGTATATTTTTCTTTGGACAGCCTTCATTTCATCCCGAACACACTTGCTATATCGATCCTATTAATATGTTAGAACTGGCTAATCGGGCAAATCTAAGATTAGTTGAGTTTCATTGGCTATCATTTTACACCAAACCAACAAAGTGGTACAGAAAAATAATATATATATTAAGTCAAACATTAATTAAGGTAAGGAAATACTATGCTCCCAACTATATATTTATTTTAAATTAAAATGAAAAAAGCGGCTATTTTTTCTTCATTTTATACTAATACTATTCATCCAAGAATAGAATCGGAACAAAATATACTGGTGGAAGAAGGATACCTTGTGGATCTATATAACGATAATAATCCTCCTACATTCTTTTGGAAATTAATAAATGTAATTACTTTCAACATCTTCAAGTGGCACACTATTTTCTTCTATAAAAAAATAATTAAGCACTATAACATAATAATTGTTTATGATTTACAATTACTTCCGCTTGTCATTTACGGAAAAATAAAGAAACAAAAAATAATATACGAAACCCTTGACTTCAACCTTGATATTAATTTCTACCACATAAAAAAGAGAATTCCTTTAATTAAACCATTTGCAGGACTATTCAAATCGGCTCTTTGTTTTAGTGAAAAATTCATAGCGAGGAGGTTTACAACAAAAATACTCGTAAACAGTTTTGAGTTACAGAAATATTTTGGAAAAAAGCAATGTGAGGTTAACCTATACACATCTCCATTCGAAGGCGTAATTATTAATCCAGAGTCAAACAAACCCATGGCTCTACTTTATATGGGTTTATTTACTCAAGATAAAGGAGCATTTGAAACAATTGAAGTATCAAAGATGTATGGCTTACCCCTTTTTGTATTTGGCACAGTTCGGGAAAAAACTGTAATTGATGAGATTAATAAAAATAAGAACATTTTCTATATTGATAGAATTGCTCCCATAGAACTAAAAAAACGGATAGAAGATCTTTCCTTTAAATACAACTTTATAGGTACTAGCTTAATACAACCAATCCATTACAGCTATGCTGTTCAGGAGGCAAACAAAGATATTGACTACATGGCGTTAGGAATTCCGTTTATCGGGAATGAAAGAAAACCTACATTACAGAAAATAATGTCTAACTGTGGAGTACTTTTCAATGATAATGAGAATGTATTGAACCTTTTATCAAATTTCGACTTTTATCGACAAGTTAGCTTGAACGCTCTTAACTATTACCATAAACATTATAACTATAAGCTATTTAAGAGCACTTTTATAACAACTATAAATGATAAGTATTAAGATTTTTTTTAAACAAACGGTGTTCTACACTTTTATTCAAGTGCTACCTGCATTAGCGGGGTTCATTCTGTTAAAAATATACTCTGATGTTCTTAGTAAAGATGAGTATGCCATATTGAATCTTCTTAATACCTATTCTGTTCTTTTCTTTAGTATTATATCATTAAGTTCTGATTCTATTGTAACAAGATTCTACTATACTTTCAAGAATAACAGAAAATTATTATCTGACTTGTACGGATCAATAGCCATTGGTCTTGTAGTAGTTTCAGCAATTATGATTCTAATCGCTTTTCCATTTCATTACGTTTTGAACCACATATTTAGTTCGCCAACCCTTATAATCTTAGTTGTTTTGTGGGCTTTAAACCTTTCATTCATTAAGTTCTTTCAGAGTATTTTCAGGGTAGAACGGAATAACACCATGCTTCTATGGTTTTCAATATCTACTTTCGTTGGACAAATTTTGGGCGTAATCATTGGCTTTTATATTTTTGAAAATAAAACCATTGCAATACTAGCAGGCCGTTTTATTTTAGTTATACTCGTTATTATTTTGTTTCAATTTCTTATTAAGAATAAATTCACATTCCGTTTACGACTAAATCTTCTAAAAGAAACACTGCCCTTCTTTTATCCGATCATTATATACAATATTTTATACTGGATATCAAGCCAATTCGACCAAACAGTTTTTAAAATAATGATAGAGGATAACTCTCAACTAGCAATTTATGCGATGGCCTTTAACCTAACCGTTGTTAATGAATTTATTCTAAATGCAATTAATGCTCATATAGTACCTGAATTCAATGAGTTAATGACAGAAAGAAAGGAGGGTTATTTAGAAAGCATAAAAACAAACGCCCATTTATTTATTTTAATATCATTGACGGGTGTAATTTTTACCTTAATCTTTTCACAGATTTTACTTGACGTTTATATAAATCCAATTTATACCGACAGTGCTTTGTTTATAGGATTGCTCTGTGCGTCTTACGTTTTGAGATTAATTTATTCAGTATACTCAATACCAATTTACTTCTTCAATAAAACCCTTATACTACCTATCATTTTTACAGGCTCAGCCATAGTTAATATAACTTGCAATGTACTACTAATTCCCCGTATTGGATTATGGAGTCTTGTTTTAAGTTTGTTTTTAGCACGAATTATCCAAACCGTAGCCATTGCAATTATTTCTCATCGTATTTTTCCCATTAAATACAACTATACCAAAATGTTAACATTACCTCTGCTTTTAGTTATACTTCTTGCTATTGGTACTTGGATACGATCAAACTATAACATAAACTACTACTACATCTGGGCATCGGTTTCTGCAATTCTAGGATTAGCCATTTGGTTTTCGTTCCAAACTCAAATTAAAGATACTATCAACACCCTAAAAAACAAATATTTATTGAAGTCATAATACCATAAACAACTCTATTTCCCCATAATTTCACTCCAAGAATCCTTTAAACTGGTAAATCGAGAATTATTAAGTAGGCAATAGTCTAAAATTTCTTCAAGTACATTACGCATACCCCCATATTTAACTTCAGAAAACATAGTGTTATGCCACAAAATGGTAAAAAACCCATTGAATTTTTGAATTTCAAGGATCACAGGTTGAAGTTCTTGCCCTACCCTAGATAGCTCTAACCCCATATACTTAGGGCTGATGAGGGTTGAATCCATAACAATTAGTGGAAACTCAACTACTTTAGACACTTTATTGTTTAAAAAATCGAATAAATAGAAAGGGTAACAAGTTCCGCGCCTAAATCCAATAAAGTCAGGAAAACCTAGAGAGGAATCGTATAGTATGCGCGAGGTCTCCATTACGCTCGGAGATTGAAACAAATCGAACATCAAAAAATGAAAGCGATTTCCATATACTAATGCATTTAACTTATCTACTTCTAGCATTAACTGCCTAGCTGACATATGAGAACCAAAACTTCCATGAATCCCAACATCATGACCAGCCTCAACCAATTGCTTAATTGAATTCTGGTACTTAGCACTGCTAACATTATAGTCTGCATTGCGTAATGACCGATAGCGTCCTTTCTTAGCTAAAAAAAAGAAGGTGGCTTTAGCTTGATATTTCAAATCGAAATCAATCACTTCGTCCATATTAAACCATGGATCTAATCCGTATAATCTTTTAATTGATAGAACAATACAGTTCCACAATTGCATTCGCTTAATATAGGAAACACATCCCTCCAGCCACCCACTTTCACACTTATCAATATCATGCGTAATGTGAGTTGTAAAAGAGTGATTTCCATAATGCTGCAACCTTTTTATTCCATAAACATTTTCTATGGTATAATTTAAAATATCAAAGTAGTAGTTTACAATCGGAAGTTTAGCAATCCCTAATTCCTTAACAACCGATTTGGCATATACCTGCCTACCCAAAGAGTCAATTGAACCAGATAATTCATCCCAACCTGAAAGGAAATAGAATATTGATGCAATAATATCAAAATGAATTACAGCATTACTCTCAGAAATAGTAACAACCTCAACATAGTTTTGATCAGGAAATAGCAAAGGAATTTTTATTCCCATCCATTCAGCAAAAACAACTTTATCTAAAGGATATGACTTTACATTACTTAGATCAAAAAAAGATGAACCTAAGGAAGGAACTAATATTCTGCCGTTCCTTTCTCTTGGAAAATAATCAAAATTGAATTTGCCCAATGAATACTTATACATCAAAAAGAAATTTTGATGCACATAAGCATAAACATCTATTAACATACTTTCAGTGCTTAAGATTAGAAAGTTGGAAATCTTAAAACAGATCCACAGAAATATTCTGGATAAAGGCTGTATAGGTTATTTCTCTACCTAATTTTGCTTCGGTTAATAGTATCAAAACAGGCATCTCCTTACCTTCCTTGGTTGTGATATTGATCTCTCGACGTTGACCAATAATCTTTTCTTTATTAGGATCAAGATAAGCATCTAGGAATTCATCCTGACCTTCTACATCATCGGGGAATAGTATCCTAATACTTTGTCCAAGTACCTCGTCACGGTTTACAGCAAATAGTTCCTCTGCTGCTTTATTGAAAAACTGAACAACTCCATCGTGATCAGTAGTTACAATAGCATCCAAGAAGCCTTCAAGGGTTTTTTCGTTTCTAATTTTTACCTTCTCAATTTCTTTAAACTGATTTTTAACCTCGTCCCTAGCCTCTCTCAACTTCTTATTTAGTTCCACCTCGTTCATACGGAGCATCTCCTCCTGCTTCATAAGCTGATCGGTCTGCTGTTTTGTCTCGAGTTCCATGTGTTTTTCCCGAGTAATATCATTGGCAATAAGGACAACTTTGGCAACCTCTTCGTACATATCGTTTACGGCGGAAAAAGTACACCTAAACCATTTTTCATCGCCATGGCTTGTTGATATTCGAATTTGCCCTTCAAAAGGAATTCCGTGAATTATATCATCCCATGTTCGTTCAATGGATTTCCGTTCGGAGCTTGGCACTAAATCAAAAATTGATTTTTCTTTGGCAATGGTCAACGTATATCCTGTTGATACCAAGAACTTGTCATTGGCATCAATTAAATCGCCAGTTGGACTAAATTCTGCTTTAAACGAAGATCTGTTGAGCGCATTTATTTGCCCTTCATAATCGAGACTTTGTTTCTTCTGCTCTGTGGTATCTATAGCAAGGAATAAAATTTTATCGACGCCCCCCATTGGATTCCTAACACAGGTGTATGTTGCAATTGTCCATAAGTCCTTGCCTGTCTTTGTAACTAGCTTCATATCGCCCTCAAAGTGTTTTCCGCCATGGCTAAGGCTTTTCCATATATCATCAAACCAAGTCCTATCCTTCTTATTGATAAACATGGAAATCGGCTTTCCTTCAACCTCAGCATTCCCTGCGTACTCCAATTTTTGGAGAAACTTAGTGTTGGCATAGGTCAAAAATCCATTCACGTCAAAATCGGCACGAATCATTGTATGGTTAACGGAATTAGAGAAACTAATAAATTTCTCCGATTGCCTAGAAGCCTCTTCCTGAGTGGCCTGCAACTCCTCCATGTTTTGGCGCATCTGCTCTTCCTTCAAGGCCAACTCCTCGGCCTGCTCGCGCGATTCCTTCAGAAGTTTTGCTGTACGCAAATTTATTTTTACGGTTGATATCGTGGTAGCGATACTCTCCGCAACCTTCTCGAAAAATTCAACCTGATAGGGCTCAAATAAGGAGAATGAGGCAACCTCTAGCACGCCATGCACCGTATCGTTAACCTTTAAAGGGACTAAAATTAAGCACCGGGGGTTCGATTTACCCAAACCAGAAGTAACGTTTAAGTATCCATCGGGAACTTTTTTGAGCAGAATGGTTTCCTTCTCTAAACCACAAGCCCCCACCAAACCTTGACGCCAAGGAATGATTTTATCGGCATATTTTCTCCGCTCATAAGCAAAACAAGCCGTCATACGGAAATGAATATCCGCATTATCCTCATCTTCGAGCAGGTAAAATGCTCCCTGATTGGCTCCAATGTAGTTTACAAGGTTCCGAATAATTTGGAACGATAGTTCCTCAATATTATCGTTATTTAGGCGGAGTATCTCACCAAATTTGGCCAATCCCTCTGCGCTCCAGCGTCTCTGCTCATCTTCTTTTCTCCGCTCAATCTCGTCATTTTTGCTCTTCCGTAAATTATCGCGCAAATTGATTATTGCCTTACCCAACGCATCGGTTTCGTCGGGGGTGTACTCCACGTCGATATCCCCCTCGCGCAGTTTCTCCACAAACCGGTATAGCTTACGCTGCCTGTGCACCTCTAGCTGCGAAATGCTATCGGATTCAGTTTTAACCCTCGACACGTGCCTAAATATAAAAAATGCCAAAGTTGCACATACAATAGGAAGTAAGTCAAAAAAGTATAGTACTGGCGAAATAAGATGCAAATCGTAAACGCCCATAGGGGTATAGGGCAACTTGTGAATTAACACCCCCACAAAAAATATCAACAGAATAAACGCCAAACCTCCAAAAAATCCGAGCAATGTAGTTTTTATCACAAAAGATTTTGAATATTCTCGCTCCATAGCAGACCAAATTTTGTCTTAAAAATAGGTATTTTTTCAATCCAATGAAAAATAATCATTCAAATTATACCATGCGCCCCATCCAATTATCCCAATGCGAAATGGATACCCACCAAAATAAAAAATTACGAACAAAACAGCACAACTCATAAAAACCTGCAGGCCAGCAAGTTAAAGAACTGTAGCAAAATAAATTCCACACACCCCGATTCCCTATTTATCACAGAGCTTAATTTGAAATTGATTCTGTGAAAAAACAGAAAAATCGACAATCCCAATCAAAATAAAAACAGCGATAGCTCTATATGCAACTAAATTGGTTAGGCACCGAAAACGCCATCAATCCTGAATAATCCCGAGTATAAGCGCACACCCCGAATGGCTAAACAGCTAAAAAGAGTAGACAGGAACGGAGTCCCCAGCCTACTCTAGATACACAATCAATTCCAGGATAACCTAGGGCTACACCTTCATTTTTTTAATCACAAATGGAGCAATCTCATCCAAAGGGAGCTCCTGATGGGCAGCCCCCAGCTTAATAGCCTCACGAGGCATCCCGAAAACAACGCACGATTTCTCGTCCTGAGCAATGGTAAAAGCTCCGGCCTCCCTCATTTCGAGTAGCCCTCGGGCTCCATCATCGCCCATTCCGGTCATGATGACACCGAGCGAATTGGCGCCTGCAAATTTTGCCGTACTCCTGAAAAGGACATCAACCGATGGGCGGTGCCTGTTCACAAGGGGACCCTCAATAACCTCAACGTAGTATTTTGCACCACTACGCTTCAACATCATGTGGTAATTTCCGGGCGCAATTAACGCTTGACCTCGGAGAACGCTATCGCCATTCTGCGCCTCCTTCACCGAGATTTTACAAATATCGTTCAACCGGTTGGCAAACGAGGTGGTAAACTTCTCGGGCATGTGCTGTACAATCACAATTCCCGGACAATCGAGGGGCATAGCCTTTAAAAAATCGGCAATGGCCTCGGTTCCTCCAGTTGACGCCCCAACAGCAATCACCTTATCGGTTGTTGTAAGCGTTCCAACAGTTGTTTTGGTTTTAGGGATCACCACATCGGCTGAGAGTTTGGGTTCCACATGGGGTATTTCGGCTATCTTCCTACGAACAATGCGCGAACCAGCTGCAGCAATAATCGCATCGCAGATTCTGATTTTCGATTCTTCAAAAAACTTCTTGGTATTGAGTTGGGGCTTGGTAATAATATCAACAGCACCATACTCTAGCGCGCGAATACCCATCTCCGTAGCCCGATCCGTCAAACTCGAAATAATAATCACCGGAATGGGGTGCTGTGACATAATTTTGCGTAAGAATGTAAGACCATCCATCCGGGGCATTTCCACATCCAGAGTTATTACATCGGGGATTTCCTCGGCAATTTTACGCGCTGCAAAATAGGGATCGGCAGCGGTTCCCATCACCTCGAGCATCGGATCCGACGAAATAATTTGCACCAGGGTTTGCCTAACCAATGCGGAATCGTCAACAATTAAAACCTTTATTTTTTTGTTCATACCAATAACCTTAAGTTCACTTTGGTTGCCCTTGCTTTTGTATATACTTTTGCCGCACCTCTCCGGTATGGGTGGTAAACTCAATTTTGCGACCCAACTTTCCACCCACACTTTTGGCGACTATCGGAATTTTATGTTCATTCAGCATCTCCAGGGCAATCTTGATATTCCTATCGCCAATCTGAAAATTGGCGATAGTGGTCTCGATAACCTCGCCCCCACCAAAAACCTTTGCCTGAAGGTTGCTCTTCAACGATCCCATCGCTATCATGCGCTCAATTAATCGTTCAATAGCAATGTTTCCATACTTAGGGCTTGCCAAGCCTTGTCCGTTCCAAAGCGGGAGCATGTAATGGTTAATTCCCCCAATATTCCTTTTTGGATCGAACAAGCAAACGGCAACGCAGGAACCCAGGATTGTACTAACCAAGTGGGGTTCACTGTCGGCAAATAATGCCGCAGGGTATAGGTAGTGCTGCTTAATCTCGTCCATTTAGAATAATTAAAAAACTTCGGATTCGGAATCGAAAAACATTTCGTTTGCATCGGAGGCAAACCCCTCGATGGGCTCATGCGATTCAGGGATTGTTACAGTAAAGCAGGCCCCCTTACCCAACTCACTATCGATGGCAATGGCACCGTTCAGCATATCGATGATTGCTTTATTTATCGATAAACCCAAGCCATGCCCTCGGTTTAGGGAGTTTATTCCCGAATCGACCCGCTTAAAACGGTCGAAAATAATTTTCTGATTTTCCTTCGAAATACCAATACCATGATCGCGGACTGCAATTGTTAGCACTCCTTCCTTAAGTGTTGCGTCAACATCCACAGCACCACCCTCAAAACTAAAATTCACGGCATTACTTAATAGGTTGGCAATTATAAGTTTTAACTTCTCTGGATCCGTTTTAAAAATATTGGCCTGCTCCCCTTCCACTTCATCAGAGATACTGAGTTGAATATTCATCTTCTTTTTACGCATCTCGAAACGGAACGACTCAATCACACTCTCGAGAAGACTTTTAACATCCACGCGCAATATCTCGGGAGCAATCTCTCCGGCCTCAATTTTGGCAGCCACAAAGATATTTCGCAACTGAAAATCCAGATTAAAAGCTTCGGAATGTATAAGGGCAACCATCGAAATCACTTTTTTCCAGTTTTCCTTATCAACCGATAGAATTGCCTTTGATAGCCCAATGATAGAGGTAAAGGGGTTTATTATCTCGTTGGTTATATTCGAGATAAAATGGGTTTTTAGCGCTTCCGATTCCTCCAACTTTTTGTTCACCACCTTAAGCTCAGCATTCAACTCCTTGAGCTCCTTGAGCGACTTTTTGTTGAGTTCAAACCTTCGCTTCAACTCCTGTATTAATTCGTCATCGGTTAAATGTTCGGACATATCGTATTTTATTAGTTGCTATATGCGAATATAAATGGTTGGTTTTATTTGCTTTAACGGCAATTTCATATTCAAAATCGATTCGGAATGGCCCAAAATCAAGTACCCTCCCGGTTTTAACTTAGTACAGAGTTTATTAATAACACGCTCCTGTGTTTCCCTATCGAAATAGATCAGCACATTGCGGCAGAATACCACATCAAATGTTTCGGAAATTGAGTAATGGTCGTCCATAAAGTTCAACCGACCAAACCGAACTTTGTTACGAATATTTGGGCCCATTTTAACTGTGGGGTTTACCTGATCCTTGCTCTTAAGCATATACTTTTTCTTAAGGCTCAAGGGAACCACCTCCACCCGATCCATTTTATACACGGCATTCGCTGCGGCTTGAAGTATTCGGGTTGATATGTCGGTAGCCCAAATGGAAAAATCGAACCCCGGATTTTTCTCGGCAAATTCGGACAACACAATGGAAAGAGTATAGGGTTCCTCGCCACTGGAGCAACCCGCACTCCACACCTTAAACTGCTTGCCCCGCGAGGATTGATAGAACTCCGGTAACACGGTCGCATTCAGAAAATCGAAATGTGTGGGCTCCCTAAAAAAATCGGTTTTATTGGTACTCACCACATCGAGCATGTGGATAATTTCGCTATCCACACCATCCTTGCTGAATAGGTAATCGCAATACTCCTTAAAGGATCTCAAGTTCAACTCGCGCAGCCGTTTCTGGAGTCGACACTGCAGCATTACCTTTTTCACAGGAGGCAACCTAATCCCGCTCTCTTTGTATATAAACGAACTTAGCTTGTTGAACTCATCATTACTAAGCTGTATCCTGTAAAAATCAGTCAAATCGGAGTTTGCCATAGGGACTGCTTTGAATTAATACTACTCTACCTTTTCCACATCGGCGCTATCGGCATTCATCTCGGCATTAACCTTAAGGGCAGTTATCTCATCGATGGAGAAAACAGCGTCCATATTTAGGATGATGATGAACTTCTCATCAACCTTCGACATTCCGATGATGAACTCCGACTTATAACGGCTTCCCAGGGTTGGCAGTGGCATAATCTGGTTATTGTCGATTTCGAGTACAGCCTGAACCGAATCAACAATAGCTCCCACATGCACCGAATCGCCATCCAAATCGATATCGAGAACAATAATACAGGTATTGGTGGTATATTCGGCCTCGGGCATTCCAAATTTAATCCTAGCATCGATAACTGGGAGCACAGCTCCCCGCAGATTAATAACTCCTTTCAGGTAATCTGGAGCCTTCGGAACCTGTGTTATCTTCGTCATTTCAAGAATATTGAGCACTTTTCCAACGTGAGCTGCAAACTCCTCGTCTCCCAACTTGAATGTGAGATAAGAGTTAATTTTCGAAGTGATTTCTTGTTCCATAATCTTTGCCTCCTCAATAATATAATATCATTATTTTACTTTAATTGTTTGAATTTTAGCGAATTCCTTAATAATCTTATTGGAATCCATCACTAGAGCCACAGTTCCATCGCCAAGGATTGTTGCTCCCGAGAAAACATCGTGATTCTTATAATGTTTACCCAATGGTTTGAGAACAGCCTGGTACTCACCTATTACAAAATCGACCACTAATCCAACACAGTTATCCTCATAATTCACCACCACCACTTGCTCCAGCTCCTCATCGCTGGGGCTAAGGTTGAACTCTTTTCGGAGGCTAAAGAAGGATATCTGCTTACCGTCGAGTGTAACCAAATTGTTAAAGGCCGAGTATATTTTTGCCTTCTCGATGGCGTAGATCTTATCAATAGCCGCCAATGGAATAACGTAAGCCGTTTTATTAATGCTCACAAGCAATCCATCAATAATAGAAAGCGTTAAGGGTAGCTTAATGGTAATGGTAGTTCCCATTCCCACCTCGGAATCGATGTCCACCTCGCCACGGATCTCGGCAATCTTCTTTTTAACCACATCCATGCCAACACCCCGCCCCGACACATCGGTAACTTTTTTGGCGGTTGAGAAACCCGGCAGAAAAACAAGATCGAGAATCTCCTTTTTGCTCATTTTGCGTTCGGGAGTAATTATTCCTTTCTGAATGGCCTTTTCGCGGATTACCTCCGGATCGATTCCTGCGCCATCGTCGGATATCTGAATAATTACACTAGCCCCTGAGTAAAACGCTATTAGTGCAATCTTACCCTTGGTCGGTTTTCCGGAAGCCACACGGATGCCTGCTTCCTCAATCCCATGATCGAGACTATTGCGCAAAATATGCATCAATGGGTCGGATAAATTCTCAATAATGGTTTTATCAAGTTCAGTATCGGCTCCCTCGGTTAAAAATTCCACATCCTTTTTCAACTCTAGTGATAAATCGCGTACCAAGCGCTGAAAACGACCAAACAAATTCTCGATAGGAATCAGCACAATGCTAAAAGCGATGTCGCGGAGCTGGCGCGAAAGCTTCTGAACATTCTCCACAATTGGGCCCAGTCCAGGAACATTATTCTCCTCGGCAAAAAGGCTCAATCGCGCCTGAGTAGTTACCAGTTCCGAAACTAAATTCATTAAGCTATCCAACTTGTCAGACGACACACGAATGCTAGCCGTGGACTTATCCCTAAAACCTATTCGCTCACGTTTTACCACCTCTGATTTTTGCTTGTTTAAACGAGCCGCAGCCTGTCCTGCAAGTTTTTGAACCGCAACATATCCAATATCTTTCTGCACATTGGAGAGCTGTGTAACCTCCTCCACAAACTTGGTATCGGAGAGTAGATTCAAATCGGCAATTTTTTGTATTTCGAGGGTTGACTCGGACTCCACAAAAAGGAACACATCATTAATGGCGTTAACGGCCTGCTCGGTAGCAATAATGGCCTCCCAGTAAACGTAGCAATAATCGGGGTTTATACTATCTAAAAGGGGAACCCTGTTGAAGTGAGCAAAAACCTTTGACTGCCCCAAACCCGCAAGCTCGTCGAGCAGATATAGAGGGTTTGTACCATTGCGGAATATATCCTGGCGGGGTTCGAACATTATATAGTAGGTATGAATCACCGCATCAGGATCGTGCTCGTCCTTAACCTCTGATTTCTTTTCCTCATTGGGTTTATCCGGATTGATAAGCTGATCGATTTTAGCAATCAACCCATTGTGGGTGGTTAAAAAATCGGGGTCGTCGTAATTGCCTTCGTCGAGCATCGCTTTAAGATGATCAATCGAGGCAAGAGTTACGTTAAGCACTTGGGGAGTAAGCGGAAGCTGATTATTCCGAATAAGATCGTAAACCGTTTCGAGGTTATGGGTAAATTTATCGATCAGATCGAAACCAAACATACTGCTATTCCCCTTGAGGGTGTGCATCACCCGGAATACCTGCTGAATCTGGGTTGGATCGTCGGGATTCTTCTCCAGCTCGAGCAGGGTTACTTCCAGCTTATCTATAAGCTCCGAAGCCTCCTCAATAAACTTCTTTTTAAAGCTATCCATTATCGTATGACTTTATTGATTGCTGCAATAAGTTTTGCTGGCACAAAAGGTTTAATAATCCAACCTGTTGCTCCGGCATCCTTCGCTTCCATTTTCTTTGCCGTTTGCGACTCAGTGGTGAGGAATAGTATTGGAATGCGCTCGTAGTTGCTATTCTTACGAACGTTCTTGATCAATTCAATACCATCCATCTCGGGCATGTGCAAGTCAGTTATAATCAAATCAATAGTCTGTCCATCGAGAAATTTTAGGGCGTCCTTTCCATCAACGCCTATCAAAACCGTGTAGCCTTCATTTTCAAGGGTAAAGCTGACAACCTCCCGGATACTCTCTGAATCGTCAACAATAAGTATTGTTTTTGCCATATCGTAAAGTATTATAATGTTTTAAAACTTCAACTTTATTCCAGCATTAGTCAGCAATTTCTGCTGATCCGGGTTAAGCTCAAAATCTACGCTAACCGGATTATTCCTTTTCAAACAGGTCCAAGCAAACGACTGGAGAAGCTGTATGGCTCCCAAATCGATACTTTCGGCGTCCTTCACTACAACCGTCAGGTTGTTGCTGGTGCTTGTGTATCCCAACAGCTCTTTATGCAGCCGTTTTGCATTATTCAGGCTTAAGTCGCCACTTAATACCAATGTTATACCGTCGGGCCTTTTGCTTTCCGCAATCTGGTATCCTTGCTCTTTACTTCTGCTCATGGTTTATGCTAAAAAAGTTCAACATCATCGTTATCGGTTTCGGTTAAACCGTCAATATCCTGCTCCTCGGGCTTTAAGCCTCCCACAATAACCGATTCGTGGATTTGGTGTTCACTCTCCATGGTGTAGAGTTGCTTAAGGAACTCCATATCATCGGCATCCTCGGCTCTATCAGCGCTTCCCTTGATCTCCTGGAATGCTTCGTTGAGCATCTTGATAATTTCGATTATCCGCACCTCAAAAAAATCATAGTACTTAATCTGTCGGATTGATCCAGCCACCACGCTATCCATTGATTTACTAACGGTAAAATTTTCGGTTAGGAGTTTAAACATCTGCTCATCCTGTTTTTTAAACATATCGAGTATGGCCGAAATCCTATCACCCATTTCACCCTGGTCGGTTATTAAAGACTGTTTCTGGGTAAGATCCGTGTACACCGTACTTAACCGCCGGTTAATATCGGCAAAGCGCTGAGCAATAGTTTGTATTTGATTGGAGGTATTCTCCACGTCTTGCCCTACTTCTTTGAGCTGATCAACGATATTGCCCTGTGGGTATGCATTTTTTAGTGCAACCAAGTTATTATCGGGAATAAACACCTCCTCCTCGCCAACATTCTTTTCAGTGGAGCCAACCGTTGCAAGGGTTGAAGAGGTTGAATCCACTACAACCTTTAACTCTCCCATCAAGGAATGCTCAACAAGGGGAATACTTTGGAGAGGGGCGATAATGCTATCGAGCTTATGGCTCAAATCGGTGTAATGGATAAGTTCTTGGTTAAACTGCGACTGAGAGAGCTCCTTACATAGCTGCGATATGCTGGACATATCGTCATTAATGGAACGAAATTTATCGGTGATTGACTCAATGGCCCGCTGGTACTCCTTATTGGCCCGAACCAAAAGAGCGGCCTGTATATTGGCAAGATCACGGATACGCGACAGGTAATCGATATGCTGCCCTTCGTTGAGCGGATCGAAATCGGATAAATTCTGTAACAACGCGCGATGCGAGGTTTGCACATGCTCAATTTTTTGCCGAATAATATCGTGATACTGCAAATTGGTAATAATATTAGCAATACTTTCAGAGATACGCTCGGTAATACTTTTAAGGTTGGGCATCCTCAGACTAACCTCCTGCTGCTTGTCGGCAAAAAGCATAATGGAGGTATGAAGCAGATCGAGAACAAGACTTACCTGCTGGCTAAGCTGTAAATAGTAGGTATCAACACGGATAATGCTTTCGTCGATAAGTTCGTGCAAACGCTCCAAACTTTTATCGTTCTGGTACTCGCGGAGCTTTTGCTGGTTTATATGCTTATTATAATTAGCCGTTAACTGACTGATTGCAGGCGAGTTCTGCTCAGGGGTTCCCGTACCGGTAATTTTAAGGTTAGCCAAAAGGAATTTAAGGGTAAGAAGGTTCTGGTTTAAATTTTTCACCTGTAGATGTAGGTTCCCAGCAATCTCGTGCATCTCCTTAGTAAGATCGATCCCCTCAACCGACTGGCTTACAATCGGGTTGTGAGATTTGTGCAATTCCTTATAGAGCAACTCGAGCTCCTCCACCATACTCCGGGTATCGGAATCGGAGAGCATATCAAAAATGGAACTTGCATTCTTGGAAAGCAGCGACGATGAGCGGAATAACTCTTTAAAATTGGTATTCAAACCCATAAAATCATCCGATGCACACTGAAGGAGCTCAAGAATTTTTTGATCGATCTGCCGAAATTTCTCCGTTATATTATGTAAATCCCTAGTCATCAGTTTCCCCATTTAGGTTAGCAATACTAATGTAAACCCAGAATACCCTCAAGACGAAGAATAAAACTTGGAATATCGATGGGTTTTGTGAAATAATCGACAATGCCAAACTTGCCACAGGCCTCGCGGTACTCCGGCGATAACACTGCGGTAACCACCACCACCGGAATATCGGCTGTGTCATCGCTCGATTTGAGTTGCTTTAAGCACTCGATACCACTCACCTGGGGCATCAATAGATCGAGGAGAATCAGGGCTGGCTTCTTTTTTTGAATAAGGGTATATGCCTCCATAGCGCTCGATGCCGACTGGGTTAAAAACCCCTCCTCCTGAAGCAATGCCTCCATTAGCACCTGATTGGTGGTGGAATCGTCGATCACTAAAATATAATCCTCTGCTTTATTCATTTTACTAACTATTCAAATCAATTCAAAATTACTCGGTTTAAGCTATACTTTCACAAAAAAAACATGAGGTTGATTAACTATTTTTAGTGATTTAAATCATCAACGAATAATCCATTCCTTTGTTTTTAACAAAAAAAGAGCTAATTTTAAGGGAAGCGTAAAGTAATATAAGTAACTCAAAATTAATGAATATGCTGAATAGTAACCATGATTTGTTCGAAACAATCTTTAGCAAATGCTCCCTCCCCATCGGCGTACTCCTGAACGATGCGGAAAAAGAGCAGATTATGGACAACATAAATATTGTGGAGTACAACCGCAAAGACATAATTCTAAAACAAAATTCACGAACCTCACATATCCTTTACCTCTCCACAGGCCTAGTGAAAATATCGAGGGAGCTAAGAAGAAGCAAAAGCCTAATTTTGAAGCTTCAGAGCTCGGGCGATTTTGTAGGAATTAGCTCGATCCTCGGCGGAGAGTCGTACGACTTTACAGTTTCGGCAGTAGACAACTGCACTGCCGCCTACATCGATGTGAATACATTCACCACAATTATGGAGAAAAACGGACTATTCAGCATCGAAATTGCCCGTCAAATAAGCCGAAACACACTATTCAACGTAAACCGGTTATCGGGACTACTATACAAGCAGCTTCCAGGACGAATTGCGGATCTCATCCTCTACTTCTCGGAGAACATATACCACAGCAACTCATACAAATTTCCCCTTACGCGTCAAGAGTTGGCTGAGCTTTGCGGCACAACCAAGGAAAGCCTGATCAGAACCCTTTCGGAATTCAACCACGATAGAATTATCGAAATGGACAGGAGCAGTGTAAGAATTATTAGCTATGATGTTTTACGAACACTAAGCCGGCTAGGATAAAACTATTACCATGCAAAAAATTCTTATTGTTGATGATATTTTTGTAAACAGATTGCTTCTTAAAGAAATTATTAAGAGCATTTGCGGCCAATGCCTCGAAGCTCAGAATGGGCGCGAAGCCATTGAGATTATTCAGAAGGAGAAGGTGGAACTTATATTCATGGATATTGAAATGCCCGTAATGAACGGCCTTGAGACCACCAAATACATCCGCGAGAAACTCCCAGCGCCCTTACGCTTTATCCCAATTATTGCGCTTACAGCCCATAACCCCGCCAATTTCTTCGACGATTTCCAGCAAGCAGGGTTCAACTACCTAATAACCAAGCCCTACTCCATCGAAAAGATCACCAAGGCAATTGACGAGATTTGTTCCAAATAACCTCACCAAAGTTTTTACTGTTAATTTATGTGTTTAGTTTTTTAGTAATCATTTTGATAGTATTTTTGGAATGGAATTCCTAAAACACTATCAACAATGGAAAACAAGGATTTAGCCTACATTATTGAACACAATACCCGGGTAATACTTCCCAACTTTGGGGCTTTCCTTCAAAAAGATAGCAATAGCCCATTCAAACCCGAAATTATCACATTTAGCCCATTCCTAAAATACAACGACAATATTCTGGAGGAATGCTACGCGAAACTCAAAGAAACCTCCAAGGATGAAGCCATACGTCAGGTAAAATTATTCATTGAACAAATTAAAACCATAATAGACTCGGGGCAACCCTACCCCATCGAGGGCATTGGAACACTATCCAGGAATGACCGCGGAGCAATTGTGTTTTTTCCAGAGGGAGCACCCATTCCTACAATACCTAGTTCTAAACCAGAAAAAAAAGTTGTAGAAATCGCAAAAGCAGATAGCAACACCCCAAATATTGTAAAAGGAGATGCAAAGGATGCAAAAAAAACAAAAATAGAACCAGAGCCCAGTAACAAAAAACCGAACAACCCGAGTACCGACACCCCAACAATAGATAAATCAAATGCCAAAAATACGAGCGCCACAGAACCCATCGATATAGTACAAGTACCAAATAAGCAATACACCGCATCGAAACCAGAAAATATGCCTAAACACAAAAAAAAATCGATTCTAAAAACAGTACTTCTTTACTTTGGAATTTCGCTGGCTGCAATCATAGCTATTGCTTTCATACTTAGAGAGTTTATACAAAACAGCGGATCGACCCCTGAAAAAACAGAAACACCAATAGCCCTTGACAGCAACGCAAAAGCCATTCGGGTCAATAACAGCATTAGCACCCCACAACCCAGCGATGAAATAGACAAGGCTTTTGAAACCATGAATCCCAACGGAAACCCGGAACACCCACTAGCCGACGATAGCATGGATAAAGTTGAACAATCGATAGAGCAATCGGTGATAGAAAACGCCACCATGCAGCATCAAACCAAAGAACAGTTCCACCTGGTGGTGGGAAGTTTTAAGGATATGTCGAATGCTGAACAGTACGCAAAACAGTTGCAAAACGAGGGCTATAAATCGGCTGTAATAGCTCAGAGCAGTGGAATAAAATCGGTTACAATTGGATCGTTTGCCACCAAGGAGGAGGCCAATTCCGAGAAGAATAAACTAGTTAAAAAATTTCCCAGCATCTGGATAATTAAAAAATAGCGATGGCTCCGAAAGAACAGGTTTGCAACTACCCGGAGCTCGGGGAGGTTGCCTACAAGCGGAACTACCGAGCCCGACGGCTTAGCATCAGGATTAAAAGGACTGGAGAAGTAAAAATTACCATCCCGGGCACATTACCCTTTGCAACTGCCGAGGACTTTGTACTATCGAAATCGGAATGGATAACCGAAAAAGTTCAAGAGATTAAGGGCAAAGGGGAATATACCATCATGGATGGTTTTGCCACCAAAGAGCATACGCTACACTATAAGGCCTGCAATCAATCCAAGATCAGGATACTTTACAACCGCCCCAGAATAGAAATACTCCATCCCAGCGAAACAAGCATCGATCACAGTGCGGTACAAATTGTGGCCAAAAAGGCCATAGAACTCGCATACCGAATCGAAGCCAAGGAGTACCTACCCCAAAGGCTCCAGTACCTAGCCCAAGCAATGAGCTTTAAGTACAGTAAAGTTACAATACGCAATACCGTTAGCCGTTGGGGAAGTTGCTCGGCCAAAAACAGCATAAGCCTTAGCCTACACCTTATGAAACTGCCTCCCGAACTCATCGATTACGTTTTACTGCACGAGTTGTGCCATACCGAACAAAAGAATCATGGGCCTAAATTCTGGGAGCTGCTCAACCAAAAAACCGAAGGACGAGCCAAACAGTTGGCCAAAGAGGTAAAAAACTATAGTACAAGAATATAGATGAAATTAGTTACAACACTGCTCCTAGTCGCAAGCATCGGTATTACCACAGCCCAAACCTTCACGGGCAAACAGCTATCCGATGCCGCCATGGAGCTTACAAAACAGGATGTTAGTTACGACCCCAGCTACTTCCGAATAGCCTACCCGCTTGGCGATGTTCCGGCCAACAAGGGCGTATGCACCGATGTTATCATCAGAGCCTACCGCAAACTGGGAATCGACTTGCAACGAGAGGTTCACGAAGACATGAAAGCAAACTTCCATCGTTACCCCAAAAACTGGGGTCTAAAGAAACCCGATCCCAATATCGACCACCGCAGAGTTCCCAACCTGATGGTATTCTTCGCTCGGTTTGGCCGGGTGAAGACCATATCGCAGGATCCGGCCGACTATGTACCCGGCGATATTGTTTGCTGGGATCTAGGCCGCGGAACACCCCACATAGGCATAATTGTGAATAAGAAATCGGATAACGGAGAACGCCACTTGGTGGTTCATAACATCGGAGCGGGACAAGTAATTGCCGATTGTCTATTTGAGTATAGAATAACAGGGCATTACAGCTATAGAGTGAAGTTCTAAAATAGCAGGGATGACTAGTAATCGAGGGAATTTAATCTTTCGGTCAATTCAACAACCCTATTGTAAAAATCGTTGGCTATAGCCTGGTGATCTAGGGTTACCTTTTCGCCCCGTGTGCGCGATTTATGGGACAGCTTCGAAATAACCTCGTGCTCAAGCTCCATCATATCGGAAATAATGTCGAGAACATTCTCCTGGTTTAAATGGGGCGAAAATGCCAGTTGGGTATAGCACTCATCCAAAAAATGCTTAACCATGTACTTCACATCTTTTTTAAGATCTCGAATATTGGGCATAACCTATCTGCTAAGTTTGAAAAAATTACAATAATTTTATTATCAATAAATATAAACTATTTTCGATTTGAAGTCAGCTAACAGATTTTATTTTTTACCTTATTTGATATAAATCACCAATAAAAATAAGTTCGTCAACCAAAAGGCTAACGAACTAAGTGAAACACTAAAGCAAAAGCAACATTATCACTAGTACCCGTAGGCTCGTCCTTCGATTTTACCAATAGCAATCTCAAATACATTTACATTCGTTAATGCGGGCAAGCTGTAAGTAAAATCATCCTTGCCAGAATACTTGGCCATAATAATATTTAGCACCCGCTTTTTCTCCTCCAAATCATCAATTTGGGAAACCTTGCCGTGAATTAACACGCTACGGTAGCGCATGGAGTACGAGCAGGCCACCGCCTCGTTCTGAATTCGCATCTTATAATCGGAACTAAATGCCACGCAAACATTGGGATTACGCCTCCAAACATCAATCTTTTTACCCTCGGGGCCGCTATGGATATAGAGCCGCCCCTCGCGAAATCCGAAATTGAACGGCAACACGTAGGGCATTCCTTCGGCATCAACCATTGCCACATGGCACGCCTCTGTATCATTAATAATCGACTCAATCTCCTGCGTCGATAAATCGGTTCTCGATTTCATAGTTCTATTTTGTGTTGGTTAATAGTCGGCTTACCAATCGGAATAGTTCCGCAAACCATAAAATTAATGAAGTTAGGAAAATAACTAATAGCCAATCGGTAATTTTTAAAGGAACAGTCCGGAAAAATGCACCGCCCAGCTCAACAATGGCAATCTGCCCCACAACTATAGCAAACGCAATTAGCAAAAAACTTTTATTCTTGAATAACCCCTTAAAAACAGAAACATTCTGCCCGTACACCCTAGCATTAAATAGATTCCAGAACTGTAGCATCACAAAAATATTGAAGAATAGCGTCAACTCATATCTACTCACATCACCATCGCTCTGCATGTAGCGAAGCAGAGCAACTAAAACCACAAAGAAAATAGCCGCTGTGTAAACAATTCCATTACGTATGGATTTAGAGATAATAAAATCGTCGGGTTTACGGGGATGTTGAAGCATAACCCCGGCATAGGGTGGCTCGGTTGCCAAGGCCAACGCTGCAAAAGTATCCATAATAAGGTTTACCCAAAGCATTTGCGGAACGGTTAACGGCAATGTGATACCGGTAAATGGCCCCACAATCACAATGGCCACAGCCAATAGGTTTATGGTAAGCTGAAAGAATAGGAATTTTTGGATATTCTGAAACAGAGTACGCCCCCAACGAACAGCACTCACAATACTTGCGAAGGAATCGTCCAACAGGATAATATCACTGGCTTCCTTGGCCACCTGCGTACCAGTTCCCATGGCCAATCCCACATTGGCCCTATTAAGCGAAGGAGCGTCGTTGGTTCCATCGCCTGTAACCGCAACCACTTGACCGCTCTCCTGCAATAGCCTAACCAACTTCAACTTATCCGATGGTCGGGCGCGGTACATTATTTTCAGATCCGACACAATTTTTGCGGCTTCGGCATCGGGCAATGCTTCAAAATCGGGGCCAGAGATAACCCCGTGATTCGAACTCTCCGACAAGATATTAATTTGCCTTCCGATGGACGATGCCGTAACCACATTATCGCCAGTAACCATTTTCACATCAATGCCCGCAGTATGGCAACTGGCTACCGCCTGAGCCACATCGGGGCGAACGGGATCGGCAATCCCCACAAACCCTAGGAATTTCAGATTCGATGGCTTTGCCTCTAAATCAACAGGCTCTAAACCCAAATCCCTGTAAGCAAAAGCAATAGCCCTTAGCGATTTGCTCTGGTACTCCTCAATAATCTGCTTCGATATTTGGGCAATACCATCATCGGCATTCGACATCGCCAGTACAATTTCAGGAGCACCCTTTACCAGCATCAACCGGCGATTATTTCTATCGGTTCCAATGGTAAACATGTACTTGGACTCCGACGAGAACGGCACCTGCCGCTCTATGGCAAACGAGGATCGAAGATCCTGATAACCTATTCCATTTTTATCCAACCAAAGCAGAAGCGAGGCATCGGTAGGATTTCCTACGGTTTTCACCTTGACTTCGCTATAATCGAGGTGTGCGCTAGAATTCACGGCCAGGGAGTACTTCAGCACATCGGCATCAAAACCTGCGGAACGAACATCGATTTCGCCAATAAAGTGCCACTCAATAACATTCATCTGATTCTGCGTGAGGGTTCCCGTTTTGTCGGTACATATCACAGTTGCAGCGCCCATTGTTTCGGTGGCCTGCATTCGGCGTACAAGGTTATTCGCCGCGGTCATTTTGCGCATGCTATAGGCAAGGCTTAGCGTAACACTCATGGCCAATCCTTCGGGAACCGCCACAACAATGAGGGTCATCGATACCATAAAATAATTAAGCAAACGGCTCAACACATCCACCGAAAACCAGTTCTGGGGTAAAAGAAAATTTACACCCGTAAAATAGCCCACAACCGCAGCCACCACCAGCACTACAAGTCCAAAAACAGCAGAGGTGACCAATGCGTTGATTTTAAAAATTTCAAAAACATTGGGTAAGCGCAACTTAATTCCCGCCGCACTCAACAAATAATTGATTGAAGGCAACCAGAACTTTGCCAGCACACCCACAATGGCAAGCACAGTAGCTCCAAAAACAAATTTCTGATTGGAATTGATGCCAATACTATTCCCGGAGATATCAACAAATGCAAGTATCGCAAAAATCAGGATGGCCAGTATGAATGCCGACGAACTGATAAAATCGCTCAGTTTATGCAACTGCAGGGTTAACGGGGTAGGCGCATCAATAACAATGGTTGATTCGCGGGCAGTGGTTCCTATTTCGGTTTTATCGCCCACGGCGGTGGTCTCAAGCAACCCGTTACCCTCAACAACCACCGTACTTTTATAAACCCGGTTAACGGGATAAGTATGGGATCCATCGTCGGTTGTCAAATCGGAATTCTTACTGGTTACGGGCTCTCCGGTAAGAGACGACTCATTTACAGTAAGCGAAACCGACTCGAGCAACACACCATCGCTAGGGATTTCATCGCCCCGATCGATAATAACAATGTCGCCAACCACAATATCGCGTTTGGGAATGCTGGTAACATTCCCTTCGCGGATAACTTTAACGGGCATATCATCGTTCACCTGGTTCAGAATATCGAACTCCTTACCCGCCCTAAACTCGTTGATAAACGACATAAATGTGGCCAACAGAATGGCCAGAACAATCCCAATCCCCTCCAGGTAATGCCCGTTGAAAATCCCCAGCACAATGGCGATTGTGGCAGCAACCGAGAGAATTCGGATAATTGGATCGTTAAACTTCTGGAATAGCAACTGCCACCATGGGCTACGCGGTGGAGGTGTTAGTATATTCTCGCCGTGTAAACTCCGACTCTCCAGCACCTGAGCGGTCGACAAACCTTTCAAATTACCATGCATCACTAAATAGTATTAATTCCTTAAATTTTTCAAAAGTAAATTAAAAGGAACACCCTTCAATCATTAATAACATATAAATAAACATTTGGTTGGTAAAAAATAAAAAAGTGTGAGTTTGCGGTGAAAATCATGAAATAAACATACAACAATGGGAAAAGACGTTTGAATATAGGAAAGCCCGCAAAATGAAACGGTGGGGCAATATGGCAGTGTTTACCAGCTGGAGTAAGGAGAAATCACCATGTACGCAAAATCAGGAGCCACGATCTGAAACCAACCAAAACTACATACTGATACAGAATGCCAAATCGGAGAATATGCCCAGGGAGAATGTTGAAAAGGGCTGATAAACGGGCAACCAAAGGATCAGAAGAGATTACAAGGATGTAGTTTACGAGGGGTGTAATTTAATGGCATTGCCATTCTGGTAGAAACGGCACCGACAACCCAACCGAACCGTTGCAAATGTCACCATTACTTCAACAAATGGTGGGTCGTTGGGCTAACAGGGGATGCTCGATTTTTATTTTGAGCGCAAATGCTCGCGTTCCGGGTTGAAATGAAACCCCGACATCGCTGAAGATGGAGTTGGAACTGATTGAGTTTGGCGTGAAAGAGGTTTTTTGCCGAAGAATAATATGATGATATTGCGGAGTTCTCCAGTTGGAATCCGCAGCGTTTCTCGAAGAAAAGGCCTCAACATTTCTCAACTTTCAGTTTGAACGCATTCCCAACGACACCAAGGAGCTGACACCCGACCAACAAGCCGAGGTTGAAAAGTTAATTGAGAAAATAGAAGAAGATGAAGATGTTACCAACGTATTCCACAATATGGTAGTTGAATAGACATTCCACAATACACACAAAAGGGTCGTTATTATCAACTGACCCTTTTTGTTTTATCATACAACTACTCGTGGAAAAGTAGTACCGGCACATCGGACTGGTAAAGCATCTTCTTGGATAGAGAAGGGTTGAACAGCTTAAATATCAAGCTGCGTTTCAAAGTGGTAAGAGCCACCAGGTTAATTCCCCTATCCTTAATAATTTTCTGAAAAGCGCCAACCATATCGTGACTCGATATCACACTAAAATCAACATCCATGGCTGGGCTAATTATCCTAAAGTAATCCTTCAGCGATTCGCTCTGCGCTTTAATTACAGGGCTATCGGGCTTATCGGAAACATGCACACAATGAAGTTTAATACTAAAAGGAGCAACTACCCGGAGCAACTTCCGGATCGAAACATAGTCGCTCTCGTCAAAATTAGTTACATATAGAACATTCTTCACTTCATCAACGCCACGGAGAACCGCTTTTTCGGGAATTACAAGTAGGGGAAGCTTGGTATCGGCCGACACCTCGCTGGCCACACGCCCCACCAGCTCGGTGCTGGAATACCCCTCGCCCTTGGTTCCCATCACAATGATGCCCGGTTTATACTTTTGGCTAACCTCAACAATACCGTAGGCAGCATACCCCTCGCGAAGGGTGTAGCCAATGGGCACATTATCGATCCCCATTTCGGCGGTAAAGGCTACCAAATCGTTATAAAACTTTGTGAGCTTCTCCTTGGCCGATTGGCGCAGCAGGTTATAGTTCATATCAAAATCGATTTGGATGCTTGCCACATCGGTAAATGGAATCATATCCACCACGGGGGAGTTAAACACGTGCAGAAGTTTGATTTCGGAACCCGATTTGGCAGCCAGCATCACCGCAAAGCGAGCCGCATTCTGCGAAGGGACAGAGAAATCGATAGGAACAAGAATTTTCCGAAGCTGCTGGCTAGCTTTTTTGGCCTCATCGGAGTGATGCTTGTAGGTTAACAGCTGAAGGGCTTTATTGGCATCGGCTTCGCGAATCTGAACCTTAACCCCCTCGGAAACAGCACCCTGAAGAACATTCACATTTTTTAGGAAGCAATCAACACCATTGGCCTCGAGATAAGTCTTAAGAACCACCGCTTTGGAATAGCTCTCAATGGCAATATCAATTAATTTATCGTCCATAGCTATAACTTTTTGTGATAAGTTACAATAATTACGACTAAAAGTCAATCACGATAAATAAAAAAAACCGATCGGAATGCCGGTCGGTTTTATGACCTGGCTCGACCACTAACTCTCAACCAGCATTATAAAATCAAATCCGAGAATCGCACGTAAAGCACATTTAAAGCTTCCTCAACGGCAACCTCAGTACAACCATTGGATAATACAATTACAAATCCCAATCCTGAACATTTATAACATAACCAAATTTAAAAATAACCAACCTTTGCGCCACCGGTATAGCGATAACAACAAACTCGTTAACATCAACCGTTCCCGATTAAAAAGCCGCCATTATCACTGGTATTCAAAATCGTTAGGAAATCGATCTTTATCCGGAACTCCAACGAAGCAATCCGCTGCTTGGCTTCAATTACAACGTGTGCATCCTTATCAGTGGTACGGGTAGCCAGAAATAGTTCATACTGCTTATACACCTCAGCACCACTCTTGGTTATTGTAAAAACTATGCACAGCACTATACTGAGTTAACGATTCCTCCTCGAGACCTCTTCCTGAACCAACTCAAAATACACCAAAACGCACTGTTAAACTCTCGGAATACTTGATGTCCCTTCACTCATCGAAGCCTTAATGATATGACAATAATACTTCAACGCTGCTAAGGCTCAATTTCCCCTTATAGGATAAAGAAGTGGTTGTGGAAGAAAAATCGTGATAGGGTTAATGTTGCATTATTGGCCGTTTTGGAAACAAAGGATACCAGGAAACTTAGCACTATCTGATCGGCTGGGGGAATGATCCCAGGTACTACCATTCAGATCAAGTTCCATAGTACTCGGCGTAATTACGTCAATGATAGCGTAAATAAAGCTAAAATCAAAGTCGATTTCTGCACTTCTCCCCCTTAATTGAACTGGAAAACCGCATCAGATTATCCTTCAATTTAATAACGAGTGGGCGCAGCCTTACGTACAAATTAAAAAAGGCAAAAATCATATCACCTAATTGATCCTGAACTTGTGCCATTATCAGCAAGAATACCATCATAAACTGCTTGGTACTGGGCATTAGACTCATCAATGGCCACTTCGGCCTCCTCCTGGTTAAGCGCAGCAGGATCGTCATCATCGCGCTGAATTGAAAAACCAATTAATCAGCCAAAAATAAACCAAGAATAGTTGAGTTTCGCTTTCATATGCTTAGGTGATCAGTTTAACATAAATGACAAGTTATGGAAAAAAGAACCCTTGTTCAAATAATTACACCATTATATATAAGAAAGTTGACGTAAATCAGCCTTTCAATTTTATTTTTTTTACATTTGTAATGGCACACCAATCGTACTACAGTATAGAATAACTAAAACTTAAAAACGAATGATCAGCACAGCACCAGCATCTACCCTCGGAGTATGGCGTAATATCCTATTCGCCAGTATTATTGTTACACTATTAATTCCCTCCAGTGCCACTGGATGTACAAACTACCTGGTAACCAAAGGGGCTAGTACCGACGGATCGACCATGGTGAGTTATGCCGCCGATTCGCACATCCGCTACGGGGAGCTATACTTTAAACCTCGGGGTATTTGGCCTGCCGGATCGATGATAACCCTGTACGACAGAGGAACCAATAAACCCCTAGGACAAATCCCGCAACCCACAGAAACCTACCAGGTAATTGGTTTCATGAACGAATACCAAGTGGCAATTGGCGAAACAACATTCGATGGCATAAGTGAGCTTATCGACTCAACCGCTATTATAGATTATGGTAGCCTCATGTTCCTTGCACTACAACGATCAAAAACCGCCCGCGAGGCCATAAAGGTGATTGCAGAATTGGTAGAACAGTATGGCTACGCCAGTACGGGCGAATCATTCTCCATAAGCGATGCAACGAGGTTTGGATCATGGAGATTATAATAAGCGCACCAGTATCAATATGATAAAGACAAACAACATATCAATATTGATGAAGGGCAGTATGGGTTGCCGTCAGCATCCCGATGGTATATGTTCGGCACATGCCAACCAAGGCTCGCATTCAATCGTTCCCCTCGAAAATCAAGACATCAATTACCAGCAAGAACATCAACCAAATCAATAATCCCAATATTGGTGATATACTCGCACGATGTAATTAGTACGCAAAAAGCAAAAGGCTACTACAAAGGGCGATGATAAAGATTTCATTTAGCGATGTGTATAACCCAATAAATTTCAGAGGGCTCGGTTCTGCGACACTTCGGGTTTGGGCATTTTCAACCATATAAACTCCGACATGGGCAAATGCTGGGACTACGCCAAGGGGTGAAAACCTAAAAACCGTATGCCTTTATAAAACCCGAGCAAAAAGTTAACTCCCGCAGGATCTACAACAGTTTAAGCGCGATCATTTGGAAAACACTAGATATGAGCAGCAAATATGGAACGGCCCCAACCAATTACCCTACCGCTGGCGCCCCCTCACATGGACAGTTAACGGTAAAACATATTTCCACGAAAGGGTAACCGCCACGCAACAAACAGGGTTCTCCTTTATTGCGCAGATGCGCCACTGGCTGCCCAACCCCATAGGCGGATATTCTGGTTTGGCGTGGACGTGCAGCATCCACCGATGTGGCGCCCTTACATACTGCGGAATATCAAAGTCCCAGAATCTTACGCCGAGGGCAATGGCGATATGCTTACGTACTCCCCCACATCGGCATTCTGGGTATTTAACCGGGTGGCCCATTTTGCCTATCACCGTTACGATATTGTAATGCATGATGTTAAGGCTCTTCAAGAAGAGTTGGAAACAAAATTCGCCGATATACTGGTATAGATGCCGCTGCGCTGAATAGGAAACCAATCGCGTGGCTGTTGGTTCTAACCGCTACTCATTAAACACCAGTGAAACCGGTTAACCGTGAACAGATTAAGCAACTGGTTGCTGGTTAAATACATCGACGTAAAAGGAGAACAACAGGTATTCACCCGCAACCTGGGGCTACCGTAAGTCATCGCAACCGGGCTACAACAAGCAATTCCTCGAAACCATTGTAAACGGAACCAGGGTAAATTCTTGGAACAAAAGAATAAATTTCTACACTAAACTTACTTCATTTTTTATGAGAAACTACTACCTAACTTTACTTTTGATTTCCAGCAATGTATCTCGGAGCAAACCCTGTTAGTGGATTTGCTAAAAATTGCCGCAACTTATACAAAAAGTGCGAAACTTGACAAGTGCAAAACTTGTGTACCAAAGCAGATCATCGATACGTTTTATATTTTGCCTTCCCGAACGGAGGGTTTGTGATAGTGTCGGCCGACGATCGAAAGTCAATTGTTGCTACTCTAACAAATCTGTGCCTTCTAAAATTAATGCCGCAATCCTATAGCCAGTTTAAATGGTATGCCCCACAAATTGGGCTCAAAATCCAAATCAGCCAAAAGCGTAAATCGAATGGACATCGCTCATCGAGGCAATATAGCAAAGGGCATAAAAGCGCAGGGCCATTGCTCCAAACAACATGGAACCAAGAACCCTACTACAACAGTATTTCCCAGGCACGCAATTGGCTGCACGTTGCAACAACAATGTCGCAAATAATGAAGTACCAAATGGCCGTATGAAATTTAAATTTTCATAAGTAACCAATATACAAATTTGAAAACTTCATACGAAATGGGATAACATGCCAACTCAATATCGGCAAGCGAGATTCAAAAAAAATGCAATACCCACTATGCTACCATGGGGTATCTGTAAACATGAATTCTGGTTCCGGGGCTCCGAGGATTCGCTAACCTCGTACTTTAAGTATGATCCTACTCATCAACATACAGTTTGATAAAATCAAACAAATTGATGCAATTAAAACCGAATAGATGCAAAGGCCTATTTACGTGCATGCTGATGGGCCATGCATTGTTTGGTGGCTACGACGAATCGATAAATACATATTAACGCTTGGGGATGGCTCCTTAAACGGGTATTTTACAGTAACCGCTATGAATCCTGGATCATACAATTTTAGCAAACAACACCATGATTGCTGGGATAAAACCTGGCGATGAATGCAAAACTGGATAACAAAGCTCGGCGTATCAAACAGGAATTCCATATTCGGCTAAATAATCGAACAGCAGGCGGTGCCTACTGGTATGCAAACCAGTCAGTATACAAAAAAATAGTGGAAGAACAACGGTTCCGGGTCTATTAGCAAGCAATACAGGAGTATTCAGCCGCAATGATATCCAAAGCAAAATATGCATAGGTGCCTTTGATGGAACAAATGAGTCGGTAAAATAGTAAAAACACAGACGGAGAATAACCTGGACACACCAATCGACAGCAACATTTACTGTAAACGGATTTCAAACGTGGTACATTTGGGATGCAAATAATGGTTTTCTGCATGGGCGACCCCAACGGAATACTTCGAAATATACACCAAACCAATGGTGGCACTTGGACAAGAGTTACAGAACAAAATCCCAGCAAACCTATCAGAAGGAGAATGGAACCTATCAATGTGCTGTGTAAATGAAAGTCGCCTGGTTGCGGCAATAAAGGAAGAACCAATCAAATCTGACAGATAAAGGACACACCTGGACTACATAAACGCAATCAAGCTACATTGACTTTACGTTCAAGGATCAAAATACTGGGAATAATGGGCACAGCAAATCTTACAGAACAACTGATGGAGAACTGAACTAGGGTGAGCCTTACCGTTGGGAAATTTCTACAGGCTGATTTTGCTACATACCCAACTAAAATTCCAGTATCGACGGGATCTGACTATACAAACGAAAAAGGGATATCCTATAGCCTCGACAACGGGAACACCTTTACGATTAGCCGTTTTTGCAAAACTATCAATTCTTGCTGGAATGCCCAATGGACGCGTGGACTGGCCTTTAATACAAATAACGAAGGCATGTGGGAGATAAAGTTATTTGCAAACTTCAAAATCAGGGTTGAATAAACCATAATCTTCACACGATCACTGGCTCCCCCGAAAGTTGGGCTGGAATTTTGGAAAGGAGCATCGCAAAAATAAATGGCCTAGGACCCCTATAGTAAGCTGCTGAGTTACAAGAACATTACCTAACAATTGAAGCAGGTGATACATGTGTTTACATCAGGAAAGCACTAAACGTAACATGGGCATCGCAGTAGAAACAATGAAAGAGCTAGCAATTGCTTGCTACCCCAGTCGAGACATCTTTGATAAAAAAAGGGTTTGAAAAAGGAATCATACAGGTTTTACACCTCACCGGCATCCTGGCAGCAATCCAATGGCATTACGAGATAACCGCATAAAAATTAGCACATCGCGTTTACATCGTAAAATTGAAAGAGATGGAACATCCCTCCTGGTTCCTCGATAATTTGACAATTTAATACAAAGGGGATACACGATTCCCCTTTTTTGTTATCAGGCAAACAAAAACTGGTCCCGAACTACAGAGAAAGAGGATTCGAACCCCGGACCTGTTACAGTCAACGGTTTTCAAGACGCCGCATTCGACCGCTCTGCCATTTCTCCAGGGGCAAAAGTACTGCCTTTTTAATCTACAAATGGGGACACTAAAAAAAAGTTTAAATTTTATAGAGGTAAGCACTTACATATCTCATTAAATTTTCAATAAATTAGCACTTTGAACATCAAGTGATGTGATATAAAACCAATAAAAAAGGCTACAATGGCAAAAAATCCATCAAAAAACACATTTATTGATAAATGGGCTAATTTTGTCTTTGATAGTCAACTAACTATTTCTAACCCTAAAAATTATCAATTATGAACAAAGCTCAATTAATTGATGCTATTGCTGCTGGAGCAAAAATCACTAAAGCTGATGCTAAAAAAGCATTGGACGCTTTTGTAAAAGCCACTGGTACTGCTCTTAAGAAAGGTGACAGAGTAGCTCTTGTTGGTTTTGGTTCTTTCGCTGTTGCTAAAAGAAACGCAAGAACTGGCCGCAACCCACAAACTGGTAAGCCTATCAACATTAAGGCTAAAAAAGTTGTAAAATTCAAAGCTGGTAGCGAACTGAACGGAAAAGTTCAATAGCAAAACTTTTTTTCTCTTCAGGAGAACCCGCTGGTTCTCCTTTTTTTTTACCAACACAGCATCCCCATGAATGCCCATGATTCAATATACATTCAGGACGCCACAACCCGACAAGCACTTATCGAATACCTATCAAACTTAGTGCTTGACCGACGCATTGCCCTCTTCAAAAAAGTACTAACCCACCGAACCCGATACATCACCGTTGTGCTTGAAGATATATTCCAATCGCAGAATGCCAGTGCTGTTCTAAGAACCTGCGACTGCCTAGGAATACAGGATGTTCATGTAATCGAAAACTGCCATCCCTTTAATATCAACAGCGAGGTGGACATGAGCGCATCCAAATGGCTTAATATATATAGGTATAACGGGCTTCGCAGTAACACACCACACGCTCTGCAAACACTAAAGAGAAAAGGGTATCGAATTGTGGCCACATCGCCCCACCGAAACCACAGTACCTTAAACGACTTCGATGTTTCGCAGGGAAAAATCGCCCTTCTGTTTGGCACAGAACTAACGGGTTTATCCGATGAGGCCATGAGTATGGCCGACGAATTCATCACCATTCCCATGTATGGCTTTATCGAGAGCTACAACATATCGGTGTCGGCAGCGCTACTGCTATATGAACTCACGCACAAAATGCGATGTATGAACATAAGCCACTCGCTAAATCAAGACGAAACGGAACAAATACTCCTTCAGTGGCTTAGAGTATCCATAAAGAATTACGACAAAATCGAAAATAGATTTTGGGAGGAATACCACAAAAAAAACCTAATTTTGTAATTCCGTAAGTTTTTACTTAAATTCGGTGAAAATTATTGTATATGAATTGCATACTGATTGACGACGATGAGATGTCGAGAAGAGTGGTTGAAGAGTACGTTGGCAAGGTAGATTTTCTGCAGCTAACCCATTCTTTTGCAAGCGCAGTTGACGCATTAAATCACCTTAAGAACAATCCCGATGATGTTCATCTCATATTCTTGGATGTTGAAATGCCCGAGATGACCGGCATGGACTTCCTAGAGGTGAGTTCTACTCATCCCCAAGTCATCATTATATCCTCAAAAGAGAAGTATGCATTAAAAGCCTTTGAGCATAGCGTAACGGACTACCTACTAAAACCCATTACATTCCCCCGTTTTTTCAAGGCCGTGAGCCAGGTGTACGAGAAGTATAACCAGCAACGCTCGCCGCTAGACGAGGACAAGGAAATCTTTATCAAGAAGAATAACTCGCTCATTAGGGTAAAATTCAACGATATACTCTGGATTGAAGCTCTCGAAAATTATATTGTGATTAACACGGTGAACGATCGGTTCACCATACACCTAACCATGAAATCGATTGAGAATCAACTCCCTCCAGTGCGGTTCAAACGCGTTCATCGATCGTTCATCGTTAACCTAAACCGAATTGATAGCATTGAGGATAATGCCATCGCAATTAAGAACAACGAGGGGAAAAAGGTAATACCCATAGGCAAATCGTACCGCGATAAACTCCTCAGCGAGATCAATCTAATTAACAAATAAGAAACAGACAATGATAAGCAACAGGCAACTATTCCTTAACCACGTTGCCCAAACATCCGATTCCCCCCTTATGCTTGAAGTGGAACGAGCCGAGGGGGTTTATCTTTTTGGGCCAAATGGCGAAAAACATTTCGATTTGATATCTGGGGTTTCCGTTAGCAACGTGGGGCATAGCCATCCAAGGGTTGTTGATGCAGTTAAATCGCAGGTAGATAAGTATATGCACCTAATGGTTTACGGCGAAATAATACAGAATCCACAGGTACAGCTAGCCTCGAAACTGGCAAGCCTTTTACCAAAGCCCCTCGACTCCGTTTACTTTTTAAACTCGGGCAGCGAGGCCATTGAAGGGGCAATGAAATTGAGCAAACGCCATACCGGCCGGACCGAGATTATATCGTTCGAAAATGCTTACCATGGAAGCACGCAGGGATCGCTAAGCATAATGGGCAGCGAAACATTCAAACACGCCTACAGGCCGCTACTCCCCGATACTCGCATGCTTAAGTACAACAATACCGATGACCTTCGACATATTACAAGTAAAACAGCCTGCGTTATTGCCGAACCCATTCAAGGCGAAGCGGGAATAAACGCTGCCGGCAAAACCTTTCTGCGAAAACTCAGAGAACGATGCTCGCAGGTTGGCGCATTGCTTGTTTTCGACGAAATACAAACGGGGCTGGGACGTACCGGCAAGATGTTTGCCTTTGAGCATTACGGAGTAACCCCCGACATATTGGTACTGGCAAAAGCGCTGGGAGGCGGAATGCCGCTCGGAGCGTTTATCGCATCGCACGAAACAATGTGGGATCTTACCAACAACCCGGTTCTTGGACATATTACAACCTTTGGTGGGCATCCCGTATCGTGCGCAGCAGGACTGGCCGCCCTAAATGTAGTACTCGATGATAATTTAATTAATTCGGTAACCAAGAAGGAACAAATCTTCAAAACCATAATCGGGAAGCACCCGTTAGTTAAAGAGATCCGTTCGTGTGGGCTGATAATGGCAATAGAATTGGGCAGTTTCGATAAAATGATAAAACTTGTAAAGTTTGGAGTAGAAAAAGGATTTATTACGGACTGGTTTTTGTTCTGTGATACTGCATTCAGGATATCGCCACCGTTAACCATAACCGAGGAGGAGTGCCAATTAGCTGCTGATCTTATTGTTAAAGGGCTGGATGAGATTAATAGGTAATTTATTCAGAATAAATAAGAATCAATGTCGATTAGATAACATATCCTTAACTAAACGATATTGAATAAGAATTGATAATAAGAGACTGGAAGTTATGAGATTGATTTTTGTTATTATTTTTTCATCGATTTTTAATGGGCTGTTTGCTCAAAATAGACCTGACAGTTCGTTAGGTAAGCAGGAGGAAATTCTGTCATCGTTGCTTAAATTAATTGCCAAGGAGACAAGCTTTACCGTAAAGGATTCGTTGAATGCTCAATTCAAAAAAACTTTTGAACAAGCATTACAGATTGATGGGGCGATGGATTACCCTTTCGATTCACTAAAAAGCATAGGCAAACTAGCATCAAACGATAAAAAGATAAGAGTTTTCACATGGAACTTGCCCCAATCGGCTGGTTTACATCAATACTTTGGATTTATTCAAGTTAGGAAAAGCGACGGGAGTATTGCCCTGCATAGCTTAATCGACAACCGAAAAAATGTGAAAGACCTCAACAACGAAAGGTTAAATCCGGAGAGATGGATGGGCGGGCTTTACTACCAAATTGCCGATATAAACATCAATTCACAAACTCACTACATTTTACTGGGCTTCGACTTCAATAATCTTTTCACATCAAAGAAAATAATTGAGGTTCTATCGCTCGATGGCAATGAAAACCCTGTTTTCGGATTGCCAGTTTTCAATGTTGATAATAAAATGATGCTATCGCGAATTGTTTTTGAGTTCTCAGCAAGAGCCGTTTTCACACTAAGGTATATTGCCGACCAGCAAATGATTATTTTCGACCACCTCTCCCCTGCCAAACCTGAGTATTTGGGCGATTTTCAGTTCTACGGACCCGACTCATCCTTCGATGGATTTAAGTTGGAAAATGGAAAATGGATTTACGTTCGCGATTTAGATTTACGAAATCCACGCCGTGAAAGACCAAAACCCATTGACGCCCCAGTAGAAATTAAGGAACCAAGCTTTATCTACAAACCGTCGACAGGAAAATCGATCTAACCTTTAGATTCCGACAAATAATTACCAAATTTGTATTTTCAGCATTCAACAAATGCTGAATGTAATATTTTGGATTATACACCTTTAACATTTTAACAATGAACATAAAAACAATGATTTTGCTTACAGCAACAGCAACTGGCTTAATCCTAACCAGCTGTAAAAATGGAGAAAAGGAGAGCACTCCTTTCAAATGGCAGGTAGATCAATTTGCCGACATTAAAATAATGCGTTATCAAATCCCCGAGTTCGATTCGCTTACCACAAACCAACGGGTACTTGTGTACTACCTAAGCGAAGCCGCAAAATGCGGTCGCGATATTACTTGGGACCAAAACTACAAGTACAACTTAACGGTACGCTCAGTGCTGGAGAGCATTTATAACGGCTACACAGGCGACCGGAATAACGCCAACTGGGAGCAGTTTATGGTTTACCTAAAACGGGTATGGTTCTCCAACGGAATTCATCATCACTACTCAAACGATAAGTTTATTCCAGAATTTACCCAGGAATATTTTGCTGAACTAGTAAAAAACACTCCTGCCGAAAAATTCAACACCACATTGGGTTCTACCGATGAGATTATTACAAACCTCACCCCTATCCTATTCGACCCAACTGTTGCAACAAAACGCGTTAATCAGGATGCCGGAGTTGATATGGTTGCCGCATCGGCTTGCAACTACTACGAGGGTGTAACTCAAAAAGAGGTAGAGGATTTCTACGCAAAAATGATGAACCCAAAGGATACAACGCCAATCTCCTACGGATTAAACTCCAAATTGGTTAAGGAGAACGGTAATGTTGTTGAAAAAGTTTGGAAGATTGATGGCATGTACGGTGCAGCTATCGCAAAAATAGTTTACTGGCTCGAAAAGGCTGCATCGGTTGCCGAAAACGAGCATCAACGGAGTGTAATTAACACTCTTATTGAGTACTACAAGAGTGGCGATTTGAACAAATTCGATGAGTACAATGTACTTTGGGTTAGCGATTTAAACTCGCATGTCGATTTCGTTAACGGTTTCATCGAAAACTATGGCGACCCAATGGGCTACAAATCGAGCTGGGAGTCTGTGGTTAACTTTAAGAACCTGGAGGCAACCCGCAGGGCCACCACAATTAGCAGCAACGCCCAATGGTTCGAGAACCACTCGCCAGTAGACGAACAGTTCAAGAAAAAAGAGGTGAAAGGCGTTACTGCAAAGGTAATTACCGTTGCACAGCTTGGAGGCGATTGCTACCCTACAACCCCTATTGGGATTAACCTGCCCAATGCCGATTGGATCCGGAAAGACCACGGCTCAAAGTCGGTTACAATGGATAATATCACCTATGCCTACGATCAGGCCGCCCAAGGCAATGGCTTTTTGGAAGAATTTGCGTGGTCGCCCGAGGAAATTGAGCTAAACAAGCAGTACGGATCGCTTGCCGGAAACCTACATACCGATCTACACGAATGTCTTGGCCATGGTTCGGGTCAATTGGCTGAAGGTGTTAAGGGCGATGAGCTTAAGAATTATGGATCGCCTCTGGAAGAGTCGCGCGCCGATCTGTTTGCCCTCTACTACATCATGGACGAAAAGATGGTGGAACTGGGCCTAATGCCCAACCTTGAGGTAGCCAAAGCGGAGTACAACAACTATATCCGCAATGGTTTGATGACTCAGCTCACCCGAATTGAACTAGGCAAAACCGTTGAGCAAGCCCACATGCGTAACCGCCAACTGATTGCCAGCTGGTGCTACGAGAATGGTAAAGCCGAGAATGTAATTGAGAAGAAAACCCGCGATGGCAAAAGCTACTTCGTAATTAACGACTACGCAAAGCTACGCACCCTGTTTGGCACACTGCTAAAAGAAATTCAACGCATCAAATCGACAGGCGATTACGAAGCGGGTAAAAAGTTAATCGAAACCTACGCAGTTCAAATTAACCCGGAACTTCACAAAGAGATTCTTGACCGTTTCAACAAGCTAAAACTAGCACCTTACGGCGGATTTATGAACCCAGAGCTTGTTCCTGTAATGGAAGGCGATAAAATAGTTGATATTAAAGTTGAGTATCCCGAAAACTACGTTCAGCAGATGCTCGATTACTCAACCAAGTACGGATTTTTACCATTGATTAACTAATTTTCCAGTAACAATACGTAAACTAAAGGTCGATACTTAACTGTATCGGCCTTTTATCGTATCATTGAATACAAAATTTTACTACCTTTATAATCTATCTTTTACCCAATGCTCAATTTAATTAACATAGAATTTCGAACCTTCATATTTATAGTTGAGTTCAATACCGAATTCGCCCACGGTATTATTGAGGGTATCGACATTCCCAAACGTACAACCGTGAGGAGCTTCCCTTCGGGCGAGAAGTTTATCAACCATCTATCCACCCTTAAATTCCGAAAAAACGATTTGGTTATCGTATTCCTGGGCTATAATTTTTTGGATGATTACAAACACTCGTTGATGAACGGGATTGAAATACTTGAGTCGATTAAACACATCAACCCCAAAATTGAGGTGGTAATGATGGCCGAAAAGGATGAAACCGAATACGGTGCATACGTAATGAAACTAGGCGCTCACTCCTTTATTCCAAAGGACGACAATATCACCACTCGCGCCAACAATATTATCCTGCAGCTCTGCGGAAGCAGAAATATCCACTCAAAGAAACGGCTGCTAAAAATCACTTTTATCGTTTGGCTTACCACCCTGATGGCACTAATAATATCACTGATAGTTAATTTCAACTAATATAGACAAATAATTTCTAAAAATACTTGCCTTTTGTTATCTCTTAAGATAACTTTGCCGTATGGTAAGAACAATTATTTTTCATAAAGAATACTTTTTCGATTTTTACCGTAATCTCGATGATAAGGTAAAGCTAAAAGTTCAATATGTATTTGAACTTATAAAGCAGGTTGAGAGAGTACCTGATAAATTTCTTGCACCTATCAGTGGTTGCAATGGTTTATACGAAATAAGAATTGAATACCAATCGAATATATACAGGGTTTTCTGTTGTTTTGATGAAGGAAGATTAGTTGTCCTGTTTAATGGTTTTCAGAAAAAATCGCAGAAAACTCCAAAGGAGGAGATAGAAAGAGCGGTCAGATTAATGAATGAATACTTTGAACTTAAAAAACATTAGTTATGGATAAATATAAAGGAGTTAAGACTTTTGACGAATTGTTAGAAGTTGAGCACGGAAAAATTGGAACCGAGAGTCGAAATATTTATGAAGAAAAGGCTCAAATGTTCATTGTAAGCGAAATGCTAAAACAAGCCAGAAAAGAATCAAAAATGACTCAGGAGGAATTAGCACTGAAAGCAGGAACAAAAAAAAGTTACATTTCGAAAATTGAGAATGGTAAAGGGAATATTCAACTATCCACAATAATACGAATATTCGAAAAAGGGTTAAACAAAAGGATTGGATTGACTTTTCTTTAAAGAAATCCACTTCCTCTGCCAATTTATCCTCAAAAATGACCTTCTGGCAGTTCCTGCCACACACGCCTTCATGTTTAATTCACTAAATTACAACGGCTTAAAACAAACCATTGCAAACCGATGTCAGATGTTTGTAAATGGCACCCTGTTTGACAAATAGCCAATGCCATAACTATGTTTAACCATAAAATTATATACCATGCAAACAGGAAAAATTAATGTTACTACCGAGAACATTTTTCCAATTATCAAGAAATTTCTTTACTCCGACCACGAGATTTTCCTTCGTGAGTTAATATCCAACGCAGTTGATGCCACTCAAAAACTTAAAACCTTAGCATCGGTTGGCGAGTTTAAGGGCGAAATTGGCGATACCACCATTCGTGTGAAACTCGACTCGAAAGCGGGAACCCTAACAATCTCCGATAGCGGAATTGGTATGACTGCCGACGAAATTGAGAAATACATCAACCAAATTGCATTCTCTGGCGCAGAGGAGTTCCTTGCAAAGTATAAGAATCAGGCCAACGGAATCATTGGTCACTTTGGTTTGGGATTCTACTCATCGTTTATGGTGAGCGATAAGGTTGAAATTGTTACCCGCTCGTGGAAAGATGATGCAAAAGCTGTAAAATGGTCGTGCAACGGCTCGCCCGATTATAATATTGAGGAAGTTGAAAAGGAAAACAGGGGAACCGATATTGTTCTTTACATCAGCGATGAGTCAAAAGAATTCTTAGAAGATTCAAGGATTGACGGTTTACTTAAAAAGTACTGCCGCTACCTACCTGTTTCCATTGCGTATGGAACTGAAAAGGAGTGGAAAGATGGCAAAGAGATTGAAACTGGGAAAGATAAAATAGTTAACAACACAAATCCTCTTTGGACTCGGAAGCCTGTAGATTTAAAAGATGAAGATTACAACGATTTTTATCACGACCTCTACCCTGCTGCCGAAGAGCCACTTTTCAACATTCACCTAAATGTTGATTATCCGTTCAACCTAACCGGTGTGCTTTACTTCCCAAGGATTAAAACCAACTTCGATATTCAGAAAAATAAAATTCAGCTATACTGCAACCAGGTTTACGTAACCGATTCGGTTGAAGGCATTGTTCCGGAGTTTTTAACACTGCTACACGGGGTTATCGATTCACCGGATATCCCGCTAAACGTATCGCGCAGCTATCTGCAAAGCGACTCAAATGTTAAGAAAATATCGAGCCATATTACTAAAAAAGTAGCCGATAGGCTTCAGGAGATTTTCAAGAACGAGCGCGAGCAGTTCGAGAAGAAATGGGACGACCTAAAACTATTCATCACCTTTGGTATGATTACCGATGAGAAGTTTTACGAGCGTGCCGAGAAGTTTGCGCTATTCAAAAATGTTGATGGCAAATACTTCACCTTTGAGGAGTACGAGAAGCTTATCAAGGAAAATCAAACCGATAAGAACAAAACTCTTATCTACCTATACACAACCAGCAAGGTTGACCAGCACAGCTACATTGAAGAGGCAAAAAGCCGTGGCTACGATGTGTTGATGATGGACGGTCAGTTGGACCCACACCTAATTAACGCGCTGGAATCAAAACTAAAGGATTCGCGCTTTGCCCGTGTTGACTCCGATGTAATTGAGAAAATCATTGTAAAGGACGATAGAAAAGAGGTTGCCCTTTCTACCGATGAGCAAAACGATTTACGCGCTGTGTTTGAAGGTGCTGTAAAGAGCGAAGACCATTACTGGATTTCGTTCGAGGATTTGGGCGAGAACGCAAGCCCAGTGGTAATTACACACTCCGAGTTCATGCGTCGTATGAAAGATATGGCCGCAATGAGTCCAACCGCTGGAATGTACGGCAATTTGCCAGATAGCCACAATATGGTTGTAAACGTATCGCACCCGCTGGTTAAATCGGTTATTGCAAGCAAATCGGAATCGTTGGGTAGCAAACTGGACGAACTCGACAAAAGCATCAAGCCTTTAAAAGAAAAGGCCGACGAACTACATAAGTCCAGAAAGGATAAGAAGGACGAGGAAATTCCTCAAGCCGACAAGGATGCTATAACTGAAACCGAAAAACAACTCGATAAATTTGAGGAAGAGCGCAGAAATCTACTCAAAGGTTTTGGTGGAGACCAAAAACTGGTGAAACAACTTATCGACCTTGCACTACTTGCCAACAATATGCTTAAAGGTGAAGACCTAAGTAGATTTGTGAAACGCAGTCTGGAGCTAATTAAACCAGAATAATGCCATAACCGAAAGGTTATTTATTGAGAAACGACCCCAAATTGGGGTCGTTTTTTTATTTTTCATTCAGATAACAATCCCCAAAAGGGTTTAAAACCCTTTTGGGGATTTGTGGACAGTAAACTCAAAAATCATTATTAAACCTCGTTAAAATATTTTAGTCTGATAAAGGGATTATTACCTTTGTGGTCAAATTTTTACAAAAAAATGTCAGAAATAAGAAAAACCGAAAATCAAGCAAAACTCATTCGTCTTTTTCGTAAGATTCATAGGATTTCTGCATCGCTGCTATTCGTTTTCTTTTTCATAATTGCAATAACGGGACTACTACTAGGAATTAAAAAACATAGCGGAGAGGTAATTCAAGCTAAATCGCATCAGGGAACTTCAACCGAATTGAGCAATTGGCTACCGCTGGATAGTTTGCATAAGAATGCCTGTAAAATTTTCAGAGACTCAATATCCCAAACTCTTCCTTTAAAACTCGACAGAATTGATGTTCAAAAGGATAAAGGAATGGTAAAATTTATCTTTGCTGAAGGTTTTTGGGGAATACAAATAGATGGAGCAACAGGTAAACTTCTACACATTGAGCGCAGGCGTTCCGATTTTATTGAAAAAGTTCACGACGGCTCTATTCTCGACTACTACCTTAACACAAGCAACAATCAAATTAAACTAATTTACACAACTATAATGGGGATTGCGCTCCTTCTGTTTACTGTTACCGGCTTCTGGCTTTGGTTCGGTCCAAAAAAAATTATGAAGAACAAACACAAATCAATAAATCGATGAGGGCATTTTTAGTTACTCTGCTTCTCTTTTGTTTCAGTCAAATCAACGCTCAAACAATTACCATTAGGGATAAGGAAACATTAAATCCGATTGAACTTGCAACAGTTTTAAGCAATAATCAAAACGCTCAATCCGTATCAAACTCGATGGGTTTGGCTGATATATCAGAGTTTAAAAACTCGGCGTGGATCGAAATAAGCATAATTGGTTATTCCACCCAAAGAACAAGCTACAAGGAGCTGGTGTCGAACAATTTTGAAGTCCTACTGAGCCCCTCCCTATTTTCGATAAACCAAGTTGTGGTATCGGCTAATCGATGGGGACAAGCAAAAAGGGATGTTCCGGTAAAAATTACTACAACCAGACAAGCACAAATAGCATTCAACAACCCTCAAACAGCTGCCGATTTAATTGGCTCAACTGGCGATGTTTTTATCCAGAAAAGCCAGCAAGGTGGCGGAAGCCCAATGATTAGGGGCTTTGCCACCAATAGGCTACTCATAGCTGTTGATGGTGTGCGAATGAACAACGCTATATTCCGTAGCGGAAATCTGCAAAACGTTATTTCGCTCGATGCTTTTGCTGTTGAAAAAACTGAGGTTGTTTTTGGCCCAAGTTCAGTAATCTACGGAAGCGATGCCATTGGTGGAGTTATGAGTTTCTATTCGCTCGCGCCAAAAACATCAACCAATAACAAATTTAATGTAAGCGGCAATTTTGCATCGCGCTATTCATCGGCAAATGCGGAAAAAACTGGTCATATCGATATCAATTTAGGATGGGAAAAATGGGCATCGCTTACAAGTTTTACCTACACCAGCTATGGCGATGTTACAATGGGTAAAAATGGCCCCGACGAGTACTTGAGAAACGAATACGTTAAGCGCGACAACGGGGCGGATATTGTTGTTAAAAACACCGATCGTAGAGTTCAACTGCAAACAGGTTATTCGCAAATCAACCTAATGCAAAAAGTGGTGTTTGTTCCCAATAATAGCTGGAACATAAATTATGGTTTGCACTACTCCACCACATCGGACTACGACCGTTACGACCGACTAATTGCCTACAAAAATGGATTACCCCGCAGCGCAGAGTGGTACTATGGTCCACAGGTTTGGCTTATGAACAATGTCAATATAGAGAATACTAGTGGCAATAACCTTTACGATAAACTCACTGTAAATGCAGCGCATCAACTATTCGAGGAAAGCCGAAACGATAGAAGTTTTAAAGGGAACACATTAAAGAGTAGGGTTGAAAATGTTCAAGCGCTCAACCTCAATCTCGATTTTAAAAAATCGATACAAGAAAAACAGACAATCTTTTATGGCCTAGAAGTTCTTTTCAACGACATTAAATCAACTGGCTCAGATAAAGATATTACTACAGGGGCTAAAGTTGATGGCCCTTCACGATATCCAAAATCGGAATGGTACTCCTATGCCGCTTACGTTACATACCACACTAAACTTGGCGAAAAGTTAAGTTTTCAAATGGGGACACGCTATAACCAGTATGTACTAAATACACGATTCGATAACACGTTCTACCCATTCCCTTACTCAAAAGCCAACATAAACAAAGGTGCTCTTACGGGCTCTGCCGGATTAATTTTCACACCCACAAACAGTTGGAAGTTGAACGCAAACCTATCCACCGGGTTCCGCTCGCCCAATGTTGATGACTTGGGCAAAGTATTCGACTCTTCGCCAGGAACTGTTATTGTACCAAACCCAGACCTTGATGCTGAGTATGCTTACAATGCTGAAATTGGTATCACAAAAACTTTAGGTGATTACTTCGAAATAGATATTAATGCATTCTATACCCTTCTGAACAATGCAATGGTAAAACGCAATGACCTTTTTAATGGACAAGATAGCATTATGTATGATGGTGAACTAAGCCAAGTTCAATCAATTCAAAATGCTGCTTACGCCAAAGTATGGGGAATTCAAGCCGATTTTGAGTTGATGCTAACCAAACAGATAATGCTATCGTCGAGATTTAACTATCAGAAAGGAACCGAGGAAATTGACAATGGCACTACAAGCCCATTACGCCATGCAACTCCCTGGTTTGGGGTAACAAAACTCACCTATATGGGAAAAAAACTGAAAATGGAACTATTTGCCAACTTTAGCGGAGAGGTTTCATATGCAAATTTGGCAGAAGAAGAAAAAGACAAAACACACATTTATGCCATTGATTCAAATGGAAAACCTTACTCGCCAAGTTGGTACACTCTAAATTTGAGGTCGCAGTACCAAATCAACAAAACATTAGCAATTTCGGGTGATGTTGAGAATATAACCAATCAACGCTATCGTCCATACTCATCGGGAATTGTAGCGCCGGGGTTGAACTTTATTGTTGCTGTAAGAGCGCGATTCTAATTCTTATCATGATATTATCCAAAATTAGGTCTCTCCTTAACGGGGAGGCCTTTTCAATTTATATCCAACTTTATCAGTTACACATTTAAACCTATCTCAAAAAAAATGTCTAAATTTTAGTTACCTAAAAATTTGATATTTAACCTAAACCCGAATAAAATGGAAATAACCAAAACCCACGCAAGGGCAAGTATTTTAATAATGCTGGCCATTATGATACTTTCGCCGGGGCTTTTAATGGCTAAAAAGAAAGGGGCTAAAAAAGTTGAAGTAAAGGACTCGCTGGTTAAAAGCAGTCTTGTATCTGGATTAAAATTCAGAGGAATTGGGCCTGCATTTACATCCGGGCGTATTTCGGATTTTGCAGTTAATCCCAAAAATCACTCCGAATTCTATGTGGCCGTATCGAGCGGACATATCTGGAAAACAACAAATAAAGGGATAACCTTTGAGCCAATTTTCGACAATTATGGAGCCTACTCCATTGGCTGTTTGGCTATGGATCCTAACAATTCAAATATAATTTGGGCTGGAACTGGCGAGAATAATCACCAACGTGCACTTGGCTACGGAAATGGGGTTTACAAATCCATCAACGGCGGAAAATCCTGGGAGAATATGGGTTTGAAGGAAAGTCGACAAATAGGTATGATTCTAATTGACCCCAGAAATTCTAATGTAGTGTATGTTGCTGCCGAAGGCTCTGCATGGGGACCTGGTGGCGATAGAGGTTTATACAAAACCACCGATGGCGGTAAAAAATGGGAGAAAATTCTTAACATCAGCGAAAATACTGGAATCAACAATATTATTTGCGACCCGCGCAATCCCGATATTCTTTATGCTACATCGGAGCAACGCCGCAGACATGTTTTTACAAAGATTGGAGGAGGACCCGAGTCTGCAATTCATAAATCCGAAGATGGCGGTAAAACTTGGCGCAAACTAACCGACGGATTACCTTCCGAAGATATGGGCGGTATTGGTATTGCCATATCACCTCAAAACCCTGATGTTGTTTATGCCATTATTGAGGCCGCCAACGATGCTAGCGGGTTCTATCGCTCTGCAAATAGAGGAGAATCGTGGAAAAAAATGAGCGACCACGCATCGAGCGGACAATACTACAACGAAATATACTGCGATCCTGTTCAGTTCGATAAAGTATATTCCGTTGAAACCATCACTTTTGTAACTAACGATGGCGGTAAAAACTGGTCGAGAGTTAGCAATAACGATAGACATGTTGACGACCATGCCCTTTGGATTGACCCTACCGATAACAAGCACGTAATGATTGGCGGCGATGGTGGTGTTTACATCACCTATAATATCGACCAAGGCGAATGGTATCAAGTGTCTAATCTACCTGTAACGCAATTTTACCGAGTAACTACCGATAATGCAGAACCTTTCTACAATGTGTATGGTGGAACACAGGATAATAACTCACTTGGAGGCCCATCGCAAAATTTATCGAGCGGAGGTGTTACAAGTGGCGAATGGATTGTAACTGTTGGTGGTGATGGTTTCTGGTCGAGAGTCGACCCAACAAACCCCGACATTGTTTACTCGGAGTGGCAGTACGGAAATCTAATCCGTTACGATAAGAAAACTGGCGAAACAATCTACATCAAGCCTCAACCCCGTAAGGGCGAAAAAACCTACCGCTGGAACTGGGACTCACCACTTATTATCAGTCCTCACTCTCCTACCCGACTATACTTTGCAGCCAACAAACTTTTCCGTAGCGACGACCGTGGTAATACCTGGCAGGTTATTTCTGAGGACTTAACAGCACAAATAGACCGTAACACTTGGCCTGTAATGGGTAAGTTCTGGAGTATTGATGCTGTTGCTAAGGATGTTTCTACATCGTTATTCGGAACCATAGTTTCGTTGGATGAATCACCTGTTAAGGAAAATTTGATTTATGTAGGTACCGACGATGGCTTAATTCAAATTACCGAGGATGCGGGTAAAACTTGGAGAAAGGTATCAAACTTTCCGGGTGTTCCAGAATACAGTTATGTTAGCGATATCTTTGCATCACGCTTCGATGAAAATGTAGTTTTTGCATCGCTCCGTAACCTTAAACGCGACGATTTTAAACCATACATCTTCAAGAGTACCGATAAAGGTAAAACTTGGACTTCAATATCTGCAAATCTTCCAGAGAATGGTTCGGTTCATACCATTGAGCAGGATTTTGTAAAACCCGACCTTCTTTTTGTTGGAACTGAGTTTGGAGCATTCTTCTCCATTAACGGTGGTCAAAGTTGGGTTGAGTTCAAATCGGGCTTACCCTCCGTGGCTGTTTACGATATGGCGATACAGAAACGCGAGAGCGATTTGGTTCTAGCAACATTCGGTCGTGGATTTTATATACTGGACAACTATGCTCCGCTCCGCGAGCTAACTGGCGAACTTCCTAACTCCGAAAGTCATCTTTTTGCTGTAAAAGATGCGTTGCTCTACATTCAAACTGGTAAAAAGTACGGACAAGGTGCAACATACTACACAGCACCAAACCCAGAGTTTGGGGCAACCTTCACACTTTACTTAAAGGATGTTCCCAAAACAAAAAAGCAAATCCGTCATGAGGCAGAAAAGAAACTATTTAAGGATAGCAAACCAATTCCGCAGCCTAGCCTTGCTGAACTTGAAGCAGAAAAGAACGAAGTTCCAGCTTATCTACTTGTAACCATTCGCGACAACGAGGGTTCAGTAATAAGGACAATGACTCAGAAACCTTCAAAAGGTATCCAGCGGTTTAACTGGGATTTATGCTACGATAACACCAGAATTCAAAAAACAGACAAGTTTAATCCTATTGCAAAAAGGGATGGTAACGTTTATGTACTTCCTGGCACATACTCAGTTGAAATTGCTATGGTACAGAATGGTAATGTTAAACCACTGGCAAAACCAGCAAAATTCAACGTTAAGGCTCTTAACAACAACACCATTCCAGTTCAAAACCGCGAAAAGATGGTTGCATTCCACAAGGAAATATCTAACCTATCGAAAGCAATGGTTGGTGCAATACAACTGACCAACGATTTACGGAAAGAGGTTATTGCCATGAAACAAACAGCCCTAGCATTACCTGCTGCTCACGAAAAAATGCTTCCAATGCTGAATGATATTGAGAAGGAAATATATGAGATTGATTTAATATTCAACAGTTACGAGCCAAAGGCAAGCTCCGAAGAGTTGCCCCCACTCAACGTTCCACTCTACGACCGGTTGGGTAATCTTATTGAAACTCAAATTAACAGCACTGCCGATATAACAGGCACATCAACTATGCTATTCAATATTTTAAAGGAAGAATTCCCTCCAGTATTGGAACGCATTAGAAAAGTGGCCGAAGTAAAAATGGTTGAAGCCCGTAAAATGATGGACGACAAGAATGCGCCCTATACTTATGGTAGAGTTCCTGTGTGGAAATAATTTCAACACACTTAATATCAATAAAACCCTCTTAATTCAGAGGGTTTTATTTTTTTAAACACTATTGTCCGGTAAAATTTTCGTTCTTCTACGAATTAAAATTACGCTACTCCGTAACTTAATTACTCGAATTTAAATAGCTAATCTGCAAATGCGAACACCCACAAAAGTAAGCTCCAGCAGAGCGGAATCTCATTATAAGCCTTTGGAATAAAATGCCTCAACAGTTAGAAATCATTTTTCTCGGACAACAATAAATTAAAATCCATAACTTGCTACTATAAACTTTGTTTTATGACAATAATAAACCCCTACCTCGAAGAAATGAGCAGTAATTCCGATGACGAATTATTCAACATCATTTTAAATCAGGATAGAGCAGACAGCCCGTTGCTTTACGATGCGGCTGTATTAACTGCGTTAAGCCGGGAATTAATCACCGATTATCAGGCTAAAGGACTATTGAATGGCGATACCTCAGTACTCGACTATAACCCGAACACGCTCGACAATAAACCCGATGATTACAAGGTGGAAAGGGTAAAAAACAAACCCTCAATCAATTTCGATAGGCATAAAATACTATGGGGCTTAGCATCTATTGCTTTTGGTGCGTTGCTAATCTACTTAGTTTATATTGATTTCTTTTACTTTAGGACGAGCAAGGTGGTTGGAGGTATTCTAATGATAATTGCAGGAGCAGTCCTAATGGTTATTGGAATTATTGAGAAATGGAATGAACGCCGATAGAATCACATCTTTTATTTATCAACCTAATACTGCGTTCAATTTCCTGCTTAATTATTGAATTAATACTAATAGCCCTTTGTTCCATTAAAAATTCTATACTTTCAAAGAATCCACTCATTGCTCTAATTAACTTCCAACAAATTAAATCTTTACCAGTATTGGATTTGTAGCAAGATTTAAGTTTTTCGAAAACTTCGGGTTGATTATTGTAAAAACAGATGTATCCAATGGCATCAATGGCTTCGCTTAACTTGGGTAAATTATTCTCTTCCTGAACTTTTAATAGGTCTGGTAGCCCATCCTTTCCAATATGAGCAAGAGTTCTTGCTGCAATATCGCGTGGTAACGGGTAACTATCCTTTTCAAATGACTTGTTTGGGGTATCTTTATGTTGATTACTACCAATTTGCCCTAATTCTTGTATCAATGGTTTTACAGCGATAATTCCACATTCTACAAGAGTATTGCATATCTCAATTTTCGGGTAAAGTTTTTTCTCAACTTTAAGAGCCGCTATCAAGGCTGAAACAGCGGATTCGTCTATCTCTTTCGCAAGTCGTGCACCTAAAGTGCGCTCCGTTGGAATTGGGCTTTTCAGTAATTCGAGTTTCTTTAAATTTGGTAAGTTTGCAAAAGCACTCTCCGCTCCATTTTTCAGGAAACCTCGGCTCTCCAAATCCTTATTACTACTCTTCATTCAATATGCAAATAAACAAGGATGATAATAAAAAACTTTTTTCTACCTGATTTTAATTTTTTGTCCTAAACTCAGAATATCATTTGGGTTTATCTGATTCATTGTACAAATACTATCCACAGTAGTTCCATAGCGTTTTGCCAAAGAATATAAAGTATCCTTCCTTTTAACTATATGAATTATTTCAGTTACCTGTTCCTGAACTGGATTATCGGTTTTCACAGTTAATCCAGCATCGTAATTTGGAACAGAATCGGCAGTAACAATATTTACTTTAACAGTATCTGGTACTGGAATTTCGTTTGCAAGCACAAGTTGATTCTTAAAATCGAACAGTTTTTCGGAATCGTAAGCAATTCGGTTTACCCTAAACTCAAAATGCAGATGTGTTGTGGTTGCACGCCCTGTTCGTCCACCCAAACCAACTACAGTTCCAGCAGGAATAGTATCGCCAACATTAACCAACAACTTGCTTAAGTGGGAATAATAGGTCTCTATGCTATCGTTATGCTTTAGCACAACCAGCAAACCGAAACCATAGTATTTCTTCGAACGAGTTACAACACCTGTAAACGCTGCGCGGACACTATCACCCAACTGAAGTTTAATATCGGTACCAGCGTGAAAACGGTTACGCCTTGGGCCAAAATGGCTAATAACCTTACCCCGAAAAGGACTACAGAACTTACCAAGATTGGCAAACTCCGGCAATGAATCAACAGGAGAAACTGAATCTCTTGTGCTTAAAAGCAAGGTATCATCCAAACAAACATCAACAGTTTGTGATTTTACTTGAGAAGTAGAAATTAAAACAGAAAAGTTGATTAATACTGTAAAAAACGAAATCCACTTCAAAAACCTAAACATCAAATGCATCAAAAATTTGTTTAAAAACTGACGCAATATAGATATTCAGTGTCTATTGAAAAAAGTAATTCGTCAACTTTAAAAAAATATAACAAAACTACCTTACTTTAACTTAAGCACTTCCCAGCCGCCTATACTAGGACTAGTCTGCACCTGAGGTGTTTGTGATTTCTGATTTACCACTACCGATTGCTGTGCAACGTTAGTTTTTATGTACTCAAATAGTTCCTTATAGGTAACATCGCCCTTTGTTTCCTGCAATTTCTTTAACAAAAAGTAGGTGAATAAACCGTGCTGCTTGGTGCTAAAAGGATATGCAGTTTCATCGCCAGTGGCTGCACTTATTACAATACTATTACCAGTAAGCAAATCGGCCTTTGGTCTTACCTTTACACCTCGAGCTTCGGCTAACATTGCATTATCGCGAGCACTACCACTAAAGCAGGCATCTAAAATAAAGGTGACTTTCTGCAATGGTTTCTCGGTAAGTCGGGCGTACAAATCGTTTAATTTAATGGCTGTTTCAAAATCAGACGAAAAACCATCTACAGGCAATAGATAAGCCGATTTATCGGCCTCGTTAGGCATTCCGTGACCTGCATAGTAGAATATAACTTTGGCTTCGCCATTATATGCAGCAATAACATCGGTTATCCACTTTATTTCTGATTTCATATTACCATAGGTTGCATCAATGGTAAAATGGATATTTTGTGATGGAATTCCCAGCGTTTTCTCGCAGTACTCCTTAAAAACCTTACCATCGTTAGCGGCAAACTTCACCTTAACCTCCTTCTGGTAATTCTCGTTGGCAATTATAACTACAAAGGTTTTATCGTTAGTTTGAGGGTTAACTGGAATATTTATATCCACATCGGACTGGCCAACCAATATTGTATTGCTTTGGGTATTAACTGCCTGATTGTTTGAAGTAACCTGCGCATTCAACTTCAATGGGTCGTAATTTAGGTTGAATTGATTAACCGCAAACGTAGCACTATTCTCCGACGAATAATTGTAGACCTTAGCATTCTCAGGATTTGTAATAGTGGCTCTCTGTAAAAAGAACTTGCCACTTGGGTTCAATGCGTACTGAATATCAGAAAATTGCAATTTAGTAGATGAGGTGTCGAAAGCCTCGGCTTCGGTAACTGGAACCTTTAAATAAAAGGGAGGAATCCCAACAACCTCCAACTTAAATGTCTGATTATCGGGGTCGTACTCATTGGAAAAGGTTCTCCAATCGCAGTAGCTTGGGGCAATTTTCTGCACTGCAAGAGCCATCAACTCTTCTGCCTTCTTCTTGCTGTTAGCCTCGCTAACGCGGGCAAGGTAAGCATCGCTCGACTCGTACTTGCCCTTCTGCTGCCATTTGGCAAACTCAGGTCGGATAAAATCTTCCAACTCTTTTTGAGGGTTCGATTCCCTATAACAACCGTACTTCCCATTTTTCTTAACAGTTATAAAACCATTGTGCGCAAAACCAGGCTCATCGAACTGCAAAGCAACCACCACATTGCCTGTTGCATCAATATAACCCCACTTATTGCCCTTCCTTACAGGGCAAACACCATTGGTAAGATAATACTTAACCTCGTCGTACTGGCAATCAACTACCTGCTTTCCATTAATATCAATAAATCCCCACTTTTTACCAATCCGAACAGGTGTTAATCCTTCAGCAGGGAAATAGTTTATTCCATCGTAAATAAAATCAACTACAATTTTTCCCGTTCTATCAATAACACCTAACTTTTTGTTTTTGAGCACAGTTCCATACCCTTTATAAAATCCCCACACTTGGTCAAACTGAAAATCGATTACTGGCTTCCCTGTAATATCGATATATCCGCGTTTCCCATCCTTATTTACACCAGCCAAGCCATCGTCGGAAAAATCGGTAACACCATCGAACTGAAAATCGATAACAACTTTACGTTTTAAATTGATAAAACCCCATTTTGTACCTTTCCGAACAGCCGACAAACCATTTTTTGCAACACCCCTAACTTCATCGAAAGGTAATGTTCGCCCATCCTCATCAATATAAAACTTCTTACCATCCTTCTCCACTTTGGCAATACCAGGAACGTCAAAGTCCGATGCATCATCAAATTCATTGTCAATAACAAACTTCCCGGCGGTGTTAATATATCCGTACTTATCGTCCTTACCAACCACTGCCAAACCATTATCCGAAAAGTCGTTGGCGTCGTAGAACTTACATTCAATAACAATGTTACCTTTCTTATCGATATAACCATACTTTCCATTAAGTTTTACTGGAGCCAAACCTTGTTGGAAATAAGATGATAATGACTCGAACTTACAATCAATAATCAACTTACCTGATTGGTCAATTAAGCCCCATTTGCCATTTTTTAACACTTTTGCATATTCACCAATATAAGTAAACACGGAACTATAATCGTTTAGGTATGTTACCACCTGACCAGTATGGTTAATTAAACTATAATAGGTGTCGAACCCAAAGCTATTGGCTCGCATTCTATTGTTACTTACCAGCGCCAAACCGTTGTCCATAAATGTTTGGGCATTATCGTATATAAAATCAATTACCAAATTCCCATCCCTATCTATATAACCATACTTATCGTTCATTCTAACTGCGGCATAGCCATTGGATGAGTAGACAAATGAATAATCGTACTTATAATCCACACTCAACTTGTAAGTTTTCTGAGAAAAACCAACGGTTACAATAAACAGCAAAGTAACGGCTAGCGCATTCCTATAAAATATTTTCATAGCAATAGTTTTAAGAGGATAAACAAGGATTCAGAAATTAAAACTCGAATAAAGTTATGAATTTATTCAGTTTGGTGCCAAAAATAGGTTGAAATTTCAGGAGAGGATTAGTTTAACATTGGAATGTATTACAGTCGACGCCAAGTCTAAGAACTTCCATAGTTAGTAGAACTTGAAAGCACCTAAATATTACCAATTACCATGTTAAAAGCACAGCCCTCTCTATCTAACCGATAGAGGGCTGTGTTGGGCGATGGAATGCTCTGTATTAACCGAAATAGTTGTTCAGTATCAGCAACATCAGTTAATCGCATTTTTCCATCGGCCGCAATCATCTTCAAAGCGTGACAGTTAGTCACGGTTTCATTACCCTCATCTTTTAACCTTTGCTTTAATTTTCTCCAGTAGGCTTGCGGGTCAATACTTTCAGAAAGAATACCAACAACATCTACTATTGAAAAGTACCATTTCTCATTGGCATCATCCCAAACAGTACGAATTTGCCTATCGTTGAACAGTTTTATTGCAGTATCTTTAGTCATTGTAATTTTTTTTATAAAACAAAGTTATTAATAAATGGAACACCTCTCCGAGCTTACTCGCCTAAATGCAGAGCATAATAAATAAGCACAATACAACAAATATAAAAAGCACAACCCTCTCTATCGGTCAGATAGAGAGGGTTGGGTGAGTTTGTTCAATATGCGCTTCAAAATTTAAATGCATCCGAAGATGCGCTCAAAAAACTGAACATTACATATTCAACAACTTATTAATTTTATCTTTCATCATGCTAGGCCTTAAAGTTGGCTGTTCCAACACTGCACCGTCTTTATTGTAAAGAATATAATAAGGAATACCTTGGAGTTTTAACAAGAAACGCAAATCGTTACTTTGCTTTTTAGTTAAAAAGAAATGCTGGCCTTCAATTTTCAAACTGTCTATTGTTGAACGCCAAACATCCTCCTGCGAATTAAGGCATAAAAACACAAAAGCAACATCCTTACCCTTGAACTCTTGCATTAATGTCTTTGAATTGGGCATCTCAGCCAAACATGGTGAACACCAAGTAGCCCAACAATCAATATAAATAACCTTTCCTTTATTTCTGCTAATAATATCATCGAGCAAATCCTTAACGAGGCGGTCTTCCATTTTTATCAAAACTGTATCGATGCTTTCTGTAAACCAATCAGTAAAAGAAATTTCATTATTTGCTTTGGTACTAACATTCAGCATTATCAATATAAAACCAATAATTGCAGATATAAAAATATTTTTTTTCATAATTAGTAGTTTAAAAAAATCTTTCTAAAAATTTACTCGCAATACTTGTAACCTTTAATTTTATAAATAATGCGAATTAAGAGTTGAAAAATCATAAAGTTATTAACAATTAAATTACTGAATGTCAGTAATTTGTGATTAAAATATTTGTACAAAACCTTAGAAATCAGTACTTTAAGGCAAGTAACCACACTACGCCTTCCAGCATGATTCCTAAGGTAAAAGAGTTCAAATTGATCGCCATATATCTGTATATTAGCGACATATACAGGCAAGAGTTAAAATACTCTTGCCAACGGTTCAGCAATAATTCCACGCCGGCATTTACCGACGAGGAGGTAATGACAATTTATCTGTATTCTATGCACGTTGAACAACGCTTTAAAGTTAAACAAATCCATGAATTTGCCAGCGACCATCTCCGATCGTGGTTCCCCCTACTGCCCTCATACGAGGCCTTCAACATGAGGATCAACCGGTTGGGTGAAGCTTTCAAGCTGCTTGCCGCCCAAACAATTGAAAGGTATACGCCCATGGACTGTCTGTGCGATACCAGCTTACTGGACTCTATGCCCATTATCACCTGCTCAGGGAAACGTGAAGGTAAAGTGGCCAAAGAGATTACTGACAAGGGTTACTGCTCCACCAAAGGCATTTATTACTATGGCCTTAAGCTGCATGCGCTTGCCTTTCAACGCCCAAACCGCTTGCCCTTCCCTGAGCAGTTTCAGCTCACCCCTGCTTCGGAAAACGACCTGAACCTTTTTAAGCAGGCCTGGGGGGATATTGAAAATAGAACGTTTTATGGGGATAAGATATACCATGACAATGAGTACTTTGCACAAAACAGAGCGGGAAAGAACGCACTGATGCTAACCCCGGTAAAGGCGGTTAAAGGGCAGGATGAACAGACAAGGATGAGGGACAAAGCCGCAAACGAGCTGTTCTCCACAGCGGTATCAAAAGTCAGGCAACCCATAGAATCGTTATTCAACTGGCTGATAGAAAAAACAGATATTCAAAGAGCATCCAGGGTGCGGTCCACTAAAGGACTGATGGTCTACGTGTTTGGAAGGTTAGCGGCAGCTTATATCTTCCTAATTCTTTAACCCTTAATTCGCATAAATACATAAAAAATCTATTTCTCCTCGTAAAACTCTTTGAAAAAGTCCAAATCAATATCATAAACAGTTCTTGGAATTAAACCTAACTCCAACTTTTCGAACATATTTACCAATTTATCACCATCAACCAATTCTATTGGAGGCACGCCATCTCTTACTGCTTCATTTTTAGCATCATGAGTAAATCTCCCAGTCGTAATAATAATCCCTTTATCTGCTCTACCTGCCATTGCTCCTCTAAAATCTCTAATCTTATCAGAGGAAACAACATCTTTATATCTTTTAGACTGAAATAGTACTTTAAAACTCATTAAAGGATTTAATTCTAATACGCCATAACCATCTATACCGCCATCACCAGATTTTCCCGTAACTTTAACTTGTGAAAATCCAGATTCTCTAAGCAATCTTTGGCAAATCTTTTCAAACCCAGAAGGCGGCAGATCTTTTAGTAAATCCAATAACTTGTCTTTATAATTTTCATCATCCACATTCTCTTTTATTGAGTCATCTAAATAATTTGCAGTTTTATTCTTATCATCTTTAGACTTGTCAATCTCAAATTGTTCATGAACTGATTTAAAAAAACTATGAATATTTTTTTCATTCAAAGTTTCATAAGAGGTTCCCTTCAAAGACCACACTCCTCTTTTTGAAGAATCGAGAATCCCTCCTTTTGTAAGATAGAATCTTGCCCAAGCAATTCTATTTTTTACTGTAGACCCTCCATTTTTATTTCTTAACTCTAACTCTGCATCTGTTATGTTGTATTTTTCAATAATCAAATCAGTTACCTCAGAAGGGTTTCCAGAGCCACCTAAGTCTTTTAATACCTCAATAATCGGTATTCCATATTTCATAAAATCAGGGCCACTTATTGGTTTTATTTCTTTTTTAGCCATAGTTTTCAAATAATTTAAAAAGACTACAATATCTCCTTCACCTCCTTCTTCAAAAAATCAACAGCATACGAAACCGGATTAGTATCCAGTTCAACCATGGTTTCCAAAATTTTTTGGCTTAGCACAATGGCCGATTCATTCGGGTTTACCCGGTCGGAGCTGATATTTATAAGCTTCACAATATTCTCCTTGGCATTGCGCACCATTTCCCAAGCCTCGTTGCTAACGTAGAGCTGCTGCGAGAGGTTATGCTCCCACTCTGCACGGATATTACCAAGCAAAGCCGCCTGTAAATCCGATGCTAGCATTCCCTTCTTATTCACCCGCACAATAATGGATTCGGGCGATATACGCTCCAGCAATAGGATTAACCGCTCGTAGGCCTGCAGCCGGATGGGCAGCGTAATTTTGTTACTGCCGAATAGCAATTCCGTTTTACGACGGTTGGCCTCGTTCCGGATCATTGCCCGAATGGCAAGGTATCCAGCTAAAAAAACCATTAAAGCTGGAAGTACAATTTTTAATATCTCTGCAAACATCTATGAATGATTTTATAAAGATTTTTCGGAATAAGTAAAGTTTAAGTAAATTTGACGTTTTAAAATTACAAAAGTTTTCGATTATTAGTAAACATAAAAGATTTAGTATTATGGAGAAAGTATCTGCCCGTATAGCCGCACTTGAAGAGTCGCAAACCATTGCAATGTCCCAAAAATCGAGGGAATTGGCAAGTCAGGGTATCGATGTAATAAACCTGAGCGTGGGTGAGCCCGATTTTTTTACCCCCGATTTTGTTAAGGATGCTGCTAAAAAGGCCATCGACGAGAACTACTCGTTCTATACCCCGGTTCCGGGCTACAAGGATTTACTTGAGGCAATTTGCGGTAAGCTGAAAAGGGAGAACAACCTCGATTTTACCCCCGACCAAATTGTGGTATCGGGCGGTGCAAAGCACAGCCTTTCCAACGTGCTAATGAGCGTTGTGGACAAAGACGATGAGGTAATTGTTCCCGCCCCCTACTGGGTTAGCTACGTGGAACTGGTTAAACTGGCCGAAGGTAAAAGCGTGGTGATCGAGACTGGGATTGACACCGATTTTAAAATCACCCCAAAACAACTTGAGGCTGCAATCACTCCAAAAACCAGAGTGCTAATGCTTTGCTCTCCATCAAACCCATCGGGAAGTATTTACTCCCACGATGAGCTGAAAGCCATTGCCGACATTGTTGCTAAGCATCCAAACATCCTTGTTCTTTCGGACGAGATTTACGAGCATATCAACTTCACGGGCAAACACGAGAGCATTGCTCAGTTCGAAAATATCCGCGAAAGAGTAATTATTATTAATGGCGTATCGAAAGGTTACGCAATGACCGGCTGGCGCATTGGGTTCTCGGCATCGGCAAAATGGATTGCAAAAGCCTGCACCAAGCTACAGGGTCAGCAAACATCGGGAGTATGCTCAATAGCACAAAGAGCCGCCGTTGCAGCGCTTAACTCCGATGGAACTACCATAAAGGAGATGCAAACCGCTTTTAAACGTCGCCGCGATTTTATGGTTGATGCCTTTTCGAAAATCAAGGGTTTCCGCCTAAATACGCCCGGGGGTGCGTTCTACATATTCCCCGAAATATCGTACTATTTCGGTAAACAGTACAATGGGCAAACCATTAACAACTCGAACGATTTTGCCATGTTCCTGCTAAATGTTGCACACGTAGCTGCCGTTCCTGGAACTGCTTTTGGAACCCCCAACTGCATCCGTTTCTCGTATGCTACCGCCGATGAGAAACTAAAGCAAGCCGCCGAAAGAGTTGCTAAGGCTGTGGAGCTGTTGAAATAGCTTATTGAGCTATTAAGCTATTGAGAGATTATTCGTTGAAACGAATTATAAAATAAGTTAATATTGCAACCGAAAAGAACCGTTAATCATCAAATTAACGGTTCTTTTATTAAATTTGATATCAATCGACAATTACGCGAGAAACTTCAACTAACAATAAAGTATAACGTTCTATGCTAAAATCGATAAGTAGAAAAACACTTCTGATAATCCTAATCCCTACGGCTATTCTAGGGCTTACTGGGACTATCATTGCATTCAACTATTACCGATTGAACTATGCTCCCAACACCAAGAACACTAAGGAGGTTGTGATATACATTCCAACCGGCTCGTCATTCGAGAATGTGCTGGATACGCTAAACAAGCATAACGTTTTAAAGAATCAAAAATCGTTTACAACGGTAGCCGGCAGGCTTAGCTACAAGAACAATATCAAAGCAGGACGATACCTAGTTAAACCCAACACCGGAAACCGAAAACTGGTATCGATGCTTAAGCTGGGGCTACAGAAACCGTTAAAACTCACTTTCAATAATATTAGAACACCGCAACAACTGGCGAGCAGGATTGCCCAACAAATTGAGGCCGACTCGCTATCGATTCTTGCATCGCTCACCTCCGATCAAACCACTACTGACTACGGATTCGACCGAGCCACAATAATTGGTATGTGCATTCCCAACACCTATGAGTTTTACTGGAATACCAACGCTAAAGGCTTTTTAGATAGGATGAACAAGGAGTACGAGAGGTTCTGGAACGATGAACGCGAGGCCAAGGCCTATAAGCTGGGACTAACCAAGGTTCAGGTGTCCACATTGGCTTCAATCGTTGAAGAGGAGACCCGATTCAACACCGAGAAACCAAGGGTTGCAGGGGTTTACATCAACCGTTTAAACAAGGGCATTCCGCTACAAGCCGATCCAACCGTAAAATTTGCCGTCGGCGATTTTGCCTTACGCCGCATTCTTACCAAGCATCTGGAGATCGATTCGCCCTACAATACCTATAAGTACCGCGGATTACCTCCGGGCCCCATACGCTGCCCTTCCATCAGCAGTATCGATGCAGTTCTGAATGCCGAAAAACATAGCTATCTATATTTCTGTGCTAAAGCCGATTTCTCCGGCTACCACGATTTTGCAAAGACTCTTACCGAGCATAATCGCAATGCCGATGCATACCGTAGGGCGTTGAACAGGGAAAAGATATACCGGTAAATAGGTTCTACTGCAATTCATCAATAGATATAATAGCCGCCCCATGCTCAGCCATCTCGGCTAAAGCTTTTTGGCCATCGCTGGGCGCAATGTTAACCGCCCTAACCCCCTCGAGTACCACCTGCACAGCAAAGCCTAACCTCAGCGCATCTATTACGGTATTTTTAACGCAATAATCGGTGGCCAGGCCAACAATAACCAGCTCATCAACAGCCAAATCGCGAAGAGTTGAAGCCAGCCCTGTTCCCTGAAAGCCGGAGTAAGCATCGGTTTCCGCACTGCTTGCTTTGGAAACAAGCATACACACCGAGGGAAAATACACGCTTGGGTTAAACTCGGCACCAGCCGAACCGGCAACACAATGCACCGGCCAGATTCCACCGTTAGGGCTGAACGAGGTATGGTTTGCGGGGTGCCAATCGCGGGTAAAAACAACGGGTAGCCCATCGGCCTCAAACCGACGGATTAGGCGATTAACGGGATCGACTATTAAATCGGCCTCATCAACGGCAAGCGCTCCTCCTGCACAAAAATCGTTCTGCAAATCAACCACAACTAGTGCTTTCATGGATCACTTATTTATATAAAGTTAGCAATATGTTCCAACCGAGGGTTTGGATTCAGACGGCGTCCCACCTTCGAAATCAAGGCGCCTTCCACCTCAACAATATCGGCAGTAAAATCGAAACTGCCCTGCATCAGGTAGCTACCAACACCGTAGGCATCGACCGGAACGGCCATTTGCTCGAACTGTCGGATGCGATCGGGGTTAAAACCGCCCGAAACAACAATCCGAACGTGGCTAAACCCCTCGGCATCGAGCGCACTACGAACCATTTCGACCAGTTTGGGATTTACCCCGGTTGGACGGAACGTACCCATGGCCGTATAAACCGATTTATCGACAAGGTTCTCCGAAGTATCGAGCCGAACACCCCACAGTTTATCGCCAAGGGCATGGGCGCAGCGCAGCGATGTACCCACGCAATCGTTATCAAAATCGACCAGGGCAATTAGGGGCGCCTCGGGATAGGTAGCCCCGAAAAGATTTACAGCCCAAACCGTGTCGCCACCAACCGCAGCAATAAGCGCATGAGGAATGGTTCCCGAGGCGCTGGCGCCCCACCACTCACCCTGAGCATCGGTGGAGATCCCCGATGCACCACCAATATACGCGGCATAGCCATCGCCCCCCTGAACAGCCCAGTGATCGAAACGTGCCGGGAAGTAAAGAACCGTTTTCCCGCGGGCAGCATCAACAACCTGCCGCACATTGGTAGCTATCTTGGTACGGCGGGCAAGGATGCCCAGGTAAATGGTTTCCAGATGGGCAAATTGGGATGCACACCCCTTAATATGCATTACCGATTCGTAGGGAGCTACAGCATCGCCATCCCACAGGGCATCGATGTTCAAATCACTAAACCCATCAACCCAAAGGTCGTCCAGTTGCTGCGAGATAACCATTTTTTCCTCCTCAATGGCCAGGTAGCGTGCCTTATCGTGCAAAAAGGCCTGACGAGCCTTGCGCTTAATGTCTATCAACTTATCGAACAGTTTGTAGGCTTTGTCGTAGTTGGAGTAGCACCCGCTGGCCACTTTCAAAACGGAAATGGCCTCATCGACACCGCAAAGAATGGCATCCTTTTTCTGAAACACCTGCATGGTAACGTTGGGATCGAGTCCATGCGACTCTAACACTACCTTTTCGCGCCAAAAATAGACATCGCTACGGTACCCCCGGCGTAATTCCTGAACGGGTAAATCGAAAGTTGTGCTGGGCAATCGGTTCCTCATAACTTGGGTTTTAGTAAATGTATTAAAAAAGGGGGATAATGTCAATAGACAGTATCCCCCCTCAATAATCCGACAAACGAAACAGGCTACAGCACAATCTCGTTAGATTTTTTTCGTTCCAGTACCACCCCGGTAATCAACACCTTTTTTATCTTGCCGTTATCGGCATTGGACTCAATGGTAATGGTGCGGCTTATCCGCTGAGGACGAGGTTCAATCCGAAACTCAACCCGAACAACACCCTCCTTACCAGGCAGAATAGGGGCTTTAGGCCAACTCTTAACATTGGTTCCACAGCAACCGCCCACATTCTTCAGGATTAAAGGCTTAGCGCCCTTATTCTTGATGCTAATCCTAATTTTTCCATGCTCATCCGACAAATCGTCGATGAATATTTCGCCCAGATTCAAAGTATCCACCACTTCAATAACAGGCCCCTTTGCACTGGGCGCAGCATTTAAATCCGTATGCCAAGCAAGTACCCCAATGGGCATTGCCATCAAAACAAGTAAAATCCGAAAAGTATTCATCATAAAATCGTTTTGAAATATTTAACTAAAATTATGCCAATCCGGAGCCAATACAGAGCAACTCCTAGGGCAAAAATAACTATAATTGAAAAAATTTAACGCACAACGGCATGATTAATTTAATGGAATACAGAGCGGTTATTTTTGATATGGATGGTGTAATTGTTGATAATCAGAACTATCACCTATCGTCGTGGGAGATGTTTTGTGCAAAATACAACTTCGATTGCAACATCAACACCTTTAGCGCTCAATACTTCGGGAAAAGCAACCACGAAATACTGACCTCGTTAAGCGGGAAAGCGCTAACACCCCAAGAAACATACAAGCTAGGCGAAGAAAAGGAAGAAATCTACCGACAACTATACCGCGATGAAATTAAGCCACTGGCAGGCCTCATCGATTTGCTAAAGCTACTAAAAGCAAACCGAATCCCCACCGCCATAGCCTCATCGGCACCAACCTCCAACGTTGACTTCGTTGTTGATAGCCTGAAAATCCGGGAGTACTTTGATGTTATTGTGGATGTATCGATGGTTCGGAATGCCAAACCCGACCCTGAAATCTACCTAAAAGCGGCAGAACGGCTAAACGTTGAACCGAGTGGATGTTTGGTTTTTGAGGATTCGCATTCGGGAATTAAGGCTGCGTTGAATGCAGGCATGCAGGTAATTGGGCTTGCAACAACACACCGAAAGGAGGAGCTGGAACCCTCTATTCCGAAGGCATATAGCTTTGAAGAGCTATTACAGGAAAAAATCTAAATAAAAAAGGGCGAAAAACCGCCCTTTTGTGCTATTTCGACTCTTCGGCCGATTCCTCCGCCACATCGAGCAGCGCTAAAAGGTTCTGCGCATGGAGCTGATTATACCATGTAATGATCTTTTTAATATCGCTGGTGTACACCCTATCGCGATCGTAATCGGGCACAACCTTGCCGAAATACTTAACAATCTCCTTGGTATCGGATTTTGGATCGATAGAGGCCTTCCCCTCCTCCGCATTGCGGATCTTAACCATAACTTCGCGCAGAGGAACATCACCAGTATCGGTAAAAACTGCAATATCGGCAATGGCACTCACCTTGGCAGTTACCGGAATGTTAACGCGTTTACCATCAATTAACGATTCCACAATAATACCTTGTCGGCCTTGCGAAACAAACTTAAATAAACCGGAATACCCGGATATCGAAAGTATTTCCTTCAATGTTATTTCCATACATTTATAGTTATATATGATACAAAGTAAAATCAAAAAGTTGAATTTATAAAACCTACTAATAAGAAATATAATGCAACCATAGAATTATCCACATTACATTCTGATATACAACTAATTAAAACCTCGTTCCTTTTTAATTTTTTCGTAGGCCTCGTTAACCATCTTAAACTTCTGCTCGGCGGCCAACCGTACATCCTCGCCCAAATGGCCAACCTTATCGGGGTGATACTTAACTGCCATTTGACGATACGCCTTTTTAATCTCCTCGTTGGTTGCGGTTGGGGCAACCTCCAGTATTGTATAGTACTTATCGGTATTGGGGATAAACATGGCCTTAATGGATTCAAAGTCGGCCGTGGTCAGGCTCATGTACCCGGCAATATCGGATAGCAAACGCAACTCCTCTGCACTGATAACCCCATCGGCCTGAGCAATCCCGAAAAGGAAATGCAGGAGCTGCAACCGCGAGTGATAATCAACATTATCCTTAATCTGCACGCACACATCCTTGAGTGGTACCGATTGCTTCAGAATATCGCGGAGCAGAATCATGGACTCACGCGCAGCATCAACCCCAAAGTTTTTGAGGAAATAGGCTTTAATGTAATCGAGTTCCGATTTCAGCACCTTACCATCGGCCTTCATAATAGCCGATGCCAGCACCAAGAGGCTAACAAGGAAACCATTACGGCTCGACTCGCCAGTATAAACCTTCGTTTCGACACTATCGAAAATTGAGCCGATTGCAAAACCCAATACTCCGCCCAGGGGGCCAAACAGCACCCAGCCTAAACCGCCCGATATCCATTTACCATACTTTGCCATTGCACTACAATAATTTCAGAGTTTCAATTATACTGAGCAACTGCGGCATAACCAAGCGCTCGCCGTTGTTGCAAATAATAAAATCGGTCATTTTAGTAAGTTCATCCTGGGGCTGCTGGTTTGCCATCCTACGCATAACCGCATCAGCGCTAACGCCATCGCGTGCAACAACGCGTGCAACCCGAACATCAACGGGGGCGGCAATTAGAATTGTTTTATCCATCTGCCTATTGGCACCGCTCTCAAAAAGAATAGCGGCCTCTTCGAATACGATTGAATGGTTAGCATTGAGTTTCACCCAATCGTCGAAGTAGCGAGCTACTGCGGGATGAACGATAGCATTAAGCCTGCGCCCAGAAGCCGCATCGTTAAAACCAGAGTCGGCAAGCCGCGTCCGGTTTAAACGCCCTGCAGCGTAAATATCGTGGCCCAAAACCTCTGACACGCGCAAAACAACCTCGCTATCGGTTTCTGCTATCTGCCGAGCCTGAGTATCGGCATAGAACACAGGAAAGCCCAATGCCTCAATGGCTTTGCACACCATGGTTTTTTCCGCATCCAATTCCACCAGTAATTCCTACCTTCAGCGTCATTGGTGTTTTATAATATAATCGACATACTTGGGCTGATAATCGATTCGGCTCACGTAATCGGGAAACTTATCGATACTAACCCGAACCTTTCCCCGTAAAATTATCGGCATTCGCAAAATCGCAAACCACACGGAACTGGGACGGTTTAAGCAAAGAAAAATTTGCTTTGATAGTAACATTACACTTTACGCGAATACTCTCGGGAAGTAGTACTACCTGCTGATGATCAGGCACATTGATAGGCATAATGGGGGAACTCCAGGGTTATCTCGGTAAACTTTCGACCGGATCTCAACCCGAACATCGGGCTGTGAGTAGGTAACCTGCGGAATAGGCAAAAGGGCAAATCAACCGTAACGGTCTCGGAAAGCAGATTTAACGATTGGGGTTTGGTGCGAATCTCGGCAATGGTATCGACAATGGATTTGGGGCCCGTAATTACCACACTATTAGGCTTAACCCGGATAGTCCCCTGCAAGCATGTGCTGGGATTTTGTATGTTGCCACTAAATCAGGGGGATAACACGCACCTCTTTATCAATCACTTTAGTCATGGAAAAAAAAAAGAGGGTATCGGGGCTAACCCCAATAAGCGATAACTCCTCGCTTAGCTGCCATGAGACCAACGATGGGAACCTATCGCCTGTAGTAAGGTAGTAGTTTGCCTGACTATCCCCCAGACATAGGCTTTACACCTTTTAGACTGACCTGCAGAGGGCTCATCAGGGCAACAACCTTGTAACGCAGAAGAGTGTAACCATAAGCCTTAACCCTAAGCCGAATAGTACGCGAAGGGCTACCCACTAATAACCTTTCCCTTGGGTAAATCCACCAATCGAATGGGATAATCGAGCTCAGTGGTGTACTCGTGGCTCAACTTAATCAGGAACCATAGCACCGTTGAGATAGCCAAAAAAGAATAGGAATATCACGAGACGTTTATTGAGCTTTGCCTTCTCGCGATTTACAACATGGTTGAATTGTTTAAGCAGAGTTGAGTCCAAGGGTACAAAAAATTACAGGATTCAAAGTAAATAAATTACAATGAATCCTGTAAATATAATGAAAAAAAACTTTTATCGGGTCTGAATATCGCTAGCATCACGGATAATGGTGCTCTTGATAACCTTAACGGTGGTGTTAGAGTCGATTTCAACCACAGCGTACTCATCTTTAATCTCGATGATTTTACCGTAGATACCACCAGCAATAATAACCTTATCGCCCTTGCCAAGCGATTCCTGAAATTTACGTAGTTCCTTCTGACGTTTCATCTGAGGGCGAATCATGAAGAAGTAGAAAACAACGATGATTAGACCAAACATCAAAAGGTAGTCCAAGGATTAGCCGCCTGCTGCTGTAGAATAACAAATAAGAAAGTTTTCATATACATCAATTTAAATTGGTTTTAGTAATAACAATACCGCAAAGTTATAATTAATTTTAGACTAACGATCGTTGCGCTCCACCACATTCGCCTTAATGGTTACCGATTTATCCATAATGGGCGAGTTTGTTCGGAGAGCTAAGGATTTGTACTGCGACCCGTACCACCCCCGGCTATCGAAGATAACCTCAATGGAGCCCTCCTCGCCCGGCTTTAGCATCTTACTGCTCAACCTCGACGAGGTGCAACCGCAACTGGGTATCACATCCTTAATAATCAAAACGGCACTACCCGAATTCCGGAACCGGAAAACATGCGACACCACTTCGCCCTCGGCAATGGTACCGAAATCGAAAAAATCGTCGATAAACACGAGGTTGGCCTTTTGGAGCGAATCCGAACCCGAGGCAACAGCCTGCTGTTCGGTACCTCCGGATGAGCACGACACCAATGCTACCATAGCCAACACAAAAGCACTGAAAAAAATGTACCGCCACATAGCTATTCGCAAATTAGTCGTTTGACGGCTCATCCTCGTCGGGCGAGGCCAAACGGATATCGTCCTCACCCACTAAACCACGCCCCACTTTAACAAATTTATTGTCTTTGCGAAGGGTTAGAATAATCTTGTCGAGAATACCATTGATAAAAACGCCGCTCTGCTCGGTGCTATAGAACTTGGCAATCTCGATATACTCATTCAGGGTTACCTTAACCGGTATCGAGGTGAACTCCATAATCTCGGCAATGGCCATCTCCATAATCAGGATATCCATGCTGGCAATACGATCCACCTCCCAGTTCTGGGTGTACTCCTCGATAAGCTTAACATTCTCGGTATGGCGAAGCACTACTTTGCGCAGCAACTGCTTGGCAAAATCCTCATCGTCGTCGTTACGAAACATGGGCATCAGGGGAGAATCGTCGGGTATTTGCGCATCAAACTTTTTGATTGTTTTGGTTGCCATGCTGAGCACAAACTCCAGATCGTCGTTCCAGTAAATGCTTTGCTCCTCGAGGAAAGCGTTAAACTCCTCGAAATCGCCCAGTTCATGCTGTATGAAGTTAAGAATCAACTGCTTGTCGGCAGCAAAATCGACCTCTTCGGCACTCATGTACTGAGCGTAATAATCGGTAGCAATAAGTTTGTTGAAGATATTTTTCACCAGCTCGGGATGATGGCGCCAGTTCAAACGGTTCTCGAAACAGTAGCGGGTAAGTCTTTGATTATTGCGTAACTTATCAATAACCTTATTGTCCACAAAGCGGGAGTTGGGGTTCAAATCCTCGGGTGTAGGAAGTAACTTCTGTTTAGCCAGATCGATCCTATTCTGGGCGTAATTGGCCAACTCCTCGGGGAGCATCAACAATAGGTGGTAAAGCTGGTACGATTTTTCGATGCTAAGGAATAGCTCCTTTTCGAGGTTTCTGAGAGAATCGTTTTCGCTCCTAAAATGGGCGAATAGAACCTGAAGAATCTTAATTCGTAGTAACCGTCTGCTAATCATTGTGTAAGAACGTATTTTTCAATTTAATAAGGCTACAAAGATACACCCAAATTTTGGAATAGCCCGCTATAAAATAAACGTTCAACGTAAAATACTGTTAAATGATTGCGCAATTAAACTTTGGCGATTTTGTGGAATAAGCCTGTTTTTTAAAGCAAAATCCAACTACAATCCACAAAACAAGCAGAATCATATTACAACTATAAAGCAAAATGAAGATTTTTGTTAAAAATTTAGACAAAAACGATCCAATGACAATAATTTTTCTATTTTTGATGATTGAAACCTAAAACCTAACCTAATATAAATAGTGAGATGATGGACGGATTTGAAAACCTAGATGAATTAGAGAAAGCGGACAAGGAGGATATTTTCTCTAAGGTGATTCGAGCAGGAAAAAGAACTTACTTTTTTGATGTAAAATCGACACGAAACAGCGACTTCTACCTAACCATTACCGAAAGCAAGAAACGCATGGGTAAGGATGGTAAGATGTACTACGAAAAACATAAGATTTTCCTTTACAAGGAAGATTTCGAGAAGTTTTTGGAAGGACTGAACGAAGTGGTTGATTATATTAAAACCAACCAGGAAGTGGTTCCCCGTAGCGAATTTGTGGAATCGGAAGAATACGAAATGGCCACAGAGGAATTCTCCACCATCAGCTTTGAAGATTTAGAAAAATAAACAAAAACCGGCAACCAGCCGGTTTTTTTTCCCATTACACCCCACATCAACCATCACAAGCAAATATTCAAAAGAGCGCAGCACCTCATAAAAATTTCGCCTAAAACAATTATAAAAAATCCACTCCGCTAAAAAGCCTCCATATTTCCAGCAAATAATGTATTCTGCCGATATAGCACCTTTAGCCCCGGAGATGTGAAACAACACCAAATCCATTAATTTTGTGAGGTTATGATAAAAATTGAGCAAAACAAGCTTGTTAAATAACATCCAGTTACCCAATCTTGAAAAATTATAAGTTACTTTGCAAAGCACACCTCAAAACGGTACTGTTGATAAAAACAGCCGCATTGAGTAAACATTTTAAACAGTTATTGGTTGATATTTAATTGAGGCAATAATCATCGTTCAAACAACCAGTGCTTAGTAATATTATAAAAAGAGATGCTTTTATCGGAACTTCAGAATAGCGAATACGGAATAATTGCGAAAGTAAAAGGCCGCGGGGCATTCCGCAAACGAATCACCGAAATGGGATTTGTTAAAGGCAAAAAGGTTACTGTTGTAAAAAATGCGCCGCTCAAAGATCCCATCGAATACGCGATAATGGGCTACGAGGTATCGCTCCGCAGGAACGAAGCGGCATTAATAGAGGTTATTACCCCCGAGGAGGCAAAAAAATTGGTGGCCGAATATCACGCCGAATCGCTCACCACCTTTACCGAGCCTGAGATTATCAACACCGGCGTTACGGTTTCGGGTAAAACTATAAACATCGCCCTGGTTGGAAACCCCAACGCGGGCAAAACAACCATATTCAACCATCTATCAGGATCGCGCGAGCATGTGGGTAACTATAGCGGCGTTACCGTCGACTCCAAAAATGCTCGGTTTAAATACAAAGGGTACACATTTAACATCACGGATCTACCCGGAACCTACTCGCTAACAGCATACACCCCCGAAGAATTATTTGTACGCAGGTACATACATGCCAACAACCCCGACATCATAATCAATGTTGTGGACTCGTCGAACCTTGAGCGCAACCTATACCTTACCACCCAGCTAATCGATATGGATGTGAGGGTAATTGTAGCCCTGAACATGTACGACGAGCTGATTACTCAGGGCGATAGGCTCGACTACGTGAACTTGGGGAAGATGCTGGGAATTCCGTTTGTACCCACCATTGGATCGCGGGCGAAAGGATTCGACAAACTGCTGGATACCGCAATTAACGTATTCACCGAAAAGGATAAGATTGTACGCCACATACATGTTAATTATGGACAATCCATTGAGGAATCCATTGCGGACATTCAACGCGAAATAAAGAAAAATCAGAGTATAACCGTTAACTACTCGAGCCGCAACCTAAGCATAAAACTGCTCGAAAAAGATAAGTACGCCCATAGGTTACTAAGCACAACGGACAACTACAACACAATTTGTAAAATTGCGGAAAAAGAGATTCATAAACTAGAAGGAGAGTACAAGGAGGATTCCGAAACCCTTATCACGGATGCCAAATACGGTTTTATTGCCGGTGCACTAAAAGAAACCTACAAGGAAAGTACCAAACAAAAACGCCAAGCCACCGAGCTGATTGACACATTTATCACCCATAAACTATTCGGGTTCCCCATATTCCTATTCCTGATTTGGCTCACATTCTTCACCACCTTTTCCATTGGACAATACCCCATGGAGTGGATTGAGAAAGGCGTTGAATTTTTAAGCAACTTTACGAGTCAGACAATGCCCGAGGGGCCACTCAAGGATCTTATTGTAAATGGAATTATCAACGGGGTGGGCAGTGTAATAGTATTCTTACCTAACATTTTGATACTCTTTTTCTTCATCTCGCTGCTCGAAGATACCGGATACATGGCGCGTGCCGCCTTTATTATGGACAAGTTGATGCATAAAATTGGATTACACGGCAAATCGTTTATCCCACTAATAATGGGATTTGGATGCAATGTACCCGCCATTATGGCATCGAGAACCATTGAGAACAGGAATAACCGTCTGGTTACAATACTCATCACCCCATTCATGAGTTGTAGCGCCCGCCTGCCAGTATATATTCTGATACTCGGAGCATTCTTCCCCGGAAATGCAGGAAACCTTCTATTCATGATTTACCTTATAGGTATTCTAATCGCCATTGCCACGGCAATCCTGCTTAAAAAAACGTTTTTTAAGGCCGATGATATTCCGTTTGTAATGGAGCTCCCCCCCTACCGCATCCCCACAATGCGATCAACAGTAATACACATGTGGCACAAAGGCTCGCAGTACCTTCAGAAAATGGGCGGCATCATCCTTATATCGGTGATAATAATATGGGCATTGGGTTACTTTCCCCGCAATGTGAAGTTCAGCAGAGATATTGAAAGCGAAATAACCATCGAAAAAGCACAGCTCCAAAGCATATCAACAGCAACAACAATCGACAGTACAATGATTCTGGATGTGCAGAAAAACATCCATCAGCTCGAGATGGAAATGGATGCCGAGAAACAGGAATACTCCTACTTGGGTAGAATTGGAAAGTTTATTGAGCCAGCCATTGCGCCACTCGGATTCGACTGGAAAATGGGAGTTAGCCTGCTATCCGGGGTGGCAGCCAAAGAGATTGTGGTTAGCACGCTGGGGGTTCTTTACCAAGCCGAGGAAAACGACTCATCAGCGAACTCACTGGCAAAAAAATTGCAAAACGAAACCTATAAATCGGGAGAATATAAGGGACAGAAAACATTCACCCCGCTAAAAGCAATGGCGTTCCTACTATTCATCCTGATCTACTTCCCGTGCGTTGCGGTAATTTCGGCCATCAAAAACGAGTCGGGATCGTGGAAATGGGCGCTGTTCACAATTTTTTACACAACCGGACTGGCATGGCTAGTGGCATTTACAGTGTACCAAGTGGGAAGTATGATGGGATTTTAACAGGGAATGGAAAGTTGTTAAACTATTGTGCTATAAACTGAAGGGAGATTTATATCGTACAGAAAAACCCTCCTTTCGCCGCACAATCAAAGAGAAAAATAGAAACTAGAGCGATGATTCAGGAAGTGATTGTTTACATAATACTAGCCATTACACTGTGGTACACGCTTCGGTCGGTTTATCGAACATTTAGCCCGAAACATCAGGGCTATGGCCGCTGTGGAGGTTGTGCCAACTCAAATTGTCAACTAAAAAAACAAATAACAAACAAACCGCGAACAGTTGAGCCTTTAAACCATAATAAGAAACTTAAGTCAATAGTTTAGCAAAGCGCTATGCTAAAACGAATCATAAATACCATCATCGTCTTACCCCTAGCTGTAACCCTATCGCTTACAACCACGGGCTTAACCTTTTTTTTACATCATTGCCATTGCGAAGGGAAGCTCTACGTTTCAATAAACGAAAAAATTCACTGCCACACTGCACCCTCCATCCAAATTGAGGAAACACACTGTTGCAATATTGCCAGCGGAATCCATATCGACGAAGAAACCGAGAATTGCGGCTGTAATGACGAAACCATCACACTAAAAATTAACGAGGCCACCCCAAGCATCAATACAATAGGTACTTTCTCGCCTTGCATCGTTACGGTATTCGCATCGACACACAAGCCGCTGATAATTGATGAAACAAAAAGCATCGGACACTCCCATAACGACGATGAACTATCGCCGCCGCTATGGGGGAAAATAATGCTTATACATTACTGCTCCCTTAAAATCGCCGACATCCATTCGTAGCAATACGCCCCGATCGCAAGAATCGAGGCCATTAACTAACTATTCCACATCTGCGAATAGTTGGATTGATATATTCAATAATTTCAACAAATTGCTATGAACAAAATATTTTTAAAAATCGGATTGCTCCCGATTATTATTGCCACCCTACTAACCAGTAAAACAATTGCGCAAGAAACCATTACGGGTAGAGTTTTTGGGCAGGACGAAAAGGGTGAAGTAGCCCCGCTCCCCGGGGCAAACATTGTGTGGGCAGGGAGCACCATTGGCGTATCGACCAATGCCGACGGAGAATTTAGCCTACAAAGAATTGAGGGTTACAAAAAAGTCATCATCAGCTTTGTGGGTTTCAAAACCGATACGCTGAGTATCGAACATAACGTTGTGGTTAACCATACCCTAAGCCAATCGGTCAACATCGAAGGCGTAACAGTAAGCACCACGGCAGCAGGAACACATTTTCACCGGCTCACCCCAATACAAACCCAGGTAATATCGGGAGGCGAACTGAGAAAAGCGGCTTGCTGTAACCTATCGGAAAGCTTCGAAACCAACGCCTCGGTAGATGTATCGTACAGCGATGCCGTTACTGGAGCCAAGCAAATTCAACTACTGGGGCTTGCTGGAACATATACCCAGATGCAGTTCGAAAATATCCCAACGCTACGAGGGCTAGCCGCAGCCCACGGTCTAGGTTACGTTCCGGGTACATGGATGGAATCTATCCAAATATCAAAAGGAACAGCCTCGGTGGCCAATGGCTACGAGAGCATTACCGGGCAAATCAACATAGAGTACAAAAAGCCGTGGGACGACGAAAAAATGTACCTCAACATCTACACCAACAATCTGGGAATGGCGGAACTGAATGCCAACTACGCCTTCAATGTGAGCGATAAGGTTAGCACCATGGTATTAGCCCACGGATCGCATCTTGGGAACCGGGTTGACCATAACCACGACTCCTTTTTAGACCATCCGCTCACCACGCAGTACCACCTGTTCAACCGCTGGAAATACCAGGGGAAAAATTTGGAATCGGATTTTGGGGTAAAATATATGAGCGAAGATAGACAAGCCGGGCAAATGGATTACCGCAGTAAGATTGTGCAAAAGGAAGGAAACCCGTACGGAATAGAAATTGAAACCCAACGATTTGAAATATTCAGCAAGGCGGGCTACATTTTCGAGCGCGAAGCCACCAGTGTTGGGTTTATTAACGCCTTTACCTATCACGACCAAAAATCGTTCTACGGGGTACGCAACTACGATGCAAAACAGCAAACGTACCACAGCAACCTTGTTTTTATAACCTACCTGGGGAACACCAACCATAGCATAAAAACTGGGGCTAACTTCACCTACGACAATTACGAAGAACAATTAAACACCTTAAATCTGGATCGCTACGAACGAGTACCGGGGCTGTACGCCGAATACACCTACAAATACCTCGAAATGCTGACCTTTATGGCGGGCTACAGAATTGACCACCACAACAGGTTCGGGTATTTCACAACCCCTCGCCTACACCTGATGTACAAACCCTGGGAACAACTCACCATTCGGACAAGCGCAGGCAAAGGGTACCGATCCCCCTCGGCAATAGCGGAGAATAGTCACTTGCTGGCCAGCAACCGGCAGTTTGTTTTTGAGGAGAATGCAAAAATGGAGGAAGCCTGGAACTTTGGAATCAACCTAATACAACGCTACAAGGTGCTGGACAAAAACATCAGCATCAGCACCGATTACTACCGGACTAATTTCGTAAACCAGTTTATTGTTGATACCGACAGGGATGTATCCAACGTTTACCTCTACAACCTCGATGGAGAATCGTACTCCAATAGCTACCAGATTGAGATTAATACGCAACCGGCAAAAGGGCTCGACCTAACGTTAGCCTACCGGATAAACGATGTTAAAACCACAATCAACGGCAAATTGCAGGAAAAACCCCTAATCAGCAGAAATAAAGGGCTGATAAGCATCAGCTATAAAACGCCTCTGAAAAAATGGCAATTCGACTATACGGTTCAGCTAAATGGAGGAGGACGACTATCGAACATGAATGGCTATCCTGCCAGTATCCAAACGGAAGATAATTTTGCGTCGTTCACCACCATGAATATTCAATTAACGAAGCTATTCAGGAAATGGGATCTGTACATTGGTGTTGAAAATCTGACCGGATTCAAACAGTCAAACCCCATTATCTACGCCGAAAACCCATACAATCAATACTTTGATGCCTCCCAGGTTTGGGGACCAATTACCGGAGCCAAATACTACGCGGGTATCAGAATATCAACATGGAAGTAATAGCCGCCCCTGCTCAACGCAATCAGCACTCGAACATTACCGAGCATCGGGACACTCTAGTCGGGTTCACAAAACGAATGAATGCATAAAATTAAAAGCATCACCAACAATGTTTCACTTAAACAATTAAACACATGAAAAAGATCCTATTCGCGCTATTAGGTATAATCCTAATTGCAGCAACAAACACAGAGGCATACGCCCAGAAAAAAGTAACAAAAACCGCTGTATTCGAGGTTTCGGTTCACTGCAAATCGTGCAAGGCCAAAATAGAGCGCGACATTGCCTTTGAGAAAGGGGTAAAGGAGGTTACCGCATCGGTTGACAAAAAACTGGTAACTGTTAAGTACGACGAAAACAAAACCACCCCCGAAAAAATTGCCGAAGCTATTAAGAAGCTGGGCTACGAAGTAAAAGAAGTTGACAAGAAAAAGAAATCGTAACATATAAAAGCCCCGCAATGCGGGGCTTTTATATTAAAACGTTATTCCAAAACTGCCATAAACCATTAATCGATCAATGGGGCTTATGTTTCGGACATTAACCGAGCAAAGTAAATTCTTGATGGGTTGATACTGTACCCCAGCAATTATTAAATGGGCTTTCGCAATATTCAATATGGCGGAGCGGTTTATATAATCGTACCGAATCAACACATCAAATTTGGGATTGATTGTGTAAGCCCCAAAGGTTGAAAAACCGTAAAAATCCGAATTCTCCCTATATCCATAGTTCACAACCCTATTGTACTCCACAGCTACACGATACCTATCGGTTTTGTAGCCCACAAATCCCGAAAAAGCATATCTATCCTTTGCCAGTATTGCGGTGTCGGACTTTGGTGAATAATCGGTATAAAATTTAAGAATGAGGCCTTTAACTGGGTACACCTCCAAGTTATTGGAGTAAAGGAACTTCCCATTTTCGTCCTGACTTTTAAAGGGGCCATCGCCATTGGTTACAGAGGTTTGGTTCAACAACTTATCGCCATACTTTAAATCGACCTGTGCACCAAAATCAGCAGGATTGCCGTAGCGATGAACCTCCTGATAGGTAAAGTAAATATACCTGTAACCCCAGAATTTATCCTGAGTGGTTAGGTACTGCGTATTAAGCAACTGACCAACCCGTAAATCGATAAAAGGCATAGGAGAATACTTAATCTCTGCCATTTTCAGGAATGCTGTGTACTTGCTACCCTCGTTGTAGGAAACATTCATTGGGTTACCGTTCTCGTCGGTTGCCTTAATTGCATTGGTAGTTCGGGTAACATCGTACACCAGGGTGGCTTTTAACTTGTCGGAAAATGTTGCAGAATACCCAAACAATGCCGTAGGCATTTCAAAAGCGCTCTTGGGCTTAAGCTCACCGCTAACCGTTGTATAATACGATGCAAAAATAGTTGCCCAAACCTTCTGCTTTACCTCAACAGGTTGAGCCTTTACCAGCGAATCCTGCGCTTTTATAGGGTTATAGCAAACCAACGCTACTCCAAAAATCAGAATCGATAATCTCTTCATAGTTTTCTTTTTCGAGGTGCGAAAGTAAGAAAAGAAGTTTGAAGATGGAAGATAAGCGGGTGAATGGATGATGGATAATGCAGAATTTATAAATAAAACTCCAACGCACCCTACTCAAACCATCCTCAACCTATAAGCCACCCAACACCAGGCAAGCAAAACAATCTTCTTGAAATTTGATATTCTAGACCGTTTACTTAGCAACTCGCTTGGCGAAACTTTTTTGATTTTTTTGAAAAGTGATGTGTAGTACTTATACGCAACGTAAACCCCCAGTTGCGAATCGCGGTTTAGCTGCTTAATTCCAACGAAGGCTTCGTCGAAATCGGCTTGAATATCTTGCTCAATCTCAGCTTTCTGCTTTTGGGTAAAATTGTTGAAATCGACTCCGGGAAAGTAAACACGTCCCAAATCGTTGTAATCGTCGCGGATATCGCGTAAAAAGTTTATTTTCTGGAACGCTGCACCAAGTTTCTTGGCAGGTTGGTATAGTTTTTCGAATTCCTTCTGATTGCCACGGCAAAATACTTTTAGACACATCAAACCAACCACTTCGGCTGAGCCATAAATGTATTCGCCAATTTCCTCGTAATTGTATGATTTTGGGTTTAAGTCCATCTCCATACTTTTCAGGAAAGCATCAATTAAATTTTTATCAATATTATACCTGTTTACGGCTATTTGATAGCTCTGAAGAATTGGGTTGGTAGATATTCTTTCCGTTATAGCCTCGTATGTTTGGTTTTTGAAATCGTTAAGTAGCTTTTCCTTGTTATAGGAGTGAAATGAGTCCACAATTTCGTCGGCAACCCTTACAAAACCGTAGATGGAATAGATTGCCTCCTGAATATCCTTAGCGAAAAGCCTTGTTCCCAACGAGAAACTCGTGCTATACTTTTGGGTAAATATAGCGCTGTTGAGTAGCGAAACGTTGTTGTAGAGTGCAATTCTATCTATTTCCATACCGTTTAACAATTTGCTGAGTTGTTAATTTTGAACTTATTACAGCCATTGGTAATCCTGTACCTGGGGCTGTGCTTGAACCCACATAGAAAAGATTTTTAAACTTTTCGTCGGTATTGTGCGGGCGGAAGTAAGCAATTTGGTTTAAATCGTGCGCTAGCCCAAGGCCGCTTCCCTTGTAAAGGTTAAACATCCTTTGCCAGTGGGTTGGGTTGTAAATAACCTTTGCCTTGAGGTTGGATTTTATGTCGTAATTAATTCGCTCCGAGAGGTCTGTAATAATTGTATCGGCAAGTTGTTCCGAATCGTCCCAGTTTGATTTATACCGTAAATCGGGAACTGGGCACAGAATAAAGATGCTTTCGCAACCCGCTGGGGCAAATTCTGGATTTGCCTTACTTGCTGTGTTTACATAGTAGTAAGGTTTCTCAAGGCTAATTTGATTCTTAAATATTTTGGAGCTGTACTCCTTAAAGTTTGTACCCAAAAAGTAGTTGTGAACGCTTAAATTATCGATATTACCATTAACACCAAGGTAAATGGTGTACGGTGCGAGAGTCCATTTTAGCTTATCGAGTTTTTGCTCGGTGTAAGCCTTCCGTTTAAGAATTGCACCACGGAACCAAGCCGCATCGGCATTAACAACATAAACATCCGCATTCCATTCATTGCCGTTTTTATCGATGAAGCCCGATATTTCGCCATTGTTCTGTTTATAATCTAAAATTTCTGTGTTAAAATGGAACTTAACTCCACGCTGAATTAATACTTGCATCAAACCATCCACAATACGGTACATTCCACCGTTAACGTTGTGGTAGCCATCGTGCTTTAATTCGGTGTAGGTTAACATTGAGTAAACGGCTGGAGTATCGAATGGCGTTGCACCAAGAAAGAATGCAACTAAAGAGAAAATCACCTTAACCTCGTAGCTATTAAACCGTTTATCGAGCTCGCTCCACATTGAACGGAGCATCAAAGGAGCATGCTGCATTGGAACACTAGCCAGTGTTAGCGCGTATTGGAGTAAAGTTTTAAAATTCCTGCGGATGATTTTACCCTCGGTATCGTGAAATAGTTTTCCGGTTTTCCTTAGATATTCCTGCATTTTAAATGCAAAGTCGTCCTCAATGCCCTCAAACTCTTTGGCTAACCTATCTAAATCCTTATAAATAGTAAATATTTTGGGCGAATTGCTAAAATTCACCTTGTACAGTGGGTTGAGCTCATAAAAATCGAAAGGTTGCTCAATGCCGCACGATTTAACAAGCTCAGTAAATTCGTAGCTCATGGAAAAAAAGGTTGGAGCCATATCCCAGGTAAAGCCATCCTTTTCCAGTTTATTCAATCGTCCGCCAGCCTGATGGTACTTTTCAACCATCTCCACCTCGTATCCAATTGAGGTAAGCCTGAGTGCTGTACTTAAACCGCCTAGTCCAGTTCCAATTATAAAGGCCTTTGGTCTCATCGTGTTTTTTATTAAAAATAGTATTTATTTCATTAACAAGTGATTGTTTAAGTTGTTTTTTTCATTTTGCATAGTGCTGACAAAAATTGTAGATTCGTACTTCAAACCTTTATAAGTATGCTACAGTATTTGAAGTTCTCAAAGATTGTATTGATAGTTGGCTATTTGGTTGGAATTGTTGGAATTCTGATAAGTTTAGATAAACCTCACTATTTTACAGTTGCTTGGTATTTTGTTGTGTTGAGTTTTGGGCTGCTGATGCTATTTCATAAGCCCCACAGCATAAAATTCTGGATTACTTTAACGGTAATTGGCGTTTTGGGATTTGTTGTCGAGGCAATTGGAACCAACACCGGTGTTATTTTTGGGAACTACACTTACGGGAAATCACTTGGAATAAAATTATTCCAAACACCCTTGGTGATGGCCGTAAACTGGATGGTTTTGGTTTACTTAGTGTATGATTTGTTGAAGGGTTGGAATATCAATTTTATGCTAAAATCTTTTTTATCGTCAATAATACTAGTGGTTTATGATTTTGTAATGGAGCCAGTGGCAATTAAACTAGATATGTGGACATGGGAAGCAGGCAATCCTCCCTTGCACAACTATATTGGGTGGTTTGTGGTTTCGTTATTGTTTTTCGTTTATATTTATCGGAGTAAATTAAGGTTTGATAATCCCTTATCGCGCACGCTTTTTTTGCTTCAAGGTGTATTCTTTGGAGCATTGAATGTGTTGTTTAGGTTGATTGAGTGATTGAGAGATTTGGTTAATAAGTCATAAATAGCAAGTATAAAAATGATAAAACCCTCGCATAGCAGATTTTACCAGTGGTTTTTCTACCATTATTTTAATTTTATTCTGAAACGCCATTTCAGGGAGATTAAAGTTATTTCCAATATCGAAATTGATAGCAAAAGCATTCTGCTTGTTCCTAACCATTTTAGCTGGTGGGATGGTTTCATTGCTTGGCACTTAAACAAAAATCACCTGAATAAAAAGTTCCATTTGCTGATGCTCGAAAGCGAGTTAAGCAAGCATCGATTTTTTACCAAGTTGGGAGCTTTTTCAATATCCCGAACATCGCGTGGACTTTACGATAGTTTGATATTCGCATCCAATCTAATCAAGGAGCAGGGTAATATATTGGTATTCTACCCACAGGGTAAACTATTCAGTCAGCATCACATAACATTGGAGTTTGCCAAGGGAATTGAGCGCATATTGCAGGACAAGCCCGATTGCCGAATAATCATGGCCACCAACCTAATTGATTACTATGGTTTTAAGAAACCAACTCTATCAATTTACTTAAATGAGTATATTTACGACGGCAGTTTTAACCTAACGCAGTTTCAGTTTGTTTACAATATGTTTTTGAAACAATCCATTCATCAACAGGATAAAATCTTTAAGCAATGATTCTTTTCTACCTGATACTTCCAATTGTTATTCTGGCAGTTTTGCGATTCCTTGTGGCGTTGTTCAACTATCTCACAAATCCATACATAAAGGAGTATAAGTTAGCAACAGAGAGTTTGGTGTCGATTTTAATTCCGGCACGCAACGAGGAAAAGAATATCGAGAATTTGCTGGTCGATTTATTGGACCAAACATACAGCAATATTGAAGTGTTGGTTTACGATGATCAATCCACCGATTCCACCTCACAAATTGTGCTGCAGTACTCCAAGAACAACCGTAATATTAGCCTTGTAAGTGGAATGGAGTTACCCGAAGGTTGGCTTGGCAAGAACTTCGCTTGTTACAACCTTGCGCAGAAGGCTAAGGGTGATTATTTGCTATATCTTGATGCCGACGTTAGGGTAAAACCTCAATTTATCGAGAATTCGCTTGGTTATATGCAGCACAACAAGTTGGCATTACTCTCATTCACGCCCTACCAAATCACCAAATCCTTTGGCGAGCGTATTACAGTGCCTGTGATGCAGTGGATTTTACTATCGTTATTGCCATTGCGGTTGGTTCAGTGGAGCAAACGGCATTCACTTTCCGCAGCCAATGGGCAAATGATGATGTTTAAAACCGAAATTTACCGTAAATACCAATGGCACGAGCAGTTTAAGGCAAACCCCGTAGAGGATATCTCCATAGCGCGTTCGGTAAAGAAATTGCGTTACCGTATGGCCACTCTGCTTGGAACCGAGAACGATATTCAATGCCGTATGTACAGCTCATACAATGAAGCAATAGCGGGCTTCTCCAAGAATGTATGCGATTTCTTTGGAAGAAACCATAAGGTGATGATTGCTTTTGCGGCTATCACGACATTAGGGCCATTCCTCGTTCTGTTTATTATGCCATTTCCGCTGATTTTTGCCTATTTCTTTTCGGTTATTATGGCAAGAATGATGGTTGCCCAATTATCTAAACAATCTACATTTATGAGTGTTTTACTGTTACCTATGCAGCAATTTGCATTTGTGCAGATGGTAAGAGCATGGATGAAAAGCCATAAAAGTGGAATATTAGTATGGAAAAGCAGAGAAATAATTACCAACAAGTGATTTTCAGAAGTTTTATTCTGTTTTTATTACCATTTATTTTTGTTGTAAAAGTTGGCTCCGCAAATTCGTCGGTTTACGACAATAGACTATACAATTGCTTCGTTTCGAACAATATGCAGGAATGGCAAAAGGTAATTGTTGATTTGGAAATGGAGTTTGAGGCCACAAAAAGTATAAACACAGAGTTTCAGTTACTGCACGCCCAATATGGTTTTATTGGATTCTTATTAGGTTCAAAGCGAACATCGTTGGGCGAGGAGTACATTGCAAAAGCCGATAAGCATATTGCCAGCTTGCTTAAATTGAATCCCAAGTGGGTTGAGGTTATGGCCTTGGAGGCGGCCATTATTGCCTACAAAATATCGATCCGGCCATACAAGGCGCCTTTCCTTGGCCCAAAAAGTATAAGTTTGATTGATGATGCCTTGGAACTCGAACCAAACAACATCTACGCACTTATTGAGAAAGGAAACTCCAAGCATTATGCACCTTCGTTTGTGGGAGGAAGCCCCACTGAAGCGATTGTTAACTACCAAAAAGCAATTACAAATATAAAAGTCTCAAATAAAACAAAAACCTGGTGGTACTTAAACACCCTAACTCAAATGGCCTTGGCTGCCGAAAAAGCCAAAAACTATACACTGGCATCAAAAATGTATAAAGAAATTCTCTCCATTGAGCCCAATTTTAAATGGGTAAAGGACGAACTTTATCCAAAATTCATCAAGAAAACAAGCCCCCAAAAACGAGTAGGCTGATCGACGACAAAAATTACTTGAATTGAGCCATCACTTCATTGTATACAAATACCAGTAATCGAATAATATTTTCGCCACTCCATTTTAATCCTTTTATTTTTTTTGCAGTCCATAATTACAGTAACTTGTACAAAATTTAATTGTTATAGATATGTCTACATATAAGTATTTGACATTATGTTCATTCGCAGTTATTGCGGCAATCTCTGTTTCCTGTAGTAAAGGAGAAAAAAAGGATGGCAAACCTCAGGGTGGACGAGGTGGTGCCGGAATGTTTGTTGATGCAATAATTGTAAAGGAGGAGCCTATACAGCGTACACTTCAGGTTCCAGCAAGTATTTTACCCAACGAACAGGTTGAACTTAAAGCAGAGTCGTCGGGTAAACTTATCGAAATGAACCTTACCGAGGGTAGTTACGTGAAAAAAGGGGAACTACTTGCCCGTATAAACGATAGCGAGCTCAGAGCGCTACTTCAAAAGAAGCAATACGATGAGAAATTGGCTGCCGATGACGAAATACGCAAAAAACGATTGATTGAGATTAACGCAATTAGTATCCAGGACTACGAAGCAGCCCAGAATAAACTGGATGGTATTAGAGCCGAAATTCAGCAAACCAAAGCCCAGATAGCTAAAGCCGAAGTACGAGCACCCTTCGATGGCAGAATAGGCCTTCGCTACGTGAGTATGGGTGCTTACATCTCAACAAATACAACACTTGCCACATTAGTTCAGGATAATCCTTTAAAGATTGAATTCTCCGTTCCTGAAAGGTACTCTGCATATATTAAAAACGGACTTGAAGTTGCATTCACCGCTGGCGATTCGCCAACAAAATACCAGGCATTTATTTATGCCTCGGAATCGGCTATCGACCCAAATACTAGGTCGTTAAAGGTTCGTGCCAAGTATCCTAATGTGAATGGCAAAATACTCCCGGGCTCCTTTGCCAAGGTGAATATTTTATTCCAAAATTTGCCTACCGCAATAATGATTCCTCCTCAATCCATTGTTCCCGATATGGAAATCCAAACCGTTTTTGTAGTTAAGGGTGGAAAAGCTGATAAAAAAATCATAACAGTTGGAGAACGAACCGGAATTGCAGCTGAAGTATTAGACGGACTATTCGTTGGCGATACATTGGTGGTAACAGGCCTTAACTCATTACGAGCAGGCACTCCACTTACAGTTAAGGTAGTTGAGAAAAGATAATGAGTTATTAAGTAATTGTAAAATTCACAAGATTACTTAATAATTCGAAAATTGGTTTAACGATAAAACTTCTTTAAAGTGAATATATCATCCGTAAGTATTAACAGACCTGTATTAGCATCGGTACTTTCCATTGTGGTTGTGCTTTTCGGGATTATTGGGTTTTCCTACCTGGGGGTTAGGGAATATCCTAGCGTTGACCCACCAATTGTATCTGTATCAACATCGTACACAGGAGCTAACTCTGCTGTAATTGAGGCTCAAATTACCGAGCCTTTGGAAGCGTCAATTAACGGTATTGCAGGGATTAAGTCTATTACCTCATCGAGTTCGGATGGACGAAGCAATATCACCATTGAGTTTGAACTTGGAGTTGATATGGAAGATGCTGCCAACGATGTTCGCGACCGCGTATCTCGTGCTGTCCGTAACATTCCACCCGACTCCGACCCACCTATCATAACCAAGGCCGATGCCAACGCTGAAACAATTATTACCATTACCGCTCAGAGCAATAAGCGAGATTTATTGGAGATGAGCGATATTGCTAATAATGTTATAAAAGAACGTATACAGACTATTTCGGGAGTTAGTCAAATCGGTATTTGGGGTGAAAAACGTTACGCAATGCGCCTTTATTTAGACCCAAAGAAACTGGCATCGTTTGGAGTAACTCCAACAGATATTCGGAATGCGCTAAGCCGTGAAAATGTTGAATTACCAACAGGTAGAATTGAAGGATACTACACCGAGTTATCGATCCGTACTTTAGGAAGACTTGAAACTCCAGACCAATTCAACAATCTTATCATCAAATATGCTGGTGGAATTCCTGTTAAGCTCCGCGATGTTGGAAAAGCCGATTATGCACCCGAAAACGAGCGTAGCATCATGCGCGGCAACGGTCTCATTCCAATGGTTGGTATTGCAGTAACACCATTACCTGGCGCAAACTACATTAGCATTGCCGATGCTGTTTACGAACGAGTTGAACAGCTGAAACGCGAGTTACCCGAGGATATAAAACTCGACTATGCCTACGATGCAACCATTACAATTCGTAAAGCAATTACTGAGGTTGAGGAAACTGTACTTTTGGCTTTTGGATTGGTTGTTCTTGTAATTTTCATATTTCTCCGAAACTGGCGAACCACTCTTATTCCAATTATCGCCATTCCAATTTCATTAATTGGGACATTCTTTGTGATGTACCTTGCGGGGTTTTCAATCAATGTACTCTCGCTACTCGGGATTGTGCTTGCCACGGGTATTGTTGTGGATGATGCCATTGTGGTTATGGAGAATATCTACTCCAAAATTGAGCAAGGAATGGACAACTACAAGGCGGGATATAGAGGAAGTAAGGAAATCTACTTTGCAATTATTTCAACCACCATTACACTAATTGCTGTGTTTATGCCAATTGTATTCCTAAGTGGTGTAACAGGTCGTTTGTTTAGAGAATTCGGAGTTGTGGTGGCTGGAGCCGTTTTAATATCGGCATTTGTTTCGCTTACCCTCACCCCTATGATGAGTACAAAACTTCTCCGGAAAACTCATAAAGAAGGTAGAATAATGGGAGCTATTGGTCGTGGAATTCAATGGCTATCGGATTACTACGGCCGTTCACTCTTAGGGTTTATGAATCGCAGATGGTTGGCCATTGGCATTATGGTTGCTTCAGGACTAATCATTATTTTAATAGGTCGATTAATCCCTTCGGAACTTGCCCCAATGGAGGATAAGAGCCGATTATCAATTCAAGCAACGGCTCCAGAAGGGACTGCATTCGAATCGATGGATGCCTATATGCTTAAATTAACCGAATTTGCCGATACCATATCTGAAAAAAGGGCAATGATTCAGCTAACCTCTCCCGGTTGGGGCGGTGGAAACAGTGGGTTTATACGAATGCTATTGAAACAACCCAACGAACGCGAAAAATCGCAAGGACAAATAGCTGATGAAATATCTGCATTCCTGCGTAAACAAACCTTTGCTAGAGCATTTGTAGTTCAAGACCAAACCATTAGTACTGGACGTGGTGGTGGACTACCTGTGAACTTTGTGGTACAAGCACCAAACTTTGAGAAGCTAAAGCAGGTTGTTCCAGAGTTTCTTGCAAAAGCACAAGCCGACCAACGATTCCAAGTGGTTGATGTTAACCTAAAATTCAATAAACCAGAATTAGTAGTAGAAATTGACCGTGACAAAGCACGCGCATCGGGAATTGCGGTTAGGGATATTGCCGAGGCATTACAGCTTTACTTCAGCGGACAACGTTACGGTTTCTTCATCCGAAATGGTAAACAGTACTACGTTATTGGTCAAGCAGAACGCAGCTACCGCGACGACCCTTCGGATTTAAAAGGTATTTACCTACGTGCCAGCGATGGTGCTTTGGTTGATTTGGGTAGTTTGATAAAAACATCGGAACAAAGTATTCCTCCACAACGTTACCGCTACAACCGCTATGTATCGGCCACCTTCAATGCATCACCTGCACCGGGCTACACATTAGGACAAGGCATTGAGGCAATGCGCGAAATTTCAAAAAATACACTCGACGACACTTTTGCCACAACATTAACCGGAACATCGCAACAGTTTGAGGAAAGTTCAAACAGTTTGCTATTTGCATTCGTCCTTGCACTGGTACTGGTTTACCTAATTTTGGCAGCCCAATTTGAGAGTTTCCGCGACCCGCTGATAATAATGTTCACAGTACCCCTTGCACTTGCAGGAGCGTTGCTATCGCTATGGGTATTCGGACAAACTTTGAACATATTCAGCCAAATTGGTATTGTTGTACTTATTGGTATTGTTACCAAAAACGGCATTCTGATTGTTGAGTTTGCCAACCAGAAAAAAGAGGAAGGCATGAGTAAACTCGAGGCGGTTGAATTTGCGGCAAAACAACGTTTGCGCCCAATTCTGATGACCAGCTTAGCAACCATATTCGGAGCATTACCAATTGCCCTTGCACTCGGAGCCGCATCAACAAGCCGTATACCAATGGGTATAACAATTATTGGCGGTTTGCTATTCTCGTTAGTGCTTACGCTTTACGTTATTCCTGCGCTTTACACATATATTTCGACCAAGAAAGCCAATGTGATACGGCACGATGAGGAGTAGTATAATGCTGATAATTAATGGTTGATAGTTAAAGAATTTAGAATGAAAGATTTGAACGGTATGAATTTTAGAAAAACATATTTAATGATAGTATTCTTGCTTACAAGTATTTATACTATCGGTCAAGATACCCTGTCGCTTTCCGATGCGGTAAAAATTGGGATGGAGAACAATTTCTCCATTCGAATTGCACGCAACGATGTTTCCATTGCCGATAATAATAACACGCTTGGCAATGCAGGATTCCTGCCAAAGGTTGATGCATCGGCATCGAGCAATAATTCATTCTATAACATTAATCAGGAGCTAGCCGACGGATCAAACTACAAGAACTCAAGCTACCCCAGCTACGGTTTGTCGGGTGGAGTTTTAATGAATTGGACACTATTCGACGGCTTTGCAATGTTTGCTAACAAGCAAAAGTACTCGACCCTTGAGGAGTTAAGCAACGTCAACTTTCAGATGACCGTTGAGGATGCTGCAGCCTCAATAATTATCAACTACTACACAATTGCCATTGAGAATAACTTGTTGGAAAACTACCATGAGGCACTAACCCTATCGCGCGATAGATTGAGAATTGCCCGCGAAAAAGCTGCAATTGGCACCAGTTACCAAATTGCGGTAATGCAGGCCGAAGTTGATTACAGAGCCGACTCATCGCAGATGCTCCAGCAGGTTAATAAGATTCAGAACTTGAAAATCAACCTGAATAAACTAATTGGACGCGAGCCAGAAATCAACTTCAATGTTAAAAAACTGGCTCCTGAAGTTGTATCCATTGAACTCAACACAATAATTGAGAATTTAGTTAATCAGAACAAAGAGCTGCAAGCGGCTAGGTTGAATTTACGACTTAAGGATATTGCCATTCGTGAGGCACAGGCATCGCGCTATCCTCGAATCGGAATTTCTCCTGCATACAACTTTTCCCGAACATCAACCCCCGAGGGTAGTACGGAGTTAAACCGTTCCTTTGGCCCTGCAATTGGCATTAGTGCAGGAATAACGCTATTTAATGGTTTTAATGCAACTAGAAATATTAAAAACGCTAGAATTTACAGGGATAATCAGGATTTAATCAATCAATCCAAAGTTCAAAACTTAAAGGGTGAAGCAATTAAATACTACAATAACCTTGTGCTAGCAAAGAATCTTGTTGAGCTTGAGCAAAAATCGGCAGAACTTGCCAAAACAAACTCTAACGTTGCCATGGAAAAGTATCGGATTGGGATTATCAGCGACATTGAGCTGCGCGATGCCCAAATTAAGTATCTCGATGCCGAGTACCGATACCTTAACGCCCTGATGCAGGCAAAAACTGCCGAAGTGGAACTTCAGGTATTAATGGGAGCGGTAAATATTCCACAATAAAACATATTGATAATCAATCAGAAAACCTCAAAAGCGAATTTTGAGGTTTTTTTTTCGACATAAAGTTGTAACTTGTATTATTATGACAACTAACCAATTTATTCACTTAAATCTATCACTATGAAAAAAATGTTATACGCTATTGCAATTGCATCACTATTTATGATGAGTTGTTCAGGGGCATCAAAAGAAGAAGCCAAAGAGCAGCAAGAAATAATCGTTAACGATTCAATTGCCAGCGAAGCAGAAAAAAGTGCTGCCGACATTCAGGAATCTGTAAATGAAGTAGATTCTCTTGTTAACGAACTTTAAAACCAAACACTATGAAAACAAAATTCACAAGCAGCTTGCTGTGCATTGCATTAGCGTTATGCTTTATCACTTTTAGCAGCGCAGACGCTTACGCTCAACAACAAAAAGGAAAAGGAAAGGGTAAAAAAGAGGTAAAAACCGAGAAGGATACACTCGATAAAAAACTTCAGGGTAAGAACAAAGCCGATGGTAGCGGAAAAGGGAATAAAAACATTTCGGAAGGCACAAAGGATACTCTAAAAACAAAAACCGCAGACTCCACAGCAGCCGAACAAAAAGGCAAAGGCAAGAATAAAGAGGGTAAAGGAAATGCCTATGGCAAAAATAAAGGCGAAAATTCGGGTAAAGAATTTGGCCAAAACAGAGCCCAAGAAGCCAAGATGAACAAGGAGAATAAGGAAAAAGAGCTTGACGAATCCGTAACCGAAGGCGAACAAAAAGTTAAAGAAGCCAAGGAGAAAGTAAAACAAGCCCGTGAAAAACTCGAAAAGGAAAAGAAAGAAAAGAAAGTTAAGGATAAGGAGTATAACGAGCGTAAAGCCAAGATAGACAAAGCCGAGCAAGCTGCAAATGAGCTCGAGGCAAAAGTAGAAAAGGAAAAAGCCAAAAAAAATAAAACTGAGGAGATTGCTCAATAAAAAAACTGCCAGAGAAAATCTGGCAGTTTTCTTTTTAATGAAAGCAAAGTTCTACTTCTTAAGAATTTTCTTCATAACTGTATCCTTGTCCAATTTCTTGGTGCAGAAAAACCAATCGTGGCATTTAACTGATTCGTCCTTGGTCTCCATGCGCTCTTTAGCCACTCCGCAAGATCCTGCAGTTGGAACAATTACATCGTCGCCTGGGCGCCAATCGGCAGGGGTTGCAATCTTAAACTCGTCGGCGGTTTGTAGCGCAATAACCACACGGTAAAGCTCATCAAAATTACGCCCTAAGCTCAATGGGTAGTAAATTACTGTACGTATAATTCCGTTGGGGTCTATCACAAAAACGGCACGTACTGCCTTAGTATTGCTCTCGCCAGGCATCATCATACCGTACTTTTTGGCAACCTCCATGGTAATATCCTCAATCAAAGGGAAAGTAACCTCAACATCCTTCATCCCTTTGTAATTGATCTTCTCCTTAATTGTACGCAACCATGCAATATGGCTATAAAGCCCGTCAACCGAAAGGCCCACCAACTTACAGTTAGCTTCGTTGAACTGCTTTTCCATTGTTGCAAAGGTCATAAACTCCGATGTACACACAGGTGTAAAATCGGCTGGGTGACTGAAAAGAATTACCCAACTTCCCTTATAATCGGCAGGGAAATTAATTTCGCCCTGAGTGGTTACAGCCTTAAACTCAGGAGCCTTGTCGCCAATTCGTGGCATTGCATAAACTTGATTCTCTTCCATTTTTTTGATTTTTATTTAGTTAGACAATTTGAACAGATTTGTGGAGTGCTGGATGGTTGGATTATTGGAGTGATTTTAACTAATATTTCCCCATCGCCCCACTACTCCATCACTCCTATATTCCTCTACATCCTCAACTTCCTCAACTCCTCCTTCATCCTGTTGATATCGGTAATCCAATCCTCAATATCGTTCTCGTGCTCCAGCTCTTCGTTCAGGATTTGAACAGCCATTTGGTGAGTTGAGTGATCCTTTCCCGCTGTAAAATCGGCAATTTCCTGGTAACGTTGAATAGCGCATCGTTCGCCTTTCAAATTCTGCTCAAGAATTACCTCGATATACGGATCGGATGGCTCATCGTAGCTACAGCGGGCAAGTTTAGTCCACTCGTTAGGGTTAATAACCGGAGTTCCCCCCAGCTGAATAATACGGTTTACCACTAATACAGCATGGTTCAACTCCTGAGTGGCGTGTAGCAACAACTCGGGTTCAACCTCGCTACGCATTGGACCTTCCATTAAACGTGCGCCAATCCAGTACTGATAGTATGCAAGCCACTCCTCGGCAAGCGCTGCGTTGAGCATTCCAATAAGTTTTTCCACATCTACCGATGCAATCTTTTTAGCTTCTTTTCCCATGATTAACTGTTTTTAGTTGGTTTGTGATTTTTATAATTGCCAATTATTTGAAGATTTATCTCCTTGATGTTAAAATTAGGAATCTGTTTCTTATCAAAATACTCCTGAAGCATTTTATCTAACTCCTCATCGTAATAGTTCTCAATATAATCGCACTGCTCGCAGTATAAATGATGATGCTTATGCATCTCTATGTCGTACTGCATAAAGTCCTTATCAGTTTTAATCTTCTTAATTATACCCTTTTCGCAGAATGTTTCCAGAATATTGTAGATTGTTCCTATGGCCAGGTTAGGATTGCTCCTACGCACATACTCCTTCACAGCGTCAGCCGTTGGATGATCCTTGATAGTCATTAAAGCCTCCAAAACGGCCAACCGCTGGGGGGTAACCTTAAGACCTTTGCCGGAAAGCATATCCACAATTTCAGAATAACTCATACTAGTTAGGAATAATTCTCATTTAATAAAAACACTAATTTACGAAAAAGGTTTAATCATATCAAGCATTATTGTGATCTTTTTTTTTAACTAGCCGTTTTGGTATATTAAATATCAAATTGACGAAAAAAAGTTGACGAAAAATTAAACCAAATCGATTTGTTATCGTTCTAACAATAGAAATCAAAACACCAAATGATTGTATAACTTAAATAACACAAGAAATGGCAATATCGACTATTACAGTGAATGCGGTTATGACCGATGGTTTCCGCACCCAAATTAACTGCTCAAAACCATTTATTATCGACCAGCCCAAAGCAATGGGCGGAAACGACGAGGGGCCAAACCCCCTGGAGGTTTTTCTATCCACCCTACCCGCCTGCATATGCGCAATTGGACGTATAATAGCCAACCAGCGCCGTATTAAGCTTAACGGCATTGAGGTAAAGGTTGAAGGCGATATCGACAAGGACTTCCTGATGGGAAAAACCACCGAGGGACGCTCAGGTTTCACCGAAATTCGCACTTTCGTGAAAATTAATGCCGACATCACCGAGGAGGAGAAAATCGCCCTCCTGCACGACATTGAGCAACGCTGCCCCATTGCCGATAATATGGCAAACACATCCAAAATTAGCGCGAAGGTGGTTAGCTCATTGGCTTAATATCAAACGTATTTAGAATTAAAGGAGGTGTTTCAGAATTGGCGAAACACCTCCTTACCATTTCAACATGGAAATGTTAATTTTTTAAAAAAAATTTCGCAATAAATCTACATAACCTTATCAATCAACATATTAATCAAAACCACATATTACTTAACCATGTAACCTTTCTGCCTTTTCGGAGTTTAAATTAAGGTTATACATATTGGGGAAAAGATGTAAAAATTCCCTTAAAAATGCATTTTGAGGTTGATGGTTAGGTGAGTTGGTTATGAGGCAAAATGTATTCAGTTTAAACGATCGGAAGAAAATACTTTACGTTCTATTCCTATTCTCGGTACTCGGAAATATTATTGATATTGTTAACGATAGCAATTCGTGGATAACAATATCGTTCAATACCCTATTCATATCGCTGGCCGTAGCAGCGCTTATCCTGAACTTTCGATCAAAGATAAGCACTACCAAATCGTTCGCATTAATAGTTTATGCCCTCCTGCTAAACATCCTTGTAAGCTGGGCTATATCCATCGTAGCGGGCGAAAGCGATGATCTATCGTCGCTACGATCCATCGTAATAACATGCATACTACTCCCCATCTCCGGATTCCTGCTGGGGAAAAAACACTCAATAGCCATTGGGAGTGTAATAATACTATTCGCTGCCGCCACCGCACTCCTCCCCACAAGCAACTACCTTCACAAAAACCTTTTTTTCCTTGTTATTCTTATCACAGGATACACCTATGGCATATACACCATTATCAGCATCCTCGAGAAAGGTTTTAAGAACGAGAGACGGCTACTCACCGAGCTCGAGAGCCGCAACAAGGACATAATCTTCATCAATAAGCTATCGTTTAAACTGGCCAACTTTGCGCCCAGCAACAACTTTACGGCCATTACCCTCCGCGACATAAAAAGCCACACAGGGGCAAAACTGGCCGTTTTCTGCGAGTACAGCGAAAGCCAGCAAGCCTTACTGGTTAAAGCCTTCGAGGGCGAAGGGGCTGTTCTTAAATCGGCCATCAAAATTGGAGGCAAAAAAATCCTCAGCACGGTTTCGCCAGTGTCGCCCGAAAACTACCGCCGAATCACCTCGAAAAAGATAGAAAAACTAAACTCGTTTACCGAGCTAACCTTCGGCGCCATCCCCGAACCGGCAAGCCTGATGCTAAAACAACTCACAGGCATCAGCAATATCTACGTATTGGCCATCATGGTATCGGGGAAACTTTACGGAACCGCAATGTTGGCATTTAGCCGGCGACAAGAACAACCCACCCCCGAACTGCTTAAATCGTACTCACACCTAATAGCCCTCACCCTACGACGCAGCATTGCCGAAAAAGCCTTAGTGGCAAGCGAAAATCAGCTCCGACGCATTACCGACAACATAAGCGATGTGGTTTTCACCACCGATTTGCATTTCAACACGCAGTATATCAGCCCATCAATTTTCAAACTTACCGGTGAAAGCCCAGAGGACTATACCCTTAAAAAGGTAATTGGGAAACACCCAATCGACTCGTTGAGACTTATTAAATCGGCACTATCCGAGGAGATGGAGAAGGAGAACAATCCAACCGCCAATAAGAATAGAACCCGAATGCTTGAGGTTGAACTCTACAAAAAGGATGGGACTAAAATTGACGTATCGACTCACCTCTCGTTTATCCGCAATAACGAGGGGAAACACATTGGATTCCAAGGGATAACCCGCAATATCACGGAACGGAAAAATGCCGAGGCGGCTCTACTCGAGAGCCGAAAGAAACTTAACACGGTGGTAGAAACAATCCCCGACCTACTCTTCCATTTTGATAGGTACGGCCGATTCGTTAACTTCTACCAAACCAGCAAAACCCACCAGCTATTCATTAAGCCCAATGAGTTTATTGGGAAATCGATATACAACGTATTTGAGAAACCATTAGCCGATAAAATTCAAAAGGCAATCAACAGAACATTGCACAAAAACTCGTACGAGTTTGAGTACGAATTTTTTCAGGACGAGGTAAAACACTTCCATGCTCGATGCGCACAGCTGAACGAAAACGAAATTATTATAATATCGAGCGATATCTCGAAGATTAAGAAATCGGAAATACAGCTGAAGCAAAACTCGAAGGAACTCAAGCAGCTCAATGCCGATAAGGATCGGTTTATGCAGATACTGGCTCACGATCTGAAAAACCCATTCAACGTACTGATGGGCTTTTCCGACCTGCTCCTTAGAAATTATAAGAATTACGACGACAATCTGGTTGGATACTACCTGGAGATCATTAAAAACACATCGGAAAGAACCTATACCATGCTCGAGGAGCTACTTACGTGGTCCAAAGCGCAATCGGGCAAGATTCCCTTTGAGCCCAGCCAGATCAACCTAACAGAACTAGTAAACTCGCTACACTCCGAGGCTGCAACCATTGCCCAGCGCAAAAACATAGCGATAACACATAATATCCCCAACAACCTACAAATTGTGGCCGATAGCAATATGATTAAAACCGTCATTCGCAATTTGATTTCGAACGCCATAAAATTCTCGCGACAGGATGGGCAAATCAAAATCGGCACGCACATCAACAGCAATCGCATTACCATCGAAGTGGCCGACAACGGAATAGGCATGAGCCAAGCCGACCAAGAGCGGCTCTGGAACAATAGCAACCCGCATACCACAGCCGGCACCAACAACGAAAAAGGAACGGGACTAGGGTTGCTTCTGTGCAAAGATTTTGTGGAAAAGCACGGTGGTAAAATTTGGGTTGAAAGTGAGGTTGGATTGGGTAGTGTATTCAAAATTCAGCTACCTTTATTGAACTAAAAATTCAGGAATACTATGGAACAAAATCGTAACAACTACCAAAAGAAGGCTCACAACACTATCGATGACCTTTTCAAAGGGATTAACTCCCTGGAGGAAAAAGTAAAAACCGCAAGCAAAGATCTCTCCGATACCATGGAACAAAACATCCAGCAGATGAAAGCCGAAGGCGAAAAGCTCAAAGAGAAACTGAACGAACTGGGCAACACCAATAACGAGTCGTGGGAGGAGATAAAAAATGGCTTTGAGGATGCTGCCACCTCGCTCCGCGATGCCTTCAGCAAGGCTTGGAACAAATACAAGGACAAATAAAAGCAAAATGAATCCCCGAGCAACGTTTCTCGGGGATTCCTGATTATGGCCTACGCCAGTTCAAATCCTTTCCTTAATAAAAAAAGTATCAGCACAACACAACTACCCAATAGAGCCTTCACCTCGTCCGCTGCCAATGGAATACCAATCGATGCGATGCGACAGGTACATCACGGTGCCCAATACAATAAATAGCCCAATGCTGCCCATCATCAATGCGTAATCCTGCAACTGGAGGAGTATATACAGAAACCCATACAGCAAGGCCAGCACACCCGCAAGAATAGCCGACAAACGCCAATTCTTAAAAATTCCGAAGGAATAGCTGGTAATCATCGCCACAATGCCCAAACTGGCAATCAGATAGGCAATGCCAAACCCCATCTGTTCCGAAAGCGATAGCAAGAGCAGGTAGAAAAGCACCAAACCAAAACCCACAAGGATATACTGTACGGGATGAACCCTGAGCTTACGCATCATCTCCACAAAAAAGAACACCATAAAGGTTAAAGCGATGAACAGAATGGCGTACTTCATGGACCGCTCGGTAATCTGATAGGTCTCCACGGGCAATAGGAGCGCAACCCCGAATGCCGACTCATCAAGGTTTACCTCGCTATCAGTCCACTTCTGGGGATAATTGCGGTTGAGCTCCAATACCTTCCAGTTGGCCTCGAACCCACTTTGAGCAATAGTCCTACTATTGGGCAGAAAAGCCCCCTCGAAACTGGGATTATTCCACGACGATTTAACAGCAACCACGGTTTCGCGCCCCACGGGAACAAAACTAATACTCTGCGAACCATTTAGCGCCACATTGAACGAAAAGCGGTACTCATCCACCAGTATACCACCCCGCAATGGATTATTAACCGTTACACCCGACTCAACCAAGCCGCCACTCCTCACACCTGGCTCACACACTAAACTACTCCCATTCCAGTTAAAGCGTATGGCCTCCTTAATACCCCGCAAATCGGATAGCCCGATGGCTAAGAAAGCCCCATCCCAATCAACCTGCTTACTCTCCGACGACTCAATTACAAGGGATTTAAAAAAACCTTCGACCTTAATATCGGAACTATAAACCGCCACGTCAAATATTCCACGGTTCCGAATATCGGGGGCCAAGTTCCCTGTGATTTTAAGTTCCTCGGGCAGAAAATAGGCGTAATGCCCAACCGTTACCATCCGTTTACTATCCTTATCGTACTCAAAGGTTTTATAGGGCACTACCAGAATAGGTCCCGATAAACGCTGCTCGGCTCCCCACTTGGAGCTAATCTCATCGGCAGCCTCACGCTGCCTACTTTTCCGCTCCATCACCAACGACTGAATCATCGCCATAGGGATTAACAGAGCCAGGGTTAAGAATCCGATAGCCGCAATCTTCAGAATTACAGCATTCCGATCGTAAAACGATTGTGTTTTCTGTGTCATAGTAGTAGTTTTATTAAGTTGACATTTAAAAGTGCTTTGAATTTCAAAGTTTATATATAAAAAAAATTAACGTCCCGATTTGATCAGCTTCTCAAGCGCCGCAAGATGATCCTCAAACGCCTTTCGACCCTCGATAGTAGCCCGATAGCTGGTATTGGGCTTCTTATCGAGGAATTGTTTCTTCACCTCAACGTACCTCTCCCCTTCGAGCGCCTTCATGTGGCTGGCCAAGTTGCCATCGGTAACATTAAGGGTTTCCTTCATTGCGCTGAAGTCAACCCAATCGTTAACCATCAGCACCGACATAATGCCAAGCCGAATGCGGTTCTCGAAATGCTTATTCAGACTTACCAGCAGCTCTTTCATACTTCATGTACATCACTAATCCGTAAACAATATGTAACACCCCAAACCCGATAGCCCAAAAAACTAAACCGTACCCCACAAATACCATCGCAACAAGCCCAAGAACAATCTCGCAAATGCCAAGGTAACGCACATCGTCAAGGGTAAACTTGCTGGCATTTATCAGGGCTAACCCATAAAATATGAGGGTGGATGGTGCAATAAGGTATATTAAATGGTGATAAAGCAGTATTAAGCAGAACACGCCGCCCGAAACCAATGGAATTAAAAGGTTTATAAGCATTCGCTTAACCGTTGCATCCCAAAATGGCAACCCCTTGCGGCGCGCATTTCGGGTGGTAAAAAACACACCAAACGATAACGCCAAAGCCAGCACCACAAATGCATCGACAAAGCTAAAAAGGATGAAATTGGATAACTCCGAGCCCGACATCAACTCCTCGGGCAAAAATACACCACGGTTCTGATAGCGGCTAAAAAAGAACTCGCGATGGAAAACATAAACAGCCAGCGCGCCCAAAAGCGCAACCGAACCTGCGAATACCCCGGTTAATCCGCTTAACGATATAAACCTTGTGGAGCGCTCCATGATGGAGCGGATTTCGTGCAGGTTTTTCAAATGCTCGTTCTGAGTGTCCATATAAAGACAGTATTAAAGTTCTTTGCGGTACAAAGTTAAATAAAATAAAGTACCGTCCAAATAATTGGACATTATTTTTTCGGACGATTTCTGAATAGTAAATAAAAAACTAGCTCTCCTTCTCGTAGTACAACTTGTAGTAGTTAAGATTCATATCCTGATCGAATCCCTTCTCCACCCGTTCCTGTTTGCCGTGAATATAAATATGGAAGAATTTATCGAGTTTAATAACACTTTTCAGGAACTTGTTCGACTGCTTGGTAGCATCGGCGGAGATTTTAAACTCATCGGGAATACTATAGCCCATCTCAGCCTCGTAGCTCTTCTTGTACTCCCGGAACGCCTCAACAACTTCGGGTTCAGCAATTACATTATTCTCAAACTCATCCTGAGTAAACGTTTCGTTGGTTTTAAAGAAATCTCGGGTTTTGGTAAGAATCTCGGCCTGCTCCAGCTTTTCAAAGTTATTTTCGGGACGAATCACATCCTGCACAAAATTCTTACACAGGTTAATGGCCGTTTTAGTTTGATAGAAATTATCGTTACGCATCTTGGCGTTTAAAAAATCGTCGATCCAGTACTTAGCCTCATCGCGATTGGTATTATCAATAACACTTAGCTTATAGCCAAACTCCTTCTCGGTATTAAAGATAATGCAACCCTTATCCAGTTTTTTGGGATTGGTACCAAACTCGCATATCACCGACAATTGATTGCCATTACGCTGAATCTTGATAAACTTATCCTTGGTTTCGGCTTTGAAAATTCCAATGGCATCGGCCATTTCGCCATCAACCACGCAATCGGTCAGGCTAACCACGTACAACTCGCCTCCCTTGATGTTGGGATGGGTGGACACCTGCTTCAAGCGCTGCGCAATGGTTTGCGACATCTCCACGAAATCAATCGATCCATCAAAGAACGAGGAACAAACGGAGAAAAGATCGTTCTGCTCCAAACTAGTGTCGTGCGTAAAGGAATAAAAACCAGTACTCTTAAAACTATTCAAGAAATAATCGCGTAGCAAATTGCCAAGCAACTCGTTAGAAGTATCGAGCGAATCGGCCGACAGGGTTAAATCATCAGCATCTGCTGTACCAACGTAATGCACAATGGTTTGATCGAGCTGAGTATTTGAAAAATCGAGCATAACTTAAATTTTTCTCAAAAATATAAAAAATGTTGGGATATCGCGATCCCGATCCACTATTTGTACCTTAAACCAATGATGTAGGCACAAAGCCGAAACATACGATGGGGGTTTATGGAATAGCCGAACACAACCTAAGACAAACTATAAAGAATCACTAAAAATAGCATTTCAAACTCCTTATAATCTTTATTTTAAATTGACAAGATACCAATGTTAGGAACGACCAAAATTGTAGAATTATAGCGAAAAACGAATTAAATATTTACTTTTGCTTGTTGTTGTGATAACATCACACTTAAATATAGCACAAATAGTATTCAGCAAAAAACACAATGGAATGGGAAAACTATTCGATAAACTCAACAACGATGTCCGTTTTGTAGAAGGAATCAATGGCTGCATAAATTGCGGAACCTGTACAGCCATATGCCCTGCTGCTGAGGTTTACGACTACGAACCCCGCAACATAGCCAACATGGTTCAAACCCGCGACGATTCAATAATTGAGCAACTACTTAAGGGCGACACAATATGGTACTGCGGCGAATGCATGAAGTACGGCAAAACCCGATGCCCCCGCAACAATGCCCCAGGGCTGATAGTACAAGCACTCCGAGGGTTATCCATCGAAACCCAGCATTTGTGGAATCGGAAAAAGGTCGGCAAATGCTATCGCTTAAACGGATGAGCTCGGAAGCATTCTATCCTCGAAACAGGCTACGGTGTTACTTTCGATCACACGGAATTAGATATGTTTCGAACTGGGTCCCGTGTGGCAATGGGTTCGCGACAATAGAACCGAAGTTCTCCCAAAGTTGGTGCAAACTACAAGGGGAAAGGCGCTGGAGCCATGCGCGAAATTCAACAGGAGAACATCAAGAACTCCAACAAAATTTTTGAGGTAACCGGAGGAAAACGATGGTTTAAACAAATAGAGAAAAAATCGGCCGAAAAAGCCAAGGAGATGAATTTAGAGATAGGCGACGAAAACGATAAGCAATCGCCCTACTTCCGAGAAGTATACACAAGGAACAATGCCGAAAAACATATCCGCAAATAGGCCTCTCGCCTACAAAGCTGAAATGGATCGTTACAATGACAAAACCAGACAGATGAAAAACGAAGGAAAAAAAAACGAATATGGGGCGACTACCAGAAGAAAGAAATAGCCACCGATAAGTATTTTTTTTGTAGAAAGCTGCATTAGGCAAACCTTTTTTCCGGGAAGCGATACCACTTTTCTGCGAATTCTTAGCGAAACGCTGGGTAAAGATGTGTATGAGGATCAAACCATACCACCTGTACTGGGCATTGCATACCACACCGAGGTTGTTCCGTTCGAAACCATTCAAACCGTTGTAGCCCGCAATTTCTCTCTGATGCGCCAACATGGGTACGAGAACTATATCCCATCGTGCGTTACATCATTTGGCATATACACCGAAATACTTGAAACCTGGCACCACTTTCCACAGGAAAAGGAAAAACCCGGAACTTCCTTCGGCAGGCAACCAATCGCGAATTTGAAGAGCCCGCAAATTTAGCCATACCAGCGATGTTATCTATAAATTTAGAAACGAAATTGCTGCCAAGGCCAAGTACAAACTGATTAACAAAGAAACAGGAAAGCCACTACGAGTGGTGGATCACATAGGCTGCCACTATGCCAAAATGTTTCCGGCCAAAGGCGTTGGAGGCGCAGAATACCCCCACGTTCTAGCCGGATTAGTGGAAGCCTGGGGTGGTGAGGTAATTGATTATCCCGAACGCCGGCACTGCTGCGGATTCGGTTTCCGCCAGTACTTTGTACAAGCCAACCGCGGCTACTCCATATCGGCATCGAAAAAGAAGTTTGAATCGATGGAGCCCTTCAAGCCCGACCTAATTATAACCAACTGCCCCGGCTGCAACTACTTTATGGATAGGTGGCAGTACGCACTGGCCGAAATGGAGCATAAAACTTACGGCGATAATGGCTACGGCATCCCCGTTCTATCGTACGAAGAGGTGGCCGGAATTCTTCTAGGATTTGACCCTTGGGAAATGGGGCTGCAAATGCACCAAACCGACATAGAGCCTTTACTTAAAAAGATTGGCGTGGAATACGATCCCTCAAAAAAATTCAAAGGAGCCAACGATGAGGATTTGCCACTACCCGAAAAACCCAATCATATCAAATTCACAATTTGAGAAAAAAATAATTCAAAAAATAACCAAATACTAAACACTAGCATATGGGCAAGGATGTAGCAATCATAGGAGGAGGAGTGGCCGGACTCGAGGCCGCCAACCAATTGGCAACCCTAGGTTACAATGTTACGGTTTTCGAACGGAACGCCCAACCCGGCGGTCATGCCGCCAAATGGGACAGGCTTTTCCCCAACCAACGCCACAGCCACGAGGTGATTGATAGCCTCAAATCGCACCTTAACGGCAACCCGGCAATAATGCTATCCACCGCCATATCAACCATAAGCCGAAATGGACAAAAATTCAAACTCGACGCCAAGGGAAGAGCCTTTGAAGCCGACGCCATACTAATTGCCACCGGGTTTGAACTGTTCCCAGCCGAAAGGAAAGAGGAATACGGCTACGGCATATACGAAAATGTAATCACATCGGCCGAACTCGAGGAGATGTTTGCAAAAAACGGCAAACCCACCATGAAGAGTGGCGAAACACCAAAAAAAATAGCATTCATACACTGCGTAGGCAGTCGCGACGAGAAAGTGAACAAGCCATACTGTTCCAAGGTATGCTGCGTAACCGCGGTAAAACAAGCCATAGAAGTAAAGGATTCCATTCCCAATGCCGAAGTATTCAACCTATACATGGATTTACGAATGTTTGGTCCAGGATATGAGGATTTATACAAGGAAGCCCAGCAGAAAGGAGTAACTTTCATCCGGGGACGACTTTCCGAGGCCAGCGAGCTGGATGAAGGCCGTTTACTGATCAAAACGGAGGATACACTTTCGTCGTGCCCATTAAAGATGTCGGTTGATATGGTTGTGCTAATGGTGGGGATGTCTCCAGCCATAGGGACCTCCGAACTAATTGCCGGATTAGGCTTACACCCCAATAAGGATGGATTCGTGGACATTGCCGACCAGCACCTGTATCCAACCAACACCACCGCCGAAGGGGTTTTTGTTGCCGGAGCATGCGTAGGTCCAAACAACATAACCGATTCGGTTAATGCAGCCCGCTCTGCCGCCATCGAAATACATCAGTACCTAAGCAAGAAGTAAACTATGGTTAATTTTGGATTTGCACCACTCGAAATCAAAATTCACGATTTAGACAAATCAAACCTGCAGCTCAGCAGTTGGATTGCCGAAAGGGATGAAACCTTTACGCAATGCATTGCCTGTGGGTGCTGCACTGCAACCTGCACCGCAGGGAAGTTTACCAAGTTCAGTTTCCGCGAGTTGTGCCATAGCATCCGCAGAGGCGAGATTGCCAAGGCAATTGCCGAATCGGAGAAGTGTATGCTATGCGGCAAATGCACGCTGGTTTGCCCCCGGAATGTGAACACCCGCAATATTGTTAAGCTAATTCGCAAGGCCAACCAAAAATTCAAAGTATGAAGTACCATCCCTTTGTCATCCCATTCTCAATAGGTCTAGCCTTTGTAATGCTATACATCGTAGGGATGTGGGCCTATTGGATTATCAGGCTATCGCGCCGCGAGCAAAAGATTGTGTGGAAGCGCCTGTTTTCCTTTCGAACCATAGCGGCAATATGGGAATCGATGATGGAAGGACTATTCCACCGCAAAATATTCCGAAAACACGCGCTGCTGGGCTATATGCACATGAGTTTAGCCTTCGGATGGTTCATGCTAATTGTACTCGGAAACTTTGAATCGAGGCTTTACCCCCACAGCAATATCAACCCACCCTACTACCCCATATTCTTCGAATTCTTCCGGCACGACCTATCGCCACTACGCGAATACGAGGAGATTTTTACATTTCTGATGGATTTCTTCCTGCTACTCGTAATTTCGGGGGTTATGCTGGCATTCTTTAAACGGATTAAGAGCCGAATTCTTGGGATGCGACGAACCACAAAGCACATCCGCATAGACCGTATTGCGCTCACATCGCTATGGTTTATCTTTCCACTACGCATTCTGGCCGAAAGCGTTACGGCGGGGCTTTATAACACCGGGCACTTTTTCACCAACTTTTTGGGACAAAATGTAATATACAACCTACCACTCGACCAGCTATACTACCCCGCATGGTGGGCCTACTCCATTGCGCTGGGACTATTCTTTGTTACGCTACCCTTCTCGAGGTACATGCACATCCCCTCGGAGATACTGCTCATATTCCTACGGAAATACGGAGTAAAGGAAAAAGAGCATCACTCCACATTCACTAAAATTGAGCTGAACGCCTGCTCGCGATGCGGAATATGCATCGACACGTGCCAGCTTAGCACCAACCTGAACATCAGCAATACGCAACCCGCCTACTTCCTCCGCGATTTGCGGTACAGCCAGCCCAATGAGCAGCTGCGCGAAACATGCATGATGTGTATGCGATGCGTAGAGGCTTGCCCCGTTGGCATTGAGGTTGTTAAGATTAGAGAAAACGAACGCAAGGAGCATCAACTATACAGCGAAAACAGTTACAACTACCTAAACGGATACAGCTACCCAAAGGCAAAAGTTGCGTTCTTTGCTGGCTGTATGGGGCATTTAACCCCATCGGTGATCAAATCGACTCTAAAACTGTTCGAAGCAGCAGGCGTTGACTATACTTTTATTGACAAGGATGGAAGTATTTGCTGCGGCAGGCCACTCCAACTAGGAGGTCAAGCAATTGCCGCAAAGCAACTTATCGACAAAAATAATGCTCTAATCCATGCCACAGGCGCAGAACTGCTGGTTACCACCTGTCCTATTTGCGCCCGCGAGTTTAGGCATAACTACCATTTAAACATACCTGTACTGCACCACAGCCAATACCTACTCGAACTGGTTAACAGCAATAGGCTCAAACTTAAAAAAACTGATTTAAATGTAGCCTACCACGATCCCTGCGAGTTGAGCCGAGGGCTTAGCATCACTGAGGAACCCCGCGAACTGCTCAGCAAAACGGTTAACCTGGTTGAATCGGGCAAGCAAATTGGGAAAAACTCGCTATGCTGTGGCGGAAGCCTTGGCGCAACTAACATCAGCGCGGAGCAACGCCGCACCATTGCCGTAGCCACAGTAAACCAAATAACCCAAGCCGATACCAACATCCTGGCAACAGCTTGCCCCCTATGTAAAAAAACATTCTGCTCGGCACAGGACACAGTCGCCATACAGGATATTGCCGAAATCCTGGCCAATAACCTAGCAAATATCAAGAACCAAAACCCAACCAAAAAGAGCGCGGAGAGGGAAGTGATTACGGCGTAAAGCACAGTTCAAACAAAGCAGATAGAAAATGATTGAGGGCACTAAAAGTCGTGCCCTCGATCATTTTTTTTTAATCGTCGCTGGCTTATTCTACATTAATTTATACTTTAGCGTTCGTAAAAAATGAATACCATTGAACAAACCCAATACTATAAAAACAAAAAAACGCTGGTATAAGCCTCTGCTGAAGCTATTCCTACTCTCAACCATCACATTTTTTGCAACCTCCATACTGCTAACGCTTGCATTGGCCTTCGTAAATCCGAACCTAACAATGCTCATGGTTATCAAACGCGACGAGACCAATGAACAGGGGGAGCGCCAACGAATCAGAAAAGATTGGGTAAGTATCGATAAAATATCGCCCCACATGGTACTAGCAGCCTGTGCCGCCGAGGACGGGAAGTTTATGCTACACAACGGGTTTGACTGGGAAGCTATTCAAAAAGCTATAAAAAGCAATAAAAGGGGGAAAAAACTTAGGGGAGCAAGCACCATATCGCAGCAAACAGCCAAAAATGTGTTTTTATGGCCAAAGCGATCGTGGCTCCGCAAGGGATTTGAAACATACTTCACATTCCTGATCGAAACCTGCTGGAGCAAAAAACGGATTATGGAGGTTTACCTTAACGTAGCCGAATTTGGGCGCGGAATATACGGCGTTGAGGAGGCGGCGCAAGCTTACTACAAAAAACCGGCGAGCAAATTGAACCGCAACGAGGCGGCAATGATAGCCACAGTGCTACCGCTCCCATCGAAACGCAACCCGGCCAAACCCAGCAACTACATGGTTCGCTACCAACACATTATCCTCCGCAATATGTACACCCTAGGAAAAATTGACCTAGACAATGCGAATCCCCCAAACCCCAAAAGAAAACGCAAATAGATTAATGCCTTGAAAAATTTTGTTACCACGGTTGCGTTAGCCCTGATTGGACTCATCAACATAAATCCAGCATACAGCCAACTAAATAAAGCATACTTTTTTTACAAGGGCGAAGAACTGCTTGCTCAGCAAAAATACACCCAAGCCCTCCCCTACCTCAACACACTAATAGGAATCGACTCGTCGCTGTTTGAAGGATGGTTCCTACGGGGAGTTGCCAAATACAACCTGGGAGATATACCTGGCGCCATCGCCGATTTTGATAAAACAATAAAGGTAAACCCCGTATTTGCCCAAGGGCATCACTATAAATCCATTGCACTAAACCGAATATCGCAACCCAACCAAGCCCTAAACGAGATAGATATTGCACTCGACCTAAAACCCAACTCATCGGAATTCCTATTCACACTGGGCATCATTCATTTCCAGATGGAAAACTACACCAAAGCCATCGAAGTTTTCTCCAAGGTACTACGAATCGATAACAGCAACCCCGACGTATGGATTAACCGGGGGTCGGCCCGGCTGCTTACAGGCGATACCCTGGGCGCATTAAGCGACTACAACCTGGCCATCAAGGTAAACCCATTCTACGCCAACTCCTATTCACGCAGAGGCATCCTAAATGCCGAAATCAACAAGCACACACTGGCACTGGCCGATTTGGATAAAGCAATTGCACTCGATTCGCTCGGCATCGACAATTACTTTAACCGCGCACTGGTTTACCACACCCTGAAACAACCCACAAAAGCGCTAAGCGACTTGAATAGAGTACTAAGAGCCGACCCAAAGTACTCACTTGCCCTGTTCAACCGAGCCATTATAAGCTACCAAATAGGGGACTGGGAAAAGGCCATCGACGACCTCACCCGCCTCACCTCGCTTAATCCCGAAAATGTGTTGATATACTACTACCGCGGATCCATCCTTTACGAAAAGGGGCAACTCCAAACAGCAATTAACGACTACACCACGGCAATCAATATTTTCCCCGATTTTGCCAATGCATACATTAACCGGGCTGAGATTAAATCGAGGCTGGGCGACGCAAAAGGCGCCGAAACTGATTACAATACCGGAAAATCGCTACTGCAAAAATACAAAGGGGCTAATAAGGACAACCCATTCGCTATGCTCGACTCGAGCGGAAAGTTTAAGCACCTAATATCGCTCGAAAAAGATTTCAACACCGCATCGCGGCTTAGCCTCGAAACCAACCGGTTTGTAGTTACCTCGGCATTCCTCCCCATGCTTAAGCTATGCTTGAATAAAGAAACAAAAATTCAGAATAGCCATAATGCAAAAAGCGCGTGGCTCGACTCCATCAACAGCAAACTCCCCTACGAATACCAGCTAACGCTTAGCACACAACCCGATAATAGGGCAAAAGAGCTATCGCTACACACCATCGACTCGCTATTTTCCGGAAATCCCTACCGCTCATTACTCCGGGGGATACTCCTAACTGCAAAAGGCCGATACTCCAACGCCACACAGGAGTTCAAAAATGCGGTGAAAGAATCGCCATACAACCCGCTAATAGAGATCAATCTGATAGCTTCAAACACCGACATGGCACGCTTTATCGAAGGCTTTAACGATAGATCGAACACAGTGAATCAGGGCACCAATCCACCCAACGATACCAAAAACCAAACCTCAATCACCGCCTACTCCGAGGCCACTGCCCAACTCTCACAGCTACCCGCCCTCGACAATAGCAGCATAATTGCCTACAACATTGGGAATTTGCACATTCTCACCAACAATTTTACCGAAGCCATTAATTGGTATAACAAGGCCATTACCATGAATTCATCGCTTGCAGGGGCATACTACAACCGGGGCTTAGCACTCCTCCTATCGGGCTCTAAACAGCCAGGTTGCCAGGATCTGAGCACCGCTGGCGAAATGGGCGTACCCCAGGCTTACGAAGCGCTTCAACGATTCTGCGGCAAATAATTGGAATTTCGCACCATGAAGGTTATCAGCACTATCAATTCAATTAGAGCATTCGTAAAACGGATGCGCTTAAAAGTGGGTCTCGACACATTTGTACTCGCAATTATTGGCGCCATTGCGCTAGCCTACATCTGGTGGAGCCCAGGAATAGCCCGGGGAGGGCTCTCGCTTCACCAAATTGCCAACTACGGGGTTTCGGTGATATTCTTTTTTTACGGGCTAAAACTCAGCCCCGAGAAGTTAAAAACAGGACTTGCAAACTGGCAGCTTCACCTCGTGGTACAATTGGCAACATTCATCATCTTCCCTCTTGTGGTGCTGTTTTTTATGCAGATATTCGGGAACAATGGGAACCGATTATTCTGGATTGGAACATTTTACCTGGCCGCTCTACCCTCAACAGTGTCATCGTCGGTGGTAATGGTTTCCATTGCGCGGGGCAATGTACCAGCGGCAATCTTCAACGCATCCATATCGAGCATGCTTGGCGTGTTCATAACACCGGTATGGATGGGAATTATACTCTCGTCGGAAGGCAATTCCTACGATTTAACCAACGTAATAGTAAAGCTATCGCTTCAGGTACTGCTCCCCGTTGCTGCCGGAATCCTGTTGCATCCAAAATTCGGGGCATTTGCTGAGCGCAATAGGTCTCCGCTCAAAGTTTTCGATCAATGTATAATCCTGCTAATTGTTTACACCTCGTTCTGCGAATCGTTTGCCAATAAAATGTTTGCAGGGTATAGCGCAGCCGAGATATTCCTACTTGGCGTAGCAATGATTATCCTTTTCTTCCTGATTTACAGCATAATTACAATCATAAGCCGGATACTGCATTTCAGCACCGAGGATCACATTACTGCCGTTTTCAGCGGATCAAAAAAATCGTTGGTACACGGCACCGTTATGTCGAAAGTGCTATTCCCCGGCATTAACGGCGTAGGCGTAATACTACTCCCCCTGATGATGTTCCACGCCTTGCAGCTGATAGCGGCCAGCGTTATTGCCCAACGGTTCGATAAACGACCAAAATAAACCCAGCAGCCATTAAATACTAGCAAGCCTATGGAACAGAAGGATTACCTACTCCGCGAGATTGAAAAGATGGGACTACTGCTCCGCCAGCTGCTCAACGCGCTTACCGGCAATACTGGCAATTCGGCCATAAGCGCACTTCAGCAAGTTGAGGAAACCGATGAGCAACTAATATCCGAGATTGGACTCGATTTAAACAGGATACTCACGCTACACAACTCGGAATTACTCCCATACATCAACCAGCTGAAGGGAATTGATAACCAGAACCGGGAACTACTGGCCGACATTCTATACCAACAGGGAGTGAGCAATAATGGCAACCGCCGAAAGGATTACCTTGAAAAATCGTTACACCTGTACGAGTACTGCCGCCTTGCCGATAAAACGTACTCAATTGATCGGGAATTCAAAATTGAATTGGTAAAAAGAATGCTATCCGAATAATTAGACATCATTCTAAAAATTTCAAAACAGGCAAAACGGCGTCATCAAAAACAGAATTCTGAAAAATAATTGCAAATTTTAAAATATAATTGTATTTTTGTAGTCAAAATTAATACAATAAAGAAGAAATGTTAATAGAATTCAGCATTGAGAATTTCCTTTCATTTAAAGACTTAACGACACTTACAATGGTGGCTGCAAAGTCTTTTAAGGAACACCCGGAAACGCATATCATTGAGACAGGAAGCAATCTTAATCTCTTAAAATCGGCCGTTGTTTACGGAAACAATGCAAGCGGTAAGAGTAACCTACTTGAAGCTATGGGTTTCATGAAGCAAACTGTTTTAAACTCGTTCCGGGATGCTTTAATGGAAAATAGCGAAAGAAAATTTCCGTTAGAAAAATTTGCACTTAACACCAAGACAGAAAAAGACACCAGCTTCTTTGAGATATCATTCATTCAAAAAGAAACTAAGTATCGCTACGGATTTGAAATAGACTACGACAAAATTGTAGCCGAATGGCTTTTTCATACTACTAGCAAAGAAGTTTATCTATTCAAACGTGACCAACAAAAAATTGAAGTAAACAAGTCGGCTTTTAAAGAAGGATTAGGAAAGGAAGAAGATGTAAAAGAGAATGTTTTATTTCTTTCCCTTTTGGCAACTTTAGGCAAAGAAACTTCTACAAATATTGTTGATTGGTTCAAAAAATTCAGCTTCGTTAATGGTATTCATGACCGTGGACACAAAAGATACACTATTGACAAATTGAAATCAGATAAACAGTTTTTTAGCTGGGTTTTACATTTTGTTAAATACTTGGAAATCGCAAATCTTTCAACAACGGTAGAAGATGTTAATGAAATAGATCTTGAAACTTTAAGGGAAAAAGAGAAAGACGAAGAAATAATAAATCTTCTTACTAGTATTCAAAAAATACAGTCAAAACAGCCTAAAAGAGACCAACTAATTACATATCACAGAAAATATGACGAAAACAATATTTTGGTTGATACTGTTCCGTTCAACTTTGACAGGCAGGAGTCCGAAGGGACTAAAAAACTTTTATACCTACTCGGTCCTTGGTATGATACACTACAAAACGGCAAAGTATTAATCATTGACGAACTTGACTCTAGATTGCATAGCCATTTAACCTTTAGACTTGTTGACTTTTTTCATAAGTTTAACAAAAGTAAAGCTCAGCTAATTTGTGCAGTTCATGACATTTCCTTGCTTAACAAGGAAACATTTAGAAGAGACCAAATTTGGTTTGTAGAAAAAAATCAATTTGGTGCTTCCGAGTTATTTTCTCTAGCAGACTTTAAAACCGACAAAGTCAGAAACAAATCGGCATTTGACAAAAATTACATTGAAGGTAAATATGGAGCAATACCATATTTTGACATTGATGATAAATTAAACGATTTACTCTATGGGAAAAGGGAAGGAGAATAAGTTTAAAGAAAGGAATGCTGCTTCCTACAAAAGAGAAGTTAAAAGCATTGAGTTACGTTCAGGTCAAAGAGAAAGATTTATCGTTATAAGTTTTAAAGATTTTGACAGTAATCAAGGACAACGCTTTGAAGAATGGGAGCACGAGCAATTATTAGCTATGACTGTGAATAAATTGAGAGAAGTTTGTCAATTAACAGTTGGACAAGCAACTGCTCAACAAATAATAAAACCATATACAAAAGTTGGCTTTCCCCCAGATTCTGGTTTTATTCATCCTAAACATGTTTTACCAGATGTAACTTGGTGTTCAATGCATATCCAAGGAAAAGAGTGTGTTATTGGATATTTTGAAGAAAATATTTTTCAAGTAGTATTTCTCGATAAAGACCATGAGTTTTGGAAAACAAAGAAGAAAAATACCTGACAAAATAAAAAACAATCGCCCAACACGAAGTATAGCCAGTCGTTTAATACATTAATTCACAGATTTAACTAGAAAATAGAGTTATACCAATGATTTTTTGCTCTACCCACACCGCTCAATAAAAAGGGAAAACAGTAAGGGCGAGACAATTGCCCCGCCCTTACCGCTACTACATTATACCTCACTTAAAATTTGCGACTACCGCTGGGCTGGTAGCTGTACTTCATGGTAATATAACCGCTCTTGGTCTCATCAAAATAATTCTTCAACCATATTTTAGCGTACTTGCCCTCTGCTGTTCTGATTACATAAATATTATCGCTGTAGTTATAGGTACGCTCCCCATCATTGCTGACATCAAGAGTCATCCATTTAGCCACCAAGGTATCACCAGGAACCTCAGCGTAAACCGGGGGCATTACAAACTTCTCAAGAATCTTAATGGTGGTGTTGAGCGAGTAACCATCGGCAGGAGCCTCTAGTACCGAATCGAATCCAACTTTTCCGCAGCTATACGATCCACCCAAACCCGGACCGGCTTGCCCGCAGTTCACCCGGATATCGGATCGGTGGAAAGCGATATCCCACCCTGTAGAGGTCGAAAAATCGTCGATACTAACCACCGTATCGGCCTCGAACGAGAAGTAGGCCCACTTATCGTATGCCGTAGCATCAATAACAATTTCGGAAGCAACAGAAGGGCTATCGTCATCCGATTCGCACGATGTAAAAAAAGACATTGCACCCAGTGCAACAAACATGGTTAAAATTGATTTTCTAGTCATCTGTATAATTATTAGTGTTAGTAATTTAAAACTCATAGCCCACCGAGGCGTAAAACCTACGCCCTACGGTTGAAGTAGCGCTAAACCCAGCAATTGGAGCCGTATAGTCGAAAAGATTCCGCACCCCCACTGCAACGGAGATGTGCTTGCGGAAACGCTGGGTAACATTGATATTCCAAAGCGAATAGGCTGGATAGGAGATGTAGTAGGATGAGTTAACCTCATCGTCGAACTCGCTCAACTCCTTTTTCCCGGTAACTTTTACAGCTAGGTTAGCGGTTAGGGCGTACAATCCTTTTTGAAACGAGTATTCCAACTGCCCGGTATAGCTGTGCGGGCTAACTTCCGACATCCGGCTAACACTCTCGCTCTCCAGCACCTTGGTATAAACATACCCCGACTTTAGCAGGAAATGGCTCAGGAACTTCCACCGCACAAGCAACTCGGCATTAAGTATATTAAAATCGCTCAAATTCCTATAGCGGTATTCGGTTTGGCCATTCACCCAAATCCCCCCAATTTTATCGTAAATTTGGTTAATCGCCACGGTTGCTGTAATGTTAACAAAATGCCAGGGATTGATGTAGTCGGTCGATAACGAGTAGTAGTTACTGGTTTCGGGCTTTAAATCGGCACTTCCAATAATGGTGAACATGCCCATGTGATCCCAGTTCATGTAGAGCTCCTTGAGCGTAGGCGACCTAAAACCCCGAGCAAACGACAGCCGATGGTTAAAATCGCCCTGAACAACCTTTAGCGTAACCGATGGCGACACATGCAGCCCATGCTCGGAGTGAAATCCCCCGCGAGCACTCCCTAAAACAGTAACCCTACTACTATGCGCGTATTCATCCTGCAAAATCACCACGGCATCGCTAGCAATGTGCTCCTGCATCACCGAATAGGAGTATTTATCGCATTTCAGCATCTCGTGTAAAAACTCAGCCCCCAGCAGCAAACTATGCTTTGAAAGCATTTTTGTCACATACTGCAACTTAGCATGATTAAATGCATTGCTGTAGTTCAACAGCTCCGTCTCCTTGTCCTCAATAAAATGATACTTATTGTAGTTATCGTAATTGTAGCTTAGCCTTATGCTGGAACTATCGGGCAACTGGCGTTCAGCAAAACCACCCACAGTATAATCGCGGTAAAGGTTATGCATATTATCGCGACTAAAATCGTATTCATGGTGATTATAGTACGACCCCCGCAGCTGCGCACGCCAAAGTTTACTATCAAACCCATTCTTTGTGGTAAGTGTATGATCGGCAAAACCATTTATGGTTGATGGCGCAGAGTCCACACCCTCATTCGCAGTAGAGTCGAGACTGGGGTAATACTTCACCACGGACTTGGAATTAAACAGCTGGTAAGCATCGAAACTTTTGTAGCCAAAATAGTTCTGAGAATAAAAATTCTTCTTCCGAAAACCAACCGATAGATCGCCATTTAAATTCTGACGATCCTGGTTACGGTAAAAGGTTTTAAGATACGCCTCATCGAGCATATCGATCTGCGCTTTTGAGGCATTCCTCTCGTTGCGCTGGGTGTATTTAAAATTGGCGCTCACATTGAGATTTGCGCTGGGCTTGCGGGTTATGATATTAATAACACTCCCCATGGCACTAGAACCGTACAACGACGATGTGGCCCCCTTTACAATCTCTACCCGCTCGATATTGGCCGTGTTAATCCTCGAAAAGTCCACATTGGAGTCCGTTTCGCCAGCCATACGCTCCCCGTCAATCAGCACCAGTGTGTACTTGGCCTCAAGCCCCTGCGACGAAAGCGATGCCCCAAAACCATGCCGGTTCACCTCGGTACTTGGGATTTCGGATTCCAAAAGATCGATCACGGTAGTTGCCTGACTGCTTTGAATATCCCTCCGGCTAAGCACCTGGGTTAGCACAGGGTTTTTTTTCAAAGTATGCTGAGTGCGGGTTCCTGTAACGGTAACCTGATCGAGGTTAAAAACATCCTCAACCAGCAACACCCGCCTCGATGTAGGCGCTACAACGGTATCGATATAAGTACTGTACCCAATGCACGATACCACCAGCACACCCTTTCCCGCTGGAGCGTTAAGCATTGCAAGTCCCCTCGGATCGGTAGTTGTTCCAACGGAATTACGGTTACCCAAACATTGCCATCGCACCGAAGCGTTGGCAACTCCCACACCCGACCGGCTATCAACAACCTCTATTGATAATTTTTGATGATTTTGGGAATAGAGCAGCGTTGACAATAGGGTATAAATACCCAAAATGATGATAAATTTTAAACGCATGGCTTTGGTATAAATTTCACAAGTAAACTTATGCAGCAACAAAGCGCCTAAGCTTAGTAAAATGACTAAATGAATGGATTAATTGGCTTGAGCGTAAATACACACCAAGCACAAAACGAATCTAAATAAAGATGGGCGATCCCCGTAAATCGGGGATTAACGAAGCACGGCGCACAATGCGGGGCTCGTAATGCGACATACATTCAACAAGCGCCACCACATGAACAACAGGCAACTCAGCAGCCTCTTCAATAGTAAAATTCCAATTGAGATGATAGGCAGAGGTACTTGCTGCAGGTGAGGCCTGCTGATAAACCACAAGATTATGAGTATCGGGCTGAACAGGCTGTTCGGCCTGGGCATCGGCATTATACCCCATAAACAGCCATGCAAAAACAGCTGCCAGGATATACGGTAAAAAGCTACACGATGCACCTAAAAAAAACATGAGTTGACATATTGATTTGCTCGCAGCAAAGATATAAAGCCAAATTGATTTATTGTATCTATCGTCGCATTTTTTCCCATAACCGCCAAATGCAAATTCTTTAAACCAATTTACCTCTCCATCTGTTCGATCGCAAATACCATAACGATATTGCCATTACCAAAACACCGTACAGAATTTCGGCACACCAAACCCAGCTGAGCGGCATTTTAAACACAATGGCCATTAAGTACGCCCATAATACGTACAACGATAGAGTTACCAGTTCGATATAAAACGACACCCGGGTATTCCCAGTGCCAGAAACACCGTTAAACATCACAAAAGCCCCGGCCATTCCAATAGCTGCAAGTGCTATCAATTTCAAAACGGGCATCGATTGCTGTATAAGAACCATATCGTTGGTATACACCCTCACTATAAGCTCCGGAATTAACAGGCTGATTGATGCTAATACCAATACAGAAACCATGCTCAGTATAATTACTTTTTGAATAACCGGCATTACTTCTCCAGCCCGCTCCTGCCCTATTAGTTGACTAACCAGCGTATTGGTGGCCGAAGCAAAACCCCAGATGGGAATCATCAGCACGATATAAACACTACGCAGAATATTCGATACGGCCAAAGGGGTTTCGCCCATCTTCTCGATAAAAAGGAAAAATACGAACCAAATAAAAATGGAGAGCGAGAACTGAATCATCAAGGGCCACGAGATATTCATAATTCTGAAAAGTAACCGGGTGTTCAATTTGTAAAACTTAAACAATCGGTAAGGCTTGTAATCAAAGTAAAACCATGTGTAAAACATAAAAAAAGCACAGCTAACCGCCTCGGAAATAACAGAGGCCAAAGCCGCTCCGCCTATACCCATTGCGGGCAAACCCCAATGCCCAAATATTAAGGCATAATCCAATACCACATTAACCAAAACCATCACAATAGTAGTTGCAGTAATCACCTTAGTCCGTGCTATTCCCACATAGAATGAGTTGAACGTGTAATTCACAAAGGCAAACACCAACCCCCATATTCGGTAATTCACAAACTCGCTCCCAGCATCGAGTATGGCGCGCGAATCGACCAGAACGCCAAGCATACCATTGGAAAACAGCAACACCAATGCCACAAGCAGAAGCGCCATCAAAACCAAAAAGTATAAAACATGCTCAACAACCCGGCCTATTGCCTTATGGGTTCCCTCGCCGTACCGACGCGCAATAATTATTTGTCCTCCCAAACCAGTACCCCATCCTATCATCAACAGAACCTGATAGAACAAACCGCCAATAACGCCACCGCCAAGGGCAACCTCACCCAATCGACCTAAAAATGCTGTATCGGTGATGTTCACTATATTCTGGGCAATACTCCCCAGTATAATTGGGTAAGCAATGCTCCATATCTGACGGGTTGATACTCTCGAAAACATCTATAATCTTGGTTTTTATGTGCTCTTAAATGGTTTAATCGATAATCCCAAAATAGCACCTTAACAACAGACATACTAAAAGCAATACTGGGCTAATGCAGCGCAACTACCCCAGTTTGCTCTATGTATAATAGGACTATGGTTTTTTACAAAAAACTATTAAAGTTTTTCGTCGAAATAGCGGATTATCTTATCAATCAGGTGTACACGATCCTTCCCCATAACGTTGTGATCGTGCTGTGGGTAAACAAAGAAATCGACCGGCACACCGCCCTTCACAAACTCGTGGAGCAATGTTAAGCTATGCTGCAGCACAACCGTTTTGTCCATATCATCGTGAATAATAAGCAAATCGCCTTTCAGGTTCGTTACGTAGTTTTTCAAGTCGGCATTCTTGTACCCATCAGGGTTCTCGTCGGGGGTATCCATGTAACGCTCGCCATACATTACCTCGTAGAACTTCCAATCGGTAACTGGGCCACCGGCCACTCCAACCTTAAAAGTTTCGGGCTGCTTCAGCATAAGCGATATGGTCATAAACCCACCAAAACTCCAGCCATGTACACCTATCCTTTCAGAATCAACATAGTTCAATCCTTTAAGGTAGTTAAGGCCAACCATCTGATCGGCAATCTCATTAACCCCAAGGTTACGGTGTATTGCCTGCTCAAAGTTGGCGCCCCTATTGGAAGTACCCCGGTTGTCGAGGGTAAAAAGAATATAGCCCTTATTGGCCATGTACGACTCCCAAAGCCGTGCACCACCCATCCACGAGTTTGTTACCAGCTGCGAGTGAGGCCCACCATAAACATAAACCACAACCGGGTATTTTTTAGTGGAATCAAAATCCCAAGGCTTAATCATTCGTCCGTACAGGGCAGTTCCATCGCTGGCCTTTAGTGTTAAAAGTTGTGGAAGCGGAATATTATAACCATCGTAAGGATTCGGAGCTGTAATCAAATTCCGAACAGTTTTTCCTTTCGACGAGCAAAGATCGACCCTCCCGGGAACCGAAATACTGGAATAGAAATCAACAAAAAACTTATAATCAGAGCTCAGGCGCGGATTATGTGTTCCCTCACCGTTAGTTAACCGCAACAATGCACCACTCTTCGTATTAACAGAGTATAAGTGTTGCTCCACAGGGCTATCCTTTGTGGCTGTAAAATATATTACACCACGCTTAGCATCAATCCCGATTACCTGTTTTACTTCCCAAGCGCCTGTAGTGATCTGCTTTATTAATTCCCCATTGGTACTATACAAATACAGATGGTTCCAGCCATCGCGACGGCTTTGCCATAAAAACTGGTTCGCGTTATTAGGCATAAACTGGAGGGGATTCAGTGGCTCCACGTACTCATTGTCCTGCTCCTCAAATAGCGTTGCTTCAAATTCACCGGTAGATGCGTTGTACCTATTCAATTTCAAATGGTTTTGCTCCCGATTGAGTACGGCGATATAAACCAACTTTTCATCGGAACTCCAAGCCACATTGGTAAGGTATTGCTCCTTGGGTTCCCCAGTTTTAATAGCCACCGATTGCTTGGTGCCCACATTGTATATATGCAACGTAACCTCGTGGCTTTTCATTCCCGCCATGGGGTACCGAATATTCTCCACAGTACCAATGCGCTGTGTAATATCAACCAGCGGGTAGCTGGTTACCATGGTTTCGTCCATTCTGTAATACGCCAACAGGTTTCCCTTGGGCGACCAAAAAGTACCGCCGGTAATTCCAAACTCGCTCCGATGAACCGACTGCCCATTCACAATACCCGAATTATCATCGGAAGTGATGGCTGTAATTGCATCGTTGGCATCAATAATGTTCAGGTTGTTGCCAATGGTGTATGCCAACATCGAACCATTGGGGTTAATATCGATATTTTCGGCATCGTCAACCATTTTTAGCTTGCGCACAACCTGTTTTGTGTCCACGTTATAAAACACAAAATATGGCATCACCGTAAGCCGCAACTCATCCTTGCCAACCCAAGCGTACATCAACCGCTTAGCCTCGGGAAGCGAGTTCGCCTTAAGTACACTATTGATTTCATCGAGCGATACCAGCACCCTTGCAACTCCCCCCAGCGCCGAGACCTCAACCAGATTATTCCCATCCACATGGGTAAATGCAGACATCTCGGGCCTCCACTCAAAATTGGTGTAGGATTGCGGACGGAACTCGGACCATTGTTTCAAAACAGCCTGCTCCAACGACATTTGCTTTTGCTGGCAAATACCTTGGAACGCAAACAACGAAAACAATGCAAGAATAACTGAACGTTTCATGGTAAACTTTTTAAGGATTATTAACTGCGAATATCGAAATAAAAATCGGGAGAGCCATTATTGATTCATCAATTTTAGCCAATCCGAGCATAAAGATAGATACAGGTATTTCAAAATAATTGAAAAACAGTTATATTTACTTAAAATTCTCAAAGGCATACCCAAAAAATCTAGCATTTATAGGTGTTTTGTTAGTACTGCTTTTGATAATTCATTTATTTTTCATTACTTGCACTAATCTTTTACTGATTTGTAAAATGTTCTCACATAAAATAATAGGATTAGTTACCGTATCAATTACGTTACTCTTACTGTCGGGGTGCAAGTGCTCCACAAACCAGGAACGCGATTCGCTCCTGGTTGAAGAGGCTGTTGACACCCTCGCAACACTAATAAAATTTGAAGATTCGGTATTCCCCCTTCCCTCGCCATGGCAGGTTGCCACACTAATTAAAAAAGTTAACATTCCCTACAGCGAGGGCTACCTAAACAAGGCCGACAAATACCAGAAGTACAGTACAACCTTTAAGCAAGCCCTTAACCTAGGGATTTATGGCACCGATATTAGCTACCTGAATGTTTACGAAAAAACACAGGAATCCATCAACTACCTTGGCACCATAAAAAAACTGAGCGAACAACTGGGCGTTAACCAAGCCTTTGAGCCCAAAGTTTTTGAATCGATAGAGCACAATATCAACAACCGCGACTCCTTAACCCACATAATATCGCGCGCATACACCAACTCCGATTCGTACCTAAAAACCAGCGACCGAAACGACATTGGAGCCCTAATAATTGCTGGCGGCTGGATCGAAAGTATGTATATACTCACCCAAATTGTTCAGGAAAACAGCCACCGCGACATAATCAACCGAATAGGAGAACAAAAACATCCGCTCGACAATTTGATTGAACTACTCACGCCTTTCTACTACAAATCGGCCGAGTTTTCAGCATTAATCGACGATTTAATTGACTTGGCATACGAATTCGATGGGGTTATTTACTCCTACACCTACCGCGAGCCTAAAATCGATCCAGAGCATAACCTTATAATTATCAATAGCCAGTCCAGAGTTATCATGTCAGAATACCACATTCAAATTATCAGCAAAAAAATTGCGGCTTTACGGAATAAAATTGTTGAATAACTTTTTTGTCATTATGCTTAAGCAAATAATCATACTAATATCTTTAATAGCGTTCACCCCGGCAATAGCAAATGCCCAGATAGAACAGTTGGAAAACATTTGCTCGCTTTACTTCCCTCCGGAGTACATTGCCGACGGACAGGAGTACTTTGCACCGCTCAAACCCGACCAAAAAATAGAGTTCCGTACCACATTCTTCGGCGATAATACCTATAGAATTGTGGGTTGTACCAACCTACGGAAAGGGAAACTGGTTTTCTCGGTTTACGACACCGACAAAAACCTACTGTTCACCAACGAAAGTTTCGATTACACCCCATTCTGGGATTTAAAATTTACATCCACAGTAACCTGTGTTATACAAGTTGATGTTAAAAACACAAAATTTGTCCCGGGCTACGTTATGCTTCTCATAGGTTTTAAGCAGTAAAGCCAAGCACAAAAAAACAATAAAACACATCCCCAATGAGCGAGTCGATTCTGAAAGCATTAATGCAACTTTTCGCAATAATTGCCCGCCCCGCAACCAGCGACGAAACAGAAGGCAACGACTACAGCGACAGGCGAAGGGTTGTGGAGGAATTTCTGAAAAACCAGCTCAACCAGGAACTCGTTACCGAATACCTCAAAGTTTTCGACTACTTCTACAACCTATACCAAGAGAAGCAAAGCGAGAAATCGAAATCGAAAAAAAGAACATCGTCGAGCTCCGTTCGGGTTCTGAAAATTTGTTCGCAGATTAACGAAGAGCTTATTCAACAACAAAAAATAGTGGTACTCATCAGGCTACTAGAATTTGTTAAACCCGAGGATGGCGAGGTTACAGAACAGGAAATGGCTTTCATATCAACGGTTTCCGAAACTTTTTTTGTTCCCGAACCCGAATTCGCCCTTCTCAGGGATTTCGTGCTAAACCCCTTCGAACAAATCCCCCCGCACCAAAACATCCTGCTGGTTAACAACAGCAAACACCCCGAGAATGATGATTTCAAGCATATATATTCCGAGAACATACACGACGAAATAAAAATCGCCTTTGTGGAATCGGCCAATATATTTTTCCTTCGCTACAAGGGGAACCACGAACTTTACCTGAATGGACATCTGGTTCAGAACGAAAAAATATTTGTGCTGAACAACGGCTCGTCCATCCGTAATTCCAAGATAAAACCAATATACTTCAGCGATATTGTTGCCCGATTTGCCCAGGATAAAATTAAAGAACGCATCGTATTCGATGTGCAAGGCATCGAGTTCCATTTCAAGAATGGAAAAACGGGGCTACACCACATGTCGTTCTCCGAAGAATCGGGCCATCTGGTGGGAATTATGGGCGCATCGGGCGCAGGAAAGTCCACGCTGCTGAATGTACTCAACGGAAGCGAAACGCCTTCGCTCGGAAAGGTTTGCATCAACGGTATCGACATACACAACCAGAAGGATTTAATTGAGGGGCAAATCGGATTCGTTTCGCAGGACGACCTGCTAATTGAGGAATTAACGGTTTACCAAAACCTATACTTCAACGCCAAGCTATGCTTCGATAATTACAACGCCACACAACTAAACGAAGCGGTTAACAAAATGCTTGCGAGCCTCGGCCTGTTCGAGATTAAGGACATGAAGGTGGGCTCGCCACTCAACAAAAAGATCAGCGGAGGCCAACGCAAACGGTTGAATATTGCACTGGAGCTAATCCGCGAACCGGCCATCCTTTTCCTCGACGAGCCCACATCGGGCCTCAGCTCGCGCGACTCGGAAAACATTCTGGACCTGCTCAAGGAGTTAACCCTCAAGGGTAAACTCGTATTTGTGGTAATACACCAACCCTCTTCGGATATTTTTAAAATGTTCGACAAGCTGCTGATACTCGACACCGGAGGCTACCTAATTTACAATGGCGACCCCATCGAATCTATCATCTACTATAAATCGAGAGTCCAACACGCCAACTGGAACGAGAGCGAGTGTACGCTCTGCGGTAATGTTAATCCCGAACAGATTTTCAACATAGTGGAGGCCAAGGTGCTCGACGAGTACGGCAATCCAACCCGATCGAGAAAAGTAAGCCCTGGGGAATGGAACGAACACTTTAAACGTTTCTTTCCCGAAACGCCCAAAGCCAAAGACATCCACCAGGAACTACCCAAAATTCACTTCAAAGTACCAAACTGGGCTAAACAACTGGTCATCTTCGTAAAACGCGACGTACTGTCCAAACTGGCCAATACGCAGTACATAATAATCAACGCATTCGAAACCCCTCTGCTGGCATTCCTGCTCTCGTACATCATTAAGTACTATAACGTAGATGTTTCCAACAAAATTGGCTACACCCTACTCGACAACAGCAACCTGCCGGTTTACATCTTCATGTCGGTTATTGTTGGAATATTTGTGGGGCTAACGGTAAGCGCCGAGGAGATAATTAAGGATAGAAAAATCCTAAAACGCGAAGCATTCCTCAACCTCAGTTGGTCCAGCTACCTGATGTCAAAAGTATCGATATTACTGGTACTGTCGGCGTTTCAAGCCTTAATTTTTGTAATTGTGGGGAATACCATCCTCGAAATAAGGGGAATGTACTTCGAGTACTGGCTAGTACTATTCAGTACTTGGTTCTCGTCAAATATGCTGGGGTTGGTTATTTCCGACAGCTTTAAAGCGGTTGTAACCATATACATACTGATCCCATTCCTTGTAATCCCCCAAATTATTCTCAGCGGGATTATTGTTAAGTACGAAAAGTTGAACCCCAGTATTTCGTCGCCCAGCAATATTCCCATATACGGAGAAGTTATTGTGGCCCGATGGGCATACGAAGCATTGGCGGTTTACCAGTTTAAAGAGAGCGAGTACGAACGGCCATTCTACATTTACGACGAGGCCATGAGCATATCGGATTTCAAGCGCAACTACTGGCTAAAATCGCTTCAGAATAAAATTGATTACTGCGCTCGCAATATCGAGGCCAACGCCAAAAGCGACGAATTTGTGGCAGCCCTGCATTTACTCCAAAACGAATTTGTGAAGGAAATGACATCGCCCCGCAGCTCGCAGCTAATTTTCAGCAAATACACACAGATAAACCCCACCGATATAACCCCCGAGCTCTTGGCCGAAATGAACAAGTACCTTGGGTTGGTTCGCAAGTACTACGTTAAACTATACAATAAGGCCAGCAACAAGAAGGATAAACTAATAGCGAAACAACAAAGCACCCCGGAGGGAAAAGCCCAATTCCTAGAATTAAAACGCCGTTACCATAACGAGAGTTTGAGCGAGTTTGTAAAAAACTCCGGCGAAGTGGAGCGCATAATCGAGTACAATGGACACCTCATCCAAAAAATTGACCCGGTATTCCTATACCCCGAATCCAAGTTTATCCGTTCACACTTCTACGCCCCAGCCAAATCAATATTCGGAAGGTATTTTAGCACCTATTGGGTAAATGTAGCCGTAATTTGGATATCGAGCCTTCTGCTCTACATCGTACTTTATTTCAGACTATTCAAACGTTTACTGGACAGAATTGAGCAGCTAAGCGGCGATAACGACGATTAAAAGAAAAAGGGGCATCAGCCCCTTTTATTTGCGTATATACAATGTGGTGGTTTTAATCCTAATCCACAATCTGAATCATTTTAAAAGGAACTTTAATAATCGACTCATAATCCTCGCCTGCCTCAAGCATATCCTCATCATCCTCCTCGTAGTACCAGTTAATAACCACATCGGCAGAATTCTTTTTAAGCACTTCTAGTTTCTTGAACACATCCAGAATACACTTGGACGATGCAGTATTAAAATATTCCAAACGAATATTTACAACAGTTTTAGCAGCAGGTCCTTTGGCGTACTCATCGAGCCAATCCACTACCGGTTTATAAAACTCAATTGAATTTTCGGGAATAGATCTCCCTTTAACTTCCACAACCCCGCTATTCGGATCCATTATAACGGTTGGGGTTTTTGGAGTACCTTCGATGTTTATTAATTCCATGGCGGCAAATTTTTACTTTATTCGGTTATCAGCACGTTTAGGTTGAAAAAATCATACTCACTGCTATAGGAGGAAAACTTGTATTCCAGCTTGTTGCCAGTTTTACGAGCCATATCGATGAGCCCCAAACCGCCTCCTCCTTTCTCAGAGAACGTTTGATTATTCAGAACAAATTTATAAAAATCTTTTAATTCTTCTTTTGATAGGGAATTAATCTTATCAATTTTTTCCTTTAACACAATGGACTTTTCGGAGCGAACCATATTTCCGGTGGATATCCGATAGCCATTATCCGTTTTGGACAGCACAAACGCCCCAAAGTTATGTGTCGATTCGCTATTCTTCACCGGATCGACATGGTGATAAAGGTTTTGAAGACACTCCACCAGCACATTGTAGAGTTTCTTGCGAACCAAATTTTGCTCCAGCAAATCATCAAGCTTCGACTCAACCAAGCCTAGCGTATCGGCAATAATATCTGCGCTAATGGTACCCTTATAGGCCACAATAATGTCGCCCTTGTGCATCTGCGCATAGCATTGGTTTAAAAAATCACTCATAGATGAGCGCTGTTTGTTCGCTTGCAATTTGCTATCAATTAATACTTAAAACAAATATAATAAAATTTATTATGAACATTACAATATTATTTTTATAATAATTTAATTTTTCGCCATAAATAAAGCATTGGAGTAAGGGTGTAGATCCGATTACACAAATTGGATAGAAAAATACAATTAAATTGACATAAAAAAAGCCGGAATAAATCCGGCTAATATTACTTGCGTTTGAGAACTGCCTTCGGCTTGGCCAATCGGGGTTGAGCCTGTTCGAGGTCGATACTCGCAGCCATCTCCTTGGGTGCGGTTCCCGAAAACATGGGAAAGTGTTCAAAAATACTCTCCTGAGCACCATTAAACAGCGATAGTTTCGACGATGGTCGCAGCCCAATATTCCTTAAAGCCTCCATGTTAGACCCCACTATCCACACATCGTAACCAGTGTACTTCTGTTTGAAGCAATCGCCGAGCTGCGAGTAGAATGATTCCAACTGCTCCCTTTTTAGCCGTTCGCCAAAAGGCGGATTTGTAATTACAACAGCGCCTGGAGCTCCTGGAGCTGGGCTTTCGAAAATAGATGCAGCCTGAATATCTACTTTCTTCAGCAAGCCAGCATTTTTAACATTAAGCAAGGCTGACTCCACTGCACGGCTCGAAATATCCCTGCCAATAATGTGATGTTCAAAATCGCGCTCCATGCTATCGTCGTTGTAAATACTCTGCAACAGCTCATCGTCGAAATCGAGCCAGTACTCAAAGCCAAAGTTCTGTCGAAATACACCGGGAGGTATTCCATAAGCAATAAGAGCAGCCTCAATGGCAATGGTTCCCGAACCACACATGGGATCAATAAAATCTGATTTGCAGTCCCATCCCGAGAGAAGAATTAGCCCTGCAGCCAACACCTCGTTAATTGGCGCGATATCGGGCGAGTGGCGATACCCCCGACGATGCAGCGAATCGCCCGACGAATCGAGCATGATAGTACAAGTATCATTGGTAACGCTAACAAAGAATTGTATTTGCGGATTCTTAGGGTCGATGAATGGACGCTTCCCAAATTTATCGCGGAACTGGTCGGCTATAGCATCCTTTAACTTCAGCGCAATATACCTCGAATGCGGAAAAAGATCGGAATCCACCACGCTATCAACGGCAAACTTATGGTTCAGTTCCATTACCGAACTCCAATCAAACTTTTTGGCCTGACCATAAAACTCCTCCACTGTGCGAGCGTTAAATGTATATATGGGCTTAAGAATGCGCAGCGCTGTACGAAGCCTAAAATTGGACTTGTAAAGCAACTCCTTATCACCCATAAAACTAACGGATCGACTTCCGACTTTGATGCTTTCAGCGCCTAAAGCTTGCAATTCACCGGCCAATACCTCCTCTAACCCTTGATAGGTTTTGGCTACAATCTCAAATTTTTCAGACATAGAACTAAACTATTGTACTACTTTTTAGGTTTTGCTTTGGTTATTAATGGTTTCCCCCCAGATTTTTGGTCGGAAAATGCTTTCAGTATTTTCTCGGCATCGGTAAACGGAACCGTGATAAACGAAAAGTCATCGCGTACATTAATATCATCAATCTTATTGTCGGGAATCTGTATCTCGCGGCGAATAAACTCCGAAAGTTTCTTGGGCGACATACCGTCGTTACGACCCAGCCCAATAAATAAACGGGTTGTCCCCTTTGAATCGACGCGGAATGAGCGTATTTCGGAATAGCTGGACTCTTCGAGTTGCGCCTTGAACGCCAAGCGGAGCAATGCGGCAAGTGCCACCTCGGGACTATTGGTTTCAATCAGATCCTCTGCCATACCAAGGTAATCCTCGTAAGTTCCCTGCTTAATTATCTCATAAAGTTCGTCCTTAATCTTCTCCTTTTTAACCGCCACAATATCTTGGGCGTTGGGTAGTATCTCCTTGCGGATATTCACCTTGGTAGCCTTTTGCACATAGTTAAGCTTGCGGTACTCCTCGGGCGAAACGAAAGTAATGGCAGTTCCCTGCTTACCAGCCCTACCGGTACGTCCAATACGGTGAATGTACGACTCAGGATCCTGAGGTAAACTGTAGTTAATAACGTGAGTAAGATCAACGATGTCGATACCCCGAGCAGCCACATCGGTAGCCACCAGCACATTGATAAAGCGTTTACGGAATTTGGCTAGGGTTTTCTCGCGGTGAGCCTGGGTTATCTCTCCGTGAAGCCCTTCGGCACCATAGCCCCTCTCGATCAGTTTAGAGGTAACCACATCCACATCGTTACGGGTACGGCAGAATACGAGTCCGTAAAATTCTGGTTCAATATCTATAATCCGGGTAAGAGCGTCGAACTTATCGCCTTCACGAACCTCGAAGTATATCTGATCGGTCAATCCGGTAGTGGGTTGCGCTTTGTCAACCACCAACATCCTGGGATTATTCATGTACCGTTTGGCCAGCTTGGCAATTCGATCGGGCATGGTTGCAGAGAAAAGCAGAGTACGCTTCTCTTTTGGGGTATGCTTCATGATATCCTCGATATCATCAATAAAGCCCATGTTAAGCATCTCATCAGCCTCATCGAGAACAAACATCATAAGGCTGCTAAAATCCAAATCGCCACGGCTGATCAAATCGAGGATTCGACCAGGAGTACCAACAACCACATCCACACCTTTTTTAAGGCGTCGCTGCTGTTCGGATATAGACTGTCCGCCATAAACAGCAGCCACCACAACACGTTTTGCGGCCAACGAGATCACCTCGTCGCACACTTGCAATGCCAATTCGCGGGTTGGAACAAGGACTAAAGCCTTAATTCCAGAGGGTTTTCCCTCCAACATTTCAACAATTGGTAAACCGAATGCTGCGGTTTTACCGGTTCCAGTTTGCGCCTGCGCAATCACATCGCCACCCTCGGTCAGAAGTACCGGTATGGTTAACTTCTGAATGGGCGATGGTTGCTCAAACCCCTTGGCCTGGATAGCCTCCAATGCTTTTTCGGACAACCCAAGTTGTCTGAACGCGTCTAATTTTTCCATTTAATAGTGATAAAGTGATCTCCTCCCGGAGATCGGTTCAAATTGCATATTGAAAATATATACTCTACTCTTTTACTAGATGCCGGTATTTATCCCAATTCCGAAGAATCTCGAGCGCCTTTAAAAGAGCATCGTTATAGTCGTTGGTAATTTCAAAGTAGTGGCCAGCACTGAATATTGATTGTGCAATAAGGCCTTTGATTTGCATTTTAAGCTCGTTGGAGGAGTGTTTCAACCCTTCGGCATCGCGAACGATTTTCAGATTGTCGGCCATAATAGCCATCTCCTCTATCATAGCATCGGTAACCTGAAAGTTTTTCTTGAACTTCTCGAATTTAGGGTAATCGTGCAACAACTGCTTACGGTTAGAATCAACCCACGAAACCGAAAACTGATTAATTACACCGGAACGTACCAATTTACCGTAATAATCGGAGTAAAAGCTGGTATCGAATGGAACAAAAACATCGGGCATAATACCGCCCCCACCGTAAACAATTTTACCCTTTGCCAAGGTTTTATACTTTAACGAATCGGGTAGATGAATGCTATCGGAATTAAATAGTTCGCCCTTTGAATACCTATCGTTAAGCTCGGTGTAGTACTTCTCTGCATTCCCATTATTATAGGGTCTCTGTATAGCCCTACCAGTTGGTGTGAAATAACGAGCTACAGTAAGCCGAATCATCGAACCATCGGGAAGCGGCAACTGGTTTTGCACCAAGCCTTTTCCAAACGAACGGCGCCCCACTATAACACCCCGATCCCAGTCCTGAATTGCCCCTGCAAAAATTTCACTAGCCGATGCAGAACCCTCGTCGATAAGCACTATAACTCGCCCTTTGAACGCGGCCGATTTCGAATCGGAGAAGAAATTGGTGCGAGGGCTGTTCCGCCCCTCGGTATAAACGATGAGCTTGCCGGCATCAAAGAAATGGTTAGCCATTTCGTAAGCAGCATTGAGTAATCCACCGCCATTATTTCTTAAATCGATGATAACGTCCTTCATCCGCTGCTTCCCAAGTTTCTCCATAGCCTCAGCAAACTCCTGCTCAGTGGTTGCAGCAAAACGGTTAACCTTGATGTAGCCAATCCCTGGCTGCGCCATGTATGTAGCATCGATACTATAAATGGGAATTTTATCGCGGGTAATGGTAAATTCAAGGGGCTCCTCAACACCTCGGCGAAGCACTTTAACGGTCACCTTGGTTCCCTTCGATCCGCGCAGGTACTTATGAACATCGGGTATTTTAAGCCCAATGCTGGCAATATTTTTACCATCAATGGCAATAATTCTATCGCCGGCAACTATGCCTACCCGTTCGGAAGGCCCTCCGGATATTGGGTTTACCACCATCAACGTATCGTTCATGATATTAAACTCCACACCAATTCCCTCAAAGTTGCCCTCTAACGGTTCGTTCATAGCCTGCACATCCTCCTTGGATATATAAATGGAGTGAGGATCGAGCTGCTTGAGTATCTCAATTAGGGCATTATCAACCAATCGGTTCACATTAATGGTGTCCACATAATTTCCCGATAGGTACTGAATAAACCGGACAAATTTATAGGCACTAAAACTCGACGAGGGTTGTTGTGCGGTAGCTGAAAGCACGCTTGCGCTAAACAGGATAAATACGAAAAAGAACCGTCTAATCATAACAGTATAGTATGGTAAAAACTAAATATCCAATAACAGGGTAACACAAAATGCTATTCCCACTCAATGGTGGCAGGTGGCTTGGAGCTAATATCGTAAACCACTCGGTTAATGCCCTTCACCCTATTAATAATCTCATTCGAAATGCGAGCCAAAAAGTCGTACGGGAAGGGGTACCAATCGGCAGTCATCCCATCGGTAGAAGTAACAGCACGAAGGGCAACTACAAATTCGTAGGTACGTTCATCGCCCATCACACCAACGGATTGTACTGGGAGTAAAATAACACCAGCCTGCCATATCTTGTCGTACAAACCGGACTCCTTTAGCCCTTGTACATAAATACTATCGGCTTCCTGAAGCAACCTAACCTTTTCGGCGGTTACCTCACCCAATATTCTAATTCCAAGACCAGGCCCTGGGAATGGATGCCTACCCAGAATAGCTGCAGGCAACCCGAGCTCTTTCCCAACCAAACGCACCTCATCCTTAAATAGTAGTTTAAGCGGCTCAATCACCTTAAGGTTCATCTTTTCGGGTAAGCCCCCCACATTGTGGTGCGACTTAATAGTAGCCGAGGGCCCCTTAACGGATACCGATTCAATAACATCGGGGTAGATAGTGCCCTGCCCCAACCACTTAACATCGGTCAGTTTTTTAGCCTCAACATCGAATACTTCAATAAAATCGCGACCTATAACCTTGCGTTTGGCCTCAGGATCGGTAACTCCTTTTAAATCGTCGTAGAATTTCTGGCTGGCGTCAACACCTATAACATTAAGGCCTAAATACTGGTATGAATCGAGCACATCGCGGAATTCATTCTTACGCAACAAACCGTTATCAACAAAAATACAGGTAAGATTTTTACCAATAGCTTTATGCAAAAGAATCGCAGCAACAGAAGAATCGACACCGCCGGATAAGCCCAGCACCACCTTATCGTTACCAAGAGTTTTGCGCAACATGGCCACCGACTCCTCGATGAAAGAAGCTGGGGTCCAGGATTGATCGCAACCGCAAATGCCAACAACAAAATTTTTCAACAGCTTAGAGCCCTCGGTGGAGTGGTAAACCTCGGGGTGAAACTGAATACCGTATGTACTCTCACCCGAAACCTGAAACGCCCCCACTTTAACATCAACGGTACTCGCGGTTATTTTGAAATTATCGGGAATACGAGCGATTGTATCGCCATGCGACATCCATACCTGCGAGTGGTTAGCCAAGCCTCGGAATAACGGACAAGTGGTATCAACAACCTCGAGGGTTGCACGACCATACTCCCGAATTTTGGAGGGCATCACCTCACCGCCATGGGTATGCGATAAAAGCTGCGCGCCATAGCATATTCCCAGCAAGGGAAATTTTCCTTTAATACCGGTAAGATCGGGCATGGGAGACTTGGGATCCCTTACCGAAAAAGGGCTTCCGGAAAGGATAACTCCTTTCACAGATGCGTCTAACTCAGGATAATGATTGTAAGGGAATATTTCGCAATAAACATTTAACTCTCTGATTCTACGAGCAATAAGCTGCGTGTATTGGGAACCAAAATCAAGAATAACGATTTTTTGATGCATCGATGAAAATTTTACAGTTTTGCAAAGGTAGTAAATAATAGTGAATACACCTATGTTTTAGGTAGATGCTTTGAGAAATATAACACAAATTGACAGAAAAAGAGCTCAATAGATAGAAGCTTGAAGATGGTAGTAAAAAAATTAAGGGGTACCTACAAAGCATTTCTCGATACATTTTACAGAGGAGTAGCTTTCGCAACTATCTCATAAACCTGCCCATCCTCAACGGCAAAAGTATTAGGAAATATTTCGCGTGCTTCGGCTTCGTGCTGTAACGCGTTCTTATAGCGCGAAGAAAAATGACCGATGATCAACTGGCCCACATTGGCTTTTAATGCAACAGTTGCAGCCTGAACAGCGGTGGAATGCCCGGTTTGCTTGGCCAGACCTAAATCCTTATCCAGAAAGGTAGCCTCGTGGTATAGTAAATCGACGCCTTTAATTAATCCGACTAGGCGTTCACTATAAAAAGTATCAGAACAATACGCATACGAGCGAGGAGTATGGCTATGGAATGTTAACTCGGCATTGGGAATCCATTCCCCCTCAGCAGTACGAAAATCCTCACCATTCTTAATTCTAACAATATCGGCCAACCCCAGCGAATACCTTGCAATGGCCTCCTTCCGGATGTTTGGTAAAGTCGCTTTCTCCCTAAAAAGAAAACCAACAGTGGGCACCCGGTGCCTCAGGGGCAAAGTTGAAACGGTGATATGCTTATCCTCGTAGATTGTTTCCACCACGTTACAATTGATGGGGTGGAACTCGATGCGATACGACAAGTAATCGTTAAAAAAACTGACATTACTCCGGAGTATGGCCTCAAAATCGGGATGGGCGTATATATCCAAAGTTTTTTTTCGGCCCAGCAGGTTGAATGTAGATATAAGTCCGAAAAGGCCCAACACATGATCGCCATGCAGATGGGAGAGAAAAATACAGTTGATGCTACTCATCCGCTGGCGAAATCGCCTGAGTTGAACCTGTGTACCCTCACCGCAATCGACTAAAAACAACCGCTCATGTGAATTAATCACATGAGCGGAAGGGAATCGGTTTACTGTGGGTAATGCAGAGCTACTGCCCAGAATAATTACACTGAATGTCACTTCTGGTGTTCGTTTTCGGCTTTGGTAATAACCTGCACGGCTTCATCCCTTGAATATGCGATGTTAAGCACGGTGTCGAGCTGCGAAATTGTGATTAGGCGCTCCACGGCATCGGTTAATCCGGTAAGAACAAACGTTCCCCCTGCATTCTTACATAATCTGTTGGCCACTAAAATTGCACTTAACCCTGATGAGTCGCAATAGCGGCAGCTGCTGAGATCGAGTACTATATTACGTTCGCCATTACCCGAAATGAGAACCAGTTCGGATTTAAGGCTTGGGGCAATATTGGTATCAAGTTTTTCTTCCAGCACCTCTATCAGGGTGTGTTTCTCCAGCTTTTCAATTTTAAATTCCATTGCAATCAGGATTATTGGTTAAACAATGCAACTAGTCGTTAGCCTTAGAATCGTCTTTCTTTTGATTTTCTTCTAGTTCCGATTTTAAAGCGGCTAATTCAGATATATCCCCTAAGGTAGTCTTTTCTAAGTTAGCTTTCAACTTTTTTACAGCTTTTTGTGTGGTTGAAGCCTTAGATTTTTTTTCACCCTTATCGTCAACCTTCTTGTCGTCCTCGAAAATCCTGCTATGCGAAAGGATAATGCGTTTCGCAGCTTTGTTGAATTCAATTACTTTGAATTCCAACTTTTCGTCAACTTTAGCTTGACTACCATCCTCTTTTACAAGATGCTTAGGAGTAACAAAACCTTCAACACCGTACTGTAGAGCAACAACAGCACCCTTATCGAAGATGTCGGTAATAGTACCTTCGTGAACAGAATCTACAGTGAATAGGGTTTCGAACACATCCCAAGGATTTTCCTCGAGCTGTTTGTGGCCAAGGCTCAAGCGGCGGTTCTCCTTATCGATTTCGAGAACAACAACCTCGATTTCAGCACCAACAGTGGTAAATTCAGCGGGGTGCTTAATTTTCTTGGTCCAGCTTAAATCCGAGATATGGATCAAACCATCAACACCCTCTTCGATCTCTACAAACACACCAAATGTGGTGAAATTGCGAACCTTAGCGGCATGCTTGGATCCAACAGGGTAACGCTCCTCAATTTTATCCCAAGGATCGTTCTTAAGTTGCTTCATACCCAACGACATCTTACGCTCGTCGCGATCGAGAGTTAAAATTTGAGCATCAACGGTATCACCAACTTTCAGGAATTCCTGAGCGCTACGTAGGTGCTGGCTCCACGACATTTCTGATACGTGGATAAGCCCCTCAACACCAGGAGCAATCTCAACAAATGCGCCGTAATCGGCAATCACAACAACTTTACCTTTAACCACATCGCCAACTTTCAGATTTGTATCGAGCGAATCCCAAGGATGAGAGGTTAATTGTTTTAAACCAAGAGCGATACGTTTCTTAGAGTCATCGAAATCGAGGATAACTACGTTCAACTTCTGATCGAGCTGAACAACTTCCTCGGGATGATTTACGCGACCCCAAGATAGATCGGTAATGTGGATAAGACCATCTACGCCGCCCAAATCGATGAACACACCGTAGCTGGTAATATTCTTAACGGTTCCTTCAAGAACCTGTCCTTTTTCAAGTTTAGCAATAATCTCTTTCTTCTGCTGCTCAAGTTCAGCCTCGATAAGAGCCTTATGCGACACAACAACGTTTTTGTACTCCTGGTTGATTTTAACAACCTTGAACTCCATTGTTTTGCCAACAAAAATATCGTAATCGCGGATTGGCTTAACATCAATTTGCGAACCGGGTAGGAATGCCTCAATACCGAATACATCCACAATCATACCGCCCTTAGTTCTGCACTTGATGTAACCCTTAATAATTTCATCCTTTTCAAGGGCTGAATTAACGCGATCCCAAGAGCGAAGAGCGCGCGCTTTCTTATGCGAAAGAACGAGCTGCCCCTTTTTATCCTCGGGGTTCTCAACGTAAACCTCAACCTTTTCGCCAACCTTAAGCTCAGGGTTGTAACGGAACTCGCTGATACTAACAACACCCTCGGATTTATAACCGATGTTGATAAATACCTCGCGTTTGGTCATTGCAATTACCGTACCCTCAACAACCTCGTTTTCACCAATGGTGGAAAGGGTTTGATTGTACATTGTTTCTAACTCGCTGCGTTGATCTTTGGAATAGATTGCATCCTCTGCATACGATTCCCAGTCAAAATTTTCTAAACCTGCATTGGCAGATTTTGTGTTTACCGCTGCATCATGAGCAGCATTTTCATCCTGATTAATCATTTAACTACTTAATTATTAATTAATTAGACATTATTTGTAAAAATAAAACAGATTGCAAAAATACATAACTTTATCATTTATAGGAAATAATGTTAAAAGTTTTTACTACCACAACAGAAAAATCTGATTCTAAAATCTTCAATTTATTCTAAATATAAACAAAAGTAGGAAATTTTAATTTTAACACTTACTTTTGAATGCCAAATAAAGTATGATTAAAATCACCTACATTACTCATTCATAACATAGTCCGACTAGACTTTAATGCGATGCAGGCTGTTTTACATATGGCTCAGAGAATTCATTTCGATTTGCTTTGCCACCGGGTAAGGCTTAGCGAAAAAAGCAAAATATCGACACTGTAAAATTAACTGTAAATAAATTGCACAAATGAAACGAATACTTGTAACTGGTGGTGCTGGATTTTTAGGATCGCACCTGTGTGAGCGCCTGCTCAACGAGGGGAATGAGGTTATCTGCTTAGATAACTTCTTCACAGGATCGAAAAGCAACGTGGTTCACCTGCTCAGCAACCCCTACTTTGAACTGGTACGCCACGATGTTACAGTTCCATACTACGCCGAAGTGGACGAAATATACAACCTGGCATGCCCGGCATCGCCAATACACTACCAATACAACCCCATTAAAACGGTGAAAACCTCGGTGATGGGGGCGATAAACATGCTGGGGCTAGCCAAACGAATCCACGCCAAAGTGCTTCAAGCCTCAACCAGTGAGGTGTATGGCGATCCACTGGTTCATCCCCAAATCGAAACTTACTGGGGCAATGTAAACCCTATTGGGCAACGCTCCTGCTACGACGAGGGGAAACGCTGCGCCGAAACCCTCTTTGTGAATTACCACGAGCAAAACCGGGTAAAAATTAAGATTGCCCGAATTTTCAACACATACGGTCCCCGCATGAGCCCTAACGATGGACGCGTGGTATCCAACTTTATCACCCAAGCCCTCAACAACCAGAATATCACAATTTTTGGCGATGGGAAACAAACCCGAAGTTTCCAGTACGTGGACGATCTGATTGAGGCATTTATCCGACTAATGAATACCCCGGACGATTTTACAGGTCCAGTTAACCTTGGAAATCCCGACGAGTTTACCATGCTCGAACTCGCCGAAAAGATTATCAAACTAACCGGAAGCAAATCGGAATTGGTTTATATGCCCCTACCCCAGGATGATCCTACCCAACGTAAGCCCAATATCAGCATTGCAAAAAAACACCTTAACGGATGGGAACCCCAGATAAAACTGGATACCGGCTTGGTGAAAACAATCGAATATTTCAGAACACTCCTTAATAAATAGTTTGAAACAATGAGGATAGCAAAAACCAATATTCCTGATCTTCTTACAATTGAGCCCAATATCTACGAGGACGGGAGAGGCTATTTCTTTGAAAGTTACAGCGCCTCTAAACTCAACGAGCAGGGGGGGGACATTACGTTTGTACAGGATAACGAATCGAAATCATCGTACGGGGTAATCCGCGGACTCCACTACCAGCTATCGCCATACGCTCAAACTAAACTAGTACGAGTAATTAGTGGAAAAATATTAGATGTTGTGGTAGATATCCGGCAGGGTTCCCCCACCTTCGGGAAACACATCAGCATAGAGCTATCATCCGAAAATAAGATGCAGCTCTTGGTTCCTAAAGGTTTTGCCCACGGGTTCTCGGTATTAAGCGAAACAACCATCGTGCTATACAAATGCGACAATTACTACAACCCAGCTTCGGAACGGGGAATCTGCTACAACGATCCAGCACTGGGAATCGACTGGCGAATTGAACCCGATAAAGCAATAGTATCGTCGAAAGACAAAGTGTACCCCGCATTAGCGAATGCCGAAATGAATTTTATTTATGGTAACACCCACTAAAAATATTCTCATAACAGGAGGCAACGGGCAACTTGGCTCGGAGATAAAGCACATTCAGGAGAAGTATCCTCACTTAAACCTTATATTTACCGACTACCAGGAACTCGACATCACCAATGCCGAGCAGGTTAACGATTACTTTAAAAGAATAAAACCTTTATATACCATTAACTGCGCGGCATACACAGCGGTTGACAAAGCTGAAGATGATAATGCAGCAGCCTCCCAACTAAATGCCACCGCTCCCAAAATCCTGTCCGAATCGTGCAAAAGGTATGAATCCAAACTAATCCACATCTCAACCGATTATGTGTTCGATGGGCGAGCCAACACCCCTTATAAAGAGGATGCAAAAGTAAATCCCCAATCGGTGTACGGCAAAACTAAGCTGATGGGCGAACAGAATGTGATGGAATCGGGAGTTGGAATGGTAATTCGTACATCGTGGCTTTACTCTGCGTTCGGCAATAATTTTGTGAAAACAATTCTAAAACACAGCGCGGTAAAACCGGAAATGGGCGTGGTTTTTGACCAAACGGGAACCCCCACCTGGGCTCACAACCTGGCCTCTGCTATTCTAAAAATAGTGGATAGCGGCACCAATAATTTTAAACCGGAGATATTCCACTACTCCAACGAAGGGGTTTGCAGCTGGTACGATTTTGCCCACGAAATTGCAACACTTACCGAATCGAGTTGCAGAATTAACCCTATCGAAACAAAAGACTACCCCACTCCGGCAATTCGTCCGCAGTATAGTGTTTTAAATAAACAAAAAATTCGTAACTTGTATAGCGTTGAGGTACCGTATTGGCGCGATAGCCTTATAGAATGCTTAAAGCAATTGCGATAACCATACTATATGACCGCCAAAGGCTGCCAATAATACGATTCGCAAAGTAAGTAAACCACAGGTTAGTCGAAAGCTACTCGCCTCAACAACTAAAACTTTGCACACCATAATAGCAACCATTAAAGACCAGAGTTATGGAAAATCAAGATTTAGAGAAACAGGTTAGAGAAAAAGCACAAAAATGGCTCAGCCCGGCATTCGACAAGGAAACGCGGGAGCAAGTTCAACACCTGCTCAACAACGACACCAATGAGTTGATTGAATCGTTCTACCGCGATTTAGAGTTTGGCACAGGGGGATTACGAGGAATTATGGGCGTTGGAACAAACCGAATGAACATATACACCGTGGGAATTGCCACTCAGGGCCTGTGTAACTATTTACGGAAACAATTCGCCCACCTACCGGAAATTAGGACTGCCATTGCCTTCGATCCACGCAACAACAGCATGAAATTCGCCGACATAACCTCAAAAGTATTCAGTGCCAATGGGATACGGGTTTACCTATTCGACTCGCTCCGCCCAACCCCTGAGCTCAGCTTTGCAATTAGAACCTATAAATGCCACTGCGGAGTTGTGGTTACGGCATCGCATAACCCAAAAGAATACAACGGCTACAAGGTTTACTGGGAAGATGGAGGCCAAATAGTACCTCCCCACGATAAAAACATTATCAACGAGGTACAAGCAATAAAGGACATCGCCGAGGTTAAGTTTAATGGCGACTCAAATTTAATAAGGGTTATCGGCAGTCAAACCGACGAAATATACATCAACACCCTTTCGACCCTCTCGCTTTCGCCCGAAGTTATCAAAAAGCAGAATAAAATTGCCATTGTTTACACCCCAATTCACGGAACAGGGGTAGAACTGGTTCCTAAAACACTGCATAAATTTGGCTTCACAAATGTTACAAGCATCCCGGAACAGGATGTTATTGACGGGAACTTCCCAACAGTAGTATCGCCCAACCCCGAAGAACCCGCCGCCCTAAAAATGGCCATTGAAAAGGCCTACGAAATCAACGCAGACATAGTTATGGCCACCGACCCCGATGCGGATCGCGTGGGAATCGGAGTTAAGGATCTAAAGGGTAACTATACGCTACTAAATGGGAATCAAGCCGCATCGATTCTAATATACTACCTACTCCGAAAATGGACGGAGAATGGGAAAATTAAAGGTAAGGAGTATATCGTTAAAACCATTGTAACCACAGACCTACTGGCCGATATTGCTAAAAAATTCAACGTTGAATGCTTTGAGGTGCTAACCGGCTTTAAATACATTGCCGAAAAAATAAGAGAGCTCGAAGGAATTAAAACATTCATTGGCGGGGGTGAGGAAAGTTACGGCTACCTGTGCAGCGACTTTGTGCGCGACAAGGATGCCGTAATAAGCTGTGCCATGTTTGCTGAGATTACCGCTTGGGCAAAGGATCAAGGCAAATCGCTGTACCAATTACTGATGGATATCTACCAAGAGTTTGGGCTATACAAAGAACACCTAGTGTCGCTAACCCTTAAAGGCAAGGATGGCGTGGAGCAAATTGCCCAAATGATAAAAACCTACCGGAAAAATCCCCCTAAAACGATTGATGGCTCCCCGGTAATAACAGTCCACGATTACCAGAAACAGGAAACAACCGACACAACATCGGGAAAAGCATCGGCAATTAGTCTACCCAAATCGGATGTGCTACAATTTATCACCCACGATGGCACAAAGGTTTCGGTGCGACCATCGGGAACTGAGCCCAAAATAAAATTCTACTTTGGGGTAAAAGGAACCCTCAAATCGGCATCGGAAATCGAGAATCAGATAAAAGAGCTCGATGCCAAGATTGCCAGGATTGTGGAAGAGCTGGGGATTAAGAAGTAGATTATTGAGTTATTAAGTTATCTGAATATTAGGTCAAATGAAATCGTACCGGAAGGAGCTTTGGTTCGAAACCAGCAAACGTCGCGAGCTAATAAACATTACCCGCGATGTGGAGGATTGCCTTGCCGAAAGTCGCATAAAAGAGGGCATGGCGCTTGTAAACGCCATGCATATCACCTCGAGCATATTTATAAACGACGACGAGAGCGGCTTACATCACGATTTTGAGGTTTGGCTGGAAAAACTTGCTCCCGAAAAGCCCTACGCCCAATACAAACACAACGGCTTTGAGGATAATGCCGATGCCCACCTAAAACGCACCATAATGGGCCGCGAGGTGGTTGTGGCAATCACCCAGGGAAAACTCGACTTTGGGCCCTGGGAACAAATATTCTATGGTGAGTTTGACGGAATGCGACGAAAAAGGGTATTCAATGAATTTCTATAAACATTTGATGCCGTTGGCATCATTTAATATTAGCAAAACGCCTAACACGATAAATTAAAAAGGGAAACGCTGGAAAATCCAGCGTTTCCCTTTTGTATGATAACTCAAAACTACTTTCCATCCCACCCCACAATCCGAGCCAAAACCCACCACATGGCATAGGCTTTCCGGTTTGCAGTAATATGCTGGGTATTATGCACCCCGTATACTACACCTCCACTTGTTGTCTTATTATTGTACCAATCCTGACCCAACGAATGGGATGCCTGCCAATCCTCATAAAAATTGCCACCATACTTAGTTGAAACTCCGTTATCGTTGGTATCGTCCCAGTAATTATCGTCCATATCGTGGGTATCAATGCTGTAGTAATCGAGGCAGAGCTGATTGTTCTGGTTGCAAAAATTGATAATTAAATCGGCCTGATTCTTCGGCAAACCTGTACCAACATTGTTACCCTCGGCATGGCCTGTCATAAAAACAAAGTAAACCGGATTAAGCCGCTGCCCAACGCCTGTTCCAATTTTCGAACCATTTTCACCATACTCATCGATCAACGCTTGCATCCCCAGCAGGTAATTCTCCGAAACGTTGTGCTCTTTAATGCTACACCAGGACCACATCACCACATTGATATGCGCATTGGCCGGATCGTCCAAAAAATTACGGGTGGCCTGGATGAATGCTGTTTCGTCGCGGCTCAAATCGGAGGCATCAACACCGCTCTCAGCATAAGCTCCTAACACATTGTCGTTGAAATCGAGTTTATTTAGAGTAGTATTGCAATTGGTAATGCCAAACAGATTGGAATCGCCCGCTTTGAAATCCTGCAATCCGAACAAACCGTATGTAACATGCGTTCCATGCGATGTATGCTGGTAAGCCACATGGAGTAAATTGCGAGCCGAGTCGATATACTGCTGTGGGATAGAGCGCAGCGCACCCTCCTTGGCAATCGAAAAATCGGCAATATAATCCCCATCGACCAAGGAACCATCGAGGTTTACGCTATAGGGTTTAGAGGGATCGTCGTCCTTACTGCATTGCAGTAAAGCCAACAGGCCAACCAGCAATGTCATACAAAAAGTTGATTTTCTCATACGGTTAGGTTTTATGTGATTTAGGCTATAATACAAAAACTATTCCTTTACCAAAACATACAAATCGCCGTTAATCCGATTTTTCAAAATCCTCCTCAACTCCCTCCGGGTGGGATTTAAATAATACTCCTGCGGTTTACCCGAAAGCGAGTCGACAGTTCCAGGCACCCGAGTCAGATGATTCATCCTTTGCACCTGGTCGGCATCGAGCAAATCGCCAAACTTAAGGTTCCGGCCGCAAAGCTGCAAAACCTTAACCAACCACAATCCGTTTTCCGAAAGGGTATTCAAAAAACAGCACCCTCGGTACTTCCGAACCAACTGGGAGTCGGAAATCTCAAAGAGGATGCTCTCGGCAAGAGCATCGACACGAACAGAATCGTCCACAAACTTAATAACAACATTCACACCGCTACTAAGCCAATCAGGTCTTTTGTGGGAGAGAATCAACTGGGTATCGCGCTGTATGGTTATATTTAAATCCTTTTCGAGAGCCGCAATGCTATCCTTATGAATAAATTCGTGCGAAATCCACATTGCAACTACCCTAACGCTATCCACCGTTAGACCCGAACTGTCGGATATGTTGATATACTTCCCCCTAAACTCGATTGGTATTTGCGAGAGGTTTTTCCCATCCCGAGGCTGCGGCTGCACAAACTTTACCTGTGGGCCACATGCAACTATGAGTATAAACAAGAATGGGGAAAAAAACCTCAGTACGCCCATATATTAAATGGGATTAGTTTTCGTTTTAAGCCATTGCAGTATTTCGCCGCTAAAATGCGGCGATAAAAGGTCGTAAACCATCGCATGATAGCCATTCAGCCATTCAATTTCATCGGCACAAAGCATATCGCGGGCAATTGGTTTAGTATCGATTGGGCAAAGCGTAAGAGTATTGAACTTAAGGAAACGCCCATACCCGTTGGTTTCATCGTCGGCACATACAATAAGATTCTCGATTCGGATTCCGTGCAAACCGGGTCTGTACAAACCGGGCTCATCGGACATTACCATTCCCACCTCGATGGGATGATGGTTTTCGGGGCGAATTTGCTGTGGTCCCTCGTGCACATTAAGGAAATAGCCTACGCCATGCCCAGTACCATGCCCGTAATTAAGATTGTGATTCCAAAGAGCCATACGAGCCAACGTATCGAGCTGCGATCCGCGTGTACCTACGGGGAATTTAGCGGAAGCAAGACAAATCATACCCTTAAGCACCAAGGTGTAGTCAACCATCTCGTCGCGTGTTGGCGAACCCAAATGGATTGTTCGGGTAATATCGGTTGTTCCATTAAGATACTGCGCACCGGAATCGATAAGTAGAAAGCCATTGCGCTCAATCGGGTAGTTTGTTTCGGGCGATGCGCTGTAATGCACAATTGCCCCATGATCCTTGTACCCCACAATTGAGCCAAAACTCTCGGAAACAAAGTGATGGCGTTGAGAACGAAACTCGAGCAGTTTCTCGGCAATGGACAATTCGGTAACCTCAATTGTCCCAACACTTTGGTCGAGCCAATGCAGGAACGATACCAAAGCGATACCATCCTGCACCATAGCGGATTTTATGCCTTCTATCTCGGCAGGGAACTTTCGGGCTTTAAGTTCAGCTGCCAATCCGAGCGATTCAACAACCTTTACCTTTTCGGGGATCTGGGAGTAAATAGCATAGTTTGTTTTGGCAGGATCAACAATCAGCACATCGCGCTTGCCCAGTTTGGTAATAAACTTAAACACCTTGGAGTAGTCCTTAACCGCTACACCCTCGTTCTGAAGCCATTCAACCGTATCGGCATCAACCTTATCCTTCGCTATAAAAAGCGTTGCGGAATCGTCATCGATATACGCATAGCTAAGCACTACGGGGTTATACAGGATGTCGGCTCCCCTAATATTGAACGTCCAACAAATCTCGTCGAGCGAACACATCAGGTAACCAGTGGCATCGCGCACAAGAAGCGCCTTACGGATAGCCCCCAGTTTTTCGGCAACAGATATTTTGGCAAACTCTACCGGATGGACGAATGCCATACCCTGAGGTAATTCGGGACGATCCTCCCAAATCCGGGACACCAAATCGATGCTGGGATTACAGCAAAAACCTTTCTTCTCGAAACAATCCATAAAGGTTAAAGCCATGTTTTTCGAAAGAATCAAACCATCAAACCCAATGGTGCTGCCCTTTTTGAGAGTCATCGATAACCACGAGCTAATATCCGGAGTTTCGGGCAAACCCAGTTTGCAAAGCTCGATACCCGAGCCGTTGAGCTGACGCTCGGCCTGTAGGAAATAGCGAGAATCGGTCCAAAGCGCAGCGCTATCGGCAGTAATAGCGAGCGTTCCGGCAGAACCATCGAAACCCGAAATCCATTCGCGTATTTTCCAGAAATCGGGAATATACTCGCTAATATGGGGATCGCTATGGGGAATGATGTATGCCTGTAGGTTCTTTTTTTTCATCTGCTGGCGCAGCAAGCTAAGCTTATCGATAGTTTCCATTGGGATTGGTTTATGTACAACTAGTAATCTTTACAAAAATATATTGTTTCGAAAAAGAAAGAGCATCTTGTACCAATTAATATTGCCACCCAATCAATAAAAATTAATTACCCAGGAAATGCTCCAAAATCCCGGAAAGGACACTGGTATCGATTGGCTTAGTGATATACCCATCGCACCCTGCCGCTTCGGCCTTAAGCCGATCCTCCTCGTTAGCATAGGCAGTTTGGGCAATTACAGGAATTTTTGAATTAATGTGCTTTATCTCCATGGTAGCAGCATAGCCATCCATAACCGGCATACGAATATCCATGAGCACCAAATCAATATTTTGATTGATGGAGCTCACCAGTTCAACCGCCTCTTTACCATTCTTAGCCCAAATTGTGGTTGCTCCCCAATCGGTGAGTAGCTCCTGAAGAATAAGGTGGTTAGCCTCCTCATCGTCGACAATTAGGATTACCCTATTCTTAAAATCCGCCCGGCGCTTATCCTCAACCAAGGGTTCATCTACCAGCATGGTATCGGTGGGTAAACTAAGTGGTAGTTGCACCCTAAACTTGGTACCAACTCCAAGCTCCGACTCCACATTAATAGTTCCATTCAGCAAGGTAACAATTTCCTTGGTAATTTTAAGCCCCAAGCCAGTGCTTCCCTGAACCTGAAAGGTATCGAGCTGTCGATACTTCTCAAATATAAGTTCCTGCATTTTGGGATCAATCCCCATACCGGTATCACGCACAAAGAAGTTAACCGAATCGTCAGCAACAATGTATCCAATTTCAATAACACCACGCTCGGTGAACTTAAGCGCATTGTCAATAATATTTTCGAGTACCTGCTCTAATCGTCCCTCGTCGGTGAAAAGCTCCAGATTGGCAGAATTTTCGGGAAGCGTAAGTTTCAAATCAACCGCATCGTTATTGAGCAGTACCAGTTCATTGAGGTAAAACTGGTAAATCTCTTTTAGAAGCGCTTTAACATTAACCAGGGAATTTACAATGGTTAATTCGCCCTTCTCAATCTTATTAAAATCAATAATATCGTTTATCAGACGGTTAAGCGCCTTACCCTTACTCTTAATAATATCGAAGTACTGATTCCGGATAGATTCGCTAAGCTCGGATCCAACCAATAACTGGCTAAAACCCAGTATTGCGTTGAGCGGGGTTCTGATCTCGTGACTCAGATGGCTCATCAAATCCAACTTCCGGCAATTCTGGAAACGCAAATCGTTTACAGTGGCAGCGCTTTTCTGTTCAGCCCGGTGCTTCTGAATGGCCAACGATAGTATCAACGCCACATCGGCCAGCATATCGAGATCGGGAGCCGATTCCGCAGAAGCAAACAGGAGTATTCCACCAAAAAACTCGTCGCGAACAACCAGCCCCGTTACGTAAAGATCCTGAATGCCAAAATTACGCTCAATAATTTTTGCTGCCGACACCGAGATATTGCCATCGGCAAGTTCGTAAAGCGACTGCTGTACTTGAATAGGTTTCCCCGATTTTAGCATTTCGATGGCATTGGACTGAATTTTAAACCGGCGGCCAACGGGATTCCATCCCAAATCGTCGATAAAGCTTCCGCGTTGCCGTTGCGATATCCCGTAAATTCCCTCGATAGTAAGAAAATCGTCGGAGGAATCGAACGAAAAAACCGCACTAATATTGTGGGGAAATGCATGCTCCAGCTGTAGGCCTAAATTAAGATAGATATTCTTAGTCTCAACGGGCTGAAACACCTTTGAACATAGATTTCGGTAAAGGTTCAGCCTATGCTTCTGCTTAGCTAAACTACCCTCCTGTGCACGCACTGCGGTAACATCCCGGCCAATGATAGTAAGTTCATTAACCACCTCAAAACCCACAAGAATGGACCATACAATAATTTTCTGAGTTCCATCCTTTGCGGTAATAACGCTTTCGAAGGGCTTAGAGCCACTTTCTTTTAGGTATTCTACAAAACGCCTGTAAGCATCGGGCGATGAGGCAAATAGTTTCTTAAAATTTGAATCGGCATTCAACTCTGCACATTTAAAGCCCAATGTTTTCTCGGCATACTTATTACAAAATGTAATGCCCATGGACGAGTCGAAAGAGATAAATATCAACTGGTGCGAGTTGAGCAATGCCGAATACCGAGCCCGATCGGTCGAGGAAATAGCCCCACCCTGTAAAGAAGTAAAATCGACAATAGCCCCCTCAATCAACTCGATATTTGCCGGATTTTTTGACGCAATCAGAATAATGTCTCTTACTTGCCCTGCCGATCCGATGTAGCGCAGGGTGAAGGAAAATGCACCCTCGGGACTCGCCACAAACTGCCGCCAATGCAGAATAAGTTTATTGTGAGTTTTATCGGAGAGATGGGGTTTAAGCTCATTGAACAAAGAAAAGCGCTCCCCCTGATTAACGTTAAAAAAACAACAACGGCTCTGCAACGTAAAATCGTTCGCAATGGGATTAAATTTGAAGAAAGCGAATGGGAAACTGGTATCGGCAGAGGGATCGGACATTACCATATATTTATCGGGGTCAACATCATAAAACTTCCCAATAATGAAGGCCACATTACCTGCCGAATCGTGCTCCGACACTGCCACCTTTGCCCGAATCCAACGCCAACTCCCTTTCCGAAGCAACCTAAACTCCAGATCGCCAGTTACTGAGCGACCACTCAACAACCTACTAAATGTTTTCCGAAGCAACTTTTGATCGTCGGAATGCACCGCGGAAAAAAAATCATCCTGAGCAATTCCGCGCTCATCGAACTTTATTCCCAAAGCCACCAGCACCTTCCGGCTAAAGTGGAAGTGCTGGGTTTGACTATCCCAATACCAAAAACCCGCCTCAAGGAAGCGCTGTATGTGCATAAAAAAATCCTGAGCGATAGGAGCTCCAAACTGAATACGGTTATCACGATTTTGCATACACAATTTTTTATCAAAAACAAGCACACCACCATACAATGCCATCCGATATTAACTCTGCACCAAATGCACCTGGGCAAATCCGGCAAAAAGGCAGCGGTAAAAACCAATTTATTCTGAAATTTAGTAAAAATTTCGGCATTAACAAACATCAACCATAAACCAGTGTTTAATTAATACCGGAATGAATGCCACAATAAAATTCTACAATAGCCATTCTACATGGGATTTAAAAAAGATTAGATTTGAATCATAAATCGGAATTGTTAAAAACTTTTGAAAATTGTTGAATACTTATTGATACCAATCGAGCTACGAGTAAATTACATTTAATTACTTTGCGGATAATACACAGAAAACAATATAGCGAAACCAGAAATGACTAGACGTCCAGGGTTTAATACCGAGCAACTCAAAAGGATACACCGCAAAGAGCTCCTGTTCAACACCAGCGAGTTGAATGCCATTGAGCTATACTGTAAACGTTATAGAATTCGGAATAAGTCGAAATTTCTGCGCGAAGCGATAATATCAAAGATTCTTAACCGCTTTGAAAGCGACCATCCTCGACTGTTCTAGAAAACACCCCTCCATTAGCGTTGATACTACACAAGGAAAGCGCTCAATTCACATCCGAATCGGCAACCGAAAGCAATCAACACTAAAACTTCACCATCAATTTCACATTGATACGCCTCGATGTAAGGTAATTGGGCACAGCGTAGCTATCGGCGTACCCATCCTGATTGCCGACAGTTTGCACCCACATGTACGACACTGTATTGTTAAAATTAAACAGGTTAAAAACCTCGGCGCTAACCCACACACTCTTAATTGCGGTTAACCTTTTAGGAAGAATGGACGACCGGATATTATCGTCGAGCAGAATCTTGGTAAAACCTAAATCGACCCTGCGGTATGCCGACATGCGGAAATTAATATCGTACCTATCGGACGAAGCCTTCCCAAATGGCAACCCGCTACCGTAAAACCCGTAAAGATGCACTCTAAACGACGGATTGCCCGGTAGGTAATCCTGGAAATACAAGTTGAAGGCAAACCGCTGATCGGTGGGCCGGGGGTAACTCCCATAGCTATCGTTTGGCCTATCCTCCATTGTTCGGAGCAACGAAAACCCAACCCACGACTCGGCTCCAGGCACCAATTCGCCATTCACTTTAACATCAAAACCCCGCGCATAGCCTTTAGCTAGATTTCCCCCCGAATAGCGAACCCTCACATTATCGAGCTTATAGGGAATCAAATTTGATAACGACTTATAGTACAGCTCTGCCGACAACCGGAAGGGACGGCTCCATGCGCTAAAATAGTACTGACCACCCAACAGGTATTGAACCGATTTTTGCGACTTAATGCCATGATTAATAGCTCCACTTGCCATTCTTAACTCCTTATAGAACGGGGGTTGATAGTAAATCCCTGTAGAAAAGTGAAACTCCAAATTTTTATTAGACTTTGGAACTACAGACATTGTAGCCCTGGGGCTAAGCAGGAACTCATCGTTCAGATCCCAGTACAACGCCCTACAGCCAAGTGTTGCCTGCACATTAAACGGGCCAATACTTTTGCGCAAATCGGCTTGCAAAAAGGCCGCTGCGCGGTGGATATCTATAGTGTTATTAGCCCGGAGGGAATAGGCCAACCCTACACTATTCCCAGTGTAGGGCAACGAGTAGCCCGACGAGTCGATTAAATCCCACTCCACCAGCTCATCGTCAAAATGATCGCGCTGAAGCGAAAAACCCCACTTTACCCGCGAATCGCCAAACCGATACACCCCAATATGACCAATAGAGTTAACGTATGCATCAAGGTAATTCCGGGCATGGTTAAGGAATCCTCCAATACCAACATTTATAAGGCTATCGCCGTAAGTTGATGAGCCCATCGAATTATCGAGTTCGTTCAGGTAGTACTGACCTAAAATATCGTAGGTTTCGCGCTCAGAATTAAAGTAATTGGCCGAGTACAGCTTAAGCGATAGCGCAGGGGTGGGTTTATACTCAAACGCCAGAGCGCCCATGCCGGTTTGAAACCGGTCGCGCTCCTGCCCCTCGTAGTAAACCTTTAGCTGAAGCGAACTGCTAAACAGCCCGAATCGGGTTTCGCGTACATCGGGGGCAAACATATAGGTATTGCCCGAATAATTGCCAAGCAGACTAACCGATAGCTTTGGAGTTAACTGGTAGTTAAACAGGCCCTGCCAATCGATAAAGGTTGGGGAGTAGTCGCCCTTAACATCCAATGTGCTCAGCATATACTGCGATGTTTTGTAACGCACGCCCGTAATATAGGTGAATCGGGATTTACACAGCACCCCCTCGGTGGTTGCGCTTGCACCCAGAAGGCTTGCCGACACAGTGGTTCGGAAATCGATAGGATTGCGGTAGCGGACATTCAACACCGACGACATCTTATCGCCAAACTCCGCATTGAAGGCACCCGCCGAAAACTCCACCGCCGCCACCATATCGGGGTTTATGAAGCTTAGCCCCTCCTGCTGTCCCGAACGCACAAGGAATGGTCGAAAAATTTCAATATCGTTCACATACACAAGATTCTCGTCGAAGTTTCCACCGCGCACGGTGTACTGCGAACTCAACTCGTTCGACGACGAAACACCGGGAATAGACTTCAGAAGCGATTCGAAATTGCCCGAAATATTGGGCATAAACTCGATCCCCCGGGCACTTAGCCTATCAATATTCCCCTGCCTACGCTGTATGGCCGACACAAAAACCTCGTCGATACTCTTTGATTCGGGCTTAAGCGCAAATCGCAAATCAATAACACCAGCCCCATCCTTAGGGCTAATTACCACCCAATCAGTTTGGTAACCCAGAAACGACAATCGGACAATAACCTGATTTTTAATCACCACATTCAACTTAAACCGCCCATTCTCATCGGTTGATGTCCCATTGTTTGTTCCCTCAACCATAACATTAACATTGGGCAATGGATTGCTCATTGTGTCGGTAACCACCCCAACAACCAAGCGGGTTTGGGCAAACAGGAATGCGGGCAATAGCATTACAACAATAAGCAACAGTATGCGATACCGACAGAACGGACTAATCATCAACCAATTTATTTATGTAAAATTCCTCAAAAGTAGCAAGATGAACAAATCAACACAAAGAAAAACCGATTTATTCGAAGAAAATTGCATCACATCCCAAAAAATAGTTTTTAATTTGACGTAACATAATGTAAATTGCATAGAGAGACAAAAAAAGGGAAGCCCATGAAGCGAATACTAGTAATATCAAAACACAACGCATGCCGTTCGCAAATGGCCGAGGGATGGCTAGCCTACTACGGAAAGGGCGTTGCCGAAGTATTTAGCGCGGGTTTTACCCCCACAGCTCTGGATCTGAAAGCAGCAAACGCCATGATGGATGCCGTAATTGATATAACCCGGTATAAATCCAAAGGGCTAACCGAATTCATGGAACAAAAATTCGATTATATAATCTGTTTGGATAGCGAGATGGAATCGATACTCCCCGAATTTATAGGAAACCCTTCGGTGGTAAAACTCGATTACCCCAATATCAACGAGCAGAACTTAACCGAAGCCCAGGCAAAGGAGGCCTACAACACCCTGCGCGACGACTTGGAAAACATGGCCTTCGACTTTGTTCATGAGTTTATTAAACCGCTCTACTAGCTATCGCATCCACATCAACCCAAAATACCACTCGCCAAAAGCAAATGACCACACAGATTGAATTCTCGCTCCCGCCCTACCCTGCGGGTTTCCATCTAATAACCGAAACAATTGTTAAAAGATTGCCCCAACTCCCCGATAGAGGGATTGTGAACATATTCATAAAGCATACATCGGCAGGGCTAACGATAAATGAGAATGCCGATAGCACTGTGAGAACCGATTTTCAAAAGTTTATCACAAAGCTAATCCCTTTTGTCCCGTACTTTGAGCATACACTGGAGGGCAACGACGATATGACAGCACACATAAAATCGTCGTTAATAGGACAATCGGTTACAATCCCCATAACCAACCGAAAGTTAAACCTTGGCACTTGGCAGGGAATCTACCTCTGTGAATTCAGAAATAATGGGGGCAGTCGCAATATTGTGGTTAGTATTATTGAATAAAAATCAACTATTAAAACAATACCCTACACCACAACCGAAATGGAATTATTGCTCTTTAGAAAATACCAAACTCCGCCACAAAGCCATCCCATCAACAAAAAAGTGAATGCCATTTATAATCATTTTAATTAGTGTAAACTTAAAAGCGATTTTCGGAAACGGGCACGCTATTATTAAAAATATTCATACTTTTGCTTTCAATCAAAAGCCATTTTTGGAGTTTCGAATTACAAATTGAAACTAGTATGAACACTTCATTCATCTTCTACTTGCACAATGTAGCCCAGAATGTAGGGTTTCTGAAGCGTTTTGGTGGACTATAACACCTTGCGATACCCCTCCGAATAAACGCCAGGGGTTAATGCATTGCCTATTCAGGTTAGAATAAAACAAAACAACGAAAAACAGTTAAAACATTAAATATGAGTAAACTATTACTACTTGGCGATGAAGCCATTGCTCAAGGAGCAATTGACGCAGGATTATCGGGGCTTTATGCCTATCCCGGCACTCCATCAACCGAAATTATGGAATTTGTACAGGGTTCCAAACAGGCCGCGGAGCTGAACATCCACCGCCAATGGTCGGCCAATGAGAAAACGGCCATGGAATCGGCCATAGGGATGTCGTACGCAGGGAAACGAGCCATGGTGTGCTTTAAGCATGTTGGTTTAAACGTGGCCGCCGATGCATTCATCAACGCCTCGGTTACCGGTGTTAACGGAGGTTTAATTGTGGTATCGGCCGACGACCCCTCGATGCACTCGTCGCAGAATGAGCAGGACTCGAGGTTCTACGCAAAATTTGCCATGATTCCAATTCTGGAACCGGCCAACCAACAGGAATGCTACGACATGGCCTACTACGGTTTTGAACTATCCGAAAAGATGAACGTACCGGTAATGCTACGCATTACAACCCGCATGGCTCACTCGCGCGCCGGGGTACAACGCAAAGAGGTTCGGAATCAGAACGGAATAAAACTACCATCGGATCCACGCCAGTTTGTCCTACTCCCCGCCATTGCCCGCAAAAACTACAAGAACCTGCTACTAAACCAACCCGCAATGGAAGCTGAATCGGAAAAATCTCCGTTCAACGCTTACATTCAAGGCTCAAACACCGAAATGGGAATAATTGCCACAGGCATTGCATACAACTATTTAATGGAGAATTACCCCGATAGGAAGTGCCCATACCCCATCGTTAAAGTAAATCAATACCCACTTCCCAAAAAACAAATAGCAGAGCTTTACAACACCTGCAAATCCGTAATGGTACTAGAGGAAGGCTACCCCATTGTAGAGGAAATGATTAAAGGCTACCTGAACGTTGGCAAACCTGTTCATGGCCGACTAGACGGCACCCTACCCCGCGACGGGGAGCTCAACCCTAATATTGTTGCAAAAGCACTTGGGATGACCGTTACCGAGGGACAAGCCATCCCCTCAATTGTAAAACAACGCCCACCATCACTCTGTCAGGGCTGCGGCCACCGCGATGTTTACGAGGATTTGAACGAGGCCATGAAAGAGTACGGCACAGGCCGAGTATTTGCCGATATAGGCTGCTACACATTAGGCGCACTGCCACCATTCAATGCCATTAACTCGTGCGTTGATATGGGTGCATCCATCACAATGGCCAAAGGAGCTGCCGATGCTGGCCTAGTTCCGGCTGTGGCAATAATTGGCGACTCCACCTTTACCCATAGCGGGATGACCGGCCTGCTCGATGCGGTTAACGAAAACGCCCCCATCACCGTTATTATTTCCGATAACTCCACCACCGGGATGACTGGCGGCCAGGACTCTTCGGCACACGGGAGATTGGTTGAAATCTGCAAGGGCTTGGGAGTTCACCCCGACCACATTCGGGTTATGGTACCACTAAAAAAGAACCACGAGGAGAATGTAAGAATAATGAAGGAAGAGCTAGCCTACCAAGGCATTTCCGTACTAATCCCGCAACGTGAGTGTATCCAAACCCTAGCCCGTCGCAAAAAAACCGAAAAGAAGGAATCGAACGATTAACCTAAAAACTGAATCAGAATGAAAAACGATATCATACTAGCAGGCGTTGGAGGGCAAGGCATCCTTTCAATTGCTGCAGCCATTGGCCTAGCCGCAGTTAATCACAATCTATACATAAAACAATCGGAAGTTCACGGCATGAGCCAACGGGGTGGCGACGTTCAATCGCACCTCCGCATATCGGATGCACCAATTGCCTCGGATCTAATTCCTGCCGGGAAAGCGGATTTAATCATCTCGGTTGAGCCCATGGAGGCATTACGTTACCTCCCAATGCTCGCCGCAACGGGCTGGGTGGTTACCAACACTGTACCCTTCAACAATATCCCCGATTACCCCGAAACCGAGGAGATACTTGCAAATGTTAATGCGGTTAAAAACCATATCGCCATCGATGCCGAGGCTATTGCCAAAGAGGTTGGATCGGCTCGATCCATGAATATAGTAATGCTTGGAGCCGCATCGCTATTCCTCGATATTCCATTCGAGAGAATTGAGGAGGGAATCAGGCAGCTCTTCGGCAAAAAGGGCGACGACGTGGTTGAACTCAACCTTAAGGCGCTAAGAGCCGGCCGCGAGTATAGCGAAAAGAACCGCTAATCAAAAAAAATCCATAAAGAAAGAGCCCCTCGCAAAGGGGTTCTTTCTTTTTTTAGTACAATTGGCATAATTATTTTGATAAATTTGTACATCAAACTACATTTGCCTTATCACTTTAACCTTAACTGCATAGTAATGCACACACCTTTAATCTACATCTGTTTTGCTGCGGTTACAATACTGCTTACCACATTTGTAGGCATTACTATTTACCTCTACATCAAAAACCGATCAATAACCCGCCGCAACTTACAGGTTGAACAGCAACTCCTGCTCTCGCAAATGAATCCACACTTCGTATTTAATTCACTAACCGCCATACAAAGCTACATATTCCGGAACGAGGCTCACCTAGCGAGCAAATACCTGGCCAGCTTTGCAAAGTTAATCCGGCTTGTTCTTGAAAACTCCCGAATAGAATTCAACACGGTGGAGCGCGAAGTAAACACGCTCCGCTATTATTTAGAGCTACAATCGCTACGATTTGAGGAACGCTTTGAATACCACATTGAGGTGGAAAACCAGGCCGAGATAAACTCAGCCCAAATACCGCCTATGCTCACGCAGCCATTCATCGAGAATGCAATTGAGCATGGTTTTTTGCACAACTCCAGCAAGGGAGTGCTAAGCATACGTTTTATCCCCGACCATGGCAAAACACTAACCATTGAGGTTGAAGACAATGGTATTGGTATTGAAAAATCGCGCCAGATGCAAATACAGGCAGGCAAAACCCACCAATCGTTAGCCACTGAGATAACCCGCGAACGAATTCGGAAAATCAGAAAATCGAAAGGATTTACCATCGACATGAGCATAACCGATTTAGGCCTAACCGACAGTTCGAAACACGGAACACTCGTTAAATTCCAAATACCCCTACAACCATGCTCACCGCAATAGTAATTGACGACGAAAACAAAGTTCGCGAAACGCTAAAGCAGATGCTAACCATCTACTGCCCGAATATCAGCATTGTTGGCGAAGCTGATGGGGTAGCATCGGGGTACAGCTGCATCTGCAAGCTCAATCCCGACGTGGTTTTTTTGGATATGCAAATGAACGATGGCAACGGGTTCGACCTACTCCGCCGGTTTAACCCCATCACATTTCAGCTAATTATCGTAACCGCATATCAGGATTATGCTGTAAAAGCATTCAAGTACAGCGCAGTGGATTACCTATTGAAACCAATAGACCCCACTGATCTAATAACCGCAGTGGAAAAAATATCGATTTCGTACAACCAATCGGAAACCAAGGCCAAGTTTGACGCGCTAATATCGAACTCAACGAAACCGGAGGCGAAAAACAAAAAACTAGTTTTAAAAACTGTGGTAGGCATTCATATAGTGGAAACCGACTCTATCATCCGGTGCGAATCGCATAACAATACCACTGAGTTTATTTTTACTGACACTGCCCCAATTCGAGTATCCCGAACCCTGAAGGAGTACGAGGATTTGCTGTCCGATTGCGGATTTATTCGGTGCCACCAATCGCACTTGATTAACCCGATACATATTGTAAAAGTAATACGCTACCCGGCACCGACGATCAGGACAACCGATGGATTCTCTATTCCAGTGGCTATCCGCAAAAAGGATCTTCTAAAAGTAATTGAGAGTAAAGAATCGATATAAAAACCAAAGCTATGCGAAACCCAATAGTATCACCACTACACCGCATCGGGATTGTTTTGCACAGCGATACACACGTATGGTTAAGCCCTAAACCTAATATCCTTCATAAACAAAACACCCCTCAAAAACGCCACACACCTACAACACTCAACATCAACCCATTAAAACAGTTCAGATTACCAACACCCTCCGCTTAACATTATCTTAACATTAGGTTAAGGATAACATAACTTAGCTTGCTAGAATTAACATTAACGAAAACATAATTTTGCGGCAAATTAAAACGAAATAATATGGATACCTTTTACCTAGTAGCAGTTATTGTTCTAATCCTTCTGGCATTATCGGATTTAGTGGTGGGAGTAGCCAACGATGCAGTAAATTTTCTTAACTCATCGATAGGCTCAAAAGTGGCTCCACGGCACTGGATTCTTCTAGTAGCCTCACTGGGCGTACTCATTGGATCGTTTTTCTCCAGTGGAATGATGGAGGTTGCCCGCAAGGGAGTTTTTTACCCTCAAAACTTTTACATGAGCGAGATTATGGTAATATTCCTGGCCGTAATGCTCACCGATGTAATTGTGCTCGACTTCTTCAACACGTTCGGAATGCCAACCTCAACCACAGTTTCACTGGTATTCGAGTTACTAGGGGCTGGTGTTGCAGTATCCATCTTTAAAATACTTGGGAACGACGAATCGCTCTCGAACATTGGAAACTACATCAATAGTGGAAAAGCGCTAGCCATAATATCGGGGATCCTCGTTTCGGTGGTAGTTGCCTTTATTACCGGGATGGTTGTACAGTACATTGCCCGTTTCCTATTCACATTCAACTACAAAAAGAGCATCAACTATGTGGGAAGCATCTGGGGTGGAATAGCCCTCACCGCCATCACATATTTTATAGTGATGAAAGGCGTACAGGGCTCATCGCTATTCAGTGATGGCGTTATGAGCTACATACAGGAGCACACGCTACGAATACTACTATACAGCTTCTTAATTTGGGGGGCAATTTTTCAGATACTCATATCGGTATTCAAACTTAATATCCTGCGATTTATTGTGCTAATGGGTACCTTTGCGCTAGCCCTATCGTTTGCAGGCAACGACCTGGTTAACTTCATCGGGGTTTCGATGGCCGGGTTAAAATCGTTTCAGGTGCATTTGGCCAACCCGGGCATAGCACCGGATCAACTCCTGATGACCGACTTGGCAGGCCCTGTTACAACAAACTTCCTGTACCTATTCATCGCTGGCCTTGTTATGGTTATCACCCTTTGGACATCGCGCAAGTCGCGTTCTGTTACTGAAACCGAGGTAGGATTGGCCCGGCAGGACTCCGGAATGGAACGCTTCGGAAGCACCCAATTTTCCAGAACGGTGGTTCGCATAGTTCGTAATTTTAGTAGCAACGCCAATCGTTTTATGCCGCGGGCTGTAAGTTCATTTGTCGAAAAACGCTTTGATACCAGCAAGGCGCCCAAATATAAGGATCAAAATAATGCTCCGGCATTCGACCTAATCCGGGCATCGGTAAACCTAGTGGTGGCCAGTATTCTGATTAGCTCGGCAACATCGTTAAAGCTGCCATTGTCCACAACATACGTTACATTTATGGTGGCCATGGGAACATCGCTAAGCGATAAGGCCTGGGGACGCGAAAGCGCAGTTTACCGCATTACCGGAGTACTCACGGTTATTGGGGGCTGGTTCTTCACCGCATTCATAGCATTCACCTTGGCCTTCGCAATTGCCGCGGCTCTATTCTACGGAAAAATACCTGCATTTATCATTATTCTGGCAATAGCGGTTGCCCTTCTCATTAAATCGAACCTAATGCATAAGAAAAAAACAAATGCAGCAAAGGCCGATAACGAAACCATCTCCACCGATGATGGCATAGTAAGGAAATGCACCAACGAGGTTAGCAAATCGCTAAAGGATGTACTTAAAACCTTCACAAAAACCATAGAGGGGTTAACCAACGAGGATCGGAAAACCCTTAAACAGGTTAACCAAGACGTTGAGGAACTTAACGCCGAGGCAAAAAAACTGAAGTACAATGCGTACTCTGTTCTCAAACAGCTGGAGGCCGACTCAATTGAAACGGGACACTACTACATTCAGGTTATCGACTATCTACGCGAAATAGCACACTCCCTAACATTCGTTTCGGGGCCAAGCCTACTGCATATCGAGAACCAGCACAAAGGCCTAATAAAAACTCAGGCTGCAGAGCTAAAGGAAATCTCGGAAAATATCTCGGAATTCTTCGACGATATAATGCGGATGGTTAAAGAAAACGATTATTCTGGGGTAATGGATACCATCAAGAAACAACAGGAAATACTGGAGATTGTGAACACCGCCCGTAAAAAACAGGTTAAACGGATAAAGCAAAACGAAACAGGAACCCGTAACAGCGTGCTCTACCTCGGGTTGCTGAACGAAATCAAAAACATCATGCTACACACTGTTAACCTACTAAAAGCACAGCGCGATTTCATACTCAACAATGTTGATTAATCAACATTTACCATACCCAAAAGGGAAGAACACGGGTTCTTCCCTTTTTTATTTAACCACATCAGATCCAATATATTCTAATCGTTATTCCCCATACGAAAAGAATAATCCACGAAATATTGCCCCCGGAGAATCGCATCACAAAAAATTATTCGTAACTTATTGCCACTATTTTCGGGAATAGAACGGCATCCCCAGAGTAGATTAAGTTACCCAACCATAGAGCGATTAACTATGAAAGAGCAACTTTTCTCCAGCATATTCAACCTTAGCCCCCAATTAATTGCTGTTACCAGCCAGAAGGATGGTACCATAATAATGGCCAATCCAGTATTTACGGAGTTACTCGGCTACAGCGAGGAGGAGTACCTTAACCAATCGACAATAGCGCTGGGTATCTGGCCAAACCCAAAGGAACGCGAATCCATCATGGCTGAATTAACAAAAAAGGGATTGATCCGCGACAAGGAGGTTACTCTTCGGGCAAAAAACGGCACACTGCTTAACTGCTACTTCTCGGCCACACCAATTACCCACAATACACAGCAATACATAATCGCCATAGTTAACAACATAACCGAACTGAAAAATATTGAACAAGCATTCCTCGACAGCGAGTTACGCTTTCAGCGCATTGTGGAAAACCTGCCTATTGGCATAGGGATAAGCAACCTTTCGGGAACCATTCTCTACGTAAACCCAGCCTTTAACCACTACTTTGGCTACACGCTGAAAGATATCCCCAACATCGAAAAATGGACAGAGCTAGGCTACCCCAATCCGGAGTATCGCCAACAATGCCTTAAAACGTGGAATCAAGACATTACCGAAATCGTGCTGGGCAAAGCAATATTCAGCCCAGCCCGAATATACCAAATCCAGGCCAAGGATAAGCAGATTCTGGATATTGAAATTGTTTTCACACTAATAGACCACAACCTATACACCATTTTTACCAACGTATCGGAAAAAATTAAAGCCGAAAACGAACTTAAAGCCTCAGAACAAAAATTCATCAACACATTCAACCTTTCGCCCGACATGATTGGGATTACACGCATTGCCGACGGGACTGTTATTGACGGCAACTCAGAGCTGACCAACCTAACGGGCTTTACCCGCGACGAGTACATTGGCCGTACAACCAAGGAGCTGGGCTGGTGGGCCAACTACAACGACAGGCTCACCATGCTGAAACTACTCAAAGAAAGGGGAGAAATTAAAAACTATGAGTTTGATATGCGGACTAAAAGTGGAAAAGTACTTACATGCCTGTTCTCCTGCAATAAAATCACCATAAACCATGAGGAATGCTTACTATTTGTTGTACACGACATTAGCAACCGCAAACAAGCCGAGGAAAAATTAAAAGTGAATGAACAGCGCCTAAAAAAGGCCCAAATTGTTGGACATATTGGATACACCGAACAAATAATAGACAGTCCCGAAATATGGGCCTCGTCCGAAGCCATGAAAATATACGGCTTCCCGCCCGAAGAGGGCGTTATTGCCTTTGATAGGGTAATGAACTGCATAGTTAACTTCGATTTATTCAGGGAAAGGTACTACGAGCTACTTGAGCAAGAAAAAAAATTCGACATCGAATTTGCCATCAACCCAGCCGATGGCTCACCCCAACGATATGTTAGACAGATTCTGGACATTGAACGCGACACAAACAACAAGGCATACAAAATACTGTCAATTGTACAGGATATAACCGACAAAAAAAAGACAGAGGAAGCACTCCGCGAAAGCGAACGCAACTACCGCGATGTATTTAATGCCTCAAGCGAGGCAATGTTTATCCACGAAATCCCCTCCGGACGGGTAGTGGACGTTAACGAGGCCATGCTCAAAATATATGGCTACTCATCGAAAGAAGAGGTACTAAAGCTCGGCACCCAATCGTTCATAACCAACATTCCACCATACACCCTCAAAAACGCCCAGGAAAAGTTACGACTTGCCAACGAGGTAGGCCCCCAAACCTTTGAGTGGCTCATCCGGCACTTTAGAACAAAGGAACTCCAATGGATCGAGGTAAACCTTACACGTAGTAACATTAGCGGAATTAATAGAGTAATTGCTTCGGCCAGAAATATTGACGAACGAAAAAAAGCAGAAGCAGCCCTTAAGAAAAATGAGGCAATTCTCAAAGCCACCATGGAATCCATCCAGGATGGAATACTGGTGGTAACATCGGAGGGAAAAGCCACGCACTGGAACTCCCAATTTGGGCAAATATTCGACATCGCTCCCGAAATACTAATCCACCACAACCGGCAAGCCCTGCTCCGACAAATCAAGAAAAAACTAGTAAACCCCGATAGTTTCATTCGCCATACAAGCAAAATATTCGAAAAGGAAACCACCACCAGCGACACCCTACTATTAACCGATGGACGCATTGTGGAACACTACCTATTCCCACTTATGGAGGGAAGCCCTATAAAAGGTAGGGTTTGGCTATTCCGCGATGTAACAGCCCGTAAAAAAGCTGAAGAAACACTACAAAAAAACCAAACGCTACTCCACGAATCGCAACGTATAGCCCATATTGGAAACTGGGAATACTTCTACAAGGAGGAACGACTGGAGTGGAGCGATGAAACGCTCAACATCTTCGGATTCGGCAAAGAAGAAATTGCCCCCAACATCGCAACATACCTGGCAATGATTCACCCCGACGAAAGGGAATTCGTAAAAAATCACGTTCAAAAATCGTTTATCAACAAAAAGTTCGAAAACTACGAATGCCGAATTATTCTAAAAGATGGAGAACAGCGCAACATCCTTGTAGTTGGAGCCATATCGCTCGACAGTAACAACCAAACCCACCGTGCATTCGGCATTGTACAGGACATCACCGAACGGAAAAAAAACGAGGCCAAACTACAAGAGGAGGAGGCTAAAATCCGAAGCATCTTCACCGCAGCTCCCGTGGGTATTGCGTTAATAACCGACCACATATTCCAGGAGTGTAACGATGCGTTTTACACCATAACCGGCTACTCCCCAAATGATATAATTGGGCAAAGCATCCGAATGCTTTACACCTCCAACGACGATTTCATACTCACCGGGGAAGTGCCAATCCCCGACATCAAGGAAACTGGACTCGAATCGTTCGAAACCGTTTGGCGCAGAAAGGATGGCCGAATCATAAACATACTGCTCAACTACATCGCCATAGCCCCCAACGATTTATCGAAAGGATTCATTTACACCGTGCTGGACATCACCGAGCGCAAACAGGCCGAGCAGCAGATTAAGCGGATAAACGCCGAACTGGAGGAACGGGTTGTACAACGAACATTCCAACTCGAGAAAGCCAACAAGGATCTGGAAGCATTTGCCTACAGCGTATCGCACGATTTACGAGCTCCCCTCAGGCACGTTGATGGATTTGTCCGCCTGCTATACTCCAACATCGAAACACCAACGGAAAGCATCAACAACTACTTCGAAAAAATCAACACGGCCTCGCGACGAATGTCAAAAATGATTGACGACCTGCTATCGTTCTCGCGCTTGGGACGCCGCGAGTTGGTTGAATCGGATGTGGATATGAATGCACTTATCCTCGAAATTATTGAACAATTCAAACCCGATATCAGCAACCGCACAATCGAATGGAACATACAGCCGTTACCCCGGGTTCGAGGCGACAAGAGCTTACTCTACTTAGCCTTTGCCAACCTACTCTCGAACGCCATCAAATACACATCCACCAAGCCCAAAGCGATAATCGCCATAGGCACATTGCACAACACGCCAAAAAGTTCCGAAATATTCATTAAAGACAATGGCGTTGGGTTCGACATGGCCTACATCGACAAACTATTCGGGGTATTCCAACGCCTACACTCCTCCGATGAGTTTGAGGGCACGGGAATTGGGCTTGCCAATGTAAAACAGATTATTATAAAACATGGCGGCACAATTAAAGCCGAAGGAAAAGTAAACGAAGGCGCAATTTTTTTCATATCTTTACCTAAATAGTTTTTGCCATGGAAAAACTAGCACGAATACTATACGCCGAGGACAGCTCCGACGATATTGAGCTAACCCTAGCCGCGTTCAAAGAGATTAACATGGTTAATCAGATTGATATTGTGCGAGATGGAGAAGAGGCGCTCGACTACCTCTTCTACCGCGGCAAATATGCCGATAGGGAACGATGCGCCCCATCATTCGTACTGCTCGACATAAAAATGCCAAAACTTAATGGCATTGAGGTTTTAAAACTAATACGGCAATCGGAGGAGTACGCCAGCCTACCGGTAGTAATGCTCACCTCCTCGCAAATGGAAATGGACATACTCCGCAGCTACCAGCTGGGCGCCAACGGCTACGTTATAAAGCCCATCGATTTCCCCGAATTTGTGAAGGCGATTAAAGGCATCGGTTACTTTTGGGCAATCCTTAACACATCGCCAAGCAAATGAACCAAACCGATCTCAACATCCTCATGCTCGAGGACGACCCCATGGATGCTGAGCTCAACAAAGCCCAACTACACCTGCTGGAGGAATACCGCTGCAATGTACAGTGGGTTTTCAGTAAACAAGCATACTTGGATGCAATTTCCGCCACATCGCCGGACATTGTGCTGAGCGACTACAACCTTCCGCAATACAACGGCATTGAAGCGCTAAACGACCTCCGAAAAATCCACCCACTAACCCCATTCATATTCGTAACCGGAGCTATAGACGAAGAGACTGCTGCTGGAACCATTAAGGCCGGCGCATGGGACTATGTGGTTAAGGACAGGCTATTCCGCCTCCCACTGGCCATCCGTAGCGCCCTTCTGCTAAAGGAGGAACGCATTAACACCACCCGAGCCGAGGAAAAAAACCGCCAACTCTCAAAGGCTGTTGAACAAAGCCCCGTGCACATTGTGATATGCGATAGAGAGAACACCATTGAGTATGTTAACAAAAAATTCACGGAGGTAACCGGATACACCGCCAACGAAATAATCGGTAAAAATGTTGAGATACTGGTTCCTCCATACATTAAGGATGAGTACTACAAATCGCTCAACACCATCAACACCTCCGACGAGGGGTGGAAGGGCGAAAGCCAGAGTTTACGTAAGGATGGATCTGTATTTTGGGAATACATCTACATATCGCCCCTAAAAAACGACAAAGGCGAAACCACTCACTTTGTGGCAATAAAAGAGGATATTACCAAGCGTAAACAAATGGAGCGCGAACTTATTGAAGCTCGCGACAGAGCCCTACGATCCGACAAGCTCAAAGAAGCCTTTCTGCAAAACCTTTCGCACGAAATAAGAACCCCGCTGAATGCCATTGTGGGATTCTCAGAACTTCTGAACTTGGATAAACAACAAACCAACGAGCAAAAGGAATACGTTTCGATAATACTCGACAGTAGCAACCAGCTTTTATCCATCGTAAACGACATTCTCACAGTAGCCCGTATCCAAACAGGACAAGAAACGGTGGTGCTTAAACCAACCGATATTAATGCAATTATCGACAATTTATACGCATCGTTCAAATCGCAGGCCGATTCAAAATCGTTGGAATTGACCGCACAAAAAGGCAGTTCCTACGCTGCATACATAGTGCAAACCGACGAAACAAAGCTAACCCAAATACTCAACAACCTTATCAACAATGCCATAAAATTCACAGAAAAGGGCAAGGTTGAATTCGGATATACAATCAACAAGAAACAGATTAAGTTCTATGTGAAAGACACCGGGATAGGGATTGCCAAAAACTTTCAGGAAATAATATTTGAACGGTTCAGACAGGTTGAATCGTCGCTGAACAGAACATTCGGGGGAACGGGTTTGGGGCTATCCATTTGCAAAGCTTTCACCGAGATGCTTGGCGGAACCATCAGCGTGGAATCGGAGCTGGCCGTTGGATCGAACTTTCAACTAACCATACCTCTACAGGAAATCGAAAAGAAACCCGCCCCCCCACACTCATTCAGCCCCCCCTCGGATACTCGGTACACCATACTGGTTGTCGAAGATGAACTGTTTAACTTTCGACTCATCGAGGCTTACTTCCACAAAATGAATTTCAATATAATACATGCACAAAACGGGCAAGAAGCAATTGAGTATTGCTTGAGCAATATAAAAATTGACATCGTACTGATGGATATAAAAATGCCCAAAGTAGATGGCGTTAGCGCCATGAGGGAGATAAAACGGCATAATGCCAGCCTTCCCATAATAGCACAAACGGCCTATGCCCTAGAGTCAGAAAAGCAACACCTGCTGGAAATGGGATTCGACGATTATATTGCAAAACCCATAAAAAAGGACGAATTAATCCAGAAGGTGAACATATACTTGCCAAATAAACAGCCCTAATACAAAATAGTTACAACATCAAGCCCAATATCCAAAATAGAGAATGCATAGCAACATACAAACCACAATTAATCACCAATTCAAAAACCTCTCAACTATTGAATAGGCGAGCATTGCGCAGCCATTAGTTCATAAACTTATAGCCAACACCCTTAACAGTACGAATGTACTCCTCACCCAGTTTCTCGCGGAGCTTACGAATATGCACATCGATGGTTCTATCGCCCACCACGATCTCGTCGCCCCAAATGGCTTGGTAAATCTCGTCGCGTGTAAAAACCTTTTGCGGTTTACTATGCAACAGGGCCAACAACTCGAACTCCTTTTTGGGGAGCATAATCTCGGCACCATTCAAATACACCACGTAGCGCTCCTTGTCAATAACAAGACCCTCGGAGGGTATCCCGCTATCAAGTTTAGCAACCCCACCAAACTCTCCCACCCGCTTTAGCAAAGCCTTAATACGGCTAATCAACACCTTCGGCTTTATGGGTTTGGAAATATAATCATCGCCACCAGCATCGAATCCGGCAATTTGGCTATAATCCTCGCTACGGGCAGTTAAGAATGCGATCAGAATATTCTTTGTCTGTGAATTTGCACGCAGCTCCTCGCAGGTTTCAATCCCATCCATCTCGGGCATCATCACATCGAGCAGAATTAAGTGCGGATTAAAAGAAACGGCACTTTCAATAGCCTGCCGACCGGTTGATGCAGTCATCACCGAAAAACCTTCCTTTTTAAGGTTGTAACTCAAGAACTCTACAATGTCGGGCTCATCGTCAACCACTAGAATGCGAACCATAGATAGATCCATACTGTAATTGTTAAATAATACGACAAAGGTATTTATTCAAATTCTTTTTAAAGCTAACAAAATGTTAATCATTTCGGAGGAGGTGCTTAATGCTAAAATAACACGACAATTCTCGGTATAAATGCAAATAACGTAAATTTGTTCAACGCCAAATCAAAAAAAAGATGTTTACTAGATAAAATAAACGAACTAGAACCTCCCCAACACCCAATACAACCAGCGTTAAACACCGATTAGCTCAAACTTAACATTAACATCATTTTTGGGTAATACTCACTAAATATTCGAAATCTATATTTGCATTGTAAAAAACATTAAACAATCATGAAAACAATTGGAAAACTCCTAGTACTATTTCTTGCAGTAGTAGCAATAAACGCCAATGCCAACAACGATGGCAACAACAACCCGACAAATAGTTCTAACTCGGCCTCCATGCGAACCATTAAAGGTCAGGTGGTTGACAAACAAACTGGCGAAGCCCTAGCCGGCGTAGCTGTAAAAATTGACTCCGAAACAATTGCCTACACCGATTTTGAAGGGAATTTCAGCGCAGTGGTTAAAAACAGTACAACTATAAACCTCAACGCGAAACTGATATCGTACACGCCCGAGAACATACAGGTTAGCTCCACCGAAACCTCAAATATTAAACTGGAACTCAACCCCATAGAGGACTAAAAGCGCGGCCTACATTGTAGTAAGCCAGATGTCTGCATCTGGCTTTTTTATACATTGCGAGGCGTTGCATACAACCATAACATCAAACATTCGTATAACACTTCGAATTGCGATTAAAGCACAGAAGCATTACAAAATCAAGAATATATGAGACAAATAATTATTACGCTTTCGGTTTTACTCATTCCATTTTTCGGCTATTCGCAGGATTCAATTATTGAGAATAACGGAAAGTACTACACCCAAACCGGAGCGCTGTTCACCGGGCTCCATCAAACATGGTATAGCAACAGCACCATCAAATCGGAACTCCCCATCGCCGAAGGCCTCCTTAACGGTGAAGTAAAAATATATTTGGAAACTGGCAAGCTGAACGAAACACGGCAATACGCCAAAGGTATCAAAAACGGGAAATGGGAAACATGGAACGCCGATGGCCGCAAAATATCGGAAGCCCACTTCCTGAATGGCCAAAAACATGGGCAATGGAAAATATGGGACGACGCGGGAAACCTACGCTACGACATGACCTATACCAACGGGAAAAAATCGGGGCTATGGATTATCTACAACGAGCAAGGCGAGAAAGTATCGCAAAAAGAGTACTAGCAACAAACCCATACCACGCATAGGTTCCGGGCGTAAACCCGGAACTTTTTTATTTTAACCCGGAGCCATTAAAATAAAGGCAATGCATCGATACCACAGTTAACTACACGAACTCTCCGACTTGCAAGCATGATACACATTCAGAGTAATCGCTGCACAACAAGCATAAAACAACGCCTCCCAAAAATCCAAATAAAAAAATCTCGCCACCATATATAGAATAATGGACACTACTGTTCCATAAAAAATCTTACTTTTGGAGTCTAATTATTTTTCGAATTAATTATCATCAAAATTCAAGAGTTATGGTGAGTTTTAAGGATCGGTTGGTTTGGATTACCGGCGCATCGTCGGGCATAGGGAAGGAAATTGCCATGGAGCTGGCAAAAGAAGGAGCCAAGCTGATTATTTCGTCCAACAACCCGACAGAGCTCCACGATGTTGCCCAAGCCTGCAAAGGCCACACCGGTTTTTGCGTTGAAATTCCCATTGACCTATCCAACCCCGAAGAGGTTAAACGAATAGCCGACAACACCATCGCGAAATACGGCACCATCTACCTGCTAATAAACAACGGAGGGATAAGCCAACGCTCGCTGGTAATAGATACACCAATCGAAATTGACCGAAAGCTGATGGAGATCGACTACTTCTCGTACGTTATCCTAACCAAATCGGTTTTACCGGGAATGGTAGCAGCCGGGGAAGGCTACATTGCTGCAACCAGCAGCATTTCGGGTAAGTTTGGATTCCCGCTACGCTCGGCCTATGCCGCAGCGAAACATGCCATTCAGGGATTCTTCGAAACGCTCCGCATTGAGATGCTACCACACAACGTATCGGTAACCATCGCCTACCCCGGGCGGATACGCACCAACATATCGCTCCACGCCATCGACCAAAACGGGAATGCCCATGGCAAAATGGATCAAGGGCAGCAAAATGGACTCGACGCCACCAAATGCGCCCAACAGTACATCAAAGCCATCCGGAAACAGAAACCCGAAATCCTAATCGGGAAAGGCGAACTACTATCGGTTCACATAAAAAGGCTGTTCCCATCTATATTTTTCAGAATTGTACATAAAATCAGTAAAACATAACAGTTCAGTTTATGGAGAAAATAATATACGGAATTCAGCAGGTTGGAATTGGAGTAAGCAACCTAAAAACCGCCTGGAAATGGTACAAGGAGTATCTAGGATTCGACATCCGAATTTTCGAGGACAATACAGTGGCCGAGCTAATGCTCCCATATACCGGCGGCGAGCCACAACAACGCCATGCCGCCCTAGCACTTAATATGCAGGGAGGTGGCGGAATGGAAATTTGGCAGTACAAAGGCCGAACCCCACAAATGCCCGAAATCCATGTTCAAATTGGCGATTACGGAATTTTTGCCGCCAAGTTAAAAAGCCCCAATGTACAAAAAGCTTACGAGTATTTTAAAGCCAAAGGGGTTGAAGTGGCAAGCCAGCCCAATAGGGATTGCAATGGCAATAACCATTTTTTCATCAAGGATCCTTTCGGAAACTATTTCGATATTTACGAGGACACCTCGGTGTTTGTGAACAAGAAACGGGTAACCTCCGGAATGGGCGGTGCCCTTGTTGGGGTTAGTAAAATTGAGGACTCGCTAAGGGTTTACCAGACAATACTGGGTTACGACAAAGTTGTTTGCGACAAAACCGGGAAGTTCGACGATTTGACCACCCTACCCGGTGGCGACGGGAATTTTCGTAGGGTGCTACTAACCCACTCGCAACCCCGCAGCGGAGGATTTGCCGAGTTCTTCGGCCCCTCGTTCATTGAGTTGGTTCAGTGCACCGATAGAATCCCGAGCAAGATATTCAAGAACCGGTTCTGGGGCGACCTGGGTTTCATCCACCTCTGCTTCGACATGAAGAACATGGATGCCCTCGAAAAAGTTTGCAACTCGCAGGGTTTCCCATTCACAGTGAACTCCAACGTTAAGCATAACGATAAAGGCAGTTTCGACATGGGCGAAGCGGCCGGCCACTTCACCTACATTGAGGATCCGGATGGCACGTTAATTGAGTTTGTAGAAGCACACCGAGTTCCGCTGGTTAAGCCGTTAGGAATTCAACTTAATATGGATAAACGCGACCCGCACAAGCCAATACCACGCTGGATTATTAAGATGCTGAGTTTAAAGAAAGCAAATGATATTTAATGAAAAACGGGTGAACCTCTTCACCCGTTTTTTTATTCTACAAATTTTAGCGACGCAATAACACCGCAAATATATCCCCTCTGGCATTACATCCTTACACAAAGGATGCAACCGCATCCAACGCTTTGCGCTGCCTATCCGACAAGGCTCTCGCCTTTAGTTTTGCAGGGAGCGCATCCACATCCCCCGGCACACCGAGAGCAATTACGGAACCAACAATTTGCGATTCGGGAATACCCAAGCCCCCCCTAAGCGCATCAACGCTAAAACCTCCCATTACATGGCTAACCCACCCCATGGATTGAGCCTGCACCAACATCAAGGCAGTGGCCATGCCCAAATCGTGTAATGCGTAGTAATTATCCTCTCCACTCGCAGATAAAACACGCTCACTGGCTGTAACAACCAAAGTTGAGGCATTCTGAGCCCACTCCTTATTCGGCTCGGCCAAATAGGATAAAAGATTCCCGAATGCAGCCTCGTGCTGCCTCATAACCACATAAAAACGCCAAGGTTGCTCATTATATGCCGATGGCGCCAATGTTGCCGCAGCAAGCACAAGCTCTACGCTCTCCCTCGAAATTAAATCGGGACTAAACGCCACCGTGCTACGGCGATTTAATATTGGACTAATGATACTCATTGTATTTGATTTTTACGTTTACCTATTAAAACAACAGAAAGTCTATTTAGTTGAACAAAGACTAATTATCGGCAAAAACTATTTAGTATGCTGAAAACCTAACAATAAAAAGATCCCTGGCAAACAAATACAGTTATTGAATTCGACTAATAAGCAATAATCTGGGGATGGCTACAAACCCAGAGGGTTTGAATTTTTATGGGAGTAAGCATATCCAGAGATTCGACTCCCGCTGGAGTTGAACAATGCCTATCCACAATGAACTTCTATTAATACTTGATGCCGCTGGCATTACTTAATATTAGCAAAACGCCAATTCAGCACTATCAACCGCTCACAAACAAAGAGCCAAAACATAGCTCCATATCGATTATTGCACCAACTATTTAACATTAAAAACATACAAGGCAACCATTTAAAAAACACATAAAACACTGTTTATATGATATTTGAAACACAAAAACATTACAATCCGGTATAACAGAAACTTAACATTATGGTAAAAATAGTTTAAAAGGTTTTGGCGGGGTATTCGGTTTCTTTGTATCAGAAATTTTAACCAAAAACAACACGTATGAAAAGGATTTTAATGCTTGCACTTTTAGCTTCGATGGCATTTTTCGCAGCATGTGAAAAAGACGATGACAACAACAACGAAAACAAAAGTAATGAGGAAATCATTACAGGCAACATCACCCAAAACACCACATGGGAAACCGGAAAGGTTTACATTCTGGGCAGTAGGGTTGCAGTTGTTTCCGGAATTACACTAACCATTCAACCCGGTGTGATTGTAAAAGGTCAAGCAGGAACAGGCTCAAACGCAACGGCACTGATAATTGCCCGTGGTGCAAAGATTATGGCCGAGGGTACCGCAACCCAGCCCATCATTTTCACCTCGGTGGCCGACGAGATTGAACCAGGCCAAATTGCCAGCCCAAACTTAGATCCCTCGCTCAACGGATTATGGGGTGGACTCCTGATACTTGGCAATGCCCCAATATCTGCCGAAAGCACATCTATGCAAATAGAGGGTATTCCTGCATCGGATCAGAACGGACTTTACGGAGGCAGCAACGCCACCGACAACTCGGGTGTTATTAAGTTCGTATCCATCCGTCACGGTGGAGCAAACATTGGCGAGGGCAATGAGATTAACGGATTAACCCTTGGCGGTGTTGGATCGGGTACTGTAATCGAAAACATCGAAATTGTATCGAACCAAGACGACGGTATTGAATGGTTTGGCGGCTCAGTTACTGTAAAAAACGCCATTGTTTGGAATACTGGCGACGATGCCATTGATACCGACCAGGCTTGGAGCGGGACATTGGATAACTTCGTAGTTATCAACCCTGGCGACGAGTGCTTTGAACTCGACGGCCCCGAGGGTAGTGCTAAAAGCATCCAAAATCACATCATTAAAAACGGATCGGTATATGCAGGCAATGCCGAAGGGTTGGTTGATCTGGATCCGAATTCGAATGTTGACATGAATAATATCTACTTCTTCGGGATTAAGGCTGGTCAAGATTTTGACGAGTTACCAACCATCTACACCTGCTCATTCGCAAACCTACAGGTTACACTACCCGAATCGACCAGCGTTACCGATTTCTTTAAAAAAGGGAGCGATGAATTCGTAACCGCCGTTGCAGCTGGCCAAAACACTGTAGGTGCTGATGTTACTAAATTCAAAAGCTGGAGTTGGGCCGATGCAGCAAAAGCGTTGGCCGATTTTTAATCCTGCTCAAACACAAAACCGCACAAACTCGCAGGTGTATAACCTGCGGGTTTTAAATAATTATAAATGTCAAAAACACATTGTAAAGGTATGCATTCGTTAAAATTAGTTTTGGTAATTATCTCATTCCTCTTCGGGCAAACATTAATAGCGCAAAATGGGTTTATCCGGGGCACCGTGTTCGACGAAACCACTGGCGAAACCCTTCCGGGCGTAACGGTACTAGTTGAAGGAACAACAAACGGAACCACTACCGATTTCGACGGGAAATTCGGCCTAAGCTGCACTCCGGGCTTATATAACCTCCGAATATCATTCATTTCGTACGAAACCATCCTGCTCAAGGATATCGAGGTTAAACCCACCGAGGCTACCATTCTGAATAACCTTCAGCTAAAAGAGGCCAAAATTGAACTTGCGGCCGTTACCGTAACTCATCGTGTTGTAAAAAATACCGAGGCATCGCTAATGACCCTCAAGCACAAATCGGGTACACTTGTGGACGGAATATCCGCCGCAAACTTTAGAAAAATTGGCGATACCGACGCCGCATCGTCCATGAAACGCATTACAGGTGTTTCCGTGGAGGATGGCAAGTACATTTTCGTCAGGGGGCTCGGCGACCGATACACCAAAACAATCCTGAACGGGGTGGATATTCCCGGCCTCGACCCCGACCGGAACACCCTGCAAATGGATCTATTCCCCACCAATGTGATTGACAATATTGTGGTTCACAAAACATTCAGCGCCGAGCTACCCGCCGATTTTACGGGCGGTGTAGTTGACATCGAGACCAAAGATTTTCCGGAAGAGAAATCGGGAAATATCTCGGTAAGCATGGGCTACAACCCCAACATGCACTTCAACAACCAATACTTAACATACAAAGGGGGCAGTACCGACTTTTTGGGCTTCGACGATGGAACCAGAGCCATCCCGGCATGTACAAACATCCCCCTATTCTCCGAGGTCATTGGGAATCCGAATGGAACCAAAGCGCAACGGTACAAGGAAATACTATCGAACTTTAACCCCACCATGGGCACCACACAGCAAAACAGCTTTATGAACTACGGATTCGGCATAAGCTATGGAAACCAATACGCCAAAGGCAACAAAACCTGGGGCGTAAATGCTGCATTCGCATACAAGAACAACACCGAGTTCTTCGAAAACGCCGAGGAGGGCAAATACGAAGTAATACAGGGCGATGCTACCGGCAAACTTGAAACTACCGAAAGTCAAATAGGGAATTACGGGGTTAACAATGTCTTAATAAGCGGACTACTGGGCATTGCCCTGAAAACCGAAAAGGCCAAGTACCGAATCAATATCCTACACCTACAAAACGGGGAATCAAAAGCCGGTGTATTCAACTACGACAAAGCCAACGACGGAACAATTTTTGGAGGAAAACAGCACAACCTGGAATACAACCAACGCTCGTTAACCAATCTGCTTATTAATGGGAAGCACTTCAGCGAAAGTTGGGAAGTTAACTGGAAAATAGCCCCAACCCTGTCGGTAAGTAACAATCCGGACATCCGGTTTACCCGGTACAAAATTGAGGACAACAACTACATCATAGGTACCGAATCGGGGTTCCCGGAGCGAATCTGGCGCAAACTGCAGGAAGTAAACCTTGCCAGCACAGTGCTCGCCACCAAGGAGTTCGATTTTAACGGCAGCAAATCGAAACTACGGTTTGGAGGCGCATACACCTATAAAAGCAGAAACTACTCCATCCTAAACTACGCCATAAACATCCGGAATGTTCAACTAACAGGCAACCCCGATGAGATATTCAGCCCGGAAAACCTATGGCCAATGAATGGCTCCATTACCGAAGGAACAACCTACGAGGTTCCCTTTATCCCCCGAAACACCAATAAGTTTGATGCCAACAGCTACAATGCGGCCACCTTTATATCGTGGGAATTTAGCCCATTCAGCAAGCTCAAAGCAATAATGGGAGTTAGAGCCGAAAAATACGTTCAACGCTACACCGGCGAGAACCAGCTAGGCACCATTCAACTCAACAACGATGAGGTAGTAAACAAGCTCGACTTCTTCCCCACCATAAACCTTATTTACGCCATTACAGAGAAACAAAACATCCGGTTCTCGTTTTCACAAACCATTGCCCGCCCCTCGTTCAAGGAGCTATCGTATGCCGAGATATTCGACCCCATATCGGGGCGAACGTTTATTGGCGGGTTATTCCGCGATGCCAACGACCTGGCCGGCATTGAGTACTGGAACGGAAACCTCAGGAGTAGCAATATAACAAACCTCGACCTACGCTGGGAGCTGTTCCAGAAAAATGGGCAAACCATCTCGTTAGGCGCATTCTATAAAGACTTTAAAAACCCCATCGAAATTGTGCAATTCTCCACTATGCCGGGAGCGTACCAGCCCCGCAATGTTGGTGACGGACAGGTTCTGGGAAGCGAAATTGAGCTAAGACAAAGCCTTGAGTTCATCAGCGCATCGCTCAAAAACATCAATATCAGCACAAACGTAACTGTTTCGCAATCGAAAATAAAAATGAGTAACACCGAATACGAATCGCGCGTTGCCTACGCCATACAGGGTCAATCCATCGACAAGTACAGGGAAATGGCCGGACAGGCTCCATACATCATCAATGCAGGAATAGCATACGATGGTGGCGAACGGGGTATATGGAAAAATCTGGAATTCGGTCTTTACTATAACGTACAAGGACGCACTCTGCTTTACGTAGGGCTAGCCGACAGACCCGATATTTACACGCAACCCTTCCACAGCCTCAACTTCAACCTCAACAAAAACCTTGGAAAGGATAATAAAGTACAAGTTGGCATCAAAATTGATAACATCCTAAATAGCGCCCGAGAATCGGTATTCGACTCATTCAACGCCGAAGACAAACCCTTCTCGAAACGCAGCTCAGGGCTAACGTACCAACTAAAATTAACCTACAAAATTTGATGTAAAATTGGCTATCTACGGACAGGGAAGACATTTCTTCCCTGTTTTTTTTTTGTAAAAAACACTAGCATACCACTTTTTTAAACTATTGCATACGAAATGCTCAACAACAAAGACACTCGATTTTATAAACTAACTGAGCAAATAAGCAACAATAATGTATATAAATAAAGGCACTATATTTGTAACAAAGTAGGATCTCAAAACCAATTTAATAATCAACAAACAGATGAAAAAACTTCTTTTGATATTGGCAACTCTAATCCCGTTAATTGCGCTAGGCCAACCCGGGGAAAAGAATTTTATCGATCAGAATTACATTGAGGTAACCGGCAAATCGGAAATGGAAATAACGCCCGATAGGATTTACCTTAGGGTTATACTCAACGAAAAGGATACAAAGAATAAAGTATCGGTGCCCGAGCTCGAAACCCAAATGGTAGATAAACTGAAGGAAATCGGCATTGATGTAGATAAAAACCTATTCATCAAGGACATTACGAGTAACTTCAAGTTTTACCTATTGGCCAAAAAGGACATATTCCTATCGAAGGAGTACCAAGTAGTGGTAACCGATGGGAAAACCGCCAGCCGGGTATTCGTTGAGCTTGAAAAAATTGGCATCTCGAACGTATCTATCGAGAAACTCGATCATAGCAAGATGGAGGAATTCAGGAAAGAGACCAAAGTAAACGCCATTAAATCGGCCAAGCAGAAAGCCGAATTCTTGGCAATTGCGGTTGATCAAAACATCGGCAAAGCGCTATACATCCAAGAGCTCGACAATTTCGGTCAGTTCCCCAGAACTACCAACAGCATAATGATTCGAGGTAAATCGAGCATGTACGGATCGAAGGCAGAACTAGATGTTGATTTCGAAAAAATCAAAATAGAGTACTCCATACTTTGCCGGTTTGAACTAAAGTAAACAACAGGTTCTTGTATCTATTTAGATAAATTCAAAAAAAAGTCCACAGTACTGTGGACTTTTTCGCTTTACATACAATCAATCTAGTATTTTACAAACCTTTTATTTATTGGCTCTTTCTCATCCTCAATGGAAATAATATAGATGCCTTTACCAAGGTCGCCCACCTCAATATCGGATGATAGCGTGGTGATGGTCTGTGTTTTAACCACTCGTCCCTGAACGTCGTATATCTTCATCGGGATAGCACCCTCAACGCCATTAAGTTGAATGGTTAACCTATCGCATACGGGATTGGGGAAAATTGTAACGATATCATTCGTCTCGTTACCCAGTTTCTGAGCCATAATTGTAGGATAGGTGTCGTCTGCACGACGGTCGGCAATGCTCACCGTGTAGTCCTCAACCTCACCATAGCTAAATGTTTCGCAAGCGGTTTGAGCAGCATTGTATTTCATACTAACACGCATACGGGTACTTCCGGTAATTGCTGTGGTTGGAATTGTAACACTGGCCGATAGGGTTTCGCTACTCGACGACGATCCGCTAACCACCTGTTCGTCTGTAGCAAAAATTCCATCCTGATTATAGTCAATCCAAACAGCCCAATACTCAGTGTAAGCAGTACTCTTGAAACCGGCACTCATATAGATGGTATATGAACCGCCCAATGCAACGCTACCAACCATACTGGTATTATCCTTATAGCCACCATCGCTCAACGATGTATTATCGATTCCAGCAAACTGAACAAGATCAATCCACTCGTACGACACATTGCTACCCTTAGAGGTACAATACGATACGCTTCCCGAAAGAGTGGTAAAGCTTACCTGCGAGCCATACGCAGTCCCGGCACTATTTGTAGCATAAGCCCTCACGTAGTAGGTTGTATTCTCCTCAAGTCCAGGCATATTTGCCACAAACGATCCAGTACCCGATCCACTAACCACCTTACTATTTGCAATGGTAGGGTTGGTGTATGTACTGTAGCAAATGCCCCTTGCGGTAACAGTGGCACCACCATCGGCTGTTACATTTCCTCCACTGGCAGCTCCGCTCGAAGTAATACCCGAAATGCTGGCAGTTGTAACAGTTGGAAGGTCAATTGCGGATGTACTTCCGGTAATGGAGATATTATCGACATACCAATAATCGATTTGATAAAGGTTTCCATCAATCACCAGGGCAAAATAGGTAGTTGCCGAGTTCAAATTAGTGGTAACGGTTACATTTACAGTTGCGGCGCTAATATTCGAACTACCTGTAGCAACAGACCAATCGGTATTTGTCCATGTAGATTTGTCGTTCGAGGTTTGAACCCTTAGAGTTGCTCCCGAGCCATAGGCATCGAGCATGTGCCTAAACGAGAAGGTAACCTGGTTTACCCCTACAGTATTGATGGCAGGCGTAATAAAGCGGGAGGTTCCCGATGGTACATTCTGATAGGTACACTTCATCTCATAAGCAGCACCACCAGCATTCGCGGTATTCGAAACCGACCACCGCTCGGTAATGCTTGTTCCCGTATTCTGAGTAGTCCAATTGGCAGGAATAGATGATGTTGTGAAATTCTCCGAAACAGGCAACGGCAAGCCCCCTTCGATGCCCTGCGTGGTAAAAGTTTGAGTTGCGGAGTAACTGCTACTTCCATAGCTATTCTTAGCCCTAACACTCCACTCGTAGGTTGAGTTTGATGCCAATCCGGTTACGCTGTAGCTTGTGCTTGCTACATTATAGGTTGCATAAGCCCCACCCTGCGGCCGAATTTGAACATCGTACGATGTTGCGCCACTAGCCGCACTCCAAGCCAACTTTGCCCCACTTGTTGTGATACCCGACGTGGACAAGCCGCTAGGAGTCGTAGGAATGGTGGGCGAAGCCCCAACGTTAACCGTAGCCTGATATGTTCCATAATTGTACGCAGTAACGGTAACTATTGCTGTTCCGCTAGTAAAATTATGGTTTACCGATGCAACACCCGACGAATTTGTAAGTGCGCTGTACGAAACACCATTCTGATATAAAGCGACACGAGCATTTGCCACTGCGATACCGTTGGAGGTTACAGTAACACTGTAGGTACTACTTGTTACATCGCCAGCACTTACAGTAATTGCTTTAGGAGTATTGGTTCGAACCTGCAACGAGGCATCGCCAAAGATAGTCCATGTTTGGAATGTTTCGCGGGTATCGGTGTTGGAATACTGCTCGGCAAGCATCAGAACATTCCCATTAAAGGTAATAGACCCAAAGGTAGTGCGCTGATCGCTAGCGGTAGTATTGGTTCCATCGCCAGGATTTGAGGTATAGTTGTAACCTCCAATCAGAATATCGTTAAAGTAATCCTGACCACGCATCGGAGGTTGCCAGGGTTGATTTATGGTTGACATGATGGTTGCCACAGCGCCCCCATTCTCCTTTTTAAGCCAAGCCTCGGCAAAGCAATCGCCGGTAGTTCTGTGAAACTTACCGTTAACACAGGCCACCGAAAAAATAATGGGAAGCATATTTCCATTTGTTGACGCATTGATATTGGTATTACTATACCCACTGGTAACAAATGTGGTTTCGGAACCGTGACCGCAATAGTTGATAAGGCTAACGCCCGAATTAACCGACGAGGCCACACCCGAAGCCGTAGCACTCGATTGGTACTGGCTAGCCACGTTGGTATAGGTATATTCCAGCAACTTATTATTCTTAATATAATCCATGTGAGTATAATCGGCCTCACCATCGTCGCCGCTACCAGAACCTTCGCCCGACGCAATCCCTAGCGCTTTCTTATACCAAGTTCCGTTCATATCGGGATTCTTCTCGTAATTAATGGCTTTATTCACCTGAACAGTAACCTGAGCGGCACTGTTTGCCGAGAAACGGCCAATAATCAACTCTGGGTAGTAATCGCTTCCGGCCACACAGCCCATGTACGGATCGGTTGGTGCGCTGGAGGATGTTCCTAAATCCGATTTAATATCGGCCCAATCGCCCACCAACTGAACATACAGTAGGTTTGGATTGCTGCTGTATGCGCTCTGAATATTCGATTTAACATTGGTACCGGTTGCCACCTGAAGGGTATTAACCTTAAAGCCTTTCTGCCGTTTCCAATCGATATAGGGCTGAATGGCCGATGCGTCGCGCGATGTGTAAATCACCAGCATCTCTCCAAACTCAGCAATCTGATTGGAAAATTTGGCAGCCGAATAGTTGATATATAACGATTTATATACACCATCCACAGCCCTATCGATATATGTGGGCTTATTCAACAGCGGATTGGTCGATTTACTTTTATCGTCCTTTACAATCACCTTAAAATTCCGATACACACGCAATGTATTGGTTACAGCATTGTAACGGAAAGGATACGCATACACATTCACACCACGGGTATCCCTAAAAATAAAAGGCTCTGTGCTCTCGGCAATACTTTCGGGATACCATGCGTTCACCCTCGACTCGGGGGCTATAATGTATGGGATCGATTTGGGATCCTGCTGGCGGTAAATGGTACCACGCGAAGGAAGTAATGGATTTTCCAACTTTACATCGATGTAATCACCCTCTTCCACTTCAACTTGAATATCATTCTGATCGTTTAATTGTAACGTAGCGCTAAGCATAGGCAATTCGGCAAATCCCTTTTTATTGGTATTAACCCCATGATTAAACTCAATGGTAGAATACTTAACACCATTAATCGTAACCGCATTAACGCAGAACGTATCGATGGCAAAACTAAGGGATCGCTCACCTTTGGTAGCACTATAGCTCACGGTGTAATCCTTATGGCTTTTTGATGCACTTTGCGCGAAAGCGGTGGTAACAATCGCTGCAAATAGAATTGTAAGTAAATTTTTTCTTGTAATGTTTCTCATTGGTTGTTTGGTTTAAGTTCATTAAAAAGTTAAAACAATGAGCCGTAAAAATATACAACCAACAACAGGAGCAAACAGCAAGACTGCACAAAACAACCATCGACCGACAAACAACCAGTATCGACGAAAAAAAACAATTTATTATAAACTTTACAGTAACACACAACAGACAAAAATCCATAAAACTCACAAGATCAAATCTTTTCAGCCATTTCCAAACTACAATGAAGGTATTGCTAATAATAGAGTTACATTCGAAGCCATAACCCAATTAGAACGTTACCAAGCAATTCCAAAAACCACGCTACAACCAATGGTACCAATCCACAAATTATTCACATATCAACGTATAAACATTTGCCACATTATGTTTCTTAACATATTCACGAAAGGCATATCGCACTTTGAAAATTCGATAAGTAACATTAATCTTGCATTCAATGAAACCAACAAATAACCAAATAATAACAAACAAAACCTTAAAACTATGAGCAAAATGACACCAAACGACTACATTGCCCGCGAGGATAAGTACGGCGCCCACAACTACCATCCACTTCCTGTGGTTTTGGAAAAAGGAAAAGGCGTTAAGGTATGGGACGTAGATGGAAAAGAGTACTACGATTTTCTTTCGGCATACTCAGCCGTTAACCAAGGCCACTGCCACCCAAAAATTGTAAAAGCATTAACCGATCAAGCACAGATTCTAACACTAACCTCCAGGGCTTTCTACAACAATATTCTGGGCGAATACGAGGAGTTTGTAACAAAGTATTTTGGTTACGACAAGGTGCTGCCTATGAACACTGGTGCTGAGGCTGATGAAACAGCCCTTAAACTAGCACGTCGTTGGGGTGTTGTAAAGAAAGGCATACCTAACGATCAGGTTAAAATTATTTGCTGCGAGGGGAACTTCCACGGTCGTACTATTACAATTATTACCATGTCCAACGACCCAGATTCATTCGCAAATTACGGCCCGCTAACACCTGGTTTTATCCGTATTCCATACAACGATTCCAGTGCGCTAGAAGAAGTTTTGAAAGAACATGGTAAAACCACCGCAGCATTCATACTTGAGCCAATCCAAGGCGAGGCTGGTGTATTTGTTCCAGACGAAGGTTACTTGAAAAAAACATACGAACTTTGTAAGAAAAACAACGTGCTTTTCATTGCCGATGAGGTTCAAACAGGTATTGCCCGTACTGGTAAAATGCTAGCTTGCGACCACGAAGGTGTTCGTCCTGATATCCTTATCCTAGGTAAAGCCGTTTCTGGTGGTGTTATGCCAGTATCATGCGTTCTTGCCGATGACGAGATTATGCTAACCATTAAGCCAGGTGAACACGGTTCAACATTCGGTGGTAACCCAGTTGCTTGTAAAGTAGCTATTGCTGCTCTTAACGTTATTAAAGACGAGAAACTAGCTGAAAACGCTGAGAAAATGGGTAAGATATTCCGCGACGAGATGAAAGCTATCAAAACCGAAATGATTGAACTTGTACGCGGGAAAGGACTCCTAAATGCTATTGTAATCCGCAATAAACCTGGCAAAACAGCTTGGGATGTTTGCTTGGCAATGGCCGAGAAAGGGGTTCTTGCTAAACCTACTCACGGAAACATCATCCGCTTTGCGCCTCCACTCGTTATTACCGAGGCCGAACTACGCGATGCCATTAGTCGTATTAAGGAGGCATTCAAACTATTTGAATAATCAACCACCTCACATAAATAAAAAAAACAGCCCAAGGGCTGTTTTTTTTATTAAACCTTTGCTTCAAACTCGCATCTATTTACTCAAATAATACTCTTTATCGAACAACATAAAAACCCCATGCATCACTTTCGCCAAACGCAATGATTAAAATATGAACCAGCCTACCGGTAAGCCAAGTAGACTAGTTTCGCAGGCTTAAACTATTAAAAAAACGCAAATTTACAAATTAAATACTATTGATAATAAACCACTTAACAAATTACAAACAGATGAGAAAGCATTACATGTTTGCCTGCTGCATTATTACGGCAGTTGCATTCACCAATTGCGCAGAGCAGGACAAGGGCAAACCTGCGTTCGACACATCGAATATGGATTTAACCGTGAAACCCGGCGAAGATTTTAACGCCTACGCCAGCGGTGCATGGATTAAAAACGCAAAAATGCCCGACGACAAATCGGTGTACGGTGCATTCAATATCTTAGCCGAAGAAAACGATCACATCGTAAAGGACATCCTACTGCGAGCCGCAGCAAAAAAAGATGCCCCACTCGGAAGCAGCTGGCAAAAGGTGGGCGATTTTTACGCCTCCGGGATGGATACCATTACCATCGAACAACAGGGATTCGAACCAATCAAAGCCGACTTGGAACAAATTGCCAACATTAAGTCCGTTCAGGATTTACAGGAAAGAATCGCAACCCTGCATCAGCAATACGTTACACCTCTATTTGTACCATACGCCGGGCAGGATCAAAAAAACACCGAGGTTATTGTGATGAACGTGTATAGCGGAGGGCTTGGCCTTTCGGATCGCGATTACTACTTGAACAACGATAGTCGCTCCATCGAAATCCGGAACGACTACAAGGAACACCTAACAACCATGTTCACCCTCATTGGGCAAAGCCCCGAACAGGCAGCCCAAGCCGCCGATCAGGTAATGGAGCTCGAAACCCGCCTGGCCAAGGTAACCCAAACCCGCCTGGAGCAGCGCGACCCCTACTTAACCTACAACAAAGTTACCCTCAACGATCTTCAAATGCTATCGCCTGCAATCGAATGGAATAAATATTTCGAAAGGCTTGGCATCTCCATCCCCACCGAGCTGGTTATCGATAACCCAAAATTCTTCACCGAAATCAGCAAGATGCAAACCGAGGTATCCATTGATGAGTGGAAAAACTACCTCACCTGGAATTTGGTAAGCCACTACGCCAAGTACCTATCGAGCGCATTCGAAAACGAAAACTTCAACTTTTACAGCCGCAAACTATCGGGCAGCCAAACCAACCGCCCCCGTTGGCAACGGATTGGCAGTTCCGCAAATTTTGCCATCGGCGAACTGGTTGGACAAATCTTTGTGGAGGAGAACTTCCCCCCTGTGGCTAAGGAAAAAATGGTTACCCTAATTGGCAACCTTAAACTCGCATTCAAGGAGCGGATTAGCAATCTTTCGTGGATGTGCGACTCAACCAAAGCGAAAGCCATTGACAAACTCGAAACAATGGTGGTTAAAGTTGGCTACCCCGACAAATGGACCGACTACTCCAGCCTCGAAATTGACCGCAACAGCTACGCCGAGAATATGAAACGCGCCATGCAATTCTCCTTCCGCGACAACATGAGCAAACTGGGAAAACCCGTAGATCGCACGGAGTGGGGCATGACACCTCAAACCGTGAACGCATACTACAACCCGCTCATGAACGAGATTGTATTCCCTGCAGGAATTCTTCAACCCCCATTCTTCAACATCAACGCCGACGACGCGGTGAACTACGGCGCCATTGGCGTGGTTATTGGGCACGAAATGACCCATGGATTCGACGATCAGGGGCGCAACTTTAATAAGAATGGCATTTTAACCGATTGGTGGACCAAGGACGATTCCGAAAACTTTGAGCAACGCACCCAGGTTCTTGTTGACCAGTACAGCAACTTTGTGGCTATCGACTCCATGCACGTTGATGGGAAGCTAACCCTTGGCGAAAATATTGCCGACTATGGCGGTTTAACAATTTCGTACCTTGCATTCCAGAAATCGTTGGAAGGCAAAGAAACCCCACAAAGCATTGATGGTTTTACGGCCAACCAACGCTTCTTTTTGGCGTACGCCAACGTTTGGCGTCAGATTATCCGCGACAAGGAGTTAATGCGCAGAGTAAAAGAGGATGTTCACTCGCCCGGTAAATTCCGCGTTAACGGCGCCCTATTCAACATTCCCGAATTCTACGAGGCATTCGAAATTAGTACAAGCGATCCACTTTATATTGCTCCAGAAAAGCGAGCAAAGATTTGGTAGTAATCACAAGAACCCGACCGAAAGTCGGGTTCTTTGTTTTTGAATTGTTACTTATCGCCCTAAAGTTTAAAATCTTGGACTCTTAAAATGATTGGAGTCGAGAAGCAAAGGATTCAATGGGCATCCACTCCAATTATCCATCAATCCAATTCTACACTCAAAATAACACAAAAATTCCCTTTGAATTCAAACAATAACTTTGCAAATTTGTAAATCGACATCAACAAAATAACCTTAAAACCAAGCCGGTATGAATAAGATTTTTCTACTACTATCGTTTCCTATCCTATTAACTATGACTAACTGCAAGCCAAGTGAAAATGGAGACAAAAAAGCGGACGTTTCTCCCATCACAAAGGAATCCATTACCAAAGTAACCAATGAGTTAATTGGAAAGTATGGCGATTCCCAAAAGTTCCGCATTGAACGTGGTGTAAGCCAAGCGGCTCTGCTTTGGAGAAATTCCGATGGTACACAAACCGAATTCGAAGAGCTCTGTAACGCTCAGTTCGTTGCCGAGGAGGCTGTTTTAGATCAACTATTCGGCAAACTATCGTACGGATTCGAAACCCTTAATGGATACTTCATGCTGATGAGCAAGGAGCTTATGCGTCCGCTACACCTCGATTGGGGTCCTGTTACCCCCATCGACGAGCTCTTTGGGGCGTACAATGCTGCGGCCAATATGACGGAAGACCTGTACTCCAACAAAATTGCATTTATCACAGCGCTTAATTTCCCGAATTACACATTGAAGGAGAAGAGCGAGCTAGGCGAAAAATGGAGCCGCAAGGAATGGGCTTACGCACGTATGGGCGATATATTCACCAGCCGAGTTCCTGCAAACCTAATCCAAAACTACTCCACAGTAAACACGAATGCCGATACCTACATTAGTGAGTACAATATTTTCCTTGGATATTTGGTAAACGATAATAACGAAACACTTTTCACCGATAAGGATTTAAAACTTATCACTCACTGGGGATTACGCGATGAACTAAAATCGCAGTATGCCGATAAGGAAAGCGGACTGGTTCGTCAGGAGATGATTTACCAAGTAATGAAGCGCATTATCGACCAAACCATTCCTAAAGATGTTATCAACAGCAACAAGTACAGCTGGAATCCTTACAAAAACACTCTCGTACAGGATGGCAAGGAGATAGCCTTTGAATCGGAGCCAAACACACGCTATCAGCACGTGTTGAATCAATTTAAGGCCTTAACTGATATTGACGCTTACACTCCAAGTATGCCAACATTCATCCAACGTAAATTTGAAGGTGAATTCGAACTCCCGGTAGATGAGGTAGAGCAACTTTTCACAGAGCTTGTATCATCAAAAGAGGTTAGAGATTTAGGCAAACTAATCAGCCAACGCCTAGGTCGCGATTTGCACCCATTCGATATTTGGTACGATGGATTTAAAGCCCGTAGCGGAATTCCTGCCGAAAAACTCGAAGCAATTACCAATAAACGTTTTGCAAGCGCCGAGGCTTTTGAAAAGGAGCTTCCAAACATCCTAACATCGTTGGGTTGGAATAAGGAAAAGGCCAAATTTATTGGCGATAGGGTTAAAGTTGAAGCGGCTCGTGGTTCGGGACACGCTTGGGGTGGCGAAATGCGCAAGGATAACGCATTGCTCCGCACCAGAGTTCCTGCAAACGGAATGAACTACAAAGGATTCAACATTGCCATGCACGAGTTTGGCCATAACGTTGAGCAAACAATCACTTTACATGATGTGGATAACTACATTATGCACGGTGTTCCAAACACAGCATTCACCGAGGCATTGGCATTTGTATTCCAAAAGCGCGACTTGAGCGTTCTTGGATTCAAGGAAACCAATCCCGATAAGGAAGCTTTAGAAACTCTTGATAACCTATGGTCGTGCTACGAAATTATGGGCGTTTCGTTGGTTGATATCAACCTTTGGAAATGGCTGTACAACAACCCGAATGCCACTGCCGAGCAAGTAAAAGAGGCTACTCTTACAATTGCAAAGGATATTTGGAATAAGTACTACGCCGATGTATTCGGATCGAAGGATGAACCAATCCTTGCCATTTACTCCCACATGATTGATAATCCGCTTTACCTATCGGCATACCCAATTGGTCACCTAATCGATTTCCAACTGGAGAAACAATTCGTCGGAAAATCGTTTGCCAACGAGGTTGATAGAATTTTTGCACAGGGTCGCCTTGTTCCTCAACTTTGGTTGAAAAATGGCGTTGGTGAACCTCTATCGGTTAAGCCAATCCTTGAAGCATCGGGCAAATCAATCGAAACTCTATCTAAGTAATTTATTTATTACAAGCAAAATGGAAGAAGTAATCAATTCTAGAATCATACAGGTAACAGAGTGCATTCAGCTTAAACCGTTGGAGACATCAGATGCCGAAGACATCTTCAACACCATCGATAGCCAAAGAGAGTACCTGGGGCAATGGCTCCCATTTGTTAAACACACAAAGAAAATGGAGCATACAAGGGATTTCATTCATTTTATCACAAACCACCAACCCCTCAGCCTCGATCACACTTTTGTTATCCGCTACAATGGCGCATTTGTTGGATTAATCGGCTATAAGGGAACGGATATTATTAATAGGAAAACCGAAATTGGCTACTGGCTATCGGAAAAGTTCCAGAAAAAAGGAATCGTAACCCAATCGGTAAAAGCATTAATTAGCTATGCGTTCAACCACATGGATATGAACCGGGTGCAAATAAAATGCGCCACAGGTAATACGCCCAGCAAGAACATCCCAAAGAGACTGGACTTCAGATTCGAAGGCATTGAACGCGATGGGGAGCAACTCGACGACGATATTTTCACCGACCTTGAGGTATACAGCAAACTGAAAAACGATTAGCACAGCATCTTAACACAAATTAAACAAGGGCTACCTCTCAAAAGGTAGCCCTTATTTTAAAACATGCTTATCTTTACAAACAATCATCCAAAATGCATTAACCATAATACTGTTATTCCTATAACCGAAACTAGATTATGAATAAACCGCAGAAACTAAATACCGACAGACAAACCCTAACCGAGTTGGAAATTTTCCGCGACGACACGTCGGGTTTAAACGTCTTCGATTTAATTGATAAAACAGTTACATCGGGCGGACAAGATTTTCTGAAAAATCAATTCCAAAATCCTTACACCAACGCTGATGATATAAGAAATATGCAGGATGCCCTTAAGGCAATAATTGCCGAACCTGCAATATTTACCATCCCCTTCTCGAAAGAATTGATGGATAGCATAGAGGTTTACTACTTCTCAAAAAGTGATGTACTAATTAGTACCAACCCAGTTTCACGATTTTTTGAAGGATTAATTTATAGGATAAAGTATAAGAATTTTAAGGAAACTGCTCTAAAGGGCTCAAAAAACACTTTGCACTTTGTGCAACTTATGAAAAAGTATTTTGATGGTTTTGATTCTAGCAAACTCCCGAAATTACTAAAGGATGCATATAGTACAGCAAACGATATTTTTAACGAAAGGGATATAAAAACTGCCTGCGAGATTAAGGATATCCAATCACTCGATTTTATCGATTTAATTACAATCGACCAATGGTTCCGCTCCACGCATAAACTAAAAGTATTAACCCTACTCGAAATTGCACATACTTTCGATGCCTACACTTCGATGGCCACGGCTATTAAGCAATACAATTTGAATTTTCCAGAGATTGTTGACTCCGAGGATTCTGTTCTCGAAATTGAGGATTTATTCCACCTATTCATAAAAAATCCTATAGCCAATAGCATAAAGTACGATGCCGGCAAGCAATTCCTATTCCTCACCGGGCCAAATATGGCTGGGAAAACAACGTTCCTCAAATCGTGTGGAATTGCAATTTATATGGCACAGTTAGGAATGGCAGTTCCTGCAAAATCGATGAGAATATCGCCATTCAACGCCCTGTTCAGCAGCCTTAACACTACCGATAACCTTAGTATTGGCTACAGCTACTTCTACAGCGAGGTTATGCGCGTTCGGAAAGCGGCAGAAACCCTACAAAAGGAGAAAAAGGTTTTTATGATTTTTGATGAACTATTTAAGGGAACAAATATTAAGGATGCATTTGATGGCTCAATGCTTGTAATCAACGGGCTATTGAAATGGAAATTGAGTATGTTTATCCTAGCATCGCATATCACGGAGATATCGAAAGAGATTGATGGAGCTCCCAACGTATTTTTTAGGTATTTCGATTCATCGGTCGAAAATGGGAAACCAGCATTTAACTATAAAATTCGCAAAGGAAAATCGAACGAGCGCCTAGGGTTGATAATTTTGCAAAACGAAAACATTGAAAAACTCTTAACTCCACAGCAGTAAATAGGAGTTAGCATTGTACTGGTTAAACCGACAGTATTGGAGAATGCTGGCGTAGCAATTTGCATTATAAAGAATTAAAAATCAACCATTTACAAAAAAACTAACCCCAAAAACCTTAAGGTGTTTATCGCAAAAAGTACGAAACATCCTTACCCGCATAGAGCCCCCCACCCGACAAGGTCATCAGCGTCTGCATAGTTGAACACCGACTCGAACTTAACGCACTCAACATCAGATTGAAGAACTCCATATACTCTAAAAAACAGAGGAATAATAAAAGATGACACATATCATCTTCTCACAGCAAAAAAAATCACTATAGCCCATCAAGTTTTTTAAAAAAGTCATAAATTGACTCAAAACCAAAAAAACAACTGCTATGATGAGAAAAATTCTACCGGGCTTAATAGCAATGCAATTGCTTTTTACGGGACAAGCCGTAGCGCAGGAGGAAGTTCCGGAAAGTAAAGTAAGCATCGATTACAGCGTTGACTTTGTTAGCCGCTACCTGTGGCGGGGATTACTATTCAATGGGAACCCGAACATCCAACCAACTATCTCGTTAACGGCAGGCGGGTTTAGCATAGGCAGCTGGGGTTCGTATGCCATATCGCAGGATTATGCCGAAATCGACCTATTCGCCACATACTCAATAGGCAACCTCTCCCTCACCCTGTACGATTACTACAACGAGATTGAATCGGATCTGGAAGCCGTGGACTACTTCAACTGGAAAAAAGAAACTACAGGACACCTGCTCGAGGGCACTATAGCCTGGGCTGGCTCCGATAACGTTCCACTAAGCGTTACTCTTGCCGCATTCTTTTACGGGTACGACACCGACGCTAATGGCGATCAAAACTACTCCACCTACCTGGAGTTGGGATACCCAGTAAAAATTGGTGATTACGACATCAACTTTTACATAGGGGGAGCTCTAAACGAGGGGTTCTACCACCACGAGGCCAATATCGTAAACGTGGGATTTAAAACTACCAAAGAAGTTGAAATTTCGGATCGGTTCAAACTTCCGGTTAGCGCCACCTTTACGCTAAACCCAGCGAAAGAGGATATATTCTTTGTGGTGGGCATAACTCTATAAAACGACACGCCCAAACAAGCAGATATACTACTAATAGTTTACCAAAACAATAGAACTCCGCTTAAATACAAAGCAATAGGTTAAATATTCAGTAAAACTATAACCCATGAACAATAAATTCATATCAATACAACTCCGGTTAGGATTACTTGTTGGCGTTGGAGTATTCTTCACAGTGGCAATCCTGCTATTTTTCAGTACCTACAATGCTATGCAGAATGCATTCTCCTCGGCCAAGGAAAATGCCATGGCCATATCGGACAACTACGCAAGCATGGTAAAATCGCGAATGGACAAAGCCCTGGTAGCAGCCCGAACAGTGGGCGATGCGATTAGGCTCTCAAGCAAAGGATCGCAACAAGCCATTAGCCGCGATCAGGCTCAAGAAATGGCCGCAGGAGTTTTACTAAGCGACCCCGATTATCTGGGCTTTACCCTATGCTTTGAGCCCAATGCCTTTGACGGAAAGGATGCCCAATACGCCAACACCCCGAAGCACGATGCAACAGGGCGCTTTATTCCCTACCTAACAAAAAATGAAGCAGGAGGCTACGTAGCCGAACCACTGGTTGACTACGAAACCGAGGATAAAGGCCCATGGTACTGGCGACCCAAAAACCTTATGGGGGAATTCGTTACCGAACCTGTTATGTACCCCATTCAGGGAAAAATGGTTTTCATGGTATCGTTCATGTCGCCCATTATCAATAATGGCAACTTTTTAGGAGTAACAGGGATTGACTACTCCATCGATTTTATGCAGGAGATGGTTTCCAAATCGAACTTTTTTGGCGGCAAAGCCAACATTGCAATCGTAAGCCACGAGGGAGTTTATGCCGCTAACTCGGCAAAAAAAGACCTTATTGGAAAAAGCATTGAGGAAACCGATGGCAATAATTACAACAAAAACCTGAGCGATTTAAAATCTGGGAAAAAAGTAGAACTCGAGACCTCGGACTATATGTATGTTTACGTGCCAATATACGTTGGCAAATGCGAACTCCCCTGGCAGGTTCGCCTCGAGGTGCCCATGGATATTATCACCCAAAGCGCCCGCAAGCAAATGTGGTACCAAATATCATTGGGAACAATACTCCTAGTGCTCAGTTTAGCTCTGCTGATATTCACCCTACGACAATCGATAAAGCCTATCTACTCGCTAGTTGAAGTTACCGATCAAATTGCCAAAGGGGATCTGAATATTAGCCAGAAAAAGGACATCCGCAACGACGAAATTGGGCTGGTGTACAACTCGGTGCACGATATGGCCTCCAAGCTCAAAGAGATAATATCGAGCATCCGCGATGCTGCCGAAAACTTCTCCAATGCGGCAAGCCAAATGAGTTCTGGTAGCCAGCAACTCTCCGAGCGCACCAACGAGCAAGCATCGTCGGTGGAAGAGGTAAGTAGCTCCATGGAGGAAATGGTATCGAGCATTCAACAGAACACCGATAACGCCCGCGAAACCGAGAAAATATCGAACATGGCCGCTGTTGGCGGGAAAAAAGGGAAGGAATCGGTTGACACAGCCATCAACTCCATGATGCAGATTGCCAACAAAATTGGCATTATTACCGACATCGCCTTCCAAACCAATATACTAGCCCTAAACGCTGCGGTTGAGGCCGCCAGAGCTGGCGAACACGGCAAGGGCTTTGCAGTTGTTGCCGCCGAAGTGCGTAAACTTGCCGAACGCAGCCGGGCTGCAGCCGATGAAATAAGCAATTACTCCGCATACAGTGTTTCTACCGCTGAAACCGCGGGAAAAGAGCTCGAACAAATTGTTCCCCACATCGAGAAAACAGCCCAGCTAGTGCAGGAGATCACCGCATCGAGCATTGAACAGAACGGAGGAGCCGATCAGGTGAACAACGCCATACAGCAACTGAATAACGTAACCCAGCACAACGCATCGTTGGCCGAGGAAATTGCATCGAGCGCAGAGGAACTGCTCAGCCAATCACAGCAATTAAAAGAAATGGTGGCATACTTCAAAGTATAGCATTACCTTAACCAATAGCAAGAGAACGAGAAGCGTGGGCTTCTCGTTCTCTTTATTTAAAAATTGAGCAAATACAAAAGAAACAACGGATCACTCGCTGGTCATAATAAATAAAGGCTGCATCTCAAAACTCTTGTAAAATGGGCGTAACCGCTCCGTATTGTAGTACCTCGCCACATTCACAACCTTTTTCTGACTAACCACCACATCTATCGGCATATTATCGTACCGGCCGTTTTTCAGGACCACCAAACGGCCATGCACGCCCTTCATAATTAAATCGAGGGCAAGGTTTCCAAAAGCCATTGGCACAATGGAATCAATGGCATCGGGCTCGCCACCACGAACTAAGTATCCCAGGTTCTGATTTATCACATTAACCGTTTTGCCCTTATTATATTTTGCCGATAGCTCCTTCACCTGCCTCGACACAATATCGCCAATCCCCCCCAACTTGGCATGCCCAAAAGCATCGCGTTCGGTTCCGAGCACTGCCATCTGCTCCATCCCCTCAAAGGTAGCCCCCTCGGAAACCAACACGGTGGAATAGCGACTGGGGTTATGGTTCCGATCGTCGATCAGGAGCTCGGTTAAGCGCTCCACATTAAACTTAAACTCCGGGATAACACAACGGTTAGCCACGCCCGCCATGGTTGGCAGCATTGCTGTAAAACCTGCATAACGACCAAAAACCTCCATGACAAGGATACGCTCATGCGAACCGGCCGAAGTACGAAGCATATCGGTAAGGGCAATGGTGCGCGTAACACAGGTACTAAAACCAATGCAATAATCGGTACCCGGCACATCATTATCCATTGTTTTTGGAATGGCTATCACCTTAAACCCCTCCTGGTAGAGACGCACGCCGTAACTCAACGTATCGTCGCCCCCGATGGGAATAAGGTAATCGATCCCCAAAAAGGATAAATTCTTAATCACTTCGGGGGTTAAATCGTTAATTGGCTTGCTGTATTTGGCTTTAAGATGATCGGGAACAATCTCCTTTGCCACCCTTGCCGGGTTTGTGCGTGAGGTATGCAGGAAGGTTCCCCCGGTACGGAACGCCTTATTCACCCTCTCCTCGGTAAGCACCTCGAAGCAATTGCTGTTGTCGGCATCCTTGCCGCGGATAATCTCAATTAGCCCAGCCCAGCCCCGGTGCAAACCAATAACATTAAAACCCTCACGTAGGGCACGAATAGTGATTGCCCTGATTGCCGGGTTTAAGCCAGGAACATCGCCCCCACCCGTGAGTATGGCAATTACGGGCTTTGATTTAGCCATGCTATCCATTCCAGTCCATTTTGATTAAACATAAATTTACAGCGGAAATAGCAGAATGTCAAGCACACTCCAAAAAACAATAAAAGCCATAGAAACAGCGCGGCTCAACCCGGAACCGGATTGAGCCGCTGACTGTATGCAAGCATTCAAACTACTTCAACTCAATTTCGAGGTACTGGTTAAGGGTTTCCACGCTAATCCTTTTGATAACAATACGTTTGTCGGCATCGAGCACAAAAATAACGGGTGTGGAGTAAATATCGTAAAGATTTCTGAAATTGGAGCTAAACGTGGGATCCCACACATTAATCCAGGTTACCTCATTTTTACTGAGATACTCCATCCATTTGGGTTGATTTCCCTGAGTGTAAACGCCGAGTATTTCCAACCCCTTCGCCTTATACTTATCGTATATTTTTCGAAGTTCGGGGGTTACCTTTTTGCAATGGCTACACTCGGTATCCCAGAAATACACAATCGTAACCTTAGCCTTAATCTCGCTTAGGCGGTAGTACTGCCCAAACGGATTGGGCAACCATAAATCGGGAGCCACTTTCCCAATCAGGTTGGGCTTAAGAGCCTCAACCCGCTCCTTGAATTTATCGAGGATTTTCTGATCGACCCACCAAACCTCGCCACCCAGATAATACTTTTCGGCAATTGCCACAAAAACACCGTCCATTCCCATACGATCCGAGGTTTGAAACTTGCCCACTAAGAAGGACAATACGTACTGAAACATCTCCTTGTTAGCCTTAGCCCTCTCGATAAGCGCAATGGCCTGAGGAATAATACTATCGGGATGAGGAATGAGCACCCTATCGAAATAGGTATTGATTTTTCCCTCAAGAATTGGGGTTCGGAGCAAGCGGCTATCCGCTAAATCGATATTATCGAAATAGTGAATTTTATTGAACTGATAACTGTGCGCCCACCGAAGCGAGTCGTACTTAGGAGTCTCTTTGGGCAGTGTAAACTCGGGCACATCCACAGCTTTCATGGCCTTAACCATAGATGCAATAAACATCCCGCTATGGGCTTGAACTAAATTATCCCAAAACTTAGCCACCTCGGCATTCAACGCCTCAAATTTTGCTCTTAGCTCCTGCGATTTCACACTATCCTTAAGGGATTCCTTCATCTGCTCGGAAAGCTCCCGGTTACGCTTCTGCATGTCGATCATGAATCGCTGATAATCAACAAACAAATCATTCTCCTCGGATTTTTCGAACTTAATATTATCGAGGAATTTATCCTTTGTTGTTTTGACGGTAAAATGTTGATTATCTGCCACTATCACCTCAAAGTAGGTTTTATCGGGGAGAATAACAAGGTAAATGCCCCCTTTAAGCAGCGAATCGCCTGTAAACACAGCCACGCCCTTAGAATTAATCTGGGCAGTGTCGCAAACAAACTTCTTATCGCCGTAATGGTAACCAAGCAGCAATGAAGTGTCCTTCAACCCATCGATTTGAACTTCGATTTGATACGCTGATTTCTGGGAAAAAACCGAAAACCCCAGCACAATTAACACCAGAATAATAACTAATCGCCTCATAGTAATTATTTTAAATAACACAACTATCGAATTTAATCATCAAAAATAGTTAAAAAGAGGAATAAGTCTGCATTTTACACAAATTGTTCAACAATTCAGCCCAACTCTTGTTATAAATTACAAACCCCATGCCTAAACCGAAACCATTATGCAGAATAAACCGAACAGCCTAGCCAACGAGGTAAGCCCATACCTGCTTCAGCACTCTATGAACCCAGTAAGATGGTATCCTTGGAACGACACAACGCTTAGCATTGCAAAAGAAGAGAACAAAATGCTACTCATCAGCATCGGCTATAGCAGCTGCCACTGGTGTCACGTAATGGAGAGCGAATCGTTTATGGACCCGGAAGTTGCCGAAATAATGAATCGATACTACATCTGCGTAAAGGTTGACCGGGAAGAACGCCCCGACATAGACCAGCTGTACATGAATGCCGTGCAAATTATAACCCGACGCGGCGGATGGCCCCTCAACTGCTTTGCACTCCCCGACGGGCGACCGGTTTACGGGGGAACATATTTCCCGAAGGAGCAGTGGAAAGACATACTGGAAAGCCTACACACAACTTGGGACAACACACCCTCGAGGGTAATTGAGGTAGCCGATGAGTTGGAAGATGGAATCGCTAACTCCGAAATAATTCATCGGAAAGCCCCCGTAGAACCATCAAAACACAAAGAACTACTACACGCCACAGTTCAATCCATTGAATTACTGCTCGACCAAAAAAACGGAGGGATAATGGGAGCCCCAAAATTCCCAATGGCCGGTCTGCTAAAATTCCTATTAATATACTCCACCCACGGCCAGAACAGCAATATAGATAGTTTTATCCATACAACCCTGGACAAAATTTATCGGGGAGGGATACACGATCATGTTGGTGGCGGCTTTTTCCGATACTCGGTTGACGAGAAATGGCATGTGCCCCATTTTGAGAAGATGCTATACGACAACGCCCTGCTGATTGAGCTATACGCATTGGCATACCGTACCAACAAAAACCCAAACTACAGAACAGCCGCCACACGGGCCATAACCTTCATGACAGAATGGTTACAATCCCCAAACGGGGCTTTTTATAGCGCTTTAGATGCGGATAGCAACGGCATTGAAGGCTGTTTTTACACATGGGGAAAAGATGAAATTGAAAAAATACTGGGTTACGATACTGAGCTATTCTGCGCTGCATACGGCATTACCGATACTGGAAACTGGAATAAAACAAACGTTCTTACCTGCTGCGCCAACAATAAGCAACTCGAGTTCATATTTGAAATACCCAAACAGGAAATTGAATATCGGATAACACGGTGCCTGACAAAACTAAAAGAGGCGCGTAACAAGCAGAGCGCCCCGCAGGTAGATGACAAAATCATAACCTCATGGAACGCAATGGCAATAACTGCCCTAACCGAAGCCTATATCAGTTTCAACAAAGAGGAATACCTACAACTTGCCCAAAGCGCAGTAAACTACATAGAACAAACCCACTTCGTTAACGGAGAGCTCCACAGGATATCGTGCAAAGGACAGGTTTACACACAGCCGCTCCTCGACGACTACGCATACCTTACTCAGGCCTATATAGCGCTACACAGAGCAACACTCGATACTACGTGGATTAACAAAGCCGAAAACCTAATACATGCGGCACAACAGCATTACTGGGATAGCCAATCGGGAATGTTCTTCTACACCCCCGCAAGTAGCAAACTTTTTATCCGGAAAATGGAACTAATTGATGGAGCTATCCCCTCGGCCAATGCGGTGATGGCCATCAACCTTAACACCCTGTCGAACATCACCAATAACAACAATTACAGCACAATGGCAAACCAGATGCTAGCCAACATTGCCGAAAATTTCAACAAAAGCGGAATATACCTTTACAAATGGCTAGAACTAGCGCTACAACAACAACTCTCGCCCATACACATAGCAATTCCAAAAAATATGGAAAAAATAATTGAAGAAATACAAAGCAATACAATTTACCCCAACACTATGATAGAGATTACAGAAAACCCAACCTCAGCAATAACCCTATGCTTTAGCAACCGCTGCACAAATCCGCCAGATTCCGAAACCATAATAGCGCAAATAAATCGGACAAAAGTGGAATAAATAGAGCCATGAGTACAACCCTTTAAGATGGAATTAACGGCAATTGCGCCAATTTATTTGTTGAACCATAAGGTTTAATTGATATTTTTTTGTATTTTTCCCATCAAAATACTGGATTTCACCTAGTACGAACACAAAAAAATATCGCTAAAAATGAAAAAAATAGTTAAAAGAATCGGCATAATACTACTTATAGCAGTGCTGATAGTGTTTTCGCTATTTATTACATGGTCGTTACAACCCAAACAAAAAATCAATTTTTATATACTCGATAAAACCGTTATACAAAAAGATAGACCCGAACACAAAGCATTTGTTTGGCTACTAAACCAGAACGGATACGTTGGACCCGATGGGAAACCATACTCTGTAACCCGCGACTACTGGGGATTTTTTCCACTCGACTTGGCAAACGAAATTTTTGATTTTAAGGCGATACGGATAAATGAGGTGGATGCCTATGCAGCGGTTTACGACGCCGCATACTACACCGATTGCTACGGGGTTTACGCTTTTGAGTGGTACAAAAACATCACACAACCCATCCACTCATCCAAAGTATTTGGCGGGTTAAACCAGAACGACTATTTACTACTCAAAAAAATGAAGGAAGAAGGTAAACTCATTATGGGCGAGTACAATATGTTTAGCACACCCACCAATGCGCTTATCCGGAACAAAACCGAAGAACTATTCAACCTCACATGGACAGGCTGGTCCGGCAAGTCGTTCACCAATCTGGATCCGCAACTCCCCAATGGCCCATCGGAATGGATGCCCAAACTGTACGAATCGCAACACCTAAAACCGTGGCCAACCCAAAGCCAGGGCATCGTACTGGTAAGCAACGATGGCCTGATTGATGTGCTAGAACTCAACGAATCGGTTAAAACACTTTACCCAACTATTGAATCGACTCAGAATGGACAAACCAAGCTTGGACTACCCCAAACAACCCCATTTGCGGGCTGGTTCGAATTCATGACACCCAACACCAATGCACTGGTTCATGCAATTTACAAGATTGATGCAACGGCCAACGGATTAGAAACACTGAACAAGCTAGGCTTAAATTCACAATTTGCAGCAATAATACAAGCTCACGACAACGAGCCAACCTTCTATTTTGCCGGTGATTTTGCCGAAAACCCTGTAATATCGGCAACATCAAAAATGTCTGGAGGAAAATTCCTGAACCGATTACTCTCCAGGAAAACCGAAAAATCTGAATTCTTTAACACCTTCTATACCCCTCTAATTGAGAGTATAGTGGGCGATTACAGGAACAACAAAATGGCTAAAAATTAGCAAGCGCCACTCGACACCAATTATAAAACCCGGAACACGAATGGCAAACCTGTTATTATTCAATTTTTAACTATTCGATGACCAGTATAATTGACAATGCCGAGAACTATTTCGTTCACAATGGAATAATTCAGGCAAACAGCAACTTTACCCCATCGCTGACCCAAGGCGATACAGTAATTTACGAGGTAATTAGAGTGATTAACTCAGCCCCAGTATTCCTAACCGAACACCTTCAACGGCTTGAGCAATCCATCGATAAGGGCAAGCTGAAGCATATCGACTATAATGCTGTGAAGCAGTGGATACACGGGTTGCTGCTGCAGAACCCAGTTACCCAGAAAAACATCAAAATAACAGTTTGCTACACCGATCCTAACGACACTCCGAACACCACCATTTACTTCATTCCATCGAAATACCCCACATCGGAAGATAAAACAAACGGTGTGGGCACATGCACCATGCAGGCCACCAGAAGCAACCCGGAAATAAAGGCCGAGAACAAAACGCTACGCTCAGAGGCCGACAATCTAATAGCCAGCTCGGCATGCTACGAAGTACTACTAATCGACAATTCGGGTTTAATCACCGAGGGCAGCCGCTCCAACGTATTCTTCACAATGAATGGAAAGGTAATAACAGCTCCAGCAACAACAGTGTTAAGGGGGATTACACGGATTAAAATCCTAGACATCTGCCAGAAACTAGGAATACCCATAGTACATGAATGCCTGCATATCGACCAGATTGCCAGAATTGACGGGGCATTTATATCGGGAACATCGCCAGGAGTACTTCCTATAAACCGCATAGACCGTTGCACAATAAATGCTAACAACAAACTGGTTAGGGCAATTGGCACCGAATACGAAAATACTGTTAAAAAAGATATTGAACAATATAAGCAACACCAATAACGACCATGAGAATTTCGGTAATACAAGCATCGCTAGAATGGGAGAACCCCGATAAGAACTTATCAGCATTCGAGGATAAAATAAACCGAATAGCCCCATCGTCGGATCTAATACTACTACCCGAAATGTTCACCACGGGATTTAGCATGAATCCTCAACATTTGGCCGAACAATACCCCGGGCGCACGGTGGAATGGATGCAGCAAATATCGACAAATAAAAACATTGCATTAGCCGGAAGTCATATCGCATTGGAGAAAGGGAACTACGTGAACCGCATGGTTTTTGCGCACCCCACGGGCAAAATAGAATACTACGATAAGCGGCATCTGTTCCGAATGGCACACGAAGATCAGCATTACACCGCAGGGCAAAAACGCGTAATTGTAAACTACATGGGTTGGCGAATTCTACTACTGGTTTGCTACGACCTCCGGTTCCCCGTATGGAGCCGCAATCGGAACGACTACGACCTGATACTCCTTGCGGCCAACTTCCCCGAGCGCCGACGCCATGTATGGAATACACTTTTAGCCGCCCGTGCCATCGAGAACCAGTGCTACGTTGCGGCATGCAATAGAATTGGAGCCGACAACAATGCGAATGCCCACTGCGGCGACTCACAAATAATTGACCCACTAGGAATTCCCCGCAGCATAGCGGCACCCAATCAGGAGCAAACGCTAACGCTTACCGTATCGATTGAAGAGGTGCAAGCAATCCGCCAGCAATTTCCAGCTCACCTTGATGCCGATAATTTCGAAATCCTTTAAGATTCCGCCCATTTATCCGAACAAATTGCTAAATTTATAACCTGACACATAGGTATATATATGCACGCCAACAACCAGCACACCGGAATATTTGCCAACATCCCCGATTACGGATTTATGGTAAACCCAAAGGGCATAATTGAAGATTTCACCCAGCAAGCCGAGAATATCTTTGCACACACTAGCAATCTCCGGGGTCTAAAAATTCAATCGCTATTCCCTTCGATTAAGCGGAAAAGCATACAGCGGCTCCACGACTTTGAATTTGACTACCATGTAAAAAAACAGACCCTACGCTTTAGAATCAATGTAAAACAACTCGATTCGACTAAAAATGAGCAGTACATTGTTTGGCTAAAGGATATAACCACCGAACACAGGCAGGAAAGGGTAAACCGCATACTGATGAACATTTCACAACTCGAACTGGTATCGGAGGATATTAACCAATTCTACACAACCATCCAAAGCGAGCTGAACACCCTTTTCGACGCCAACAACCTGTACATCGTTCTTTTCGACAAATACAAGGTAAGCCTCAACCTCGCATTCATATCCGATACGCACAATATACAGCAACCATACCCACAGGGCAACACCCTAGCGCTTTGGATTGCACAAACCGCCAAGGCAGTAATACTGAGCCAAAAGCAGATAAACCAGCTCAAAAAAATACACAACCTCGACCTATTCGGCCCCAAAGCCCTATGCTGGATGGGCGTTCCGTTAAAAATTAAACACGACATAATAGGCGTAATTGCCCTTCAGAACTACAACAGCACCGATGCATTTACCCCCGAAGACCTTGACGTACTAAAATTTATATCCACACAAATAGCCACCAGCATACAGCATAAGGAAAACGAATTAGCCCTACGGCAAGCCAAAGAGAAGGCGGTGGAATCGGATCGTTTAAAATCGGCATTTCTGGCCAACATGAGCCACGAAATACGAACCCCAATGAATGCCATTCTGGGATTTGCCGAGCTTGTATCGCGCCAAAACATTCAACCCGAAAAACGCGAGGTGTACACCCAGCACATCGTAAACAACGGGAAAATACTGCTAAACCTGGTGGACGACATCATCGATTTGGCAAAAATTGAAGCAGGCCAACTGAAATTTCGACGCAACACCACCAATATCTCCGAATTACTCGCGGAACTACTCGAAACCAGCATTGCAGAGAAAAAACGGCTCAAGAAAAACGACATCCAGATTACCTGCAACCCCGACAACCGGAATACCACACAATGGCTGCTGTGCGATAACCTCCGCTTAAAACAGGTGATGCTAAATCTGCTTAGTAACGCTCTAAAATTCACTTTTGGGGGGAGCATCGAGTTTGGCTATACAATCCCAAACAACGCCACCATACAGTTTTACGTAAAGGACTCGGGCATCGGCATCCTTCCGGAACAGCAATCGATTATTTTTGAGCGATTTAGGCAAGCCGACGACACAGCCACCCGCCAGTTCGGAGGTACCGGGCTGGGCTTGGCCATATCAAAAAAACTGGTGGAGTTGATGGGCGGTCGAATTTGGGTAACCTCCGAACCTCACGTAGGAAGCACTTTCTACTTCACACAGCCCCTCATCATTCCTGACCTAACTAACAATCACCCACTTGCAGAAACACCCTCCCAAACACCCCAACTAATCCATAGCAACAAGGCCGCACTAGTTGTGGAAGATAACGAGGCCAACTACATCTTTCTGTACGAATTACTGCACCAAACGGGCATAAAGGTGATTAGAGCAAATAACGGCCTCGAGGCTGTGGGATACATACAAAACAATCCCAATACCCACCTAATACTCATGGATTTACAATTACCCGAACTCGACGGGTTTGAGGCCACAAAAAGGATAAAGCGCATTGCCCCCTCCATTCCAATTATAGCCCAAACGGCCTTTGCCCTATCCGACGAAAAGAACAAAGCCATGAGTGCGGGCTGCGACTACTACCTAACCAAACCCATAGCCGCAAAAAAACTATTAAATTTAATAGAGACGATACTTAGCGATGCTTAATTTACTATTATTGCGTAAGAATTGACAAGAAAAACATCACCAACCAATACGATAAGCACATGAGCAATTCCAGTAAAAAATGCAAAACCCTATGTGCTTTAGCGCTTATCGCAATCGCAGTATTGCACCCTTGCACTTCGCCATGTAGCAATACAAAGGAAACCAATATAACTGAGAAAATTGTTGTAAGCAAAACCATTCAGGACTCCATCGAAACCATCAACACGCAGATTAGCCAGTACGAAAAAAGCGGGAATAGAGCAGCGCTGGTTGACGCCTATACCGCAATGGCAAAAATATACTTCAACTCAAATAGAGTTGAGGATGCCCTTATCAATGCCAATCAGGCCCTCCTTATAGCCCATGAAGTTGGACGCGAGAAGCAAACCGAGGAGGCCTACTTCCTACTCAGCAAAATTCACATAGCCAAGGATCTAATCTGGGAATCGACCGAATACCTGTACAATGGGCACAGGCTAAGCAAAGCCATTTGCGACACCTCGAAAATAGCCTGGTACCTATTAGCAATCAGTGAAACAGAAGAATACCTGGGGCGACTATCGAACGCGCTGGAGATAAACCTGGATGCGATTAATTTTTTTAGGATAACCAGCGACTCCATCGGCCTAGGCCGAATATACCGGGCTCAGGGCGTTGTACACATGGATTTAGGAAACCTCACCACGGCACAATCGTACATCGAAAAAGCCATTGCGCTACTCTCCCAAAACCACGATTCGCTGAACACTGGCATCGCCTACCTAAACATGGCCCAACTGGATATACTAAAAGATAAACCGCAGGATGCTCAAAACCACCTACAGCATGCCAGTAGTATTCTACGTACAAAGAGCCCCAAATACTACTCCCGCTGCAAATCGGTTAATGGTCAACTATTAGTACACACCCGCAAATACGCAGCGGCAATAGAGGAACTCTCGGTAACTGCCACCCAGCAGCTAAACACCAACGATCGATTAGGACTAGCCTCCACCCTATTCATGCTGGGCAACGCATACCTCGCCTCGGGAAATAGCCCCAAAGCAATAGAATCGTACGCCCAATGCCTTAAAGTAGCGCACAGCGGCAATCTGAATAACTACATCCGATTAGCATTTAAAGGGCAGGCTAAAGCATTCGGACTAACCAACAAACCCCACGAAGCCTACCAGAACCTAAACCGATACGTTGACATAACCGACAGCCTATTTAACCTTCAGAAAATAAGCGAAGCCAACCGACTCGAAAACCAAGCGCTCATAAAACTTAAGGAACGCGAAATAAGCACCCAGCAAGAACTCATCATCCGGAATAACGAAAAACTTAACCTAGAAAAGTACAAGCAACGCGTACTGTTTATCATCCTTTTACTTTCGTTAGGGGTTATTGCCTTTGCTTACAGAGAGTTCAAGGTGAAAAAGAATGCCAACACACTTTTAATCGCACAAAAAAACGAAATTGAAAAGCAAAAAAACTTGCTGGAACACCGGGCCCGCGATATTACCGATAGCCTGAACTATGCCCGAAGAATCCAAAAGGCCATTCTGCGTTCGGCTCAACAACCCGAAGAGTTTTTTGACGAATCGTTCCTGATATTCCTCCCCAAAGAGCTTGTTAGTGGCGACTTCTACTGGCTTAAATCCTTTAAAAACCACATTTTATTTGCCGTGGCCGACTGTACCGGACATGGCGCACCCGGTGCTTTTATGAGCATTATTGGGACATTTGGATTAAACCAAATTGTAAACGAGCTGGGTATTACACACCCGGGCGATGTGCTCGACCAAATAAATGAACTATTCGACAACTCATTCGAGCAACGCGAAGGCGCCGAAATATTCGACGGTATGGATATTGCATTCTGCAACTACAACACAAAAACAAGAGAACTGAAATTCGCAGGAGCCAATATCTACCTGCATATTCTGCGAAAATCGGCAGCAACCGCACCATCGTCGGTTATCCTCCACAACAGCCAAAACCACACCCTATACCAGGTTAAATGCGATAAGCAATCCATTGGTTATGTTCAGGATAGAACACCGTTCACCACACATAGCATACAACTTACTGAAGGTGACACCCTTTACATCTTCAGCGATGGATACACCGATCAGTTTGGCGGCCCCAATGGCAAAAAATTCCGCCACACCGAGCTCCGCGGATTACTCTGCGACATAGTTGAACTCCCTATGCAAATGCAGAAGCACTACCTTGAGGACACATTCACTCAGTGGAAAGGCTCCAACACACAGGTTGACGACGTAACATTTCTTGGAATAAAAATCACATAGACCACCAAATTGAATTGAGAAATCAGCTTAGAGCAATACATTTTATCGCAATTACCCCTTAAACCCAATCGGTTTAATACTTTTAAACACTATTGTCCGATAAAATTATCGCTCTGCTATGAATTAAGAATTACACTACTCTGTAGCTTAATTACTCGAATTTAAATAGCTTATCTACAAATACCTCTCCGCTAAGCGGCTAATAATTAGCAGCAGAGCTGCAGCATATTAGCAGCGAATGCGAGCACCCTCAAAAGCAAGCTCCAGCGGAGCAAAATGTCATCATAAGCCTTTGGAATAAAACGCCTTAGCGGTTATTCATCCCTGTCGGACAACCGTATTTTTTACTTGCAGTACAAATCAATCACCCGGTTTAACCCACGTTCACAAACCTTACAGAATCGAAGCGATTTTGAGAACATTATGCAATCCACCTCGGGTCGGTACATTCCATTGCTAAGGTAATTTGCCCCTTCGAATGCCCCAACTTTTCCTGCATAGGGATCGTTCCTGAGTAATTCTGATTTATCGGAGTTACTTTTCTCAAACTCATCCTTACTCCAAGGCGTGGGAATGGGAGTTCCGGGTGTAACCAGATCCTTCCATTTTAAACTATCGGGATTCAACAATGCGGTTACGTTAAACTCCCACGGCTCCACACTAGTACTAACCGGGTCATAAGCTACGTGGCTTTGGTAATACTCATCGGCCAAACCAGCAATATGATGTCCCATTTCGTGAACAAAAACGTAATCGTTGTAATCGGAACGAGCTCCAGCTGTGATATAAAGATTGTAAATACCACCACCTCCATACTTATTGGAATTCAAAAGAATTACGATAAAATCGTACGGCACAGCGCCGGCATAATCCCTAACAGCCCAATCGTTATTCGACAATACATACCTATCCACTCCAAAAGTGTTGTAGGTTGTTTCCAAAGGATTCTTAGGGAAGAAGTTCTTATTGGGATTTGCGATTCCGCTTTCAGCAGAAATTACCTCAACAGACCACACATTAAAGTCGTTTTTACGCGCTTTATAGGGATCGACCGCAAAGAAATACTCCACGAATTTATTGGCATCCTTGCGGAAGACATTCATCTCGTCGGCAGTGTAACCATCGCCCAGAATAACAATATCAACTTTTGATTTTACATCGCCATTATTTAACAACTGATTGACCTTAACGCTCGAAGGTTTCTGAGCAGCATTAAATACTGCGGGATCAACCTCAAAATTCCAAATTGGCTGAAGAATGTTTTTGGCATCGCGTTTCTTCATCACGATATTTACCTTCGCTTTAGGCCAAGGAATACGAATCGACTCATTAAAAGGTTTATTGGCAATTTTTGCCTCGGCGGTAGTTTGCCACTCGCCAAAAACGCTGCAAAACCCCTGTGAGAATAACAGTTTATTAGTTGCAGCATCGTAAACCTCGTAGAAATAGAGCCCTAACTGGTATGGGTCAGTTAAATGGTAGGTTTTGCCAGCCCAAACGCCCTCGGGTTTGGCGCTAACCAGTTCAAACTTCTCGCTCGACACATCGCCTCTGTGGATGTAATCCAAACGCATTGTTTTATCGACAAAGTACGATTCAAAATCAACCTTATCCGAAGGTTGAGCAAAGGAAGAATTGATTAATACAATTAATCCAAGCGATAGAATAATCGAAGAGATCCTTTTCATGTGTATTGGAATTTAATGAGTAAAAATCAGTACGAGTGTTGCCTCATTGTTTGGATGGTGGAACCATCTGTTAGTTTAACCTCGCCCATCAAGTCAACAGTTAAACAGCTGTGAATAGGCAGAATGGCCAACAAATCGCCAACTTTAAACGGAAAATTGCCGCTATACGCTATAATCCCATGTTCCTGGCTTAACGATTTCACATATAATTCCTCAAGGGGCTTGCCCCAAGTATTGCCATCGAAAGCGCATACCATTCCGTACGTGGTTTCGCCATTGGGTAAATTGATACTGTCCTTTGATAGATGAACCGCCCCGCAAAGAATCACAGCCTCTTGCCTATCGTGGTTGATGTCGACCACAGGACAAATAACGGCTACAGCAATATCATTGGTAGTGCACGACCCAATTTGGCTTTGCATTACATCGTAAAAAACGAAATTCCCAGGACGAATTTCATCTATTCCCCAGAAATCATCGGCAATGGAGCACGAAGGGGTATCGCCGTACGATACTATAATATCGGGATGCGATTCCTTCCAGAATGCTTTTAGCTTGATTAGAATACTAATTGATTCGCGATGAATTTTCAACACCTCGTCGGTTGATTTTGCCTTGTAGGTATGCCCGGCGTGGGTAATAAAACCTCTAAACATCAGCTTCGGGTTCTCCTCAAGCTGATTAACCATAAGGGCAATTTCGCGGGTGTTTTCGTGGTCAACACCCGAACGGTTATGCCCCACATCAACCTCAATAAAAACCCCAATATTTTCGGTTAAGAGGTTAACCGATTTCAACAGGTTCGAGGCCGACGAGAAAATGACATTTAAACTAATCCGTTTTGCCAAGGCATTTATTGCATCTACCTCAAAAGGACTAACAGGAAACGCAATGGTTATATCGCTCCATCCCGCGTTGGCAAAATACTCGGTCATTTTTACCGACGAAACAGTGCAGCTGCTTATACCAAGTTCGCGGAACCATTCGGCAATTTGGGCACTCTGATGAGTTTTGAAATGCGGACGTAATGTCAATTTATGCAGAATGGCCTTTTTGGCCATTCTATCAATATTACCCTTGCAGATATCGGTATTTAAAAGAAGATATGGAAGTCTATGCATTGTGTTGTTCTGGATTAATTTCGAAACGCTTGCCCTGCTTTAGCTGAGGAATAAGAAAATGCGAAACCCGACGCAACATGTAAACCCGCACCTCGCCCGATACTACTTCGATGTAAGGCTTGTCGAAGTTTAGGCATAGAAAACGGCGAATTAAGCCCGCACGCTCAAAAACAACCCGACCATCGCCCTGGCTACTCACCCGGTATGCTCCTTTAAAAAAGAAATTCTTTAAGCGCTCCTGATTCACACTGGCTGCGGGCGCAATGGTTAGTAAAACACTTTTATACGATAGCGCTGTTGCAATAGCAATAATAGCGGGTAACACAATGGTTAGTGGCATTAGAACGATATAGTAATTGGAATAATTATCCCAGGTTAACGCTCCGCCGAACAACTGGATTAACAGAAGTACAAGCGCCATTGAAATCGATGCAAAAATAAAGTGCAGGATAAAAATTGGAACCGTCCCCTCACTTTTCGCTTTTTGAACATGAATATTTAACGACATAGGATATTATAATTTATTATTTGTTTGAAAATTCACCTAAAGTTGCGCAATAACAATTACCGAAAAATAAACACACCGGACTCGCCAGTCGATTTTTTAAATGCCCTAAACATCCCGGAGGTATTCATATCCATACAGATATTACCATCCTTATCCACCGCAATTACGCCACCACGGCCATCCACCTTTTCGAGTTTACTGTTGATTACCAGATTTGCAGCATCAACCAAACTCAAGCCTTTATACTCCATAAGTGCGGAAATATCATGTGCCACGGTATAGCGGATAAAGAATTCGCCATGACCGGTTGCCGAAACCGCACAAGTTGCATTATTGGCATAGGTACCGGCACCAATTATAGGAGCATCGCCCACACGGTTGTATCGTTTATCGGTCATTCCTCCGGTTGATGTGGCTGCAGCCAAGTTCCCGTGAATATCGCGCGCCACGCAGCCAACCGTTCCCATCTTCTCCTTGCTCAGGTATTTTTGCAAATCGTCCCATCGCGACTGGGTAAAAAAGTAGCTGCTATCCACTATTTCAACACCTTGAGCCCGTGCAAAATCAGAGGCTCCCTTACCAACCATCATCACATGCACCGATTTTTGCATCACCATACGCGCCGCAGTAATTGGGTTTTTAATATCGCCCACACACGCAATTGCCCCTGCTGCCAGCGTACGCCCATCCATAATGGCAGCATCCAGCTCATTTTTCCCATCGTGAGTAAAAACGGCACCTTTACCCGCGTTGAACAGTGGGCAATCCTCTAAATACCGCACCACGTGCTCCACTGCGTTGAGACTACTCCCCCCTTCGGTAAGAATCTTCGCGCCCACCTCAAGGGCGGCACTCAACGCCTTTTCGTACTCATCAATTTGCTCCTGCCTAAAATACTCCTTTTTCATATTACCAGCACCACCGTGCAGCACAATAGCCCATTGCTGCGCCTGCAATAAACTGTTAATACAGAGCAATGCTACAACTGTCAATAAATATCTAACACATCCCATAACCTCCTATTTAATATCATCAAAAATAGTAACGAAAGGGCTAAGTGTACATGATAATGCAATAAATAGTTATGAATAATTTTCAACCAGTTCAAAAACCCATAAATAGGGAATCACCATAAATAGCTACTCAACGTAAAAAAATCCCTGCAAATGGGGATTTCGAAACAAGCGCAAATACGATTCTTTTGCGTCATGAAAAAACAGGCAATTCTTATATCCGCATTTATGTTACTGGTCGTAGCCTTGCATGCCCAGCAAGCCATACAACTAACAGGAATTGTTTTAGAGCAGCACACCTCGGGAAGCAAATAAACAAGCCATCGGCATCGCGCCAGGTACGATGAGGAATAACAGTAAAAAGGGAAGGGGCTAGCCCCTTCCTTTCTGTTAAAATCAAACAACCATGCCTCGGCAGGAGGAACCCACCGCTATAAAACTTAACACTTCCGACCACATCTTTACAAAAAATAGTTACGTTTGCATTCCTAACTATTCAAAAGTACCACAATGAAGAACCGACTGCTTTTTATTTTAAAATACACCATCTACTGGATGATAGTATTCGCCATACTCCGTTTCCTATTTATGGCATACCAGTTCGGGCAAACCCAGCATATCTCTCTGAGTGATTTTATGAATATCGTTATTCGGGGAGCATGGATGGACCTATCGTTTACCGGGTATATTATCCTGCTCTCGTCGGTACTGATGGCTCTACTTGCCTTTGCACATTCCAAATGGCTGATGGGCTACTTCCGCTACCAAACCATTGTGCTACTCACCCTAATTATCACGGTCTCGGTTTCGGACTTTGAGCTTTACCGCAACTGGGGTTTCAGAATTGATGCCACCCCCCTACTCTACCTTAAAACACCCAAAGAAGCATTAGCCTCGATGGAAACCTACCTGATAGCCATTCTGGCAGTGGGTATAATCCTAATTGTGGTTGCATTTTACCAACTTTATCGTAAATGGGTTGCTTCAACCCTTAAATCGTCGAAAAAAGGGAAATGGTGGTACACCCCTGTCTTTATTGCGATTGCTGGCACAATGATTCTCCCTATCCGGGGCGGAATAGGCATAGCCCCCATGAACTCGGGAAAGGTATATTTTAGTCCAAACGTATATTGCAACCACGCCGCGCTGAATGCCCAGTGGAATATGCTGTACTCCATATCGAAATCGGGAACCATGAACAAACGCAACCCCGACACTATCGCAAAGGAGAAAGCATACGAAATTTTTGACACGTTGATGCGCAACACCCCCGACACCTCCAGGGTACTCAACACCACCCGGCCCAACATTGTGTTAATAATGCTGGAGAGCTTCAGCTCAAACCTAATAGAAACACTGGGTGGCAAGGCTGGAGTTACCCCCAACTTCAACGCGCTATCGGAGCAAGGGTTACTCTTTACCCGAATGATTGCCAGCGGCGACCGTAGCGACAAGGGAATGATTGCCATACTAGCCGGATTTCCCGCACAGCCAACCCAATCGGTTATTAAATACCCATCCAAATCGATGAAGCTTTCCACAATCAGCGGCGAATTGGTTAATACCGGGTACAACGCCACATTCTACTACGGCGGCGATCCCGACTTTGCAAACATCCGCAGCTTCCTTTACTCTGCAAAATTTAGCAGAATAATTACACAGGATGAGTTCCCCCGCAAATACCGAAACTCCAAGTGGGGTGTACACGATGAGTATGTGTTCAACTACCTGCTGAACGATATCGACACCGCCAAAGGGCCATTCTTCAAGATGTTTTTTACGCTTAGCAACCACGAGCCGTTCGAAATCCCAGCCAAACCCAAATTCCCGGGAACCACGGAGGTTGACCAGTACCTCAGCTCCGCCTATTACACCGACAGCTGCCTAGGCGATTTTATAACCCGGGCCCGGAAACGCAATTGGTACAAAAATACACTGTTTATCCTGATTTCCGACCATGGGCATCGCCATCTGGGAAGCAATACAATACATTCCACCAACCGATTCTCGATCCCCATGCTATGGCTGGGAGGTGCTCTAAGCTGCAAACCCCAAAGGATTGATAAAATCTGCTCGCAGACAGACCTATCCGCAACCCTACTAAACCAGTTGAACATGAGCAGTAACGGGTTCAAACTTGCCAAAAACATTCTGAACGCCAGCACCCAACCTTTCGCATACTACGCATTTAACAACGGTTACGGCTTTGTATCGGCAACCGATACTATTATTTACGACCATGTAAGCCATAAATACATTAAGCAGAATGGCGCTGAAGCCAAGCAAACAAGCGAGAAAGCGAGCGCTTACTTCTATATTTATCAGGATGAGTTTTTGGGATTATAGTTGTAGACTGGTAAGTCAAAGAGCGAAAAAAGGAGTGATGGATGATTGGAGCGCAACTCCAACACTCCACTACTCCAATCCTCCTACATTTCAATCCCAATTATTCTCATTATCAAATTAAATCATCTATCTTAGAGTCTTCAAATTCAAACCACTAACCCATGGGCGATTTTAACACATTCCTCAATTTCCTTAAACTTGTTGTTGTTACCACATTCAGCCAGTTGGCTTGGCTTTTGGGATTGCTTTTTATTTTCGGTTTGATACTTTACATTTTTGCACGCTTTACCCGTGTTACATACGTTAAAACGGCAGGCACAACGCTCGATATTGTTATTACAGGTTGGATTGGCACACCAATTCACGAGCTGGGACACGCTATATTCTGCTTGATATTCCGCCATAAGATAACCGAAATGAAACTTTACAGCCCCAACTCTGCCGATGGCACACTGGGCTATGTAAACCACTCCTACAACACGGGTAGCACCTATCAAAAAGTAGGGAACTTTTTTATTGGCGTTGGGCCAATAATTTTTGGGGCTGTGGCTCTGTATGCGTTGCTTTACTTTTTAGTTCCAAACAACACCGATGTATTCTCATCCATTGAGCAGCAAAGTAAAAGTTTGGTAAGAGGTGTACGTGGCGAGTGGTCTGGTGTGCTTGGCTCGCTCTGGGACTCTACATTGAGCACACTTAGCGCACTATTCCGCAAAAGCAACTTTGCCGATTACAAGTTCTGGATATTCCTGTACCTCTCAATGTGTATCTCATCGCATATGGAGCTAAGCCCTCCCGATATTAAGGGCGCCTGGCGCGGATTGCTAACCCTTGTAATATTCTTCCTGGTGTTTAACATTATAATACTTGGCCTTGAGGCCACAGGCATAAGCGCACACTTTGGTAGCTGGTGGAACTACTTTAAGCTGGAAAGTTACGCCACAGGCATAAACAAGTGGGTAGGCACATTTGGAGCGCTGTTTGTTTTTGCCTCAATAATCTCGGGGTTAAATTTTGTGGTAACATATATTGGTCTATCCGGATACAACCTAATAAGGAAGAAGGGGTTTGTGAATCCGATATGGTAATGCGCATGGTCTAAATTATTACCACAAAGGCGCACAAAGTAAAACACGAAGTAGCACAAAGTAAATGTTAAGGATGAATAAAGAGAAGATATTAAAAAAATAGAATTACAGAACTACAAATTGGCCTAATTAGCAAACTTCGTCTTCGAGTGCCTTTGAGTAATACTTTGAGCGCCTTTGTGGTTAAAATCATTCATAATTTGCAAGAAAACTAAATACAAGCAACGGATACTCACCACAAAAACAAATTGAACAGCCATGAAACCATCCCTAAAAGTAAAAATATCGAACCTAACCACCTGGATAATGCTAGGAACCATTGCGCTTATAATTCTTTGGTTTATTGGGTTTATAGTATCGGTAACTTTCGATTTAAATGTATTTACAAGCCGTACGTCGGAGTTTTTCTTCTCGTTCATTGGATTTGCCGCCGTGCTGGTTACGTGCGCCGCTATTCTGAGCATCAGCCTAAACATCAGCCTTATTGCCGATAGCAAAATTCAGGAGATGAAGCTGGATAGTTCTAAAACATTAATCACCAAAAAGTTTATATATACAAGCAGTTTGGTTATTGCGATGTTAATTGCATTCCTTTTTGCTGGCGATTACCTATCGCGCCAGAACGAGAAGGCAAAACTGGTTAGCGAGGCCGAGGATTTAATTGCCCGCTACCAAAAATCCATTGAGGAGCTTACGCTATTTATTCAGGATACCGCCCAACTCGGCAAGATTCCAGAATTCCTGAACGTTCTATCGAACCAAAAGGAGGAATTCCCAACAATCACCATACTAACATCGGAAAAATACAAGGACGAAACCGTATTCCTCGAAATTTCGGGGTGGACCACCAAGGAATCGCTACAAAAACCTTACTACGACAATTCGTTCTACAAATGCAGCATGAACGATTGCGACTATCTGCTCGAGGTTTTCGAAAAGGGCAAAACCGACAGCTTTTTCTGGACCGAGAAGAATAATTACCGGTACTACTACCCCATTGAGAAGAACGGGAAGCAAATGCTGCTGCTCTTCTCGAAGTATCAGCGGTACGGTAAGTTTGGATCGTAACCAGTATCATGCATTGGATAAGCGCTCGGCCTGCATCTTCTGCTCTTTCAAAAGACGCAGCCTCTTGAAGTGGGCGCGCTCTATCTCGGGGGTAGTTTTCCATCGCTCGTGCATCCAAACCCACTGCTCCGGGGTTTCGCGGATAATCCGTTCTATAACCTCGGTATACAGCTTGGTGTTCTCCACCAAATCGGACTCCACATTACCCGTGCTAATGGTTTCCAGAGCTGGGTATATGGTAAATTGATGCCTATTATTGGGTAAACGCTTCATGTGCATAGGAACAACCGGTGAGCCAGAATCCAACGCAAGCCGGGCTGCTCCAATGGGAGTGAATGCCTTTTTCCCAAAAAAATCGACAAAGGTTCCCTTCACCAATGTATCCTGATCAATCATAATAATCATGCACTCGCCTTTGGCCAAGGCTTCAATCAGGAGTGGATAGGAATTGCCCCGGCTAATATTCTTCATCCCCCGTTTCTGGCGATAGCCAATAATCAATTTATTCAATCCCTTATTGGCCAATGCTTTGCTAACCGCAGTGGTTTCGTACCCCATTACGGGGGGCATAATGGCCGAAAACTCCCACGATCCCACATGGCACATTAAGCAAAGCACCCCTTTGCCCTTATCGTACGCGGCCTTAAGATGCTCTTCACCTACAAAATCGACAATTCTTGAAAAATCCGCGCGGGTTCGATACCCCAAGGTATGCACGTAGTCGGCAAAATTCAACGACTGATGAACAAACACCTGCTGCGCCATACGCATAACCTGTTCGTGGGTAAGCGCATCGCCATAGGCATACTCAATATTCCGAATGGTTTTTTGTCGCTCGTGCCTAACCACCCTGAATGCGAGTAGCCCCAACCTCCGGAACACCCTCAGTATAAATTTCCGGGGAAATAACCGAAGGGTTACAATTAAACACCTCACAAGAAACAGTATTACAGGGTATTTAATTCCCCTCCGTATTTTTTTCCACAAATCCCGTCTACTTATCATACCCACCTGCACTATTAATATGTATGCTGTTCATAAGTTACAAAATGTTCGAATCCTAGAAAGCCTGTAAATATCTAACTTCTTTTTTGAAAATTAACAGTTTTTTACATTTTTTTCAAACAAGAGCTTTAAACATCCTTATTATTAAGACTAGAACAAAGTGGGAAAAACACGAATGCGCAAAAAGCATCTTTTTGCACTATAACCGAACAAACAAGCATCATTATTGGTATATTTGGCACTATAGAGTAGAACCAGTGTAACCAAACAATAAACTCATGCCATGGAAACAATCCCTCAAACATCAAAAGATTACTTCAATTCTCTCAAAATCATCCATTTTGCACTACTGTCGGGGCAACTTATTTTTGCCGGAATTGCATTCGCGTTAAGCTTACAGAGCAAACCCGCAGTGCCCGGAACAATTAAGCAAGTGCTATTAATTGCCATCCCCCTAGCCGTGGTAATTGGATTCCTTTTCAGCTTGTTCATCTTCAAAAAACGACTGGATGCAGCCAAAATCGGCGACTCATTAATCGCAAAAATGAACGCCTACCGCTCTGCACTTATAATGAAGTACGCGCCGCTCGAGGGCGTCTCATTCCTTGCGCTAATTGCCTACACAATCGCGGCAGACTACACTTTCCTTGTACTTGCAGCGCTGATTATTGTGGTTTTTGCAATAAACCAACCATCCCTAAGCAAAAGCATAACCGACCTCAACCTAACCCCCGACGACGAAAAGCAACTGAGGGATCGTAACGCAATAATAGCCGAGCTTACAAAGCCTTCACAGATGTAATACAGGGTAAAAATCAGCAATTAACCTCCAAAAAATTGCTTACTTTGCGAAAAAATAAGTGAACCAATGAACAATACAGATAAAAACCTTAGAGATGCCTCTATAATTGCGTTACGCGATTGTATGGGGCTTCAACAATCGGAAACACTGCTAGTTGTTACTGATGAGCTGAAACGGGAAATCGGACTGGCACTCCACGAGGCCGGCAAAGAGCTCTGCCGCGAATCGATGCTGGTAGAGATTAAATCGCGCGAGATTAATGGACAAGAACCACCCGCTGCAATTTCGGAACTGATGAAATTGGTTGATGTGGTGGTTTGCCCCACCGCGAAATCGCTAACCCATACCGATGCCCGCCGCGAAGCGGTTAAGCACGGTGTTCGGTTTGGCACCATGCCCGGAATTACCACCGACACCATGGTACGCTGCCTAAATGCCGACTACAACAAGATTATTGCGCTAACCGATTTTATTGCCACTAAGCTGGTTGGCGTTAGCACCATAAAGGTAACCACCGAAAAAGGCACCAATGTGGTTATGCCCGTTAAGGGGCGCAACATACTCCCCAGCAAGGGCGTACTGCGCAGCAAGGGCGAAAGCGGGAACTTGCCTTCGGGCGAGGTTTACCTTGCACCCTGGGAGGATCAAACCAATGGCAAGCTGGTGATTGATGGATCGATGGCTGGAATTGGGATGATTGAAACACCAATAACCATCGATATTGTAAATGGCTACGCCGAAACCATTACAGGGGGCAAGGAGGCCCAAGCATTAACCGAGATATTCGACAAGGTGGGCCGCGACGCCCGTGCCGTTGCCGAGTTTGGAATGGGCACCAACTACAAAGCCATTCTTACCGGGTTAATCCTCGAAGATGAGAAGGTGTTCGGCACAATTCATATTGCCTTTGGCAATAACATCACCATGGGCGGTAGAATATCGGTAAGCAGCCACCTGGATGGGCTTGTAAAGGAACCCGATGTTTACTTCGACGATGAACTGGTGATGCAGAAGGGAAAACTGATCGGTTTTGAACTATAATACTGCTATTACTTTCAAAAAGCAAAAACGGCCGCCCATTACGAGCGGCCGTTTTTCCAAACAAACCCTTATACTAATCCTCGCCGGAGGTTTTAATCAATGTAATATCGCCGTACTTCGAGCGCACAAACACCTTTGCTGTGGCCGATTCGGATCCCACATAACCATTCACCTCGGTGCTGGTATTGCCCTCAATCCGGTTAACCCGCCCCTTGGAGCTGTTAAACTTCATATCGCCATACGCCACCACGGCATCAATACCATATGAAACACCTTTCCCAATACCCGCATCAAAATCCGCATAGGCCCCATTGAAAACGATACTTTCGAACCCATCGGCCACACCAATAATTTTTGCATCGCCGTATTTTGTGGTGAGGTTAAACTTATTCGCCAACCCCTTGATGGTATAGGAAGTGTAGCCCGATTCGCCAACAAAATTCGCCACTGCTCCAAGGTTATACGTATCGTACTTAGAGTTTACAACCAGGGAATTCGTTTTATCCACGGTTATTTTGGAATGCTTCGAGATTAACACCAGAGCCCGTGCGCTATCAATTTTCAACTTACCATACTTTATGGCTACCTTGAGCCAATTAACATCGCCCAGAGTTGCATTGCCATAATCGATCTCCATGGTATTGAGATCATCCGCATCGCCACGGGTGAGCTTATTCACCCGGATATTTCCGTACTTAAGGTTCACGAAAACTTTTCCCGAAAGCTCGTTGATAAAAATATCGCCGTACTTATTGTTCAAATCCACCTCAACGTTGCGCGGCATCTTAACCATGTAGTTGATGCTCATATCATCGCTGCAAATTGAGGAGAATAGCCGCTTGTGCGATTTCATAATATCCTCGTTGAACTGAGTGATTGCCGAAGCCACATTGCCCGACTCGGAGAACTCGATATCGATGGCATCGAGCATAATTCTAGCTTTCTCGTCGTTCGAGTTATTCACCTTAACCTCAACATGAATTGAGATGATGCTTTTATCCCAGTTCTCGATATTAACCTGTCCGTACTTGTTCTGAATGTACAATTTGGAAGAACCGGTTACATTGAATTCGCGGTCGAATGTTTTATTTAGCGAACCACTGGCCGCAAAAACACACGAGAACATAACCAAAAGCGCTAATGTTGCCGATAATACTCTAAATACTTTCATATTTTAACGTTTTAATGATTACAAAAATGATAGATCCCCCGCATTACCGCTTCGAATCGGATAACGATTCCTGAATGCGTTGCAAAGCGGCCATCCGCACCTGATAGTTCTGGAGCATGGCTTCCACAACGTAATCCTTGCGGGGATTCTGCTTAAGTTCGCCCTCCAACTGCTGTTTTTCGCGTTCCAACTCGGCCATCATGCTAATCACCTCGGATCTTACCGACGGATCGGAACTGAGAGCCAACTGCTCAATGGTTCGATACTTGCGAAGTAGCTGGCTATGGTAATAGCTGTCCATCTCCACCAGAACGTCGTTTGAGTTGGAGTTCCCGAACACATAGCTGGCAAATTCGGGCAATTGCTCCTGGTTGTAAATAACACCCAACACTCCGGTAAGCGAAAGGATAAGTACCACCGTGGCTGCGGCCGAAACCGCGATACGGTACAGATGCAGCCGGTTACGCTGTTTAAGCTTTGCCGTAAACCGATCCTCGTGCCCCTGGGGTAGCTCCAGATTGTTGAATAGGCCACGCGATGCCTTAATGTATTGGTTAAACCCTTCCATAGCTGAAAGTTTTATTACTTTGCTTTAATAGTTCAATTAATCGCTGCCGAGCTCTTGTAAACTGCGATCGCACGCTCGACTGCGCAATTCCAAGCATTTCGGATATTTCGGGGTACTCGTAGCCCTCAACCAGATGTAAGTTAAGCACCAACCGGTACCCCTCGGGGAGCTGATTCATAGCCTGCTTCACATCCTCAACCGACTCCGGAATAAAATCGTCGGGATTGTCCTGAACATCGGCAACACCCCGTACCTCGTCGATTGGGGTAAGTAACAACCGCTTCTTTTTTAGAGTATCGATGCAGGTGTTAACCACAATCCGCTTTAGCCAAGCCCCAAAGGCCACCTCGTTCCGAAAGGTATGCATCTTATCAAACGCTTTAAAGAACGCTTCCTGCATGGCATCCTCGGCCTCCATGGTATCGGGCAAAATCCGGCAGCTCACATTGAACATTGCCTTGGAGTACAAACGGTACAACTCAAATTGGGCCTTACTGTCGCCACGCTTACATAAATCAACAAGCTCCGAATGAATATTCATCTCCCGATCAGGTTTTTTCATTGCTTTCTATTCCATAGACATTATTGGCGACCAGAATGCTGCATTAACTGCGTAAATTTCCGAAAAAATGCGGTGGAATCCTAATGAATCATGCAATAGAAGAGTTCTGCAATTTGGAAATGGGCTAATAAGGCAATAACGTGGAGTGATGGAGTGATGGAGTGATTGAAAATAGAATATTGAGTTAAGCGTTTTGCTAATATTAAATGATGCCAGCGGCATCAAATGTTTATAGAAATTCATTGTGAGTTAAAAATATTCGACTCCAGCTGGAGTCGAATTTCTAAATATCATCATTGCTATAAACATTCAAACCCTCCGGGTTTGTAACTATTCGCTCATTATCGCTTATACGCCTAATCCAAATAGAATATTACTCAATAATTCCATTAATCTATTAATCAATAACCCTGCAATTCAAATCTTTTCAAACCAGTGCCATCCGTGTTCCATCAAAACAAAGAAGTGCCCCCAAACCGAGGACACTTCTTTGTTCAAATCAATTATTCTGCTATTTCGATTTATCGGGAGCCTGAGGTATACCGGGTAGTGGTTTTACGGTTTTCATCTGCTCCTTAACCACCTCGATGGCCTTGTTAAGCTGATCGTCGATACCCATGTACTCCTTGTAGGGATCGTTATCGAGGTAAATATCCGGGTCAACGCCATGCCCCTCGATAATCCAATTGCTGGACTCGCTGCTGAAGCTGGCAAACTCGGGCTTGCGCATATCGCCGCCATCAACAAATGGCAAAGAACCCGAAATACCCACAACTCCACCCCACGAGCGGGTTCCAATTGTGGTACCGATACCCAAGCGCTTAAAACCGTAGGGGAATAAATCGCCATCGGAAGCGGAGTAACGATCCAAGAGCAGAACCTTGGGCCCGTAATGGGTTTGGGCTGGAATGGTTGATGCATGTGTACTACCACGGCGCACGGTTTGACGGTACACCTCCCGGTTTAATCGCTCCAGAATCATTGGCGAAACATTGCCGCCACCATTGCCCCTATCGTCGATTATTAATCCTTTTTTGGTTAACTGGGGATAAAAATGCTTAACAAACTCGTTTAGCCCCACAACGCTCATATCGGGGATGTGAATATAGCCAACCTCTCCGTTTGTGGCCTCGCTAACTTTACGAATATTGGTTTGCACCCAATCGTAGTAGTAAAGACTAGACTCATCGCCGATAGGGGTAATTAGCACCTTTCGGCTACCCGCCAAATCGGGCTTACTGTTCACCACTAGTTCAACCGTTTTCCCGGCTTTCCCGACCAGGGTGGAGAAGATATCACTAACAGTTTGAAGATTTTGCCCATCAACGGCCAGAATAAAATCACCAGCGCTAGCGTTCACGCCAACAGCCTGCAATGGGGAGCATACTGTATTATCCCAATTCTTCCCCTCAATTATCCTATCAATCATGAAGTACCCACTCGAATGCTTACTGATTTTGGCGCCCAGCAAGCCTAACTTAATTCTATCGGGATTGGGTTTTTCGCCACTATTCACGTAGGCATGTCCCACGCTAAGCTCACCAATCATCTCACCAATAATATAGGTTAAATCGTTACGGTGATTAACGTACGGGAGCAATGCCGCATACTTATCGTGCATAGCCTTCCAGTTCACACCATGCATATTCTCCACGTAGAAAAAATCGCGCATCTGGCGCCAACTCTCGTCGAATATCTGCTTCCACTCCTTGCGGTAATCGACCCAAACATTCATGCTCGATAAATCGACAGGTTTCTCCAAGTTCAGTTTGCCGCTGGGCCTGTCAATCACATAGTAATTGCCTTGTTTCGACACCAACATTTTCTTACCATTCGACGATATGCTAAACCCAATGGATTCGCCCAGCTCTACCTCCGATTTTTTCTTCAAATCGTACATTTTTGCGGACACTCCCCTACGGCCAGAACCTGCACCGAAATAGTTATAGTAAACCTTGCCATCAATACAGTATAAATTACCATAGTTTGCAGATTCAACGGGCAACGCAACAATACGGGAGAGAATATTGTCGAAATCAATTTTAACCACAACAGAGGAGGAGCTCTCCTTTTTAGAATCACCATTTACGTTTGGTTTGCTCGTTGTTGCGGGAGTTTGACTAGCAACAGCAACCTCATTATTCTCCAACGCGAATGGCGAAGGGGTATCCTTCGAGAGTAAAATCATGTAAATACGGCTCATACTGCCATACGCATGGTTCCACTCGGTTTGGCTGTAGGTTGGGTTAAAATCACGATCCGATACAAATACAAGGTACTTACCATCGGTTGAGAAAGTGGGCTGCGACGAATCGTACCAATTATCGGTAACCGTTTTAATGGCCGCTGTTTCAACATTATATATATTGATAACACCGAAAAAGTTTTTGTCCTGCTGCGAGTAGGTAATCCACTTTGAGTCGGGCGACCAGTTGAAACTATATATCTGCCCGTACATCCCCTTATCGACCAGAGTAACTTTCTTAGTGTCGATATCGACATACTGCAAACGGCTCAACCTATCGTTAAACAGGATCTTTTTGCTATCGGGCGACCACTCTATGTTGAAAATATAATTATTTATACCATTGGTAATCTGAACTGGAGCCGAGCTGCCATCCTGAACCTGTATGAATATTTCGTATTCGCCAGTTTTATCGGATACGTAAGCAATGTACTTGCCATCGGGCGACCATGCGGCATCGCGATCGTGAGCCTCGGAGCTCTGGGTTAAATTGCGGGTAATCCCCTTTTCGGCAGGTACAGTAAACACATCGCCACGAGCTGCAAACACAACCCTTTCGCCGTTGGGAGCAATATTCCCAGAAAAGATTCGCTTGCTGGCACTCTTGTACTCGGGGCGCGAGTACTCAAACTCATCGCAAATAGTAACAGGAATCTTAGTTGACGATTTGGTGGTTACATCGAACCGATAAATTTCGCCTCCATTCTCAAAAACAATAGAATTACCCGAGAAGGATGGGAATTTAATATCGTACTCGGTAAAATTGGTAACCTTTTGCGTAGCGCCCGTTTGCAGGTTGTACGAGAAAAGGTTCATAGTTCTATCACGATCCGATGTAAAGTAGATCTCATCGCCAATCCACATTGGGAACAAGTCCTGAGCCACATTATTGGTTATATTCTTCACCTCCTTAGAGTCGAAATCGAAAATATAGACATCGTCGGCCATGCCCCCCTTATAGTACTTCCAGGTACGAAACTCGCGGAAAACCCTATTGAACGCAAGCTTCTTCCCATCGGCCGAGAATGAGCAAAAACCACCACCCGAAAGGGGAATCTCCTCGGACATTCCACCATCGACCGATACTTTAAAAAGCGCACCCACAAAATCGTTGAAGGTATGCCTGCGCGAACGGTAAATAATGCTCTTACCATCGGGCGACCAGGCCATAACAATATTATTTGGCCCCATCCTATCCGAAATATCATCGCGGTTAAGCGTGGCGGTATGGGTTAACCGCTTAGGCACTCCACCCTCGGCGGGCATTGTAAAAACCTCGGTATTCCCATCGTACTGTCCAGTAAACGCAATGGTTTTGCCATTGGGTGAGAACCTTGCAAACATCTCGTAGCCCACATGGTTGGTCAACTTGCGGGCAACGCCACCCTGCAATGGCACTGTGTAAAGATCGCCGGCATAGGTAAATACGACCTGATTACCGTGAATTGTAGGAAACCGGAGCAGTTTGGTTTCCTGAGCATTTGCGCTAACTCCCCATATACAGCAGAAGGCAAACGCAATGATCACTAATTTTTTCATGTGTTTAGTTTTATTAGGTAAAAGGTTATTAATGATGATTATCTGAATATTAACATATAAACTCGATACTGTAATATACAACTCCGCCTGAACAAAACAAACATCAACTGACGACGCTGTGGTTACCGAAAACCATAGTAACAGTCGTTTAAGAATAAAAATCGTTTAAACTATTAAAGTTACCATTTTTTTGATGCATCTAAAGGCTAAAAGTTTAACTAAACAAATGCGGCAAAAGGTTATTCCGATGTTTGTCAACATCCTGTTGGTTAAAACCCTTAAAAATCGTAGGTAATAAAATATTTCGGAACTATTTTTGTAAACCATAATTCAGTCAACTATTGTATATGAAGCACTATAGCGTATATTTACTAACCATACTATTAACAACTACAGCATACGCCAACAAGGGGAACTTTATTACACCGCAACAGGACACACTGGCTCAGGCTCAATGGGCCGATTCCGTACTACAAACCCTTTCGCTACGCGAGCGCATAGGGCAACTATTTATGGTTGCAGCGTACTCCAACCGCGACGATAAGCATATACAGGAAATTGCCGAATTGGTGAGAAATGAAAAAATTGGAGGGCTAATATTTTTTCAGGGAGGCCCGGTGCGGCAGGTAAATCAAACCAATTACTACCAATCGCTCGCCAAGGTTCCAATACTCATATCGATGGATGCCGAGTGGGGCCCCGGAATGCGCCTCGACAGTACCTTCTCATACCCACACCAAATGATGCTGGGCGCTGCATCCGATACAGCACTGGCCTACCAAATGGGCAGCGATATAGCCCGCCAGTTGAAACGGCTAGGTGTTCACGTAAACTTTGCCCCGGTTATCGACATCAACAGCAATCCCCAAAACCCCGTAATAAATACCCGTTCGTTTGGCGAGGATCGGGACCGGGTGGTACGCTTCGGGAAAGCCTACATGGCCGGATTGCAGGATAACGGTGTAATAGCCTGTGCCAAGCATTACCCCGGGCACGGCGACACATACGAGGACTCGCACCTGGCACTACCCACCGTTGCACACTCCACGCAAAGGCTCGACTCCATTGAGAAATATCCGTTTAAGCAGCTTATCGAGGGGGGTGTAAACAGCATAATGATTGCCCACCTTAGAGTTCCCAGCTTAGAGCCCGACTCGCTTAAACCGGCAAGCATATCGGCAAACATAATCAGGAACAGCTTGGTAAATGAGCTCGGATTCAAAGGGTTAATCTTTACCGATGCCCTAAACATGAAGGGCATTGCCAATTACTACAACCCCGTTGATATTAACGTTTTAGCTCTTAAAGCGGGCAACGATATACTCCTATTCCCCTCGAAGGTAAAGGAGTCGATAGATCAAATAGAAACCCTTGTGAAAAAGGGAGAAATCGACGAAACCGAGATAGCCCAAAAGTGTAGGAAAGTTCTACTGGCAAAATACTACGTAGGGCTAAACAGCTATACCCCCACCAGTACAGTGAACCTCTACGAGGATTTAAACCAAAAACAATCCCATGTGTTACGCCGCAAAATAGTGGCCAACGCAATTACAGTGGTATCGAACAACAATGCCATACCGCTAAAAGGACTGGACACGCTGCGAATTGCCTACATAGAGATTGGAAACAACAAGGGGGATGCATTCCGCGAGCAGATGGAGCTATACACATCGATCACCACCATGAGCATCAACCCCGAATCGACAGTTAGCGAGTACGATTCGCTGCTCAACGCCCTTGAACCGTACAACCTAATTATAGCCGGATACCATGCAGCCGACAGCCGGTTTAGCAAAAACTTTGGCATAACCAGCCAAGCCGCAAACTTCCTGTTCGATTTGGCATTCCGAAAAAAAGTCATACTCTCCTATTTCGGAACACCCTACTCGCTAGCCAAGTTTTTCAACCCACACTCCTTCGCATCAATCCTAATCACCTACAACAACTCAACCGATAGCCAGAACTTAGCCGCACAGCTCATATTCGGAGGCGTTGGATCAAAAGGGAAACTCCCCGTATCGGTTGTAAACTCGTACACCACTGGTATTGGCACCCGAACGGAAGGGAGTATTAGGCTATCGTACTCGCTCCCCGAAGAAATTGGGATAAACTCGAATACGCTGCACCAAATCGACTCCATAGCCCAGGAAGCCATACAGCTAGGCGTTACACCCGGAATGCAAATTCTTGCCGCCAAAAATGGAACGGTTTTCTACCATAAAAGCTTCGGGAAACCCACCTACCAGTCGACAGATAGCGTTGATGTGCGAATGCTATACGACATAGCGTCGGTAACAAAAATAGCCGCAACGGTTCCCGTGCTCATGCAACAGGTGGACAAGGGCTACGTAACACTCACATCAACCCTAGGAAACCACATCAACCTAACCCCGTTCAAGGATAAGGCATCGCTAAAAATTGGGGATATACTCCTACACCAGTCGGGACTACAGCCCTGGATTCCATTCTATCTGAAAACCCTATCAACAAGGGTTCCCAATACCCCAATCGCACAAAACAACATCAGCGCCGAGTACCCATTCAAAATAGCCGAAAACACCTTTCTGCACAAATACGTTGGCGCAAATCCAACCTTTTATAGCGCAAGGCTGTCGGAACAAAATCCGCTCCGATGCTCCGAAAACCTTTACGCCTGCCCAAGTATAAAAGATACCATCCTTCAAAACATCAATAATAGTCCAATACAGGAAGTCGGCAAGTATAAATATAGCGACTTGGGATTCCTCTACCTGCAGCAAGTGGTGGAAGCAAAAGAATCGAAACCCCTCGACGAACTCGCCACTCAGTACTTCTACAATAAGTTGGGCATGAACTACACCCTATTCCACCCATACCGTAGGTTCGATAAGGACAGAATTATCCCCACCGAGTACGATTTAACATTCCGCAAACAGCTGGTATGGGGCGATGTGCACGATCCAGCCGCAGCTATGATGGGCGGAGTGGCGGGGCATGCCGGGGTATTCTCTAACGCCAACGATTTGGCCAAACTGATGCAAATGCTACTAAACGGTGGCGAGTACGGTGGCGAGCGACTACTCAGCAATGCCACCATAAACACCTTCATCAATACACCCCAAGGCAACAATGGCAACCGCAGAGCATTGGGATTCGATAAACCATCGCCCCAAGGCCAACCCTCGCCCGCTGGCAACCTGGCCTCTCCCCGAAGCTTTGGGCACACGGGCTTCACCGGCACCGTGGTTTGGGCCGATCCGGACAACGGGCTCATCTACATATTCTTATCAAACCGAGTGTACCCCGATGCCAACAACAACAAACTGGCTACCATGAATATCAGAACAAAAATTCACGATATACTCTACAAAGCCATTGGAAATAAATAGATGAATAAATATAAGCGCAACACAAAACTGCAATAGCATAGAATTTAAAAAAGCAATTCGCCGGTAACACCAAATACTTTAAAACGTGTATGTGAAATATTTTTGCATCGTTTCGGTATTTTTATTAATTTAGGTAGATTGTAGTTACGATATAGCTCCAACAAACATGTTATTCAGCAGTGTTGAACAACAACTAAATAGATGTTTTTTTTAGTTTCGAAAGTAACCAATAGAAAGTACCTTTGCACGAACTACTAAATCACATAAAATATTAATACTATGAGCATAACACACATTGAGCACATCGGCATCGCAGTAAAGAACTTACAGGACGCTATTCCCTTCTACGAAAACATTTTGGGCTTCAAATGCTACAACATCGAAGAGGTGAAGGATCAAAAGGTGAAAACCGCCTTTTTCATGGTTGGCCAAACCAAAATTGAGCTCCTGGAATCGACCGACCCCGAAGGCCCCATCGGGAAGTTCATCGAGAAAAAAGGCGAAGGCATACACCACATCGCATTTGCCGTGAAGGATATCGAGAATCAGCTCAAGAGCATGGAAGAAAAAGGTGTTACGCTCATCGATAAAACACCCCGCAAAGGTGCCGAAGGATTGGACATCGCCTTCCTACACCCCAAATCCACCATTGGCATACTAACCGAGCTTTGCGAGAATAAAAACAAATAATCCATCCCCAAACATACACCAATATGAGCACTCAAGGACAAAAAATCAAGGAGTTAATTGAACTACGCGAGAAAGCAAAACTGGGAGGCGGCCAAAAAAGGATCGACTCGCAGCACAAAAAAGGAAAATTCACCGCCCGGGAGCGCATCGAGATGCTACTCGACGAGGGCAGCTTTGAGGAATTTGACATGTTCGTAACACACCGCTGCACCGATTTTGGGCTCGACCAAGAATCGTACCTATCCGATGGCGTTGTTACGGGCTATGGCACCATCGACGGCCGTGTGGTTTATGTGTTTTCGCAAGATTTTACAGTATTCGGAGGATCGCTCTCCGAAACCTTCGCCAATAAAATCTGCAAGGTAATGGATATGGCCATGAAAGTTGGCGCACCGGTTATCGGCATTAACGATAGCGGTGGAGCTCGCATACAGGAAGGTGTTACCAGCCTGGGCGGATATGCCGAAATCTTTGAGCGCAATATTCTCGCTTCGGGTGTTATACCTCAAATCTCCGCAATTTTTGGTCCTTGCGCCGGAGGAGCGGTTTACTCACCTGCCCTCACCGACTTCATCATCATGTCGCGCAACACCAGCTATATGTTTGTTACCGGCCCCAAGGTTGTGAAAACCGTTACCGGCGAAACCGTAACCTCCGAGGAACTGGGTGGATCCAGCATGCACTCCACAAAATCGGGCGTTGCACATTTCGTTTCCGACAACGAGGAGGAGGGCATCATGCTTATCCGCAAACTCCTCAGCTACCTTCCCCAAAACAACCTGGAGGAAACCCCTCTACTCCTCACCAACGACCCAATTGATCGACTTGAAGATATTCTGAACGAAATCATCCCCGATAATGCCAACAAACCCTACGATGTTAAAGAGGTAGTTGGAGCCATTGTCGATAACGGGGAATTCCTTGAAGTACAACGCGACTACGCTCCCAATATTGTAACCTGCTTTGCCCGTTTCAACGGCCAATCGGTAGGGATTGTGGCCAACCAACCCAAATACCTAGCCGGAGTTCTCGACAACAATGCCTCGCGTAAAGCTGCCCGCTTTGTTCGATTCTGCGATGCGTTCAACATTCCCATCGTAACACTGGTTGACGTTCCGGGCTTCCTCCCTGGTACTGGGCAAGAATACAACGGAATCATCATTCACGGAGCAAAACTGCTTTTCGCATACGGCGAAGCTACAGTTCCCAAGGTAACAATAGTTCTCCGAAAGGCATACGGCGGTGCTTACGACGTGATGAGCTCCAAGCACCTACGCGGCGACATCAACTACGCATGGCCTAGTGCCGAAATCGCGGTGATGGGGCCCAAAGGCGCAATTGAAGTGCTAATGAGCCGCGAACTCGAAAGCATTCAGGACGAAACCGCTAAGGCTGAATTCCTAACGCGCAAGGAACAAGAGTACAAGGATAAGTTTGCCAACCCCTACGTAGCAGCAAAATATGGTTATATCGACGATGTAATTGAGCCCCGCAACACCCGTTTCCGCATCATTAGGGCGCTGCAATCGCTGGTAACCAAAAAGGATACCAATCCGGCCAAGAAACACTCCAACCTGCCATTATAATCACAGTAAACCTGATAATGATGAAAAGATATTTATTTGGTATAGCTTTGATTGTGGCAATAATTCGACCAGGCGTTCTGCAATCGCAATCCATCAGCGATTTACGCATCAACGAGGTTATGCTGGTAAACCAGTCCAACTACATGGATAACTACGGTAACCGGAGCGCATGGATTGAAATTATGAATTTGGGCTACAACAAAGTAAACATAGCCAACTGCTACCTCACCGATAACCTGAACGAGCCCAAGAAATACAGAATTCCTTCGGGCGACCCTCTCACTCTAATTCCTTTAAGGCAATTTGTAGTATTCTTTGCCGATGGAATAACACAGCACGGAGCATCGCACCTGAACTTTACATTGGACAGCACCAAGCGGTTTATTGCACTAATTAGCCCCGATGCCAAGACTATACTCGATAGCATAACCATCCCTGCGCTGAAAGCAAACACAACCTACTGCCGCATTCCTGATGGCTCCGACAATTGGACAATTAGCGAAACCACAACACCAAAATCGACCAACGATGTGTTTACCCAAAAGGTTTCGGCTGGTGAAAAATTCCGCAACTTTGACCCTACGGGCGTTATCATGGCAATATCGGCCATGCTGGTTGTTTTTTCGGCGCTACTAGTTCTATACCGGATTTTCAGAACCATTGGCAAAATCAACCAAAGAGCCGTAGTACGAAAACAGGAAAAGGCTCAACAACCCAAAATTGCAAAAAATGAGGCTGAAACCGAAATATCGGGCGAAGTATTCGCAGCTATTTCCACAGCACTTTACATGCATGAAACCGAGAGCCACGATCGCGAATCCGAAATAATAACTATCCAAAGGATATCGCGACACTACTCGCCATGGAGTTCAAAATTTTATGGGTTACGGCAAATACCTACACGCACAGTGATGCATCAACAAAAAAAATAGCGCGGTGCAGAATAAATTTATGTTGAAGGAATAAAATAATAATACTCGAATGAAAGACTTTAAGTTCAAGATAAACGGCAATGAATACAATGTACACATTGCCAACGTAGAAGGAAATATCGCAGATTTAGAGGTAAACGGCACTCCATATAAAGTTGAAATGGACAAGGAGCTGAAGCAAACCAAAACGCCAAAACTGGTTCGCCCCGAAACAGTTCCCACAACCGACGCCCACCCCGCAGTCGCAAAAACAGCAAGCCCCGGATCGGCCACATCGGGAGCTATAAAAACGCCGCTACCCGGAGTAATCCTCGACGTGCTTGTACAACCCGGCGATGTTGTTAAGGTGGGGCAACGCCTGCTTGTTCTGGAAGCCATGAAAATGGAGAACAACATCGACTCCGATAAGGAAGGGAAAGTAATTGAGGTTAAGGTTCGCAAAGGCGACTCGGTACTGGAAGGTGATGCACTCATAATTATAGGCTAACCATGGAAAATACAGGATTTTTCTCATTTCTGCTGGATAATTTAAGCCAATTCTATTCCTACACCGGATTTGCCAATTTTACCCTTGGGCACGGTATTATGATTGCAATAGGATTGATTTTTATCTATCTGGCCATAGCAAAGGAGTACGAGCCAATGCTACTAGTTCCAATTGGGTTTGGAATTATAGTTGGAAACATCCCATTTATGCCCGGCTACCAACTAGGTGTTTATGAGGATGGTAGCGTAATGAACTATCTATACTTTGGAGTGCTCAAAGGGGTTTACCCTCCTCTAATATTTCTGGGAATTGGTGCTATGACCGACTTTAGCGCGTTAATATCCAATCCTAAGCTTATGCTTATTGGAGCAGCAGCCCAATTCGGCATCTTTGGTGCTTATATTGCCGCTCTATTTTTCGGATTCTCGCCCGAGGAAGCTGGAGCAATAGGAATTATTGGTGGAGCCGATGGGCCTACAGCGATATTCCTATCATCGCGGTTGGCACCCGAGCTTATGGGGGCAATTGCCATTTCGGCATATTCGTACATGGCCCTGGTTCCTGTAATCCAACCGCCTATCATGAAACTGCTAACCAGCAAAAAGGAACGGGTTATCCGGATGAAAGCACCACGCCAAGTTACCAAACTGGAAAAAATACTATTCCCTATTGTTGGATTACTTTTAACTACATTTATTGTACCCTCGGGCTTGCCCCTACTCGGCATGCTATTCTTCGGAAATCTACTTAAGGAGAGCACCGTTACCAAGCGCTTGGCCGACACCGCCAAGGGGCCTCTCATCGATATCGTAACCATCCTTATCGGGCTAACAGTGGGCGCATCGACCCAGGCCACTACCTTTCTTACCCCAAAATCAATATTCATCTTTATTCTTGGGGCAACATCATTTGTAGTGGCAACCACAACCGGAGTTCTTTTTGTGAAATTCCTCAACCTTTTCCTAAAGGAAGGACGCAAAATAAACCCCCTTATTGGAAACGCCGGAGTTTCGGCAGTACCCGACAGTGCAAGGGTTTCGCAGGTTGTGGGACTGGAATACGATAAAACCAACTATTTGCTAATGCACGCCATGGGCCCGAACGTAGCTGGGGTAATTGGTAGTGCGGTAGCCGCAGGGATCCTGCTCAGCTTCCTATCGTAGTAGAATAGATTATTTGAATACTCCAAAGGGTGTCTCTACCATAGAGACACCTTTTTTTTGCACCAAACCAGCACTGAAAAGAACTTTTTCCCAAACAATTGAACTGCTTTAGATATTTACAATTAAAACCTAACTTTGCAGTCCACTTTTTTAATCCATAGAGGTAATATGAAGTACATACGATTGTCCATAGTATCGATAGTTTTCGTACTAATCACCACGCTAACATTCGCACAAAGCAATGTAACCATAAAAATACTGCAAACCAGCGATGTGCATGGCGCCATCTTTCCGTACGATTTTATCAGAAATAAGCCCATGGAATCGAGCCTGGCCAACGCCTACACCTACATCCAACAGGAACGGGGCAACAACTCGCAGGAAGTTATACTACTCGATAACGGCGACATACTGCAAGGACAACCGCCAGTTTACTTCTCGAACTTTGTGGATAGCACCAAGCCCAACCTTGCCGCACGCGTGTTTAACTACATGAACTACGATGCCGCAACCATAGGCAACCACGATATTGAGGCTGGCCCTACCGTTTACCGCGCCATCGAACGAGAACTTAAAATGCCATGGATGGCCGCAAACGCCATCAACACCAAAACAGGGAAACCCGCATTTGCCCCATATACCATAATCACCCGCAAAGGCGTTAAAGTAGCCGTAATAGGGCTAACCTCGCCAGGAATTCCCCACTGGCTCCCCAAAGCGTTTTGGCCCGACATGTATTTTGACGACATGATTACTACCGCAAAACAATGGGTTGAATATATTCAGAAGAATGAAAAGCCCCACATCATCGTTGGGCTATTCCACTCCGGCCACGACGCCACCTACAGCGGAGCATCGGCCAGCGAACCCCGAAACGAAAACGCATCACTACTGGTTGCCCAACAAGTTCCAGGCTTCGACGTTGTGCTTATTGGACACGACCACGATAAACTCTGCAAAAAATTCGCAAATGTTAATGGCGACTCCGTGCTGGTAATGGATCCCACATCGGGCGCAAAGCTATTATCGCAGGCAACTATCAATATCAATTTAGATAAAAATGGGAACCTGCTCAGCAAAACCGTTAAAGGAGAATTGGTTGAAACCAACCAGTTTGAAGCCAACGCCGAGTTTATGTCCACCTTCAAAACCGACTACCAACGTGTGGCAGAGTTTGTTAAACGCCCCATCGGCGAGTTCACCCAAACCATCAGCAGCGCCAATGCGTACTTTGGACCATCGGCTTTTATCGATTTTATCCATACGGCACAATTGGAGCTAGCCCACTCCGACATTTCGTTTGTTGCCCCACTATCGTTTGTTTCCACCATAAAAAGCGGAACCATAACCGTTAGCGATATGTTTAAACTGTACCGGTTCGAGAATTTCCTATACACAATGGCCCTTACCGGCAAAGAGGTTGACGGTTTCCTTGAACACTCGGCCTCGCTATGGTTTAACACCATGACAAGCACCACCGACCACCTAATAAAGTTTAAAATCAACCCCGACGGCAGTATTGCCACCGATAGCCAGGGGAAAACACAACTCAGCGCCAATTTTTACAACTTCGACTCGGCTGCCGGAATTATCTACACCGTAGATGTTTCGAAACCCGATGGCGACAAAGTAACCATCCTCAGCATGGCCGATGGGTCGGCATTTAACGAGGACAAAACCTACTCCGTGGCCATAAACTCATACCGGGGCAACGGCGGTGGCGGCCATTTAACTAAGGGCAGCGGAATAGCTCCCGAGGATCTGTCCGCAAGAATTAAATCGTCCACCGAAAAGGATTTGCGGTTCTACATTATGAACTATATTGAGCAAAAGAAAACAATTACACCAGCTAGCCTCAATAGTTGGAAGATTATTCCAGAGGAATGGGCAAGCCAGGGAATTGCTCGCGACAAAAAACTACTTTTTCCATCAAACAACAATTAACTGCAATGAGTTTTAACAACACCATAAAACAATTCGACTCGGGCAAAACGCTGCCGCTAGTGGAAGAGTTCTACACGCTACAAGGCGAAGGGTTTCAGACCGGGCGTGCAGCCTACTTCATCCGCATTGGAGGATGCGATGTGGGATGTGCGTGGTGCGATTCGCGCTTTTCGTGGAATCCAGAATCGTTCCCCCCAGTAAAAGTTGACGAAATAGTGGAACGGGCGGCCTCATACCCTGCCAAAGCGGTTGTTGTTACTGGTGGCGAGCCGAGCCTCTACCCCTTAGACTACCTGTGCACCGAGTTGAAAAAAAGAGGCGTGCAAACATTTGTTGAAACATCGGGAGCACACCCACTATCGGGGCAATGGGACTGGATCTGCCTATCGCCCAAACGCCAGCAGCCACCAGTGGACTCCATCCACATGAAGGCCGATGAGCTAAAAGTGATAATCACCAAGCCCGAAGACCTGGATTGGGCTGAAGAAAATGCGGAATTGGTAAAATCGAGCTGCGTGCTATTCCTCCAGCCCGAGTGGAGCGTTTACGAAAAAATTGTACCCGTTATTGTTGACTACATCATGCAAAACCCAAAGTGGAGGATATCGTTGCAAGCCCACAAATTCATGCATATACCCTAAAAGTTTATCAAATCGCCAGAATAACTCTTTCATAAAAATGGAATAGAAGTCCATCTAAAATGGTTTGGATAGTTCCTTTATGTCTTTTCTTTGAGTAACTTCGTAATTTACTTTGGGTAGTTTTGTGGTTAATTTTTTAACCCGTTTAAATAGGTAAATCTACAATTCGTTCCGGATGAAAAAGAAAATCATTTTAACGCTTTTAATACTATTCCCATTGTTAGTTGTTGCGCAAACTAAGAAACCGCTAAGCGTAAACAACCGCCGAGCCATAGAGAACTACAATAAAGCGCTAAAACACTACGACCGGTACGATTACATTGAAGCACTCCGGCTATTGCGCGAAAGCATACGCATCGAGCCCAAGTTCATTGAGGCATACCTGGTTACATCACAAACCTACTACATGATGAACAATATTCCCGGGGCCATTGAAAGCATCGAGAAAGCCATTGCCATCGATCCTCAGTTCTATCCACGGGCGTATTACACCTTGGGTCGGTTCCTCCTCCAAATCGGAGAATATCAGCAGGCCAAGGCGAAACTGGAGCATTACCTAACATTAAAGGATAAATCGAAAAACTTAGAAAAATCGGCACACGAATCCATTGAACGATGCGTTTACGCCATAAACGCCATGGCAAACCCAGTTCCGTACAACCCCATTAATCTGGGATCGAACCTCAATACCGACTTAAACGAGTACTGGCCAAGCCTTTCGGTTGATGAAAAAACTCTGGTGTACACCGTTCGGTTGCCCAAATCCGCCAATACCGGGATAAAGGACACCAAATGGCAAGAGGACTTCTATATCAGTACCCAAACCAGTTCAAACCAGTGGAGCCAAGGAATACCCCTAGGAGCACCCCTAAACACGCCCATTAACGAAGGAGCCCAAGCTCTATCGGCCGATGGGAGAACTATGTACTACACCATCTGTAGCGGGGTTTGCAACCTTTACACATCGGTAATGCAGAGCAATGGCACTTGGGCTGCACCCGTAAAACTTCCTCCACAGATAAACAATCCCCGAACTTCCGAAAAACAACCATCGATATCGCCCGATGGCAAAACACTATACTTTGTAAGCAACCGCCCGGGAGGGCTGGGAGGCTTCGATATTTGGAAGTCGGACAAAAACCCCGATGGCACATGGGACAATGCGGTAAATATGGGCGAACCCGTAAATTCCCCCGGCGATGAGCAGTCGCCATTCATCCATTTCGACAACCAAACACTATACTTCGCATCCAATGGGCACATGGGAATGGGTAGCATGGATATTTTCATTTCGCGGCTCGACTCCTCGGGAAAGTGGGGAACCCCGCAAAATTTCGGATACCCAATTAACACACATAAAAGCGAGGAAGGACTTATTGTTAACGCAAAAGGCACCATAGCCTACTACTCCACCGACATCATCCCCGAACGGGGACGCGACATCTTCACCTTCACACTGTACCCCGAAATTCAACCCATACCCACCTCGTACGTTACCGGAATTGTGAAAGACAGCAAAACCCTACGCCCCCTGACAGCACAGGTATCGCTGGTCGACTTATCGACCCAAAAAGAACTAATGCACACAACCACACCAACCGATGGGAAATTTCTAGTTTGCCTCCCCACCAACAAATCGTACGGACTATTCGCCTCGGCGCCAAACTACCTATTCCACTCGGAACATTTCGATTTAAAAGGAGTTTTCACCTTCGACAAACCCTACCATCTCGAAATTCTACTTAACCCAATTGATAAGGACGAGGTTTTGGTACTGCGCAACATATTCTTTGCACTCGACTCATACGAACTACAACCCGAATCGACAGTGGAACTCGACAAACTGGTTACACTCCTCCTGCAAAACCCGAACATCAAAATAGAGATAGGTGGACATACCGACAACCTGGGAAGCGATGAGTACAACCAACAACTTTCCGAGAATAGGGCAAAATCGGTAGCCGAGTATTTAATATCCAAGCAGGTGGAGTCGAGCCGAGTAAAATGGGTTGGTTACGGCGAAACTCGCCCGTTAACCAACAACTCCACCCCCGAGGGACGAGCTCAGAATAGAAGAACTGAAGTTAAAATACTTTAATTTTTCGATTTGCCGATTGAATAAGGGAAAATTTTCCCCTCAATTGTTGTATCATAACGAATTAGGGCTTAATTTCGCACAACAATGTTACTACAATTAATTTACTGTATTTTAACAACTTAACAAGTGTAAATCCGAACAAAAGAATGAGAAAATGGCGTATTGAGGATTCTGCCGAGATGTACAACATCAACGGCTGGGGAGTAAGCTACTTCTCCATCAATAAGGATGGAAACGTAGTGGTTACTCCCAAAAACAACGGAGTTGAAATAGATCTCCGTCAACTTGTTGACGAACTTCAAATTCGCGATGTTTCTGCTCCAATGCTGATTCGATTTACCGATATTCTCGATAATCGAATTGAGGATATGTCGCGTTCATTCAAGGTAGCAGCCGAAGAGTACGACTATAAAGGGCAGAACTTTATCATATACCCAATAAAGGTAAACCAAATGCGACCGGTGGTTGAGGAGATTGTCAACCACGGAAAAAAATTCAATATTGGACTCGAAGCCGGATCAAAACCAGAACTGCATGCGGTTATAGCCAGCAATCCCCACAACGAGTCGCTTATTATATGCAACGGGTACAAGGATGAGGACTATATTGAACTAGCCCTACTGGCTCAAAAAATGGGCAAAAAGATATTCTTAGTTGTTGAAAAAATGAATGAGTTGCGACTCATCTCAAAAGTTGCGCAACGATTGAAAATAAAGCCCAACCTAGGCATTCGAATTAAGCTGGCCAGCTCGGGCAGTGGGAAATGGGAGGACTCCGGGGGTGATGTCAGCAAGTTTGGCTTAACCTCGAGTGAACTCCTGCAAGCCCTAGATTTCTTGGAAAACAACGATTTAAAGGATTCGCTAAAACTGGTTCACTTCCATATCGGAAGCCAAGTTACAAAGATCCGCCGTATTAAAATTGCGCTTCGCGAGGCATCGCAATTCTACATCCAACTGCACCAATTGGGGTTCAAAATTGAGTTTGTTGATATTGGTGGCGGACTTGGAGTAGATTACGATGGTACACGCTCGTCGAGTAGCGAAAGCAGCATAAACTACAGCCTACAGGAATACGTGAACGACTCGGTATCGACCATGGTTGATGCCAGCGACAAGAATGGCATCCCCCACCCCAACATTATTACCGAGTCGGGGCGATCGTTAACAGCCCACCACTCCGTGCTCATATTCGAAGTTCTTGAAACCTCATCGCTCCCCACCTGGACCGAAGATGAAGAGGTTACGGAGAATGATCACGAGCTGGTTCAGGAACTCTACCAGCTTTGGGAAAAGTTAAATCAACCCAGAATGCTGGAGAGCTGGCATGATGCACAGCAGATAAGGGAAGAGGCTCTGGATTTGTTCAGCTTGGGTTTGCTCGATTTAAAAACCCGCGCCCAGATTGAACGGTTGTTCTGGTCCATTGCCAAGGAAATTCATCAAATTACATCGGCCGTAAAACATGTCCCCGATGAGTTCAGGGTTTTACCTAAATTGCTATCTGACAAATATTTCTGCAATTTCTCATTATTCCAATCGCTACCGGATACCTGGGCTATCGATCAGATATTTCCCATCATGCCCATTCAGCGCCTCAACGAGAAACCCGACAGAGCTGCAACCCTACAGGACATCACCTGCGATTCCGATGGCAAAATCGACAACTTTATATCGACCAAAAATATATCGTACTACCTGCCTGTGCACTCCTTAAAAACAACGGACTCGTACTATATCGGCGTATTCCTTGTGGGTGCCTATCAGGAAATTCTGGGCGATTTGCACAACCTGTTTGGCGATACCAATGCGGTACACGTATCGGTTACAGACAAGGGCTATGAGATAGATCAAATAATTGATGGTGAAACAGTTGCCGAGGTGCTCGAGTACGTTCAGTATAATCCCAAAAAGATGGTGCGTTCACTGGAAACATGGGTAACATCTTCGGTTAAGGCCGGCGTTATATCGTCGAAGGAAGGAAAAGAATTCCTTTCGAACTATCGCTCCGGGCTCTACGGCTACACGTACCTTGAGTAAACCTATCGCAATATGCTATAACAAAAGGGCTGCAATTTGATATGCAGCCCTTTTCTATAATAGCTTACGGAGTTTCAACCGCAACTGCTCTGGCGACGACGGACGCGACACAACCTCAAGATTCTTATTCAACAAAAACATCTTGGGCGTTTCGTCAACGTTGTACCTTAATATAACAGGATTATCGTAATCGGCTCCAAGCAGCATATCGATCCAGGGAAACCGCTTATCGGCAATAAACTTCTCCCACAATTCGCGCTCATCGTCAATGGCAATGGCAACAATTTCAAGCCCTTTATCGCAATACTCTTTATGTATTGATACAAGGCTAGGCATCATCTCAACGCAATGCGGACACCAAATGGACCAAAAAACAATCAACCGGTAGCTCGATTTATGAGCCGAGAGTTTAAACGACTTCCCAGAGGATGGCTTTACCTTAAAATCGTAGGCTTTGCTGCCAACTGCAATACTTTTCTCGAGCACCAAGCGAGCCATAAATTCAGAATCGTCCCTCAGCACCGATGCAGCCTCGCCACCATGGCTAAGCAAATAATTGAGTACACCCAAATAGTCGGTATCCATAAAGCCCCGGCATAACGAACCAATAACCTGATTGCGCACCAAATTGCTCATGGACTTTTTAAACAGCACGCCGAGCTGCGCCACAAAAACAGAATCCTGCTGCTCCTTATCGTAGGTGTCGTCGCAAATAGATTGTTCCAAAAACTCCCAAACGTTTTTGATGAGTAGCGGGGTGTTTAGCAACCTATCGTCCGATAAATCCACACCACACCACCAATCACTAGCCAGTTGCGCTTTATAGGAACACTCACTATAGGCATCGAGCACAAACGGTTTTGTATCCAAATTAATATAGTTCGATACAAAAAGGGCGGTATCCAAAGAGGCTAAAGCCATGGCCTGGCGCGAGAAATCATGCTCAACCCGCTGCTTCTCTTCGCGGAGCTGCTGGGCAAAGGGCTGATCGGCCGAATAGTAGTTTTGCAACGAGCCCAACATCCACAGCTGCTGCTCCACAGTTCGTTTCAACTTAACGTATTGAACGAATACCTTATTTTCCTTGGACATAATAGCCCGAAGGCTATCCTCGAGGGCAAACACAACGGACTCAAACTTAATTTCGGACTCGTTGGCCACAATAAAGTCGAAGGAACTGGTTTTCCCCAATGCCATACGGTACAGTCCCTGGCTGGCATTTTGAGGAAGCGTAAACCGGTAAACCCCGTCGGATGACGAACGGCACGAATCAACCGCATGCAAATCCTTACCGGTGTACCGCAGTAGTTTAGCCCAGGCACCAACCGACTGTTTCACTTTCAACTCAACACTAACTTGTGCCAGCAAATGCCCCATACATAAAAAGATGGAAAGAATGGTAGTAACAATGGCTCGTTTCAGAATCATCATTCAGCTATTTTAAAAGGTACTTAACTATCTTCTGTTTAAGATCGGCAGGGTTGAAGGGCTTAAGAACAAAATCGTTCATCCCTATACTAAAAATTTTACGTTTCACATCGCGCATGGCCGATGCGCTAAGCGCAATAATTGGGATCGAGTTCTTGACAGGGCAATCGAGACTACGAATGGCCATAGCAGCCTCATATCCATTCATCTCGGGCATCTCCAAATCCATCAGGATTAAATCGAAATTAGTGCTACGCACCATCTCCAAAGCCACCAGGCCATTTTCGGCATGCTCGTGGTTAATTCCCCAGCTGGAGAGGAACCTGCGGACAATTAGCGTATTCAGCTCGTTATCCTCCACAACCAGCACGTTATACACATGCCCCTTATTAAGTTCGGCCTCGAGACTTAACTGCGGAACCTGCACCTTATCTTCGGGGATCACCGGAAGAGTAAGATCGAAGAAGAAAGTAGAACCGATGCCGGGAGTACTCCTGAGCTCAATGCTCCCTCCCATAAGCCCCACCAACTGCTTGGAGATGGCAAGTCCCAAACCGGTTCCTCCAAAGCGACTCATCTGACCGTGCACCTGAGTGAACTCTTGAAAAATAACCCGCTGCGAATCCGCAGCAATTCCAATACCCGTATCGGAAACCGAGAACCGAACTCGAACACTCTTTTTATTCCTCTTTAGCAGACTGAACTCAATTCCAACATGCCCCTTACTGGTAAACTTAATAGCATTGCCCACCAAGTTGGTAAGCACCTGGTTTAAACGAATCCTATCGCCCGATAACAGGTGAGGAATTTCAGCATCAATTTTGCCCTTAATATCGAGCCCCTTTTCCTTGGCCATTTGGGTAAAAGCCCCTAATAGGCCAGCATGCATCTGATGCAAATCGATATCGGATAGCATTAAATCCAATCGACCGGCCTCAATCTTACTAAAATCGAGGATATCGTTTAGTAAAGCCAATAAGTTCTCGGCTGAATACTTCAACGCGGTTAGATGATTAAACTGCTCAGGTTTAGGCTCTTCCTGCAGCAATAGGTTAGTCATACCAATTACTGCATTCATGGGGGTTCGAATTTCGTGGCTCATGGTGGAAAGGAAGCGCTCCTTGGCCCGGCTGGCCTCCTCGGCCAACTCCTTGGCCTCCACCAATTCCTGCTCCTGCTTTTTACGCAGGGTAATGTCGTTCATGGCCGAGAGCAAACACTCGCGCCCCTGAATATTGATCACCTCGATAGATAGCAAGGTGGTAATAGTTTCGTTTTTACGGGTTAGTATTTTAGTCTCCAAATTGCTAACCCGCCCATGCTCACGTAAATAGGCAATTAAATCGAAACGCCGATCAACCTCCTCAAAAATACCAAGATCGATGGATCGACGTCCAATTACCTCATCCTTACGCAGACCTGTTTTCATAAGGAATGAATCGTTCACATCAAGGTACAAACCGTCGTCGACGGTGCTAATGCTCATCATCACCGAAGCAGTGTTAAACGCTTTGGAAAACTTTTCCTCCGAAGCTTTTATAACCCTCTCGGCCTCAATACGCGGGCTAATATCCTGGGCTATGGCATAAATCACATCGCGCCTACTCCAGAAACCCTTAACCATTCGAACCTCAACGGGAACCTCGTTACCATCTCGGGTTCTCATCTTTGAGGTGTATTGCCCCCGCTCGCCACCAAACACCACGTTTAAAGTAGCAGATATGGTGGAATGCGCCTCGGTATGCAATTTCACAAACGACTCCAAAAGCAGTTCATGCTCCTGATACCCCAGCCTATTAAGAACGGATTGGTTAACCTGAACAATATTTCCATTGTGATTTATGATAAAAACAAAATCGCCAAAAGCATTAACCAGCAGCCGGAAATTCAGTTCCTCCTCCATTAAGCCGCTCTCCGCCTCCTTTTGCTGGGTAATATCGTAACTAGAGCAAAGCAGCGCGGAACTACCCTCCCAATCGATTATCGATACATTGGACTTAATCCACCTAAGCTCATTGGTCTTGGTAAGAATTCGCAAGGTAAAACTATTGGACCTGCGCAACTTGATCTCACTAAAATCGTTTTGGAATAGCAGCTTAATCAGCTTCCGATCCTTCGGGTGAACCGCCTCGATGAATGACATCGACTTCAACTCGGGCAATGTGTACCCCAGCAGAGCCGAAAGGCTCGGATTTGCGAAAACAACCCGAAAGCCCTGTATTACATAAATACTACTCTCATTCTGAAACAATAAACGTTTTAACAGCTTATTTTCAGACTCTAAGCCTCCTGAACAAATACCAATATCAGAATCGATTCCCAAAATACAAGTAATTAATGAGCCGAGTAAAGATATGGCAAAAGTTATAAAAAAGTGTCGATATGCGAACAGAATCCATCAAAGATTTAGAAATATAAGCAAACAATAGTGCCACTGAACACCATACTGCACAACGGGATGAGTAATAATGCAAATTACAAAAAGCGCCACAATGTCATTATAAAACTGTAAAGTACGTCAAAATTTCAGAATTATTGGAATGGCATATACATTGAACAGATACTAGTACAAAAGTAAACTTAATGTCTAACTAAATAATTGGAGGAAAAAGTTATGATACCGATGTTAAGACGCAGAAATGCACTACCCAGTTTCGTTGATGAGTTCTTCGGCGACGATCTATTCAACCGTTTCTTCAACGAAAATGAGAATGTAACTCTTCCTTCGGTAAACATCAAGGAAGGCAAAGAGGACTTCTCGATTGAAGTTGCCGCTCCCGGATTCGACAAAAAAGACTTCAGAGTGGATCTCAACAACAACATCCTTGAAATATCGAGCGAAAAGGAGTTGAAGCAGGAGGAAAACGATGCGAAAATAATGCGACGCGAATTCCGCTACTCATCGTTTAAGCGCACCTTCACCCTTCCGGACACCGCCGACACCGATAAGATTAAGGCAGAGTACAAGGATGGAATCCTGAGTATTACAATCCCCAAAAAGGATGAGGCCAAGGTTAAACCCGTAAAACAAATCTCAATCTCATAGAAGAAAAGCCCAGTAAAACTGGGCTTTTCTTCTTTCCATGGGTAAAAGGGCGGCTACCTGTACTCCATGTGCTCCTGATCGGTGATTTTCTCGCAGTAATGACACTTTAGCGACACATTCTTTTTATCGGCCACATGGAACTTTGGGGTAACATTTTCGAAATTAGTAATACACTTGGGGTTAACGCATTTCACAATTCCAACAATATCGTCGGGAACCTCAACCAGCATCTTTTCCACCACCACGTAATCCTTAATAATATTCAATTTGGCATGTGGTGCCACAATGGCGATACGGTTAATTTCGTCGCGTTCAAAATACTTATCTGCAATTTTTACAATGGCCTTCTTGCCCAGATGGCCACTCTCCAAATTGGTTCCGAAGGTGATGAGGTTAGGAATCTTATCTAGACCCAGAATTGAGATAACCTTGAAAAGGTTCTGTGCAGGAATATGATCAATCACGGTTCCGTTCTGGATAGCACTTACACTTAGGTGTTTTTTATCGTTCATCGCTGTAATTTTTAATTTTACTTTAAACCCAAAATAGAAGCCATAATAGCCATACGCGCATAAACCCCATTAAGGGCCTGTGTAAAGTAGTAAGCCTTTGCGTTGTCGTCCACATCAACATTGATTTCGTTAACACGGGGTAGCGGATGCAACACCCTCATATTTGCCTTGGTTCCCTCAAGCATGCAGCTCCTGAGTATGTATGCATTTTTCACCTTTTCGTAATCCATCGGATCGGAGAAACGCTCCTTTTGCACACGGGTCATATAAACGATATCGGCATCCTTAATATTCTCGGCCAAATCGGTATGCTCCTCGTACTTCAAGCCCATCTCCTTAAGGAATAGTTTGTACTCCTGCGGCATCTGGAGCTCCTTAGGCGCAATAAACACAAACGATGCATTGAACTGCGACATGGCCATGAGCAACGAGTGAACGGTGCGCCCGTACTTTAAATCGCCCACCATCACAATTTTGAGGTTGTTGAGGGTTCCCTGAGTTTTACGGATAGAGTACAAATCGAGCATGGTTTGCGTAGGGTGCTGATTGGCTCCATCGCCGGCATTGATAATTGGCACAGGCGAAACCTCGCTGGCATAGCGGGCACTACCCTCCACGGGGTGACGCATCACAATCAGATCGGAGTAATTGGCCACGGTAAGGATAGTATCCTTTAGGCTTTCGCCCTTGGCCACACTCGACGAGGAGGCCTCCGAAAACCCAATCACCCTACCGCCAAGCCTATTCACAGCGCTCTCGAAGCTTAAACGGGTTCGGGTTGATGGCTCAAAGAAAAGTGTAGCCACAATCTTTCCCTCCAGGATTCGCTGCGAGGGGTTCTTCTCAAACTCCTCGGCCATATCGAGAATTCTAAAAATCTCCTCGCGGCTCAGGTCGTTAATCGAAACCAAACTTCTGTTTTTCATCTGTCTATAATTTATTAGGTGGTTTATTATCAATAGTATTCATCTTATAAATTTACATTAATTAACCAGTTTATGTCGATAACACCATCCTACCAACAATGAGGTGTTATTCAAAAAAAAGCCCCGGCAATCGGGGCTACTATACGGTTGACAAATGATCAACATTAACAGATTCTATTTTCTCGATCCGCGACACAAACTCCTCGCTCAAGCCCTTCCGGATCGACACATCAATACTACAACTATTGTCGAAATGCTGCTCAATTATTTCGATACCAAGCTCCTTCACAATCCTCATCACATCGTTCATAGCCAAGTAACTGAATCGAACCTTAAAGATATCGTCAACAGTTTTAACAATAATCGAAGCATTCTGCAGCGCATCCTGAGTGGCCGACTTGTAGGCATTTATCAACCCCGACACGCCCAGCTTTGTTCCACCAAAGTAACGGATTACCACCACCAATACGTTGGTAATGTTAAGGCTCAAGAGCTGCCCGTGAATTGGTTTTCCGGCCGTACCCGATGGCTCACCATCGTCGTTAACCCGCCATTTGTCTGCCTTGGCACCCAAGATATATGCATAGCAATGGTGGCGCGCATCGTAGTACTCCTTGCGCAGGGCATCTACAATACCCTTAACCTCCTCCTCGGTGCGTACTGGCTGAGCAATGGCAATAAACTTGCTCCCCTTTTCGCGGTAAATCCCATTCGAAGGCCTCTCCAATGTGCGATATGTATCCTCGGGCACCATCAGCTATAGGCAAGTATTATAATTGAAATAACGGAAAGCAGTATGCCAGCCCAATTGGTGCGGGTTGGTCGCTCTTTAAACAGCATTAAACCAATAAAAACGCTGGCCACAACAACACCAATATTATTTATTCCGAACAGAATGGATCCTTGCATCTGTTTACCTGTAAGTATATCGGTATGGTTTAGGGCGGCAATCATAAAGTACATTGAGCCGAAATTAACCAAACCCAGAATAACACCAAGAATCCAGGTCTTAATATGCTTCAAATTGTTGGCTGCAGGCTTATTGAAGGGCAAAATTGCAAAACCAATAGTTCCAGCAATGGCAAATACTGCCGAGTTAAATATCGGATTCAACTCATTGGTAACAAACGTGGTTTGGGCATACTTAACGGACGAATCGATTATTCCAATTCCAATAAATATTATCAATGGCAAGTACAACCCAGCTCTTCCGTGGGTTAATTTCTCCTTCTTATACGTGGTGAGCAGAACCGAAACCAGAGCCAGTATAATTCCTATGATTTTTATAGTATTCAGGGAATCGTTAGCATCAATCCACACGGAGAAGAGGATTGGAAGTATCACAGACATCTTAGCGGCAACGGATGTAACTGCCACTCCAGCACGCTGGGTACTCAAAGCAATAAGCCGAAACACCGAGATGAACATCACTCCCAGTATCAGCATAAAGATTAAAGTACCAATATTCAGGCTTAGCAGGGGCTTTACATCACCGTTAGCCAAAAAAAAACCTGCTAAGCAGGCAGTGATATAATTGATAAGAATAGCGCTAAACGAATTTACTTTAAAGCGTTCGGCAAATTTAAATGTAACCAGAACAGCCGCAGACGAAAGAATACAAAGCAGTAAATAAATCATTGTATTAGGTTTGTGCAAAATTATTCGATTTTTGCATACCTCACAAATTTTAGCGCCACCTTTTTTCGGTTTACGATTAACAATTTATTAACAACCGCCAAAAGCCTACTCCAATCCGACCAGCACACAAACATCTTTAAGCCATAAAAAAACGGATAGATAATGACTAACGGGTCAAACTATCAACCACATCGCGAACGGCAACTTTAGCAATGTAAACTACTACAGGATTATCAATATTCCACCGTCGAATAATGCTATCCACATTAATGCTCCGAACCGTAACCACCATCGGGTTGGCCCTTCGTTCCACCAATTGGGTAAAGGCTTGTGCCCAAACACCTCCATTCAGCTCCAACTGTCCAATCTCATCAATAACAACCACCTCGCCCTCTTTTGCCTGTAACAACTTAGCTTCGCCTTCGCGTATGGCATCGGCATTAAAAACGAACGATTTGCTAGGTGAACCGGCCTGTCCAACACGGGTTGACAACTGCATGGAGCAATTCTCAGGCAAAAGAACCAACTGGTAGCCCGATCGTAAATGCGGCTCCCCTTGCCCCAAAGCATAAAATCCGGTAAAATCGATATTTTTATCCGCCAATTCGTTTACAAGATTATGCACAAAGGTTGTTTTCCCCTCGCCCCTTTGGCCAACAATCAGGATAAACGGATATTCAGCTTTAACACGGGGGCCAGGCGCTAGAGTATCGTTCACCAAATTCCGGATTTGACTAATAGGATTTCCACCCCTCAACTCAAATGCCTTTATCCGCCCCATATACTCGGGTAACGAGTTAAACGCCAACGAAGTGGCCATATAGGCTGGCTGAAAAAAGCCACCTGCAAAGAAACCCTTAACACTCGGCTTCCCTAGCTCTGAACCAATCGCGGCAAACGACACCACAACCAGGAATGCTCTCATCATTATTCGGGTTCCATTCTCGAACCAAGTAAAATCGGCCAAATTGCCCACACTTAGCAATGGAACGATATACGAGAATAGTACGATTGGAACCGTAAGCCCCAACCTCTTAAATGGGAAACGAGTGCGTGGGTAAAAAAACATTGTTACCCCAATGTAAACCGTTGCAATAATCAACGATGCGTAGGTTGGCATTTTCGAAGTAAAGGTCAGGAATAGAATCAGGAACACTAAATGTACCAAAAAGTAAACAAAAGGTAGTATGGATTTTTTGGGAGTAACAACCCATTCGGTAACACACACTTGGGGTATAGCCCAGTCTGTCCGCTTAATTTTACGGCCAATGGAGAAACCCAGAAATACTGCAACAAAACCGAAAAGCAAATACAAGCCCCCCACGCCAATAACCGGCCAATAATTGGGCGTTGAATTAATACCATTAGGGCTAATTTTGAAAACCGAGATGTATAAATCGTAAATACTGGAGCCGTACATCATGAATAACCGAGTAATTTTGAATGTTGGCACCGTGATCACAGCTAAACCGCCACCCAGCATCAAGCCCCATAAATTAGTTCCCAACAGCAAAACACCCAGCTCCATCATAACACCCTCGAGCATTATGCCAATCATCGGCGATAAAATCACAGCACTGGGCGATACCGATTTTAGCATTGCACACACGAGCGCCGCCCGCCAGTACAAGCCCCGTTGCGGATTAGTTGCCGATATGGCGGTCATAATCATAACCCCTGCAAACGAAAGGAAAGTTCCTGCAGCAAGGGGAAGCATAAGGTTATGCAAAACACTACCCAACACTATCTCCAAAGCACCCCAGAACGTTCCGGCCACCACCGCTTTCTGCCAAATGGGCGATAAAAGATGGGAAGAATCACTACTCATCGGGCATTCTGTTTTTTGGTGTTCACAATTATTAGGTAGTCGATAGCCAACATAAAAAGTAAGAAAAACTCAATATCCTGTAGCCCAATAATATTAAGCCCAATGGTGGCGAGCATGGCAATTAGCGTAACCCGACGATACCTATCAATGCTTGTCAACTCCCCCTTGTGCTTAATGTAAAACATCAACCTATGGTACAGGAACGGTACAAATGCAAGGTAAAAAAACACAACACCAACCCGATAGCTAATCAATCGGATAATCCCCGCTACTATTAAAAGCCCCACAGTAAAAAGCACTAATTTACGCTCCGAAAATCGTTTCTCTGCCATTGCCAAAACTAATCAACTATAAAAATCTGCAAAAAAGGTACTAAAATTGATAGCAAGTATATAAAAAATAAAAACTCATGCCAAATCGCTATATTTGAAACTTAAATAATAATACATACCGACGATGAAAAAAATAACCCTAATAGCATCACTACTAGCCCAATCGATACTTATCCTTGCACAACCGCAAAAAAATATACCCGCGATAACATCCAACGAATTGCTCTACCACGTCAGCATTCTAGCCTCCGACAGCCTTCAAGGGCGATTCCCCGGTACCACATACGATAAAATATCGGCAAAATATATCCGCGACCAATTCACCTCGTACGGTCTTAAAATGCTTGAGAATAAGGGCTACCAATTCTTTACAATCGAAAAACCCTCGCAAAAGCGTTTCGAGAATACCCATCTTTTGGTTAATGGGAAACGGCTAACCTACGGTATCGATTACACCACGCTGCCATCGAAGGGAAGCGATTCGCTTTGCAACAATGCAATTTTTGTTGGGTATGGCAATAGGAATGACTATAAGAACGTGGATGTAAAACGCAAGTGGGCTGTATTCTTTAAAAGCGAGGACACATCGAAGAATGACAACGAAATGGAGCTATTCGATTATCGTAAAATTGATATTGCCAAGGAACAAAGCGCCGCAGGCATTATCATTTTAGATGATGAAGATAACAGCAGCACCATTTCGCTAAAGGATAAATCGAACGATTACGGAATGCCAATTTTTATCCTAAACAAAAAATCGTCGGAGAATCTACTAAAAAGTTTGGGCGATATTCAATCCGTTAAGCAGCATATAAAAGCAGGAAACGAAAACATCTACCAAAAACTACCGGGAACCATTTGCGGAAAGGTTGGAAAATCGTTCGACGAAATCAACACCCAGAATGTGTTGGCAGTGCTTAAGGGTGCCGACCCTAGCCTAGCCAACGAGTACGTAGTAATAGGCGCCCACTACGACCACCTGGGACTTGGAGGCAAAGGAACTGGAACAAGAAGACCCGATACCATTGCCGTTCACAATGGAGCCGACGATAATGCGTCTGGGGTGTCGGCCATACTCGAAATTGCCCAAAAACTAGCCTCCGAGCAAAAATCGATTAAACGCAGCATTGTATTCATAGCATTTGGCGCCGAGGAGATGGGCTTAGTGGGTTCGCAGCGCTTTGTGGAATCCGATATAATTCCCATTTCAAACATCAAGGCAATGATTAACCTCGATATGGTTGGACGCCTTGCAGACAATAAGCTGGAGATTGGAGGAACTAAAACATCGAAGCAATCCGAGAGCATCCTCAAGAGCCTGAATGCCGACAGTTCCCTAAAACTAGTTCTATCGCCCGGAGGCTTTGGGCCATCGGATCACGCCTCATTCTACGCGAAAGATATCCCGGTGTTCTTCCTCAGCACCGGCGTACACCTCGATTACCACACACCCCTCGACGATGTGGATAGGATTAACGCTGAGGGTATGCAAACAGTTGCCGACTACACCTACCGATTGGCATACAAACTAGCAACAATGGACAGCTCTTTAACATTCACCAAATCGGGAAGCCGGATGATGCCCTCGCGCAATGGCTCAAAATTTAAGGTTACCCTTGGAATTATTCCCGATGTTAGCGGATCGACCCCCAACGGGCTTAAAGCCATTGGGGTAACCGACAATAAACCTGCATCTAAGTCTGGGATGAAAAACGGTGATGTTATTGTCTCTATAAACGGTAAACCCGTAACCAACATTAACGATTACATGGAAAGGCTATCGGAGCTAAAACCCAATACAACGGCCACGGTTGTTGTGGTAAGGAATAACGAGAAAGTAACCTTGACTGTTAATCTTTAGTTAATTGGTTATTGAGTGAATAAGTTATTGAGAAATTAAGGGATTAAGTTTTTTCAACAAGTTACCTTTTCTAAATTTTTAAAGTATATCATTATGCTTAAACGAGTTTTGCTTTGGATTTTTGCTGTTATAATTACACTTTCAGCCGCTGTTTTTCAGCGATTAACAGGTCCAACACACCCAAAACGAGTAGAGTACAAAATTGAAGACTCAACCTATAAGGTTAAATTACCCCGTAGCGGGGAGAGTACGATGGATTGTATTGTATCGCTATTACTGCCCGATAGTGCAAACGCAACGCTAAACTTCAGGCGCTACCCAACAAACGATGCTTTTGCCCAAGTGCAATTTGTAAAATCCAACAACGGAAAGTTCGAAGCACTATTGCCAAAAATGCCCGCAGCGGGAAAGTTGGAGTACTATATCGAAATAAATACATCAACACAAAACATTCCTCTATTTAAGGAAGAACCTATAATAATTCGATTTAAAGACCCTGTTCCTGCATGGGCCTTAATCCCACACATCTTTATAATGTTCTTTGCCATGATGCTCTCCAATATTGCCGGGCTAACCGCAGCTTTCAACGTAAAATCGTACAGAGCTTACGGAATCATCACCATCGCAATAATGCTTGTGGGGGGCTTTATTTTTGGCCCAATTGTACAGCATTATGCATTTGGACAAGCCTGGACTGGCTTCCCTCTGGGCCACGACCTAACCGATAACAAAACGCTAATTGCCTTTATTGCCTGGCTATTTGCGGTTGCTATGAACTGGAAGAAGGATAGGCCTTGGGCTACAGTAATAGCATCAATTGTTACCATCATTATATTCTCTATTCCTCATAGCTTAAGGGGATCGGAGCTAAACTACGAATCGGGCAAAGTGGTAACCGGTTTTATCACCAGTTTTATTCGATAATTCGATGCACTATAAAAAAAGCTAACCTTTGCGGTTAGCTTTTTATTTTTATACAAGCAAACACTAGTTCTTGTGGTTGCAATCCTTATGCTCGCCCTCGGTTTTTGCATCGGCTCCACCGCATGGGGTTGAACAGGTATCGTTTGCCACACCCGCCGCTGCGCTATCGTTTTTATCGCAGCAGGCAGATGTATCGTTCTTATCGCAACACTCAGAGCTAGCCTCAGATTTAGCCTCTTTTGTGCCACACGATGTAAAAACAATTACACTAACTAGCGCAATGCCCATTAGTAATACACTCAATTTCTTCATTTCATTAACGTTTTTAGGTTTATACTATCAATCGCAAAGAAAGCAAATGAAACGATCAATTGAAATTGATATTTATCAAGAGCTATAGTCCGATTTTCAATACAATCCCAGCACCCAACCAACGGCCTGGCTGCTGCACATTGGCAATATCAACATACTTGGTATCAAAAATGTTGGATGCATCCACAAAAACCTTCACCATGCCCCTCTCGTAGGTTAGCCTAGTATCAAACAGCCACGATGACGGATAATCGACCATCACACCTGCAACATCGGCATATTGCCCATTCCGATCCTGATACCTTGCACTCCAGCTAAAACTAAACTGATTGGTAATTTTATGGTTAAAGTTTACCGTGAGGTTGTGCTTTAGGAAATCTAAAACATAGTATGAATCCAAATCGCCACCAACAGTATCGGACGTTAGATATGAATAATTTACTGATATTGTTTTAACTAAAGGGGTAAGTTCCTCAAGGTTAAAACGAGTTGAGAAATCGACACCGTAAGTGCTCAAATCGGTATAGTTAACGGTGCGCCATTTTGTGTCGGCAGCGCCTTTCACCCAGTCGATAATATCTTCGCCCTTACGGTAAAATCCTGCCAGTTGAGCAGAGATTAGTTTACTGCTATACTTTGTTCCAAACTCATAGGTTGTGGCAAACTCCGGGTTTAGATTGGGATTACCTATATTGGTTGCCCCCTCGTAGTATAAATCGGTATACGTCGGGGTTCGGAATGTCCTGTTTACAGAAGAAAAGAACCTGAGATTTTGATTTAGCAAGTACGATACGTCGCCGCCCCAGGTTAAAATATTATCGAAACTATTGTTGAACGAGTACTGCAAGCCCCCAGCAACAATAAAATTGCCCAAATAAAGAGTTTCCGACAGAAAAAAGTTCAGCATATTCCGACTTCCACCCTTGTAATAAAATTGGTTATCCTCTCCCCAAACTTCAATGGGATTGGCAAGCGAATCACCAAGTTTATTACTAAGAATTTCCTCCCTTCGCAGCTCTGCGCCCAGTAACGTTTTGCTTAAATTATTAGCAAATTGCAATGTGGGCTTTACACCATAAACATCGGTTTTATGGTAGTTGTGATCGGTATACCACACCGCAGGATTATTCCGGAATAGTTCAAACCGATCCTGGTGCATCCTGTAATACGCATTAAAATCGAATTTAAACTGATTAAACTCTTTTTGATATTCAACCCCGCCGAGTAACGATTTTGTAGCTTCAAACTGATTTGGATACTTGGCTGTGTAAAAACTGTTGGAACCAAATCCCTTATCCTGATAACCCGCAAATAATGAGAATTTCCCCGCTCTTGATTTTAAGGTTGAATGTAGATAGATGTTGGAGCTTGCAAAATCGGTGTTCTGAATATACCCATCCGATCGATCGTGCGAGGTTGCAATGAATGTTCGGAACCGCTCTGTTCCAAAATTGCTGCTGAGGCTGGTTTTAACCAACCCATAATTTCCTACAAAAATTGAAGGCTGAATATTGTTTTGTTTTTCGGGCTCGGTGATGATGTTTATTGCCCCTGCAAATGCGCCCTGCCCAAACTCACGAGCGCCTGGCCCCTGAAGAATTTCAATTCGCAGAATTGACTCAATGCTGATTGGGATATTCATGCTGTGATGCCCTGTTTGCGGATCACTAATGTTTACCCCGTTTAAAAGAACTAATGTTTGATCGAAAGTACCCCCACGGAAATTAATGTCGGCCTGAACACCATGTACTCCGCGCTGCCTGATGTCAACCGATGCCACACGTTCCAGAATCTCCTGTAACGATGTGGCCTGCAGCGTCCCCAACTCATCGCGCGAGACTACTCTTACTACCCTGGTAAGCTCCGAGTAGGTGGACGCTTTGCGGTTGGCATTTACCACCACCTCGTTGATGTCCACATTTTTACTTACCGTCACGGTGTCGCTCTGACCGAAAGTAGCCACAGGCATCGCCAAAAGGCTATAGGTTAACGGCAAAACACCAATCAGCACAACCCTTTTAATGCTATTAAAAACGCTGTAACTCTTGTTCGACCATTGCCTGAAAAAGCCGAACTGCTCATTAAACAAATACTTTTTGTTCATTTTTAATGATTTAAGTGATTAATAAAATACGCCCAAAATTAGGCGGTCAAAAATACCCTATTTCAACCGATTCATTAAGATTTATTTTGATGCTGATAAACATAAACGACAAAAGGAGCTAAATGCTCCTTTAATATTTTATGGAAAACTGTCACCCTGAACTTGTTTCAGGGTCTCCCTCTGCTGAGAGGGATGCTGAAACAAGTTCAGCATGACGCAGACCCTTACAAAATTATGAAAATTACAAACCTCTCAGCCTCTTCTCCCAGTTCCACGCGGTTAGCAGCGCATCCTCGAGGGTGCTCACGGCTTTCCAGCCCAGTTCACTCTCGGCCAAACGGGTATCGGCCCAAACCTTCTCAATATCGCCAGCACGGCGCCCCACGATCTCGTAATTCAACTTCACCCCCGACACTTTTTCGAAAGCCTTAACAATCTCTAATACTGTAATCCCCTTGCCTGCACCAATGTTAAAAAACTCCAAAGGCTTACGGTTGTTACCCTTGAATAGCCTATCGAGGGCAAATACGTGAGCTTTGGCCAAATCGACCACATGGAAGTAATCGCGAATGGCAGTCCCGTCGGATGAATCGTAATCGTTACCAAATATTTGCAACACAGGACGAATGCCCACAGCCGTCTGCGTAATGAAAGGTATCAGGTTATCGGGTTTTCCTTGAGGCAACTCACCTATCAGCGCCGATGGGTGCGCCCCAATGGGGTTAAAGTACCGCAACGCAATTGCCGAAATACTGGGAACGGCCAGCACTGTATCCCGGATTATCTCCTCGCCCACCTTTTTGGTATTCCCGTACGGCGACATGGCCGGCTTTAAAGGCGAAGTTTCCGTTACAGGCAAAATATCGGGTTGACCATACACAGTACAGGAACTGGAGAAAACAAAATGCTTTCCACCAAAATCCTTCATCAACGATAGCAGATTGATAATCGATAGCATGTTATTCCGGTAATACTCCAAAGGCTTAACCACGCTTTCGCCAACAGCCTTCAATGCTGCAAAATGGATAATCCCGTCAATGCCGCTATGATCTTTGAATAGTTGTAGCATCTGGGCGTAATCGGAGCAATCGGCCTCCACCAAGGCAGGACGACGCCCTACAATGCGCTCAATACCATCTACCGACCCGGGATTTGAGTTGGAAAAATTGTCGACAATAACCACCTCGTAACCCGCAGTTATTAACTCCACCACGGTATGCGAGCCAATATAACCCGCACCACCTGTAACAAGAACTTTACTCATACCGAAAATTTTCAACAAAAGTAATATATTTGCTGAAAGTTTAAATTTAATATTTGTACAATATGAGCAATGAATTAGCCAACAAGCCATCGTCCTCGTCGGAAGAAATTGATTTAATTGAGCTATTCAACCGGATGGGCCGGTCGATGCGAAAAGGAGTACTCTGGATTGCAGATAGAGTAAAAGATTTTATCATTCTACTAATACGGAAATCGCTGTGGATTATTGGATTCGGCATTGTAGGGCTCGTTTTTGGCTATTCAATTTTTAAGAACACCCCAAGGTTCTACTCCTCCGAAATGGTGGCAATATCCAATGCCCTGGACAATAGCTACATCATTTCGTCGATCAACCAGCTCGACAATGTTTTTAAGGGTGGGAATTACTCCTACGCAGCCACCTACCTCGAAATGGAGGAGAACGATGCTAAACAGATAAAATCGATAAACGCCTACTACGGGATCGACGTAAACGGCGATAGCATAACAGATTACGTAGATTACCAGCGACAATTCATCCCTACTAGTGATACATTGATACGACGCCTTACCACATTCTTCTATGTAAAATTGGAGGTGTATAGCGAATCGGTATTTGCCCAGGCTCGCGATGGCATTATCAAATACTTCAACAAGAATAAATTTATTATCGAAAATAACAACCTACGGGTAGCGCAAACAGAGGAGTTAATACAGTCGATGGACGACGAAATAAGCAAACTCGACAGCATGCAGCGCATCCAGTATTTCGAAATTCCCAGATCGCAAAAGACCTCTGTAAGCCAAATGGTTATAGTAAACGATAACAATTCCAAACTTTTCCACGAACAACTACTTAAGTTAAAGAAAGAAAGGCAAAAAGCAAGAAAAGCGCTGCTACTCAGCAAGGAGCCAATAACCATAGTTCAGGATTTTGCACCTCTGTCAAAGGTAGAAAATCCGGTAACCCGATATCTAATCCGATGGGGCGCAATATTTGCCCTGCTGGGATTTGCCACGGCCATGCTATGGCAATACCGCAGAAAGATATACAGTTTGATTAAGGAAAAAAGATACTAGTTGCAATAAAAAATATGGCTAACAGCAAAACTGTTAGCCATATTTTTTATTGCAAAGGCTTATAATGACATTTCGCTCCGCTGAAACTTGCTTTTGTGGGTGTTTGCATTCGCTACAAGTATGCCACAACTCTGCCATTAACTAACAACTACTTGGCGATAAGATATTTGTAGATAAACTATCACTACTATCCGACAAAAATAAATTTTAACCACTGAGGCGGTTTATTCCAAAGGCTTTTAATGAGATTCCGCTCCGCTGGAGCTTACTTTTGTGGGTGTTCGTATTTGCTATAAATATGCCGCAGCTCTGCTGCTAATTACTAGCCGCTTAGCGGCGAAATATTTGTAGATAAGCCATTTAGATTCCAGCAATTAAGTTACAGAGTAGCGTAATTTTTAATCCATAGAAGAACGAAAATTTTACCAGATAAATAGTGATATAATTTATTGCAGACACCTATGGGCAAACATCTACCACAAAATGAAGAACTTGCAAGAACAATTGCACTGATTAAACGCATCCTAAAATATTGCACAAAAACATTCATCGAACGGACTTGGGTTAGCCTACGAAACGCCCCAGATACATACCAGCACAATTATCTAACTAACTCCCTCTCATCAAGATCGCTCTTGGAACAGCAAAGAGAAACGTATATCAACGTAAAGTAAATAACTCCGGTAACGGTTTCCAGCATACTCTCGAATAGGTTTGCATACATAAAAAATAGTATAAAGCCCAGCAGAAGCCAATCCTTGCCTTTTACTGCAAGCCACAGCGGCTGTCCTAACAAAACTAGCAACCCTATAATGCCCAAAATTCCCAAGGCTAACCACGATTCGAGATACTGATTATGGGCATTCAAACCCACAGCAGCAGCAGCACTCATGTCCCGTTCGAGATATTTATGCTTAAGCACATCCCGCGAATCACCATTCCCCACACCCAATATGGGGTTTTCCTTTATCACATCGAATGCCGATCGCCATATCCATAGGCGCACCAACGTGGGATCGTCCTTCGACTTACTATCAACACCATACTTTAAACCACTCCGCAACGAAACCAACGTATCGCTTAACCGATCGACACGAGCTACCGAAAAGACCAAAGGCAATACCACTATTCCAACTATCAGGAATGAGAGCACATACCTACGGTGAAATATAACCTGATAAATACTGTAGGCCACTATAAAAATAAACAGACTCAACACCCCAGCGCGGCTCTCAAGTAATACCAAACCTAGTATTAAGAGGGAGAATGCCAAAATCCATACAGCGTAACGCAACACAACAAACGACTTATTCCGAACCCAATGCTTTACATAGAAAACAATGGAAAGCAACGCAAAAACAAAGTACAATGCAAGGTACGATGGATGAATAAGGAATGCCAAATTAGAATACCTGAAATAATTAATCCCAGGATACTCCTGACTATTTGGATTTAGCACCCAATTGCCATCAACAATTGTTACCGATTTATATAACGCAAATCCCAAATAAAAAGTAATAGCCGCAACACAACCCCATACAAAAAAAGACAACAATGCGGATCGATTCTGGTACTCGCTCCTATTTAGGGGATATAGTAAAGGGAGAAGAATAAAAGTTATCTTCACCTCTAAATCCCGAAAAACCGCAGCGTCGTTCGATGATGTAAAAAAGCCTAAAGTGTGGATAAGAAAAAAAAGAATAGGCAACAAAAAGCCTATTTTAAACCGATTAATAGAATAGTCCCTTTTAACTAAGTACGAAACAATAACAAAAACAATCCACGAAAAAAGCACAGGTATAAATACCTTCTTCCCAAAAGGCAAGGAGAACAAAAGCAAACAAAACACCCAGTAATCAAAATACCGTATTAATTTAACCATTATACTCCTCATGCACTCTTACTTTTTTTGGAAAGGAAAACGCAGATCGACCTGTCGCACTACAAAGTACAAATATACATATTTAGAACAAGAAATAAACCGAAAAAAACTGTATTAACCCTATATAAATAGCATCAATATGATTAGACCTGATTAATTTCCAGCGGAATAACCGTGTTATCATAAAAGAAATCATTAGCATTCAGTATCTCAACAACATTCAACAATCGATATTTAATCCCTTTATTAATAGAATTATCTGATTCAGATATGAACGTTATAATCTTAAAACCACAAAATCCGAAATAAAGTGGTAAAAAGAATTTTAAAATATAACTTTAAAGACCTATTATTAATATATACCATGTTCAACGCTATCTTTTGGGGGATAATTTCCTGTAAATAGTAACTATGAGGATCATCCGACTTTTCAAGCAATTTATTTTCATTTCTAAAAAAAATTGATGCAAAATCAGTAATCCCAGGCCGAACACTTAAAACAAAATTCTGTTCAGGTGTATATAATTCTACATAACGCCTCACCTCTGGCCTGGGTCCCACAAGGCTCATGTGACCAAGTAATACATTTAACAGTTGGGGTAATTCATCAATTTTGAATTTTCTAAGGAAATAACCAACTTTAGTAATTCTGGGATCTCTTCCACCAACAGTAATCAAACCTTTCTTTTCAGAATCCCTATACATACTTCGAAACTTATACAACTCGAAATTTTTACCCTCTTTACCAACTCTAACCTGTTTAAAAATAATTGGGAATCCAGACTCAATGAGTATAAATAATGAAACAATAAATGCAAATGGCATAAAGAGAATTATTCCTATCAATGAAAAGAAAATATCAAAAAACCTAATCATACCTTGTCTAATTTAGATATACTTAGTAAAGCATTTTGCAACGTAATCAACTTCATTATCAGTTAATCGAGTGTGTAGAGGAAGAGTAATCTCATTTTTGTACATTGCATAAGCATTAGGGAAATCCTTTATGTCAAAACCTAGATTTTTGTAGGCTGTCATCATTGGCAATGGTTTGTAATGAACATTACACGCAATGCCGTCTTTAGCCATTTGAATAATTATTTCATTTCTTCCCTTCTCATCTTGGTCAAGCAATCTAACCATATATAAATGTCCACTTGATGAATAATCAGAACCATAATGAGATAGAATGTGAACATTAAAACTGGAAAAAGCAGAATTGTATTTCTCAATAATTTGACGCCTTTTCTCCAACAATGACTCATAGCGTTTCATTTGCACTAGTCCTATAGCCGCAACAATATCGGTCATATTGCACTTATATGCTGTTGAAAGAATATCATACTCCCAAGATCCTATCTTAGTTTTTGTTAGAGCATCCTTACTCTGGCCATGCAAAGACAATAGCATAAACTGATTATAAAGCCAATCGTTATCTACACCATCAATATTGCGCCACACCAACGCCCCCCCTTCTGCTGTTGTAAAATTTTTAACTGCATGAAACGAGAAACTAGTAAAATCGGCAATCTCCCCAGCCATTTTACCATTCTGCTTTGCTCCAAAAGCATGAGCAGCATCTTCAACAATTACGATTCTGTTAAATGACCTCTGCATATCATTACTAGGAGAAAACAAGTGCCTTTTTGTCTCAATAATTTTATACATTTTAGCATAATCGCAAATTACCCCTCCCAAATCTACTGGAATAATTGCTTTTGTGTTTGAAGTTATTACTTCGGCCAACTTTTCATAATCCATTTCATATGAGTTGGGCTGAGTATCTACAAATACAATTTTGGCACCAACATGCCTTATAACGCTGGCACTGGCAGTATAAGTATAAGCAGTAGTGATAACCTCGTCGCCTTCGCCAATTCCTAAAACATGAAAAACTAACTCCATACATGCAGTTGCTGAATTTAAGCATACAGCTTTCTCTGTATTACAAAATTCAGCAATCTGTCTTTCTAGTTCCTTTGTTCTTGGGCCTGTTGTAATCCAACCGGAAAGGAGTGCTTTTGAAACCTCTTCGACTTCTTCAAGTCCTATGTCTGGTGGAGAAAATGAAATATTCATCATAATTTCTTAATTAATCGATACATTTTTCTATTTGGATAAGATGTGAATTCGTACAAAATGTTGAACCCTATCCCTTTATAAAAAGATAGTGTTTTGTCGTTATTAAACTGATCAGTTGTAAGAGACAATTGTTCACAAGCCTTGCGTTGTAAAGATGATTCTAAATTATTAAACAAAATTCGACCAACACCTTTCCCTTGAAATTCTGGAGAAACGCCGATAGAATATAATTCGGCATAATTTTGATTGTCAAATTGAACCGACCCATTTTTTGAAAAATTTCTATATAAATGCACTAATGCCGTTGGTTTTGAAAAAAGAACTTTTATTCCTTGAATTGTAAAGGCAAAAAGGTTCTGCTTAATCAGAAGAAAATTAAATCCTTTAGATAAAGTTGATGCAGCACAAAAACCTAGCAACTTATTATCTTGGTAACAGCCTAAAAAAACAGAATTACGATTCCTTAAAAAAGCACGATAATAAGTAAACAAAAATGATGAGCCCATTTTTGACAAAAAAAAATTATTAAAAGCCAGTAAATGGATTTTCACTACAATTTCAAGTTCATTTTCTGATATCGGCCTTACTAGCATTAGTTAAATAATTTTATTAATTCATTAGTTAAATAAGGATAGTCATATTGAGACACAACAATTTTACTTCTATCACTCAAAGAATTGTATTCTTCAGTTGGAAGATTAGTTAACTCTAAAATTGCGTCAGCATATTCTTTATCATTTTCAAAATCTTTTGCTATCCCCAAATTATTCTTTTTAATTGGGCAAAACATCATTTCTAAATTACAACAAATGGGTTTGCCGCTTGCCATATACTGGAACATCTTACTCTGACTTCCACCATATCTCCCAAAAGAACCTTGCATATAATTTAGAATATTTACATGACCCTTTGTTAAGATGCAGGGAACGAATTTAGGTTCTACCCACTTATCTTTAAAAATAACATTAGAAATCTCGTTGTCCTTACAATATTGCTCTAAATATGAACGATCATCGCCATCGCCATATAATAAAAATCTGATATTAGGATAATCCTTTAAACAATATGCAGCATCAATAAGATGCTTTAAATTATTTGCTAATCTAATTGAGCCAATATAAATAACTTTTTTGAAATACTCGTTATTTAAATCACTATCATCCAACATATAAGTTTCAGAATACAATTTAAAGTCACTTAGGTCAACACCATTGTTAATATAGTGCACTTTCTTCAAATCAATTGGCCCACCTTGTTCATTATCCCATTTTTTATCTTTAATGTATTGAACACCACCTTCCATAGAAAATACTAGTTCCTGAGCTTTTGTATATTGCCATTTTTCTGCCCAATATGCAAACTTTAGGAATGGATTTGATTTTTTAACCATACCTAAATCAACCAAAGATTCTGGCCATAAATCTAAAACTTCCACTATGTATTTTGCTCTATACTTCTTTGCCATATAATAGAGCATATTTCCAAATGGGACTGTTGCTGTTTGTACAATAATATCTGGCTTAGCGAACTTTCTCGATATACGACGTAATCTAATTGGAAATTGGATAAGTCCTATTATTCTTGCAATTCCATTATTTGAATATTTCTTTGTTTTTATATGCACAAACTTCAAATCATCATATTTACGCTCAACATAAAGGCTATTATCTTCAATCAGATTAATATCCATATTATGCATAATACTAGATGCAAATATTGTTACATCGTAGCCCACCCTTGTTAAATATTGTGCAAACTTTATGGTACGCAAGCGAGACTCCAAATGGGGCGGCATTGCGTACTGATTAACGAGCCAAATCCGTTTCATTACTATTGCCAATTATTAATTAATTCAACCACACGCTGAACTGCCTCAGGTTCAATAACAGGACTAATAGGTAAACTCAACTCCTCGGCATGGATCTGCTCTGTAATCGGGTACGAACGGCTATTCCATCCTGCATAGCACTCCTGCTTATGGGGAGGTATGGGGTAATGAATCACCGTTTCAACGCCATTATCAAACAGGTAACGCTGTAATTCATCACGCAAAATGGTTCGTACCGGGAATAGATGGAAAACATGAGCATTCCAATCCGAAATCATTGGCAAGATCACCCTGTCAGATACAATATTTTCGGTGTAAAACCGAGCGACACTCCTTCGCCTATCAATATCCTGATCTAAATATCGGAGCTTCACATTCAATACCGCTGCTTGAATTTCATCCAAACGGCTATTCCGTCCTGTGTACTTAAAAACATACTTACGCGACGATCCGTAGTTTGCCAAAGAACGAACCGTATCGGCCAGTTGAGAATCATTAGTGGTAATAGCGCCCGCATCGCCAAGCGCACCAAGATTCTTTCCCGGGTAAAAGCTATGCCCCGCAGCATCGCCTATTGATCCTGTTTTTTGTCCATTATACAAGCATCCGTGAGCCTGCGCGTTATCCTCAACCAACTTAAGATTGTTATTTTTGCATATTTCACCAATACCGGCGGTGTAAGCACATTGACCGTACAAATGAACAAGAAGAATTGCTCTTGTTTTATCCGTAATGGCTTGTTCAATGCATTTCTCGTCAAGTTGATATGTATTGATATTCGGTTCAACCAAAACGGGAATCAACCCATTTTCGGTAATAGAAAGAATGGAGGCAATGTACGTATTGGCTGGAACAATAACTTCGTCACCAACATTCATAATGCCCTGTTCTATATAAGCCCTAAATATCCAGATAAGAGCATCGAGCCCATTGGCACATCCTACCGTATGCTTAACTCCAATATAGCTGGAGTAACTCTGTTCAAAGCGGCGATTCTCCTCACCCTGCAAATACCATCCGCTGCTCACCACGCGGGTTACAGCCTCATTTATCTCAGCCAAATGACTCTCCGTTACCTTTTTAAGATCAAGAAACTTTATCATGAATCAATATTATTAACAACTTGAATATTACACTATAAACTCATACGTATCGAATACAACACCTCTACCGCCAAATCCTTCTTTCTGAAAAAGTAATTGTTCATTCAGGATCTGACCACCAGACTCAGTAGACTGCCCAAAATCCCATATCCTAAAATTTACAAAGAGATCGTTGATTAGATAGTCAAATAGAATATCGAGAGCCCCAGACTCCTTACCCGCTGAAGTGGCTGATATATACTGTGTTCTCACAACATCTACCATTACATAGAGTACGGTACCTCCCACTATTACATCGCCATCAAAAACAACATACAACTTGATATTATCAGGGAATCTAGATTTCAATAAAGTAATTTCAGACAAAGAATGAACAGGCCTAACGGTGTACTTATTTTGCAAGTTATCCTCTAGGATATCCCAAAAACAATTGAACCTATCTGATTCACAGACAAGCAAACCCTTTCCACGAGCCTTTCTGATACCTGATTTCCGGGACTCCGTAAATTTAATCCGATGATTTAAATAAATTGAGGAAGAAAGACTTCGAGCAATCAACCTTGAATCGGTTTCCTTAAACAACGCATACAAATCATCCTGAGCTGGAGTTTTGGCATAAATAAAGGGAACGGGTTTATAAATCACACGTTTCACTCCATCCTCTTTTAGAAAAATTTTCAATGCGTCAACAACATCGATAAGCCCGAGCGCTGAAACCTTAGAATCAACAATAAAACCGCCATAAGTTAAGCCTTGATGCGAATATAATGTATCCAAAACCCGATTGGCAGGAAGTAAGCCGTAAAGTTTAGAATTTCGATAGATCAATAAAGAATTATCAATAAAACGATCAGCATGATAATCCATGTAATCTCTATAGAATAAAAATGTACCATTTAAAGATCGTTGCACGTACTGATCCCAAATTACTTTGGAATCACGTGAATATTTCACAAACTCAATCATAACTTATCTCTTAAACTCAACAAAATCTTCGTAACTACGCAAATAATCATTCTCATCATAAGGCAAAGACGCCAGAACAAGACATACAGTCCCAGACGAGAAATTACTCAACTCCCTCCAAATTCCAGGAACTATTAGTAAGCCAACGTATGGTCTGTTCAAAGTGAATGTTCGCTTCAGCGTCCCATCATCGATAGTTACATCGAAACTACCACTTGCAGCAACAATAAGCTGGCGTAATTCGCGATGGGCATGCCCTCCGCGCTCCTCTCCGCCTGGCACATCGTATAAATAGTAAACCCGTTGCACATCAAAGGGTACGGTTATTCCATTCTCAACAACGGTTATGTTTCCACGATCGCTATGATGCTTGTTCATTTCAATTACCGAACAATCGTAAACGGATGTTTTATTCATTGAACAAGCGATTTAAATAATTCATAATCCCGAATATAATCATCCTCCAAATAGGGAGTCGAGGCTAGAACCAAAGCCAAAGCATTGGTCGAGAAATTATCCAACCGCTTCCATACCATACTGGGTATATATAAACCATTGTACGAACGGTTTAAATGAAAAACCGTTTCGTTTGAACCATCATCCAGCACAACATCAAAACTCCCCGACAAAGCAACAATAAATTCTTGGCATGTACGATAGGCATGAGCACCCCGTACTGCTCCTCCGGGCACATCGTAAACCCAATAAGACCTTTCGATCCGAAAAGGGATATGATTTTCGCCCTCGATAAAAGAAAGATTACCCCTACAATCGGATATCTTGGGTAATTCAACAAAACGTATTAATTCCATTCAATCGTAATTATTAATACTCACAAAATTTCATAAAATTAAAATGTTAATCAATATAAATAAGCATTGCTCAAAAAACATTTAAAAATAAACTTATCAAACAAACGATTAAATATCTACATAGATTGCTATTATTGTGACAACAAATCTGAATAGATATTGATCAGATTCTGTTCCTGAGTGCTCCAATTAAATTCATTAAGCACTGCATTCTGACCATTATAACCCATCTCATACGCTAAATTTTTATTCTCACACAAAATAGTAATTGCATCACGAATCTCATCAACAGACTTAGGACTAACTGCAATACCACAGTGATATTTATCAATAATCAATTCTTTCCACGATGTAAAATTAGTACAAACAATAGGTAATCCCGCCAACATGTATTCAAAAACCTTATTATTTCCCATAGTACCTTGCTTAAATCCAACATTGGGAGAGTACTCAAAGATAATTATCCCGATCGAGGATTTCTGGTATAACTGCTCTAATTCAGCCTTAGAAATCCAATCTATAAATATAACCTTATTATTAATGTCATAAGATTTAAGAGTTAACTTATACTGCGGGTCAATTTTACCAATAATTTTATACTCTATACTATCAATAGATTGTATGGCCTGAATAATTTCCTCTTGGCTAGTATTACGATAAACAGTTCCAGCATAACATAAAACATTGTCCCTTTTAATGTAATCGGACCTTTCAATAGTATTAAAATTAGATGATAGCATAGGATAATTGCTAACAATATCAACATCTCGATCCGAACATGTATTCATGCTTGAAACAATATGAGGAGAAACCGTTATAACTCGATCGAATTTGTTCAGGTTACGCTTGTATTGATGAATTAACAACTTATAGAATGCTCTACGTAAACAAGAAGGAAGCCAAGCAATTTCATTCACATACTGAGGCCAATCCTCATGACTGTCAAAAATTACTTTTTTCCTCTTCTTCAGCAACTTTAACCCAAACCAGAATAGTTCAATATCATGGAAATGGTATATCCGCGCATCAATTTTACAGACTTCTCTATAGACCTTTCTTGAAAGAAAAAATAGGCGATAAAGGGGATGCATAGAGGAAGTCGGCACCCCCACAATGTGAACGCCATCCACCAACTCCGATTTAGCATTGGGGACAACTAGGAACACTTCAAATCCTGCTTTCACAAGCGAAACGCACTCCTTTTGGAATACACGCACATCATCGGCTTCGTGTGCACAGGTAAAATGGCAAATTCTATTTTTATTCATAACATATATCTCAAAATAAAAGACTACTTAGAGGTTTTTATAATCTTTGAAATAAATAACAAACGACCTTTAAATGCAGGAGAAGATGAAAAACCTACGGAATACAATACCAACATCATAATAATTAATCCATTTGATAACAACGCAATAGAGAAAGACATGGAAAAAAGCGCAATAAAACAAGAAACGATAACTCCAAAAAAAAGTTTTGCATTAATTGAAGCAGAGCACAAATCAAATAATTTAAGTATTATAACCAATACAACCGGGATAATAAGAACCCCTATAACCCCTAAATTTGAGTATGCATCAGAGAATAGCCCATTATTGGCACTAGACTGATAATCGTTAAAATACAACCCAGATAATATACGCTCTATTGACATATCATAAGGGGAATCGAACCCAAATCTACGCATAAATTTTTGCCGATAAAGATCCAATTCATGGGTAGAAAAAAAATCATACGAAGCCTGGGTAATTCGGGCTGGGATATAGAATCCTCTCTGTATTGCCAATACGTGTATATTTCGACTCCCAATAATAATTGGTTCCAAACAAGACACAATAGGAATAAAAGTAAACAATATTCCGAAATATTTTGTACGTTCAAAAGAAAAAAATAAATATCCTAAAACAGTTGAAAACAATGAGAATAAAACCGATTTCTGACCGCCAATACCATAATTTAAAAAAACAATAAAAAAAACAAAGCATGACAAAACCCAACGTCTTTGGGAAATAAACAAAACAAAGAAAAATGGAAGGATGACACTTGCAGCCATAATAACATAATTAAATACAAGTGGTAAATTCCAGGTTTCTTGATCCCAACGAATAGAATAAACATCGTAAATATTTATCCAAAACCTAAAACCGGTGTATCTACCAGAAATAAATAAAATAATAAATACAACTAGCAAAAACAACAAAAAAGGGAAAAAGAAGGGGACTCTCACATTTTTACTCGTAAAAAAATCAGGAAAACGCAGGAGTAAAGAATAAAATATTACCCAAAAAATAAAAAATAAAAAAAAGTATCTTCCACTAATAGGAACAAAAGCATAAAGCGAAGTATTAGGAATAACCGAAACGAATAGAAATAAAATAGCAACTACAGAAGAAAAAGAATACCGACGACACAATAAAATATGGAAAAAAAGAAATGGCACAAGAAATAACCACGAAATAACATAATGAAAAGAAGTAGTGTCAACAACATACCCTAAATAGCCATAGTACTTAACTGTTTGGGTAAAATAAGAAATATCCAGAAATAATCTGAATAGCAACGGACTCAAAAAAACCATTAAAAAAATAATATGATCAACGGGTTTTTTTTTCAACATATTAACAAAATCAAATTAAAAACTTCAATTAATCAACTTTATAAATCGAGGATAAGTAATATTTATATAACTATCTTAAATTACCTTGAGCATATTTATACGACAAAAACAGATTAACCAAGTAAGCAACACTTCGCCCAATGGTATAACACCATAACACATAACGTATGTCTGTAAAATAAAAACACCCAACACCCCAAGATAATAAAGAAATAACAAAATATAACAACTGCCAATATAATACAGCTCGCATTCTTTCGGCAACAATGAACATTCCAAAAACACTTTCGGCAACAAAACTGATCATCACTGTTGGTGATAAAATCTGAGCGTATACTCCAGCCTCTCTCCATTCATCTCCCAAAACAAACGAAAAGATATCAGGAAGAAACAGAACAAATAAGCCAAACATTAAGAAAGAAAAAACTGACAAGACTTTAACCGTTTTTACATACAAATCCTTAGCATTACCTTTATTAAGAAACTCATCATTAGCCCTCTGTCGAAAAACATCGCGAATAGCCAAACTTAGCACAGAAACAGGAACAGCAAGAACCATATTTGTCATCGAATATAAACCTAATTTTGCTTCTCCAAAATAAAATCCTAGAATTAGAATTGCAAACTGCGAAGCAACTGTATTCAACAATTGAGCCGGCATAATAAATAATGGACACTGCTTATACTGAAAAAACATTTTTTTTAATCGCAGAACGGATACCGATTTAAAATATTTAGAATTGAACCGAAGCACATTCCACATGGATATAACAGCAGTAAAAAAACGTCCCAAAAACTCACCAATAACTAATCCGCCCGATGAAATAGAGGTTATTCCTATGGTTAAATTACTAATAGTCAAAGAACTTGTATTAATAATTTTATTAAAAGACAATTGTTTAAAAAGTGAAAACTTAACACACCACTCATTATAGCATTGGTAAACAGATATTAAAAATGAAATTACAGGACATATAAAAATCCAATGAACCAATCTGGGCTGGTTTAGCATTGTAGCAATAGAATTGGAAAAAAATAAAAAGATCACAATACACAAAACAGAAAAAATAAATGATAGTAGCAACGAAACCATCACAAGATGAGCTGCATCTCGCTTATTTTTGGAAATAAGAATAACAGACTCGTATTTGCCAGTCGCAATTACATTAATAATAACAGTAACAGACTGAACAAGAGCCAAAAGGCCGAACTCATCAGGCGAAAATAATCGAGATAAAAGTGGAGCAAAAATAACTGGAATAGCCTGAGATATAGCAGTTCCAATTGAAAGAATCATAGAATTCTTAACAAAACTACTACTACTAAAAAATTGTCCTAAAAAATTCCTCATACATAAAGCCTTCACCCTACTCTATAGTAATAACGCTTCAAATCATCCCAATAAAAATATACCCAAATCTTTTATTAATAGAAAATATTTATGACACCTCAATCAATTCATCGAAGCAAAAATACTCTCACAAAAGAAAACACAAATTCTCTATGATCCGTGATTAAACAACAGGCACTTTACATAAAAGCAAAAAACAATAAAGCAATTACTAAATACCTCCATACATTTTATTATAATACTTTTGATAATCCCCACTCGTAACCCTCTCTAACCACTGTTGGTTTTCTAAATACCAATCTACTGTTTTACTAATCCCCTCCTCGAATTGGAGTGAGGGTTGCCAGCCCAGCTCGTTCATGATTTTATGGGCATCAATGGCGTAGCGCAAATCGTGGCCAGCCCTGTCGGTTACGTAGGCAATTAGCTGCTCGGAGGTGCCTGCGGGGCGCCCCAACTTTTCGTCCATCACGCGGCAAACCACCCTAATTAAATCGATGTTCTTCCACTCGTTGAAACCACCAATATTGTAGGTTTCTCCATTCTTGCCACCATGGAATACCGTATCGATTGCCCGAGCATGATCAACCACGTACAGCCAATCGCGCACATTTTCACCTTTGCCGTAAACCGGTAGCGGCTTGTTATTCTTGATATTATTGATGAAAAGGGGAATTAACTTCTCGGGGAATTGGTTTGGCCCATAGTTGTTTGAGCAGTTGGTGATTACAAATGGTAGTTTGAAGGTGTTGCCGTATGCCCGCACAAAATGATCGCTGCTGGCCTTTGAGGCGGAGTAGGGCGATTGGGGATCGTAGGGTGTTGACTCGTAGAAAAATCCCTCGTTCTCGAGCGATCCGTAAACCTCATCGGTTGATACATGGTAGAAGAGCTTCCCCTCCATGTTCCCCTTCCACGATTCCTTTGCGGCCTGCAATAACGATAGGGTTCCCATAACATTGGTTTGAGCAAACGAGAATGGATCGGTTATGGAGCGATCCACGTGCGACTCGGCGGCAAGGTGTATAACGCCATCCACCCGGTAATCGGTAAAAATCTGAAGCATACGGGCGTAATCACAAATATCAGCCTTCACAAACTCGTAATTAGGCAAGGTTTCGATATCCTTCAGGTTTTCGAGATTGCCCGCATAGGTCAACTTATCGAGGTTGACTATTCGGTACTGAGGGTATTTGGTTACAAACAGCCGCACAACATGCGACCCAATAAACCCAGCCCCACCGGTAATTAGAATGCTCCGCTCCATAATTCTATCCGCTATTACTTTGTAAGTGATATTAAATACTGTCCGTACTGATTCTTCGACATGGGCTGCGCAACCCTGAGCAACTGCTCCTTCCCTATCCAGCCTTTCTGGAATGCAATTTCCTCCAGACATGCTATTTTCAAGCCCTGACGATGCTCGATGGTTGCAACAAAGTTGCTGGCCTCGGTAAGCGATTCGTGAGTACCCGTATCGAGCCATGCAAAGCCTCGCCCCAACAATTCAACCGCCAAACGGTTCAGTTTAAGGTACTCCTGGTTTACAGTGGTTATCTCCAGTTCTCCCCGTGCCGATGGCTTAATACTTTTTGCAATCCGTACCACATCGTTGGTATAGAAGTACAGGCCAACCACAGCGTAGTTCGATTTAGGACTGGTCGGTTTCTCCTCGATGGAGATAACCCGCCCCTGCTGGTCGAATTCAGCTACACCGTACCGTTCAGGATCGCTCACGTAGTAGCCAAACACCGTCGAGAGTTTATCAACCTCCACATTATGACGAGCCGATTTAAGCCGCTCCGAGAAGCCCTGACCATAAAAGATATTATCGCCCAGCACCATGCATACATCATCGTTGCCAATAAATTCTTCACCTATAATGAAAGCTTGCGCCAACCCTTCGGGGCGTGGCTGCTCGGCATACGAAAAGTTAACCCCGAAATCGGAGCCATCGCCCAACAGTTTCCTAAAATTGGGCAAATCCTCAGGAGTTGAAATAACCAGAATATCCCGAATCCCCGCCAACATTAAAACTGATACTGGGTAGTATATCATTGGTTTATCGTAAATGGGGAGCATTTGTTTCGAAACCCCCTTAGTGATGGGATACAAACGGGTTCCAGCACCTCCGGCTAGTACAATTCCTTTCATAGCAAACTAAATTTTATAGTATTTTTTATACCACTCCACAAACTGACCAATACCATACTGAACCGATGTTTGTGGCTTATAACCCAGATTCTCGACTAAATCGTCGACATTAGCCCAGGTAGCCGGCACATCGCCAGCCTGTAAGGGCAGCATATTTTTGATCGCTTGTTTACCAAGAGCCTGCTCAATAGATTCAATAAAATCCATCAATTTCACAGGAGCGCTGTTCCCTATATTGTAAATTTTATAGGGTGCAACAGAGGTTCCAGGGTTGGGATTGGCGCCCGACCACGATGAATCGGGAGTAGCCGGATTGTCGATAACCCGCACTATACCCTCAACAATATCGTCGATATAGGTAAAATCGCGCTGCATTTTGCCATTATTATACACGTCGATGGGCGTGCCCTCAATTATTGCCTTGGTGAATATGAACAGAGCCATATCGGGGCGCCCCCACGGGCCATATACAGTGAAAAAACGCAATCCGGTAGTTGGAATACCATAAAGATAGCTATAGGTATGCGCCATTAACTCATTGCTCTTCTTACTGGCAGCATATAAGCTAATAGGATGATCCACATTATGGCTTGTTGAGAATGGCATCTCCTCATTTAAACCGTAAACGCTAGAACTGCTGGCATACGCCAAATGTTTCACCTGATTATGCCGGCATCCCTCCAGAATGTTCAGAAATCCGTTAATGTTGCTATCGATGTAGGTAAACGGGTTCTGAATACTATAGCGAACTCCAGCCTGAGCTGCAAGATTACAAACCTTGTCGAATTTTTGGCTGGCGAACAAGTTTAAAACCGACTCCCGATCCTCCAACTTTAACTGCACAAAACTGTAATTATTGAATTTACTGCTCTGTACAATTTTTCCGTACTCAATCTCCCCCTTATCAATTCCCATTAGGCTCAAACGGGAATACTTCAGGTTGATGTCGTAGTAATTGTTTATGCAATCGAGCCCAACAACCTCATCGCCCCGGCTCACAAGCCTTTGGGCAAGGTGAAATCCGATAAAGCCGGCAGTTCCAGTAACTAAGATTTTTGCCATTAATACAACAGTTAGTTATAGAGTAATCAAACCAATTCTAGTAAGTTTTACCTATCGCCCGCACCTTAAAGCCAATTTCAATCAATTTCTTATGATCCAATATGTTGCGACCATCAAATATAAAGGCCGGTTTCATCATGCTATCGTAAATACGTTGCCAGTCGTAGGTTTTAAACTCGTCCCACTCGGTAACAACCGCAATTGCATGGGCATTCTCACAAGCCTTGTAAGGATCGAGGGTAACTGTAAGCAATTTTCGGTTTTCCTCCGGACTCCGAGAATTCAAATAGTCTAAATCGGCATACATCGATTTCTCGGGAACCTTGGGGTCGTAAACCCAAACGTTGGCCATATCATTCAAAAGATGATCGGACACATATATGGCAGCGCTCTCGCGGGTATCGTTGGTATCCTTTTTAAAGGCCCACCCCAGCATTGCAATTTTCTTCCCCGATACGGTGTTAAACAGGGTTTGAATAATGCTCATTGCAAACCGGCGTTTCTGGTAATCGTTAAGGATGATAACCTGTTCCCAATAGGCTGCAGACTCGGGTAATCCGAAGTACTCGCAGAGGTACACCAGGTTGAGAATATCCTTTTGGAAGCACGAGCCCCCGAAACCTACCGACGATTTTAGAAATTTCGATCCAATACGGGAATCGGCACCAATGGCAAAGGCCACCTCATCCACATCGGCACCGGTAACCTCACAAAGCGCCGATATACTATTAATTGATGATATGCGTTGAGCCAAAAAAGCATTGGCAGTTAACTTAGAGAGTTCCGACGACCAAAGACGGGTTTGAATAATGCGCTCGCGGGGAACCCAGCTTGCGTAAACCGAAGTTAATGCCTCGATGGCCGCTAACCCATCAGGAGTCTGATCGCCACCAATAAGCACTCTATCCGGGTTCATTAAATCCTGAACGGCCGTACCCTCGGCCAAGAATTCGGGGTTGGATAGCACTTGAAATTTGATGCCATTACCCGTTTCGGAAAGAATGGTTTTAACGGCCTGAGCGGTTCGCACTGGAAGGGTGGATTTTTCCACCACAATCTTATCGGAAGTGGAAAGATTGGCGATTTGACGGGCACATAGCTCTACAAAGCGTAAATCGGCAGCTCGACCTTTTCCCACTCCAAATGTTTTTGTAGGAGTGTTTACGCTAATAAAAACCATATCGGCCTCCTTAATACCCGACTCCACATCGGTACTAAAGAAAAGATTCCGACCACGAGCTTGCTTAACAACCTCCAACAAACCGGGTTCGTAAACCGGTAAACTATCAGTATTCCATGCAGCAATCCGCTCGGGGTTGATATCAACCACATTAACCTTGATCCCGGGGTTTTTCATAGCTATTACAGCCATTGTTGGACCTCCAACATAGCCAGCCCCTATACAGCAAATACTTTTAACTTGAGTCATTATAAGTAATACTAGTTATGGTTACAACTAAAATACATCAATCAAAAGATGACTTACCGCCCAAGCACCATTAAGTTAATCACAAACTGGCAGAATCACAGTAAATACAACTCCGTTTGGTCAATCCCAAATAGAAAGAGACTAACCACAAATTTAGCCTTCGAAGATAATACATTGGATTGTTACCGCAAAATATATAATATCAAACAAAAAAAAGCCCCATTTCTGAGGCTTCTTGATATTATCCGGATTTTTATAAACTCCAGTAGTTAAACCCCTTGATCTTATGCCGAAATATGCCCTTAACATCAACAAAAACGCACCCTTTTGACGCATAAGTGTTGAACCATGCATCAGTAAGAGCAACGTACTGATCGTGACTAACCGCAACAATAATTGCATCGTAAAGCCCAGTAGGTTCAGTGGCCATATCAAAACCATACTCCTCCTTAACCTCATGGGCATCGGCAAAGGCATCAACCACATCTATTTTATCGATACCAAAGGACTGTAACTCTCTAAAAATATCAACCACCTTAGAGTTGCGTATATCGCTCACATTCTCCTTAAAGGTAACACCCATAATTAGGACACGAGCATCCTTGGGATTCTTATCCGCTGCAATAATCTTTTTAACAGTTTGTTTGGCCACATAACCACCCATTGAATCGTTGATAAATCGGCCCGCACTGATAATTTGAGGATGATAGCCCAACTCCTTGGCCTTGTAAACAAGGTAGTACGGATCAACCCCAATGCAGTGCCCACCAACCAACCCGGGGAAAAATTTAAGAAAATTCCATTTGGTACCAGCGGCCTCCAAAACCTCAAAAGTATTAATTCCCATACGGTTGAATATAATTGAGAGCTCGTTCATAAAGGCAATGTTAATGTCGCGCTGGGTATTCTCAATAATCTTAGCGGCTTCGGCTACTTTTATGGAGCTGGCACGATGAATGCCTGCCCGAATAATCAACTCGTAGGTTTTAGCAATCTCCTCGGCCGATTCGGGATCACAACCCGAGGTAATCTTTTTGATTGAAGTTAGAGTATGCTCTTTATCGCCGGGGTTTATCCGTTCGGGCGAAAATCCCACCTTGAAATCGGTTAGATACTTTAAGCCCGATAACTCCTCCAGCAAAGGCACGCAATCCTCCTCGGTACAACCAGGGTAAACCGTTGACTCATATACCACATAATCGCCTTTTTTCAGCACCTTACCTACTGTTCTAGTAGCGGCAAGCAGAGGGGTTAAGTCGGGCAAATTATGCTCATCAATTGGAGTGGGAACTGCAACCACAAAAAAAGTAGCCTCTCTTAACTCATCGAGGCTCGCGGTAAACTTAATATCACAACCATCAAAAGCATTGGATTCCAACTCACGGCTGGGATCGATACCTTTTTTCATCAACTCTACCCGCTCGGGCTTGATATCGAAACCAATTACCGATAATTTGCGGGCAAACTCAAGGGCAATAGGCAATCCCACATAGCCCAAACCAATCACGGCGAGTTTGTTTTTTTTGGCAACTAAATCCTGGTACATACTTTAGCGATTAAATAATATTTTTACAGAAAGGATGGTAATCACCCACCAAGCCTATTTCGGCCGAATTTCGAATAGTATAAACTGTTTGTATTGAGTTTTTGGCATCGGCCAAACCGAAACCATTTCCGGCAAGTATTTCGCGGTAGCTGTGGGTATGCAGATCGGTAAAACCCTCGCTAAACTCCAACTCCTCGTTACCAATGGTAATGGATCTATACGTGCGCTGCCCCTTGGCCTTGATAGCCTGGGGAATATCGTTGTAATCGACACTTAGGAACCAGCGTACACGGGCTCTTTCCAACTCTAGGTAACCAGCTGCCTTGTCGGGATGCGATACATGCACCCGGTTATCCTTCACATTCCCAAAAATCCAGGTTAACATATCAAAAAAATGAACCCCAATATTTGTAGCAACACCGCCCGATTTTTGAATATCACCCTTCCATGAAATGAAATACCAGCGACCTCGGCTTGTAATGTACGATAAATCGATATCGTAAATTTTATCCTTGGGCCCTTGCTCAATTCTATTCTTTAGCTCAATGATTGATGGGTGCAAACGAAGCTGAAGGATAGTATTCACCTTCCGACCAGTTTCCTTCTCAATCTCCTGCAATGCATCTACGTTCCAAGGGTTTAGCACAATCGGTTTTTCGCAAATGGCCTCGGCTCCTTGACGCAAGGCAAACCGAATGTGCGAATCATGTAGGTAGTTTGGAGTACAAATCGATATGTAATCAATCTTAGTGCCCTGACGCTTCAATTTATCGATATGCCTGTCGAACCGTTCGTACTCAACAAAAAAATCTGCGTTGGGGAAATGGCTATCCATAATACCCACACAATCGTGCTTATCTAACGCTGCCAGCAGGTTATTGTTGGTTTCCTTTATGGCTTTTAGGTGTCGGGGGGCTATAAAACCAGCAGCACCAATCAATGCAAAATTCTTCATATCTATTCTATTCTTAAAACAACATCTCCATCAAGTTTATACTTCTGCCCACTTTCGGGACAAATAGCTATATTCCGATCATCGAATTCGAGCCGATGTCCAAATTCGCTCATCCAACCAATTGGACGACCCGGATTCCCAACCACCAACTCATAAGGCTTCACATCCTTTGTAACAACCGCACCTGCACCAATAAAGCAAAACTCTCCCAGGGTAATCCCGCATACAATTGTCGCATTAGCTCCAATGGTAGCCGATTTTTTCACAAGCGTTGTCATGTACTCGCTTTTGCGATTAACCGCACTACGAGGATTAATAACATTGGTAAAAACCATTGAGGGGCCAAGAAAAACATCATCCTCGCAAATTACACCGGTGTAAATAGATACATTGTTCTGCACCTTTACATTACGACCAAGCGTTACACCAGGCGAAACCACGACATTCTGTCCAATATTGCAATTCTCTCCAATGGTGCAACCTGTCATAATATGGCTAAAATGCCATATTTTGGTACCATTCCCAATAGTCGATCCCGGATCAATTATAGCAGACTCGTGCGAAAAAAATTGGTTTTCCATTATCTATTTTTTTCAAAGGTAACTATTTGAAAAATGCGAGCGTTTTTTCTCCAATAAAATTTAACAACGATTCATCCATTTCGGTGTGCATGGGCAACGACACCACCGAATTTGCCAATTCGAGGGATGAAGTAAAAGGGTGAGTCCTATTCACACTACGGTATGGTTCAAAAGCTTTTTGCTGATGAAGCGGAATGGGATAATACACCATGGCGGGAATACCAAACGAACCCAAATGCTTAATCAAGTCATCCCTATTGGCATCAACAACCCGCAGGGTGTACTGATGGAATATATGATTACTCCACTTAGCACGGCTAGGAACCATCAAATGCGGACATGTTTTAAACATGCTATCGTAGTGATTCGCGGCATCAATGCGCGCTTTATTATACTGATTAAGGTACTTTAACTTAACCCTAAGTATCGCAGCCTGAATAGTATCCAAACGGGAGTTAACCCCAATCCGATCGTGATGGTAACGCACTTTCATACCATGGTTGGCAATTGAGCGAATCTCTTCGGCTAAATTGTCGTTATTGGTGAAAAGCGCTCCCCCATCGCCATAACATCCCAGGTTTTTGGATGGAAAGAATGAAGTAGTCCCAATATCTCCAATTGTTCCAGCCTTTAAGGTAGCCCCACTGGTCGAGTAATAATCGGTTCCTAGTGCTTGAGCAGCATCTTCAACCACATAGATATTATGCCGGGATGCTATCCGCTTTATCTCGTCCATATTGGCGCACTGTCCAAATAGATGCACAGGGATGATTGCTTTTGTACGAGGGGTAATAACCTCTTCGAGCTGTTTAGTATTGATGGTAAAGTTTAATGGATCCACATCAACCAGTATGGGAACCATGCCCAACAAGGCAACCACCTCAACCGTGGCAATGAATGTAAAATCGGGAGTAATAACCTCGTCGCCGGGTTTCAACCCAAGGGCCATCAGGGCTATTTGCAGCGCATCGGTTCCATTGGCACATCCAATTACATGCTTTACGCCAAGATAATTGGCCAATTCGTCCTGAAATTTAGCAACCTCTTTTCCCTTAATAAATGCAGTGCTATCAATAACCTGCTGGATAGCAAAATCGATTTCGGTTTTAATTTTGCCGTACTGACCTTTGAGGTCGCACATCTGAATATCTCTCATATCCATATTCTATAAACTATAAAGTACAAAGTATAAAGCCTGCAAAGTGCAGGCTTATAAACATTTACTTGGCGTAACTAATAGCCCGGGTTTCCCGTATCACGGTAATCTTGACCTGCCCGGGGTACGTCATCTCATCCTGAATCTTCTTGGCAATTTCGAACGAGAGCTTATTTGCATCCTCGTCGGATACCTTTTCGCTTCCTACAATCACACGCAACTCTCTACCTGCCTGTATGGCAAACGTTTTCAACACTCCGGGGTACGACAAGGCCAGATCCTCCATCTCTTTCAAGCGCTTAATGTACGACTCAACCACTTCGCGTCGAGCACCGGGTCGGGCTCCCGATATGGCATCGCAAACCTGAACAATAGGAGCAAAAAGCGTTGTCATCTCAATTTCATCGTGGTGCGAACCTATGGCATTGCAAATCTCGGGCTTCTCCTTATACTTCTCGGCCAGCTTCATTCCTAAAACAGCATGTGGCAATTCGGGCTCATCGTCGGGCACCTTCCCTATATCGTGAAGTAAGCCGGCACGCTTCGCAACTTTGGGATTCAAACCAAGCTCAGTAGCCATTATAGCGCTGAGGTTAGCCACCTCGCGCGAGTGCTGCAATAAGTTCTGACCATACGATGAGCGGTACTTCATCTTCCCAACCAATCGGATTAGTTCAGGATGCAGCCCGTGTATTCCAAGGTCGATAGCAGTACGCTTTCCTACCTCAACAATTTCCTCTTCAACCTGTTTTTGAACCTTTTGCACCACCTCCTCGATACGTGCAGGGTGAATTCGGCCATCGGTAACCAGCTGATGCAATGCCAAACGGGCTATCTCGCGGCGTACAGGGTCGAAAGCCGAAAGGATGATAGCCTCGGGGGTATCGTCAACAATAATTTCGACACCGGTTGCAGCTTCCAATGCGCGGATATTACGTCCTTCACGACCAATAATTCGACCTTTAATCTCATCGGAATCGATATTGAATACCGTAACCGAATTTTCAATTGCAGCCTCGGTTGCCACACGTTGAATGGTTTGAACAACTATCCGTTTCGACTCCTTGGTGGCGGTCATCTTAGCCTCGTCCACAATCTCATTGATATACGACATGGCCGAAGTTTTCGCCTCTGCTTTTAACGACTCAATTAATTGATTTTTAGCCTCCTCAGCAGAAAGCCCCGAAATAAGTTCCAACTTTTCAATCTGAGATTTGTGCATTTTATCGAGTTCCTCGCTGCGTTTCTCGATAAGTTCCATCTGGCCATTAAGGTTTTCGCGAATAACATCAACCTCTTTATGCTTACGTTGCAACTCCTCCAGTTTCTGGTTAATCACCACCTCGCGCTGCTTCGTTTTATTCTCGATTTGTGCGATACGAGAGTTTTTTTCCGTAAGCACTTTCTCGTGTTCCGTTTTAAGTTGCAAAAACTTCTCCTTGGCCTGTAATATTTTTTCCTTCCTAATTACCTCTGCTTCGGCTTCGGCCTCCTGAATAATCTTGGATCGTTTGCCCACAAGCAACTTGCTCCAGAGCGAGTATGATATAAATCCACCCAAAACGAAGGTTGATACTGCTATTATTATTGTAAATCCCATAATTAATTTATTTTTAAGTTATTATATATAAAAAACCCGCATTACGCCTTAATTTTATGTAGAAACCCCAATTCAACATGGGTGGAGAGGCCATTTGTGTCAGACTTCCAACGTCCCAACAGGAATCCCGAACGAGCGGTAAAAAGGCCTGTCTTTGGCAAATAAAGTCCTACTCCAAATTTAGTAGTGTTGAGTTTCGCAAAAATATTAAGGCAATAATGCGGGCAATGCTATTAGAAAGAACGTAAGTTTTGCTTTTCAATGTACGATTCCAACCATTCATTCAGTTCCGAAAATTCACTAATCGCCTCGGAACTATCGAATTTTCCTTCGCACTCAATAAGTTTAATCACAAACTGCAAGGCTGCCATAGCCAAAAAATCCTGAACATCCTTATCGGTGTAACGTTGCTTGTACTGAAGAACCTTATCGTTAATGAGCTTAGCGGCTTTTCGGATTTTTTCCTCATCAGCCCTGTCGATTTTTAAAGGGTAATACCTATCGGCAACATTAACTTTTATTGATAACTTGTCCTCCATCGAAGCAATTTAGGTCTATCTGTTAAGTAAAGCAATACATTTGTCAATTTCCCGCACCATACGGTTAACCTTTATCTTAGCTTCGTGCACTTCGGCATCCGATGCCTCAACTGCCTTAGCCAACTTTAAGCGAGAATAGCGCTCCTCAAGCTCATGCAAAGCCATCTCTTTGGCCCTAAGCTTCGTCTCGTACTCGGCCTGTATGGCTTTAAGCTGCTCATTCTCTTGCTTTAACCTCTCATAGGTACAAACAAGAATTTGAACTTTTTGTTTAATACTGCTGCTTATTTCACTCGAATTTACGTCCATAACTCACATAAAGTTGTACAAAATTAATCATAGAATAATCAAAAAACAAATAATTTGAGAAAACATTACAAGAAAATGATTTGCTCCTCATTAAGCCCAAAATAAGGCATCTATCTATCAATCTGGGAATTACAATTGATAATGAAAAACATTTCGTTGTAACACACTGTAAACTAGAACGCTTTTTTTCAAAGTAGGTACGCACAGATTGTGTATATTTGAGCGCTTTAAAATGGATAAAATGCATTGTACAGTTAACTCTATCAAAATAATTGCCACATTACTTATTGCAATACAAACCAGCATCCTAAAAGGGCAAACCGACTCACTACGCCAACCATTAAATATTGCTCCGGCCGTATCGGGATCGTTTGGCGAAATTCGCAACAACCATTTTCACTCCGGGCTTGATTTCAGAACCAAGGGGAAAATTGGATACCGGGTGTACAGCGCCGAAGCGGGATTTGTTTCCAGAATTAAGGTTAGCCCCATTGGCTTTGGCAAAGCCGTTTACATTGAGCACCCCAACGGGTTAACAACAGTTTACGCCCATCTCGACAGGTTTAGCGATAAAATTGCTGCCATTGTTGAAAAAGAGCAGTACACAAGGAAATCGTTCGAGGTTGAAATTTTTCCATCCAAAAACGAAATTATAGTTGCACAGGGCGAGGTTATTGCCTTTTCGGGCAACTCTGGAAGTTCCGGAGGGCCACACCTTCACTACGAAGTAAGGGAAACAAAAACGCAAGCCCCCCTATCGCCACTCAGCTACCTACCCAACTGGAAAGAATCGGACCGATGGGCTCCATCCGTGAAAGGCCTATACCTATACACAATTGATAGTACCGACCTTTTAACAGGTAATCTATCGCGCAAAAAAATAGCAGTTAATAAATCAAACGGCGCATACCTTGTTCCCGACACCATAAAGGCAACAGGCCGGTTAGGCTTCGGTGTGGAAACCTTCGATTTCATAAACGAGGCAAGTAGCCGCTGCGGAGTTGCCTCCATTGCACTTTATGTAAACAATGAACAGTGGTACCATTTACGCCTCGACACCTTTGAGTTTGCCGAAACCAAGTTTGTTAACAGCACCATTGACTATAGTAGCAAGATAAACAGCAACCTGGAAATAGTAAAACTATGGATTGATGAAAACAACCAATTTAGCGGACTTAAATCGGATAGATCGAAGGGAATTCTCGACATTGCACCCGGATTGACATATAATTATACCATCGAGATAAAAGACCATTCGGGTAATACCACCAGAATTAACGGCGCAATAAAAGGTTCAGGTAATTCAATCCAACGGTCAACACAACCAATTGATAAAAATAGCATTCTAACCTGGAACTCCAAACACTATATCAGCACGGATTTATACGATATACTAATCCCACAAAATGCATTATATCACAATATTCAGTTCAACCACTCAGGCAATTGGATAGATAGTTCAACCCTATCAATCAGAATTAGTAAACCCGAAATCCCCATTCATAAAAAATTCACCCTTAGGGTAAAACAACTATCCATACCAAAGGAATTACAAAGCAAAGCCTTTATCGGATACGTTAATGGGAATGGTACAGAATACTGCGCAAGCCAATGGATTAACGGCAACCTCGAAGCAACCTGTAGCAAATTTGGAAACTACACAATACTCATAGATACCGTACCCCCTTGCATTAAGCCAAAAAACTTAAACGATAAATCAAGAATAGCTGGACATAACAACATCCAATTTCACATAAACGACAACATTGCTGGAATTAGCACATACACCGGCCACATTGATAATAAATGGGTATTGTTTGAGTGGGATCCCAAAACTAAAACGCTAAGTCATCCACTAAGTGATAAAATAACGGAATCGGGAAAATGGCATAACTTATGCATTAGGGTAACTGATAGGCTAAACAACGTATCGGAATACAAATGCGAGTTTTTTTGGTAATTAAATCATACACAAAACAATAGCATTGCTAACTCTATTCTATTTCATATTATTCATTGTATCAATTCTGCTTATAGCAATTCAACCGTGGCAATTGCTATATAAGTACAGCGATGCAGTGGCCTATATACTCCAACGAGTATTTAAATACAGAGTTAAAGTAACACGCAATAACTTAAAACTGGCGTTCCCCGAAAAATCTGAGGAGGAGATTCAAAATCTTGAAAATAGTGTATATAAAAACCTGGCCGATATATCCGTGGAGGCTCTAAAAGGCTTCTCCATGCTGAATAGACAAGTAAAAGCCCGCCACAAAATAGTAAACCCCGAACTACTGGACAAATACTACAGAAACGGACAAAGTATAATTGGCGTAGCCGGCCATATAAACAACTGGGAATGGGGCGCAATGTCGGCAGGACTTCAACTAAAACACTACCCAATTGCCATATACAAACCGATGAGCAATAAGCTCATTGACTGGTTCATGAAGTGGAATAGATCCGTGCGAGGCACTATGCTATGCCCAACATCCAGCACCTTCGAAACATTCCAGCAATACCAAACAGCCACATGCCTTTACATTTTGGTAGCCGACCAAAGCCCCTCCGACTTGACCAAAGCCCACTGGATCAACTTCTTTGGACAGGAAACGGCATGCATTCATGGCCCCGAAAAATATGCAAAACTGTACAACTATCCAGTTTTTTTTATTGATATTCAAAGAATTAAGAGAGGATTTTACGAAATTGAGATAAGCCCGCTGGCCGAAAACCCGGCCACCCTCAAGGAGGGAGAGCTGACGCAAAAATACATGCAGAAGTTGGAAGAGGTAATTCGGAAAAACCCAGAATGCTGGCTATGGACACATCGACGATGGAAAAGGAAAAAAACGAGCCATCCATCAGAATCGAATTAATATTTTTATACTTTTGTAAAATTCATCACTATTTTTGACCAACGAGCAATTTTGAGAGATCAAAGATAGAATACGCAATACAAACAGGCATTTTATTGAGACATCCTGTAAACATATCGACTTAAAAAGAATCTCAATATAATTAATGTACATTTGAACATAGATAAAGGAGTAAAAACATGAAAAAACAAGCCCTTCTAATTGCAACGCTAGCGCTAACCGTCCTTTTAACAGGAACCAGTTATGCCCAAAAATACCGAAAAAAGGAAACATCCGTAATATCGTTCAAACTAAATATAGACTACAGCTATAGAAGTAAATTCGACTCGTTCGGAGGATTATTCAACACCCCTAAATACGAAAATGCCAACCGGGTCGACAATCAGATAATCTACACCGCATGGGATTTGATTAGCGAAAGAATTCGCAACGAGGCAGGTATGCTGCTGCTCCCCTTGGATGCCTACGGCAAAAAGTTCACCTACGACAACTACGGCTTTCCCGACATAGGGATTGCCAAAGCCTTAAAAAAAGGACAATCAAAATACTACATAAAGATTGATGTGGAAATAGGCCCCGAGCAATCGGCCCGATATGCAACTAAATCTCAACCCGACACGGCAAACAAGGTTGTACAGCTTAAGGAGGATGAGTTCAAACCTAAGGTTACCATAAGCCTCACTATCTTTTCCGACAAAGGGATTATTCCGGTAGCCAGTGGCACTGGCGAAGCCGCAGCCGAGGATATACTAATCCTCAACGAAAATTTCTTCGATGGTATTGCCAATGGAACCACCACGGCAGATCACACAACCCTTTATAAATTAATCGACAAAGCATCGCAGGATCTTATCATTAGCCTTTTCTCCAAATAGCACATGCCATCGCTTTTACAAGAAAAAAAAACTAGCTACACGGGTATTGGCGTAATGTCGGGCACCTCCCTCGATGGGTTGGATATATGCCTATGTAAATTCACCCGTAAGGAACCTCTGGGATGGGATTACTCGATACTCAAAGCCGAAACACAAGCCTACCCGCTGGAACTAAAAAAGCAACTAGAGCAATCGCCCGGCTATACTGGCGAACAGTTGACGCAATTTGACTACCATTATGGGCATTGGATTGGCAATGCGGTTAACCAATTCCTCGAAAATACCGAGGGGTTGCCCTCATTTGTGGCATCGCATGGACACACTATCTTTCACAACCCCAAACAGGGCTACACCTTGCAAATTGGAAAAGGGGCGGCAATTGCAGCCAAAACCGGAATCCCTTGTGTGTCGGACTTCCGCTCCTCGGACGTATCGCGCGGTGGACAGGGAGCGCCATTGGTTCCCATTGGCGATAAACTACTATTTTCAGAATACGACATCTGCTTAAACCTGGGAGGAATAGCCAATCTGAGCTTCAATGATAACCATCAGCAACGCATCGCCTACGATATATGCCCCTGCAACATGATTCTGAACTATTTAGCCCAATTGCAAGGAGCAGAATACGACAAGGATGGGCAGCTTGGCGCTAAAGGGAGCATCAACATCAACCTACTCAATGCGCTAAACGAACTGGATTACTACAAAACGACACATCCGAAATCGCTGGGGCGCGAGTGGTTCGAATCCAATATTCTGGAGTTAATCAACAACACCGAATGCTCCATAGCCGACAAGCTGCGAACAGCCTACGAACACATTGCCCACCAAATAACCACGGTTACCAATTCCACGGAAGGAAAGAACCTGCTTATCACCGGGGGTGGAGCCAAAAATAAGTTTCTGGCAAGCCGAATTACCGAGAAATCAAAAAAAGAGGTAATTATTCCCGATACCCTCACAATAGACTTTAAGGAAGCTTTGATTTTCGCCTTTCTAGGGGTTCTCCACTTCGAACAATCAAATGGTGCGCTAACCAGTGTTACCGGAGCATACAACGATTCCATCTGTGGCTGTTTATACTACTAGGCATAAAGTTTTTCTATTGGGCAATTAAACAATTGGGCAGTTTAATAATCAAAAAAAGTATTAGGTTTGCCAAACCGATAATTCTAAAACTTCAAAAAATATGAGAAAACTCACAGTCAGAATGCTTGCTGTTGTCGTAATAGGCTTAATTGCCAAACAAACATCAGCATGCACCAATTTCCTTGTAACCAAAGGCGCCTCGGTGGATGGATCGACAATGATTACCTACGCAGCCGATTCGCACTACCTTTTTGGGGAACTATACTTTAAACCAGCAGCCGACTACCCCGCAGGAGCATTGATGAAAATATACGAATGGGATACCGGAAAATATCTAGGCGAAATACTCCAAGCCCCCCATACCTATTCGGTTGTAGGTAATATGAACGAATTTCAGGTTTCCATTGGCGAAACCACCTACGGGGGAAAAGATCTACAGGACAGCACCGGGTTAATAGACTATGGATCGCTGATATACCTAGCTCTTCAACGATCGAAAACTGCCAGAGAGGCCATTAAGGTGATGACCGAACTGGTAGAACAATACGGATACTACAGCTCCGGGGAATCATTCTCAATAGCTGACCCCAACGAGGTTTGGATTCTGGAAATGATCGGGAAGGGAACCGATATGAAAGTCGACAAAAAGACAAAGAAATCCTACAATACCAATAAGGGTGCAGTATGGGTAGCCATTCGCATACCCGATGGATACGTATCGGGACATGCCAACCAGGCTCGCATTACCACATTTCCACTCGAAAACCTAAAAACCTCAATCAGTTCAAAGAATATTGATAAGATATTTAACCCCGAGGTAGAGGTGGTTTACGCTCACGACGTGATTACATTTGCCCGCAGCAAAAAATTCTTCAATGGGAAAGATGAGGAATTCAGTTTCTCGGACACCTATGCTCCAGTTGACTTTGGCGCAGCCCGCTTTTGCGAGATAAGGGTTTGGGCCTTCTTTAAGGATGTAAATAAAACAATGTGGGATTACCTCGACTACGCCAAAGGCCATAACCTTAGCAAACGCATGCCCCTATACATCAAACCCGAACGCAAGCTATCGGCAAGGGATATGATGAATTTTATGCGCGACTACCTACAGGGAACAGAACTCGATATGAGCAAAGATCCAGGAGCAGGCCCCCATGGCCTCCCCTACCGCTGGCGTCCACTTACCTGGAAATACGATGGCAAAACCTACGTTAACGAGCGTGCCACCGTTACCCAGCAAACCGGATTTTCGTTTGTGGCTCAAGCCCGCAACTGGCTACCCAACCCCATTGGCGGAATATTCTGGTTTAGCGTTGACGATGCTGGAACTACCGTTTACTTCCCTGCTTACTGCGGAATAACTGCCGTTCCCGAAACATACGCAGAGGGTAATGGCGACATGCTAACCTACCGCGACAACTGCGCATTCTGGACATTTAGCAAAGTATCGAATTTTGCGTATCTGCGATACGATTTAATGAGCCAAGACATCCGCAAAGTTCAGGACGAACTGGAAAACCGGTTCATCAACAACACCCCCATTGTTGACGCTGGAGCCAAGGAGCTATACGCCCAAAGCCCCGAAAAAGCAATTCAGTACCTAACCGACTACTCGGTAAGCACAGGGAACTACGTGGTCAACCGATGGGAAAAGCTATTCCAGTACCTATTGGTAAAATATATAGATGGCAATGTAAAGCAGGAAAACAATGGCCAATTCAAATACAACGAGTATAATGCCTGCCCTGCATCGGTAAGCAACCCACAGTATCCCGACTGGTGGAAAAAGAATGTGATTGACGCCACTGGCGACAAACTGCTACAACCAGCAAATGCTGGTGGACACTAAAGGAAAAGGGGCTTAAGCCCCTTTTCCTTTAAATAATTCGCAAGAAATATTTGAAAGAAAAGTTGGTTTAATTATCAAATTTTCATATTTTTGCGGCCTATTTGGTGCGTAATCTCTTGCTAGGACTTAGGGGCCAGTAATATTGCGCATTTATGAACAAACATTAAAAACATACGAAAATGAATCTTATTAAAGTAGCCGAAGAGTCGTTTGCAGTAAAAAAAGAGCATCCCGACTTTAAAAGCGGTGATACTATTGTTGTTCACTATAAGATTATTGAGGGGAACAAGGAGCGTATCCAGAACTACCGCGGCGTAGTTATTCAACGCAAAGGTACTGGTACTACAGAGACTTTTACCGTAAGAAAAATCTCCAGCGGTGTTGGCGTTGAAAGGATTTTCCCAACCAATTCGCCTTTCATCGATAAAATTGAAGTGCTTAAAGAAGGTAAAGTTCGCAGAGCCCGTATTTTCTATCTACGCGACTTAACCGGAAAGAAAGCTCGCATCAAAGAGAAGAAAAGAAGAATCGACAACTAATAAAAAAAATCCCCAAATTTTTGGGGATTTTTTTTACTCATTCCTTGCGAGTACAAAAATTTTACATATCTTTGCACTCGCAATTCAGACGGCTCCGTAGCATAACTGAATAGTGCATCTGACTACGGATCAGAAGGTTACAGGTTTGAATCCTGTCGGAGTCACTAAAAACCACTTACAACATAAGTAAGTGGTTTTTATTTTTATTACAGACCTGTTACATTATCCGTTTTTAGGATCAATAGATCTCGCGTTTCGAGAAAAAGAAACACCACTCCCGCTCCGCATTCTCATAGCTATCCGATGCATGAATGGCATTAAAGGTGGTATTTGTACCATACAGCTTCCGAATTGTACCATCGGCGGCCTGCGCCGGATCGGTTTTACCAATTACCTCCCGCAAAGTTTCCACCGCATTGGCTCGTTCCAACACCATGGCCATTACCGGTCCCGAGCTAATGAAGGCGGTAAGTTTATCAAAAAAATCCTTTCCGCGGTGAATATCGTAAAACTGCTCGGCCTTCCCCTGCGTTAACATGGTAATTTTGATCCCCCGTACTTTAAATCCAGCTTTTAAGATTAACAGTAAGATATCGCTTACGCAATCTTTTTTGAAAGAGTCGGGCTTAATCATACAAAATGTGAAACGTGTATTCATCGCGCAAAATTTAAATGATAAATAACTAGATAAAGGAGCTAACACCACCGTAAAATTGTATTTATTAACGTATGGGTATTATTAGCACTTTTTTTCTAATTTAGTCAAATTATTCGTTCTGGCAATGGCTATCTTTGTATTAATCAATCAAAAAAAAACATTAATGCACTTAAATTTTGACATCCAATCGCTTACACAGTTTAAAACTCTACTCCGCCAATCGGAGCGCATTGTGGTAACTACGCACCACAACCCCGACGGCGATGCCATTGGATCGGTACTCGGCATGTACCACATCCTATGCAGAGAAGGAATTGATGCAACAATTATCTCGCCCAATGGATTCCCCGAATTTCTGGCATGGCTACCAGAGGCCAGCCAAATAATTAAATACTCACAACAGAAGGAAACGGGCAACAAACTAATCGCGGAAGCGGATTTAATCCTTTGCCTCGACTTCAACGGATTTCGTAGAACCGAAACAATGGAAAAGACCCTTGCGGAATCACCGGCAAAAAAAATACTGATCGACCACCACCCCGACCCCGAAAACACGTTCGACATCCAATTCTCGTTCACCGAGGTAAGTTCAACCGCCGAGCTGGTGTACGAGATTGCCTATGAGCTTTTTGGCAACAACTCAATCGACAAGAATGCTGCGGAATGCCTTTATGTAGGCATTATGACGGATACCGGCTCGTTCAGCTACGCCTGTTCGCGCAAACGCACATTCGACATTGCCGGCGAACTGGTTGGCAAGGGGGTTGCCGTGGATAGAGTGCAAGGCTTGGTTTACAACAACTACTCTGCTAGCCGTATGCAACTACTAGGCTACTGCCTATCGGAGAAGATGAGGGTTTTCCCAGAGCATTGCGCGGCCTACCTGTGGCTAAGCAAAGATGAGTTAAACCGATTTGCACATAAAACAGGCGATACCGAAGGGTTTGTGAATTACCCCCTATCAATTAAAGGCATCGTTTTTTCCGTACTATTTATCGAAAACGATGGGTTTGTCAAAATATCGCTACGCTCGCGGGGAAAATTCCCTGTAAACGAGTTCTCCAAGAAGTATTACACCGGGGGAGGTCATACCAATGCCGCAGGAGGAAAAGCATACGCCCCCATGGCCGATGTAATACAACAATTCGAAGATCTGCTCAAACTCCACTCAAACGAGCTTAACGCATCAAAACAGATATAAAAACCATCAATGAACAAACAATATCAACCCAAGAGTTGTACCCCGATGAAGCATTACGCCCTATACTCCATTATTATCGCAACAACAATAGCATCGTGCCAACCGAACAAAACCGAAACCCGCAAACAAATGGATAAAGCGCAGACCAAAGAAGCACTTGCGCGCATTAACAGGGTTTTGGTAAAGGAGGATCGGGAGCAAATTGAAGGCTACATTAAGCGTCAAAAACTAATGGGAATGAGGGAGAGTAAAACTGGGCTCTTCCACCTAGTGTGGGGAAATGCCACTGGTGACTCGGTAAAAAAGAACGATTTGGTTGAGTACAGCTTCCGGGTAACATTGCTGGACGGAACGCTCTGCTACGAGTCCAAACCCGACTCGCTGGGCACCTTTGTAGTTGGACATGGCGGAGTAGAATCGGGACTCGAGGAGGGCATTCTACTGATGAAACAAGGACAAAAGGCAAAATTCATAATGCCACCCTACCTTGCGCATGGCTTAATTGGCGATGCAAACCGAATTCCAGCCCGGGCTATCATTGTATATGACATAGAATTACATAAAGTGTCCCATTAATTTGAATACTTTCGTTAACTTTACATCGATTAAAACATCAATCAAATGAGGAAATCGCAACTCTTAATAGCCACATTACTGATACTTATTGTAGGCTGTACCAATAATTCCAAGCTATTCGAAGGATACTCGGTAACCAGTACCGGGATTCATTATAAACTTATTGGCCTAGGCGATGGCATTGCGCCAGCCAAACCCACCAATTACGTTGCGGTAAACATCTGCTACCGAACAGTAACCGACTCCATATTCTTCCAAGCTTTCAGGCAGTTCCAGCTCACCGAACCGCATTACGAAGGATCGATAGACGAATGCTTCATGATGCTCTCGCAGGGCGATAGTGCCACATTCTACATCAAGGCGCAACCTTTTTTTGCACAAACCCTCGAAACGGAACTCCCCAAGTTTATTCAACCCGACGATTACATGCGAATCGACATCCGGATGGTTGAAGTGAAACAAGCCGAGGATTTTAACCGCGAGATAGAGGCCTTCATGTCGTGGATTGAAGACTTTGGAGATTACGAAAAGGTGATTATTAAACAATACCTCGATGGACAGAAACTAACGGTACAGCCCACCGAATCGGGGTTATACATAGTGCCACAAATTCAAACGGCACGTACCCCAGTTGAGGTTGGCGATACAGTAACCATCCACTACGAGGGCCGATTCCTCAACGGAAAGATATTCGACTCCACCCGCAAACGTAACGAGGCCTTCCAGTACGTTTACGGCCAAAAATGGCAGGTAATCCCCGGTATCGACGAGGCAGTTGGAAAAATGCACGAAGGCGAAAAATCGATGCTAATTGTACCATCGCACCTTGCATTCGGCGAGCAGGGAAACTCCAGCGGAGTAATACCCGCCTTTACATCGGTAGTGTTTGAACTGGAAATTGTTGAAGTTAAGAAAGGAATAAAGCAATGAACCGCCCCCTAGCGCTCCCCCTTATCGCCGTAATAGCCCCCCTCCTATTCACCTCGTGCGAAAACTCACTGGAGGACGATAAACGGTACGCCGAAGAGAAAAGCATTGAGAGCTACATATCAAGCAATAACTGGACTTTCACAAAAAGCGATGGCGTTTACCACATAACCAGCGCATCTCCGTATGGCTACGAGGTAAACCATGGCGATACCGTAGAGTTTTGGTTTAAGGGCTACACCCCCGAAACCACCCCGCTGGTATTCGAAACCAACATTAAAGCCGAAGCGATTAGCGCCAAACTCGACACCAATATACGCTCATTTAAGCCACTTCGGGTTATCGCAGGCGAAACAAACCTGGTGGAAGGTCTAAAGCGTGGACTACTGCTATCGCGGCAGAACCAAGCATGCACCATAATATTTCCATCAAGCCTTGGGTTTAAAGGCGAATACATGGGACCTATAGAAGCGTGGTCGTCGTTGGCCTACGATATTGATATTATTTACCTTAATGGGCCTGGCATTCAAACTGAAAACCAAAAACTTTCGGGCATCGACCTATCAACCTACACCCGGCATGAAAGTGGTATATACCAGAAAACGATAGTAGAAACCTCAACTGTAAAACCCGAAAGCACGGCAACCGTTTACGGATGGTACAAATGCAGCCTCCCCGATGGCACCCCAATTGAGGAGATAAGCTCGGCCAATGCGGAAATCGACCTAACAAGCGCCACCATCACCACCGCGCTACGGGTTGGTTTTACACTGGTATCCAGAGGAGGAACGAGCAACTTTGTAGCTCCATCGCCACTATGCTACGGCAAAAAGGGCACAAAAAATGTATCGCCATACCAGCCTCTACTTTACACCATTCGGCTCGATAGCATCAAGAGCAACCGGTAGGTTTAAAATAGGAATCCAAACACTGTATTCCTCTTATTAATATCGGGGATTGGAGATTGCCTCCAATCCTTTATTTTTTTTGTACGAATTTGCTCCTCCGCTGTGGTTAACTCGCACCCAATAGTAAGCAGCGTTTCGTCGGAACAGGTTTGCAGTAAATCTCTGAATAGCGCAACATTCCGGTAAGGCGCCTCAATGAATAGCTGTGTTTGGTTTTCGGAACGGGAACGCTGCTCCAGCTGCTTAATCCGCTTTTTCCGCTCGTCGGGTTTTACAGGCAAATAGCCCACAAATGCAAAGTTTTGACCGTTCAACCCGCTAGCCATTAGGGTGAGTAGAATTGAATTGGGGCCAACAAGCGGAACCACCGCAATGCCCTTGCGATGCGCAGTGGCAACCAGTAACGAACCCGGATCGGCAACAGCCGGCACCCCGGCCTCCGATAAAAGCCCCATATCGCTCCCATTGAGGATTGGAACAAGCATTTTATCAACATCAGCGGGCGAAGTATGCTCGTTCAGCTCAAAAAACTCAAGGCTATCAATTGGGGTGGAAACACCTACCCGCGACAAGTACCGCCGAGCCGTCCGAAGCTCCTCAACCACAAAGTGCTTAAGCCCCTTCGTAGTTTCAATAACTCTAGATGGAATTACACCGTCGGTATCGGGAGTTCCAATAGTGGTGGGAATAAGAAATAGTTTTCCGGTCATGGTTCGCTCTTATTCAATCAATCTAACTATATTTACTAAAATTTTGCACTAAGGTAATCGGAATGATTAGAATTTTAAAGCAAATTCTACTAAATAGAAATACAATCCTTGTTTTTGCAGTTATTGCAGGCATTACTGTTGGCGATAAGGCCGTTTTTTTTAAGGATTTCACCTTTCCAGCACTGGCCATAACCATGACATTCGCCATGACCGGGATGAGAATGAGCCAGGTGAAAGAACTCAAAGGCATCCATAAACCAATGCTAATGGGCATATTACTGAACTATGGGCTATTTAGCCTTGTTTTGCTCCCCTTGGCGTACTGGCTAATGCCTACCCCCGAGCTATTCTATGGTTTTGTAGTAATTGCAGCAGCACCTCCGGGGGTAGCAATAATCCCGTTCTCGTACATTCTAAAAGGAGATGTGGTATATTCAATAGTTGGAGTGGTTGGCGCATTTTTAGGTTCAATACTAGTTGCACCATTGCTGGTTAATCTTTTTGCCGCATCCAAGGATATAAGCTCCTGGCACCTCTTCACAATGATGGTACAACTGGTTATAGTTCCACTCATGATTTCACGATTATTGCTTTGGAAGCCCCTATTCAAATATGTTGAACCGATACGGGGCAAGGTGGTGGACTGGGGGTTTGCAGTGATGATTTTTGTAGCCGTAGGAATAAACCGCGAAGTTTTCTTCACTGAACCTACGCTACTTTTAAGGGTATCGGTCATACTTTTTGTATCAACATTTATACTAGGCCATATCTACACCAAAATAGCAGAAAAAGCAAGCGTTCCATCAAGCATAATAACAACTCAATCGATGCTTGTAGCCATAAAGAGTTCCGGGTTCTCCGTTTTCACAGCAATTACACTTTTTGGCAAGGAAGCCGCAATTCCATCGGCAGTTATGGCCGTAGTAGTTCTATTATATTTGATATACTTATCGCTTAAAAGAAAGGTAATAGGGTGAAACTAACTTTTTTGGGAACGGGAACTTCGCAGGGCATCCCGGTTATAGCATGCTCGTGCCCGGTGTGCCAATCAACCGATCCCCGCGACATGCGGCTGCGCACCTCGGCGCTTATAGAGCATAACGGGGTAACTATAGCCATTGATGCGGGTCCCGATTTCCGTCAGCAGATGCTCCGGGCAAAGGTTAAGAACCTCGATGGCATAATCATAACACACGAGCACCGCGACCACATATCGGGTTTAGACGATGTGCGCGCATTCAACTGGATTAACAAACGCCCCATGGACATATGGGCCGAACCACGCGTACTGAATGCCATTAGAGCAGAGTACACCTATGTTTTTGCAGAACAGAAATACCCCGGAATCCCGGAAATATGTTTGCACGAACTCGACGGGCACCCCTTCGATGTAATGGGGATAAAAATTACCCCAATCAGAGTACATCATCACAAACTCCCAATATATGGGTTCCGTATTGGCGATTTAACCTATATCACCGATGCCAATTTCATCTCCGAGGAGGAAAAGGAAAAAATCATAGGAACAAAGTATTTAGTAATAAACGCACTGCGAATGCAGAAGCACCTATCGCACTACTCGCTACCCGAAGCCCTGAAAGTAATTGCCGAACTGGGGCCGCGCAGGGCATACATTACCCATATTGGGCACCAGATGGGGCTATACAATGACATCACCCCGCAACTACCCGAGAATGTAACCTTGGCCTATGATGGGTTAACTGTGGAGTGTTAGTTCTTTATAATGTACAAATGAAACTCAACCACTAGCATCCGAAACTTTTCGAAAAAAATGAAAAAACCTATGAACCCCCACTGAATACGCTAAAAAAAATCGATTTATCCAGAAAATAAGTTCTTCTCAAAAACGAGTTCCCGTTGCTTTTTACTGGTCACTTTTCTGGCTCCTTCTCGAACCTCATTGCATACGTAGTGCAGTGATAAGTAGTGGTATAAGCAGAATCGTATTTTTTCCGATAGATTTGAAAATGCGGTAGGAATTTTAGCCATGGTGCGTTTAATTAGCTCCAGCAGTAAATAGCAGATTAAGGCGACGTATAGCTGGGATTTCACAGCATTCTCGCTGGTGCCCCAAAAAGTCTTTACCTGCAAGTTCTGCTTTATTGCCTTGAAGAACAGCTCAATATCCCATCGTTTTTTGTAGAGCTCGGCAATGGTGTTGTACTCCCAGTCCAGCTGGTTGGTAATTATCGCTATCACCTTGTGCTCATCCTCTTTGTATACATGAACCAACCGCAGCTTATGCTCTGAAATGCCAGTTTCTATCGCCTTGTCAGAGGTTAACCGTATAATCTCGTCCTTTAGGATATGCTGGTCGACACCCTCCGGGAGGTCCAGCTCTTCGAGCGTTTCATACGCGGTATTGCTCTTTATTCTGGTAACAAATACGTTCTCCGCGTTAATCCTATTGAGCATTAGCGTAAAGTCGAAATACGCTCTGTCCTCAACAATTATGGTATCCTTAGGAAAGACCAGCTGCTCAAACCCATAGCGGTCGTGGACCTTGGCCTCGCTGATGTTGACTATCTCGGGGATCATCAGCATGTCGTCCCAAGCAGCATGCAGCTTAATCCCGCCCTTTGCTGTCCGAAACTTTGCCCAGTCAAACATGGACAGGCATAGCGATATAACCGTGCTGTCTATAAGCTTTACGCTTTTGCCTTTGATCTCCTTGATGATATGCGTGTTGTGATGCTTTTTCAGAACCGCCTTGTAGTGGCTCAGCAAACGGTAATACATACTCTCAAACACCTGCCAGTTGCGCTTTTTGTTGCCATCGCTCATGGTGGAACGCGCCGGGCTCTGCCTGAGATTTAGATCCTCTATGAATACTTCGCTCACACCAATCCCAGCCGATATGTCGTTTAGGCTCTGGCACTTATTAAGCTGTCCGAAAGTTAAGGCGACAAACTGGTCGTATGTCTTGTACTTACTGCATCCTTTATCCGTTTGGTAGGTACTGGTGCAGCTATCGAATAGCCAGCGGGGAACTAGATCTATAATTTGTCGAATAAGTGGCTTTTTGTTATTTTTGTTTCGCCTGAAGAGTCCCATAATTTTAAAGTTTTTTGTCGAACTCAAAAATAGGGGATTCTGAGGGCATTTTTAAATTTCGCACTTTCGGATGCTAGTGAAACTCAACCTAAAAATTGGAATTATTAACTTGTAAAATATATATTGAATTGATTTTACAAATCCTTGTTAGAATATAACATCTTTGCCTTTTCAAAAATACGGTTCGCTTCAGGTCGCTTATTGTTATCAACTTAAACCGTTTTTTCAAATTTTCTTTCTACTTAAGGCTATTATAGATATGCTTGCCAGCACAATAAAAATCATCCCAGCAATCACCAATGCATGAGTAAGGCTTAATTTATCGGTAAGCCAACCGTAAAAAGGTCCCCAAATAGAGAAAATTATTCTTATTGTAAAGTTTCGTACCGACAGAATGGTTGCCCGCATATTGGATGGCGCTAGGCGATTTATACCATCCTTTAGTATTGGTGTTGCTATGCCACGGGCTATGTAGAAGATTATAAATAGCGATAATGCCCAGAGTTGAGGAATAATTCCAACCAAAATAAATCCAAGCCCTAGCGCTATGCTAAGTGCAATAACCAAAGGCTTCCGTCCGAATCTAATTTCGGCTTTGTAGGCGTACATAGCGGCAAAACCCACAATTAAATTTAGGCCTGTCCAAATTACTCCGAACGACTCCACCTTAACATCGGCTCTAATTAACCAGGGTTGTACAAACCAGGCCATTGTTAGGGTTGATGCTCCCACAACCGACGAGTATATTATATTCCAGCGTAGTTCCACATTATCGATTAGCGAGTATCGAACAATTCCAACTATTTGCTTCCAGTTTAAATCCACCCTATTCTGATTGATTTTAGGTTCAATAAGTGTTATTGCCGCGGGAACTGCCAGAAATGCAATAAAGGTTTGTCCGTAGTATGGGTAGCGTAGACTTAATGCGGCCAGTAATCCTCCAATAATACCCGCGGCAGCCTCAGCAAAATTCCCCACCGATGTCATTCGTCCCTCGAGCTTTAGGTAGTCGTCCTGTTTGCCATTGTCGAGCAACGAGTCGTAGAGCAGAGCCGAATCGGCACCCGAAATCATACTTTGGCCAAAGCCAAGTATTATCTCGGCAACCATAAACCCAATAAAACCCGATGTAAATGAGTATGTTGCATAGCCTGCAAAACCCAAAATTGCTCCAGTAATAAGCGTGTTTTTACGTCCCAATGCATCGGCAAAGTAACCCGAGGGAATTTCTAAAAGTACTATTGATAATGAGTAAATACTTTGTAGGATAAAAACCTCCTGAATGCTCAATCCATTGTTTTGGTAGAAAAGCACCACAATGGGCATTACCAGCATAAACCAATGCGATACCTTGAGTATATAGAGTCGCCATAGGTTATGTTGGTAGGTTGTTTTCATCGGATGCAAAGATATTATATCTAATCAATTAAGAAATCATGCAATATTAAAGTAAAAACCCCATCGGGGTATGTAATCCAGATGGGGTTTGTTCAAAATCGATAAATATTTAAGAAATTATTCTGCGGCTTTACTCTCTTCTTTTAGGTATTTCTCCAAAAAGTCAAGAATTGCCTTGTATCCCTTAATTTCGTTTTCCTTTTTAACAAAACCGTGCCCTTCGTCGGGGAAAATAACATATTCCACTGGAACACCGTTCTTTTTAATTGCTTCAACAATCTCGTCGGATTCTACCTGAAGCACGCGAGGGTCGTTGGCTCCTTGTAGCACCATTACCGGATTCTTCACATTGCTGGCGTGGAATAGTGGTGATATGTTGTATAGGCGAACTGAGTCGGCTGTAGCAGGGTCGCCCATTTCGGCGTACAAGGCATTCTTAAATGATGACCAGTAAGGGGGTATCGATTTTAGAGTTCGTAGCCAGTTGGTAACCCCAAACAAATTAACTCCAACCTTAAACTCATCGGGTTTAAAGGTCATTGCGGCCATTGTCATATACCCACCGTACGAACCGCCAATAATTCCAATTCTATCCGCATCGATGTAATCCAACGATTGAAGGTATTTTTTGCCATAAACACAGTCCATCAGGTCGTTTTCGCCATGATTTTGGTCGTCCAATTTGTAGAAGGTTTGGCCGTAACCACTACTCCCCCTATTGTTAACCGCCAGAATTGCATAGCCATGATTTGTAAGGTATTGAATTAAGGAAAAGTAGCCAACCCGCGACTGCCCACCGGGGCCACCATGAACCCATACCAACGCAGGCACTTTATTATTTTCACTTGCAGCTTTTGGTTTGTAGTAAATTGCAGGTATCTCGAGCCCATCGAACGATTTGTAACGAACCACCTCTGCGGCAACAAGTTGATTTGGGTCAATTTCGGGATTTAAACTGTTGGTTAACCGCTTCAGCTCTTTGGTTTCGAAATTGTAGAAGTAGATATCGGCAGGCGATTTTGATGTTCCTGCGCTGATGCGCATATACTTTTCGCTGTCCGAGATCTCGATGGAGAGAATATCGCCATCGGCAATGGCAGGCGATTCAACCCGTTGCCCAGTTTTATGGTCGAATAGCTTCAGGGTATTCTTTCCATCCTCGTTAATAGCAATAACCCTGTACTTTTCGTATCGCGATAAGGAGAAATTGATTACATCCCAGTTGGTTTCGAAAACCGTTTCACGCTCGCCGGTTTCGAGATTATACGAAACTAAATACTGAAACTCCTGTTGGCTATTGGTGATGTAGTACATATACTTCCCATTCAGCGAAAAACCAGTAGCAGAATATGAACCCGGTTGCTCAGGAACCGAAATCTCCTTTTGCTCTTTAGTTAACCGGTTTACGAGGTAAAGTTTATTCTCACTTGTAGTAATGCTTTCGACTAAAACCACATACTTCTCGTCCCACGAAATGCCGTTGATATTTAACCCTTTATCATTCTGGTATAATAACCTCGATTTCCAAGTTTTGGCATCCATGATGTAAAGATCGAAAAATCGAGAATCGCGCTTTGTGGACAGAAAATAGAATGCAGTTTTTGCCTTGTTCCAACCAGTAAATGTGGCTTTTGCATTTTCGTCGGGTGTTAAATCCACCGATGTGCCGTCCTCATTCAACAGGTAAATATGGTCAATTTCGTTCCCCCCTTTGTCGGCTGAGTAAAGGATTTTGTTAGTACCCGGCACGTAGTCAATGGCAAAGTACGATTCCTGGGTGGAATTGGTAAGTTGTCTCTGCGCACCATCGGCAATGCTAACCTCGAAGAGGTTGTATATCCCCGATTCGTTGCTAGTATATAAAAGCCGAGTTTCGTCCTCGGAGAATACGCCCCCGTAAACCTGTCTATTCTTGTAGAATTGCTCAATGGAGTACTTTGTAACCACTGGCTCCTGCTTGCATGCATTAAACAATATGGGCAAAAGCAGAATTGGAATTAAGCCGAATCTCTTCATACGAGTTATTTTTTGTGGGTTGCTACTATGACTCAAATAAACGACTTATGTTTAAAGTTGATATATAAATTGTAACACTACTCAGGCTTTCGATTAAGGAAGAGTTCATCGAGCTTCTTGGCAATTTTGGCCGGATTGGTAATAGGCATTCCCTTATCGTTAACCTCATAGCCAAGCAGCGAAGCCTTTTTCATCTTCTCAAAACTAGGGAGTTTGGTTCGGTTAGTTGTTTCAACATGGTTACCATTCCGATCAACAATGATAACCTTTGGCAGGAAAACGCCAGGCCTACCAATAAACCTATCCATAATTTCAACAGCCTCGCGGAATTCCGGCCTCGAGGCGCGCCCTAAAGCCTCGTACTCGAATATCTTTTTATCGTCCCAGGTGTAAACCGTGGCCGAACTTTCCGATATTCGATCCTCAATATTAACCGCAGAATTCAGAGTATCGTGCCCCGATGGCATAAGCAGCACCTTCCCCCCACCGCCCTCGATATTTGCAGCAAAGTTGGGCCTAACAATTCCCGAGAGCCAGCCCTGAAGATGTTTCATATAGATTTTACCTACCTGGATTGGTACAATAAAATGGACTATTCCACGCTCCTTATGGCACTGAAGCAAATAATAAGGATGAACGCCAACCCAAAACATCCGGCGGAATGTTTCGACCAAGGTTTTATAGTAATCGTTAACATGATTGAGCAGAACCGTTTGATTCCGAATAGTAAAACCATGCCTTCGGATTCGCTTCACAGCAGCAGCAAATTCAGGAGTAATTTCGTGGTGATGGTTAATGTGTGTCATAAAGTACACATACTTCTCAGCACCATTACTATAACGATTTACAGAGCTATTAATTAAATCGAGGAGTTCGTCGGTAATGGCCATGGGTAGTACCACCGGAACACGGGTTGCAATGCGGATAACCCGTAAATGCTCAATTTTGCCGAGTTGCTCTAGAATATACTGTAACCGTTTTGGGCTTACCCTTAAGGCATCACCACCGGTAACCAACACTTCATCGATATTCTTATTGTAGTTGATGTAGAATAACCCCTTCTCAACATCCTCTGAGTTTACATCGGTGGAGGCGTCGAGCGATTTTGCTCGTTGGCAATGTACGCAGTACGATGCACAACTGGTATTCTTTGCAACAAAAAGAGCCACCCGATTGGGATAGCGTTGATAAGCCGCCCCATAACTTCGCGATCCCTCGCACATTGCAGCTTCTACACCGGTATTTGGAAACAGTAAATTGGCCGGAGTCGGAACGCTTTGCCAGAATACAGGATCGAGCCTTTTCTCAGCCTTTTCCCCTGGCAACATTACTGGATGAAATGGATCCTCGGCCATTAACGATGCATAATAAGGCGTGATTCGCAGGGGATCCTTACCCTCGTCGGATAAAGTTTGAACTACCCTACGGATTTCCGCTTCCTGATACTCCGAAAGTTTAATAACCCTCTTCAGCTCATCAACAGTGCGAATCGAATTCTTCAATTGCCAATTGGGGTTATTCCATTGCTCTTGGGTTGCATCCTTCCATAACTCAATGCTTTTGTAACTTCTCGGCCTGTACAGAAAATCATCCATGTCGAACTCTTTAAATAATCAACAAAATATCTATCGCAAACAATATAATAAAAAATGGGCAAAAAAGGAATAGCCCACAGACTCGCCTTAACCTTTATTAAGGAAACAATAAGGGTTGTATAACCATTGTCAAATAAAAAGATACGCCTGATGGATTATTACAAAAAAAGGTTGTTGACAAAAAGCAACAACCTGACTTCTATACGTTATTGCGACAAATTACTCCTCAAACGCTATTTTGGTGGGATTCCGTTTAAATAACTTTCCGCCTTTAATAACCCGTCGGGCGCTGGCAAAATTATGGTAATCGTCGAGGGGGTTTTGATCGTAGATAACCAAATCGGCCTTTTTACCAATTCCGATACTCCCGGACTGATTGTCGATTCCGAGTACTTGTGCAGCATTCAGTGTGGAGATTTTTATGATATCCGATGCCGGAATGCCCGCCTCGGCAAGCAGTAACTGCTCCGAAACATAGGTTAACCCTCCATTGGCACCATTGCTGGCAACTCGAATCATTGCACCCAAGGTGTGAATGCGATTCACAAAACTAAGGAAGTGATTGAAGCTATAGGTAACTCGATGCCTTAACTCATTCGAAAGTTTTAACTGATTAGCAGTATCTAACTTTAAATGGCTCATGTCAGTGTACTGAGCCATAGCAGTCAGTTTCGTTGATATTGAAAGGGACTTCCGACCAAGGGTATTTGCCAGGGTATCGAGCAGCGCAGGGTTATTCTCCACAATAAACTTGAAAGCCTCCAATGCGTAAATTTCCTCGGGTACATCAACGGTTCCGTAAACATTTCCGATCTGGGTACGCAGCACCTTTCTATCGCAATGCGATTCGAAGGTGTTGATAATCGGGCTATACAAGTACTCCACGTTAGCACTACCATTGTTATGGTTAAAAGACGCTATCGGCTTTACAAAAACATTCAGACCGTATTGCGAGGCCACCTGCATAGCATGCCGAGCAAAACTAGCATTCGCATCGCTACCGATATAGATATTCCGAACCCCCATCGACTGCAAATCGCTCACCAGAACATCGATCCCCTTTTCCGACTGCTCTTTATCTGCAAGGGTATAGGCAACAATCAAATCCGCAAAATTTGGATTCGATTGCCAATTCACCATTTGACTTGCCCAGTTCAGATCCTTGGTCATATCAACAACTGTAGTAACACCGTAGGGCAAATAATTCTTTGAGCACTTACTTCGATAAAAATTAGTTAAAATTTTGGGGTGATTGTCAGCATTTTTATGGGTGCTATAAATGGATTTTTCGAAACTGATGTGGGTGTCGATATTGCCCGGCGTAACCAATCGCCCATCGGCGTCCACAACTTTTTTGGTTCGAACCGGCTGGTTGGAGTTAATTATGCCAACAATAGAATCGCCAACAATAAGGATGGTTTTACCTGTAGAAACAGTCCCCGTTTCAGTATCGAATATTGAGGCATTCTCAACAATCAAATCGTATCGGATTGGACGGTTGCACGAAAAAATGGCAAGCATAATTGTGGATACTACCAACAGTCGGTGAAGTTTCATATTGCCTATAATTTAGGGTTCGAAAAGTGGCATAAAGTTATAAAATCGCATCAATATACGGGCGTATAGAATAAAAAAAGGCTGTAGCGAATACCTACAGCCCTTTCATACTAAAGGTTATGAATTAATTCAACCCTCTTTTCTTCAGTAATGGCTCAATGGATGGTTCTTTACCACGAAACTTATTGTACTGAACCATACCCTCATCATCGCCCCCTTCGGTAAGAATGAACTTACGGAACTTGGCGGCCACCTCGGGATTATACAAATTCCCGGTTTCCTTAAATGCGTAGAATGCATCGGTATCGAGCACTGCAGCCCAAAGGTAAACGTAGTACCCGGCAGCATAACCGCCAATAATATGGTTAAAGTAGGCGGTACGGTAGCGTGGGTAAATTTCGTCCATCAATTTGAGTCTCTGCATCGAACTCTTCTCAAATTCCAACACATCAACCTGTTTGGCCTCGTTAAAGCTGTGCCAATCGAGATCGAGTATCGAAGCGGCAATGTACTCAACGGTTTCGAACGCCTGGTTAAAAGCCATGCTGTTCTGCAGGCGTTTAATCAAATCGTCGGGCATGGGTTCGCCTGTTTTGTAGTGCTTGGCATAAACCTTTAGCACTTCGGGCTCGCCAGCCCAGTTTTCCATAACCTGCGAGGGAAGTTCAACCATATCGCGCGCAAGGCTGCCGGCAATTCTGTCGTATTCACCATCGGTAAACAGGCCGTGTAGGGCATGTCCAAATTCGTGGAAAAGAGTGGTAACCTCGTCCCACGAAAGCATTGCGGGAGCATCGGCGGTTGGACGGGTAAAGTTGGTAACAATATTAACAATAGGTTCAATCTTTTTCCCGTTCTCGTAGGTTTGTTGGCGGAAACGGCCACACCAAGCACCCACTTTCTTACTGTCCCTGGGATGGTAATCGAGGTAAAGCAACCCTACATGCTTGCCATCGGCTTCCTTCACCTCAAATACCTCCACATCGGAGTGGTAAATGGGTAGATCGGTACGCTTTGTGAACGAGAGGCCGTAGAGCTGAGATGCCACATGGAACATACCATTACGGGCATTCTCGAGGGTAAGGTAAGGCTTAAGCTCCGACTCGTCGAGGTTATACTTCTCCTTTTTCAACTTCTCGGCGTAGTACCACCAGTCCCAGGCAGCCAACTTGAATTTGCCACCTTCGCGGTCGATAATTTTCTGCATCTCATCGCGATCGCGTTTTGCAGCAACCAAAGCCGGCTCCATCACTTTGTTAAGGAAATCGTAAACCGCCTCGGGGGTTTTAGCCATATTGTTACTGATGATATACTCGGCATAATTCTTATAACCTAATAGCTTTGCACGCTCGGCACGAAGGTTCGCAATTTCGAGAATGGTAGCTTTATTGTCGAACTCGTTATTGTTGTTACAACGCATAACGTAGCCCATGTAAAGTTTCGCCCTAAGTTCGCGGTTCTGAGCATATTGCAGAAACGGCAATAAGCTTGGTTTTTGCAGAGTGAAAACCCATTTCCCGTCTAATCCAAATTGCTTAGCATCGTTAGCCGCAGCATCAATAATACCTTTAGATAAACCGGCCAAATCGGCCTCTTTATCGATAACCAGTTTAAAATTTTTATTGGTTTCGGCGAGCAAATTCTCTCCAAACTTCAAGCCCAGTTTGGAAAGTTTCTGGTTTATTTCGCGAAGTTTAGCCTTATCGGTATCGTTTAAATCGGCACCGTTGCGCACAAAATCGTTGTAATACTTCTCCACGGTACGTTTCTGAAGATTGCTAAGCCCAGCCTCATCCCTACCGAGATAAACGGCCTTAATGCGCTGGAAAAGTTTATCGTTCAAACTGATATTATCGCGATGCGCAGTGGTTAAGGGCGAAATTTCGCGAGCAATAGCCTGTAATTCGGGCGAGGTATTGGCACTGTTAAGACTATAAAAAACGCTCGAAACCTTTGACAATAAGTTACCCGACTTGTCGAGTGCAAGAACCGTGTTCTCGAAAGTGGGCGCTTCGGAATTGTTAACAATAGCCTCAATTTCGGAGGCCTGCTCCTCTATTCCCTGCTTAAATGCAGGCACATAGTGTTCGTTCTGAATTAAATCGAAAGGAGGAACCTTAAACGGTGTGGTATACTCGCTGAGGAATGGATTTGAATCGTTTGGCTTCTGCGAGTTAGTACATCCTGCCATAAGCATAGCTGCAAACATTAGTAAGCTTAATCGTTTCATAGTTTTTGAAATAGGTTAATGGATTCTAAAACAACATCTATTTTTGATGCAATTTAACATATTAGGTTTAATATACGAATCCGCAAAATACTGAAGTTAAATATAGTTTACTTTTTGAGATAGTCGCCGAATACCCTCTCGAGTTTTTCAATTTTGGGAACAATAACCATTCGGCAGTAGGGCTGATTCCTATTATTGGCGTAATAATCCTGATGGTAATTTTCCGCCTTAAAGAAAACTACGTAGGGTTCAATTTCTGTAACTATTGGGCTACTCCAAATCCCCGCATCATTTAACTTTTTTTTTATTTCTTCGGCGGTTGCTTTTTGTGAATGGGAATGGTAGAATATCACGGAACGGTACTGAGTGCCAATATCGGCCCCCTGTCGGTTTGGCGTTGTGGGGTCGTGGGTTTTAAAGTAAACCTCCAGAATTTTTGAGAATGATATTTTTGAGGGATCAAATGTTATCTGAACAACCTCGGCATGTCCGGTATTACCATCGCATACCTCGCGGTAGGAGGGATTCTTCACCGTACCACCCGAATAGCCCGACTCCACTTTTATCACCCCTTCGAGCCGGTTAAAAATGGCCTCAACACACCAGAAACATCCGGCTCCCAGCGTGGCAACTTCAACATGTTTTCCCATCATACTGTTACTATTTTGAGGAGGTACAAACACCCCAAGTATAAATATAAAAAGAGAGAATAAAAGCATCAGCCTACAGTTTACGCATTTTGTAGAACAACAGTTCGTACCCAAATATGTTCACACTCTGCAATAAACAATTGTGGATAACAACGGGAAGCTCATCTATGAAAAAACTAAACCACTATGGATTGAAAATCCATAGGTTTTTAAAGCAGTAAAGAATGAAATTCTTTAACCTTATTCTAGTATCCAGTTACCCGTTTCACTATTGGGTTTATCCCTATGGTGCTCTAGGTACTCTTGAACCATTTCTTCCGTTATGTTACCAGTACTCCACACTCCGTAACCAACTGCCCAGAAGTGTCGCCCCCAATACTTCTTTCCCAAGGCAGGGAACTCCTGCTGGAGAATCCGAGATGTACGCCCCTTCAACTTCTTCACTAGGACACTTATGCTCAACGATGGAGGGTACTCTACATGGATGTGTACATGGTCTTTACTTACTACGCCCTTCAGTATTTGGACATTTTCCGTGTTACATATCTGCACTACCAAATCCCGACAGCGAATCTGAATATCTCCTGTCAAAACATGATAACGGTACTTCGTCACCCACACAATGTGTGCGCTCATTCGACTTACGGAATGCGACCCTGTCCTGTATGATTCCATTCTGTAAATCTATGAAATTTATAGAAACTAAAGTACCTGCAATGAAATTGCAGGGTTTTAACCAATTTTTAAGATAATAAAATTACAAAACGATGTTTTACATGCAGCTTTGTGAATATTTCGCTTTTAAACGCATGTTTATTCTCAACCCGTTTTTTATCTTTGAAAAAAAAACACAATGGACTCCAAACAAGCGAATAATTCCCGTTTAAAACTGATGGAAACAGCTCGCGAACTATTCATCGCCAAAGGAGTAGATAGAGTTGGGGTACGCGAAATTGCCACAAATGCCGGGGTTAACCTTTCGCTAATGAATTACTACTTCCAGAGCAAGGAGAACCTACTGGAACAAATTTTCGAGGATTCTATCAAGAATTACGGGCAAACCCTTAGGCAGATTCTAAATTCACACAAATCCATCGACCAAAAGGTTAAGGAGTATGTATATGCATACATCGATATGCTTAGCAAAGATCCACTGATTGTACCTTTCGTACTATCCATAATACACCGAAATGCAGAACAGGCACCACGCCTAAAATCGGTTCAAACCCTTTACAGCACTGATGCTTTTGCAAAACAGTTAAAGCAAGAAGCCGAAAAAGGGAATATCAAACCCGTTGACCCGGAGCAGTTCTACATAAGCATGATCTCGCTAATACTATTCCCCTTCGCCATTAAGCCACTCGTTCAGTACCGACTGGGATTGAACGATGAAGAAATAGCATTATCGCTACAATCGAGAAAAGATCATATTTACAACATGCTCATGGCAAGTATAAAAGCCTAATCAACAACCAATTGCCCCGCGCTGGAATCTCTATCGGAAATCGATGTCGCGGACAACAGCCTGTCCGAAGTAATTATTTATTGTATCGATTAAATTTTTCTTTTTCATCATCAACTCGTAGCGCAGGGTTGCCGACTTAAAGCAAATGGTAAGGCGCCCCTCTTTAAAGCGTAAGTCGGTGGTGTACTTTGCGGTTTCGGAGCCAATAATTTTATCCCACTCGTTAATCAGCGTGGTTTCGTTAATCTTATCCTCCCACTTCATCGAAGCGATAAAGGCTTTTATGGCATCGCCCAGCGATTTTGTATTGTGATTGTTCATCTCTCAACGATTATTAATCCATCTGTAAGTACACCTGCCCCTGCTCCACCCTAAACAAGCGATGCTCGGAGCCAATGCTGAACAGCAACTCATCGATACGGTTTTTATTGGTGTCGGTAATAAAAATTTGTCCAAACCCTTCGGCAACAAGCCGAACCAATTGCTCAACCCGCTTAAAATCCAACTTATCAAAAATATCGTCGAGCAAAAGGATGGGTTTGATCTCCGAAACGCGGGCCAGAAAATCGAACTGGGCCAGTTTGAGCGCAATCAGGTAGGTTTTCTGCTGACCCTGCGACCCCTCGCGCCGAATAGGGTAGCCATCGAGGCTAAGAATAATATCGTCGCGATGAATGCCCACGGAGGTGAACTGCAAAGCACGATCCTTATCCAAATTGGCGCGGAGCAAATCCTGCAAATCGGCTCCATTGAGCTGCGAGCGGTAAGTCATGGAAACCCGCTCGGCACCGCCAGAAACCTTGGCGTAGTACTCTTGGAAAATAGGTATAAGCTGATCGATAAATTCGTGCCGTTTTGCGTGAATTATGCGCCCGCACTGCACCAGCTGCTCATCAATCGCCTCCAGTATGTCGTAGCCAAACGCCCCGCCCCTCGAATTCTTCAGGTAGCTATTCCGCTGGGCTAAAGCCCGATTATACCGCATAACCTCGTCGATATAGAACTTATCGAACTGCGAGATAACGCTATTCATATACTTGCGGCGCTCATCGCCCGACTCCTCAATCAGCGCCGAATCGGATGGTGATACCATCACAAGCGGGATTAATCCGATATGATCGGCCAAGCGTTCATAGGCCTTTCCGTTTCTACGGAATGTTTTGCCCTCGGTCTGTTTAAATCCACAGTAAATGCTCTCGTCGGTCTGCCTTCGGCTGTAATTACCCTGCAACATAAAAAAACTCTCGCCATGATTTACAGCCTGATTATCGGAGGTGTTAAATGCGCTCTTACACATGGAAAGGTAGTATACGGCATCGAGCAGATTGGTTTTCCCCTCGCCATTATCGCCCACAAAACAGTTAATGGTAGGGTTAAACTCCAGTTCGAGCTGCTTAAACGACTTAAAATTGAGCACTGTAAGACTTTTAAGATACATGGGCTGATACCAAATTTTGTCAGTTCATTTTATGCATACATCTACCGCAAAGGTAATTTTTTAGGGGAGAATTCACTAATGATAGATTAAGCAGAAACAGCAATCGGGTCAGGATCACCTTACCCAACTCTACAAAAAAAGGGGCAAATTGCCCCCAAAAACCTGAAGTTAAATATAAATCTAGCAAAAATAGTTCTCCAATCCATCGAGCAGGCGTTGTAGTTTTTCCTGTTCGGTCATCGAATCGTACTTACGTTTCTCCACTAGGATGGCCTGACGTTCTTCCTCAATACGTTTTTGGCGATTGGCCTCGTGCATTGCCACCACTTTATCCTTAAGGTACTTTTCGGCAACAGTAGGGAAAAGTTCGAGTAGAAGTTCCTCCTTCTCGGTTTCGGCCAATTTCACATTATCGCCATACTCGGGGAATAACGGGTTGGGCTGTTTCTTATAGTTCGCAGTGTTGTAAGGGGTTTCATCCTTAACACCGGCAATCTTCATTCTAAACTCAGGATCTACAGGCTGTGGCGTTTTTCCATAAATGCCCTTCACCAGGTTCACATACTGAATCGATTTATTGGTGTAAAACGGAACGCCTTTACTTTCATCAATAGCGCAGTTAACGGCCTGTGCGCCCACAATCTGGCTGGTTGGGGTAACCAATGGAGGACACCCGGCATCCAAACGTACCGAGGGAATAATCTCCAACACGCGGGGCAACAATTGCTCCAACTTAAGCTGCTTAAGCTGGGCTAGCATGTTGGTGTACATACCACCGGGTATTTCGGCATGCTTCACATTCTCGTCGGGTGCAGGGAAGTTGAAATACTTCTCAAGCTCTTGACAACTCTCAACCAACGCCTTATATTTCCCTGCCTGGGCAAAAAGAATTGCCTTCTCGAACAGGTTGTCGATACGGGCTGGAAGGTTTTGGTTAATAATACTAAACTCGGCAGGCAGTGGGTATGTATCAACCCCTTTAAGTTCTGCTCTAATTTGCTTTAACTCAACATTGATAGAGTTAACCGCATTTAAGTTGATACCAGTTTCGATTCCCAGCTTATCGCAGAAAATCTGGATTAGTTCAAACGCTGGGGCAGCAGGACCGCCTGCAAAATTCCAAATGGCAGTATCAACAATATCAACTCCGTTCACAATGGCCACAAGGGTTGAGGCCAAACCGTAACCCGGCGTACAATGCGTATGAAAATCGATAGGCACCTTAACCTCTCGCTTCAGCGAGGAAATAATTTTTGCGGAAGCCTGGGGGGTAACCAATCCGGCCATATCCTTCAGAGTAATCATATCGGCCCCCATAGCCTCAAGCTCCTTAGCCTTGGCGATATAGTACTTCTCGGTAAAAATTTTCTTGGGCAGCGGTTTTCCTCCAAACTGAGCCTTAATACGCTCCTTAGCGGAAAATTTGGGATCAACGGTGTAGCAAACAGTACAGTCGGCCATGCCACCATTCTCCTTAACGTACTTAACAGTGCTGCGAATATTATCGGTATCGTTCAACGCATCAAAAATACGCATTATGGAGATACCCGATTTCACAGCATTCTTATTAAAACCCTCGATAACCTCCTCGGGATAGGGATTGTAACCAAACAGATTCCGCCCACGCGAAAGCGCAGTAAGCTTTGAACTATCCCCTATTGCAGCTTTAATACTCTCCAGCCTATGCCAGGGATCCTCGTTCAAGTAACGCATCACCGAATCGGGCACTGCACCACCCCAAACCTCCATAGCATAAAATCCAGCCTCCTTAAAGAGTGGCAATACCCGTTCAACCTGCTGTTGGGTCATTCGGGTTGCAAACAACGATTGCTGCCCATCGCGAAGGGTTACGTCTCTGATAAGTAATTTTCTTTTCACTTGGATACAATTAATGTGATACCTGACGATATAACAACTAGGGAAATGAATTGTTATAAATGTATTATGTAAAATAATACGGCGAAATAAACAATAAGTTTTAAAAAATAATTCGTAAAAAATAGGCTGTACAACATAAAATGCAATTTTATTCGCATTTTGGATCGAGAAAGTAGAAATTAAAAAGCCAGTGAAAGCTGGGTATAAAATAGATTCAAAACCAAAATAATTATTGAAACAAGGGGCCTGTAAAAGTAAAAAATCGAAAGCCCCATCAACAGGTCGGAATCCTGTAATAATCGGGAAAAAAATTGAGCCAATGGCGAGAATTGAACTCGCGACCCCTTCCTTACCAAGGAAGTGCTCTACCCCTGAGCTACATCGGCATTGAAGTGGGGAGAGCAGGATTCGAACCTACGAAGGCATACGCCAGCAGATTTACAGTCTGCCCCAGTTGGCCGCTTTGGTATCTCCCCAACATTTTTGCGGTGCAAAAGTAGTATATTTAGGAATTCTAGCAAGACGACGAGTGTTTTTTTACTCATTTTTTGCATGAATTACCACTAATACCGTGATTACCTGCACCTAAAATTTATTTTTTCGCACGGGAGTGAGCGTAAAGGGTAATGTACTATGACTCCCGAAGAGATCGAAGATTAACTAGGAGCGTTAGCTAAGATCGAACCGAGGCCTCTAATACATCAATAGACATAAGCCCCTCGTTAAATAGTAAGTCGATAATGCTCAGATTGGGCACAAATCCAAACTTCGAGGAAAAAACCTGAAAATACTCCACGGGGGAAAACTGAACATCGTTCACAAAATTGACCTTTGGAGAGATTAAACTACGAAAATCGACCTCGCATTTCGATACGTACTGCTCGGTTGTCCGAATGTTTACCCGTAACGATAAGAATTCACAAATGGCAATCGTGAGTTGGTAATTAAAGTCGAAAAGGTTTGTGAATCGACGGGCATAGAATGGTGCCAGTATATCGGCCACAAAATCGTAGTACGCCGAGGCTCGATAGGCCGATTCGATGGTTTTCCAATGGTTCTTCTGCCATAGAGTTGAATTATCGATCTCTACCAGCTTAATGGGCGTATGGTTGCCCTGTATTTTTATAACAGGAATGGTAAGCGGAATTGGCCCATTCGCCCCAAGTATTAAGCACCGATTCCGATAGGTTTGCTTAATGTAGTTCTCGGCCGATTCGATAAGAATCCCGTCATTATGCCGGACTAATTTTGTAAAATACTGAACTGGGGGCAAATACCCAATGGGCAGTATGGCTGAATTACTCATTGTACTATAATTAAGAAATAGCCTGCAAAAATACAGCATCCTTTCAAAATAAAACCCCCGAGGAATTCCCCGGGGGATAGTAGGATGTAAAACCATTTAGTGTATTCCCCTAAACATACGATTCCATCGAATGTTCCGAGGGAAACTCTTCTCCTTATCTAACGACAACCAAATAAAGGAACCCTTACCCACAACATGATCCTCGGGTACAAACCCCCAGAAACGGCTATCGGCTGAGTTATGCCGGTTATCGCCCATCATAAAGTAGTAATCCATCTTAAATGTGTAGGTATTGGCCAACTGGCCATTGATGAATATTTCACCGTTGCGAACATCGAGATCGTTACCTTCGTAAACATCAATAATTCGCTCGTAAATGGGGAGATTGCTAAGGTTCAAATCGACACTTGTCCCCTTTTGTGGTATCCACAGAGGGCCATAATTATCCTCATTCCACGCAAAGTTAGGGTTATGGGGGAAAATAAGTTTCCACATCATAAGGGTATCGGTGTTCTCATTCTTAACCACCTCAACCACGTTGTTCATAGTTTTAATTTTGGATAAAGCCTCCTCGGTGAGCGGCATTTGGTAATACCCGCTAGCGGGGTTAAAACCCTGATCGGCCTTGGAAATGCCCAACTGTTCAAGCCGAACTGGGTTAATGGCAGTACCATCGGTTTTAATCTGGTAATTGTACTGACGCTGTCCAATTTTCGCCTGTTCGTGCCCGTTAACATAAAGCTGCCCGTGCTTAACCTGGATGGTATCGCCAGGCAAGCCTACACACCGCTTGATGTAATTTTCACGCTTATCGACAGGACGATATATAACATCGTAATTTTTCTTAAGATTCTCGGCTCCATAAATCCGAGCCAACGTGTAATAGCTGGAATTTTGATCCTGCAGCACTACCGTATCGCCCTCGGGGAAATTAAAAACCACCACATCGTTACGCTGAATATTGCCAAAACCGGCTATGCGCTTGTACTGCCAGCGGGGCCATTCGATAAACGATTTTGCAGTTTTTGAGAAAGGCAAAGTGTGGTGCACAAAAGGGAATGAAATTGGAGTGTTGGGAAGTTTTGGGCCATAACTCACCTTACTTACAAATAGATAATCGCCTATGAGTAAGCTCTTTTCCATCGAAGATGTAGGAATTGTATAGGCTTCGATAAAAAACATGCGGATTAATGTTGCTGCTACAACTGCAAAAATAATGGCATCAACCCACTCTATCAGAACGGTTTTCTTCTGCCCACGCTTCTTCCAGAATGTCCAGTTTACCTTTTGGGTGATATAGAAATCGAAAATAATAGGCAAGCCCAGCAACAACCAGTAGTTGCCAATCCACACTACCCAAAGGATAAATATAATAGCGGCAAAACCGAACCTAAAATATGGGTGTTTCAAAAACAATTTAATCTTATTTATCATAGCATCAGTATTGAATAATTCTGTAAAAATAGCACAAAAATTATCTAATCGAAATTCAATAGGTTATCCATATTGAAAAAACCTTTTTTACCAGCAATAAACTCTGCAGCCAAAACCGCACCAAGTGCAAACCCTTTCCGACTCTTAGCAATGTGCGATAGCACAATTTGATCCTGCTCCGACTCGAAATTAACAATGTGAGTTCCAGGAACAGCCCCCTCCCGAACAGCCTCAATGGGGATCTTGCCATCTACCTCATCGGGGATGAGTGTCCATCCATTAAAATCAGGATTCTCATCCGTAATGGCATTTGCAATAGATATGGCAGTTCCACTTGGAGCATCTAACTTCTGGGTATGGTGTATTTCCCGAATGCCAACATTGTAACCGCCAACCTTAGCCAGCAACTTTGAAGCCATTGCGTTAAGTTTAAAAAAGATATTCACCCCAACGCTATAGTTCGATGCAAAGAAAAACGTCCCCTCTCCTGCCTTTACCCTCTCAATAATTTTGGCAGCCTCAGCGTTCCAGCCCGTTGTTCCACAAACAACAGGTGTACCGGCCCTTAAGCATAGTTCAACGTTTTGTTTTGCGGTATGGGGCGAGGTAAACTCTATGGCAACATCAACGCTTTTTAAGTTGAATTCCGACAAATCGGGCAGGTTGGAGGCATCTATCTTGAGAACAACAGAATGTCCGCGTTCCAAGGCGATAGCCTCAATCTCGTGCCCCATTTTTCCATAGCCAATAATTGCAATTTTTAACATCGATAGGAATTTTACGCAATATATAAAACAACCGGAGAATTAGAACCAAAAGTATGTTAATAAATGAAAAAAGGGAGCAGCCAAAGCCACTCCCTCCGTATTTTAAGATAGATAAAATCTATTTTAAAGAATCAACAATCGACTTAAAAGCCTCGGGATGATTCATTGCAAGATCGGCCAAAACCTTACGGTTTAATGCAATACCCTGCTTGTTAATTTTACCAATGAACTCGGAGTATGTCATTCCGTAAGGACGTACAGCTGCATTAATACGTTGAATCCATAAAGCACGAAACTCGATTTTTTTCTTCTTCCTATCGCGATAAGCGTAGGCTAACCCTTTTTCCAAGGTGTTTTTGGCAACGGTGTAAACATTACGGCGAGCCAAAAAGTTACCCTTTGTCTGCTCAAGAACTTTTTTTCTTCTTCTTCTTGACGCTACTGAATTGACTGAACGTGGCATGTGTTAAACAATTTTTGAATGGTTAGCGGTCAAATTCGACTCTTAGCGGCTAATTCATTCTGGTTAATAATTTAAAGTAATTTACTCGAAAAAGTTAATAGGTTACTACTTAAGGTTAAGCATCGACAAAACTTTCTTCTCGTCAACTTTCTCAACAATGGCAACATGAGTTAAGTTACGTTTTTGTTTTGTTTCCTTTTTAGTCAAAATGTGACTTTTGTAAGCATGCTTCCTCTTAACTTTCCCTGTTCCGGTTAAAGAAAACCGTTTCTTTGCACCGGTGTGAGTTTTTGTTTTTGGCATTCTACTGCAATTAATTTTTATTTACTTACTTTTTTCACTCCTTTTGGAGCTATCAACATAATCATTCGTTTTCCTTCTAGTTTAGGTAATTGCTCTACTTTACCTAACTCTTCAAGATCCTGAGCAAACCGAAGTAATAGTATTTCACCTTGCTCCTTGAATAGTATTGACCGTCCTTTAAAAAACACGTACGCTTTAACCTTTGCACCATCGTTAAGAAAATTCTCGGCATGTTTTAACTTGAAGTTGTAATCGTGCTCATCGGTATTCGGTCCAAACCGAATTTCCTTTACTACAATCTTCTGAGCATTTGCCTTGATTTCCTTTTGCTTTTTCTTCTGTTGATAAAGGAACTTTTGATAATCTAAAACCTTGCAAATTGGTGGATCGGCTTTGTCAGAAATCATTACCAAATCCATTTCCATATCAAAGGCCATTTTTCGAGCTTCTTCTACTGGAAAACCCCTGGGTTCTCAATATTATCGCCTACTAAGGCGGACGGTACGGCTCTAATCTCTTCATTGATTAGAACCTTATTTTCATCAGCCACTCTTCTATTAAAATTAGGTGCAGCTATGGTTAAACCCTCCTTTTTTAGTTAATACTATATTTCTTGCAATTGTTTATCAATGTTAGTTCTGATTAATTCCACAAACTCTTCGAGTTTCATTTGACCTTTATCGCCTTCTCCCTGTACCCTAACAGCAACCATATCAGATTCCTGTTCTTTTTCTCCTACAATCAAAATGTATGGAATTCTTCGTAACTCGTTGTCTCTGATTTTCTTACCAATCTTCTCGTTCCGGTCGTCAATCAGCGTGCGAATATCGGAATTATTTAGGAAATTTAAAACTTTTTTTGCGTAATCGTTATATTTTTCGCTTATCGGAAGAATAACTGCCTGATCGGGAGTTAGCCACAGCGGGAATTTTCCACCAGTATGCTCAATAAGCACGGCAACAAACCGCTCCATCGAACCAAAAGGCGCACGGTGAATCATGATTGGGCGGTGACGTTTATCGTCGTTTCCAATGTATTCCAACTCGAATCGTTCAGGCAAATTATAGTCAACCTGAATTGTTCCAAGTTGCCACTTACGACCTATTGCATCCTTTACCATGAAATCCAATTTTGGACCATAGAATGCAGCCTCACCTAATTCGGTTACCGTTTTTAAGCCCCGCTCTGCAGCAGCTTCGGTAATGGCTCTTTCGGCTTTTTCCCAATTTTCGTCGGAACCAATATACTTTTCCTTATCGTTAGGATCGCGAAGCGAAATTTGTGCAGTATAGTCGTTAAAGTTAAGCGTCTTAAATATGTACAATACGATATCGATAACCTTAATAAACTCCTCCTTTAACTGATCGGGACGGCAGAAAATGTGCGCATCGTCCTGAGTAAATCCACGAACCCTAGTCAGCCCATGCAATTCACCACTTTGCTCGTAACGGTAAACCGTACCAAATTCGGCCAACCGTAAAGGTAAATCTTTATACGAACGTGGTTTATATTTGTATATTTCGCAATGATGAGGGCAATTCATTGGCTTTAGTAAAAACTCTTCACCTTCCTGTGGTGTAGTAATTGGACGGAAACTATCCTTTCCGTACTTAGCCCAGTGCCCGGATGTTATATACAACTCCTTCTGTCCTATGTGCGGGGTAATTACCTGTTCGTAACCATATTTCTTTTGTACCTTCTTTAAGAACATTTCCAAGCGTTCTCTTAACTGAGCTCCTCGTGGCAACCACAACGGTAACCCAGCACCTACACTTTGTGAGAAAGTAAATAGTTCAAGTTCTTTTCCAAGTTTTCTGTGGTCGCGCTTCTTAGCCTCTTCCAAAAGAGCCAAGTACTCGTCCAACTGCTTTTTCTGTGGAAATGTTACCCCGTAAATACGAGTAAGCATTTTATTTTTCTCATCTCCACGCCAGTATGCTCCTGCAACACTTAGCAATTTAATTGCTTTGATGTATCCAGTATTGGGTAAATGTGGCCCCCGACACAAATCGGTAAAATCACCTTGCTTATAAAAGGTAATTGTACCATCCTGCAAATCGGTTATGAGTTCAACTTTATACGGATCTCCTTTTTCTTTATATGTTTTTAAAGCCTCGGCCTTAGTAACTTCCATACGAACAATCGGCTGCTTTGCGTGAGCAAATTCCAGCATCTTTTGCTCAACCATAGGTAACTGATCCTCGGTAAAGGTTGTTGATCCAAAATCTACATCATAATAAAAACCATTTTCGATACTTGGTCCTATTCCCAATTTTATACCAGGAAAAAGATTCTCAAGCGCTTCTGCCATTAAGTGAGCCGAAGAATGCCAGAAAGCATGCTTTCCTTTATCGTCGTCCCATTTATGCAACTTAACGGTAGCGTCGTTATTAATTTCGCGTGTTAAATCCCACACCTCACCATTAACCGATACTGCTAACACTTCCTGAGCTAAACGTTCCGAAATGCTTTTTGCAATCTCGAGCCCAGTTACACCTTTAGGATACTCTCGTACCTTACCGTCAGGAAAAGTAATTTTTATCATAATTGCAATTTTGAAAGTTGCAAAATTAATGAATTTAATCGATTATAAAAAAAGGGGGCGATGTTATATCGCCCCAACCAAAAAATATTATCTACCGCATTTTTATTTCAAGTATTAACGTGGGGGCGATTTATGTTTATCTTTTTTGCGTAAATGGAATTTGGACTCCTCGCCGCTGAGCAATCTTTCGATATTTTTTTGATGAGTAAACAGCATTAAAATTGCTAACGTGAAAGCAAAAATAATTAACGAAGGATTGGTTGTTCTATAAACAAAAATCAACACCAATGGAAAAGAAAATCCGGCAATCATAGAACTTAACGAAACATACCGAGTAATAAGCAACGATATAACCCAAATTCCAAAAACAATTAACGTTGCATAAGGCTGAAGAGCGAATACAACTCCCGATAGAACAGCGACTCCCTTTCCTCCTCTAAACTGTGCAAATATCGGGAAAATATGACCTACCAATGCAGCAACACCTAGAATCAACTGAAAGTTGATAAACATTCCTGTTTGTGGAATGTAAAAATCAGTTAGGTACAACAGCCGAACGGCAAAGTAGCCTTTTAACACATCTACTATAAACACAAAAATCCCCGGTAACAAACCCAATACCCTAATTGTGTTTGTTGCTCCAGCATTGCCACTTCCATGTTCCCTTACATCCGTTCCATAAAATATCTTTCCTACCCACACCGAAGTAGGAATCGATCCCATTAAGTAAGCAAGAAAAACAATCGCAATTTTTCACACCGTTTCCATGCCGCAAAGATAGTATTATGGTAATGAAAAGTTAAAAGATGAAAGATAAAAAGTTTGAAAAACGCAACGCACTAATTCTGTAAATTGCTAACTAACAGCAATATAGCAAATAGAAAATCGACCAAGTTGATACAAGGTCGATTTTCATAATGCTCTGATTATTATAGGCTCAGGGCCAGCATTAACTAATTTTTTGCCCCCACTCGTTATCAGTAAAATTTCTCAAGAAATTCTTGATAAATTTCTCAGCAAGCCCCCAGTTTGCGTTCTCCCAATCCTGCGGGTTCGACCAACTATTTCTGGGGTTCAGCATTTTAGGATCAACACCATTCACCGATTTGGGCACCTGAAGGTTGAAGATTGGCATAACTTCAAACTCAGGAATTTTCGATACTTCCATCGAGTTGCATTGATAATTGCACGGGTCGAAGGCAAATCGATACGCTTGCCTACACCGTATGCACCTCCAATCCACCCGGTATTTACGAGGTAAGCTTGCATCATCCGTGCTGCTCCATCTTTTAACCAGGCTCGCGGGCATAAACCGTAGGGGTGAAGCATCAGAAAATGCCTGTCCAAAACAACTGCTGAATGTAGGTTGTGGCTCCTTAACACCAGTTCGGTTCCTGCCGTTTGGCCGTAAACCCCACTAAGGAAATGGTACTGGGTTTGATCTGGGGTGAGCGCGATACTGGGGGTAACACGCCAAAGGCATCGGCAGTTAAAAATATAACATGCTTGGCATGGCCAGCCTTAGATACAGGCTTTACAATATTTTGAATATAATTAGAATTGGGTACGATACCCTGGTATTTTCGGTTTTTTTTCTTAGAATTTGAAGTCGATATTGCCATTGGCATCAACATCGAGATTTTCTAACAACGCATCGCGACGGATTGCGGCAAAAATATCGGGTTCCTTTTTGGGATCAAGGTCGATACATTTTGCGTAACAACCGCCCTCGAAATTGAAGACCCCGTTATCGTCCCAGCCGTGCTCATCGTCGCCAATCAGTGCCCGGTTCGGATCTGCCGAAAGGGTTGTTTTTCCAGTACCCGAAAGGCCAAAGAAGATAGCCACATCGCCATTTTTACCCACATTGGCGCTACAATGCATTGCCGCAATGCCTTTTAGCGGCAGGTAGTAGTTCATCACGGAGAAAATCCCCTTTTTCATCTCACCACCGTACCACGAACCGCCAATAACAGCCATGCGCTCGGTTAAATGGAATGCCACATACACCTCGCTATTAAGTTTTTGCTCTTGCCACCGGGGATTGGTTGTTTTGGAGGCAACCAGCGCAACAAAATCGGGTTTATACGTTTTCAGCTCCTCATCGGTGGGACGAATAAACATGTTCTTAACAAAGTGAGCTTGCCAAGCCACCTCGCAGATAAACCGCACACAAAGGCGAGTGTCGGTATTTGCTCCGGAATACGAATCAACCACGTAAAGTTTTTTCCCACTAAGCTGCTTGGCGCTATGCTGCTTTAGATAATCCCAGGTTTCCTGCGAAATCGGTTTATTGTCGGAGCTGTTACGCCCGGACTGAGCCCACCATACGTTGGGTTCGGAATTGGGCTCCATCACCACATACTTATCCTTGGGCGATCGTCCGGTAAAAATACCAGTATCAACATTAATTGCGTCGAGCGTAGTTAACTGGCCACGTTCAAAGCCCTCGAGATTGGGATCGGTTTCGTGCCGAAATAGTAAATCGTAACTTGGGTTGTAAAACACCTCTGCGGGTTCGGTTATACCGTAAACCGACAAATCAACATTCGCCATACTTAATATTTGTGTTTATAGTTGGTTAATTATTATCAAAGTTACTCAGACTGCATGAGCAATAGAAATGCCACTGATTCACAACGCTTTACAATTGCTTATTGTTAATACAAAAATATGACTTTTGTCATACTAAAACGATTGCGCCAATATGTTTAACATCATTGGGTGCATCAATTTAAAAAGAGTTATGTATATTTATGTTGGGAAAAATTGATAACAACAAGTGGTATCTCGTTAATAGCCAGAGATATGCGCATCAAAAAGCAGCCTAATCGACATGCTTACAGCCCTTTGAGGTTAGGTAGGGCTCAATATGGATGGTGGCATTTATATTGAGTTTCAGGGCGATTTGGCTCTCAATTTCGGAAACAATTCGGTGCGCATCCTCTATACACATTGCATTGGGGAATCGAATATGAAATGTTAACTCGCGACGCCGTACATAGTTGTGCAAATGGTAATGATGCGGATTCATTGCTCCCCCTCCACATTGATCAACAATCTGCTCAATTTGGGTTATAATCTCATCGGAGGGTTGCTCGCCAAGAATGGTACCGGCTGAATCTAATATAACCTTATAAGCTGCTCTAAAAATCAGAATTGCAACCACAATTCCCAGCACGCCATCAATCCACCAGAAGTATTTACCAAAAAAGATTCCGACCAGCACAATTACAGAGGATAGCGAATCGCTCCGATGGTGCCACCCATCGGCAACTACCGACTGCGATCCGCACTTACGCCCAATAAAAAAAGCATACTGCGCCAGACCCTCCTTCATCAAAATAGACACAATAGTAACCACAACAGCCACTGCCCCATAATGAACCATTTGCCGGCTGTACAACTTAATAATACCCTCCTGAAAGAAATAGAATGCTATAAAAGCTAACAACGCTCCTATAAGGATTGATGTTACAAGTTCGGATCGACCATGCCCAAACGGATGCTTCTTGTCGGCCGGTTTATAGGAGATTTTAACCCCTATAATAACAAATAGGGAACTGATGGAATCGGATAGGGTATGCCACGCATCGGCCATAAGGGCCAACGACCCGGTAACCACACCCGCCCAGTACTTAAGGGCGAACAGAACAATGTTCACCAGTATGGACACCCACCCCTCAGTAATTGCAAGTTTAGATTCGCCTTGCATAAGCATCTACTTAACTATCTTAACATCGAAGTCGCCGGTATAGTTAATAATAAACTGCCTTTCGTTCTGGAATGCAGATTGTGTATTTACGTTGCCAAACCAAAAATCGGACTGCAATAGGAATAAACGATGGCTATACAAGCATTGATTGAAATCTACACCGTAGTTTTTCATCGCCAGAATAAAGTATAGGCCAACATCGTAACCTAAGTAAGAATACTGCGAGGGCTCGGCACGGTACAAATCGCGATACTCCACAATAAACCGCTTAACCGAAGGCCTGGTGTAATCCACAAAGAAGGGGGTAAATACGTTAAGGTTCAATTTGTAAAAATAATCGGTTGGAATATTCCTCATTGTCTGCCAACGAGCTGGGCCGTAAACTGTAGTTCGTAAATTGTAGTACGATTTTACACCATATAGATGCCCCAGGAACTCTGAAACAAATGGCTCGTCCTCGGAAGGAATTATAATCACATTATGCATATCGGCGGCCAACTCCTTTGTTAATGCCTCCTGCACATCGGCCGATTTGCGCACTGCGGTTTGATGGTACACTTTACGTATTCTACTGCTATCGTGAATTTTTGCAGTTAAAAGGGAGTCGAAAAGTTTAATATTTGACGAGTACAAATTGTCCTTATCGTAAACCACTACGTAGCGGCAAGTATCCTCAAACTTAAAGTTACGGATAAAAATCTCGAGCTGCTTGCGGAACGACTGGTTTAGAGCTATAATATTAGAACTCGATGGCATTGCAGTAGCCCCATTGTATAATGGCGACACCAAATTCACCCGATTACTAGACGCAAAATTCAACAGGGGCTTTAAGTCGTCAATCATGAACGATCCAATTATTAGATCGGATTGCTTAACAGCACCCCTATTAACAATACTCTGCACCTCGGACTGTTTCCGTTTGGTATCGAAAACCGAAAGGTTAACGGAAACCCCAGAGCGTTTCATGGAATCAACCGCAAGCAAAAATCCCTCGTAGAACTCGAGCGAGGCCTGGGTGATTTGCGAGAATCCCTTCTTGGCGCCAGACTGGGACCTTGAATTGGAATTGCCGTCCGTAGCATCATCAATCGAGCCATCGGAAGCCCCCCCACCCGACTGAGTAAAAGGAAGGAATAGGGCAATATTAAATGGCTCACCACCATATACATAGTTATTGCTACACAATGGTACTGTTGGATGTACCTCGGGAACCTCCACTTTGGGTGTATCAACCTTTGCGTCAACCTTCACAATGGTTGAATCGGATGCGGGCTTAACGGGAATCCGGAGCGAAGTACCCAACTTAACACCATCATCCAACAACTCCTTATTATAGAGCTCTATCTCCTTGGCATCGACTCCATATCGCCGCGAAATGGCGAATAATCCCTCCTTGGGCTGCACCTCGTGCATAATAAAAGTTAACGTATCGGAAGCAGGCTTATGAATGTGCTCCGTTGCTTTTACTCGGGGAATACGAATGGTTTGACTTTGCTGCAATCCCTCCTTAACCTCGGGGTTAATTTCCACAATTTCGTCGATACTAACATTGTACTGACGCGACAACCCGAAAAGGGTTTCTTTTTTCTTAACAATATGGTAAACGTAGTTCTCGTCGCTCTCGGGTTCCTTGGATCGCTTCGGAATTTTCAATGCCTGTCCAACCTTTAAGCCAGCATAAATATCGGGGTTATTGGTTGCAATCACCGATTGAGCAATATCGTATGCCCGGCTAATAGCGTATAGAGTTTCGCCACTTTTAACTATATGAATGTAATAGGTAGTTCCATCAATTTTGACCTTATCGCGGGAGCGTTCAACCTGAACCAACACCTTATTATCCTGGGCATTTAGGGCTGTAAGAGTGAAAATGGCAACTAAAAAAACAACTATTCGCTTCATTATATGCATATTAAAAAACATTAAGGTACAAAAATACTCATTAGAATTGTATTGAGGGCAATACTACACATTCAATTTTTGCCCTAATCAAGTTAAATCGCTAATAATACATAAGTTACGCGTAATTCAAAAATACATATCGACTTAGATTTGAACTATATTTCGCAAATTGCTAACATTGTGCAAAATTTCGGCCATGACTGCATGTACCAATCAATTTTTTGCGTTAACCATACAACCCCACCGTCAGTTAGGGTTGATGCTTGGTGCACAATTAATTGAAAACACCGACAGTAGCGATATATTTCAAATTAAGGAGAACCTACTGGCCGAGAGTTTGGCCAAAAATGAAACCAAACTGGCCGATAATCACAAAGAGATTATCAGGCATTTAAACGATATAACCGAGAAAGCACTGCAAAAGCACTTTGCAAAAAATGCGAAATCGGTGGTGGATTTTTTATCGTCGCTATCCAAAGATGAGCAGTTGAGCCAGTATATTAGGAGTTACATTGAACGGAGGATTGCAAAATGTATTGATATTGCAGCAAACACTAATGTTCCAATATTTATCAGGGATAAAAACGCAAACTCGCTTTACTCGGAGCGAAAACTGAATATCGAACTTGAGATTGCCCAACCGTTATTCCGATTCGAAAGAAATGCCGATGAGTTTAAGTACTCCATATCAGCATCGTGCAACGGAAAAAAAATTAAAATAGAGATAGGAAATAGCGAGGTTATTACTAACGAGCCCTGTATTGTTAGAATTGGTAATAAAATTTACCGCTTTAACGGGATTGATGGCAAGAAACTAAGCCCATTTGTGAACAAAAGCCACATTACCATTCCAAAAACTGCTGAGCAAAAGTATATGGAAACCTTTGTGCTTAGCACAATAAGGAATCAGTTAGTTGAGGCTGTGGGGTTTGATATTATTGAGGAACAGGTCGATGGAAAGGCATTTTTAACCTTGGAGGAACGCCTTAGCGGTGGCGCTTGTTTAACATTGAACTACAAGTACAACAACAGAAACTACTTGGCAAATGCAAGTTTGGCGAACGAGGTTTACTTAAAAACGGACAACGGAAATTACACCTTTACCAAATTTAGCAGGAATGAGGCATGGGAAAAATCCATTGTTGACACTCTGGGAAATCAACTACAATTAAAGAAAGTAAGCGATGCCGAGTTCATTCCTTTTGATGTAGATGCTAAAAGTACCGATACACTCCATATAATTGTAGAGTGGATTAATATCAACAGTGAAAATCTTGAAAAATTTGGGATTAATGTAAAACAAGCATACGTAAACAGAGACTTTTACCTTAAAACTTTTCAACTCGATTTATCGGCAAAATCGGAAGAAGATTGGTTCGACCTTTACGGGCAAGTTAAACTAGGTGAATTCGAAATACCCTTCATTTACCTTAAAAAGCATATTGTTAAAGGGAATAGAGAATTTGTGCTACCTAACGGACAGATATTTGTGCTTCCGGAGATTTGGTTTACCAAATACAAACCGCTATTCCTAATGGGAAAAGAGACGGACGAGAAGTTGAAGGTGTCAAAATCGCTATTCAGTATTCTTGTCGATAATCAGATTGATGCTCCTGAGGCAAAAGCGCTTAACACAAAGTTCAGTCAGTCACAAATTGAGGGTGTAAGTATTCCGCATAACCTTAATGCAACGCTTCGCGATTATCAGGTACAGGGGTACTGTTGGCTAAATTTACTTTACCAGAATGCAATGAATGGTTGCTTAGCCGATGACATGGGGCTGGGTAAAACCCTTCAAACTCTGACTATGCTTCAGTTTGCAAGTAATCATCCTGATAAAAGTATCAAAACATCGTTAATTGTTGTTCCAACTTCACTAGTTCATAACTGGCTAAAAGAGGCCAATAGGTTTACTCCCGACCAGAATGTATTTGTTTACGCTGGCGCTCAGCGGACAAAATCGGCATCGTTACTTCAGAAGTACGATATTGTAATTACAACCTACGGAATAATTCGCAACGATATCGATTTTTTCAAGGATTTGAAGTTCAACTATGTGATTCTGGACGAAAGTCAAACCATAAAGAATCCATTCTCCAAAATATACCGTTCGGTGCTGCTTTTAAAGGCGAACCATTACCTGACATTAAGCGGAACACCAATAGAGAACTCGCTTAGCGACCTTTGGTCGCAGTTAAATTTCCTAAACAGAGGAATGCTGGGTAGCTTAAAGTCGTTCCGCGATGAGTATATCATTCCAATTGAGAAATGCGCCGATACCGAAAAGGAAAAGCAGCTGAAACACATAATTGAACCGCTAATCCTGCGTAGAACCAAGGAGCAGGTTGCCAAGGACTTGCCACCGCTAACCGAGCAAATTATCTACTGCGATATGTCCGATGCGCAGCAGGAAGTTTACGAGAAGGAGAAATCGATGATTCGCAACTCTATTATCGAGAGTATTGAGCAGGTTGGAGTTGAGAAATCGTCTATATCAATTCTTACAGGATTAATGAGATTACGCCAAATTGCAAATCATCCTGCACTACTGGATGACTACGCAACATTGGATTCTGGCAAATTCGACGAGGTAACACGTAGCATCGAGAATATTATTACTGAGAAGCATAAAATACTTGTGTTCTCTTCGTTTGTAAAGCATTTGGAGCAAGTGGAGGATTATTTAAAGCACGAGAGTATTGGTTACGAGATACTTACTGGCGAAACCACTAACCGCGCAAAAGTTGTTGAAGAGTTCCAAAGTAACCCCAATAAACAGGTATTCCTAATATCGCTTAAAGCCGGTGGTGTTGGGTTAAATCTTACCGCTGCGGATTACGTTTTTATCCTGGATCCGTGGTGGAACCCCGCGGCCGAAATGCAAGCCACATCGCGTGCACACAGGATTGGTCAGCAGAAAAATGTATTCGTTTACCGCTTTATCTCGCTAAATACTGTGGAGGAGAAAATCCTAAAGCTACAGGCCAAGAAGGAGCATTTAGCGCAACTTTTCATCGATACTAATAATCCTTTGAGATTGGCTGATAGGGATACGATAATGGAACTAATCGAATAGTAAATACCCCTGTCAGGGTTCGAAACCCTTGAGGGGATTAAATAAAATTGGCTACATTTACGCCTAAATAGAAAATTATATCAAAAATGAAATTAAAATATTTGTTTCTAATCATCTTTTTCACTGGAAGTTCTATAAAGAACTTGGTTGCTAATGGGGATACACTTAGCCCTAAAAACAACGAACTTAAACAAATACTGGATAACGCATATAAAGCAATAGTCGCAAACCCTGATTCAGCCAAAGAAATACTTAACTCTGCCGATAAACTTATTGAAACAACAAACGACAAATCGCTCGAAGCGCTGTACTTCCGATATAAAGGACTTATTTACCACTTAAAATTTGACCCCAACAATGCCCTCACGTACTATTTTTTATCGCAACAAAAGTACGCAGCAATACCCGATTCTATTAATGCAAACCTAATTTTGAGCAGCATTGGATCGTGCTATATGATGATGGGCGAATACTTATCTGCAAAAAAGTATTTGACGGAAGCACTCCAATTCGCTGAAACGAAAAACGATTCGATTACCATAGCCAATAGTTGCATTAATCTATCGTACATTCATATAGACCAAAAAGAACACGACATTGCCGAGGCGCAACTCCTAAAAGCATTGCGATACGTTAAAACTGACATGCAAAAAGGCCGACTGATTAATAATTTAGGCGAAATATATCTTAATCAGAATAATTACACCAAGGCATTAGAGCACTACCGACTAGCACTCCAAACAGCCTATAAAGCAAACGATAAATTAATAGTATCAACAATACTGAGCAATATTGGGGTACTATATATGAATTCATCGCAAAACGATAGTGCATATTTTTACTTCAAAAAGGTAGTTAAACTAAACCCAGAGCATATAGACCATTACCTTTTGGCTCAAACCTACAAACATATTGCTAGCCTGGAATTTGATGCAGGGGATAAACTTGAGGCAAAGAAAAATATGGAGAAATCCTTAGCCATTGCTGAGCAGTATAGCCTAAAACGAGTTGTTGCCGAAAACTACGATTGGCTATCGATTTGGCATAAGGACCACAGTAACTATAGAAAAGCTTACGAATACAAAGCATTGGCCACCGAAATAAACGATAGCCTTTTTAACGAGGCAAAATCGAGGCAGATTAAGGAACTCGAAACAATTTACCAAAACAAACAAAAACAATCGGAGATTGAACTATTAACCGAGCAAAACAAAGCCAGTCAACTAGTACTCCGGAGCAATAGGGTTATTATTATATCTTTATCAATAGGCGTTATTTTGATTTTGACACTATCGATACTACTATTCAGACAACACAAACTAAAAACTTCGGCTAAATCGTTACAGATGGAGCATCAACTACTCCGCTCGCAAATGAACCCACACTTTATTTTTAATGCGCTTGGGGCAATTCAAAATCAGGTTTTGCAAAAACCTGCCATTGAGGCCACGACATACATTGCAAGTTTTGCTAAGCTGATGCGCTCAACGTTGAATAGTTCTAGAGATGAACTAATATCTATAGAATCAGATATTGAAACGCTGACAGAATACCTTACACTGCAGAAACTCCGCCTAAAGGAGAAACTCCAGTACCAGTTCAATATAGACCTGCCATACAGTACCGATGAAATAGCAATCCCTCCTATGCTACTCCAACCTTTTATCGAAAATGCCGTGGAACACGGGATTGCCAAAAAGGACATTCCAGAAGGCCATATCAATATAACATTTAAGGCGAACAACGATAGGATGACCATTACCATTGAGGATGATGGCATTGGCTTAAACCCAAACTCTGAGCCAACAAACCCCAAACACGTATCGTTGGCATCAAAAATAACCCACGAGCGAATGCTTGCCCTCACTAAGGCGTACAAAAAGGAATTTAATTACTCCATATCGAACAGAATAAATGAGGATGGAACCATTGCTGGCGTAAAAGTTATTCTGGAAATCCCTTTACTATTCTGCAATAAATAGTTACTTTCGTGAAGTAAAGGTTAGCATCTGCGAAATGGTAAAACTGGCGATTATAGAGGACGAAGAGGATATTTTGGCCGTAACGCTAAAAATAATCAACGATTATTGCCCTTTTGTTACCATTTGCGGAACGGCATCGAACATGAACTCGGCAGCAACGTTACTTGCGGAATCGAAACCCGATGTTGCCCTAATGGATATAAACCTACCTGGAGGAACAAGCTTTGATATTCTAAAAACCTTACCCGAAGTAAACTTCAAAATAATTTTCCTTACCGGCCACGAAGAATACGCCATACAGGCCATAAAATTCTGCGCAATAGACTATTTGCTAAAACCGGTTAATCCTACGGAGTTAATAGCAGCACTGCACCAAGCCTACAAAACCGTAGAGGAGCGCAACAACAAGCTAATGCTCAATGCGCTACTTCAAAACATGGGAGAACCTTCGGCCGAAAATAAGGTGGTTGTGCTAAAAACAGTCGAAAGCATCCATATTGTAGAGATTAAGAATATTGTACGATGCGAATCGGACAGTTCCTACACCACCTTTCACCTAACCGATGGGCAAAAGATACTTATATCGAAGCCATTAAAGGAGTATGACGAGTTATTATCATCATTCCACTTCTTCAGGGTGCACCAGTCGCACCTTGTAAATATGAAATATGTGAAAAAGTTCGATAAAACCGATGGCGGTTTTATTGTTATGTGCGATGGCTCCAGCGTTCCTGTATCGACCCGCAAAAAAGATGCACTTATCCAATCCATTGAGCAGCTAGCCTGCAAATAGCAAATTCTTTTCAGTTACTATCAAATTCTAGTTTAGTACAAGCACTTACTGTTCTGCCCAAAACAGCAGCGGTTATGGATTTATCTTTACATAAAAGAAACACTAAATCCATAACTATGAAATACCCATGTAATAAGTTAGACCAAACGCAATTAATAAAACAATGGGTATTCCATGTGTGCAAACTTGTTATCAAACATAAAATCAAAAAAACAATATCGCTAACGTTATGAAACTTAACAAACTTTAAACACATGAAAAAATTACCACTAATTATGCTAGCAGCATTTTTGCTAATTAACTGCGCCTGCGAAAAAAACGATGCAAGCGACGATGCAGAGGGAGCAAACTCAACAAAAGGACTAATCCGCGACAAGTACGATGCAGGGAAAGTGGCCGATGCCTTTAATTCCTTAATGGAGAACATCGAGGATAACACCTCATCATCAGCAACCTACTCGTCGCATGTAATTACGGCTGCAAATGGAGGAACGGCAACCCTAACCGGAACAAGAAGCAAGGAGACCATATCGTCCTACACAACATGCTACAAGAGCCGCCTAGCAATCACTTTCAACAACTACCAGTACCAAAATTACAAGGTTACAGGAACCGTAAACTACAAGCAGGATCGTTACACCTCTTCGTCGTATCATCTAATTAAACAGGTTGATGGCAGTGGAATTAAAATAGAAATCCCCCATGGAGAATACACCATTAACGATGTGGTTACCATATACCTAATGGATAAGAACGACAACCAGTACATACTCACAGGGAACGTTACCAGTTCCAACGGAACTCTTTATGGGGCTAATGGAAACTAAATTACATTAAGGCTTATACATCAATAAAATGAAAAAGAATATTTATCTATTTATCGCACTAATTGCGCTTATTTCTTGCGGCGAGGACGAAGACGATTCCGGAAATAACTCCGAGTATAAAGAGAGAATGCGCGAATTTGTAATTGGTATAAGCAATTACGCAAAAGCCATTGAACCAAGCTTTATCATAATCCCCCAAAACGGCATTGAGCTAGTTAGCGAAACAGGCGATGACTCGGGCGAACCCCATACTCCATACCTTAACGCCATTGATGCCAACGGACAGGAGGATTTATTTTATGGCTATGATAACGACGACCAAGCCACACCAAGCAGCGCAAACAAATATTTAACAGATTTACTGAATATCTCAAAGAATGCAAACAACATAATACTAGTAACCGACTATTGCTCAACCCATAGCAAAATGGACGATTCCTATTTAAAAAACAAGAATGCCGGTTATGTATCGTTTGCGGCCAATCAGCGCGACCTGAACAATATTCCAAACTATCCAGCCACAATTCATCAGGAAAACAATGCAACTATTACCTCGATGTCGCAAGTGAAAAACTTCCTGTACCTGCTCGATCCATCAAATTTCCCCGACAAAAACAGCTTTATCAGCGCTATAACAGCAACCAATTACGATTTACTTATAATGGACTTATTCTTTGATAATGAAGAATTTACCCTAAGCGAGATTAATCAACTGAAAAACAAGGCCAATGGGGGAAAACGATTAGTTATCTCATACATGTCGATAGGCGAAGCGGAGGATTATAGGTATTACTGGCAACAAAGTTGGGATACAAGTAAACCCAGCTGGTTAGACACCGAAAACCCCGATTGGGAAGGAAACTACAAGGTACAATACTGGAACAGCGATTGGCAAAGTATCATCTACGGAAACAACAATTCCTACCTATACAAAATTCTAAATGCAGGATTCGATGGAGTTTACCTAGATATTATTGATGCGTTTGAATATTACGAGTAAAAAACACTATGATATGAAGAAACAAGCCCTCATACTATTGTTCGTAAGCATAATAATTACAACAAGAGCTCAGAAAACTACACTTCCCACAGGAGGAATTGCCATAGGAACAACCGGGAATGTTAGTTATTCCATTGGCCAAATATTCTATACGACTACTAATGGAAGTGATGGATCATCGGCACAAGGAGTACAACAACCCTACGAAATATCGGTAATCTTAGGTTTAAACGTAACCCAAGTGGAACTGACCATTAATGCCTTCCCGAACCCCACCATTGATTTCCTTACTCTTAAAGTTGATGAGATTGAGCATAGCGAACTACACTACCAACTTATAGACATATCGGGCAAAACATTAATAAACCAGAGAATCACAGCCCCTATTTCTAAGATAAACCTTACACAAATAAGCCCTACCACCCTTATACTGGTGGTTATAAGGGATGGAAAAATTGTTAAAACATTTAAAATCATCAAAAAATAGAAATCATGAAATGGATTTTCACTTTAATAACCGCAACGGTACTAACAATTAGCACTCTTGCCCAAAGTCCTGAAAAGATGAGTTACCAGGCAGTTATCCGCAATAGCAACAATCAACTGGTAACCAATCAAGCAGTTGGAATGCAAATTAGCATAGTTCAGAGCACTGCCGATGGAGCAGTAGTTTACGCCGAAACGCACAACCCAACAACCAACGCCAACGGACTGCTAAGCATTGAAATTGGAACTGGAACTACTTCAGATGATTTTACATCGATAAATTGGGCAAATGGGCCATACTTTATTAAAACAGAAACCGACCCCGCAGGTGGAACAAACTACACCATTACAGGTACGAGTCAGTTACTGAGCGTGCCCTATGCACTGTATGCAAAAACAGCCGATAGTATTTCAAATATCGACCAAAAAGTAGTGATGACAAGCGGCGATCAGGTTGTTGCTGGAAATAAAACTTTTACAGGCGCTTTTCACCCTTACTACATTGAAGTAAACTCATTTGGCACTGGAAACCGCCACGCATTTATCGATTTTCATGGCGACGACACCTACACCGATTACTCCTTACGCCTTGCACGCTATAACTCAGGACAATCCCTTTTAGAACACAGAGGTACCAATATGATGAGCATACAAACATCTGATTCCGCAGATATCCGTCTTGCCACAAAAGGGATACAACGTATGAGAATTGATGCCAATGGGAATATAATAGTTAATGATCTGATGCGAAACTATAAAACCTTAAGAATTTATGATCAGTCAAATAAAACACTATTCTTCAGACAAGATGGAGATAACAGCTACATAAGCAACAAACAGAATTTTTTAAATTCCGAAACACCAAAAAACGGGTGGCTCTTTATCAACGGAGAAAGCGGTGTTTCTTTAAGAGTTGGCAGAAATGGCGTTGCCGGTACAGAAGCTATGCGAGTTGATACTTTTACTAACATCGACATGCTTAACCACCAAGTAATCAATGTAAAAACTCCTGTGAACGATCAGGATGCTGCGAATAAGGCGTATGTGGATGCCCTAGAACAAATAATTTATTACGTTTTAGAGGATCCTACGAACAGAGGATTGGTTAAGGATGCTGATGGCAACACCTATAAAACAATTAAAATTGGCACTCAGGTTTGGATGGCAGAGAACCTTAAAACTACCAAGGATAAGAACGGTGCTGCAATCCCTGAGGTAGCAGATGCTACTGCATGGAAAAACCTAACCACATCGGGCTATTGCTGGTACAACAACGATGAAACGAATAAAGGCACATATGGAGCACTGTATAATTGGTACACTGTAAATACAGGTAACCTTTGCCCTACTGGATGGCATGTGCCAAGCGACGCAGAATGGACAACACTTACAAACCTTGTTGGTAACTCAGGAGGAAAATTAAAAGAAGCAGGCTACGCACATTGGATAAGCCCAAATGTTGGAGCAACTAACCAAACTGGCTTTACAGCCCTACCTGGAGGATACAGGTATAATGGAATTTTCTCAAACATTGGCTCCTATGGACGATGGTGGAGTAATTCTCTTGATGCAACTCCTAATTACGCCTTGGCTCGACATTTAATTTACGACAGTAACAATGTTACCCAATATAGTGCACCAAAAATTACAGGGTTTTCGGTTCGCTGCCTAAAAGATTAAACCTACAAATAATTGGAATACGTAAAAACGGAACTCAAAAAAAATAATTCAATTAATAACGAATAGATAATAAGATCATGAAGACAAAATCAATCATTATTTTTGCTGCACTGATTCTATTCGCAGCATACTCCCACTCACAGGATAGAAAATTAACAAGCTTTTCGTTGCAAGCGGGATTAAGTCCATTAAATAGGGTAAGTGGCACCGATGGAGAGGTTTACGAAACGGGAGCAATCTCCTCTGCAATAAGTTTCGAAACCTACTTTTACCTATTTCGCAATAATGAAAACCTAAAGAACTTGGCGTTGGGGGCTGGAACTGGATTCTACTTCCTTACCAGCGAAGACCCAGAATTGGGATGGATGTGGACATACGATAATCCTAAAGGCTATATGATTCACGTTCCGCTTTACGTATCAATCAAATATGATTTGGCAAGCAATAAAAAGTTTATACCATACATTAAAATTGATAATGGTTTTAGCCTTGCATTCCCTTTTAAAATGATTTATAGACCGGGAGACAGAACTTACAGTAATAATTTTTATGGTGGAGGTTACTGCTTTGGGGCGAATTTCGGACTTGAAGTAAATAAGATTTTCAGCGTAGAGTTAAGTTATAATCGAATAAATAGCATTATTAGCACCGATTACCGCTATGGTGGAAGTTGGTATTACTACGAGGATAAGTTAAAAACGAATCTTGTTTCGTTGACAATAGGTGCTAATTTCTAAAAATAACACTGTCAGGGTTTAAAACCCTGACAGTGTATTGAATATTACTTGTTCAAAAAATTCAAAATATTCTGCTCAATACGTTTCAAAACATCAGTTCCTTCAGCTTTTTGAAACTTATCGCCGGTAATGTGTTCGTAAAGTTCAATATAACGCTCGGTAATCTGACTCACAATTTCATCGGTCATTTCTGGAACCTTTTGTCCTTCTTTACCTTGGAAACCATTGGCCATTAACCACTCACGTACAAACTCCTTGGATAGTTGACGTTGGTCTTCGCCTTTTGCCAAACGCTCCTCATACCCTTCGGCGTAAAAATAGCGCGATGAATCGGGTGTGTGAATTTCATCAATCAAATAGATTTTTCCATCCTTCTTTCCAAACTCGTACTTAGTATCAACAAGTATAAGACCCATTTTTGCAGCCATTTGAGTTCCACGCTCAAAAAGCGCCAAGGTGTACGCCTCCAGCTGTTCGTAATCCTCCTTGCTAACCAATCCTGTTTTGATAATATCTGCTTTTGAGATATCCTCATCGTGACCCTCCGAAGCCTTTGTGGTGGGTGTAATAAGTGGCTTTGGAAATTTCTGGTGCTCTTTCATTCCCTCAGGCATTGGTTCGCCACAAATGCTGCGTTTACCAGACTTGTACTCGCGCCAAGCGTGACCAGTTAAGTATCCACGAACCACCATTTCTACCTTGAATGGCTCACACATACGACCAATTGTTACCATTGGGTCTGGTGTAGCAATTTTCCAGTTGGGCACAATGTCCGAAGTTGCATCCAAAAACTTCGATGCAATTTGGTTAAGCACCTGTCCCTTGTATGGAATTCCCTTTGGAAGCACAACATCGAAAGCGGAGATTCGGTCGGATACAACCATTGCCAAAAACTCGTTTTTGATGTTGTACACATCGCGAACTTTTCCGTGGTAAACCCCTGTTTGTCCAGGGAAGTTGAAATCGGTACGAACGATAGCCTTTTCCATAACTACTCTAAGGTTGATTGATTATTATTTTGATTTGTGTTTTGTCGTTGAAGTTTTTCCTCGGCATCCCGATCAAAAGCATTTACAATGTACTTAACCAGTTTATGGCGAATAATATCGCGCACATCAAAGTTAATAACTGCAATATCGCTTATTCCATCCAGAATCTTAATGGTTTTTACAAGTCCGGAATCCTCTTTTCGGGGTAAATCTATCTGAGTTAAATCGCCAGTTACAACAAACTTTGCGCTTTTACCCATACGGGTAAGAAACATCTTCATCTGGCTAATTGTTGTATTCTGCGCTTCGTCCAGAATAACAAACGCATTGTCGAGCGTACGACCACGCATAAACGCCAAAGGTGCAATCTGCACAGTTCCATCCTCCATAAATTCAACCAATTTTTTGGCTGGAATCATATCGTGCAGCGCATCATAAAGGGGTTGTAAGTAAGGGTCGAGCTTCTCCTTCATATCGCCAGGCAAAAAACCTAAGCGTTCGCCAGCCTCAACGGCAGGACGGGTTAGAATAATACGCTTAACCTCCTTGTTACGCAATGCCCTAACAGCAAGCGCAATGGCAGTGTATGTTTTACCAGAGCCTGCTGGGCCAATGGCAAAAAGCAAATCGTTATCACTATAGAGTTCAACCAGCTTACGCTGATTTACGGTTCTGGCCTTTATAACCTTCCCGTGATTTCCAAAAACAAGCACATCGGCAGCATCCTCCTCAGCCTGATTGATTGACTCAAGATTATCGGTGAGGAAATCCTGAATATTCGTTTCGGTCAAGTAGCCATACTTTCGATGGAAATCAACCATTCCGTTTATTTTATCCTCCAACTCGTCAATTAAATCATCATCGCCGATGGCTTTAATTTCGTTGCCACGGGCTATAAGCTTGAGCTTTGGGAAATGGCGTGCAATTGAATCGTAGCGTGTATTATTAACGCCGTAAAGAACTAAAGGATCGATACCCTCGATCAGAATTATTCTTTCGCTCACTTTCTTTTTCGATGTCATCAAAATAAAATATGCACAAAGATAATTCAACATCTGCTATTTACGCATTGGGCAAAAACTAAATATCAAAAACTTATTGACATTATGGTTGATGGTTATATTGTTTCATACACTACCCCCCGGGTTAAAACTCGGGGCTATTGATAAAACTCCTTTAGGGCTAATCATTCTACATTCTGCATTCTGCATTTTACATTCTACATTCTACATTCTACATTTTACATTTATCTATCAACCTTCCCTCTTCCAACTTTATTATTACTTTTGTGGTAGGTTTTGCGATTATGGAAAACGGCAGCTCAAAAACTCAAATTATCACATTAACAACCGACTGGAACAGGAACGATTACTATATCGGGATGCTCACCGGCCGTTTGCTTTCCATTTCGCCCAACCTCAACATTGTTGAGCTAAGCCATAAGGTTCCGCCGTTCGACCATATGCACGCCGCTTTTGTGCTTAAGCACAGTTTCGAGAATTTTCCAACGGGCACTATCCATCTTTGCTTAGTGAATACAGAGAATTCGGAGGGCAAGCAGCTGCTACTTTTTGAGTACCGAAACCATTACCTTATTATCCCCGACAACGGGATTCTTGGCCAAATTACCAAGGACATTCCGAAACAAGTCTTTTCGTTCCCCTTCGAGGACAGTTCCAGCTTTGCATCGCTCAGTGCTGCGGCATCGGCGGTGAAGGCGCTAATTAGCGATTCCGAGCTGAACGACATTGCCGTTATCACCGAAAACTACATCCCAAGCACCCAGCTCAGAGCGGCAATTGACGATACCACCATTTCGGGATGTGTTATTTTTATTGATTCGTACCTTAACGCAATAACCAATATATCGCACGATTTGTTTGAACGCGTGGGCAAAGGGCGCAGGTTCACCATCTACGTTCAAAGTTTTAATTACCGGATTGACGAGATTGTTAAAACATACTCCGACGTGGATGAGGGCGAACTCTTAGCCCTGTTCAACTCCATAAATTTGCTGGAGATTGCAATGAATAACGATTTTATTGCTCAGCTGCATGCGCTAAAGGTTGGATCGAGCATAATGGTAAAATTCCACGACGATTAACTATACTAGAAAATGACTAATAATACACGCAGACAAGAAGCCATTGAGGCTTTCGGCAAACTACTGGACGTAATGGACGAATTAAGGGAAAAATGCCCTTGGGATAGAAGCCAAACAATGGAAACCATTCGCCCACTTACCATTGAAGAAACCTACGAACTTTCCGATGAGATTTTGGAAAAAAACATGCCCTCGATTAAGAAGGAACTTGGCGATATTCTGCTCCATATAGTTTTCTACTCCAAAATTGCCAACGAGCAAAAGGCCTTTGATATTGTAGATGTGATAAACAGCCTCTGCAATAAGCTAATTTACCGCCACCCTCACATTTACGGCGATGTTAAGGTAAATAATTCAACCGAGGTGCTCGAAAACTGGGAACTGCTTAAAACCAAGGAGAAGGATGGCAATAAAACCGTTCTATCGGGTGTACCATCATCGCTACCCGCACTAATTAAGGCCAATAGGATACAGGAAAAGGTACGCGCCGTGGGATTTGACTGGGAGGAGCCAAATCAGGTTTGGGACAAGGTTTCCGAGGAAATGGAGGAACTTAAAGCCGAAATAAAATCTGGAAATACGGCTAAAATGGAGCAGGAATTTGGCGACTTCCTATTCTCGATGGTAAACGTGGCCAGGCTTTTCAACATCGACCCCGAAACTGCACTGGAGCGCACCAACCGTAAATTCACAAAACGGTTCAACTACCTCGAATCGAAAACCATTAAGCAGGGCCAATCGCTCAAGGAAATGACCCTCGACCAAATGAATGTTATTTGGGAAGAGGCAAAACAATTTGATAAGGAATAGTTGTTTGTTGTTTGTAGATAATCGTTCATATTATTAAAGTTGAGTCTATGGTAATTCCTTTAACTTTTAACTTTTAACTTTTAACTTTCGAACTTCTTGTTCTTCTACATCACCAAAAAAGTTTTCTACAGTTTCCTCATCGTGTTTGGGGTGGTGTCGCTTATTTTCCTGCTGTTTAATATGATACCTGGCGACCCAGCCCGAATGGTTATGGGACAGCGCACCGATTCGGCATCGCTTGCAGCTGCCCGTCACGATTTGGGATTGGATAAACCTCTGGGCTACCAGTACCTAAAGTACCTGAACGACTTTTCGCCAATATCAATCCATAATCCAAGCAATCCGGACAGCTATATCTATCTCGATAAAACTTTGTACACAGGCGCCATCAGCTTGATACCGTTTGGAAAAAGCAGAGTTCTTGTGCTGAAATTCCCGTACCTACGTCGCTCGTATCAAAGTAAAAAAACAGTCACATCAATCGTGGCCGAAACGCTTCCAAATACATTTATTCTAGCGCTAACATCGATGATATTTGCAACCATTCTGGGAATTTTTCTAGGAATAATTGCCGCTATAAAAAAGGACTCAATATTCGATAAAAGTGCGTTGATATTTTCGGCTTTTGGAATGTCGCTTCCCTCGTTTTTTGCGGCAATACTTGTGGGCTGGATTTTTGCCTTTCTGCTGGGCAAATACACTGGGCTGAACCTTACCGGCAACCTTTGGGTGGTCGACGATTTTGGAGAAGGAATCCACCTTCAACTCAAAAACCTGATTCTCCCAACGCTAACATTAGGATTACGTCCGCTTTCAATTATTACCCAGCTAACCCGCAGCTCAATGCTTGAAACGCTGAGTCAAGATTACATTAGAACCGCTAAAGCCAAAGGGTTAAAATTCAGCACAATAATCCGCAAGCACGCCCTTAAAAATTCACTCAACCCAGTTGTAACAGCGGTTTCGGGTTGGTTTGCCTCATTAATGACCGGGGTAATATTCGTTGAGTATATTTTCGGGTGGAAAGGACTTGGCTATGTAATGGTAAACGCCCTCAATAGTTACGATGTTCCACTTGTTATTGGATGCGTGGTTTCCTTATCGTTAATCTTTGTGGTCATCAATTTGCTTGTGGATATCCTCTACTCGGTACTCGACCCTAGAGTTAAGTTTAGTTGATTGTAAAACTAATTTCTAACTTACAATTAACAATCAACACATTAGCATTGTAAATTGTATTTCTTCCTTTTCGCTTTCCACTTTTCACGTTTCACTCCTTATTTTTTCGTAATTTTGGTACAATTCATTTCTTAATCCACATACAACTTAAAATATTATGAGAAAGAAGATTGTTGCAGGCAACTGGAAGATGAACACAATGCTTCCCGAAGGATTTAACTTGGCAAAAGAGGTTATCTCGAAATCGGCAGGCGCACCTACCGATGTTGAACTTATAGTAATTCCGCCATTTACACATTTGAGCGAGGTAGTAAAAATTACAAAAGGCAGCCGTGTAAAGGTTGGCGCACAGAACTGCGCCATGTGGGATAAAGGCGCATACACCGGCGAGGTTTCGGCTCCTATGCTCAACTCCGTGGGTATTGAATATGTAACACTTGGCCACTCCGAGCGTCGCGAGTACTTTGGTGAGGATAACCAAATGCTTTTCAAAAAAATAAATCTTGCTTTAGCAAACTCCTTAACCCCAATATTCTGCTGTGGCGAGAAATTGGATGAGCGCGAAAGCAACAATCACTTTAAGGTAGTTGAGCAACAGGTTAGCGAATCGCTATTTGGCTTAACCGCCGAGCAGATGCTAAAAGTAATTATTGCCTACGAACCAGTTTGGGCAATTGGCACTGGCAAAACAGCCACAGCCGAGCAAGCGCAGGAGATGCACGCATTTATCCGCCAATTGCTAACCAAGAAATTTGGAGCAAACATTGCCAACGAAATAAGTATTCTTTACGGCGGAAGCTGTAAACCCTCCAACGCTGCTGAGATTTTTGCAAAGGCCGATGTTGATGGTGGTTTAATTGGTGGCGCATCGCTTGTAGCCGACGATTTTATTGGAATAGCAAAGGCGTTTTAGTTGACTGTTAATCATTTGTCATCCTGAGCAAAGCGAAGGATCTAGTTCAACAAAAGAGATGCTTCACTCCGATCAGCATGACAAGATAACTACTAACGGATTTAACTTTTAACTTTCAAAAATGAGTTACACAGAACTAGTAATCAGCGTAACGCCTCCAAGCGAGGAAACCAATAGTATTCTCATTGCCCAGCTATCCGAGTTGGGCTTTGAGAGTTTTATGGAGGACGATAAGGGCTTTCGTGCATACATTAAATCCCAAAAGGATTTTTCGGCAGAACAGGCAATCGATAGCCTATTCCTACCCGAAGGAGTTTCTATAAATTTTGAGGTAAACAGCATTGCCGATAAGAACTGGAACGAGGTTTGGGAATCGAACTTTGAGCCAATCCTTGTCGACGATAAATGCCTGGTAAGGGCATCGTTCCACACCAATTGCCCCAGCGCGGAGTACGAAATAGTTATCGACCCCAAGATGGCGTTTGGCACCGGACATCATCAAACCACGCACCTGATGATTAATGCCCTGCTCAATACCGATGTCGCAGGATTAACAGTTTTAGACATGGGATGCGGAACAGGCGTATTAGCAATCTTAGCAGAAATGAGAGGTGCGGCAAAAGTGGTGGCCATCGATAACGACGAGTGGGCTTACCGTAACGCATTGGAGAATGTTGCAGAAAACAGATGCACCAAAATCGATGTCCTACTTGGCGATGCCGCATTACTTGCGGATAAAAAATTCGACTTGATTATTGCCAACATCAACCTGAATATTCTGCTAAACGATCTATCGGTCTATAAATCGAGTTTAAACCCAAACGGTAAACTATTTATGAGCGGCATACTACGTTCCGATGTGAACACGCTAATTCAGGCATCGCAGAAAATCGGATTAAAGCATCTGGAAACCAATTTCCGCAACGATTGGGCCATGGTATCATTCTCTAACTAAACAAACGCTATGAATACCCCCTTTACTAACCGGAAAATCTGGATTGTAACGCTATCGGTAGCCACACTGATAATGGCGTTTACACTCTCGCCCAAGGCATTTCATCAAGATGAAAATAAATTCTCGGGCGACATACTTAAGTACCCCGCAGAGCTCTCCGATTTTGTAAAGAAGGACTTACCCAAGGAAGATGAAGAATTTCTAAAACGGTTCACCGCATTCTGGCTAACCGACACCATCCCTGAACCGCAAAAAAAGAATATCATCGCGATTTCGAACCAAATGCTACCAATACTGCCCGAAAACAAAGAGTTGGTACTGGTTTATGTAAAGTTAATCGATCATTTTTTCAAAAACTCCTACGCCCAAAAAAACTACGAGGCATGGGATAAATCGTACGCCCAAATCTTAAAACACGAGGAAACATCGCTCACCGAGGTTGGCAACTATCTCCGATTTACCGAGGGAGTCCTCCACAACACAACAATTAAACAAACCAACACATTTGCCTGGAAATCGGGATCCCACCCCTCCTACCAATTCGAATTTGACGACAAGCTTTACATCCGCCTGAATAAAATAGACTTGATTTGTATCTACGGCAAGGATAGCATATTCATCAAACAAACAAGCGGGCTATACACCCCATCAACAGGGCAATGGCAAGGCCGTAATGGGATAATAACATGGGCACGCTCCGGCTACCCCGACGATGAGATATACGTGGAGCTAGGTAAATACAAACTGGATCTTAATAAAAACTCCTACACCATCGATTCGGTTTACTTCACCAATAAGGACTACTTCACAAAACCCAGCCTGGGCAGGGTTACCGACAGGCTAATAAAGGATTACCAGGCCAATACCATTCAATACCCCGAGTTTGAATCGTACGATAAATGGTTTCAAATAAAGAATCTTTTCAAAAATGTAGACTACGAAGGTGGATATATTATGCAAGGATCGAAGCTAATTGGGAAAGGTTCGAGCGAAAAACTCGCCACCGTAACTATTAACCGAAATGGGAAAGAATTCCTCAGGGTTGAAGGGAATATCCTCATTTTTCAACGTTCAATCCTTAACACCGAGAAGGCTAGCGTGCTCTTCAAATTCCAGAACGATTCCATATACCACTCGGGCCTGTACTTCAACTACAACAACAAGAACCGAACCGTTACCATTGCACCAACCGACAAAATTACCACCCAAAGCCCATTTATCAGCTCCTACCATAAGCTCAGCATTTGGGCCAACCAGCTAACCTGGAAAGTTGACGAGGACTTAATTACCTTTGGGGCGGCCACCGGGACAGCGCTGGGAAAGGCCTCGTTTGAATCCGATAACTTTTTCAACGAAACCTTTTTCGACGACATGATGGGGCCCAGCGACCAACATCCGCTATTCGCCATCTGGAACTACTCCATTAAAGTGAAAAGCAAAACGTTTCTGGCCACCGATCTTGCGGTTCGGCTCCGCAAACCCGTCGAAGAGGTTAAAATTGAAATGATGCGCATTGCCAAACAGGGCTACATACTTTACGACTATTCCTCCGATATGGTACAAATTACCCAAAAGTTGAGGTCCACCATTATGGCTCGCTACCGCAAAATTGACTATGATGTAATTCGGTTTTCATCAACCTGCCCGGGGAATACCCCCAACGCCGAGCTCAACCTTAACAACATGGGGATGCACATTCGGGGCGTGGAGAATATTTCGGTGAGTGACTCGCAAAATGTGCATATCAGCCCTAGGAACCAAGAGATAATGATGCAGAAAAACAGGGATTTCTCATTTGCCGGTGAGGTTCAAGCCGGGTTATTCCGATTCTCGGGCGAAAGGTTCAACTTCAACTACGATCAGTTCAAAATTGACATTGAGGAGGCCGACCTGCTCGACCTCGATTACCAGACCGATATGCGCGATAACTATGGCCAACGAATACTCCAAGGCGTAGCCAACACTCTGGAAGAGATTACAGGCGACATTCTGATTGATAAACCCAACAACAAATCCGGCCTGATTAGCAATCCCAACTACCCTATATTCCACAGTAAACAAAACTCGTTCGTTTACTACGACGATCGCAGCATCCATAACGGGGTTTACAAACGCGACTCGTTCTATTTCCAAATACTGCCATTCACTTACGAAAACCTGGATAACTTCGAAAGCGAAGACCTCATCTTTAAAGGAATACTATTCTCGGGCAATATACTGGCTCCCATCGAGGAAACCTTAGTGCTCCGCCCCGACAACTCGCTGGGATTCATAAAACAAGCGCCCCCCGAAGGCCTAGCCCTTTACGAAGGCAAAGGCCGCCTTCACAACAAGGTTGATCTTAGCAACCAAGGGCTTATTGTGAATGGCGACATCAGCTACATTTCCTCCACAACCTCATCGGAGCAAATGTTCCTATTCCCCGATTCGATGGTTACCAACTCCACCAACTTTAGAATCGACAAACGCACAAGCGGTATTGAATTTCCGAAACTTATCGGGGAAAAACATCATATAAAATGGCTCCCCAGGCAGGATAAATTCCATATAGCCCAAGGCGAAAAGCCATTCGTAATGTACGACTCGCTGGCCACGCTTGCCGGGAATCTGCTGCTCGAACCCCTAGGGTTAACTGGGAATGGGGATATCAATATGAAAAATGCAGCCATGAACGCCCAGCTATACGAGTTTAATGCCGACGATTTTAAATCGCCCAAGGCAAACCTAAGCCTTCTGAAGCCTGGCACCGAGGATCTGGCCCTCTCAACCGTAAATGTGAAATCAAAAATCGACTTCAAGAATCGCCTCGGCGAATTTAGCAAGACCGAGAAAAGTATACACACCAAGCTGAATCCGCTTAAATACGAGGCGCACCTCGATAGGTTCAGCTGGCACATGGACTCGCACAACGCGCTGTTCCAAACCACCATGCAGCAAGAAGCGGTTATCGACGGCGAGTTCACCGTATCGCGCATGGCCGACCGCGACTCGCTCCCCAAGGGATCGCTATTCTACTCGGTTAAAGCCGACGAGGACTCGCTCTACTTTGTATCCCCAAAATCGACCTACAACCTTCAAACCGCGAACCTAACGGCCGATAGCGTTAAATACATCCTTGTTGCCGATGCGGCCATTTACCCCCAAAACAAAAAAGTAAAAGTTGAACCCACCAACCGCATGAACAAACTGGTAGCGGCTACCATACGCGCCAATATTACATCGAACCACCACAAAATATACAACTCCGAGCTGGTTGTTTCGAGCCGCCGCAAATACAAGGGTAGCGGATTCTACGACTATATCGACGAAAAGGACTCCGCACAAACCATCGCCCTTAAGAATGTGGAAGCCGATATCGACATGAACACTGTGGCTCAGGGAACACTAACCGAACCCGATAACTTTAAACTAAGCCCCCATTTTGCCTTTATTGGCGATGTAAATCTTTATGCCCCCGAAAAGTTGCTCAACTTTAGCGGCGGTGCGCGGCCAATATACAGTTGCGCCAACTCGGTGGCCCAATGGCTAAAGTTTGAAGCACGAATTGATCCCAAAGAGGTTCTGATCCCAGTTAACGAGAAACCCCAAAACCTAAACTTACAGTACTTAATAAACGGATCGGCAATAGCTGAAGACTCCTTGAGGCTTTACGGAGGACTTGCGCGGATACGCAAGGACTATGCCGACAAACCCATGGTACTGGCTCAAGGCTTCATGAACTTCAATAACAAGAACCGCCGTTTCACCATTGCGCAACCCTACAAACTGGAAAACCCCGACACTTCGGGGAATAGCGTTAGTCTACAGAAAGACTACTGCATGGCCTTTGGCGATGGAAATGTTCAGCTACCCGTTAACCTGGGGCAAATTAAACTGAACAACGTGGGTAGCGTAATACACAAGCTCGAGGAAAATAGCCTTAGCCTCGATTTAGTGATGAAAATAGACTTCCACTTCAACCCAAAAGCTCTGGAAGCCATGGCTGCCGAACTCAATGGAGCCATTACACTCGACAAGGTGGATATTAACCGGAAAATATACCGCAAAGCCCTTTACACGTGGATTGACACATCGGAAATAGCCGCCGCACTGAACCAATTAACCCTATTCGGAGCCTTTAACCAAATACCCAAGGGCTACCAGGCTACAATGATTCTTAACGAGGTGAACCTGAGGTGGGATCCTGTTCGACGGTCGTTTGTATCGAAGGGGAAGATTGGGATTGGCACCCTGGGTAACATTCAGGTTAACAAATTTGTGAACGGGTACATCGAATTCTTCAAAAAACGGAGTGGCGATTTAATGACACTATACCTGCACCTTGGCGACGATAAATACTACGTGTTTACCTATACAAAGAGTGTAATGCAGGTATCATCGAGCAACCCGGAATTCATACTACCCATTACTCAGCAAAAATCGAGTGAGCAGAGGATAAAGGTTAAACCCGGACAGCCGGGCTACCGATTTCTGCTGGGAACCAAGAAGGATTTAGATGAAGCCCGCAAACGTTACATGCAGCTTATGTACGGAATAGATAAAGGCGACGAAAAAACAGAAGAGCCCGAAGAAAACTCCAAAGAGAAAGATACCGGAAAGAACTAAGCCTGTGGAAAGGGGTCAATGCCCCTTCCGGGCTTTTTCCCACACCTCCATATCCCGAATATTTCCACCTTCAATAACAAAGCGTACCGCCGTTTTAACGGTATGAAATCCACTATTCCCTGCGGCACCCGGATTCACGTACAAAAAATTGCGTTTCTTATCGAACTTAACACGCAGGATGTGGCTGTGCCCACAAATAAACAAATCGACAGGAAGACGCTCAATCAAGGGTTTGGCCTGAATATCGTACTTTCCAGGAACGCCCCCAATGTGGGTTATCAACACGTTAACCCCTTCAACGTTGAAGTGCAAGTGGTGCGGATAGCACAACCTCACCCTTGAATCGTCGATATTGCCATGCACCGCCCTAAGCGGCTTAAATTGGGCAATGGCATCGGCCAGTTCCAAATTTCCAATATCCCCGGCATGCCAAATCTCATCGCAATCGGCAAAAAAAGAATTCAACCCCTCGTCCCAAAAACCATGTGTATCCGATAATAATCCAACTCTTAACATAAAAACAACCTTTAAAAACCTGCAATAGCAAGCAACGGGTAAATAATCCTCATCAAAAGTACTCGAAAAACACTCCCAACCGCCAAGCCATGAATAAAAAAAGATTTCGCACAAAACGGCTACCAAATACCAATCATCTAATTCGTATTAACTATTTTTGAACAATCTAAAGATTTGTAAAATGCAAATATTCTACGCCCCCAACATTAACGGAAACACATACACACTCCCCGAAGAGGAGTCGAAACACTGCATCAGGGTACTACGGTTAAACACAGGCGATGAGTTAACGCTTATCGACGGCAAGGGGAACCTGTTTACCGCCACAATTGCAACCCCCAATCCCAAGCGCTGCGAGGTTATTGTTACCGATGTAAAAACCGAGTACGGAAAGCGAAACTTCTACCTACACATAGCCATTGCCCCCACCAAAAACATAGAGCGACTGGAGTGGTTTCTCGAAAAGGCCACAGAGATTGGAATTGACGAAATCACGCCAATCCTATGTGAGCGATCGGAGCGAAAAGTGGTAAACAACGAAAGGCTCGAAAAAATTATAGTTTCGGCGGTAAAGCAATCCATCAAAGCCTACGTGCCCCAGCTTAACCCAATGGTTCCGTTAAAACAACTCTTAGCGCACGATACCGAAGGCCAAAAGTTCATTGCGCACTGCAACAGCTGGGAACTCCCACTGCTCAAAAACAATGCAAACCCAAATAGCCGGGTTACACTCCTAATTGGCCCCGAAGGCGACTTCACCCCCAACGAGGTCGATCTGAGTATAACGCGAGGTTACCAAGAAATAAGCCTGGGATCTTCGCGCCTAAGAACCGAAACCGCAGGGCTTGTTGCCTGCCACACCATTAATATCATGAATGAATAGAGAATTGAAAGAGGGGAAAATTCAATGAAGGATTTCCCCTTCCATTTCACCCCAACCGATACAATACTATTGAAAAAAATATAAACAAAAACAGTAACTTTCGTAACTTTAACAAGTCTAAAAAAGGAATAGCCGAAATCAAAAAATTAGATGAACGAAACAACCATCTACACGCTACTACGAATACTTGCACACCACGCGTCGGGTCAGGAATCGACCGAAAAAATTGACGCATACGTAGATGAATTGCTTTCCGAGAATGTTTCGACCAGACTAAAATCGGATTTTACGCTATACTACGGCACCCAAAAGGCAAAAATACAATCGGAGCAAACACCCGAGATTGCGGTCGCCGAAAAATTCTACCTTTCCAAAGATTACTGCACCGAACTTAGGCAAACACTCACCCTGGAGGATCGGTACTCCGTTATGGTAACCCTGCTGGAACAATTCCGTAAATCGTTGAACAACCATGATTTTGCTGAGTTTATCGATATAATTTCGCTATGCCTCAATATCGACACCACCGAGGTAAAATTTATGAAACGGTTCATATCGTTTTGCGATTATGAGAATATCGACCCATCGAGGCTAATCACCCTCAGCGGGATGCAGCGCAATAGCGACACCCACGCCCCAGACATAAACTCATGCCATAAAATAACGGGGTTCCACAAAGTCGCCATAGCAGGACTAATGGGATGCATCCGTTTTTTTCACCTCCCCGACATCCAGTGCTACCTGATGAAGTACTACGGCGAATCGAGAATTTACCTCGACAATATGGAAGTTGATCCCGAAAAAATCTATATCTACCAGGTGGGGTCTGCCATCAAAGGGCATGGTTTCTCGCCCATTTACTTCAACTTCCTGTCGAGCATTGCAGGGAATGGTAAAAACATGCAACGCGCCATCTTAACGGCCGAGGATATTGAGTACAAGTACCTCAATAGCAAAAATGGAATCAAAAAATTCAGGATTTCGGAGGAGACCGGGCAGCTTATAGGCATTATGGGTAGTAGCGGCGTGGGAAAATCGACCCTCTTCAACCTGCTAACCGGAAAGCAAAAACCCAATGAAGGGCGTATCCTGATTAACGGGTACGATATACACACCGAAATGCATGCGGTACAAGGCATTATTGGATTGGTACCCCAGGACGATTTGCTTTTCGAAAATCTCACTGTTTACCAAAACATGCTCTACAACGCCAAGCTCTGCTTTGGCAACTACACCCGGAAACAAATTGAACTGCTCGTAAAAAAGGTGCTATCGGATCTAGAGCTATGGGAAATTCGCAACTTAAAGGTAGGATCACCTCTCAACAAAGTGATTAGCGGTGGACAACGCAAAAGGCTCAACATTGGGCTGGAGCTACTCCGCGAACCCACCATCCTTTTTGTTGATGAGCCCACCAGCGGCCTATCGTCCAGCGATTCGCTAATGGTGATGAAACTCCTTAAAGCCCAGGCCAACAAAGGTAAACTGGTAATTACCAACATACATCAACCCTCCGATAAGGTATTCAGACTGTTCGATAAGCTATGGGTGCTCGATAAAGGTGGATATCCCATATACTCAGGCGCTCCGCTCGACGCCATTGTGTACTTCAAACGTATCGTAAACCCGCTCTCCAACACCGATGGGGGGTGTATAAACTGTGGGCATATCAACCCAGAACAAATACTCGAAGTGGTTGAACGCAAGGTGATAAACGATGAGGGGCGTTACACCGCCACCCGCCAGATAGAACCCGAGGTATGGCACAAACACTACGTGGAAAACATTCAAAACCACGTAAAAACTAACAGCCAAAAGGAAACATTGCCTACGAATAATTTCAGATTGCCCAACGTTATTAAGCAGCTGAAAATTTTCAGCATTCGCAACCTTCTATCCAAACTAACCAACAAGCAATACGTGCTGCTGAACCTGCTTGAGCCAATAGTTTTGGCATTCATACTGGCATTCTTCATTAAGTACTCAACTGGAGATAATTACATTTTTGCCAACAACAAGAACCTACCCGCATTCATCTTTATGAGCGTTATTGTATCGCTTTTCCTAGGGTTGAGTGTTAGCGCCGAGGAGATTATTGGGGATAGGAAGATTCTTGAACGCGAAACCTTCCTGAACCTCAGCCGATTCAGTTACCTAAACGCAAAAATCATATACCTATTCTCCCTATCCGCGCTCCAAATGCTCCTCTTTGTACTGGTAGGCAATACCATAATCGAAATTCGGGGTTTAACCATGCAATACTGGCTCGTACTGTTCTCCGCAGCGTGCTTTGCCAACCTACTCGGGCTAATCATCAGCTCCGCCATGAACTCGGTGGTATCCATCTATATTACCATTCCATTCATACTGGTTCCCCAAATTTTACTGAGCGGCACAGTGGTTGATTACGACAACCTACACCCCACCCTTACCCGCAAGGTTTACGTCCCGGGAATCGCCGATATCATGCCATCACGTTGGGCATACGAAGCAATTGCCGTTGAGCAATTTACCCACAATAAGTTTGAGCGTAACTTTTTCGACTACGAGATGGCTGCCAGTCAGTCGAGCTTCAGAGCATCGTTCCTAATCCCCCGGCTACAGTCGAAACTGGAGGAAAGTATCAGGCTAAGCACCACAACCAACCCGGATCAATCAAATATATCAAGACACATAAAATTGATTGGCAATGAGTTGAAAGTATTGGAGAAAACCACGGACATTCCACCATTCGAGTTTACCAAAGAGCTAACGGAGGGCAAATTCAACGAGCAAATTGCCGAGGAGCTAACTGGTTACCTGTTCTTCCTAAAACGCACCGTGGCCGAATCGGCAAAAAAAGCAACCCATCGCAGGGACAGCCTCTACAATTACCTAACACAAAAACTCGGCACCGATGGTTTCTATAGTTTAAAACAGAAACACTACAACAATACATTAGCAGAGTGGTTACTAAAGAATAACGAGGTTACCAAGTACCTCGAAACCGACGATAGGGTGATACAGAAGTATGAACCCATCTACATGCAACCCGATCATCCTTGGGGTAGGGCTCATTTGTACGCCCCGTACAAACTTTTCAACGGGGTTTACGTAAGAACTATATGGTTCAATATCACCGTAATATGGATTGGATCGCTACTCCTATACACCACTCTTCAGCTCAACTTCATCAGACGGATAGCCTTACTTATCGAGAGTTTCAAGAAGAGCCGACAGAACCGCTAAAAATAACCGGGAAGGATTAACACCATAAAAACGGGGGGCTCACTAATAGAATCGAAGCCACCCTTGAGGACAATAAAATTCAGGAACTATTCTGCCACACCCCGGATATCGGCATTCCGAGTATGACCGTAAATTTCCTCTAGTACATTGTTGTAGGTTTCGTAAATCACCTTACGGCGCAGTTTAAGAGTTGGGGACAGCTCTCCGGTTTGAGGGCTCCACTGCTCAACAACCAAGCGGTACCGTTTAATCTGCTCATAGTCGCTGAGCTGCTTATTAACCGCCTTGATTTCTTTCTGATAACGGGCAATTACCTCGGGAAGCGTAATTAAATCGTCGTTACTTTCAAAATGGATTTTGTGCCGACTACACCAATCGTGCAAGAAGCTGAAATTCGGGGAGATAAGCGTGCTCACAAATTTTTCGTTTTCGCCAACAATCATGCACTGCTCGATGAAGAACGACCCCTTCAGCCGATTCTCGATAAGCTGAGGCGCCACATACTTTCCGTTCGAGAGCTTGAATATCTCCTTTTTCCTATCGGCAATGGTAAGGAATCGTCCCTCGGCCAGGTATCCAATATCGCCAGTATGAAACCAGCCCTCCTCGTCGATGGCCTCCCTTGTTAACTCCGGGGCATTGTAATACCCCTTCATCAGGCTGGGACCCCGCATTAAAATTTCACCATCGGGAGCAATTTTAACCTCAATATTCTTAACCACAGGCCCCACCGTGCCTATGCGCACACAATCGGGCTCCTGCCCATGGTTTACTGCAATAACAGGCGATGTTTCGGTTAGCCCATACCCCTCGTAAACGGGAATTCCTGCAGCCCAGAAAATACGCATCAACCGGGGCTGTAAGGCTGCTCCCCCCGAAATAATCAGATTCAACTCGCCCCCTAGTGCAGCCCTCCATTTGCTGAAAATCAGCTTACGCGCAACCCTTAACTGCAAGTTGTATATAAAACCATTTCCCCGCTCGTTGTAGCGATATCCAAGGTTAACCGCCCAAAAGAATAGTTGTTTCTTTATACCGGACAAATCCTTACCCACCGCAATAATCTTATCGTAAGTTTTTTCGAGCATCCGGGGTACAGTCATAAATACCTGCGGCTTAACCTCCCTGATAGTATCGGCAATGGTTGCCAACCCTTCGGAATAGTAAATCGATAAGCCTCTCGACTGATAGTAGTAATTAACGGTACGCTCAAACACATGGCTCAAGGGCAGAAAGCTAACCGCTTTTTCGCCCGGCAAAAACTTGAATGCGGACGTACAAGCCTCTACATTCGACAGAAAATTGCCATGTGAAATCATAACCCCTTTCGACACGCCAGTGGTTCCAGAGGTATATATCATCGATACCACATCGTCGGGCTTAATGGCGGCCTTAATGCGAAACAACTCATCGGCATACAAATGAGCATTGGCAATACCCTTATCCACCACAGCGCGCCAGCTGGGAATCGAATCGTAATCCTGGAAACAGTAAAGGCCATTGAAACCAGTTATTCCGCTGGTTATAGGCTGGAGCTTGTTGTAAATTCCCTTATCACCCACAAAAATCAATTTCACGCCGGCATGTTCCAAAATATACTTATACTCATCGGAACTAATGGTGGGATAAATAGGGACATGAATCATACCAGCCTGCGACACAGCCATGTCGACAAAATTCCATTCCGGCCTATTCCCCGATACCGTTGCCACCTTGTCGCCAGGCTTAAGCCCCATGGCCATCAACCCATAACTTAGGTTATAGGCCATTTGTGCGTACTGATTAATGGTGTACTCCAACCATTTTCCATTCTGCTTTATGGCAAAAACCGTCCGACTCTCGTACAAATCGCGCCCATAATCCAGAATATCGAATACCCTTGTCATCTCCATTTATCCAACAACTTTTACTTATTACTCACTCGTTTTAAAGCAAATAACATCCTAATTTGATTTTGCTTTTTGCGACAAATATAAAATATTATTTACGAATACTGCCAAATACTGATTAAACGTACGTTTAATATCGAAACCCGGATAAAATGCCCAAACCAACAACAACAATAAACACCAAAAAACTCCTTGCCCATGTTTATAGAATACATTGTGGAAATACTAAAAAGGAGAGAAATGACATAGTCATTATTCCAATGCTAGTCGCCGGATCGGATTTTCGTTTTATGGGCGGGCAATCCGTTCAAATTTTTCTCCAATACGAATCGCCATTCACCTCAAAAACCGATGCAAACTCGGGTTGCTGGGGAATATCGAGGAACGGGTAAGTTATTTTTGTTAGGTAAAGCCCCTGCGGGTAGGCAACGGTTATTTTGCTTGGTACGATTTTACCCGACAGGATTCCGTCAAACTCATCAATGGAGAGTTCGCCGACTCCAATATCCAGCAGTCTTTTTACGATAATGCGGATCATTTCTTTGGTAAACCTATCGGCGGTTATTTGGAACCGCAGCCTTTCGGCATTGGGACTGGCAAACAAATCGGCAGAGCGAACATTACAGATATTGCTGTCGTTCTTTAGCGGTGTTTTGCAGAACAATGAGAAATCGGTGTACCGTGGAATCAAGTCCATTGCTTTGCTCATCAGCTCAAGGTTTAGGTTCGATTCCTCGTAAAGCGAGCTCAGCCCTTTTAGGAATGGATTTTTGTGCGTATGCACAAAGTAGTTGTAGGTACGCTCCACCGCATCGAACTGGGCGTGGGGGTATCCATCCATTGGGATAATATCAAAAATGGCGATATCGTCGGGTAGGGCTTTGTTAAGGCGGAACTTGATATCGGAGTGTAGTGGCTCGTAGTAATCGAAGTGGAAGAAGTACTGCACTGCGTGCACCATAGCATCGGTGCGGCCACAGCCAATACAGGTGATGGGTTGCTTAAGCACCTCGCTAAACTTATCCTGTAAAACCTCCTGCACGGTAACTACGCGAACTTGTTTTTGCCAGCCCCGGTAGTTGTAGCCATTAAACCCGATATGAACAAAGTATCGCAATGCTAAATAATTTTGGGCAAAACTACGCAAACTAGGTTGGTTTTGCAATTGCGGGGTTAGAGAATGGAAATTATAACTATTCAGGCTGTATTAACCCTAAATAACCAAGCAATTTATTTTCAATTAATAAAATAAATTTAAGTTTCAATAAGGAGTGATATAGGCAGCCATTATATTGAATTTTAATTGCCCCAAAAGGTCTTTTTAATTTTCTGTTTAACATTAGTTTTTAAAATCATTATTGTCCGGTAATATTTTTGTTCTTCTACGAATTAAAAATTACGCTACTCTGTAGCTTAATTGCCGGAATCTAATTGGCTTATCTACAAATATTTTGCCGCCAAGCGGCTAGTAATTAGCAGCAGAGCTGCGGCATATTTAGAGCAAATACGGACACCCACAAAAGTAAGCTCCAGCGGAGCGGAATCTCATTAAAAGCCTTTGGAATAAACCGCCTCAGTGATTAAAATTTATTTTTGTCGGACAGTAGTGATTTGTGATTTATTTTCTTCCATATCGATATTAGATTTATTTCAATGAATCGTTTTCCCAATTTACAGGATTATTAATGATGTATTCCGATATTTTCAGGTATGATTGTTCATTGCGAATAATGTGTTCGTGGTAATTGCGTTGCCATAATTTTTTGTCAAATGATTGCCAATTATCATTATTTACACCGCGAATATATTCCACCGTTGTAATGGATTCGAATGCGCCAACCATGTCGCCAACGGTTTTCCCCGTAGGGGCAATCCCTTGTGGTTGCCCTTTTTCGTTTTGGGCGACAATGTTGTTTTGGGCAACAATGTTGTTTTGGGCAACAATGTTGTTTTGGGCAACAATGTTGTTTTGGGCAACAATGTTGTTTTGGGCAACAATGTTGTTTTGGGCAACAATGTTGTTTTGGGCAACAATGTTGTTTTGGGCGACCACAAGGGTCGCCCCTACGGCGATTTCCAAAATGGCGTGAAAATGATTGGGCATTATGACGTATTCGTGTAATGCAATATTTTGAAACCGTTCTGGTAATTTTAACCATTCGTTTTTAACCATTCGCCCGGCATCATTCAATATCATTTCATTGTTATCAATATGCCCAAACCTGCAAATCCTGTTCTGACAACAGATGGTTATAAAATACAACCCTGCCTGTGAATAATCGTACCCTTTCAGGCGTATGCTGTGGCGATGATGTTTGGCGGGGTTGTAAGTCATCTTATTCTATTTCTATTTTATCAATTTCTTTCATTATTCTGTCTGTTTCCGAAAGAGCTACAATTATTTTCTGATAATGTAAAATATCCTCAAATTCCAGTTTACGGTCTTTACGGTCTTTGAGCCATTTTTGAGCTGGTTGATAACCACCGATATAGAAATTCCATGCTATTTCAGGTACATTGTCAAAATACTGTGTTTCGTTGATGTAAACTTTACCGTTTTCAAATGACGGTTTTTGAACCACATTATCACCGTCAATTGGGTATTGGGTGATATAATTTTCTACTGTTGGACTTTCTAATAAATGTATTTGGCGAATTTCTCCGCCCAATTTTACTAATTGCCAAAGCGTTTCTTTGTCTTTTGGATATGGAACACGTGGAAAATCAATTTTTAAAAACTCTTTATATTTCTCTCGGTATTTTGGCGAATGCAAAACAGCATAGATATAATCCAGAATATCAATTGGGGCAAAGGTGTTTTCTTTTTTTTCCTTTTCATTTATAAAAATCAAGCCTACTCTTGCAGAAATTTTCTTAACAATTTCTGCTTTTAAATTGGGAATTCTTTCGCTTGATTGTTCAATTATCTGTTGACTATCTGCTTCTTTGTATAGGTAAAGTGGAAATACATTTGCATTGTCGAGAGATGAAGAAATTCCCTTATCTGTTATACTATTTGTGATGAAATAGTTGTGATAATCTGCATTACGACCAAGTTTAACAGAACAGAAAGCAATATTTTTCTTATTAAAATTATTCATTATCTCTCCGCGCATCCTGAAAACTAGGTTCTCTTGAAAATATATGAACCTATTATCAAAAGGTCGATAGGAAATAGGCTTAACATATTTTTCAGAGTATTCAGGAACAATTGCTCTTTGTTCTGCAACTTTCCATTGATAATTTTCATTTAATTTATATTTTGACTGGAAATTATTATTTTCAAGCTCCTTATTGCAAAAATCCTTAATTCGCAACGCTAATTCATCTTTCTTGAAATCTATCACAAAAGAGTCCCTTGCAGATGTTATACCCATTGATTGTGAAACAAACAATTCAGATATTAAAAAGCCATTTTCATAATCACTTAAAGATTCCGTATCCTTTGGAACAAAGAAGAAGTTAGGTTTTTCAATGTCAATTTCATTAAATTCAGTTGAATTCAATGAGTTCTCAATAAGAAATTCATATTTCATTTCTCGATTACCTAATAATTCATAATGAAATACTTTACCTAATTCCTTTGGTTTTTTCTGACCTGTTTTTATAAAAATATTTATTGAAACACCTTGCATAATGTCAAATACATTAACATCGGCAGTGCCATCAGGAGCTATTTCTTTTTTCTTGCTATTCCCATGTAAATCTATTGTGTAAATTTTATCATAAGTTTTTAGCAAATGCCAACGCATCCCTCTAAATGTGGGATTATCTAAAAAGCCATGAGGATTAATGTATGCCAAAACTCCGCTTCCGTTTTTCTCAATAAAATGTTGACCATAACGTAAAAATTTTACGTAATCATCATTAAGCCAATGTTTACGCTCATTAAAATGAACTCCGTCAACATATTTATAATCTTCTATCAGATTACTAATCCATTCACCATTATTTGAAGATATCCCACTATAAGGTGGATTGCCGATAATACACATTACTGGCGTATCTTTTTTTATTCGGTTTGCCTCATTTGCTTCGGTACTTAACCAGTTAGCCCATAAAGTTCCTGTGTCGGGATGATATTCTTCAAGGCTATTTGTAAGAAAAACTTTGAACCGCTGGTCTTTCGTTGGTTTGTAGCCTGTTTCTTTTAGAAGCAAATCAAGTTTCAAATGTGCCATAGCGTAACTTGCCATAAGCAGCTCAAAACCATTTAGGCGTGGTAAAAGATTAGTTTCAACGTAATTGCTCCAAATGCCTTGCTGTCCTGCAAATTTTTTGTGAATGTGTTTAACTACTTCGGCAAGAAAAGTTCCTGTTCCAGTTGCAGGGTCAAGGATTTGTACTTTATGGACTTCTTGATTAACCTTTTTACCCTGCATATCAACTTTTATCGTTGTCTTTGATGTATCAGCAAGCCCTTGAGGTAAATCAAATTCGGTTTTTAAAATATCGTCAACCGCACGTACAATAAAATCTACTACAGGCTGTGGAGTGTACCAAACACCACGGGCTTTACGCAATTTTGGGTCGTATTCGCTTAGGAATGTTTCGTAAAAATGGATTATCGGGTCTTCCATCTTTGTGGATTTTCCGTAATTTTTTAGAATTTCCTCTACGTTGGTCGCTAAGAAAATATCTGCAAGGCTGTCAACAATCCATTTTATACGGTCGTCAATGTCTGGCCCCGAAATATAACCGAATAGTTTTCTTAAAAACGGATTTGACTTTGGAATTAGCTCGGCGGCTTCCTGTCGGCTAAAATCGTTTAATGAAGTATCATGCAGTCGGGCGGCAAACATTCCGTATGCAATTGTTTGAGCGTAAACATCGGCAAATCCTTTTGGTGTTATGTCGTGTATCAGGATTTGTTTAAATGCAATCATTTGGTCTTTCAACGAGCTGTTTTCCTCGTTTTCTTCATCGCTGGTCAACGCCTTTTCAATAATTTCAGAAAGCAGGCGGGCTTTGCCCGCCATCATTTCCGCTAATTTCTTTGGACTTTTTATTGTTTGCCCTATGTGTGTACAAAAGTCTCTTATAAGGTTTTCAAAACTGGCGAAATTTTCTGTTAGTGGTTTGATTCCGTTGTCCGTAATTTCTCCAATTTCGATTTTTGTAATTAGTTCTCCATCGTGATATAAATGAAATCGCAAATAATCAGTGAAAATCAAATTACTCAACGAAGCTTTGTACCTTTCAAATTGTTCTTTATGCCCGGTTTTCTTTTTTCCCTCCAAATCGGTATCGCCAATGTCCTTTGCTTCAATAAATCCGACTGGAATATTCTTTTTAGTCAAGATGTAGTCAGGTGCTCCGCAACTTTGTCTTTTCGGTTCGTTGGTTGCTCTGATTGTCGGTACAATACTTTCAATTAGTTGTTCTAATACTCCACGAAAAGTATGTTCTGTCGCATTTCCAGCTTTGAACTTTTGGTTTATATTGTCAATGTATTGGTCTAAATTCATTTTTTTAATCCGTTTCAAATAACTACAAATGTATCAATTTCTGCGGTGCGTCGGCAAGAAAACAGCTCTTTTGCAAGCTAAAGCTTTTGCTTGTGTGCCGGGGCTTGCGAATGTGCTGTTTTATTCACAAGTAAATTAAATTTTTATTGTGTTCATGAGCTCTCTTCGTTCTGTTGTGGGGTGGCTGTTTCATTTTTCTTTTTTTCTCACTGCAAAATTAGCACTGTCGGTTCTTTTCTTAGGCTTGTTGGCAACGGTTGACAATAAGAAACGTAGGGCATTTCGAAGCATCTATCTATCAAGCTACAAAGCCGTTTATTAAATGTTATGTCGTTCAAATTTAGCACTATCTGCGCAATGTTTTTTACCGCATGTTACCACCAGTTTATCTATTCATCTTTGACTTCATTGTCATTTGATATAAAATTAATTGCGGTATTAAAAATATTAGATAAATCATATTAATCGACTTGAATCCAATTAGAATCCAAGCAATCACGAACACCAAAGTCCCAATCGCAATTATGCTGGTATTTATCCAATAAGCAATCTTTAAATATCCCTTCTCATTCCACTCATCCCAACTATCCAGAAATCGAATCGAATGATTTTCCCTTTTAATTGTTTCAATGAGCTTTATGAATTGCATGGAATCATCTTTAAAAATCTTATTGTCTCGAAGAGTATTAAGTTTTATTTTATCTCTATCCGTGTGTATTTTTCTTATTATCTGATTCTGGTCAATTACAATTTTATCTATCCGACTAATTTCAATTTCCCTAAATTTCCGAAAATCAAGAAGAGGTTTTCGTATCCAATCAAAAGTCAGTTTGTTCTCAATGTGATTTACAGTCAAAGTCCCAACACAAAATCTAATTGCAAGAATTATCGCTACAATGTTAATCCCTAAAATCACCGCCGCTTTAATCAAAATCTTATCGAAATGTGTATTAATCAGGAATGAAACCAGCAAAATCATCACACAGGCAGTAAAGGAAAAAACTGCTCTCAGTCCATTAACAGTTTTTAGTTTGTAGCTATTTTTTTTATTATTCATTGTCATTTATACTTTTGCACGGCGTTTCTCCAAATTGATGGTAACGGTTTGCGGTATGAAACGTTGCGCATTTCGGAGTACAAACTTATCAGCCCGCTAAGCCGTTAATTAAATGTTATTTCGTTCAAATATAGCACAATCCGCGCAATGTTTTATGACCGCGTGTTAGCGTTTCGTGCTTTATTTATCTATCTGTCCGATAGGAAAGCTCTTTGGCTGGTTTTGGTTGCGTGTTGGACTGTGCGACCAGCCAATGTGCTTGACGGCTTAATACTTAATCGTTGTATTTTTCAATTGACCAGCTCTCTGTTCACTTGTTTTTCTAATCTCTTGCTCAATAATACTAAAATGAGCTGAAATTTGTCTCTTTATACTTGAAGAATCAAGCCCCTCTCTTATTTTTCCCTCTGAATTCTTGTAATATTTTTTTGAAGCATTGTATGCATATTGTAAAAAATTTCTTTTCCCCAGATGAGAATAACGATGATAAATCTGTTGTTTATTAATAACGGAAGATTTGGAGTTTTTACTGTAAGCCATCATTACAGATTTTACAATTCTACCTTTCATTTTCCTAAAGTATCTGGAAAGGCTTCCTGGACGGATATAGGTCTTTTGTCCATTGAATTCAAAACCAAGATATTGAAGGTTTTTGTAATTAATTTCTTTGTTTTCAAGTGTATTATATAAGTTTGTCTCCTTATCGAATTTACGCTTAAAGCCTCTTATAATGCCTTTTTCGTTTGGTTTGAAATCAATGATTTCAGTTTTTTTATCTTGTATTATTAGGTTGTATTTATTCAGAATTTCTTTGATAATTATGTCTTTAATTTCATTTACCTTATCAGTCGGACATACAACAATTAAATCATCGCAATATCTACGATATAAAAAACCGATTTTTAATCCCAATTCTTTGAGGTACTTATCGAAATCAATTAAGTAAATATTTGACAAGAGTGCACTCATTGCAGAACCTTGGGGAATGCCTTTAAAAGTTATAGAGCCATCCTTATTTTTCTTTGGCTTATTCGTTACAATTAAATTATCCTGTCTTAAAAGATTAAATTTATCCTTAAACGAATTTCCTGCAATTTCGTCAGGAATCAAGTCAAGTAATGACTGCCAATAAACCTTTTGTTTTTTAAGTTTATTTAAATTGATTTCAAAATGTTTAAGTACGCTGTTTTTATTGACATAGCTATACTTAGTAAGAGTTCTGTATATTTTGTATTGGTCATCTGGCAAATTGTCCTTGTCGATAACTTTACACCATTTTTCTTTTAGTATTTTATGGTCAATATTGTCAAAATAACCTTTAATATCTAGAGCTATAGCAGAACATAATTTCTGGCTTTTTATGTTGTCAAAAACCTCTTTTGCAAATTGAATATTGCACTTACCATCTAAATCTGAACGATATGCCAATACACAATCATCAAATCCATTTTTTCGAATATATTGTTGATAGATTTCATTTATTGCAAAGGAATAAAAGCCATAAATATAATTGTCAAAATGTGAAGCAAATGAAATAGGTCTTATTTTAGTCTCAAGATTGTAATTCTTTTCGTTCTCTTGATATCTGTATCTTGGAGTTTTAATCAGAATTTTTATTAAGGGCAAGAAAGAATGTTCGGCTATTGATTTTCCTGTAATGTCTTTTACAAGAACATGCAATTTGTCTTTGTCTTTCGGAAAATTAAAATAAGGGTCGAAATGTGGGTATGTCTTTATTTTAAAGTTGTCCTCAACTTTCTCAACATACCTAGTCCATAATTCTTCTGTGTACAACATATTTTATTTTTCAATGGGAGCGTGAGCTTTGGACGTATCAAATTGACACCATGTAAAAACATGCCCTCCAATCCAATGAGGATTTTCACCTCATAAGCTCTATCTCCATCCCTTGGCACGATTACGTTGATATTATCTCGGTACGGCACTTCAGGTCGCAACTCTGCGTTTCCGCTTCAACAACCTAACCCAGAATCTCTTCTGCGGCATTAATAACCTCACTAACGCAAGGGTTAAGAGGGAATTTGAACAGAAGTATGATTATGATACAGAATAACAACTTTATCAACTTTATTATCCTTATAGGTTTTATACTAATAGGAATAATTCCAGAAGAATTGTCAGTCATTATAACATTCTTGGCATCTGTTTTGCAGATTTATCAAGAAGTTCGTAACTTAAACCATACACCCTTTAATCTTTATTAAAGGCATCATTACCAAGTCAATATACGTGCCAAAAAAATCAATCTGTCAATCTGTCATTGAGCGTGGAAAAAATAGCTCTTTTGCAAGCAGAAGCATCAGCTTGTGTTGGAGATTGCAAATGTGCTATTTGTGCGTTGGGTCGGCATGAACGCTAACTCCTTTATCTATATACTACAGTTACTTATATCAATCTAAGTTTTAAGAATGATAAACAACCAAAAAGAGTATTAATACATAACAGAGCGTCTTATAAAAGTATAAAAAAGTTATTTAACCACAAAAGAGAATTTACGGTTGTCGTGTTAAAATAAAGTTTGGTGCTTATTGATGAGATGCTTCACTGAGTTCATCAAGACAAGAAGCTGTTGTTGCCTTACAATGGAGTAAATCAGCTCATCGCAAAGCTCGCCATTCTTAAAGCAGTCCTTTTTTAGCATGGCCTCAAGGGTGTTTTCTGATTTAGATTTTTTCGATTAGCTCTGTTTTTAACCAATTAAATGCCTCTCTCTGATTGTATTTAATTTCAGGCCTTAGCAAAGCTTCCATATCGCCTGTAAACTCTGCGCTATTTTCTTTCTCTTCGATATTAAGCAGGAACTCTTTTTTGCTTGGAGGGCGTTTTCCTGTTGCAAATGAGGTATATTCTTTAAAACAATTTACGATTTGCTCATAGTTCAAATCGATATTTTGCTGTGAATAATATAAATCAAATAAATCTCTTCCTTTGCTTCGTTGGTATAGCGCTCTGAGTTTTGTTCCTAAGAGTTCGTTTATATTGTATGTTCTTAATTCTGCATTGCCCGAGAACCATTCGTTTTCAATTTCAAAGGGAAAATTAACCCAACCAAGTACATTGAAATGTTCCTTGCAGTTTATTTCCAATTTCAATCGCATTCGTATTTCTTCATATTCAGAAGTAAAACGATACAAGGCTTTTGCTCCGTGTCCACGAACTTGCGTTGTTCTTGTCTCCTCGAAAAAAGTTACCACTTCAGCAAGTCTTTCCATTATTGGCTTAATGGGGCCCGGTTTGATTTGAACTAAATCAATGTCCTCAGAGTATCGTGCAGCTGGTTTAAGAAATAACTTATGTAAAGCCGTTCCTCCTCTAAATGCCAGGTTTTCTCGTAAAAATTCATCGGAGAATATTTCGACTAATGTTCTTGAAATAACTAAGTCTTGTTCCACTTGGGAAAATTCTTTCCAAGGTGCATATTCCTGCCATTTAGCAATATATGGCCTTGGTACCATAAGTCACTTTCAAGTTTTACATTAACATCTACTTTCCACCTATTATCAACTGCGCCGGGCTTTTCTTTTGATTTTGGGCTTAACAAAACCGGAAAAAAGTTTTTCACTTTTAGCTCTGAATAAATCATTTCTCTAAACTCTTCTTCGGCTCCAAGTTCTTCAAGCAAAAAACCAAATCGTTGCAATGTACTTTTGTTTGGATACCAGTTTAAAAGTTCAGCTAAGTCATGTTTTGTTAATTCTTCTGTCAATTCCTCAATTGTAGTAAGCACTCTGTTAATGCCACCCAGTTTTGTTTGATAATGAATTAAATCAACTATTGTTAAAGCAGGACTAGAGATTTTAAAAACTCCGGCATCTGATTTTTTTTGCTGAATATTTTTATCCGCCCAGTTTCTTGTAGTGAAAAATCGAATGTCTATATTATTTTTTGATATATCGTTAAACTTTGGTTGCTCGGTTATCAAGTAATCTCGTTGAACCTTTTGATGACTAGCTCCGTGAAATTTAGCTGCGGAGAATAAACTTACATAATAATTCCTATTCAGATACTTAAATAATTTTTCACAATAAAGTTGAATTGGAAGTTTTTTTGCAGAAGAATATCTTGGTGTGATAATTAAATAAAAGCCTTTACGAAGATTTACTATTTCTCCTTTTTCTGACAGTCTAAGAAGTTCGAATTTTAAAGAATTACTGCTACCTGCTGTTTCTTTAGCAATTTCATCCAATGAAAATGAGTAATTTTCAATTGATAACAGATATTTTATATATTCTTTCGCATTCATGTTTAGTAAATATTCGATAAAAGTATCAAATCAATCTACTATTCTCAAATTATTACTATATTTTTTCATTATTGTCCGGTAAAATTTTTGTTCTTCTACGAATTAAAAATTACGCTACTCTGCAGCTTAATTGATGGAATCTAAATGGCTTATCTACAAACATTTCGCCGCCAAGCGGCTAGTAATTAGCAGCAGAGCTGCGGCATATTTATAGCAAATACGGACACCCACAAAAGTAAGCTCCAGCGGAGCGGAATCTCATTAATCACCATTAATTTCAATGGCAAACATGGTGTACGGCTCGTTCTGTATGGCCATTGAAAGGAACTTTTTGGCATTGTCCAAGCCGTAAGGGTTTGGGAAGCCATCGGTGAGGTTTGCCGCAATTTATGGGTTGTTGGCGTACTTTACAATGCTCTCGGCATCGGATTCCCGGAATGGGCGAAGGGTAAATCTTACAGCGCTAAGGTTTTCCATTTTAAAGTTTACTCAATTATTTTGTTTTTGTAGGAATTTACAAACAGCACGTTGCCCAAATCGTCGTACCCCTCAAAGGTGGTGGTGTCTAAATGCTTTATACTATCCTCGTGGAATCCAATGATGGTTAACCCGGCATCGGCGGAGTTTGAGTTGATTATCGATTTGTAGGATTTACCCTCTTCCTCAACTAGAATTCTTATATTTTGCGAGGTTATTGGGAGCCTGCCTTTCTCAATTAGGTCGGTCATCTGTTTCTTTACCTCGGCAATCTCGCCCTTTTTACAGATGTCGAAAATCTTAATGTCGGATTTTCGCCAGTCGGGGTGCCCAAGCAGGATAAAGCTAAGTATAATCATCAGGTTGGCATTCTCGGCATCGGTGGTTTTAATCCACACGTGAATTCCATTCTTAAAGATAATTGGTTTGCGGCTCGACGCCAGAATACAAACGTCGAAGCTGCCGGAGTTAATCAGTTTAAAATTATCGATGATATTGGTTAGGCCGCCCGGATTCTCCTTATCGAACTCGAGGATTAGCATATTATTCTCCATACCCGATATGCTGGGTATTTGAATGGCCTGGGATATTGCCGAGGTGAACGATGGCGATATAATTGTATCGATATAAACGTGGCTTACATCGCCGTAGTTGTGAATTAACCGCGATAGTTCCTGTTGCGATTGATGGAACGAGCTTTTTGAGCAATAACCATCAATTCTGTGCAGGTAAGTGCCGAACCCGTACTTGTAAGAAATCCAGTTGGTTAGTTTGAATGCGCTGTCCCTAACGAATGAATTCTGCGAAAGGCAAATTACGCTTGGGCGCCAATCTGTCAACGATTTCACAACTTTTCGTCGCTGTAGGTAGAGCTGAAGATTCCGGTTTACCTGAAAAATTGTGTTGGTGAAAATGGACGAAAGGCCTTTTCGGTTTCTGTGGAAATAGTCGATGTAGATATACAGCAAAATCATTATGGAGAAGGCGAAAAGGCTGTACGCCATACTGATTTTAAACATCACCCATACCGATGTTACGAACCCAATCAACGATAGGAACCATTTTGATTTAAAAGATGGCCTGTACGATGGCGAGGAGCCAAAGTGGTTCAGAAACGATATTAGGCACAGCGTGCCGTAGGTAATCATAAAGAACATCGAAATAATTTGGGCAACAATGTTCACATCTCCCAGCGCAACAAATGCTAAAGCAATTGTACAGGTAATAAGCGATGCATTAACCGGTTCGTTGTCCTTACTTCGGGATTTGCTTAACCAAAAGTTGATAAACCTTACAGGAAACGATTTGTCGTTTGCCAATGCCTGTAGAGTTCTTGGTGCAACCATTACAGAACCCAGGGCTGAGGATAGGGTTGAGGCTGCAAGTCCCAATGGAATTATAATCCAACCCCAAAGTGCTATTTTACTCATTACAAACTGGTCGTTAGCTAAATCTTCAGGATTTGCGTTATTTGCAAGTTTGTAGGAGATAAAGAAGTAGATAATCATTCCCAGCACTGTTGCTGTAATAGTACCAATAGGTATGGATTTGGCAGGATTCTTAAGGTCGCCCGAGAGCCCAACGCCTGCGGTCATTCCTGTAAATGCAGGGAATATAATGGCAAATACAATATAGAATTGCTCTGGATTCCTAAACTCGGCGTTTGCTAGGTTAAAACCAACGGCAGATGTGTCCGATGGAGTGCCTAAAAAGAATAGTATAATGGAAACAGCAAGAATTGCCACAACCACATAAAGCGCTTTTACTCCTAAGTTAGCTCCTTTCCGGAGGATTAATGCAGATAGCAAGAGCATTATTGGAACGCTAATGGCCTGGCGGGGGAGAATAAAGTTGTATGTTTCCTTAAGGTAGTCGAATAGGAACTGGAATGTTTCGGTAAACGCAATAACATAAAAGGCAACACTGATTGCTTGCGATAGGTAAAGCGCTATGCCAATGGTTGCCCCAATGTTAAGCCCGAATGAGCGAGAAATAATGAAGTATTCGCCACCACCTTCAACCCGTTTGTTTGTGGCTAGCTCCGAAATGGCTAACGATGTTGGAATAGTAACCATATGCCCCAGAATCACTATAAAAATCACCCCAATAAATCCAACAGTGCCAACGGCATAGCCAAAACGCAAGAAGAGAATTGCACCTAGAATGGTGGATATGGCTGTGAAAAATACTGGCGCTGTTCCAAATTTTCTAATATTTTCGCTCATAATAATCTGTATTTACTATGTTGAACCTTGATTGTCTAAAGTTAAGTTAATAATTGAATTTGCTGTGAAACCCTGTGAAAAAGGCTTTAGCATTTATTCCTAACGACTGATTCTTGTAGCCTCCTTCTTGAATGATTATAGTTGGTAATTTTAACTCTCCGATGATTTTCCCTGTATTATTGAAGTTTTCGAAAGTAAAACTCCAAGTTCCTGTAGGGTCGCCTTTTGCAGTGTCAAGCCCAAGGGCAATAACCAAAAATGAAGGTTTAAAGTTCTTTATTAGAGAAAGTGCTTTTTTTAAACTTTTTTTGTAAGTGTCATAACTTGCATTTTCAGGGAGAGGAAAATTATGGTTGTATTCTAGTCCTTTGTTTATTCCTTTTTCATCAGAAAAACCGCTGAAGTAAGGGTATGCAAATGAAGGATGTCCGTGAATAGAAATGGTAAGAACATCGTTTCGTTCATAAAATATTTGTTGTTGCCCATTTCCGTGATGAAAATCAATGTCAAGTATTGCAACATTTCCAACTTTGCTCAAGTAATTTGCCACAATTGCACAATTGTTGAAATACGAAAACCCTCCAAACATTGCTTTCTCAACGTGGTGGCCTGGTGGACGGGTTAGTACATATGCAATATTTTTGCCCTCTAAAATTTTATCAGCGGCGGTTAGTGCACAATCAACTCCATTGCGAGCTGCAAGGAATGCATTCTGGTTTAGGGGTGTGAAAGTATCAAAGCAGTAATATCCCGCTCTAACGGATAATTCCTTTGGTGCTTTTGCTACGTTTCGTAATGGAAAAACATATGGGTATACCGATTTGCCCTTGGGCAGGTTCTCGCAAACTTTTTTGAAATAGGTAAAGTAGCCTTTATCGTGTACATCAAGAATAAGTTTATCGGGATAATGCTTGACCTGTATAGGTTCAAAAAGCCCTGTTTTGTCCAGTTCTTTTTTTATGCTCGAAATTCGAACAGGTGATTCCACGTAACCTTTTTCTTTTATATGATGAATGTTGTGTTTATCGTTTATTACAAGTAAAATTTTATGGTTGTGGGTTGGGGTTATTGTTGTTTTTTTTGTTGATTTAGAATAAATAGGATTCCGAAGGATTACTGGGTTATCCTTTATACTATTTATAACCTTATCGATATATTCTGTTGGACAGTAATCGGCATATTTTCGGGTAAGAATGGCTTTAATAATTTTCTTGGCCAGGTTTCGAGGGATGGTTTGGTTAATTCCTAGTCCATCAAAAACAAGATAGGGCGGGCAATCGTCGGTGGGGTAAACATTTGTTTCGTATAGCGTATTGGCAATTGGACGTGCTCCAAACTTTTCGTAAAAGGCAAGTCTTTTTTGATTTTGAGAAATGAACTCAGTATTACGACAAAGGGCTGGGTCGTCGGGCAAGCATTCAAAAAAAACTCCAAAAGCTTTTAGCGCCAGAGCCTCCTCACGAATCCTATCGTATAGTGCGCTTCCAACTCCCGACGATGATTTGGTTGGCGAGCTCGCAATGTAGTCCAAAAAGCAAAACTTTAAATCGGACATATATAGTAGTATTGCAAATCCAATTACATTCTCACTAATATCCAGGGCAACAAAAAGTGTTGTTTGGTATTTATAGTTGACAGGGTCAACCATTTGTTGCTCCACAGCCTCTATCTTTTTATCGGAGAGGTCGGGGAATTGCTTTTTTATGATATCCTTAACCTTTGCTACTTGAAGCAAATTAGATTCGAGGTTGGGGTTAAGTATTTTTCGGATTCTAAGCATTTAAAAAATATAGATAAGTTTACGCTATACTCTTCGTTTAATATCGAAAAGGTCTTTTCGTCTATCTTTCAGATTCCTTACACTCCCGAACTGATTAAGTTCTTTAAGCATATCTAAATCAACATCAACAATTAAAATCATTTCAGTATTAGGCGTTGTTTCGGCTTTAATCCCATTTGCAGGAAAAGCAAAATCGCAGGGTGTTAAAACCATAGACTGCGCATACTGAATATCCATATTGTGGACTTTTGGTAGGTTGCCAACACTGCCAGCAATTGCTACGTAGCATTCGTTCTCAATGGCTCTTGCTTGAGCACAATGCTTTACTCTGGAAAATCCATTCTGAGTGTCGGTAAGGAATGGTATAAAAAGAATTTGCATTCCTTCGTCGGCCAAAAGCCTACTCAGTTCAGGGAATTCAGAGTCATAACAAATAAGTATACCAATCTTGCCACAGTCCGTTTCGAAGGCTTTAAGATTTTTGCCACCTTGTAATCCCCATACTTTTGCTTCATCGGGGGTTACGTGAAGTTTTTCGTATCTATCAATTTTTCCATTTCGATGACAGAGGTAACCTGCGTTATGTAATACTTCATCAACAATCTCTGGCATACTACCTGTGATAATGTTGATATTGTAAGCCATTGCAAGTTTCGAAAACTGTTCAACAATTTCATTGGTGTATCCTGCTAACATCCTGATGGCTTCGGGTTCCGATAAATGATTGAAATCTGCCATCAATGGGGCATTGAAAAATTCAGGGAAAAGGGCAAAATCACTTTTGTAACCCGACACTGCATCCACGAAATATTCTGCTTGCTGCATCAATTCGTTAATATCTTTGTAAAGACGCATTTGCCATTGTATAAGGCCTAATCTTGCTATGGTCTTTTTTTGCAGAACATTTTTTGACTTTTCTTCAAAGTAAATGTTATCCCATTTCAATAATACGGCATATTCTCCCGATGCTTTATCTCCTTCCAGGTAGTTTTTCAAAACTCTTGAAGGGTAGAAGTCGTTTGAAAGTTGAAAATTGAGAACTGGGTCGTTAATCTCCTTCAACTTAACCTTATTTATGTACTCCTTGGGCGAAAGCGTGTCGGCATATTTATGGTAGTTAGGAATTCTACCCCCAAAGGTAATGCCCTTAAGGTTCAACTTCTCGCAGAGCTCTTTTCGGTAATCATAGAGCCTTCTTCCGAGTCTTAAACCTCTATAATCAGGTTTAACAAAAACATCAATGCCATACAATGTGTCACCTTCGTATGTGTGAGTTGTAAAAGTGTAGTCATTTGTAACTTTTCTGTAAGTGTGATTATCTGTAAGTTTTGTGTAGTCTAAAATTATGGATAAAGCACACGCCGCAATTTTATTGTCGATTTTAATGACAACTTGCCCTTCGGGGAATATTTCTATTAATTTATCAATTTTATCTTTTTTCCAATAGCTATTAGGTATGGTTTGGTACGACGAAATCATCACATCCTTAAGTTCATCGTAATCATTAGTACTTAAGAGTTCAATGCTTATCTTTTCAATCTTTTTTTTGCTCATATTCTTGTTTGTTGAAGTGCAATACTCGTTGAGGAAATGGTATTGTAATGTTATTATTTTTTAGGGTATTAAATATTTCAATTCGTAATTCACTTTTAATATTTTCAACCCTAAATATTTCGTTTGTGTAGAAATACACCGAGAAGAGTAGGGCAGAGTCGCCATAATCCTCAAACCTTACAAAGGGCTCGGGCGATTCCAATACACGAGGATTTTTCTTAGCCACATCTTTGAGAATCTGCATCAACTTAATAACATCAGTTGAATAATCAACGCCTAGGCTAACTTTAAATCTGGAGGATATTTGGCTATGTGTCCAATTAATTACCCTATTGCCTGTTAGCTCTGAGTTTGGAACAATAGCATAGTTCTCGTCGCGTCCTAAAACCGTTGTGGTTCGGAAGTTTATTTCCAACACTTTGTATATACTACCATTAACCTCAATTATATCGTTGACCTTTAGGGTTCCATCGAGAAGTAGAATGATGCCCGATATAAAATCGCTGAACAGACTTTGCAATCCAAAACCTAGACCAACCAGAACTGCGGCTGAACCTGCTAGAAGTACAGAGATATTTAACCCTAGAATTTTTAAGCCGATAAGGAATGCAATAACTACAATAACATACCTGGATAGTTTATTTATTGAGAATTTTTTGGCGGTATCGAGATTGTTCGATTTGTATATTATTCGTTTTAAAACAATCAATACTAATATTACAATCACTATAAACACCATTAAATTAACCAAATGGTATAGGCTTAAAGTGAAATCGCCAATTTCGAAAATTTCAGTGTTAAGAATCTCTTCCATTATTAACTTCTTTTAAATTTGCTCCACATTCAGAGCAAAAATTTGAACTTACAGGGTTGCTATTGCCACAACTAGGGCATAGTTTTTTTGTTTCATCAGATTTTGCCATCTCCACTGTAACAATTCCTGTAGGTACAGCAATAATGGCGTAGCCAATAATCATTGCGAACGATGATATGAACTTACCAAGTACGGTATGCGGAACAATGTCTCCGTATCCAACAGTGGTTACTGTAATTATTGCCCAGTAAATACTTTGGGGGATGCTTGTAAAACCATTCTCGCCACTCTCAACTACATACATAATTGTACCAAGTAGCACCACAATGGCTAATACCGAAAATAAAAAGATTCCAATTTTATAGGAGCTGGCTTTAAGGGCTTTTAAAAGGGTAATAGACTCCTTGTTGAACCGGGCAAGTTTAAGAATTCGGAAAACTCTTAGTAGCCTTAGTATTCTTACAACCAACAGGTAGTGATAGCCATAGGCAAATAAGCTAAGGTAGGTTGGCAGAATCGAAAACAAATCCACAAAACCCCAAAAACTGATGATATACCTCGATGGTTTTGGGCTGATATAGATTCTTAGTAGGTACTCAATGGTGAACAGTATGGTGAAAAACCACTCAATTACATTAAAACCAAGTTTAAAACTCTGGTTGAGGCTGGGTATGCTGTCGAGAATGGTTACCAGAATGCTGAACAGAATACTCCAGAGCAGGAAGACATCGAACTGTCGGCCAGCCTTGGTGTCGCTTTCAAAAACTATTTTGTATAAATCTTTCTTACTTATCATTGGTGTTTTCAACGTTTACCTTAAAACTTGGGGTTTTATAATCTTTAGGCAGGTAATCGGCTGGTATCGTTGTCATATTTCCATCTCTTGCAGCTCGGTAATGAGGGGAAAGTATTTCAATACCTCTTTCGTTACAGATATCCTGAATGTTTTGGTGTAGGTTGGAGTATACCATTGCTTGTTTGCTGGCCTCTTTTGTGTAGGCATTTAATTGGTACGAAACATAAAAGTCGTCAAGACTGGTTTGTAGTACAAAAGGTTTTGGGTCACTCATAATCATTTCGGTTTTTAACGCTGCATCAATTAATGCTTGATGCATATCGCGCCAGGGCACATCGTAACCAATGGTTACAGTGGTATGGACAATTAAGCCTGCTCCACTCGCCTCGCTGCTATAATTAGTTGTATTTCCGGATAGTACCGACGAGTTTGGGATTGTTACGATTTCGTTCTTAACGGTTTTCACCCTTGTTACCAGCAGGGTTTTCTCAATTACGTCGCCGACAACATCGCCGATTTTAATTCTATCGCCAATTCTGAATGGACGCATATAAGTAATTACAAGCCCTGCCACCATATTTGCAATTGCCGATGACGAGCCCAACGAAAAAAGCACGCCGATAAAAACGGACACGCCCTTGAATATATTTGAATCGGATCCCGGGAGGTATGGAAAAATTAAAACAAGAGTGAATGCATATAACAAAAACTTCACAATGCTATACGTTGGCATTGCCCAATCGGCATGAAACCCCGATATTTTAAGTTTTTCGGCTTCAATCTCGCAGAAAACATATCGTACAAACCGTATAAAATACCTCATCACAAAGTAAATCACCAGAATGCTGAAAAGATTGGGCAGATAACTCCATATCGATGTAAATACCTTTTTAAAAGGAGCCCATATTAGGCTAAATAGCGCATCGGCCCACTCGCGAGAAAAAGGGAATATGCTGAAAATAATGGGAAGGGTTATGTAAAGAAGAATTGCATAAACAAACCACTTAAACACTTTGATAAAAAGTAGCAACAGGTGCAATTCCTGTTCGGTAGAAAGAAAGGTGTAATCCTTAAAAGATAAACTTCGCAACCATTTATCTTTACTGCGATCAACATACTGTAATACTTTTGAATAGCCTTTCCCAATAAACCAAAAAATTAGCCAGGCAACCCCAATAACAACAATCATCAACCCCACACGCAACAGCGTTTTAAGCCAACCCCTACTTTCCTTTGCTTTAACAATAGATTTTGTTATACTCTCCCTAACAACATTCGAAAACAGCTCAGCAGTTTTACCATAATACGAGGCATCGTCCTCTGTAACGCTCATAATTATTGTTTCGCCATAAACTATGTCATAGGCATTCTCATACTTAATCGCAACAATGGAATCCACATTAACAAAATCATCATTGGCTAGTTTTTGTATTTTTTTTGAAATACGGAGGCTTCTTTCGGCTGCGGTTGATGCGCCAATTTTTGAATAAATAAAGAAAAGCGTATCCCCCGTTGCGCCCACAACAGCCTTACCATCGGGCTTTCCATGCTTTAAGGAATCGGTTTGCGCCAAAATTTCGGCGGAGACAACCCCCATAATAACCAATATGAATAAATATCCAATACTCTTCATAATCTGAGTTCGAATAAATTATATGCAACGAATCACTAATAGGGCTTTTGCCCAACATAGTTCCCCGGTGGGTTATAGTTGGCCACAATAATAATGCCCCCACCCTTACACACCGCAACCCCTACCCCTACGTGTGTGGTATTTTTCCAAACCATCTGTGTGTAGTGCCCTGTGGATACATAGTTGGTTTCCGTAACTTCGGTATATTTATACTTTGCGATCTCGCTATACCAACTCTTTGACGCATCCAGAGGCGTATACGACGAAGCGCTACCCCAGAAAATATTTTCGCCATACTTCTGCGCCCACTTGCCGCTAAACGGCCTATGCTCCATTAAACAACCCTCCGAGGCCAGGTGGTTAGCCCACGCCTGAGCGTACTCCGCCAGCTGGGGCGACCATTGAAGCGGCGGACAGCCCACATCGGCGCGCACCTTATTGTGATGGTTGAGCAATGCCTGGGCATCGGCCTGCGCAATATCCGATCCGGTTTTACCGGGAACATCCTGTGCCCACAGAATCGCCGGCATACTAAAAACCGCTAAAAGGGTAATAAGAAGAATTCTCATATCAATCAGTTTATTAAATCGACCTAGTAATCAAAGGTTCTAAAAATTTTCGTAATTACTGTCGTTATCGGGTTTCAATTTTATATCGAAACCTTTAGATTTGCGCTCCGATTTCTTAGGGAAAGATTTCGGTTTAGCACCCTTCTGTTTTCTCGAATCATCAAGTTTTTCATCGCGATACAGCTCAGGATCAAGATCATGCGCCAATGGGGCCGGCTTACTCGCACCAGTACTCGATTTGGTTTTAAAACTGTTGGATATTTCGAGCAGTTTTTCGGCCTGAGCAGCCATTTCCTCCGCACTCGATGCCATTTCCTCCGATACCGATGCGTTCTGTTGCGTTATGGTGTTTAACTGCTGAGTAGTAAGGTTAACCTGCGCGGAGCCGTCCTTCTGCTCTCCATTGGAGTGCGAAATTTCGAGAATCAAATCGCTGGTTTTCTGAATTTTCGGAATGATTACGTTCAACAAGCCGGTGGCCCTATCGGTTATGCTAACACCTGCGGTAGAAAGTTTATTGATTTCCTCGGCAGCATCGCGGCTCCGCTCGGCCAATCGGCGCACCTCTGCGGCAACTACAGCAAATCCCCGGCCATGTTCACCGGCACGAGCGGCCTCCACGGCAGCATTCAGCGCCAAAAGGTTAGTTTGAAAAGCAATATCGTTAATAATCTGAATTTTAGAAGCAATATTTTTAATTGAGGTCATGCTCTCCTCCGAGGCATCCTTTACCTTGGAGGCATCGTCGGCAACCTGCGAGGCAATTTTCTCAACCTCGAGGGAGTTGTGTGAGTTCTGCTCAATATTGGAAACCATCTCCTCCATGGTGGCAGACAGCTCCTGGGTAGAGGACGCTAACTCCGAAGCCCCCGTTGATATTTGCTGCGCGGTTGAGTTAAGCTGCGAGCTGGTATCGGCAATGCTAGCACTCATGTTCTGAAACTCGTAAACCATGCGGGTTAACTTATCGTGCATAATGCGCAGGGAATTCTGCAAGGTTCCAATCTCATCGTCGCGATCGACACCAACCGATAATGTTAAATCGCCCTGTGCTATTGTGTTGGCCACATTAACCGCACCAAAAATTGGGTTTATGATATGATTGGCCTGGAGCAGGATGATTACCGAAAGAATGATGAGACCGACCATTCCCACAAAAATAATTTGGAGCATCAAACTCCGACTCTCACGCACTATCTCATTTTTAGGTATTAACACCACCAACGCCCAAGGGTTTGGCGATTTGCCAATTCTAACAGGCGTAACAAAAGCAAAGAGCTGTTTCCCATCCGAATCCTCAACCTCAAAATTATGCTTCTCCCCCTTGGAGATAGCCCCTATAAAATCGGCATTGTTTGAGGGAAAAACCTCACCAATACTCCTATTTATATTACTTTCCTCGGGGTAAGCTGCAATTAAACCCTCGTGCGATACTAAGAACCCGAAACCGCTGGAATACAACTTAATATTGCCAATGGTGGCAGAAAGCTCTTTCAGGTTAATATCAACCCCCAACGCACCAATAGCAGTGCCTCCCTCAACAATGGGTAGTACAAAGCTGGTTTCGAAGAAACTATTGGTTGAGTCGCCAGTGTAGGAATAATAGTAGGGCTCCATTATGGTCTCAACACCATTTGTCTTCGGAATGGTGTAGTAATCCTCTGTGAACATATCGAGGGTTCCCTGCTCAATCTTAATTTGTCCATTATCCTTGTAGTACGACATGTTAAAACGGCCACTCTCATCGTAGGGAAATATACCCTTATACTGATCATCATTGCCATCCAAGGCATTAGGCTCCCACATTGTCCAGACAGCAAGATAATTAGTATTCGATTCTAGAGCATCGGTTAAAATTCGCCGGTAAACATTGCGGTTGGAAAAACCCGCAGCTCTTAACGACACATAGCTATTCCGAACATTAATAGCAGTCTCCAACGGTTTTTCCAAGTAATTGCGAACCACAACGGAGGCTTCGTTCGCCTTGCTCTCACTTAACTCTGTTGCGCTCCGCAAAGCATTGTTCCGGCTGGCAACCGTTATATATGCGATAGTTGCCGAAAATATAACAATGGTTAACCCCAGTACATTTACCATTAACTGTGTTTTAAGACTTCTACTTTTCATCTGCAGAGTATTTTATTGGTTAATGACAAGACGAATCTTTACGTCCTTTAAATATATGCAATGATACGAACAAACGCAAATAGTGTTAATTTACAAACACTTACATCAATAACTAAACCACTATGGATTGAAAATCCATAGGTTTTTAAAGCGGTAAAGAATGAAATTCTTTAACCTTATTCTAGTATCCAGTTACCCGTTTCACTATTGGGTTTATCCCTATGGTGCTCTAGGTACTCTTGAACCATTTCTTCCGTTATGTTACCAGTACTCCACACTCCGTAACCAACTGCCCAGAAGTGTCGCCCCCAATACTTCTTTCCCAAGGCAGGGAACTCCTGCTGGAGAATCCGAGATGTACGCCCCTTCAACTTCTTCACTAGGACACTTATGCTCAACGATGGAGGGTACTCTACATGGATGTGTACATGGTCTTTACTTACTACGCCCTTCAGTATTTGGACATTTTCCGTGTTACATATCTGCACTACCAAATCCCGACAGCGAATCTGAATATCTCCTGTCAAAACATGATAACGGTACTTCGTCACCCACACAATGTGTGCGCTCATTCGACTTACGGAATGCGACCCTGTCCTGTATGATTCCATTCTGTAAATCTATGAAATTTATAGAAACTAAAGTACCTGCAATGAAATTGCAGGGTTTTAACCAATTTTTAAGATAATAAAATCTCCCCTCCATATCATAAATTGCAATAAACCAACAGGCAAGAAGCCGATACTATGCAGGGTAATACCATAATACTTAATAATCAAATTGTTGCATTTTTGAAAAAATTTACTATCTTTGTAAAATATTGAATTATCACCGCTGATTAGTTCTATTTTCTGCCCGAAACAACCTGGTTAAGGCTAAAGCGGTATTTGTTAACTAAAAATTATACGCTATGTTATCTATTCAACAGATTAACACCCTTCGCGATTTTACCTCACTATCAAAAGAACAACTTGTCGATTTTCTACATGTTCATTTAGGCGAATACGGCGATTCCAAGGAGGCAATAGGCAAATGTATTGATTACGCCATGCAACAAGACTGCGGCAAAGGAGGTTTCATCCTCCTAGCATACTGGGATCAGCAACTTGTAGGGGCCGTAGTAATGAACAGAACCGGCATGGAAGATTACATCCCCGAAAACATCTTGGTTTACATAGCCGTCGACTCCAGCTACCGAGGGAAAGGCATTGGACGTCAACTAATTGACAGAGCCATAGCGCAATCGCACGGTAACATAAAACTGCATGTAGAGTACGACAACCCGGCCAAAAGGCTCTACGAAAGAGCAGGGTTTACCACCAAGTACGCCGAAATGAGATACAATAAAAACGATTAGGGATGGCAGAACTACACATATCGTCGGATAAAATAATACACAATATTGAAACGCTCAACGCATTCCTCGAGAAATGGGATATACAATGGTCGCTTGTGGTTAAAATCCTCTCCGGACACAAAAACTTCCTCGATCTGCTGCTATTCCACCCCATAGTAAAAAGGCTACACAGCGTGGCCGATTCGCGGCTGATGGGGTTAAAGAAGATTAAGGAAATTAACCCGGATATTGTTACCATGTTTGTTCGCCCACCGGTTATCGACAATATCAAGAACACCGTACGGTACGCCGACATCTCGCTCAACTCCTCAATTAAAACAATTGAAGCCCTCGACATCGAGGCGGGCATTCAGGGCAAGATACACCGGGTAATCATTATGATTGAACTAGGGGAGCTCCGCGAGGGTATTATGCGCGAGAACATTATTGAGTTCTACCAACGGGTATTCGATCTGAAAAATATCCGAATTGAAGGAATTGGAACAAACCTGGGCTGTATGTACGGAGTACAACCCACATACGACAAACTGCTCCAACTTTCGCTCTACAAACAACTCATCGAGGCAAAGTTTAACACGCACTTCCCGCTAATTTCCGGGGGCAGCTCCATTACCCTGCCCCTCGTGGGCAAACCCTCGATGCCAAAGGACATTAACCATCTTAGAATTGGCGAAACAGTGTTTATGGGCACGTCCCCTTTCGATAATAAACGGTTCAAAAATCTCCACACCGATGCATTCGAATACCTGTGCAACGTTATTGAACTCGAAATTAAAGACTCGGCTCCCGATGGAGTCCTTTCCGAAGGCAACATCGGGCACACGGCCCCTAACGCCTCAACACCAAATAAAAACTACAGGGCAATACTCGATTTTGGCATACTCGACGTGGATGTTCACGAACTTAAAGCCAAAAACCCCAGAGTTAAGTTTGTGGGTACAACATCCGATATGAGTGTTTACGATTTTGGCCCGGCAAGCAATAGCAAAAAATGCAGGTACAAAGTGGGCGATAAAGTACATTTCATCCCATCGTACATGGCGGTTGCACGGCTTATGAACTCCAAGTATATCGCTAAAAAGATCCTCAAGTAGTAACAAAAAAAAAAGACCATTAGCAAACCATGGGTAAACCCTGTTGGTTGCTAATGGTTATTACACCAAGTAAAACTGATTGGGTGCACACCATGACGCATCAAAATAAGCAGGAAAAATACCAATCAACTCGCTGATACACCTCAAACACAGAATCGCTGAGAGAACTATCCAAGCAACAATCCTCGTAATCGAAAATAAGAGCTAGACGTTGTGCCGTTTATTTTGACACTTCCAGATCAGTTAGATACTCGAAGATTGTACAAAAGGAACCAGCCAAAGGGTACATTATGCCCTAATGGTAAAAAAAGAGCGCCCCTAAGGACGCTCTTCAGATATTTAACTAAAATAATTACTTCAACTCGTGAATTACAATACCGCTACGGAGCTTTGGCTCGAACCAGGTGGTTTTGGGAGGCATGATGTTGCCGGTATCGGCAATATCGATCAGCTGTTTCATGGAAACAGGGTAAAGGGCGAAAGCAACCTTCATCTCGCCGCTATCAACACGTTTCTGTAATTCGCCTAAACCGCGGATACCACCCACAAAATCAATTCTCTTTGATGTTCTCAAATCCTTGATATCAAGGATTGGCTCAAGAACCAAGTTTGACAGAATTGTAACGTCGAGTACACCAATTGGGTCGTTATCGTTGTAGGTTCCTGGTTTTGCGGTTAACGAGTACCATTTACCCTCAAGGTACATACTAAAGTTATGTAACTTGTTAGGGGTATAAATACCTGTACCCATTTCCTTAACCTCGAAACCAGCCTGTAACTTCTCAATAAGTTGCTGAGCGGTTAATCCGTTCAAATCCTTTACCGTACGGTTGTAATCGATAATCTTTAGCTGATTATCGGGGAAGATAACTGCCAAGAAGTAGTTGTACTCCTCGTTACCGGTGTGGTTTGGATTTGCTTTTTTCTTCTCCTGTCCAACACGGGCAGCAGCAGCTGTACGGTGGTGGCCATCGGCCACATAAAGCGCAGGAACAGCAGCAAAAATCTCGGTGATACGCTTGTTAACAGCAGCATCGTCGATAACCCAGAAATGGTGACCAAAACCATCCTCTGCCACAAAATCGTAAACAGGCTTGTTGTTTTTCACAACGTTCTCAACAATTTGATCCATCTCCTTAACGGCAGGGTATGCAAAGAATACAGGCTCGATGTTTGCGTTCTGGTTACGAACGTGAATCATGCGGTCCTCTTCCTTATCTGGACGGGTAAGCTCGTGCTTCTTGATTTTACCCTCCATGTAATCCTCGAAATGGCAGGCTGCCACAAGTCCGTACTGAGTACGACCATCCATTGTTTGAGCATAGATGTAGTACTTTTCCTCAGTATCCTGAACTAACCAACCATTTGCTTTCCATTTCTTGTAGTTCTCAACGGCTTTATCGTAAGCTTCCTGTGAGTGCTCGTCGATAATTGGGTTGAAGTCGATTTCGGGTTTAATGATATGAAGTAACGACTTCTCCCCCGCTTCAGCTTGAGCCTCAACAGAGTTCAATACATCGTAAGGACGCGATGCTACTTCCTTAGCCAGCTCCTTTGGTGGGCGGATACCCTTGAAAGATTTTATTTTTACCATTATATTAGAGTTATTAATTGCTCAAAAACACTTTGCGCCTTGGCGAGTTGGCGTTAAAAGTAAACGCTAAGGCTCGAAGGCGCAAAGATAAGCCATTAGTAATTATTTTACTTATTTACCTGGAATGTTTTGTCGCCTTTCGCAATAAAACCAACAATCTGACTTGCAGATGCTAAACCAGCGTTGATGTTTGCCTCGGCAGTCTCAGCACCCATCTTCTTAGGGGTACCAAATACACGGCCTGGGAATTTCTCAACCAGCTCAGCGTGGCTTTCGGCCATGATATCGGTTGCATACTTAAGGTCTGCACGCTCGGTGAAAGCTTTTACTAAGCCAGCCTCGTCGATAACCTCTTTGCGGGCAGTGTTGATTAATGCACCACCTTTAGGCATTTTTGATAGCAACTCGTATCCGATAGATTTTTTGGTTTTGTCGTTAGCTGGAATGTGTAGCGAAACGTAATGGCAAGTGCTGTAAAGCTCCTCAATTGAACCAACAACCTTTACGCCATCCTTTTCCATAGCCTCTTTAGCCACGAATGGGTCGAAAGCGTAAACCTCCATTCCAAAGCCTTTACCGTACTTGGCCACCAACTTACCTACGTTTCCGTAAGCGTGGATACCAAGTTTTTTACCATGAATCTCGGTACCAGTTCCAGGATTGAATTGGTTGCGGGCCATAAAAATCATCATGCCTATGGCTAGTTCAGCAACTGCATTGGAGTTTTGGCCAGGGGTGTTCATAGCAACAACACCTTTTGCGGTACAAGCAGCAAGGTCGAGGTTATCGTAACCAGCACCAGCGCGAACAACAATTTTAAGATTTTTTCCGGCCTCAACAACTTCCTTGGTAACCTTATCGCTGCGAACAATAAGCGCATCGGCATCGGCAACGGCCTTTACGAGGTCGTTAGGATCGGTATATTTTTCGAGAAGAGCCAATTCGAAACCAGCATCCTCAACAATCTTTCTAATTCCATCAACCGCAGCCTTTGCAAAAGGTTTTTCGGTTGCTACTAATACTTTGGTCATATCAGTAAAGTTTTGGGTTTATGTTTTATTTTATAAGAGTTTGTCATCCTGAACGAAGGGAGAAATCATTAGAGATTCTTCGCTAGCGCTCAGAATGACAAACAGTTAATTCATTATCAATTAAGAATTCAATTTCTCAAATTCCTTCATGCAATCAACAAGAGCCTGTACGCTTTCAATTGGGCAAGCATTGTAGATAGATGCACGGAAACCACCAACCGAACGGTGACCTTTAATACCAACCATTCCGGCTTTCTTAGCGAAATCCATAAACTCAGCCTCTTTTTCTTTGTACTGCTCAGCCATTACAAAGCATACGTTCATAATAGAACGATCCTCCTTAACGGCAGTTCCTACGAACATCTTGTTACGGTCAATCTCGCTGTAAAGAAGCTCTGCTTTTTGATTATTTATTTTGTTCATTGCAGCAACACCTCCGATAGACTTAACCCAATTCAAAGTTTCGTGCATTACGAAAATTGAAATTACAGGAGGTGTATTGTACATGGAATTGTTTTTGGGCTCGTCGCCAATATGGGTTCTGTAATCAACCATACTTGGCAATTTGCGTTGAATTTTTTCTAACAAATCCTTGCGTATAATAGCAAAGGTAACACCAGCAGGCCCTACGTTTTTCTGAGCACCACCATAAATCATAGCGTATTTCTTGATATCAACAGGGCGACTCATGATATCGGAACTCATATCGGCGACTAAGTTGATAGGACAATCCATATCAGTTTTAATCTCGGTTCCGTAAATGGTGTTATTTGTGGTGATGTGGAAATAATCCGCATCGGTTGGGATTTTGTATCCTTTTGGAATATAGGTGTAGTTCTTGTCGGCCGATGAAGCAACAACCTCAACCTCGCCGTACAATTTAGCCTCTTTAACAGCTTTTTTAGCCCAAACACCAGTTTCGAGGTAAGCCGCTTTCTTGTTAAGGAAGTTTGCAGCAACTGTGTAGAACTGAGTTGAAGCACCACCACCTAAAAACATTACAGCGTAATTATCGGGAATGTTAAGCAGTTCTCTCCAAAGTTGCTCGGTTTCAGCCATAATTCTTTCCCAACCTGGAGTACGGTGAGAAATCTCTAGTAAACCGATACCGGTTCCATCGAAATTACGAATAGCTTCGATTGTTGATTCAATCGCTGATTTTGGAAGGATGCAGGGACCTGCATTAAAATTATGTTTCATAATGAAAAAGTTTAAGTTTAAAATTTCAGTAAGAATAATACGTCAAATTTGTTTGTTTTTTTTTAATTTTCCTAAATAGATGTTATCAAACAACTTTATAGCAGTATAAACTATTAATCACCTACAAACAAGGCGGTTCCCATCCAAAACAGGAACCAAACCGGTAACATCAAAGGAAAAACAGTAACCAATCACATCGTCGAGCCCTAGCTTTTTAAGTCGATGTTTCTGAGCCACTTTCTCGATATAGGTATCCATGCTATCCTTGGCCACCGCCCACAGGTCCATGGCGGCATACACCGAGTCGCACTTGGTATCGAACATGCCCCGCTCGATAAGTTTTGCCGAAAGTGCCCCGGCAAAAAGGGTATCCTCCAGGCAGAACTTGCCCTTCCATCCAGCACAAAGGATTAGGACATCCTTTTGCTGCTCCATCAGGAACTTGGCAATGGCGCTAAAGTTCAGAAATGCCCCAATGGTTACCACACTGGCATTGCGCCCCACAGTTATGGCATTGGTTCCGTTAGTGGTACTATAAACCACGGTTTTTCCACCCACCGTTTCAGGTGTAAAGTAGAAGGGCGAGTTACCAAAATCGGCAAAGTCCAACTTTTGGCCATTGCGCTCGGCCACCACCAAAAAACCTTTTTGCTTATAAGCCTGTGCCTCCTCCAAATCGCGAACCGGGAAAATCTCCTTCACGCCATTCTTAAACATGGTGCAAATAACCGAAGTGGCGCGCAGAATATCCACCACCACCACAATCTTATCGGCAGAATCGGAATGGGGAAATAGCGTAGGGGAAAAGCAAACCTCAATCTTATTCATTGCTATTCTATCTATTTGCGGTCAAAAGTAGCAAATAAATAAAGTATAGGTACGAGAGCGCAATAAGCTATATAACATAAATGCACCAAACCGACATTCGCTCAATTCAGAAAAAAAAGTTGGATGACAAGGAACTGTCACCCAACTTGAATCAGTTTGGAATAATGGCCAGTACTACAAAGCTAGCAAAATCAGGGCTAACAAACCAACCCCAGCTAGCGATCCGATAACGGCGCCAGCCCCACTCTTTTTCTTACTCTCCTCAGTAGTTGCATCATAGGTTTTGACCTGTTTATAAAAGCCATACCTAAGCAAAGCCGTATCGGACTCCGATAATAACCTGAAATTCTTATAATATGCAGGAAATCCAGTAACAGTAACGGTTGTTTTCGCATTGGCTTTTACTGTTTCAAAAATTGGCTCCACCAAAACGTCGGCATTGGCTTTTTTTAAGGCATCCGCAACCGCATCCTCCTTAATTTTAGAAACAGGAACGACAGTTTTAGCTTCGGCCGTACCAGTAACCTTAGTTTCCGCAACATTCAAATCCACAATAACGGGCTTCTGAATTACACCCCCGGAATAAACATCGGCAATTTTGGCTGTTCGTGTTTTAACAACCGAACAGGATGATACAAGCATTGCTAAAAGCACTAACACAGGAAAACCAGCAACTCGTAAATTTTTAATTTTCATACTATAAACCCTATTTAAACTCCTACTCATCTGGCTTTTCGGTTTTGCCCCGTTTTTTGGAATGGGTTCTGGACTCCATTGAATGAATTAAGTATAACTAAGGCAAGCCTATTCTGTCAAAAGCAACTATTCTACTGAACAAAAATGGAGGACGCATCAACATCCTTATTATAAGCAGAAAAGACATCGGTCAGGTTTACTGCCGCTCCATTCCTCCAGTACTTAAGAACAACCTTCCCGCTTTTGTCATACTCCTTTCCTGCCACATATACATCCCCATCGTGAACAAAAATGCTGGATGTATAGGCAGAGCCATCACCACTGGTGAGACAAAACTCTTTCCCATTTTTCCAATACTTGGCAACGGCAATCCCTTTACTATTCTTTTCGTACCCTGCAGCATAAACATCAGCTCCCGATACGTATATTGAAGACACTTCGCCCTCATTTGTTCCTAAATAAACTGCAGTTCCATTCTTATAGTATTGTGGAACCGACTCTCCATCACCAGCTAAATACACATCAGCCCCAGACACGAAAATGGAATAGACATGAAAATTATCGCTGCTCAAACTAACCGCAACACCATTCTTCCAGTAACCATTGCCTCCAGCAACATAAACATCGCTGCCAGACACATAAATGGAATTAGCGTCATACCCTCCACTTAGTCTATTTTTCACACCATTTTTCCAGTAAACAGCACCAGTTGCATCATGCCCAGCAACGTAAATGTCGCTTCCAGAAACATAAATAGCATCTGCTCCGCAATCCCCCGAAGTGTTCAAATTTACAGACACCCCATTCTTCCAATATTTAGCAATACTATTACTATAATCACTCGCATACTCAGTTCCGACCACATACACATCGCCCCCCGAAACAAAAATTGAAGTAGCCAATACATTGCTAGTACCATCCGATAACGCATATTCCGTATTATTCTTCCAATATTTAGCAACCAATACACCATAGTTATTTTCAACCATACCAGCCACATAAACTGTATTCTTATCAGACGAGGAACTATCATCATCCTTGCTACACGAGACACTACAAAACATGGCAGCCATACACAATACAAAAAATACCTTTTTCATTAATATAATATATTTAAACTCCTACTCGTCTGGCTTTTCGGTTACGCCCCGTTTTTTGGAATGGGTTCTGGGCTCCATTGAAATTGCTGAGTAAAACTAGAAATAGGTTCGCAATACGGCAACAGGCTATAACCTTTGATGTTACTGAGATACTGCAAAACAGGATTGAACCAGAAAAATTCGTACCTGAACAAGCAAAATTCGCAACTGAAAATTTTAAATTGATGCCGAACGAGAGGACGGAACAAATGGAACTGATTGCAACGTAGTATTATCCCCTCCCGAATACCTCATGTTGATATGTTGTGGAACAACTACAAAGCAATTACACCCTTTTACTATTTTGAGTACGATGCAAAATATCCTATTTTTGCAGAAAAGCATACCGCAATGAGCATACAAACCAACCTAACCAGCATAAAGGCACAGCTCCCGCAACATGTTACACTGGTGGCCGTATCAAAAACCCACCCAACCGATAGTATTGTGGAAGCCTACAACACTGGACAACGAATTTTTGGAGAGAACAAAGTACAGGAGCTCGTAACCAAATACGAAGCGCTCCCCAAGGATATTGAATGGCACTTGATAGGCCATTTACAATCGAATAAGGTGAAGTACATCGCCCCATTTGTAACCCTCATACACTCGGTAGACAGTATAAAGTTGTTGGATACCATTGATAAGGAGGCTCAAAAGCACAACCGGATTATCAACTGCTTACTCCAAGTCCACATCGCATCGGAGGAGACTAAGTTTGGGCTTTCGGCCGACGAGCTGGAACAGCTGCTCAACTCACCCGAGTACAATGCAATGAAAAATATCAGGGTAACCGGATTAATGGGCATGGCCACCTTTACCGACAACATGGATCAGGTACGGATGGAGTTTAAATTCCTACACAACCTTTACCAAAGTATTAAGAAAGCTTACTTTGCCAATGCCGAATGGTTTAAGGATCTGTCGATGGGGATGTCGAGCGATTACGCCATAGCCATCGAGGAGGGAAGCACCATGGTACGAATTGGAAGCAACATTTTTGGACATAGGAATTACAAATCAAACTAATTTTGTAACTTACAGCCTACTTCAAAAACAAAAAGCAATGACTAATATCACAACCACCTACTTGGGGTTATCCCTAAAATCACCCCTAATTATAAGCAGCTCCGGGCTAAACTCATCTATCGATAGAGTAAAAAAATATGAGCAAATGGGTGCCGGAGCAGTTGTGCTAAAATCGCTCTTTGAGGAGCAAATCATGCACGAAATTGACAATTTAACCCAATACTCCGACTACACCGAGGCCACCGATTACCTGAAAGCGTACGTTACGTCGAACAACGTTTCGTCGTACGTTGAAATGATAAAGCAGGTTAAAGCATCTGTTACCATTCCTGTTATTGCCAGCATCAACTGCGTAGGCGCATCGCAATGGATCTCGTTTGCCTCGCAAATTCAGGAAGCCGGCGCCGATGCGTTAGAGGTTAACGTGTTCATGCTACCCACCGATACGCAGCGCACCCCCGCAGAAATGGAAGAGATATACTTTACTATAGCCAACAAGTTGAGCCAGGTAGTTACCATTCCAATAGCCTTTAAACTGGGGACCCATTTCACCAATCCACTCAGGATAATTGAACAGCTATGGCACCGCAAGGCAAAAGGCGTGGTTCTTTTCAACCGCTTTTTTGAGCCCGACATCGACATCAATACCATGAAGATTACACCCGCCGCCATATTCAGCAACCCTGCAGATTTACGCAATACGTTACGCTGGGTGGGTATGGCCAATCACCTCATCCCTAAAATAGACATCTCGGCATCAACCGGGGTTCACGACGGCGAGGCACTTATCAAGGCAATACTGGCAGGAGCCTCCTCGGTTCAGGTATGCTCTGCCATATACAAAAATGGGCCAGCCCATATTGAGTCCATGCTAAACACACTGAGCAGCTGGATGAACAGCAAGGGCTACAAATCTATCAACGATTTTAAGGGGCTAATGAACTACGGGCAAATAGAGAACCCATCGCTTTACGAGCGCAGCCAATTTATGAAATACTACTCCAACTACGAGTAGCAAACTGAACATTATAGAACTGAGACGAAACGCTGTGAACACTGATTATCACAGCGTTTCATTTATATTATCAATACTTCCGTCCTGTCCAAAGCCCTCCACCGAGAGAATTGCCTGTTCAACAAGCGATTGATTAAGGCCACAAGCATGAGCCTGCTCCTTACGCAACAGCGCGGTAATTTGCGATAGCCTATCGGAGGTTGCTCCATCCAAGGAGTTTTCGATAACACTGAAGGCCTCAATGCTGGTTTGCTCATCAGCATTGCAAAGCAAATCGATAAACAATTCTATATCGGCACTAAAATCGAGCCTGCTCTGCCAACAAACCGAAACCAAGCGATGCAAATCCTCAGCGCCATAATTATTCCGAATAGCGCTGACAAACACAGCAACAGCACTCTGACTTTTAATATCAACAAGGAAATTCATCACCTCGCCCTTCAGCCTATCGGTACGCTTTGAAAATAAAAGGTTGATTATGGCCTCAACCATGTACTCCTCCCCACTATCGCGAATCTCCACAAGTGTTGACACAATAACCTCATCGGAAGCAACCCTTAAGCCCTGCTCAAAGGCCTCTTTCTTAGCGTTTATGCTACTATTACTCTCCATCAATTTCACATTTTTTGCAAAGGTAATCATTGTTTACATTTAACACCAATGGGGCACATTGTTAAAAGCCCACCCTAAAAAAAAAGCTAAACTTGCATTGTTTCTCAAATTTATATTAACTTTACTTGTCGAAATAATAAATATCTTTTATTAACCCATAAAACAGACAACTATGATCATCGGGTTAGCCAAAAATCGATTGATAATACTAGGGCTTGCTGCTACGGTAATAGTAAGTTCGTGCAAATCGGATCGGAGCAAAGACAGCTCACTACAAGTAACCTCCGATGAGCTTGCCGCAGACAGCTCTGCCGCAACAGGCATTCAATCGGTCAAGCAAATATTCTACTCATTGCCATCGCCTCTGGAAACAGCCCTCATCCTAAAACGGTCGGGAGCCAAGTACAACGAGGAAATACTCAATCCAGTTGATAATGTATCGCGGTACAGCACCAATAAGAGCATGGCGTTAAACCTGGGTATCTACAGCACCGATTTAAGCTACGCCAGCCTGTTCGATCAAACCCAGGCCACCATAAAATTTATGACGGCTTCTAAAAAAATGGCCGAAAGTTTGGGAATCCTCAACGCAATAGACAACTCCGTAATACAACGCCTGGAGGAAAATGTGAACAATCGCGATGTAATTATGGAAACCATCTCCGAAACATTCCTCAACACCAACTCGATACTCGAGGAGGACGACCGGGTTGCCACCGGATCAATCATTCTGGTTGGCGGCTGGGTGGAGGGCTTGTACATCGCCACATCGCTGGTTGACGATATCAACAGCACCGATAACGAACTGGTTGACCGCATTATCGATCAAAAATTCTCGCTCGAAACTGTCCTAAGCCTACTCAACCAGAATATCGCGAATGCCGATGTAAAGGACATTTATACCGATATTTTAGAGCTAAAAGAGATATACGACGAGGTTCAGATATCGGCCTCGAAGGTAGAGGTGGTGCAAGATAGCAAAAGCAAGGTGGCCACACTAAACTCTAAAAACGTGGTTACAGTTAACCCCGACGTCTTCAATAGGCTCAAACAAAAAGTTAAAGAATTGCGTACAAAGTACACAGCATAATTAGCATAGGTATGAAATCATTCGGATATATTGCCACACTAGGTTTGTTTTTGCTGCTACCCTTTGCGGGAAATGCCCAATGCAAAAACTTCGCAAAAAAGGTATGTAAACTTGAGTTAGCCCCTTACATCCACGACGGGAATTTTAATGCCGCAATTCTTACCGAGGGCGAAGATGCTGAACTATTCAAAACGTTCTATGCGGGGCAAGAATACCGCATATCGGTTTGCGGATCGGAATCGATACCCACGGTTGAATTCATAGTTATGGACGTGGATCGCAAGGTTTTATACTCCAACGCAAAAAATAAGTTTGCCACCAGTTGGGACTTCAAGGTTGAGGCTACACAACAACTTATAATAGTGGTTAAGGTTCCAACATCGGACGACAAATCGGCTGAGATTGCCAGCGGATGCGTGGCCATTATGTTTGGATTAAAAACCGACTAGAACTGACATCTAAATAAAAAAAGAGTTGCCATAGGCAACTCTTTTTTTTTCCTTGCAGGAAAATCACATTCGAAATTTTGACACCAACTAGGGTCAAACAATTGATAATCAAAAAAAAAAAAAACATGAACAATTTATGAAGTTGGCATCATTCAATTAGGCCAAACCTAATTAGAATTCAACCCGCACGCGCCTCAAATACTATTGATTTGAAAAAAACAATGGCATGCCTGCATTTAACCACAATGCAGCAGAAGTCCTCATCCTTAGGATATCCTTAACCTAAAATTGTCCAGAAACCACTTTCAAACTTATGCAAACTGATACTCGCCAAACATCCCCGGCAGGGGTGTAAACGAAGAGGGTGCCTGGACTTTTTCAGACACCCTCCTGAGGACTTGCCCCAATTGTCAAAAATATCTAAATGCTATATCAAACTAAACAGAACAAAAGCCCAATGCGCGGCTACACCGGCGCAAAATCCTCCCACGGTGTGGGCTACAATTGCTCTTCCGGTAAGCTTGCGGTAACCCAAAGAATCGAGCATTGCGGTATGAGTACTCAAATACCCACTCCAGCACATCCCCATTGCGGTGAACACGGCAATGGCATTGCCATCTATCAGCCCAGCGCTCTGGAATTTAGGCACCAAACCCAACGCTGCTCCAACGGCCCCCAACGATGTAATAGGGAATGCGATTAGCTCGGGGCTTTGAAATCCGAATAGCCACTCAAATAAGAAGTTAACCTTACCAGCAAGATAGGGCAGTAACGCAACACCCTCGTAAGCTTTGCCGGTATATCCCTCGGGACTTGGACCAAACGTAAGCATCATCACAAGGGTTGAAATAATTAACACCCCGGGTATAATTGCGAGACCCAAATCGACCCCAGTTTTTCCGCCATCGAGGATTGAGTTTAAAACCCTAAGGAACACATTCCCCTCGGACCTAAATGATATTTGCTGCTCGTCGCCACCCTCAACCTGCTCCACGCCGAGCTCCGGGTACTGCTTCAGAGTTAAGCGCTGCATTAACCGGGTGGAAATAATACTCCCAACCACAGCACCTATCAACCCTATAAAGGCAGCAGTGCCGTAACCCTTTCCTGCCATAAAAATTATGACAACCAGCCCCATGCCAAACGCGGTGCCAAAGTTGGTAAGCGATATTAACTGGTACTTCTTAAAGTAACGGTTAAAATTGCTATCCTTGGCAAGACTAATAATTGCGGGGTTATCCGAAAGGAATGTTAACAATGAGCCCAACGCTGCCACCCCGGGTAAATTGTACAGGGGTTTCATTAAAGGTTTAAGTAGCACCTCGAGCAGACGCACCACCCCAAACTCGGTTAACAGTTTACCCAGCGCACCGGACAGCACGGTAATCCCCATGATGTATAATACAGTCTCTATCAATAAACTGTATGAGGTTTGCATAATGGTATTAAGCATATTGGGTAAGCCCATCCGGCTTCCAATCAGCGTGAAAGTACCAAAGAATATGATTAAAAATACTCCGGCCTCAATTCTACGCCTAGTTAAAAATTTCAACGATCTGTAGCTCATTAGGATTGGTGGTATTAGGTTTATCTATTTAAAACATTCATTCTCCATCTAACCCCCACATTAAAGGTATGATACTGTACAGGGCTATTGCTTGTGGACCATGTGGCATGGATACGAACATCCTTGCTATTAACTACAGGAAAATACTCCACCCCTAAACCACAGAAAAAATACTCGGTACCGGGCAAAACAAACCGATCGTAAATAAATGTGCTGGTAGGCTTCTGTGCTGTATTCTCATCGTACCCTGCTCTAGCAAATATACAAAGTTTCGAACCGGCATCATAACGAATCCCACCCATAATAGAATAATCGGCAAATAGTTTTCCCTGCGAGTCGGCAAAGCGATCCATCAGATCCAACTCCACGGCGAACCTACTGGTTGAAAACTTATTCCCCAGGGCTATGTAGTTAATGAAATGATTTTTCTGGTACTCCACACGGTTTGCCGAATATATGGTGCTAAACTGGGAGAAGTTCCCATACCATATTAAATTATAGCAGTATATGCCCTGTAATGATTCCGTGGTGAACGGAGAGTTTGTTACCTGAAAACCTATGGAATGGTTCCCATCGGATGTTTTATAAACCACGCTTCCTCCAATTTGATAGCAGACCACATTATTCCAGAAATTAGACCAAAAGTACAGATCGATTGGAGCGGCATCGTACTCATAACCACCAATAGCCACAATTTGCTTACCCCCCGATATGGAAAAATTACTATCAATCTTATAGGTGAGGTACATCCAATCGGTAGCATTAAAAAAGTTCTGATAGCCAGGAGTACCATCCAGGATCATACGCTGACGGTAACTGTACGAGAACTTAGCACTAATATCCCCATCAAGTAGGATATTCAAGAACTTACCATCACAACTCGACAGGGTTTCCAAACTATCGTGAGTTGGAACACTCGCCGTAAAATCGAAACGGGTATCGAATTTCAACCGAGCACGTTGTATTGTATCCTGCGACAATACCGCAATGGGCGTAAAAATAAATACTAGCCACAACACCGCAATAAATCTCCTCATCATCAAACCGTTTTTTTAAAAGTTTGCGAAGATACTTAATAAAAAATCGCGGAAACAATGACTTTAGTTACTATTCCGATATGTTCTAGAACACAAACAAAAAACGTAACCTATTTAGTTATCAACTTCTGCAACAGAAATTTCCCGGTATAGGAGTTATTGGCCTCGCTGAACTGCTCAGGGCATCCCTCAAAAACAAGGTATCCACCACCCTCGCCCCCATCGGGACCTAGGTCGATCACCCAATCGGCACATTTGATAACATCGAGGTTGTGCTCAACCAGAATTATGCTATGCCCCTTGTCGATAAGGGCTTCGAAAGCCGAAAGTAATTTCTTAATATCGTTGAAATGCAGACCGGTGGTGGGCTCATCAAAAATAAAGAGAATAGGGTCGGGTCGCTCCTCCTTCTGCAGAAACGAGGCCAACTTCACCCGCTGACTCTCACCGCCACTAAGTGTGCTCGACGCCTGCCCTAACTTAATGTAGCCCAAGCCAACATCCTGCAGGGGTTTTAACCTATCCACAACTTTCTTCTCGGTTGATGTTTTGCCGTTATCAAAAAATTCGATGGCCTGATTAACTGTCATCTCCAAAATATCGAACACATTCGCGCCTTTGAACTTCACCTCCAGCACCTCATCCTTAAAGCGCCTACCCTTGCAACTTTCGCACACCAAGGTAATATCGGCCATAAACTGCATCTCAACATGGATAACCCCTTCGCCCTGACACTCCTCGCACCGGCCCCCTTCCACATTGAATGAAAAATGAGACGGCTTAAAGCCACTCTTTACTGCGTATGGCTGCTCGGACAAAAGTTTGCGAATTTCGTCCCAAGCCTTGATATAGGTAACCGGGTTACTCCGCGAGGATTTTCCTATTGGGTTTTGGTCAACCATTTCCACACCCCTAATCAGGCGGATATCGCCCTTTAAACCATCGAACTGTCCGGCACGCTCGCCCGATCCGGTAAGCTGTTTCAAAAGAGCAGGGTAAAGAATCCCCTTAACCAATGTCGATTTTCCAGAACCGCTAACCCCAGTAACTACTGTTAGGGCATTCAGCGGGAACCTCGCAGTAATATTTTTCAGGTTATTCTCCCGGGCGCCTATTAATTCAATAAAATTATTCCATTTACGACGGCTAGTCGGAACTGCAATGCACTCCTCACCAGTGAGGTATTTGGCAGTAAGGCTATTCTCCGCTTCGGTAATACCATCGATGCTGCCCGAGTAAACCAGCTCACCGCCTAACCGACCCGCATTGGGCCCCACATCGATAATATAATCGGCCGAGCGCATAATCTCCTCGTCGTGCTCCACCACCACCACGGTATTGCCCAAATCGCGAAGTTGTTTCAAAACGCCAATCAGTAAACTGGTATCGCGCGGATGAAGCCCAATGCTAGGCTCATCGAGGATATAAAGCGATCCAACCAAGCTGCTCCCCAGCGATGTGGCCAGGTTAATGCGCTGCGACTCCCCTCCCGAGAGGGTGGCCGAAAGCCTGTTCAACGTTAAATAGCCCAACCCGACGTTACTCATGTAATCCAAACGGTTATTTATCTCGATAAGAATCCGTTTGGCAACACCAGCATCATGCTCATCGAGATTCAACTCCTTAAATATAATAATCAAATCGGCAATGGGAGTATTAACCAATTGCTGAATAGTGTAATTGCTCACCTTTACGTACATCGCCTCGAGCCTAAGCCGCGATCCCTTACATAGTGGGCAAACCGTTTTCCCCATGTAGCGCGAGAGTAACACCCTGTACTGTATTTTGTACTTTTTCGACTCCAGTTCCTGAAAAAAATCATTAATGCCCGAAAACTTGGGGGTTCCCTCCCAAAGAATACATTTTTGCTCGTCGGACAGCTGGTAGTAAGGTTTGTGAATTGGGAAATCGTACTCCGCGGCATGCTCAATCACCCGATCCTTGTACCAACTCATGCTCTCGCCCTTCCAGCAGGCCACGGCATCCTCATAAACCGATAAGCCCCTATTGGGAATCACCAAATCCTCATCAATCCCGATAACCTTACCGTAACCTTCGCATTTGGGGCACGCTCCCAACGGGCTGTTAAAGCTGAAAAGGTGCTCGGTGGGCTCCTCAAATTTAATCCCATCGGCCTCGAACAAACTGGAGAATTGCTCCTCCTGCACCCCGATCTCCGTGTAAATTCGGAGTAAACAGAAGCCATTCCCCTCGGCAAATGCGGTTTGAACCGAGTCGGCAATGCGGCTTAAGAAATCATCCTCGTGCAATACCGCAAAGCGGTCGATTATCAAACGCAGTTCGGCTCCCGACATATCAATAAGTTCGCGAGTTTTAGCCTCATCAATCCTTAATGTTTGATCGCCAACCTCAACCCGGGTAAAACCCTCGCGAGCCAACTCGTCGAGCCGTGCGCGCGAGTTCCCATTCAGAACCAGAGGGGACAACAGAATCATTTTAACCCCATCGGGATATGCGCTAATAAAATTCACCACATCGCTCACGGAGTGCTTCCGAACAAGCCGCCCGGTTACCGGCGAATAGGTTTTCCCAATGCGGGCAAATAGCAACTTCAGGTATTCGTATATTTCGGTAGAAGTACCCACCGTTGAGCGCGGATTGCGGGTGTTAACCTTTTGCTCAATGGCAATCGCAGGGGGGATTCCGCTAATCAGATCCACCTCGGGCTTAGCTACTCGTCCTAAAAACTGCCGAGCATACGACGACAAGCTCTCCACGTAACGCCGCTGCCCCTCGGCATAAATAGTATCGAAGGCCAACGACGACTTCCCCGATCCCGAAACGCCGGTTATCACAATTAGTTTATTCCGGGGAATATCGAGGCTAATATTCTTAAGATTATGAACCCTAGCCCCTTTAACCGATATAACATTTTTACCCTGAACTGCCATTCTCACAAAAATTAACCCGTAAAGTTAGCAGATATTCAGCAAAAGAGTGGTAAGTTTTAAGTAAATGAAAAAGAATATCGCGTTAGGCAAACCTGCATTAAAATACAACTTTAGGCAATTCAAGCGCATTTTCCACAACTTTTCATCGCGGGAACAAGTATAAGTACTAAATACATTTTTTGATTTTTTCAAAAAAATTAGCTTACTTGGCACAGTTAATGATACCAAAAAATTAACCTAAAAAGATACCTGCCTATAGATAGAAGCTCTACACGTTAACCAAAAAAAGAGGAGGTTGCCGTGAATGCAAACCACACCACCGATCAGGAGCTTCTGTCGGAATTCATGAATGGTAGCAATGCTGCGCTGGAATTGCTTATTAAGCGCTACGAAAGGAAGGTTTATACCTACATCCTAATGATGGTGCGTAAGCCCCACTTAGCAGAGGATCTTATGCAAGAAACCTTCGTAAAGGCTATCCGATCGCTGAAGGAGGGACGATACTCCGAGAATAACCGATTCCAGTCGTGGCTAATGCGAATTGCGCATAACCTCGCAATCGACCATTTTCGACAAAACAAACAGTACCGCGAAATTTCCAACGACGACTACTCCGCCGATCTGTTTAACACCCCCCGGTTCTCCGACATGAACGTGGAGCAAACTTTGGTGTACAACAGGGTGCTAACCGAGGTGCGAATGCTTATTGAAAAATTACCCGACGACCAAAAGGAGGTTATCATGCTGCGCTACTACGCGGACTTAAGCTTTAAGGAGATAGCGGATTTAACCAATGTGAGCATAAACACCGCACTGGGTAGAATGCGCTACGCCCTAATAAACCTCCGAAAAACAGTGAAGGAGAATAATATGAGTTTGGAATTAGGCATCTAAATAAAACCCTCGCATCCAGACAGTTAATTACATAGGGAAACAATTCAGGTTTTTACTGCAATAAAGTAAACGACAAACCCGTTATGCAGAAAAACCAAACAATTGCCTATGAATAAAATGTACACGAAACCAATTCATTTCAGAAAACTTACCGAACAAACTGTAAAACTATGTAACCGAGAAGCGTTACCAATGCCGCACCTGCCAGATGAAATTTATAGAATTGCGGAATTAATGGACAAACTCGAGGGTATAACACCTTCAATTCCCAACAGTTCGGTTCGGCGGATTTTCGAAAAGTTGAAACTTCAACAATGAGATTCCAAACCGGAAAACAAAAAAAGCGTAGCAAAATTGCTACGCTTTTTAATTGGGTACAGGTAACCCTATACCAAAGAATTCCTAATTTTTGTAATATTCTCTACAATTGCCTCAAACTGCTCGTTGGTAAGGGTTTCGCCCTGAACACCATTGTAAATATCCACAATGGGCTTAAGGGTATTAACCAACTCGGCAATTTCGGGCTCAGCCGAACGAGCCTGCATAAGCTCAACCAACTTGGCCAATGGAGCTTTTTGGTTTGCTAATATTTTCACAAATTCGGTGTTGTTCCGACTGGTAATTGCTATTTGCGAAGTGATGTAAACACCTTCCACCCAACTACCTGTAATAACCATCAACGAAAGGTTATCCTTTCCGTTCTCAACCAAATACTTGTACGAATCGTAGAACGAATCCGTAATGATAAGTATCAACGAGTCCTTATTGTCGATATTGGCATCAACCCGCTCGGCCAACTGACGGTTAAAGCCTGTGTTGATGTTAAGCTCATCAATAAGTTTTTTAGAGGTTTTAAGGTAATTCATGGTTTCCTGCTTCATCTGGTAGGTTGTAGAGTAAGCCAAATCGGCACCATAAATACCCAGGTTTAAAGCCTTTGCCTTTTCGGTAAAGTACTTACTAACATTGTCGGCAGGATTGCAAATGCTAAGGATATAGCTGGCTCCAGCCTGATTGATAAGCTGAACTACTTCGAACGAAGTGGGGATTGGATAGGTTGTAACCCCTTCAAAAGCCTCCTCCTTGGTAACTGTTTCGAGATCTTCGGCTTCTTTAGCCTGCTTTGTTCCACAGCTACTTAGAACTAAAACTGCCATGGCAGTCATCGCCATTATGCGCATTGTGTTTTGGGTTTTCATATTGGTTTAATTGGTATAGTTAACATTTGTTCGTTTGGGGTAAAGGTATAAAATTCGCTTCTATTTATCAATAGTTGGCGATCGGTTTATTTACATCGATATAACTACATTGTATTTAAAGAATTACCCTATCCAAATCCTTCGACATCCGGTTCATCAAATCGTTTAACTGGTTAAGTTTGCCCAGAATATCGTTGATTTCGTCCTTCTGATCGCTTTTAAGATTGGTTAAATCGTCCATCAACCGTTTTATAGCCGTTTTAAGCACCTTGCTCTTGTAAACCTGAATTGCCTTCGGGATGGCATGTTGCAAAAAGTTAATATCATTCCCATCGGGGGTGCTATTGTTGTCCCAAATGCGGCTTAACCTATGCCTTGTGGATAGAATATCGACCACCAATTGGCTAATCTGCGAATCGGGATGGTTGATGAAGTGCCGATTATCGGGCACCGGCCCCTCAGCAATTAGCTTTCCGTACTCGTCAAAAATTTTCTTGAAAACCAGATTCTGGAACTCCAGCTCATCGTTCATAATCTCATCAATAACGTACTGCGCAACGGTGATGGAAATTTCCGGGTCGTCGAGGCTATCGGTGGTATGATGGAAAAGCTCCTTATCGCCTGAATTTAGGAGGAAGGCTATAATCTCGCGCTCCTGCTCCTCGCAGTATATCCCCGAAATGTACGACGGGAGTTTCGGGGTTTCCCTCTCCTTAACCGCCCCCGCAGGCGTTCCGTGCTGAATGAGCTGTTCGAACTTTTTTTTGCGATGATTGGTAACCTCGGAGTAAAGCAGCTCCTCCTTAATATCCATCAACCGCGAGCACTCCTTAATGTACACCGAGCGGGTAATGGTTTCGGGAATCACACTGATTGAGCGGACTATATCGGTAATCAGATTGGCCCGCTGAATGGGATCGTTCTTGGCCTCATCGAGCAGCAGGCGGGTTTTAAATTTTATAAAATCGGTTTCGCTCTTGGCAATATACTCAAGCAGCTGTGTTGCGCTATGGCTACGGGCAAAACTATCGGGATCCTCGCCATCGGGGAGCAAAACCACCTTCACGTTGAGCCCCTCCTCCAGCACCAAATCGATTCCACGGAGCGAGGCTTTAATCCCTGCCGAGTCGCCATCGTACAGGATGGTTACATTGGGGGTAAACCGTTTTATCAACTTAATCTGATCGTGTGTTAACGACGTGCCGGAGCTGGCCACCACATTCTCGATCCCAGCCTGATGCATCGATATAACATCGGTGTACCCCTCCACCAGGAAGCAGCGGTTTTCCTGAGTTATCGATTTTTTTGCCTGGTAAATTCCGTACAGCACCTCGCTCTTGTGGTACACCTCGCTCTCGGGGCTGTTCAGATACTTCGCAAATTTCTTATCGGTCTTCAGAATTCTACCCCCAAACCCGATAACCCTACCGCTCAAGCTGTGTATGGGAAACATCACCCGCCCAGCAAATCTATCGAAAGTGCTGCCATCGTCGCGCTGAATGGATAACCCGGTTTTCACCAGGTTATCGAGCTTATACCCATCGTGAACGGCCGAACGGGTAAACGCATCGCGCTGCTCCAAGCAGTAGCCCAGCTGGAACTTTTCGATGGTATTGGTATGAAAGCCGCGCTCCTTGAAATAGGCCAGCCCAATGTTTTTACCGTCGGAGTGCTTAAGCAGGATATCGCTGAAGTAACGCTGAGCGTAGGCATTAACCACCATCAAACTTTCGCGCTCGTTCCGCTGCTCCATCTCCTCGGGGGTGGCCTCCTTCTCCACCACCTCAATACTATACTTTTTGGCCAGAAACTTGAGCGCCTCCACGTAGTTTAGATGCTCAATCTCCATCACAAAATTCACCACACTGCCCCCCTTGCCACAGCCAAAGCACTTAAAAATTCCCTTGGAAGGACTTACGGTGAACGAGGGCGTTTTCTCGTTGTGAAACGGACAATGCCCAAGATAATTAACCCCACGCTTGCGCAACGAGATATAATCCTGAACCACCTCCACAATATCGGAAGCCGCAATTATCCTATCAACAACGTGCTGGTCAATCATTTAGCGTAAATCTCATTATAACATATTAGGAGCGTAAAGATAGGAAAACCAAAGGTTATTTGGGTAGAAAATTATGAACAAGAAAAGTCTCCTTCATTTTTGTTATTATTGTAAGTAAATTCGGGATTTATGGAATGGCGAATAATTACCAGTAAGTACATCTAGACCCCAAATATTATCGTACGAGAATATGATTTTTGATATAAACAATATTCAGCGGTTTTTTGAGAATTATAATATTTAAACCACGACTGTCCGACAAAAATAAATTTTAATCACTGAGGTGGTTTATTCCAAAGGCTTTTAATGAGATTCCGCTCCGCTGGAGCTTACTTTTGTGGGTGTTCGTATTTGCTACAATATGCCGCAGCTCTGCTGCTAATTATTAGCTGCTTAGCGGCGAAATATTTGTAGATAAGCCATTTAAATTCGAGTAATTAAGCTACAGGGTAGCGTAATTTTTAATTCGTAAAAGAACGAAAATTTTATTGGACAATAGTAATAATAAAATGTACCCAGCAATTAACTGGGTACATTTATAATCACGTTTCAAATTTTTGTAATGGGCTAAAATCCGCCTCCCTGAGTTATAAAGCTGCCGGAAATGGACATCTCCCGTGGGGTAACGCTAAGCACTGGTATTGGACTTTTGCTGAGCATTTGCTGTGCGTAGCTACCCAGCACAAAATCGCTAAGGGCAATATTCTGCTCCGTCATCATACTAATTAGATCGGCGTTTACATCCAGGGCGTACTCAATGGTGGAATCGGTGATGTTATTGCCACGCAAACTGGCGGTTTGGAAGCGAATATCGCGCTCCTTCAGATAGTTCGATACCTGCTTGATGTACGCATTGAGCTTAAGGTCAATCTCATCGGTTTGGAGCGTGGCCACACCAATTACATGAATCTCGGCGTTGAAGGCCTTTGCCACCTCGGCCGTTACTGGCACCTTCTGCCGGGTATCGGCCGAAATATCGATGGGTAGTACAATCTTCTGAATATCGCGGGGCATGGATCCGTGCCGAATTGTAACCACAGGGTTATCGGTGGCCGAAATGATACGGAACGCATTACTGCCAATAAAAAACTCCTCGAACCCCGAAGCGCCATGCGTTGAGCACACTATCATGGAATCGTCGAAGGCGTGAGCCTGATTTACCACCTCGCGGTATATCTTCCCTTTCTTAACAATATAGGTTAAACTGGCGCTATCGATCATTTTGGGGGAATACTCCGCCACCAATTCGTCGAACTCCTTGCTGGCATTGCGGGTCTCCTCCTCAAAGCCGCCCGGAGTTAAATCGGATGGATACTTCTGAACGTAAACCATCTGAATTCCGCACTTAAAGCGGTTCGCAAATGTAATGGCAAGACGTAAACCATTAACGGATTCCTTTGAAAAATCGATTGGAACAATAATGTGCTTCATAGCGCAACAGATTTCGGGTTAGGGATAAACAAATCTACACCAATTTTGAGAAAAACCGCAAGGATGTGATTAATTTTTGAACAGGCTGGGCAAAACTTTAACAAAAGGAAGACCGCTAAACTAAAAAACAAGCCTCTAAAGAGGCTTGTCAAACCATTATTACGAATAGTTTACAACTCTTATCGGGGGTAACGGATTTTAACCATCTGCTTATGGTTGCATTTCTCGCATTGCACGGTAACCACCTCGGTTACACCACGGGTTAACGATACGGTATGCCGATGGGTTTCAACATATCCGCATTTTTGGCATTTCACCACATAGGTGATAGTTGGACTACTACACTCTACGCAACTTCCGCCCTCTAACACCACAGTTTCGATATCTACCTGTTGTTCCATATTCGTATAAAATTTTTAATTGTACTCTAATCCTATAGTTGCAATTTCAGTAAAATTTGAAAGATAATAATTGGCTACCTATTTGAACAAAGTTATAATCATCCACTACAATTTGCAATACTCAAAACCTGTAAAATACCCTGAACGGGTAAAAAATGCGACTGAAATGAAAAAAAACACTACTGAATTACCCAAAATTGAGTTTGGAAGAATACCCCGATCTCGACTCGAATTGAGTTACATCATGCTAAACCGTTCTTGGAGCTGGCCAATAAAACTGGAGCTGGCCGTCAACCCTTTCACCCTGTCGAACGGTGGGTAAAGGATACAATCCTTCCCCTTAATCATAGACAGATACGAAACATTGATGATTTGATCGCGGTTAATCTGCATAAACGAATCGGAATACAACAAAATATCGCGGGCGGAGGTGTTGCGCTTCAGGTAGATCTCGGTTAAATCCGAAAGCAATAAAACCCAACGCTTCCTATCGTTCTGATAGTGAAAATAAACCACCTGGGCTAACTGAAGCATCCGGTATCCATCAACGGTTGTTACCATCAGGGTATTTCGGGCAGGGAAAGTTTTATCCAACTCATCGCAGAAGCGAATCGAAGGCATTGCCCTATCCCTCAAGTTAAAAAAACGCGCCATAACCTGCCTCAACTCCTCTGGTTCAAAAGGCTTTAACATATAATCGAAAGCCGATTGGCGCAAGGCATCAAGCAAATACTTATCGTAAGCGGTATAAAAAACCACCTGCATAGGCCAACAAACAGAGGGATTCAAATTACGAAGCAGATCGATACCGCTCTCCCCAGGCATCTCCACATCAAGAAAAAGCAGATCGGGTTTAAGTGTCAACACCAACTCCTCCCCCAGTTCCGCATTACGAGCAGTTCCAGCAATACGCACCCCGCTAAACTCAGCAAGGGAACTCATAAGCCGATCGATGCACAGAGGATCGTCATCAACAATAACAATATCTATATTTTTACTCATTACATATCAGGGTAACGCAAATCGAAAATAGTAAAAATCTGTAACAAACCGCTATAACTCGTACGAATAATCGCGGGGGATATACATTTCGACACGCGTACCGTTATCGGTCGACACCGAAAACTCAATTTTATTCTTATTCCGAGCATTCAGCAGCTCTATGGTTTGGTAAATTACTTTTAGCCCAGTGCCCGTTCCCTTCCTATCGGGGGGCGTTTGCATATACCCACGGCCATTATCGGCCACCAACACAAAAATGCCTCCATTCCGATTCGCCACAGCGATATGCAGTATTTTCTCACCGTCCTTTCCGCGCAATGCATGCTTAATGGCATTTTCGACCGGAATTTGGATAATCATGGAGGGGAGCATAATGGACTGACAATCCACATTGGTATCAATCTCCCATTTTAGAATAAAACCATCGCCCAAGCTGCCCTGCTCAATGCCAATATAGGTTCGCACAAAATCCAACTCCTTGGCCAACGGTACACAAAGTGTTTCGGTTACTTCCAAGCTATGGCGCAAAAGCTTAACCAAACCTCGGAGCTCCATCCGGCTGGCACCGTTATCCTCCGCAATAACTTCGTGATTAAGCACATTGAAGATAAAATGAGGCGAAACCCGGTTTCGCAAACTCTCCATGCGCAACTTCGATACTTGGTTTAGATGCTTTAAACGCAACAAATCGTTCTTTTTCCGCAGATACATATAAATAAACAGAGCCGCACCTACAAATACACAAAACACAGAAATCCAGAATATTTTAGCAAGCCGAAGATATTCCAAGTCGCTCTGTTGCTCCTGAATTAGCATATTCTTACGGAATAAGGCCGTATCCTGCTTGTAACGCATATCGAGTTCTGCCACCCGACCTCGCACCCGCTCCGAACTCACCGAATCGGCAATCTGATTATTCTGTTGCAGAAACCTGTAGGCCATGGCATAGTTCCCAGTAGTATGGTAGTACTCCTGCAAAAACTTATTCCGAAGCGACACTATCTGCGGATCGACCCCCTGATGGGAGCTATAGCGCTGTAACCACCGGTGAGCCAAATCGGAATTCCCCTGCTTTAACGCAAGTTCGGCATTCACCGTGGCAATGTAATACATAAAAACGTAGTGGTTAATCGATTTAAAATAGGTGTAACTCCTGTCGAGATAGTAATGCGCGGAATCGAACTGGTTCAACTTGCAATGAATATCACCCAAATTCCCCTCGCATAGGTTAATATGAAACTGATACCCACCGGGCAATACCAAGGCTCTAGCCCTCTGAAACCAAGGCAGCGCAGCAGAATAATCGCCTTTGTAGTAGTAGTAATTTCCCCGATTGTTGCAAAACGTAAACTTTTCGGTTAACGTGCGCCCCTCCAGCTCCTGCTCGGCACTACTAAAATAGGTATCGGCCAAATCGTAATCGCCCAGGCCAAAATACGCCTGACCTAACCCAAAATAAACAGGGAATCGTTGAGTGTGCATTATCCCCATCGAATCGCTAACAGCAAGCGCCCGACGGTAGCAGTACACACCATTCACATAATCGGCCCGCTGAAGGTAGATGTCGGCCAAATTGATGTAGATATCGGGCATTCGCGAAGGCTTATCGGAATGCAGCACATGCTGAACAGCCAAACGGTAGTAGTAAATTGCCGAATCAACATGATGCATCTGCCCGTGGCAAATCCCTAAATAGTTAAAACCCTCGGTACGAAGGGAATTCAACAGTTTGGATGATTCCTGACTATCGCAGAAACGGATTAAGCGTTTGGCCATAACATAGCCCGTATCGTAATTATTAACACGTATATAGGTTTGTAGCAAGCCCGAATAAATGCGATAATAGTCCATGCTATCGGTCGACAACTCAATGGCCCGCTGCAACACCCCCCTTGCATAGGCAGGGTTTTGCTCCATGGAATCGGCGGCTCTACCGTACAATGAGTCCAAAGCCTCTTTACGAGGATCGCTCTCCGCTCCCGGACCCGAGCAAGCCACCGCTAGTAAAAATATATAAGATAAATAGCAGCAGGTTAATAATACCAATCGACTGATAAAAGCAGGATATAACTTCATAATAAAAAAACCAGTTACAATTCAATACTTAAAGTTAGCAATTCCAATCGATATACCGCATATCGGATGATTATTATTTCGATTCGTAAAGGAATGAATCATTTAAAATTCAATTCGTAGCTTAGCAGTACCGCCCTGAAAATCGAAAAAAAAGTAGGCTGGTTGTACTACCAGCCTACTTTACATTACTATACAAATAAATTACTTTGCCAAATGGAATGGAGCCTTCACAATTTTAGCCTTCAATTTTTTATCGCGAATTCCGATAAAAATTTCGGTTCCATCGTTCCAGAACCCTTTTTTCAGATACCCCATACCAATACCCTGTTTGCTGATAGGCGACATGGTACCTGATGTAACCTCACCAATCGCGTTACCCTGAGCATCGTAAATGGTGTAGTGCTGACGGGGAATACCACGATCAATCATAATAAACCCTTTAAGGCGGCGATCAGTTCCCTCGTTCTTGTGTTTCTCCCAAAGAGCGCGATCAATAAAGTTCTTTCCTGGAGCAAACTTGGTAATCCATCCCAAACCGGCCTCAATAGCCGAGGTGGAGTCGTCGATATCGTGTCCGTAAAGGCAAAAACCCGACTCAAGGCGAAGCGTATCGCGAGCACCAAGGCCGATGGGCTTAATACCAAACTCGGCACCAGCCTCAAAAACAGCCTTCCATAGCTTATCGGCATCCTCGTTGGCGCAGTAAATTTCGCATCCACCAGCACCGGTATAGCCAGTTGTGGAGAAAATAACCTCCTTGATACCTGCAAAGGGAATCTTCTTAAAGGTATAGTACTCCATATCCTCAACGCTTGCCGAGGTCAATTTCTGCATGGCTTTTAGCGCCAATGGCCCCTGAACTGCAAGCTGTGCAAACTCATCGGAAGCGTTGTAGAGCTCTTTGCCAACGGTTAAGCCCATTTTCTTCCCCTGCTCGCACATCCAGCTCCAATCCTTATCGATGTTAGCCGCATTGATAACCAAGAAATAGGTTTCGGCATTCACCCGGTAAACCAACAAATCGTCAACAATACCGCCCTTTCCATTGGGAAGACAGCTGTACTGAACTTTTCCATCGGTCAATGCCGACACATCGTTGCTAGTGATGGTTTGGAGAAACTCTAGGGCCTTAGGGCCTTTAACCCAAACCTCACCCATATGCGACACGTCAAAAACGCCAACTTTCTCACGTACTACGATATGCTCATCGTTAATACCCGAATACTCAATGGGCATATTATATCCAGCAAACTCGGCCATACGGGCACCAAGCTCGATGTGATACTTTGTAAATGCGGTAGTTTTCATATTTATTTTTTTTTGATTAAACGAATAATGTTTTATGCAAAACTAGTGATTTTATTGTAAGGTTTTGCGTTAGCCACCCATTTGTTAAAACCGACCTATGTGTTTTTTAGCATTTAATTGCAAGGGCACAGGAACGCTACTCCGCAAAAAAACTATAACAAACAGCAGAATTCACATACACTAAGCGCTGCAAAATAGAAAGAGTGAAAAATACAGCACGAATAATCGTAGCGAAGAAAAAATTGGGAATAGCAACAAAAGTCGTTTTTTTTAATTGTACCTAACTATTTTTTATTATATTTGGTAAGGTGTAAATTAAAATAGCGTAACTTACATGTCTGGAATACAAAATATTGCCATGAATGGGTACAAGCATGTGAATCTAGATGTACTTAAGGAGATATCGGAAGGGAATAATGATCTGATGCGGGATCTAATATTTCTTTTCATCAGCCAAATTCCTGTTTTTTCCGAACAAATGGATCACTACTACCAAAACAAGGATTACGTTTCGTTAGGGAAGCTTGCCCACAAAATCAAGAACTCCGTAGCCATGATGGGAATAGCGGAACTATCGTCGGATATGAAAAAACTGGAAAATCTGGCTCAAACCGGGAAGAATATCCACAAATACCCTGATTTTATTGAAAGATTCAAACGCATCACCACCGAAGCCGTAAGTGAATTAAATGATATACTTCAAAGTATTTAACCATAAAACTCAGCCGTATGATAAACTTTGAAAAAATTGGCGATGTAATGGTAATATCATTCAGCAACGACAACAAGCTAAATGTAACCGTTACCCAAAAAATCAAAAGTGAAATTATAAAACTTATCACCCCAAACTCAAAGGTTACGCTCAACCTGAATGGGATTAATTACATCGACAGTACAGGGTTTGGAATGCTCCTCTCGGTACTAAGGCATTGCAAAAACAATAGTTCGAAGTTAAAGCTATGCAATATCACGCCCGAGGTTATGGAACTAATCAAACTACTCCAGCTACAGAGCGTGTTCGACATTCGCGAGAGCGTTGACGACTGTATAAACAGTTTCTAATTCGGCATAACATAAAAACGGTGGGGTTCTCAGCAATCTGAGAACCCCACCGTTTTTTTTCAAATAAACATCTCTAGAAACTCGTAAAGCCACACTATCCCAAAAGAAACCTAGACCTTACAGAGTATTTAAAGTATGTACACTACTCAAAATCATCAACAAACTCATCGGAATCAGACGTCTTTTCGCGCTTCATCTTATAATTATTCAACTTATACGAGAACCCAACGAAGAATACGCGGCTTTCGCGTCCCATCTCGCTGTACGAGCTGAAATTAGTATCCCATGTTTTGGTTTTATATGTTTGCGTTTTAAAAATATCGCTCACCCTTAGGCTAATTGTCCCTTTATTTTTAAGCACGTTAATCTTGGCGCCCAAATCGAACCAGTACATCTCCTGAGTTTCGCCCTGCGCACCGCCTCCCATCATGTGAAAGCCACGACCCGAGCCCCCAGCCGAAATTACAGGCGAGCGGTAATTCCCGTTTACCTGAATGTCGATTCCCTTGGCGATGGTAAAAAGTGAAGTAAATTTAGCAGTCCAAGCCTTACCCTCGTTGGCGTCCTGCACCACATCGCCATGTAGCTTTGTATAGAAGTAACTGTAATTGGCATTCAAACGCCACCATTTAGTAATATTCTGGGTTATAACGCCCTCGATCCCTACACTCTCGTTATGCGATAAATTGATATAGGTTGAAAGCGTGGTTACAGAATCGACAGTTTGCACCTTCCGGGAAAAGCCGTTACGAGTATCGCGGTAGAACACCGAAGCGCTCACCTTGGTTTTTGGATAATTCATGCTATAGCTAAAATCGAGCGACGAGGTAAACTCCGGCTCAAGGTAGGGATTACCCCTGGACCAATTGTACCTGTCGGACGTATTCAGGAACGGATTAAGCGTACTGGACCAGGGGCGATTAACCCGTCGGCTGTACGATACCTGAAAACTATTGATACTATTGGGCTCCCATCGGATATGAGCACTGGGGAAAAGATTAACACGGCTAGTATCGAAAACCTCGCCAGTTGCCCGCTGGGTCGATTTTGTAATCTGATCCTCTACGCGTACACCCAGCTGATAGCTGTACTTCCCATTCCCAAAGGTATTGGAGTAAATACCGTAAGCCGCATAAATCTGCTCATCGTAAACAAAATGGTTGGAACGGGTTAAATCCAAATTCCATGCCGAAGCATCGAAGGTTTCGTAACGGTAATCGGCACTACTACTGCGCACCATCCCCTTCAAACCCGACTCTAGGCGCCCCCCATTGCCAATGGGTGTAACAAAATCGGTTTGAAATGTTACAGTATTCGTCCAGCTATCGGTTATGGATCGCTCAGACAAATAACTCGTCACCAAATTCTTAATATTCACCTCGTTTATATCACTTTTATCATCGCCATCGCGCCGCGAGTAAAACACATCGGCAGTAAGTTCCATCCCCGGTTTATCGAAGGTGCGCTTATAGTTAAGGGCCAATTCCTTTCCAATGTTATCGTTATTACTGATGGTACTACGCCTACTCTCGGATGTGGTTAAGTTGGTTGTTGATAGAGTATAATTATCACCCTCGAAATCTCTTAAGTTGAGGGTTCCGCTTAACGAAATTGTATTTTTGGAGTTCAGGGAGTAATCCACCCCGGCCCGCACGTTGTTGAAAAAGCCATTTCTCAATCCATCCTGATCCTGATCCAACAATGTGGAATCCTCACCCACAACGGTAACTCGATTGGTATTGGAGAAGGTCTCCATACGCATCTTCCTAAAATTATAGTTAGCAAAAACGTTTACCTTATCCCTATACCAGTTTAGGCTAACCGAGCCGTTGTATTTATCGCCAGTTCCGGCCATAATGCTAACCATACCGTTATAACCGGGCTCTTTCTCTTTCTTTAACACAATATTGATAATACCCGAAATACCATCGGGATCGTAACGTGCCGAGGGGTTTGTTATAATCTCAACACTCTCCATCATTTGTGCGGGGAGCTCGTCGAGGCTGGTCAGGTTAGAGGGACGCCCATCGAGCAAAATATTAACATTGGTGCTGCCTCGTAAACTAACATTCCCGTCGTTATCCACATCCACGGAGGGAACATTCTGCAAAACATCGAGGGCGGTTCCACCCTGGGTGGCAATATCCTTATCAACATTAACAATCTTTTTATCAAGATTATACTGCAACATGCGTTTTTCGCCGGTAACAACCACGGCGTCGATATTCTCCGACGCTGGCAGTATGCTAATTCCACCTACATTCACCTGCGGGTTCCGGGGCGAAACTGCAACGCCACTGTACACGCGGGTTTTAAATCCAATAAATTTAACCACCAGGTAGAATCGACCCGGAGTAACCTTATCAATCACAAAGTTACCCTTCTCGTCGGTCATCGTGCCAGTTACCAGCGATGAATCGCGTTGACGGTATAGCGCAACATTGGCAAACTCAACGCCTACCTGCGACAACGAGTCCACCACCTGCCCTCTAATTGCACCGGCAAAGTTGCTCATATCAAAATTCGCGCTCCCCCTACCCTGCATCCTCTCCTGCGAGTAAGCCCCAAAACTGTAAACAAGCGAAACGAACAGCAATAGGATAAATAATAATCGATTAACCATAAGTACTTCCTTTTACTAAAAATTAATATCGTCAGTAATTAAACTACAGATATGACCCTTTGGTTTAAAAAAACTTGCGCAGGATAGTAAAAAATATTTAACCACCGAAAAGGCAACAAAATCAAAAATTTAACGAATAAAGAAGAACAAGCACTCAACTAAAAATAAGGAGGGTATGCCATGAAAACCGATTTCTTATGTCCAAAGTGCTTAGGGTATCTGAGCGTGGGCAGTCACGTAGTATTCAACGTGAAAAATAAAGACCATGAAGGTGGATTGATACTATTCAGTCCTGTTCTGGGGGACTACGCGTACATTGCCAATCCGTCGTTCAAAATTACGCCTGGCGAATCGCTTGAATATCGCTGCCCCATTTGCCACGCACCACTATCGGTAAAAGGAGCCGACAATCTTGTTGAAGTGATAATGGTGGAGGATGACAATTCCCAACATCGAGTTGTATTCTCGACAAAGGAAGGCGAAAAATGCACCTACAAGATCTCGGACAAAGGGGTAGAAAAGTATGGGCAACACGCCGACAGTTACATGGATTTTATCACTGCCAGTTTCATGAAATAAGCGCAACCCTAAAAGGGTAAAGTTACCGCAAAACACCTACCATTAATGGATGGTGAGGGTATGATATATTCCCGCTAGATGGATACTAGTCCGTTTTTAATGGCGTAAACAACCAGCGAGATGGAATTTTTCGACTCGGTTTTCAGCAATAGTTCGGCTCGATGTTTTTCAACTGTACGCGCACTAATATATAGTTTATCAGCAATTTCGGAATTGGATAGGCCTTTGGCAATTAGCGCCAGCACTTCGTTTTCGCGCTGTGTAAGGTCAATATTTTTAACGTCCTTGCGTTTCTTAATCATGCTAACCAATAAATCTTGCGAAAAGTAAAGATTGCCGTCAAGAATTTCGTCGATAGCCTTCTTCACCTCCGAGGAGTCGGACTCTTTCAGTATAAAACCCTTAACGCCCAGATCGATCATGGAGCTGTAAAACTCCTCGTCCTTATGCATCGAGAGGATGAGGATTTTGATATCGGGGTAAAGTAACACTGCCTGGCGGGTAGCCTCTACGCCATCCATCACGGGCATCTCAATATCCAGAAGCACAATGTCGGGCTTGGAGATTTTCAGGAGTTCGAGAAACTCGCGCCCATTATCGGCCTGAGCCACCACCTGAATGTTCCCCTGATTTGCAAGCATAAAGGCCAGGCTTTCCCGGAAGATTTTATGATCGTCAACAATTATAGCTGTTTTGGTATCCATAGCTATCTAACATTAATTGGCGTTTCCAATATAAACAAAAATCCATTCCCCGGCGATGTTTTAATGGTGTAATTTCCATTTATACTCCTGATGCGGTTATCGATATTGGCAAGCCCATGACCGGAATTTTTATCAATCACCACCCGGGCAGTATCAAAACCCACACCATCGTCGGCGTATTCCACGCAAATGGAGGCGTTCGCATAGTTAATGGCAAGTTTCACCTCGCTGGCATGCGCGTATTTTAGAGTGTTATTGATCAACTCCTTCAATATTCTGTAAATAATTATCTCGATCTGCTTATCAAACTTCACCCCCACCGAATTGGTAGAGAAAGCGATAGGGATCAACAGTTTGAGGTTATCTATCTCGGCCTGAACCGACGCAATAAGCCCAAACCGCTCAATAAGATGGGGGCTTATATTATTCGATATTGTACGCACATTTTCAATGGAACTCTTGATCAACTTTTGAACAACCTCAATAATCTCCACATGCTTGGTATCCTCAAGGCGTTGCTGAAGCACCGACACGTACATTTTAAGACTGGCCAGCAAGGGGCCAATATCATCGTGCAAATCGGCAGCCAACCGGCTACGCTCCCGCTCCTCGGCCTCGATTGTGGTTCGGATAATAAGCTTCTCGGTAGCCCTACGTTCGCGCACATCGCGAAGAATGGATAGAACAGCCTTGTCGTCCTGATAATCAATTAAATTGGCGCTAAGCTCCACCGGTATTTTTTCGCCGTTTGAGTTAATTAACTCAATCTCGATATTACCATACCCCTCGTTGCGGAAAAGAGCACCAATCATCTTCCGGATATCGGAATGGTACGATTGGGGTATGCTGTCGAACACCTGCCCGGAATACAACTCCTCCGCCTCCATCATCAGCATGCGTTGCAATGCTGGATTGGCCTCGAGTAGTATATAATTGCTGGACACAATGGCAATGCCGTCGGAAGTATTGTTAAATATTTCGATATAACGGCTCGAGAGCTTGCTTATTTCGCTGGTTTTTTCATCCACCAAACGCTCCAGGTTCTCCTGGTACTCTTTCAATGACTTTTCGGCATTCTTCAGCCGGGTAACATCACGGGTTAGCCGCCCAATAAGGAAACTCTTGGATAGTTTGATTGGGAATAAAACAGCGGAAACAAATTTAACTTCACCGCTAGCGAGTTGAACCTCGCCCTCCATCGTGCGCAAATCCTGCTTCGCGATACTCCGGATATACTTTAAGGTTTCGGTTTTAATCTTCCGGTACGTTTCGGGATTCTTTCTACCCAAGGGTAAAAACTCATACTCCACATCGTACACCTTTCGCCCAATTGCATCGTCGGAGGATAACCCGCTAATTGCGACAAGCGATTTGTTCCACTCCACAATATTGGAATCCATATCAATAATCGAAATCCCCTCAACAGACTGATCGATAAAACTCTTAAATTTTTCCTGATTGGCATTCAGTAAATCGTGTAACTCCTTACGGATATTCACCTCGCGATGCAAATCGACCAATGCCTTATTAAGTTCATCGTTGGTGAGTTTTAACTCCGAGTTGGTAACATTCAGTTCCTCAACGGTTAATGACAACTGCTGATTTAAATCAATCAGCTTCTGGTTGCGTTCGGCAACTAGTCCCTCCAAATCGGATCGGCACATATTTAATTCAGCGATATTCCGCTTATAATCAGTAATATCGGATAAAAATTGAATAATCAGTTGCTCGTTGTAAATGTAAAAGGTATTAATGCTAACGTTGGAGATAAACTGCTCCTTGGCCGAATTCTCGTACACCCACTCGTACTTAAATGGGACACCAAACGGATGAGATGTTTCAAAGATCGCATTCATCTTATCACGCGAAAGCAGCCCATCGGGCTGGTACCGCGGTGAAAAATCGATGGGCGAATGCCCAATTATACTACTCCAACTAAAGCCAAAGAGCTCCTCGGCCTTGGTATTGCAATCAACAATGCGCCCATCCTTAAGCAGCAGAATGGCAATAGCGGCATGCTGAAACACTATTCGTTGAATTTCAGCATCCCGAATAAACTCATCGGGAACTACAGATTTAGGAGCCTCATCAAACATCTGCAAGGGATTATCGCTTACCATTAGGCTTTACAATTTAATAATTTTTTAACATAAAGAAAAGAGAAACACCCCAAAAATAGAGACAATGCAATACAAAAAAGAGCAAACCAATCGCAAGCGGAAAATGATCGATCCATGTCTGTATGGGTATAAATACCCATACAGACATGGTATTGAACACACGACAGAATGGGTATAATTAATTGCGATTTATAGTATTTAAACCCTAAAAAAGGGGCACATGCCAATGTAATTTTGTATCAGTAGAAAAAACTACGATTATGATACCAATACGAATTGCAATAGTAGACGATAGCGCAGAGTTCCGAAAAGCTACTCGATTCTTCTTGGAGCAAATTCCCGATTTTATAATAGTAGGCGAAGCGCAAAACGGAAAAGAGTTCGTAGAGCTAACCAAGAACAGCTCCATCGACATAGCCCTTATGGATATAAAAATGCCCGAGATGGATGGCATATCGGCAACCTATCAAATTGCGAAAACACACTACCCCTACCTGAAGATTATTGCCCTATCGATGCACAACGATATGGAAAACCTGCGAGCCATGATTGAGGCTGGAGCCATGGGATATATCCAAAAGGAAGATGTTTTTACACATCTCGAAAAAGCCATCCGATCGGTTGCAAGCAACAAGCACTACTACGGCAAACTATAAATTAAAACGCCACTGCGATGAAATGAAATAATCAGCAAATCGCAGTAAAACGGACATTCATAATTGAATTATAGTTACGATTTGCTATTTAAATTTATTTTCATACATTCGTTTAAAAATAACCGATCCTTAGTTAACCAGTTAATTTGAAATACTTTCAATTAATTTTAAAACAAACAATAACCCAAATAAAACACTCTACCTATGAAAAAGATGAATGACATTAAAATCGGAATCCGCCTAAATGCAATAATGAGCGGGTTTGTAGTTGTTGCCTTCGTAGTATTTGGTTTTATTGCCAATAATATGATACAGCAACAGATCCTGGAAACTACTGACGACCGGATGAACGAGCAGGTTTCAGATCTTGTGGAGATTATAGCCGTGGATCTGCAGGCAAGCTCTGAAAAGGTAAAACTATCCATGCATCTTGCCCAAAACTACCTGTTACGACAAGGCTCCATACAGGAATCGACATCGGAATACATCGATTTTGAAGCCAAAAATCAGGAAACAGGGGCAACCGAAAGGCTATCGGTAAGAAAATGGGCTCTCAATGGCAAAACACTGCAGAATAACTTTGAAATGGTAGATGCTATTAGCGCCATGAATGTGAAAACAGCCACAATTTTTCAGAAGATTCCACAGGGCTACCTCAGAATATCTACAAATGTTAAGAACTCCGACGGAAGTAGAGCTATTGGCACATTCATTCCATCCAACAGTCCGGTTGCGCAGGCTATCGACAAAGGGCAATCCTTCTCGGGTCGGGCATGGGTTGTGGACAACTGGTACCTTACAACCTACGAACCCTTGAAGATTAATGGCGAAATAAAAGGTATGCTGTACGTGGGAATGCCCGAAAAAGATATGGGCAACATTCAAGCAATTTTCAACAAAAAACAATACTTCAACACCGGCTACACGTTTGTTGTAGATAGCAAGGGCGATATAATAGTACATCCCAAAAGCGTGGGCGTCAACATAGGCAAAGAATCCTACTTTGGGCTAATGGAAGAAGCGAAGAATAAAAAGGGAGACATCATCAGAGCTGAATACAACTGGGAAGGGAAAAACAAAATACAGTACGTATCGTACTTCGAGCCCATCGACTCGTACGTTGCGGTGTCGTTTTACGAATCGGAGATGAATAAAGTGCTGAACAAGATCCGTATAACCCTGGTTATTGTTACTGTAATATCAGTTCTTCTGGTTGTGTTAGTGCTTCGCACGATGATCCGATCGGTAGTAAACGCCCTGCAAAAAGGGGTTGAATTTGCGGCCAAGGTTGCAAAGGGCGATTTAACGGCCACGGTTGACATATACCAAAAGGACGAAATTGGCGAATTGGCCGAATCGCTCCGCGAAATGATAACCAAGGTAAAGAATATTGTGGAGAATATCATGACCGGAGCCGACAGCATATCGGCTGCCAGCTACGAGGTAAGCTCGGCATCCATGCAGCTATCGCAAGGAGCCAGCGAGCAGGCATCGAGCACCGAAGAGGTGAGCAGCTCCATGGAGCAAATGGCCGCCAATATTCAGCAAAATACAGAGAACTCGCAGCAAGCCGATAAAATATCGGTAAACGTATCGCAAGGCGTTCAAAAAGTAGGAACTGCAGCACAGGAAAGTTTAGTATCCATTCGCAATATTGCCGATAAAATTAATATTATCAACGATATTGCCTTCCAAACCAACATACTGGCTCTTAATGCCGCCGTAGAGGCTGCCAGGGCTGGTGAGCATGGACGTGGGTTCGCAGTAGTAGCCGCCGAGGTGCGAAAATTAGCGGAACGAAGTAAGATTGCCGCCGATGAAATTGTAGCCCTTGCATCCAAGAGCGTACATATCACGGAGAGCGCGTCGGGATTGATGGAAAACCTTGTCCCTGAGATCGAAAAAACGGCCAAACTGGTTCAGGAAATATCAGCCGCCAGTAACGAGCAGAGCGCTGGATCGGAGCAAATCAATTCGGCAATTCAGCAATTAAACAGCGTTACCCAGCAGAATGCAGCAGCAAGCGAAGAGTTGGCCACCAATTCCGAGGAGCTGAGCAGCCAAGCTCAACAGCTAAAAGAGATGATCGCATTCTTCAAGGTGGATATCGCCCACACAAAAAAGGTTGAGGTGCATAAAACGGCCACCATATCGAGCCAGCTGAACACCCCAAAAATAGCCCCAAAAAATCCAAAAACCCCAAAACCAAAACCTCCCATACAGAACACCAAGGGTATAAACCTGAAGATGAAGGACAACGATAGCGAGTTTGAAAGCTTCTAACAATCACTTCACATCAAAAGGGCTGTTGCAAAATTGCAATGGCCTTTTTTAATTCTTCGAAAACTGGGTAGTTATACCCATGCCCTCGGGGTATAAATATCCATCGAAAAATGGGTGTATTAATCTGTATATGTAGTATTTAAACCCTAAAAAAAGGGCTTAATTCAATCTACTTTTGTAAATAAATAATACTACAATCATGGAAGACATAAGAATTGCAATAGTGAATGGTAGCGACGATTATCGAAGAGCAATTCGATTCCTCCTTGAGCAGATCCCCGATTTTAAAATAGTTGGCGAGGCAAAGGATGATGAAGAGTTTGTTAATCTGGCTAAGCGAATTCCTATTGACGTTGCGCTCATCGACAACCAGTGGCTTGTTATTAACGGGTTTACAGGAACCTACGAGATAGATAAAACCAAGCACCCCCACCTAAAGGTCATCCTGGTATCGATGTACAACGGGATGGGATACCTAATGGCAATAATCGAAACCGGAGCCATGGGGTATATCCGAAACCAGAAAGCGTTCAAAAGCCTCGAAAAAGCCATCCGGGCTGTGGCTAGCAACAAGTACTACTACGGCAATCCTTACGTTGACTACAATTACGCATCGAACTAAAGCATAAAAACAAAGGTTGCCGCATAAAACGGCAACCTTTTCGCTTAACCAACCTAAACAAATACCCGAGCGAACAGGTATTGTGCGTTAAATACTACTCCTCGTACTCCTTAATGATGTCCTTAACACCATCGGGCGAAACACGACCGTAAACCTTCTCGCCGATTAGCACAACAGGAGCCAATCCGCAAGCCCCCACGCAACGTAGGCAGCTTAACGAGAACTTACCATCGGGTGTGGTTTCGCCAACCTTAATATTGAGTACACGCTTAAACTCATCCAGTACTTTTTCGGCACCCCTAACGTAGCAGGCTGTACCTGTGCACACGCTGATGGGATGTTTTCCTTTTGGCAGCATGGTAAAGAACGAGTAAAATGTTACAACCCCGTATACCTTAGCAACCGAAATATTCAAATTTGCAGCGATAACCTCCTGAACTTCAGCAGGGAGATACCCGAAAGTTTCCTGGGTTTTGTGCAACACGTTAATTAGCTCACCGGCATCGTTTTTGAACGATTTACAGATCTCCTGAATTTTGGCAATCTGCTCGGGCTTAAGCTCAACTTTTATATGTGACATTGATTATTCCTCCCTCAATTAAATGAAAATATCCTTGTTACCCTTCTTAAAGTAATGTGTATGAAGCAGATGATGAGCTTTCTCGCTCATTGGTTTACCCAAGAACTCTTCATACAATTGCTTGATGTATGGGTTTTCATGCGACTTACGGATAGTCTTACCAGCATCCTCACGATAAATTGCAGCCATACGAGCCTTAATTATCGATGAATCGCCATGGTGCAGAGGCTGACCGCCACCACCAATACATCCACCAGGACATGCCATGATTTCAATTGCGTGGTAGTTTGCTTTGCCTGCACGAACATCGTCAAGAAGTTTGCGTGCATTTCCTAAGCCGTGTGCAATTCCGATATTGATTGGAAGACCATTGAAATCGATAGTAGCAGAACGAATACCATCCATACCACGAAGTTCAGTAAAGTCTACCTTAGGTAGTGGCTTTCCAGTTTGAACCTCGTACGCAGTACGAACAGCAGCCTCAATAACACCACCAGTTGCACCAAAAATAACACCAGCACCGGTTGACTCTCCCAACGGACGATCGAAATCCTCATCGGCCAAATCAACAAAATTGATATTGAACGACTTAATCAAATGAGCAAGCTCACGGGTTGATATGGAGTAATCCACATCGGGATTGTTATCATGCTTAAACTCATCGCGTTGACACTCATACTTCTTGGCCAAGCAGGGCATAACCGAAACCACAACCAACTCATCACGTTTTTTCCCTAACTTCTCAGCAAAATACGATTTGGCAATTGCTCCAAACATTTGCTGTGGCGACTTTGCACTTGAGGGCACATCGAGCATATCGTTGTAGTTTGTCTCGAAGAAGTTAACCCAAGCAGGGCAACAGCTGGTAAGAATTGGGAGTCGTACACTCTTATCGCCATTCAAATGACGGGTCAAGCGATCCAATAGCTCAGTACCCTCCTCCATAATGGTAAGGTCGGCGGCAAAATCGGTATCGAAAACGAAATCGAAGCCTATTTTACGCAATGCTGCAGCCATTTTGCCGGTAACTGAAGTTCCGGGTTTTAGGCCAAACTCTTCGCCAAGTGCTGCACGAACCGCAGGAGCAGTTTGCACCAAAACAGTCTTGGTAGGATCGGATAATGCACGAATAACTTTAGCAGTATGGTCAACCTCGGTTAAAGCGCCAGTAGGACATACTGCCACACATTGTCCGCAGAATGTACAAGGTGATTTCTCCAAATCTTGCTCAAAAGCAGGAGCAACAACCGACATAAACCCACGGTTAACAGCGCTTAGCGCACCAACGGTTTGAATATCGTTACACATGGTTTCGCAACGGCGGCACATAATACACTTGTCCACATCACGAATAATTGAAGGGGAAAAGTCCTTCTTATAGGTTGACATTTCGGCAAATTCCTGACCAGGAATTTCGCGGATTCCAAGACGAACCGCAATATCCTGCAATTCGCAGTGGCCGCTCTTAGGACATGTTAGGCAATCCTTTGGGTGATCCGAAAGGATTAACTCCATAACTGTACGACGAGCGTTGATAACACGGGTAGTATGAGTTTTAACCACCATGCCATTCATACAGTCGGTAGAGCAGCTAGGAGCAAGATTTCTACGTCCTTCAACCTCTACAACACAAATTCTACAGCCAGCGGGTTTATTCTCAACCTTAAGGTCATGTAAATCCATGTAGCAAAGAACAGGAATGTCTATTCCTAAACTTTTAGCCGCTTTGTAAATAGTTGTACCCTTGGGTACCTCTATCTCTCTATTATCTATTGTAAGTTTTACTGTTTCCATTGTTCACCCCTAATTATTGAATGCTAATAGCATTGAATTTACATTTCTCAATACATGCACCGCACTTGATACAAATTGCAGTGTCAATTTCATGAGGTTTTTTACGCTCACCGCTGATTGCATTAACGGGACAGTTACGAGCACATGCTGTACATCCAACGCAAGCCTCAGGATCAATTACATACTGCATTAACGACTTACACTGACCAGCAGGACACTTTCTATCGTTAACGTGAGCCAAGTACTCATGGTAGAAGTTATCTAATGTAGAAAGAACCGGGTTTGGAGATGTTTGGCCTAAACCGCAAAGCGCCGTATCCTTAATAACTTGCGATAGATTACGCAGCCTATCCAAATCCTCCATTGTTCCCTCACCTTTTGTGATCTTTTCAAGTGTCTCGTAAAGACGTTTGTTACCAATACGGCAAGGCGAACATTTTCCGCAACTCTCCTCAACTGTAAAGTCAAGATAGAATTTTGCAACAGCAACCATACAGTCGTCTTCGTCCATAACAATCATACCACCAGAGCCCATCATTGAGCCTGCAGCGATAAGGTTGTCAAAATCGATAGGAGTATCTAAGTGTTTCTCGGTTAAGCATCCACCCGATGGACCACCAGTCTGTACTGCTTTAAATTTCTTACCATTCTTAATACCACCACCAATTTCGAAGATAACCTCGCGAAGGGTGATACCCATTGGAACCTCAATTAAACCTACGTTATTGATTTTTCCGGCAAGCGCAAACACTTTTGTTCCTTTAGACTTCTCTGTACCAATTGAAGAGTACCAATCTGCACCTTTAAGAATAATTACAGGCACGTTGGCAAAAGTTTCAACGTTGTTTACGTTGGTTGGTTTACCAAGATAGCCGCTCTCCGCAGGGAATGGAGGCTTAACGGTAGGCTCGCCGCGCAACCCTTCCATTGAGTGAATCAAAGCAGTTTCCTCTCCGCAAACAAATGCTCCAGCACCATAACGAAGTTCAATATCAAAACTGAAGTTTGATCCTAAAATATTGTTACCTAACAAACCATACTCACGGGCTTGATCAATTGCAACCTTTAATCGCTTAATGGCAAGAGGGTACTCCGCACGTATGTAAACCAAACCTTTTGAAGCACCAATACAGTATCCACAAATCGACATAGCCTCAATAACAGAATGTGGATCACCTTCAAGGATTGAACGGTCCATAAATGCACCAGGGTCTCCCTCGTCGGCGTTACACACCACATATTTCTGATCGGCCTTATTCTTGCTAGCAATTTCCCACTTAAGACCAGTAGGGAAACCTCCACCTCCACGACCGCGAAGACCAGATTTTTTAATAATATCGATAGTTTGCTGAGGATCCATCTCGGTAATTGCCTTACCGATAGCCTGATACCCATCGCGAGCGATATACTCGTCGATATTCTCGGGGTTGATGAAACCGCAGTTACGCAGCGCAATACGGATTTGTTTGCGGTAGAATCCCATGTGTTTCGAATCCGAAACATGCTCGTTCTTCGCGGGATCGGTATAAAGCAACCGAGCCACTTTACGACCTTTCACAACATGCTCCCTAACAATTTCGGCAGCATCCTCGGGTTTAACCTGAGTGTAGAAAGTGTTATCGGGAAGAACCTTAACAATAGGGCCTTTTTCGCAGAAACCGAAGCAACCGGTCATAATTACCTGCACATCGTTTTCCAGGCCATTGGCAGCCAACTCCGATTTTAATGATTCTACAATCGCATCGCTTGAGGAAGCTCTACAACCAGTGCCTCCGCAAACCAGTAAATGCATTTTATACTTTGCCATTACAAATGCCTCCTGATGGGTTATTTATTATCTATTGATTCAAAGTTTGTAGGGATGATGCCATCAACCAATTCGCCATTCTTGATATATTTTTCAATAATATCATCGGCTTTTTTATTGTCAACATACCCAAAAATAACGGGCTCCTTGCCGGGTAGCTTCACCTCAATGGTGGGTTCGGCATAGCAGTAACCCATGCAGCCGGTTTGAGTAACCACTGCCTGAATTCCCCTTTTGTCGAGCTCCTCCATCAAGAACTCCATCACGGCTTTTGCCCCAGAGGCAATTCCACAAGTGGCCATGGCCACTTTGATTTGTACTAGGCTTTCTGATGCGTCGCCCTTCTCCCTAATATCGATCTTAGTTTGAAGGGTTTCTTTCATTTTTTTCAGATCAGCCAACGATTTAACTTTCGTCATGGTTAATTCTATTTGTGTGTATTTTGGTTGGTTTGAATAACTTAAATTTTCTTTGTGTCTGCAAAATTACTGTTACTTGTTAATTTAATAACACTGGTTTTTATGTTTTTCAACCTAATTCACCTATTTGTAATTCGTCTAAATTTGACGATACCAACTCTTTGATTAGTGGATAAACACTGGGACTATTCAAAGGTAATCCATCTAAGGCCTCCTTCAGTTCAGGTGTAGAAATGGCAAATTCGTTAGCCCCTACTCTATGCGAAAACTTGAAGTTGATATTGGGGTACGAGCATATAAGCATGGCTACAACTCCGGCCATATCGCCCATGGGTAAACAATCGATATGAGAAGGTTTTAGCACAACCATCAGGTCGGTTCCACGCCCCTCCACGGACTTAATATCCATGCTTCCCCCAGTGCGCTCCGCATTTTGCTTAAGCAGGGGCAACCCCAAACCCACCTTGCGTGTTGTACGGGTGGTCGTAAAGGGATCCATAACCCGTTGGAGTAAAGCCGGGCTCATACCGTTTCCATTATCGGCGATAGTAATGCCAAGGTAGTCGTTTTTTTTATCAACCACAATTCCAATTGAGATGATTGTGGCCTGAGCGACAACCGAATTCTGAACTATGTCCAGTATATGGAGCGATAAGTCTTTCATCTAATTAATATTATTTTTTGGGGAGCCACTAGAGCGAGTCAAGATTCAGAATAGCTGCCTTTAGAGCAGAAAAACTCAAACCGGTCATATCAAAATCCGTGTATATTGCCCCAATTTGATCGATCATGTGGGCATCGGAACTTCTTATGAACCGTTTACGCGTAACAAAAGGGTTGACCGATAAGAATTTTTCGACTGTAGTATGCCTCGACAGCTCAAGGGCATCGTAGTTTAAATCGGGGGGGACAAAACCCAGCTGGCTGGTAATGCTATACTTTGGCCTATCGGCATGGGCTGGAATAAAAAGACCGCCAATACTATGAACAAAAGCTTCCACCTCATTGATCCCTTTCGAAAGAGCGCCCAGCAGAAGATAATCAACCTCATGGAGAATCTCCTCCTGCTCGTTCACCACAACCTGATAGCCAAATATGTCCGGATTATTGGGAACCCGCTGCATGTTCTCCTCAATAAACTGCTGAAGTTGAATACGCGCCTCCTCGTTCTCCACAAGGCAAACGCAATGCACCTCCTCCTTGGTGGTAATTTCGGCACCACACACGGCCAAAATCCCAACTTTTTGGGCCAGTTCAACAACAAGTGGGCAGTGCAGGGTTGAATTATGATCCGTGATGGCAACAATATCGAGCCCAACCGCCTTAGCCTTACTCACAATATTCACGGGGCTCATCTCCAAATCGCCACAGGGAGATAAGACACTATGAATGTGCAAATCGGCCCTGTACAAACCCATTACCGATTCAGCAACTGGTAAAGTTTACCCGTAACCTCAAAGGCCTGTAAATTGGTGCCCAAAATGGGAATACGCTCATTGTTACTTTGCTGTAAAGTATTCACTTCGGGTTCAAAACCCTTAACCAGAATAATTGCCGATAGCTCTTTTAGCGAGGCAATGGCCATTACATTGATATGGGTTTGAAGGGTAATCCAAACCATACCTGCCTCAGCATTACCCATAACATCGCTGAGTAAATCGGAGGTGTATCCCCCGGTAATTTCCTGATTAAGCCCTTCGGAGCCTGAAAAAACTTTTAGGCCGAGCTCCCTAACTATGTCTGCAACGGTCATATCTTAATCGTTATTTATTTTGATTGGGCTTATCGCAATCCTTCAGGAATCGATTATCGCCCCATATTTTTTTCATAATTCGGAACGAATGCTCTGGGTGCAGTTTGTTTTGCTCCATGTTTTTCTGCAGGAATACGCACTGCGAAATAGATGCTTCGCCCTGCACAATATCCTCGGCTAGTGCTTGGCACGACGGCGCTCCGCACACCCCGCAATCGATACCGGGCAAATAGCACATCAAGCGATTAACACGCTCCATCTTCTTCATGGCTTTAGCCATATCCTCGTCGAGCTTTACCATCGATCGGGGTTCAACCCGGACCAAATCGATTTTTCCCACCAAGTACTGCTGATAGCGAATCAATTTACCGGCATTAACCTGATTCTGATTGGTCTCGACCAAGGCTTTAGCCCTGCTCCTCAAGAACTCTGCAGTTAAAAAACGATTTCCTGCAGTAAGAATTCCTCCAGCACAGCTCTCGTCGCAGGCTCGGAGTTCAAAAAAATCGACACCCGCCACCTCGTCGTTCTCAATCTTGTCGAGAAATTCCATCACATTATGGATGCCATCGATGGCCATACTGCGTCCGTTAATATGCGAGGCCTCTCCGTTGGTTAGGGCCCAGGTAATACATTTAGAGGTCAACTGGGAGTTAAACACCTCATCATCACCGTTCACCGCCTTCTTCTTAATTTCGAGCAGCGTTCGGTTATAAATCAAATCCATATTAATAACCCCGGTAATTTCAGATTTTTCTTCACCCACAGGGCTCTTAATTGCGGCAATTTTGGCTGCACACGGTGTAATGTAAAAAACCCCAACCTCGCACTCATCAATTCCCTGCTCGCGGTATTTACTCCGAATATACGAAGAGGTTAAATCGAGCGGTGGACGCAAAAGCATAAGGTTACCCACCAGCCACGGAAACTTAACCTGCACAAGCCTAACAATAGCCGGACAGAATGATGAAATAATAGGCTTTTTATTCTGATTTTTTGCAATGTACTCGTTAATCTGCGGAATAAGGTATTCAACGGAATCCTCAACCTCAAAAACCTCAGTAAACCCAATAGTTTGCAAAGCTTGAACCACCATTCCAGTGGTAACATCATCGGGATACTGCCCCAGCAAAACCGAAGGTATTAGGGCAACCCGGTGCTTAAAGTTAAAAATATTCTGGAAATCGTCCTGCTCAACAATAATAGCACCAGTGGGGCAAACACGGTAACACTCCCCACAATCGATGCATCTGTCGCTATGCAAATAGGCCTTTCCCCCTTTAACCCTCAAGGCCTCAGTGGGGCAAGCCCTCATACAGTGAGCGCAACCAATGCACACATCGGTTTGAATTTTAAGAGCATGATGGAAAAAAGCCTGTTCCAAAATATTGATTATCTAAGTTACCTTCAAATTTACTAAAATTTCGAGATGTGTACCCTTCCCCACCTCACTCGATATACTAAACTCGTCGGAGTTATCCTTAATATTGGGCAATCCCATACCAGCACCAAAGCCCATTTCGCGCACAATGGGCGAAGCTGTAGAAAACCCGGGCTGCATGGCCAAACCGATATCGGGGATTCCAGGACCACTATCGTCGAGCATCAACAAAATCCGCTCGGTATCGATATTCACCTTAATCACTCCGCTATAGGCATGGGCCACAATGTTTACCTCGCCCTCGTAAAGGGCAACCACAATGCGCTTTATAATTGAGGCATCAACGTTAAGCTGTTTTAGAATTTTCTTAACCTGGCTCGACGCATTACCAGCCCGCACAAAATCGCCACCCAGTACCTTAAATTCAAAATTCATTAGCCACGCTAGTAAACAGGTTTTACGCCTAAGTTGTAAAGCATACCCGAAAGCCGAAACATTGTGCCCGGATATTCAATCAAAACAATGCCATTCTCCTGAGCCAACCGAATCATATCTTCGCTTACCCGCTTATTGCGAACAAAAATTATGGCGGATAAATCGGACATCTCGGCAGTTCTAACAGCCTGGATATTGGCCAAACCCGTTATCAAAACCAGGTTTTCATTTTTCAGGGTAAGAACATCGCTCATTAAATCCGACGCAAATGCATACTCCACCTCCTTGTTCAACCCCTCTTTGCAGCATATTACATTTCCGCCAACGTGCCCTACAAGCTCTTCTAATTTCATACGTTTACTATTACTTGGGAATAATCTGATCCTTAACACAAAGATAAATTATGTTACATAATTAACAAATGCAAAAGTACCACTTTTGTGTTTGTTATTCTACTAACATTTAAAAAAATAGTTACACCACCACCGCCCGTTGATTCTCGTAGAATATGTTTAACAACAATACCCTGTGATGCGCAAGACGGGATCGGAATGATACGCAAAAAGGGGCAATCGCCCCTTTTCTTAAAACGTACCTAGTAACGCTGCCGCTCCTTATAGTGCGTATGCAATAGTTCATGCGATTTATGACTATTGGGCTCGTGCAGGAACTCCTGGTATATGGATACGATCTCAGGGTTTTCGTGCGATTTACGGATAGTTTTACCGGCATCCTCGCGGTAAATGGCATCGGCACGCTTCTGCCGAATCTCTGCACTGGTTGGAATGGGTTGCCCACCACCGCCCAAGCAACCACCAGGGCACGCCATAATCTCAATAAAATGCCAATCGCCTTTGCCAGCCCTAACCGCATCCATCACCTTTTTGGCATTGGTTAATCCGTGGGCTACCACAGTTTTGAGCACAGCTCCCTCCAAGAATTTCCAATCGCCTTGGGTTTGCTCAATCTTTATTGAGGCCTCCCGGACACCCTCCATGCCCCGAACCGGGGTAATATTCAGTCCATCAAACGGCACTTCGCGTCCCGTAACAACCTCGTAGGCTGTACGCAGTGCGGCCTCCATAACCCCACCCGTTGCCCCAAAAATAACCGCAGCACCAGACGATTCGCCCATGAAGCTATCGTAACGCGACTCCGGCAGGGCACCAAAATCAATCCCAGCCTGTTTAATCATAACAGCCAACTCGCGGGTTGTAAGCACATAGTCCACATCCTTAAACCCGCTGGAGCGCATCTCCGGACGATCGGCCTCAAACTTTTTGGCAGTACAGGGCATTATAGATACCGAGACAATTTTCGCCGGATCAACATTGCGCTTCTGCGCATAGTATGTTTTAGCCAATGCCCCAAACATTTGCTGTGGCGATTTACAACTCGACACATTGTCGAGGTACTCCGGGTATGTGTGCTCAATAAATTTAATCCAGCCAGGGGAACAACTTGTGGTCATGGGCAGCTTAACGCTGGAATCTTTATCAACTAGAACCTTCTTTAATCGGCCAAGGAGCTCAAAGCCCTCCTCCATAATGGTAAGGTCGGCAGTAAAATCGGTATCCAGCACCGAATCGAAACCAAGCCGACGAAGAGCTGAAACCATCTTGCCGGTAACAATTTCGCCGGTGGGTACCCCTAAATCCTCACCCAAGGCAACCCTAACGGCAGGAGCGGTTTGAACCACCACGTGCTTATCGGGATTATAGATGGCATCCCACACCTCGTCGATGTAGTTGCGTTCAACCAATGCTCCAGTAGGACAACGATTCACACATTGACCGCAATTGGTACACACCACCTCGAACATAGGGTTCTCGAAAAAGGTAGAAATTTTCATCTTATCGCCCTTGTAGGCAACCCCCAGCGCGCTCACATGCTGAAGCTCCTCACAGGTGCGGACGCATCGCTGACAACGGATACACTTACTGTCGTCCTTAATAATTGAGGGAGAGAACGCATCTATCTGATAGTTTTTTAGCGGTACCAAATCGATAAATGTGGGCTCGGATATTTTGTACTCGGCCGCGAGACTCTGGAGTTCACAATTCCCATTCTTGTAACAGGTGGTACACTGCGCATTATGCTCCGAAAGGAGTAATTCAATAATGTGCTTCCGAGCTGTACGCACCTTTATGGTATTGGTCATAATCTCCATACCCTCCGCAACAGGCATTGCGCAGGAAGCCGGAAGAGTGCGCGCCCCCTTCATTTCAACTACGCAAACGCGGCAGTTCCCAGCCACACAAAGGTCGTCGTGATAACAAAGCGTTGGAATATGGATATTAAGCTGCTTGGCAGCATGCAGAATGGTTGTTCCCTCGTCCACTGTTACAGGGATGCCATCTATGATGAGATTTATTTTTTTTGCCATTTTACGGGAATTTAAAAAGGTTAGTATATCATCTCTTCCTTAAAGTTCTCAACAATGGAGAAGAATGAGTTCGCAACACTCTGACCCAATCCGCACTTTGCGGTAATTTTCATGGTTTGGGCAAGTTTTTGCAGTTGATCGAGGTACACCGCATGCCGCTCTCCCTTCTTAACCGCTTCGATCCCAAGTTTTAACTGCTGACACCCCACCCGACAAGGGGTACACTGGCCGCAGGACTCCTCCTCGAAGAACTCCAAATAATTCTTAAGCACATTGTACATGGAGCGAGAACTATTGAAAAGCATCATTGAGCCCCCGGTTGGGACACCTTCAAAACCAATAATGGTATCCTTGAACTTTTTGCGTGGCACACAGAATCCGGAGGCACCGCCAACCTGAACAGCTTTGGTATCGCCATCACCAAATTCCTCCACAAACTGTTCAACGGTCATACCCAGCTCCAACTCGTAAATACCGGGCTTGGGGGTATCGCCCGAAATGGAGAACACCTTAGAACCCCGAGAATCGGCAGTCCCCAACTCCTTGAATTTACGCGCACCGTAGCGGAAAATCATGAAGGAATAGACCAGCGTTTCCACATTATTGATAACGGTGGGTTTTTTCCGGAATCCCGACACTGTGGGATACGGGGGTTTGTTGCGAGGTTCGCCTCTGTCGCCCTCCATGGACTCGAAAAGGGCGCTTTCCTCGCCGCAGATATAAGCTCCGCTACCCATAACTATCTTAATGGTGAAATTGATACCCAGGTCATTCAGCGCCGAGTGGAAAACCTTAAGCTGATTCTCCAATTCGGGTAAAAGGAATCGGTACTCGCCTCGTAAATAGAGGAAACCCTCCTTGGCGCCGATTACCTTGGCGCAAATGGCCATCCCGCCAAACACCTTGAAGGGCACCTTAAACAGAATCTCACGATCCTTAAAAGTCCCCGGCTCCCCCTCGTCGGCATTACAAACAATATACTTATCGGCATCGGGCTGTTCGCTGGTAAACTTCCATTTCAGGGCGGTAGGGAAGCCTGCGCCACCGCGGCCCTTAAGACCCGACTCGAGAAGTTCGTTAATAATATCATCGTTACTCCGTTGGTACGTTGATTTAAGGACATCTTTAAGGTTACAATCCTCATCAAAGATGAGATCAACGCGACGTAAAAAATTATTTGGCATGATACACTCTCCTATGCTTTACTTATTCATATACTCATTTATAATATCGCGAACCCTCTCGGGGGTGAGCTCGGTGTACACCTCGTCGTTCACCAGCATGGCAGGCCCTTTGTGGCACCATCCCAAGCAGTTGGTTTCGAGCAGGGTAAAACGGCGATTCTGGGTAGTTTCGCCGACCTTGATCTTGAGCAGATCCTCTATTTCCTGAATAATAAGGCTTTTACCCCGCATAGCGCAGGAAATGGTACGGCAAACACGGATCACAAATTTTCCACGGGGCTGGGTGTCGAGAAAACTGTAGAAGGTTGCTGTTCCGTACACCTTGGCCGCAGAAATATCGAGCTCACGGGCAATCTCGGTCATTGCCTCGCTGGAAATGTAACGCTCTTGCTGTACCACGCCCTGTAGTATGGGGATTAGGCTCTCGCGGGTTCGGCCATGCCGATCGGCAAGTGTTTTGACTAACTCTTTGGTTTCAGCCATAATTGATAAGTTTTAAGGGTAATTACTGTTATTTAAATAACACTGTTATATAAATAACATACGATAAATTTATAACAAACTGATTCACTTGTATAAATATAAAACAATGCCCGGAATAAAAAAGTGATTTTTATCATTTTTTCAAAAAAGAACAGTGAATCGAAATGGACACTGGAGATGCGCCCCCCTAATCGCTGGAAACTAAAAAGCCATAATGATCTGTAGGCAGACACCCAATTGCCACAGAGCGCGGGAATATTGGGATTTATCAACCCTCGTTAAAGCAAAAGGCCTGACTGTAGTGCTAACAGTCAGGCCTTTAAAATTAAATAATGTGATAATTACCGAACAATACTCATCTCGTTCAACAGATGCCCAGCCCCTGCGAACTTGTCAATCACAAATAGCGCGTAGCGAATATCGAGGGCTATGTTACGGCAGTAATTGGGATCGAACATCACATCGCTCATGGTGCTCTCCCAGCATCTATCGAAATTAACGCCAATTAAATTGCCATTGGCATCTATTACCGGGCTTCCCGAGTTTCCACCCGTAGTATGATTGGTTCCGATGAATGCCACAGGAACGGTACCATTTACAGCATACTGGCCAAAATCCTTCTTCTGGTAAAGATCGATTAACTTAACGGGCGGCACATAATCGGGCACATTAGCCTGAGTTGATTTTTCGATAATCCCATCGAGGGTTGTATAGTGGCTGTAAACCACACCGTCCTTGGGTTCAAAACCGCCGACACGCCCGTACGTAAAACGCATGGTAGAGTTAGCATCGGGGAAAAATCGTTTATCGGCCTGCATTCGCATTAAGCCTCCAACATAGGTTCTGTACAAAATGTTAAGGCTATCGGATATCTGGTAATAGCGCGATTCCACCTTATCGATGTACTGATTCTCAAATTGGGCATACACGCCATAAATATTATCGGCCTGGAAGTGTCGAGCGCTGGTGCTATCCAAATCATTAAGTAGGGTAAACACCCTTACACTGTCCGCAAAAACCGATTGGCTGTAAAACTCACCGGCAAGCTGCAACCAGTTACCCTGACAGGACTGGTGAAGATTTCCCAGAAACTCGGGTTGATAGCCTGCAGGAATCTGCTCGTGATAAGCCTTCAGCATCGCAGCAAACACCTCCACATCCACATTTATATTAAAATCTTTGTAAAAACGACGGGCGTAAGTAACCAATTTATTCTTAGCAATTTCGAATGCCTCATTGTCGCGATTGGGTTTAACGGCCTCGGCTATTACCCTATCGAACCGGGATGCAAAATCGACAAGTTCCACCGCATAAACAGCCTCGTTCCGATAGTCAACAATGAGCGACAAAGGGGTTAACTCATTGTATAGGCGCTTGAATGTGGGCATTAAATCGCCGTACTTATTCTGTAATTCGGGCGATTTACTAGCCCAAGCCGTGAACATATTTTCCAACTCGCGTTTCTTTGCAACAGCATCGAGCCGACGCAAGCCAATGGTTTCGCCAATCCATTTCTTCCAGGCATTGGCAACGCGCGCATGCTTGCTTGCATACTGAATCCGAATGGTATCATTGGCCTCTGAGTAATGGTTAAAGATTGATAAGCGGGTATTCCGCAAATTAATTTTATGTGGGTTACTCTGGTTTATCAGCATCTCCACAGCATGCGAGGTGATAAACTGCTGGGTGCGACCTGGAAAACCGTAAACCAAGGTAAAATCGTCTTCCTGAATGCCTTTCATCGAAATAGGAAGATGCTTTTTGGGCTTATACGGAACGTTACTGGCAGAATACGGAGCAGGCTTATTGTCCTTATCGGCGTATATCCTAAACATCGAAAAATCGCCAGTATGTCGGGGCCATACCCAGTTGTCGGTATCGCCCCCAAACTTACCAATGGATACAGGGGGAGCACCCACTAAACGGACATCGCTAAACTCCTCGTAAAGGAAAAGGTAATACTCGTTGCCATAGTACATTGGACGAACAACCGCCTTATAGCCAACGCCTTCGGCTTCTACCTTTTTTGACAATTCCCGGATGTTGTCCGACAATTTAGACTGGCGATCAGACTCCTTCATTTCTGGGGTAACTCCGGTAAGCACAAGGGCTGTAACATCCTCCATCCGAACTAGAAACCGAACAGTGAGGCCGGGGTTGGGTAACTCCTCCTGCCGGCTCATAGCCCAAAAACCGTTGGTAAGGTAATCGTGATCCACCGAGGAATGAGCCTGAATTTGGGAGAAACCGCAATGATGATTGGTAATCAGCAAACCTTCGGCCGATATTAGTTCGGCCGTGCAACCGCCCCCAAATTGAACTATTGCATCCTTGAGACTGGACTGGTTGACGCTATAGATGTCATCGGCGGTGAGTTTAAAGCCCATCCGTTGCATCTCTTTAATGTTTTTCCCAACCAGCATGGGCAACCACATCCCCTCGTCGGCGATGCCGTTAAAAACAAAGAGCGCTGACAGAAGGGCTGTTATAATTATTCTTCTCATGATAAATTAGGTGTTATGATTTAGTGATTTAAGAAATTAACAAGTTCGCTATGCAACTTTTGAACCGGAAGCCCCATCACATTAAAATAAGACCCCTCGATACGCTCGATGGCTACATATCCAATCCACTCCTGAATACCGTACGCTCCGGCCTTATCGTAGGGCTTGTACTGCTCAACATAGTAATGTATTTCCTGATCGGTGATGTGTCGAAAAAAAACATCAGTGGTAGCGCTAAAACAGACGGATTTAGAGCATGTTGATAAACACACACCCGTAATAACGGAATGCTTCCGCCCCGAAAGCTGCTTAAGTATGGTCACCGCATCGGCATAATCCGACGGCTTGCCCAGCACTCTATCGTCGCATACCACGATGGTATCGCAGGTTATAAGAATCACATCATTACTTAACCTCGATGTGAAAAACGAAGCCTTATGCCTGGCCAGATAGCCGGGAATTTGGGCAATGGGCATATCGGTAGGAAACGATTCGTCGGTATGACTGGTAGACCACACCTCAAAATCCACATCGAGCCCCTTGAGCAATTGCTGCCTACGGGGCGAATTGGATGCAAGCACCAATTGTTTTCCTGCTAGTATATTCTGAAGCAACATCAAATTAAAGTATCAACCAACGAAAAATAAGGGTATAGAGCAAACCGAAGAGCATTATCAGCTTACACATTCGGCTCGATTTATGGTAATCGGTTTTACTGTGCGCCAGGAGTAGCATCACGAAAAGGGCAAAAATAGGGATTAAAATAAAAAGTACGAAGTATATAAAGGTATAGTAGTCGAATTTACCCGAGGGGAGGAATTGCATATAACGGGCAAACAGGAAAATGAGCACAATAAGGGTAGTCATCAATAGCGATGAGGCGATAATTTTTGAGGCTTGTATGCCGAAATGGACAGGCAGAGTATTCCGGCCATACACAGTATCGCCTTCAAAATCCTCAATATCCTTTATAATTTCGCGCACCAGGGTAAGTAAAAACGCAAAAAGCGCATAGCCCCCTACCCAGTACACCATTCTATTCAAATTGATGTTAAAAAGAGCGATCATATCCCAGTAAACATCGAAAAGAGGGTACTCAAAAATAAGCGGGATTAACGGAACAAGCCCAGTGAGTAGGGCTACAACCAAGTTGCCGATAATTAGTTGGCGCTTGTAGGTTGTGGAGTAGAACCAAAGAACACCGGCAGCCAGTACAAAGAGCAATGAAAAAATAGGTCGCCCCACCTTAATGGCCACAATCAACCCGAGGGCTATTCCCAGCACACTCATGCCCATGTGCATAGCGATGGCCAACCTCCGACTAACCGATTTACCCACCACAACGGTTTGCGGCCTGTTAACCAGATCGGTACGGGTATCGAAATAATCGTTAATAACATATCCGGCCGCAGTAATAAGCACAGTGGCCAACACCAACATTACAAACGATAACACCCCCAACTGCAACTCAAAACTGAACCCATGTAAAATTGGCTGCATGATGAAGTACCGAACAAGAACCATTGTTGCTGCAACTATCAGCAAATTCTTATACCTTACCAATCGAAGTATTTCCATAACCGTTAGGAATTAACTACTGTAAACCATTTGACGATTCTCCCCACTTTCCGTTTAACCGGAGCACCTGTTCAATAACATCGCGAACGCAACCTTTGCCCCCGGCATAGGCCGAAATATATGCCGAGATTTGTTTAATTTCGGGGGCTGCATCGAGCGGACAAGTAGGAATGCCCACCTTCTGAAGCGCCTCGGAATCGGGCAAATCGTCGCCCATATACAAAATCTGCGAAAGTTCGATACCGTACTTAAAGCGGAAATCTTCCAAGGCCTCAACCTTATCGGTTACACCTAAATATATATCGGTAACACCAAGCCCCTTGAATCGCTCCCTAACCGATTCGGACTTTCCACCCGAAATAATGGCCACAGGAAAACCACGCTCAACAGCAACATGCACTGCGTATCCATCGCGGGTATTCGAAGTTCTAAGCAACTCTCCCGAAGGGTGTAAAAAAACGGTACCATCGGTAAACACCCCATCCACATCGAAAACAAAGGCTTTAACATCGGCGAGTTGCTCCTTAAAATTCTTCTTCATCCTATAAATATTTATTTACTAAATAACAATAAATTAACATTTTACGCTTAATACTATTTAAATTTTGCACACCAAACTAATCAACAAATAAAAACAAGTGTGTTAAAAAAAATCGTTAACTCTAAAAAAACATTAATGATAACTTGGCAATACCAAAAGGACAAGGTTAGTACCGAAAAAATGCGAACACATCGTCACAAAGAATTTTCAGACCTGCCCAATTTTTGAATGCTCAAAGATAGTTCATTATAGATTTTTTGCAACTGGACATCTAAATTACCAAGAATTTCGGAATGCTTGGCCATAGTATCGCTGTCGTTGCGGATGGCAGGCCCAGTTTGCACATTGCGGGGATCGGTTGCAAAAGCCTTACGAACAGTTTCCTCCACCAAGGGTTGCAACACCTTAAAACTGATACCACTGCGATTAGATAAACGGTAGGCTAATGCCAATAAGTGGTTTGAAAAATTACAGGCAAAAACTCCGCTCAAATGCAACTGTAAACGCTTAGAGGAACTAAGCTCGCTAACATCATTGCTAAGCATATTTGCTACGCTCATCAAAAACTCCAGGGTGGAATTGGTATCGGCTTCAACAAAGATTGGCACATTTCGCAAATCGACAACCCTGGCGCGCGAGAATGTTTGAAGAGGATAAAGCACACCAACACCCAACGCCTTAACTTCCTGCAACGCTGCAAGGGGAGTACTACCACTGGTATGCACAACAACGCCATGCAACCGACTTAAGGCATCAGCCACTTCGGGAATTGAATTATCGGGTACAGCCAGCACATAAAGATCGGCATGAGGATTTAACTCGGCAAGCCTAGCCACCGGCTCGGCACCACATCTACTAGCCAAGCGCTCAGCGCTTTCATATGTCCGGGAGTATACCTGATACACGGCCCATCCGGCACTAGCAAATGCAGCAGCTAAAGATGTAGCAATATTACCAGCACCAATAAAAGTAACCTTTCTCACGGCAAAAAATATTAAGTAAAAAACATACTAAATTGTAAAGGTAATGCATAAAACCGATAATGTAAGTATCACCCCCGCGAAAGGACAAAACGAGGAGTAAAAAAAAGCATCCGGAACATAAAGAACCGGATGCCAAACCTAAATTTAACAACAAACCTAAACAAACCTAATTCTTTGAACTGTACGAGTTGATTAAAATGGAACACATTTCGAAATTTTCGAGCTGAACATACTGCTGAATAAAATTCTCGGGCATGTTCATATTAACCAAACTAGCCCCATTTAATTGAATATTAGACCCTTCTAGAGACTGTGGGGCATTACAAGATTTGGTATCATCGGTATGGGACGATTTGGCAAGGATGAAATTTTCGGTGGCTTCATCGATCCAAAACCCGCTTTGCTCCTCAATGGTAAGCAAAACAGATTCCCCCGAGTTACGCAACAACGAGCGGATTTTAAGCTGAAGAATGAGCAATTCCTTCATTTCAGACTTTAACCGCTTGGACGAGTCCATCAGTTCCATAATACGAGCAAAATCGCGATTCGCCTCTGGAGAATGCATAATAATGCTAACCTCGTCGGAATTAGACGCAATTATCTTAGCATCCAGAGCAATTCGCTGCCCCAAATCAATTAATAATGTATGAAACAATTCACTCACTATTAGTTACTTTAATGAAAATAAATTTACAAAAAAGGAGTACAAATGTCAAGTTTCTTTTGTGAAAATCAATTAATTTTCAGCTAAATAAAACTAAACAAAAATCAAAGAATGTTAAAATACAGAGAGTTAATAACAGTAAAAAGCAATAACTCGTTCCGAAAGGAATTGCACTCTAATTGTATTGAACAAATGCATAATTAAACCCAACGATCCAACGTAATTGGGTAAAATAATTCAGATTTGTACACCCGTTTAAACAGAACGGAAGTTGGGGGATATTCTGTAATTATTTGATAATTCAATACATAGTCATTAGGAGTGAAAATAAATTTCTCTCACTAAGAACTTTGTTTATTTTTGTAGTTATTTTTTCATAGCCAAATAACTTAACGCGCTGTAGAATAAATATATACGAATAAAATATGTTTAACTAAACTTAATACTTTACTGATGAAGATTCTTGTTTGTATCAGCAACGTACCAGACACCACAACAAAAGTGAAATTTGTTGATGGCGATACTAAATTGGATACCAATGGCATTCAATGGGTTATCAATCCATGGGACGAACTTTCGCTTACCAGAGCATTAGAACTAAAGGATGATGCCAGCACCGGTGTGAAATCGGTTACTGTTGCTCACGTTGGATTGGCAACATCTGAACCCACAATACGGAAAGCACTTGCCATTGGAGCCGATGATGCCATTAGAGTTAACGCAGATCCAACTGACGCTTACAATGTTGCTGCTCAAATTGCTGAAGTAGTTAAAAAGGAGCAATTCGATATTATAATGTGCGGTATTGAGTCGAGCGATTTCAACAGTTCGGCAGTAGGAAGCATGGTTGCAGAATTTTTAGGGATGCCTTCGGTTTCGGCTGTTTCGAACCTCAAAATTGAGAACGGCACTGCAGTTATTACCCGCGAAATTGATGGTGGAAAAGAGATTATTTCAGTTCCTGCGCCATTCGTAGCCATTGTACAAAAAGGCATCGCCAAAGAGCCCCGAATTGCAGCTATGCGCGGTATTATGATGGCCCGTACAAAAGCTATTAAACTTTACGAACCAGTTGCTATTGACGCATTAACCGAAACGGCTAAGTTCGAAATGCCAGCTGCTAGAGCGGCCTGCAAATTTGTTGATGCTGAAAATCCAAAGCAACTAATTGAGCTGCTACAGGCAGAAACCAAATTAATTTAAGTTGAACCCTATTAATTCCGAAATAATATGTCAGTACTAGTATATACCGAAAACTGGGACGGAAAATTCAAGAAATCATCATTCGAGTTGGTGTCTTACGCTAGTAAGGTAGCCGAAATGATGGGAACCAGTGCAGTGGCTGTTTCAATTGGGAATGTTGACGAAGCAGAATTAAAACTACTTGGAAATTACGGTGCGCAAAAAGTTATCAGCGTAAATCAGGATAACCTTAAAACCCTAGATAGCCAGGCATACACAAGCGCTATTGCCAGTGTTGCAGAGAAAATTGGTGCAAAAGTTATTGTTGTAGCAAACAACAACTCGGGAAAATCTATCGCTCCTCGCCTATCGGTTCGACTAAAAGCAGCTTTAGGTGCAGGCGTTAGCAAACTTCCAATCAGCACAAGTCCTTTCACTGTTTACAAAAGAGCATTCTCGGGTGGAGCATACGCCGATGTTGTGCTAAAAACCGATGTAAAAGTTATCACTCTAGCACAAAACTCTTTCGATGTTATCGAAACTGCTAACAATGCAGTTATCGAGAAGATGGATATTAGCGTTGATGCTCCAAAAACTCAGGTTAAAGAGGTTCAAAAACAATCAGGAAAACTTTTATTAACCGACGCTGAAATCGTAGTATCGGGTGGTCGTGGTATGAAATCGGCTGACAACTGGGCTCCAATTGTAGAATTGGCTGATTTGTTGGGTGGCGCAACCGCTTGTTCTCGTCCAGTTTCTGACGAAGGATGGCGTCCTCACGATGAGCATACTGGTCAAACCGGTAAAATTATTGCTCCAAACCTTTACTTTGCAGTAGGTATTTCGGGTGCAACACAGCACATTGCTGGTGTTAGCTCATCAAAATATATTGTTGCAATCAATAACGACAAGAGCGCGCCTATTTTTGAGGTTGCTCAGTACGGTATTGTTGGCGATGCGCAAAAGGTGCTTCCTCAACTTGTTGCAGCAGTAAAAGAAATCAAAGGAAAGTAGCACATTATAAATGTAAAATGTAAAACTCTAAATTTTAAATGTGAAATTAATTTACAATGGATAACAATAGGAAATACGACCTAGAGGAACGCCTAATTAAATTTGCAATTAGAATGTTAGAGGTTTCCGAATTACTACCTAATACAAAGGCAGGGAGCCATATCGCAGGACAACTTGTTAGATGTGGAACTTCTCCTGCCTTTAATTACGGTGAGGCTCAATCGGCAGAATCGCTCAAAGATTTTGTTCACAAAATGGGAATATGCCTTAAAGAGCTAAGAGAAACAAGTATTTGCTTGAAGATTATTGTTCTTAAACCTCTTGTAAACAATCCGGAGCAACTAAAGGGTGATTTGGCTGAGTGCGGCGAATTAATAGCAATATTTACTAAATCAATCAAAACTGCAAAATCGGATAAAAAGGAGTAAGCTAATTCTTTCACTTTTACATTCTTATATCAGCATTTTACATTAAATCTATACAAACCAAAACAAACTAACTATGACCAAACAAATTGTTTTTGCTATTGCACTGCTATTAACATTCGCTGTTTTTAGCTATACCATAGCAAGAATTATCCGTTTCTTCTCGCTTACCAAAAAGGGATTTCCTATAAAAGACCTCGGTAAGCGATTTATGATTATGGCCGAGGTTGCTCTTGGTCAAACAAAAATTTTCCGTAGGCCAATCCTTGGATTCCTTCACGCAGTGGTATTCTGGGGATTCTGCGTAATCCTTTTCGGAAGTATCGAGATGGTAATCGACGGCTTATTCGGAATAGAGAAATCGCTCAGCTTCCTAGGCTGGTTTTACGATTTCCTTATGGCAACCGGCGACATCTTTGCGCTGCTTATTGCCATTGCCATTGTGGTATTCCTATTCCGCAGGGTTTTCCTTCACGTGAAGCGTTTCGAAGGAATTGAAATGAAAAAGATATCGCATATCGATGCAAATATCGCGTTAACCATAATATTGGTGCTAATGCTATCGCTACTTGGCATGAATGCAGCCTACGTAGGCCATACCATGGCAATTGGTGACGAAATTCACGGTGCATACCCCGTTGGCAATTACCTTGCATCGATATTCGCAGGAATGTCGACAGAATCGGTACTGGTACAGTACGAAATTTACTGGTGGACGCACATCCTCCTTATCTTTATTTTTGCCAATATCCTCCCCTACTCTAAGCACTTCCACGTGTTTATGTCGGTTCCAAACGTATTCATATCGCGCCTCGAACCGCTGGGCAAAATGAGAAACATGGACAATGTTACCCGCGAGGTAAAACTTATGATGGATCCAAACGCAGCATTTGCAGCACCCGCAACCGATGCCCCCATTGAGCGCTTTGGTGTTAAGGATGCCGAGGATGTAATATGGAATAGCTACTTTAACTCGCTATCGTGCACTGAGTGTGGACGTTGCACAGCGGTGTGCCCCGCTAACATCACCGGAAAAAAACTATCGCCCCGTAAAGTGATGATGGATCTACGTGCGCGCATGAAAGAAAAAGGGCCTCAACTCCTAAAGAATAAAGATTTTAACGATAACAAATCGCTTGTCCGCGATTACATTAGCGAGGAAGAGCTTTGGGCTTGCACCACCTGCAATGCCTGTGCAAAGGAATGTCCTATCAACATAAATCAACCATCGTTAATACTCGAAATGCGCCGTTACCTTGTAATGGAAGAGGGCTCTGCGCCAGGCGAAATTAAGGCGATGTTCAACAATATTGAGAACAACGGAGCCCCTTGGCAGTACTCGCCCGAGGATAGGCTTTTATGGACAAAGGATTTGGAAATTAACGTACAATAGCATGTTTTAACTGCTAACAATGCAGTTTACAAACAACTATCAATAAAAATTATCAACAAGATATGGAAACACGTAAAATAGAAATCCCTGTAATGGCCGATTTATTTGCCCGTGGCGAAAAACCTGAATACCTATTCTGGGTTGGTTGCGCTGGTGCATACGACGACCGTTACAAGAAAGTAACACGTGCTTTTGCAAAAATTCTTAGTTACCTAAACGTTAGCTACGCAGTGCTTGGAAAGGAAGAAACCTGTACTGGCGACCCCGCTCGCCGCGCAGGCAACGAAATGCTTTACCAAATGCAGGCACTCCAAAATATTGAACTATTTAAGGCTTATGAGATTACCAAAATTATCACCATTTGCCCCCACTGCTACAATATTTTGAAAAACGAATACCCCGATTTAGGCGGAAACTACGAGGTAATCAACTACATAGAGCTGCTCGATAAATACATCAAAGAGGGTAAACTAAAGGTGAACACCGATACCTTCAAGGACTCACGCATCACCTACCACGACCCTTGCTACTTAGGCCGTGCTAACGACATTTACGAGGAGCCCCGCAGAGTTATCAAATCGGTAAGCAATCATTTAGTCGAGATGGATCGGAACCGAAGTTTTGCCCTATGCTGCGGCGCTGGTGGTGCTCAAATGTTCAAGGAGGCCGAGAAGGGTAATAAGGAGGTTTTCCTTGAGCGGATGGAAGATGTACTGAAAGTAAATCCGGATATTATTGCAACCGCCTGCCCTTTTTGTATGACAATGATGACCGATGGTATCAAGTACAAGAATCAGGAGGAGAATATGAAGAATTACGATATTGCGGAACTAATTGTAATGTCGCTTGGACTATAACTAAACAAAATAACCTTACGAACTAATGGAAAAAGTAAACCTTAAAACTGGCGAGTTCCTAGTAAAGGATGTGGATGCCAATAGCATTTTTATTCCCGAGGAATTCAATGAAGAGCAAAGAATGATTGCTCAAACCTGCAGAGATTTTCTAGAGGCTGAAGTTTACCCCAACTTGGAAAAAACCGAAAAAGGCGATAGGGCTTTAATGAAAAGCATTCTACACAAAGCGGGAGAACTGGGGATGTTGGGAATTGCTGTTCCTGAACAGTACAACGGTTTTGGGCAAGATTTTGCAACCCAAATGCTAGTTGCCGAAACAACAGGTGCAGGGTACTCATTCTCTGTTGCTTACATGTGCCACTGCGGTATTGGAACAATGCCAATTATGTACTATGGTAACGAGGAGCAACGCCAAAAATACGTTACACGCCTTGCAACTGGCGAGCTAATTGGAGCATACTGCTTAACCGAACCGGGTGCTGGTAGCGATGCCAACTCTGGTAAAACCCAGGCTAAACTTAGCGAAGACGGTAAACATTACATCCTTAACGGACAAAAAATGTGGATTACCAACGGTGGCTTTGCCGACACACAGGTGGTATTTGCAAAAATTGATAACGATCGGATCCTAAGCGCGTTCATTGTAGAGAGCAACTGGCCTGGCATTGTAATTGGCCCCGACGAGCACAAAATGGGTATCAAGGGCTCATCAACCACTCAAATCTATTACAACGACGTAAAAGTACCCGTTGAAAATATGATTGGTGCCCGTGGCGAAGGTTTCCGTATTGCCCTAAGTATCCTACACATGGGCCGTATGAAACTTGGTGCTAACGTTATTGGCGCTGCAAAGCAAACCATTACCGATGCAGTTCGTTACGCCAATGAGCGGAAGCAATTCGGAACTCAAATTGCAAACTTTGGCGCAATTAAGCATAAACTTGCCCAAATGGCAATCAAAACATTTGCTCACGAATCGGCAATATACCGTGTAAGCAAGGATGTAGACCTAATGTTAGACCAGCTCAAATCAGAAGGTATGGACTATGGCCGTGCATCTATCGATGCAATTAGCCACTATGCCGTAGAGGACGCCGTTCTTAAAGTTTGGGGATCGGAAATGTTGGATTACGTAGTTGACGAAGCACTTCAGATACATGGTGGTATGGGTTACTCTGCCGAAATGAACATTGACAAAGGCTACCGCGACTCACGTATCAATCGTATTTTTGAAGGAACCAACGAAATAAACCGCTTACTTGTTGTTGAAAGTGCTACAAAACGTGCGCTAAAAGGCGAATACGACCTATTTGGCCCAGCCGAGGAACTATACAACAACATGGGTTCAATTACTGATGGAGCAAAAACTGGCGAAAGCTATTTTGAAGAGAAACTTCGCTACGCGAAGAACTTCAAAAAAGCCATTATGCTTGCAATTTACAGTACCAACAAGGCATTAGGTAAGAAGTTCATGAATGAGCAGGAGGTTGTAAACAACCTATCGAACATGATTATGGAGCTTTACATTGCAGAGTCGATGGTTTTAAGAGTACAGAAGCTTGAAGGGTTAAAAGGCGCCAACCCAATTCATCAGGATATGCTTAATGTATTCCTCTACGATGCAGCAAGCATTATCCGTAAGAATGCTAAAGATGCAATCTACTCAAGCATTGAGGGTGATGAGGCTGATAAACTAAACAAAGCCATTATGACTTTAACCCACGTTAAAGGGGTTAACACCAAGGATGCTCGTCGCAGAATTGCCGATAAGATTATTGAGAATAACGAGTATAAGTTCTAGTTTTAAACACTGAACACCCTATGAATAAAGGGATGCGAGCATTATCGTATCCCTTTTATTTTATGGAGATGTCGAAAAAATTACAGAGATAACTATATTTGTATCGTTTAGAATACAATAGAAAAATTGGGATGGAAAAAAAAATAATACTCGTATTAACGCTACTACTATTTGAATTGGGCGGATTGATTGCCCAGAATCACAATCATGAAAACTACACGAAAGACTCCATTGCCATTGAAACACAACTAGATTCCATTGAAAAATTCATCAACTATAACGAGCGCGAAACCGCATATCGCTCTGTACTAGAAGGCCTCAAGAAATACTCAAACACAAGTTACAGAATTGGAAAGGTAAAGTTGTTGGAAAGAGCCTCAACGCTAAATAGCCACTACGAATTTAATCTCGACAGCAGTGTTTACTACCTCAACGAAATGCTAAAATTATCGACCGAAATTGGGTTTGAGAAAGGGATTCTATGGTACGAACATTCGCTAGGCAAAGTGTACTATGTACAAAAGGATTACTCCAACGCCCAAAAGTTTTTCGAAAGTGCCTACAAAAAATCGATCGATTTAAACGACAGCGTTAGCATGGCCGATATACTTGCCATACTATCGAACGTACAAATTATTAACAACGATTACAACGGGGCAAAACAATCGATACGTGAAGCACTGGAGATAACCAAGTACTACAACATGGAGCGAACCGACATTATGCTTTACGACAGGCTAGCCAGAATTTTTGAAGAAGGAAAACAATACGACAGCTCCTTGTTTTACTATAAAAAAGCATTAGAAATATCGAAATCAATAAAAAGCCGACAAGGAATAATAACCTCGGAATTTAACATTGCATACCTTGCCTACCTCCAAAACCCCAATATCGACATTGCCCGAAAGCTCAGAGAGGTAATGCAGCAAACCAAACAGGAAGGATTTATCCGACTTTACATCAACGCAGGCTACATTCTTTCCGATGTTTATGAAGAGAAGAAGGACTTCGAAAAAGCATACACTACCTATAGGGAAATCAAGAACTTCGAGGATTCACTCATTGGGAACGAGAGAGTTCGCAAAGTGGTGGAGCGCGAATCGTCGTTCTACCTCAACCAGAAAGAAATTGAGAATCAACAACTATTAAAAGATGCCGAAATCAGGGAACTCGCGCTCTATAACCGCAAGGTAATAATCTACTTCACCGCGTTTACATTAATTATCAGTGTTTTCTTTTTAAGCAATATTTACAAGAAGTATAAAGTTATCCGAAACAATCTGATAGTAATCCGGAATAAGGATCGGATTATATTTGAACAAGAAAAAGAGCTTATACAGAACGAAAAAGAGCTAATTGAACAAAAACTGGAACTCCAGAACAAGGAGCTCTCCAGCAAACTGATGAAAATATATCAGCATCAGGAAATCATTAACAATATAACATCGGAACTGGTTAAACTTAAGAACGAACTGGCCTCTATCCCAAAAGGAAGTAAGGAGGCCCCAAGTAAGATTCAGACTATTATAAATCAAATAAAGACATCGAATAACGAGCAACTCTGGGACGAGTTTGAAACAACGTTCAACGAAACCAACCCCGATTACCTGAAAAGGTTATCGGAAAAATTCCCGGAGTTAACTCCTAACGACATAAAACTCTGCATATTCCTAAATATGAACCTCAGGAGCAAGGAAATATCAGTAATTACACAACAAAACACCAAAACCATCGAGGTGGCCAGAACCCGACTCCGTAAAAAACTAGGCCTAGGCAACACCAACTCTAACATCACTGCATTCCTAAAACAAATTTAGGGAAGCAATCCGAATCAATTCACCCGAAAAAAATCAAAACCACTCCCATCAAAAACAATGTAATAACACAAAACCCCATCAAAAATAACAAATCACTGAAAAACAATATATTAACAAATAGAAGTAGATACCATGTAGTGGTAATGTAGTGTTTTTTGATACCCAAAAACCACCCCAATTCAATCTATTTTTTCATTCTTTGTGGGTTTTATAAACCTAAATGTTTAACCTAAACATCAAACCATGAAAAAGATTTACCTGCTTGGGGTGTTTCTCATCCTGGCGGTTATAACCTTTGCACAAAAGGAGATACTGCTGGGGTCGGGGAAGATAAAACCCAAGGAAAATGTCAAAGAATTTATTTACGGGAAACAAAACCTCCCCGAGAGTACTGCCTATAAGGGCGAATACTACGTGGTGGTTCAGTTCAACTCCATCCCAACTAAAAAGGAGAAAGAGGCTCTAAAGGCTAAAGGAATTGAACTGAAATCGTACATTCAGGACAGAATGTACTACGCAACAATAAAAAAGGATGCTAAGAGTAGCGTTGCGAACACCCTGAAATCGACATCAATCCGGAGTATTCTGGCTGTCGATCCGCTATGGAAAATCGAAAAGAGTGTTTATGCCGGCAATATCCCCGAACACGCAAAAGGAAGTGAGGATATGGCAAAAATTGAGGTGCTATACTTCGACAACAGCGACCTTAATGACATAAAGAGCTACTTAGCGGCAAAAGGCTTAAAAAACATTAAGTACGCAACTGAATTCAACTCAATCAGCCTAGAAATCCCCCTTAACCAGGTTAATGAACTGGCTAAACAGCCCTGGGTGAAGTGGATTGAGTTCACTGCCGCACCCGCAGAACTTGAAAACGTTAGGGGACGCAGCATGTCGCGCTCAAATATCCTTGGGCAAACAGCACTAGGCGGCCGAGGATTAACCGGCAAAGGCGTAAACGTAGGGATTTGGGATGGTAGCATTGAGGCTCACCCCGACCTAGGCAATCGACTAATAACTAAGGAGTTTGAAACAGCAAGTGAGCATGGACAGCATACCTCGGGAACACTTACGGGTGCAGGACTACTCGACCCAAAGGCCAAAGGGATGGCTCCGGAGGCAACGCTTTACGCATGGAACTTCAACGGCACTCAGAATGGGCTATCGACACAACAGGAGATGCTAATCTCTGCTCGCGATCACAACGTTGTTATCACATCTAACTCGTACGGAGTAGGTATGAATGCAACTACGTGCGCTACACCAAGTTCGTACAACGCAGCAGACCTTCAACTGGATCAACTACAGAATATGTACCCTTCGCTTCTGCATGTTTTCTCGGCAGGAAACGATCAGGAAGATTGCTTGGAATCTACCGGTTCCCGATATGGAACATCTACTAAACGTGCCAAAAACTCAATTTTTGTAGGGGCACTCGATCAGCTAACCGGAATGACCTATTTTAGCAGTTGGGGCCCAATGAACGATGGAAGAATCCTACCCCATATCTCGGCATTCGGCGATTATGTTTATTCTACGGTTTACGGCAACAAATATGCCGACGACATTTGGAGTGGAACATCAATGGCCTGCCCTAACGTTTCGGGAACGTCCACACTTCTATACCAACGCTATAAGCAGATATACGGAACCAATCCTATATCATCATTAATTAAAGGTGCGCTTCTCAACTCGGCCGAAGATAAAGGAAATCCTGGCCCCGACTACCAATTTGGTTACGGAGCAATGGATGGGTTACGTGCAGTTGAAATAATTGAGAAGAACAGATTCTTTATTAACACAATCGAAAACGGCGAAGAGGCAACCCATACAATTACAGTACCCGCTGGTGCAAAAGAACTTAGGGTAATGCTTGTGTGGACAGACGTACAGGGAGTATCCGCATCAAAGGCTCTAATAAACGATCTTAATATGTACGTTTATGGCGGTGGTGGTACATACACCCCTTGGGTTTTAAACCCTCAAAACCCCTCGGCAAATGCAACCGAAGGAATTGACAACCTAAACAACCAGGAACAGATTACCATTGCCAACCCTACCGCAGGCACCTACACAGTAAAAATTATGGGGTTCGAAGTACCTAGCGGCCCACAACAATACGCAGTGGTTTACGACTACTACATGCCAACCCTTACACTTACCTACCCTAATGGTGGTGAAAAATTCAAACAAGGCGACAGCCCAATTGTTCGCTGGAATTCAATTGGATACACTGGCACCTACACGCTTCAACTATCCACCGACAATGGAGCAACATTCCAAACCATTGCAACTAACATTCCAAATAACCAGAAGGACTACATCGTTACCCTTCCGAATACCGTTACAAGCCAAGGATTAATCAGGGTTATTCAGGATGGAACAATGGACATTAGCGATGCAACATTTAGCATCATGGATGTACCTCAAAACGTACAACTTGTTCCAGCATTGTGCAGTACAACCGGATGGCAACTGAAATGGGATGCAGTTACCGGTGCAACAAAGTACAAAGTGCTTAAAGCAAATGTAAATGCGGGTTCGTACACCGAAATAGGCGAAACAGCCTTAACCGCATTCGATTTGCCAGCCCTCGAATCCGAAAGGAACATCTACTCCGTTGCCGCAGTATCGGCCGACGGAACTGTGGGCGAAAGGGCATACGCCGTTATGGCCAACCCCTCGCTTGGAGTAGATCTAAAAGCAATAGGCCTACCCTTTGAGGAGAAACTAATCCAGTTCCCCAGCAACTATGTGCAAGTATCGGCAGGTAACGGGGTAAAAACCTCCTACGAGCAAACCCTGTTTGAGTATAGTGGAGCACATATCATCAAAATGCTTGGTAACGAAACAACCACAACAACATGGAATGCAACTGGCGATCTGTTTGCCAACAATCCCGACGATGTTGCATCGGCAAAGATCTGCGAAATTGATGCCACCAATATCACCGGGAAACTGTGGTTTAGAATTGCCGCTTTAATGGCCAACACAGGAGCCGACAATGCCCGTTTCCGCGTACTCGCCAATGGTGTTCCTCTAACTAATACTTACGGGGATGCCGAAATTTCAAAGGTTGAAAGCGGTGAGAACATAATGTATTACGATTTGAGCAACAACGCTGGAAGCAAATTCTCGATAGAATGCCAGGCCGTACTCCGCAATGCAAAGGACTCTCTGCAATTCGGGCACTTCCTACTATGGCAACCTAAGAACGATGTTAGCATTTCGAAACTTACCGTACCAGCAGCATCGGCCACACTTAGCAATAGCGAAAGCATTACCATTGATGTTCGAAACAACAGCGGCGAAACCATTGGCAATATCCCAGTAAGTTATACCATTAATGGGGGAGTCATTGTTGAGGAGGTTATTGCAGGACCTATTGCTCCATTCGCAAAAACAACTTACACCTTCAGCAATAAGGCAGACCTATCGGAAGTAGATGTGCTATTCGAGATTACCGCTTCGGTACAGTACCCTGGCGACGAGGTAACGAGCAACAACTCGAAAACAGCCCAAACAACCCGAATTGGCGATTACTACATTATGCCCAAAACCACAACAGGCAATACGCTTAAAGCAACCTCTACAATCAAACAATTTACCGACGATGGAGGGAAAGCGGCAAACTATAGCAATGGGGTAAAAGGTGCTGTTGTGATTGAACCCACAACCACTGGCAAAAAGGTGAAAATCAAGTTCGTGGAATTCAACCTCGAGAATAACTACGATAAGCTGATAATCCGCGATGGCGGAATGTCGTACTCCCCAATAGTTGCAACGCTAACGGGCAGCAGCATTCCCAATGACATTTACGCGCTTAGCAGCAATGGAAGTTTCCGGGTTGAGTTCACCTCCGACTCCGAAGGAACAGAAGCTGGATGGCTGGCAGAGGTAACCGAGGTTGACGCTTCGGCCGTTGTAACGGACAACACATTCACAGTTAGTTCCAACAACATGAACGGGAACTACAGCATCCCTAGCAGCGTAAAAATATCGGTTAAAAACAATTCTACCGAGGAAGTAACCAATGTTCCGGTTCGTTACAAAATTGATAACGGAGTATGGGTAGAGGAGCAAATAGCATCTATTGCTGCTGGACAAACAAAATACCACACATTCAGCCAGCAAATCACCATCCCCCAACTGGGTACTGAGTTCACCATAACCGTAGAGGTTCCAACAGCCGATGGTCTTATAACCGACAATACCTACGAAACTAAGATCAAGAGTGATATCTACTGCTTCCCCTACTCCAACTACTTGTCAACCTCGCCCTTCTATATTACCGAGGTAGAAAAAGCGGGAATTGTTAAGGCTACCGGTGCACCAACCAATGCCTATGCACAGTATTACAGAGATATTGTATTCCCACTTTACAAGGATTTGAGCAACGAAACCCTAAACATCACCGTAAACTCACATCAGTACAGCGGTAAGATTGGCGTTTTTGTTGATTGGGACAACAATGGGGTATACAACGACGCCGGCGAAGGCCCATTTAGCGTGAATACTACCGACGGTGTTACATCGTACAATATTCCGATAACTGTACCCACCTCAGCAGCAGCCGGGCAGTACTTTATGCGGGTTAGAGCATCGACCAATTCATCGACCGTTGACCCATGCCGCTCCGAGTACAGCAATAACGGAGAGGTAGAGGATTATACGGTTGAAGTAATTGAAAACTACCCGATAACCAAAGATGTTGCAATTACTGCAACAAACCTGGTAAGCGGATCAAACCTAACATCAACAGAAATAGTAAAGGCTACCATTATAAACAACGCATCGGTAGCTATTAACAATTTTGATGTGGCGTTTAAGGTTAATAGCGGCACAGAGATTAGGGAAACTGTTACTGCCACCATAAACCCATTCAGTTCGTACGAATATACGTTTACAGGGAAAGCAAACATGTTGGCAGCAGGCTCCTATACCATTGAGATATACACACTGCTAGCTGACGACCAGGCTCCTGAAAACGATAAATTAACCACAACAATATTTAATGAGTCTCCCGCAGTTGATGGTTTCTTTGCACTTAACTTTGATGGAACCAATGATTTTGTAAATGCAGGGACATTAGGTAACACCAACCTTCAATCGTTCACCTACGAGGCATGGATTAACCCTGCCAGCTACGGTGGCTACGGAGGTCCAATTGGATTTGGCCGTCTGTTCGAAGGCAAGGCCGCAACCATATTCCTACATGGCGAAACCAATACTAACTACCCCGAGCACTGCCTTGTTGTTTCATCCATTGGCGGCGGAACATACTACACCGAGGCTAACTCAATTAACCTTAACGAATGGCAGCACATCGCAATCGCTTTCGACAATGGCTCCAAAGCGCTTAAGGTGTACCGCAATGGTATTGAAGTTCCTGTAGTAACTAAAACTGCGGCAACTACCATTGCCGACAATTCGGCTAACAGCCTATTTATTGGCAATAACGCCTCTTTTGCAAGAGCATTCAAAGGTATGATCGACGAGGCTAGGGTATGGAGCGTTGTAAGAACCCAGGCCAACATTCAGGATGGAATGTACACACATCAAGCTGGCGAAACTGGCTTGGTAGCCGAGTTTAGGTTCGATGAAGGGCACTTCAACAGCAAAACCTACTCTGGAACTATTCAGGCATCAATACTTAATGCCGATATAAGTGATTCCGAAAGCAGTATATGGGCTGTGCCAACCGTTGGCTTTGCTTCGTATGCTTTCGCATCACAAGTAATAGACTGGGAGGAAGTCGCAGATAATCATTACAGAACAGAGGTAGCATCGGGGACGAACCTATCGACCCTGATAGCAGACTTTACACCCAACTACCCCAACGCTACTGTTAAGGTAGGAACAACCGCCCAGGTTAGCGGCAGCACCCAAAATAACTTTACCAACTCGGAAACCACTCCGGTTGAGTACGATTTTACTGCTAGCATATTTGGGAAGACCCTGACCAACACCGTAAAAATCAGCGTCAAGGAAGAGCTGAGCAACCAGGCCGCGATGGAAACATTCAGCATTGCCTCGATATCGCTGAACGCTTCACCGGCAAATCCAAACACAGTATTCGATGTGGATGGAGCAACCAACGTTACCGCACTGACACCCACATTCACATTATCGGCCGGTGCCAAAGCGTACATTAATGACGTTGAGATCACTTCGGGCTCAAAATCATTGAACTTCAGCAATCCTGTTGTATTTAAAGTAATTGCCGCAAACGGAAGAACCGCAAACTACTACAACGTTTCGATCCGCAAAACGCAAACAATTACCTGGACTCCTGCATCGGTAACCAAAACTTATGGCGATGCCACCTTCACCCTCGAGGCTGCAAGCTCGGCTGGTGCTAACATTGTTTACACATCGAGCAACCCCGATATTATCAGCGTTGGGTTCAATAAGGCCACCATTACAGGTGTTGGTACTACCACCATCACTGCATACCAGTATGGCGGTAATAATTTAGTGGCAGCAACACCGGTTGAGAAGGTATTCACTGTAAACAAAAAGCAGCTCACCGTAACCGCCGATAACAAAGCCATCGACTATACCGATGCAATTCCTGAGCTAACCATGTCGTTCGGCGGATTTGCAGAGGGTGAAGATGAGTCGGAAATCGACGTGCTACCAACAATTAGCACCACGGCCGTTCAGGGCAGCGCTGCCGGTAACTATCCTATCACCCTTACAGGTGGAAGCGATAACAACTACGCGTTAACCCTTGTTAATGGGACTTTAACCATCAACGATGTTAGCGTTTATGATGTTACCTTTAACGTAACCTTCAACAGCAACCCTGTGAATGGGGCTAGCGTTACGGTGAATGGAACCACCGCTCAAACCGATGCATCGGGAAACGCGGTTGTTCAACTAAAATCAGGCACATACAGCTACGAGGTTACAAATGCGGGCTGCGAGCCATACTCCGGAAACGTTACCGTGGGCAGCAGCAATACTACAGTTGATGTGGTTCTTGTGGCAACCCTACCAGTTTACACCATTACCTACACTACCGATGGTAACGGATCTATTACCGGTAGTGCAACACAAAGCGTAAAACAAGGTCAGGATGGAACCGAGGTAACCGCGTTACCTAAACTGGGATACATCTTTGAACAGTGGAGCGATGGCAACACCAACGCCACCCGCAAGGAGACCAACGTACAGAATGATATTACCATTACAGCGCAGTTTACCCTTAAAGCCTACACCTTAACCTATAATGCAGGTACAAATGGGGTGTTAACGGGGAATGCAAATCAAACTGTACAGCACGGCAATAGCGGTACCGAAGTATCGGTAACACCGAACACTGGCTACACCTTTGTTCAGTGGAGCGATGGCAACAAGGACAATCCGCGTACCGATGCCAACGTAATGGCCGATGTTAATGTAACCGCAGAGTACTCCAAAATTTACACCCTGCCATACACTCAAACATTCGATGGAACTACTCTTCCTGAAGATTGGATGAATGTTGATAAAAATGCATCAGGTGGTGTGTGGGCGTTTAAAGCTGCTACAAAAGATAGCAAGTCTTTGACCGGATCCACAGCAAATCATGCAATCCTAGATAGCGACTTATATGGTTCTGGAAAAACACAGAATTCCGATTTAGTAAGTCCTATGTTCGACCTTTCCTCATACTCAACTGTAAACTTAAAGTTTAAGCACTACTATAGACATTCCTATGGTTGCTCTGCAACACTATCGTACAGTATAAACGGAGTGGATTGGGTTCAAATAGGTGACAAATGGACAGCAAACACAGCTAACCCTACAACCTTTGAACAGGAAATAGCCGCCGTAGCCGGACAAAACAATGTTCGTTTCAAATGGAATTTTACTGGAACTTGGGGCTACTACTGGCTTGTTGACGATATCGAAATTACCGGAGCCGCTGCAGCCAGCGAGTACACAGTTACCTACCGAGCTGGTGCTAACGGAACCCTTAGCGGTGCTACCGGCGGTGTAATTACCCAAACCGTTGCGCATGGTGCCAATGGCCCCGAGGTTACCGCTGTACCCGATGCGGGATATGCGTTCTACCAGTGGAGCGACGGTGTTACCGACAACCCACGTACCGACATCGTTGTTTCGCCAATTGATGTTACCGCGGAGTTTGGTAGCGATTGCGCCCCCATCACCTCAGTACCTTACATCGAGGATTTCAACGCGAAAGCATCAGCACCCGATTGCTGGAGCACACCCGAAAATGCAAGCGGGTTAAAATGGAGTGTAGGAGAAGGAAGCTATACCATCAGCTCGGGCTACAGCGCACACTTCGATGGTATGAGTGTAGGCTTCGGCAAAACCGAAACGGCAGAACTTGTATCGCCCACATTCGATTTATCGGCACAAACCGAAGTGTACCTATCGTTCAGACATCTACACTACCCATTCTCGAGTAGCACAGCTAAAATTCTGTACTCAATGGATAACGGAAATAGCTGGACTGAACTTGGCGCCTGGACAGATGAAGCATGGATGGAACATTTCTGCAAGAAACTCCCTGCAACATCAGCGACCATGAAGTTTAAATGGGTTGTTACGTGTACCGGAATGAACATTGGCTGGTACATCGACAATGTTGAACTACGCAACGAGGCTACAGTAATGCTCTCTTACTCTGCACAGGAGGTTAAAGATGCCAACGACGATTGGATTTCTCTTGGAACAATAGAGGGAAATAGCGAGCAACTCATCGTTCTCGGAACAAGCGGAACCGCTGTAACTGCTGTACCAATTTCGGGCTACCACTTTGTGAAGTGGAGCGATGATAACACCGCAAACCCACGCATAGATACCGATGTTACCGTCAACGTATCGGTTATAGCTCTGTTCGAAGAAGGCGCTGCTCCAACAACCTACACGCTAACCTACACCGCCGGAGCCAATGGCACTATTACAGGCGAAGCTACTCAAACAGTAGCCGAAGGAGGTAGCGGTACCGAGGTAGAAGCTGTTCCTGCAACCGGTTACCATTTTGTGAAGTGGAGCGATGATGTTACCACCGCTAAGCGTACAGATGCCAATGTTACTGCTAATATTACAGTAACTGCCGAGTTCGCCATCAACACGTACACACTAACCTACACGGCTGGAGCTAATGGTTCTATCACTGGTACTACTAGCCAAACTGTCGATCATGGTGCAAGTGGTGCCGAGGTGGAGGCTATCCCTAACTCCGGCTTCAAATTTACAAAATGGAGCGACGGGCTAACCACAGCCAAGCGTACCGATGCCAATGTTACTGCTGACATCAACGTTACTGCAGAGTTTGAGGTGAATACCGAGGTGGAAAGCAATACCCTATCGAGTATTACGATATACCCCAACCCCTTTACCAACAACGTAAACATTAAGAATACACAAAACGTAACTGAGGTTACTATCTCTGATATAATTGGCCACACGCTAATTAGGCAAAAGAACAACGGCAATGCAATAATCGCCATTGAAACCAACTCCCTGAAACCGGGAATCTACTTTGCCACAATTGTTTCGGACAACGGTAAAAAAATTGTTCGGAAGATTGTAAAGGAGTAAGACAACCCTAACTCTCTCTATCCTGGAAGGTCGCGTTAAGCGACCTTCCTTATTTTTAGGGCTACCTGCTATAACCCATCAATGTCAACCCTGCTTTCGAGGATAAAAACTTGACAACGGCAGCATGTGCTCCCCATTCTATTCAAGTTCACTTTTCGGCTTGCAACCCAAGCCGAATCCCATTCGAAAACGGAAACAATAGGAAGTATTGGATATTACATATCCTTAAAAGGCATGACCTCAACCAGCAAATACGGATCGAATCAACGCAACTGATGGACATAAAGTAATCCACTCCGCAAATTACACAGAGGAACTCACCACGGACAATCCCATCCCAATGGCTATCTCCAACTATGAGAGCGAAAGCAATCCCAACAAAATCGTTCAGTTGCCATTATGGCGCACATTACCGTAGGCAATACCTTTAACCCACTGCGCCCATTCATAGTGCGACTTTGAATTATTGAATGTTTCGGGAGGTATTGGCCTATCTATGCGTAGCCGAATGGTCTTGTTCCTCTTGCGAAACATCTCGCGGGGCAGCAGCATCAACTCAAAGTTCAACTTAATGCCGAACAGGCGCCGAAACCAGAAAAGGGTATAGAAGAGGGTTGAGTTCCGCCCCTCAAAGAAAACAGGAATAACCACACGATCCTTCTGAATTGCTTTTGTGATGAAACTCTTTTGCCACTCACAATCCTGAATCCGGCCATGGTATATGCGCGAAACCTCACCAGCGGGGAAATGGGTAATGGGCATATCGGAGCCATAAAATTCGTCGAGTGCCACCACTTGCTGCCTGGAATTTTTTCCAAACACATTAATCTCGGCAATAAGTGGACGCAAGTTGGGGATCAGCATAAATGCATCGTTCCCAAGAGCCTTAAACTCGCCGTACTTATTGGCAATAACACTGGTAAGCACCAAACCATCAACCACACCAAATGGATGGTTCGAAACAAATACGCAACGCGGGCTATCCGGCAAATTTTCCAATCCCTCAACCTCAACACGCAGGTTAAACTCCTTGATCATCGCATCGAGGAATGGCACACCAATAACCTCGGAGTACTTGTTCAGAATGCGATTCATCTCATCCTGCTTAACAACCCAAATAATAGAATTAACGACAAACCGGGGCAATCCCCTCAAAAGTTTAGAATTACTTTCCCTTACACTTTTATGTATATCGATGTATTTCATTCGTACAAAATTCTAATATCATTAACTACCAACAAGTTACATTCTTGCTTTTAACACTCACCAACATCGGATGAATCCCGAAGGGCTCGCCGTAGACAAACACCCATTTTTTGCTCCGCCGAGCTAGTAAAAAGCACTCGGTTGTTCATCCGTGTTTACCTTCGGTGAACTCGCAAGCTCGGTTGCGTAAGCTGACTAACATGGCTGTTTCATTGTAGCATTCAAAAATTGAAAGGTAAATATAAATTAAAAAACCATAGCACACCGAAATGCACAACAAATTACCGAATAGTAACCACTTTTCGATTAATCGCAATCACCACAAAATCCACAAACCAATGTGCAACATAATCATTAAAAAAACGAAAAATTTTCATTCGATAAAAAAGGCATAAACATCTTCGCCCCCCACAAATTGATTCGAACCAAGTTATGCCAACAAGCCATTCGGGCACAATAATAATCAAAAAAAGTACAATTGCACTCAAACAGAAATAACATCGGGACTCAAGATTACTTAACTTTACCAATCGAAAAAAAAAAATCAACTATGATTACGTTTATAATTGCCGTTGCGGCATTAATCCTCGGCTATTTTACTTACGGATTGTTTATTGAACGCATCTTTGGAGCCGATTCGGGAAAGTCAACCCCAGCATACACCATGCAGGATGGAATTGACTATATTCCAATGCCCTGGTGGAAAGCATTCTTAATCCAGTTCCTGAACATCGCGGGGTTAGGCCCCATTGTGGGAGCGGTTCTGGGTGCAGCATACGGCCCAGTTGCGTTTCTGTGGATTGTTGTGGGTAATATTTTTGCCGGCGCAGTACACGACTACTTCTCCGGAATGATATCGATCCGGATGGGTGGATTAAGCATCCCTGAAATTATTGGCAAGTACCTTGGTTTAAATGTAAAGCAATTTATGCGGGGATTTACACTACTGCTAATGATTCTGGTTGGTGCGGCATTCATATCGGGCCCCGCAGCGCTACTGGCCGCCCTTACCCCCGAATCGCTAACAAAAAACTTTTGGGTATGGATTATACTGGCCTACTATGTTATGGCCACATTACTACCCATCGATAAAATTATTGGAAGGTTCTACCCTATTTTTGGGTTAGCCTTACTGGTAATGGCCATTGGTATTGGTGGCGCAATATTCTGGGGTGGATATGCATTTGATATTCCGGAGCTAACCCTCGGGAACCTTATCAATATGAAAAATAATGCCGAGGCATTTCCCATATTCCCAATGCTGTTTGTAACCATATCGTGCGGGGCAATTAGCGGTTTTCACGCCACCCAAAGCCCCATGATGGCCCGCTGCCTAAAAAATGAGAAACAGGGGCGACGCGTATTTTACGGAGCCATGATTACCGAAGGGATAATTGCACTAATTTGGGCAGCCATTGGGATGTGCTTTTACGGAGGCGTGCATGGCCTTAATAATGCAATTGCCAATTACAATGGAGAGGCCACCATTATTGTGAAGGAAATATCCAATACCACCCTCGGTTTTGTAGGCGGAATACTGGCCATACTGGGTGTGGTTGCCGCCCCTATCACCACTGGCGATACGGCATTCCGCAGCGCGCGGCTAATTGTGGCCGATTTTCTGAAAATAGCACAAAAGAAGATTACTAACCGGATATGGGTTAGCCTACCGCTATTCGTTATAGGGTTTACACTAACACAGGTAAAATTCGATATTATTTGGCGATATATGTTCTGGAGCAACCAAGTGCTGGCCACCGTAGTACTATGGGCTATTACGGCTTATCTAACCACAGTAAAGAAACCTTACATCATCACCCTAATTCCGGCTCTTTTTATGACAGCCGTTGTAACAAACTATATAATAATTGCCCCCGAGGGATTCCGGTTACCCCATATTGCGGGATACATTGTGGGAGCGCTATCGGTTGTTGCAGGGATTGTTGGGTTTAGGATGTATCTGAAAAAAACAATATCGAACTATCAAAATTAAACAGAAGGGCAAAAAAAGAGGGTGTCTAAAAAGTTTAGACACCCTCTTTTATTTAACGTTGAACTGTTCTATTAATTATTTCTCAATTACAAGTTTTGAGTTTATCTCACTCCCATTCACGCCCATCTTAACCAAATAAACACCTTTTGGCAAATGCGATAGGTTAAGATCTACAATACCCTCCCCGGCAAGTTGCTCATTATACACAATCTTACCCATCATATCCATTACCATTAGGCTAACTGCGCCATAATGCTTCGCAAACGATACGCTAACCATACCATTGCTAGGATTTGGGTACAATTTGATATCCGAATTTTCAAACCCTTCGGACTGAACACCAACAGTAAATGAGGCTAAGTTCGATTTCCACAAACCGCGCCCGTAGGTTGCCGAATAAAGCACACTATTAACTGGATTTGCATCATAGTATATCTCTAACTCATTAACAACCACATTGGGCAACCCATTGTTAAATAAAGTCCAACTCTCAGTCCCTTTTTTAACATACACCCCCACATCTGTACCTACATATAGATGCTGATCGGCCGACATCACATTCTGAATAATGGAATTAACTGGAATGGAAGGTAACCCAGCCGAAATATTAGTCCAAGTTTTTCCTCCATCAACGGATTCATAAACCTTATTCGAAGTATACCCGCCATAGGTAATCCATAGTTTTTGCGAATTATAAGCATCAACAGTGATGTATGTAATGGCCGACGACGAGGAGGGTAATTTAGAGGTTAAATTGCTCCAGCTAACACCACCATTGGTTGTAGTATGGAAACTTACCTGATCGGTTATGTAAAGTGTTTTGTTATTTGAAGGAGCAATTGCCACCGACCGGATCTTCCTAGATAAATTTAAACTGGAAATTTTTGACCACGTATTGCCCCTATCGGTGGTTTTCCACATGTCGCTATAACCAACATATAGGGTTTTATTGTTGGCAGGGTCGATAACATAGGGAGTAACCCATGCACCAGCTGGCCCGCCGGGAATATTATCAGAAATATCCACCGAATTATTCCAAAGATCGGTAGTTCTATCAATCTGCCCATTTGCATAGGTAGCGTACTGCACCTTTGCATCGGCGTAGTCAATCAAACATTCCATCCCGTCGCCCCCTTTCACATCGTACCAACCACCATCGTACGATAATTTGCTGCCATTATCCTGCAAACCTGTAATAACAACATCCTTTTGAGTTCGGGCAACACTAAGCCTGTATATTTGACTAATAACCATGGTATTGGTTAAATCGGTCCAAGTTGTACCACCGTTAGAAGTTTTATAAATACCACCATCGTTGGCCTCAAAAAAGGTATTCGCATTTTGAAACTCCATAAAGTGCTTATCGGCATGCACCGCTGGAGCTCCAATAGTATTATATCCGGTATACGTTGTCCACATGTTTACACATTGCCAATTAACACCTCCATCTATAGATTTCCATGAATTGATACCACCCAGATACAGCGTATTTGCATCGGTGGGTGATACGGAAAGGGTAAGATCATACCAACCCTGTCCACCTTCATCGCTATCGCCAATACCCCAATTCAACAAATTATTACCAGCAATGGTGCCATCATAAATTTTAGTAAACGACTCACCGCCATTGCTTGATTTATACACTCCTTCCATTCCACCACCATCTGTTGCCGCAAGAGCATATACAATATTGGGATCGGATTGCGCCACATCGAGTTCAATTCTGCGAGTTGAAGCAGGAAAGGAATGAACCGCAGCCCAAGAAATACCCGCATTCTTAGTTTTATATAGAATAGGACTCCCCGAAGTTACAGCGTAAAGCACAGTATCCTCTCCAGTATACTTAAACTCCATATCAGAAAAATTACCCGTTTTAATTTCAGACCAATCCGCTCCACTATTGGTTGTTTTATAGATTCCTTTATTGGTTGCAGAATACATAATATTTTGCTGAGTAGGATGAACCAATAACCGCGTAATTTTAGTTCCACTAGAAACATTAAAAGTTAACCCGGTAGCCTCCCACGATTGGCCATCGTTAACTGACTTAAGAATACCAATGGAGTAATTATCGCCAGCATCGCGATCGCCAGTAGCAATGTAAATAGTTTTGGAGGTTTCGTAATCGTTAGGAATAAAAATACCGCTAACCCCAATAACCGGAATATTATCGGTGAGCACAGTCCAAGAACTTCCACCATCGATTGTTTTCCATAAACCGCCAGAAGGAGCACCAACCCAAAACGTATTCTCATTGGATGGATGAAAAGCTATGCAGTTAATTCGACCAATCCCCGCATATCCGCCATCGGATTGGCTTGGCCCAACCGACACCCAATTGGCCTCATCGGATTTAGAATTAAACTTCCGCAAATCCTCGCGGAGAATCGTCTTGTCAATACTAGGAAAAACACCAGTATTAGGATCAACACGGGTTTCCCAGAACCACTCCCAACGCTTAAACTGCTTCCACCCTGCAGCCTTTTTCTTTTTCCCATCAACATAGTAGTACCCACCTTTTATATCGTACTTACTCCAATACTCGTTGAAGTCTTTTTGCATCTCATAAAAGTTCATTTTACCCTTAGTACTGCTGGCACCAAAGTAAAAAGCCTCTCTCCAACTCTGTGAAAAGAGGAAAAGGGGTAAAACACCTAAAATTAATAATAAACTTATTCTCTTCATCTGTCCTATATATAATTGTTAATTGTTGTCATTACATAAAACTACGATACAAACCCTTGCTCTACTTTACTCGATAGAACTATTCTATACACTTACCCATTTTATTATAAAAGATAAATATTAAAAGGAAGGGGATGTCATTACAAAGAGAACTCCTTGTAATATAATTCAATAGTTCGTTTATCAGTACTAAAAACAACCAGAACCCTGTATCTACCTAACGTAACTGGCTGTGTTAAAGTTTCGGGGATTCCGTGCGATTTTTTTGCTCCGCACCAACTTTGTTTCTTATCCCAAGTAAATGTAAGCCTTCCCTGCGGCGCAATTGCAATAAATTCGGCAGGTTTTGCACAGGGTGCACCGCACGGACAATTCAAAATCCGAAGTTTCACCCACTGCCCATCCACAAATTGCTCGATGTGTATCTGGTTATGGTTATGAATAAAAATTGAATCTACAGAAGTATTAATCGTAGCAAAACGAATTTTTGCAAAATCAGACGAATCATCAACAACAACTTGTAGATTACGGTTAGATTCAAGATTAATATTTGCCGAGTATTTGCGCTGCGATACGCAAGCCACAAACACAATTGGCAGGAGTAGTAATAAGATTGGACTTTTCCTCATTAATAATCTGTTTATCTTAACATTTAGGCTGCGAATTTACACATATTAATGTAAGAATAAAATCGACATTGAAAAAAAAGAGGATTCTATATGCATCTGGGTGATATACGATCAAATAAGAAAAAACACTCAGTAAGAGAATTGAATATATTGGCGACAATGAGACAAAAAGTGATTGCTCGTACTGAATGCTCATAAAAAAAGAGGGAGGTAACCCTCCCTCTTTCAAAATACTATAAAACCTAGAAGCGGTAAATTGCACCAATGGTAATATTGCCCACGGTGGTAATATTATCGAGACCTGCCCCAAAATAAAAATTGCTATTGGTATCCTTAATATCGTCCTCCTTCGTTCTTGAGTAGTTATAGCCTAAATTCAAAAAGTTAAAAGTGGTTTCGAGCGCAAACCTCTCAGTTACATTGTAGGCCAAACCGGGGGTAATACTAAAACCAATTCCTAGCGTTTTAGGCTCAGCTATTACAGCTCCATCGAATTTAGTTTCAGCAGAGGTATGGGAAATACCCAGGCTACCAGTTCCGAACACCGAGAACTTATTCAAGGTAACCACATAGTAACGCACAAATGGAGCAAAACCAATGGTGGTAGCTCTTCTTATTGTCTCCTGCTCCTTGTTGTCATTCTCCTTGTCAAACCCGAAATATAACTCTGCTCCCACTGCCACTTTATCGGATAAGAAGTAACCCATTTTAGGGTTCAAGTTAAAACCAAATTGCGAAGGCGTATCAGTTTTGGTATTGCCATTATCATGAGTTCCTCCATTTGTGCGAATACCCATAGAACCGCCCACAAATAACTGCGCATTGGCACCAGTAAAAAAAGCCACTAAGGCTACAACCATCAAAAATTTAATCGATTTCATTACCAAATACATTAAATTATGCCTACTCGTAGGTTTTTCGGCCTCCACCTTAAAATTCAGGGATCAAATATATATGTATTTAATTACTGAGCAACTGCTCAAAAACATCAACAAGCGCACGTAAAACAAACCCAACAGCCCAAACCGCGCGAGGTAATAATTTGTGGCACAAAGCATTGAAAGTGGAATTTCGGAATACTATTCCTAAATCTACGTAAGAAACAGATGATAGCTAAAAAATGTTACAATCCACAAAGGCGTTTGCAATGCAATGGTTTTAATGACAATACCCGGATTGAATACAGCCCACACTTGTAACCATCTCTAGTTTTTTAGTACCTTTGTCGCAGCAATAGGAATACTGTTTAATGGCAAATTCCAATTCGCTAAACGCAGCAATTACTTAGCAGTTAGGAATATAACAAAATAACCATGAAGTTTGAACAGTACAATTTTATCGCCCCATTAAAACGCAACCTACAAACGTTAGGTTTTAGAAAACCTACCGACATTCAGTTCAAGGCCATACCGCCCACTCTAAAAGGCGAAGATGTGCTTGCCATAGCGCAAACCGGTACTGGCAAAACTGCCGCTTACGCAATTCCCACCATACAACTGCTAAGCACGCGATCGGCACAAAAAGAACAATACTCAACCCGATGCTTGGTGATGGTTCCCACCCACGAATTGGCCATACAGGTAGCCGATGTTTTTAAGCAGCTAATTGCTGGCATAGGCCTTCATGTTGTGGGTATTTATGGAGGCGTTGAACAGGATAAACAAATTGCCCTGCTAAAGAATGGAGCCGATGTGCTGGTGGCCACCCCTGGCCGTATGTTCGATTTGGCCAGCCAAGGATATCTGAATTTTAAAAGGGTCGAAATACTTATAATTGATGAGGCCGACCACATGTTGGAGCTTGGCTTTATTAACGATATGGAGCAACTCATCCGTCGGATTCCCCGCGACAGGCAAACCCTCTTCTTTTCGGCCACCATCAATGAGCATATTAAGGACTTAGCCTACGGGTTGGTTCGGCACGCGGTGCGTATTCAGATATCGCCTAAGGATCCAGTATCGAAAAACATCGATCACTCGGTAGCATTTATCGAAATGGACGATAAACGATTCTTCCTGGAGCGGTTCATCAACGAGAACCCCGACAGCAAAATACTGGTATTTGTTAGAACCAAGGTACGTGCCGAACGGGTGCTAAAAGCGCTGGAACGAGTTGGCATACAGAGCCAAACCATACATAGTGGCAAGGATCAAAAGGAACGATCGACCATAATGGATAGCTTTAAATCGGGAAAAAACCGGATACTCATAGCCACCGATGTGAGCGCACGCGGGGTAGATATACCCAACGTTGAATTTGTGATTAACTACGACCTCCCCGAAGTTGCAGAGAATTACGTTCACCGGGTGGGCCGTACCGGACGCGGCAACCAGAGAGGGAAAGCCCTTTCGTTTTGTAGCACCGAGGAAAAAGAGATACTAACCGAAATAGAAACCTACCTGAGCAAACCCATAACCGTTATGACCCTGAGCAAGGGGGAATATGAAATTACAGTGGACATCTCGGAGGAATCGGAACACGACTGGAAATCGCTCCTAGATGACCATCAGGCATTTAAAGATAAAAAGAAGAAAAAATCAAAGAAATAGCGAGGTATCAAGCAAATCGGAAAAAACACTATAATTGCGTAAACATTATTCGGCAACATTATTTTTGTTGATTTGAAAAACCTTATAACCATTTATTCGAATGAAAATTCACAATCTTATTTACATCCTAAGCATTATTACCCTTGCAATTGCAATCGTTCTAATTGTAGGATACCCTAACTCCGGACGGATTCAACTCATAGCAGGAGTGCTAACCGCAGCTGGCTTTGCTATGAATATTGTCGCCTTCAGTAAGAAAAAAAATCAATAGGTACAAATCCCCCCTACTTGCACCTAGCCCTGTTCGAGGACAGGTTTTTCCTATACTCATTGTGTAATCGAGCAATTTTGCCTCGGCCATTTGGCTGTACAGCAATTGAGCATTTCGCTAATCGCGGTTTGTAACGCCAATCCCCTCGCTATCAAGAAGCCAAAGAAGAAGGCGATAAATTAACCCATTTAACAATGTAATAATAAAAGATTTTTAACCCTAAATTCCTAGAATTAGCCTATCTTGTTAAAAATTCAAAAAATCAAAAAACTACCCTATGGAGTTCAACTTCCGCGAAAAACTATTCAGAGCATGGTACTGGTATGTCAGTAAAATTGACAAAAATGCCGAAATCCTTTTTATGAACTACCGCTATAACGACAATAGCCAAAACGTTCCAATAGACAAACACCACGAACATAACCGCTACCCTATCCAGCTGTACCACCACCTGGCCTGCGAAGCCGAAATAGCCAACAAGGATATTGTTGAAATAGGAAGTGGCCGGGGCGGCGGCCTATCGTACATAACCCGAACGTTTAAACCGGCCACGGCTAAGGGAATCGATTTAAACCGCACGGCCATTCAATTCTGCAATCGGCACTATAAAACCGATGGGCTGAAATTCATCCAGGGCGATGCCCAGAGCCTAACCCTCGAGGAAAAATCGTGCGACGTGGTAATAAACGTGGAATCGTCGCACCGATACCCCAATTTTCCGGCATTCGTGGGCGAAGTAACCCGGATATTGCGCCCCAACGGGTACTTTCTGTTCACCGATTTTAGGTACGACTACAAGATGGAAGATTTAAAAAAGGAGTTGGAAAAAAGCGGACTATCGGTGCAACGCGAGCGAATTATCAACAAGGAAGTAGTTGAAGCGCTTAACTTAGATGATGCACGCCGCCGCCGTTTAGTGAAAAAGATGGCTCCCCGCTTCCTACACCGGATTGCCTTTAACTTTGCCGGAGCAATTGGATCCGAAACGTACAACCATTTTCATACCCATAAATACGTTTACTTCAGCTACATCCTGCGGAAATCGAACTAACAATACAGCAATCGCCCCAGTCTATTCCTCCGTAAGCACAGGGGCTGATTGCCTATTAACTCACAAGGAGACCCAATCAAGAAAAACAATTATATTTGCGGCTTGACAGAATGCCAAAATACACCACAACGCATTGCAATAATGGGTAAAGCGAAGTGGAACCTGTTTTATGAATCGGACTAATCAACATTAAAACGAATTTATATCACTTCAAATAAAAATAGAGTTAATTACCATCAAACTAAATAGGCGATGAAAATCAACATTATCATTCTTACAGTATTACTGATATTTAGCGCGAATAGTATATATCCCCAATCAGGAGGCCTCGAACTCGAAACCGACTTAAAAAGTATTGATATTGAGGCAAATGCAAACTTCGGAAAATTCAGGGCAGAACTGGGTACAACCTATAGTATCTCCGAAAAAAAGATAACCGAGCTGCACACCCGCCTCAATATGAAGCCATCGGATATATACATGAGTCTAGAATGTAGCTATTTAACAGGAAAACCTATAGACGATGTTGTAAAGGTGTATAAAGCTAACAATGGGAAAGGCTGGGGCGCAATTGCAAAAGAGCTAGGCATAAAACCCGGTTCAAAAGAGTTTCACGCCCTTAAGGCAAAAGTTAAAACGAAGGCAAACAACAAGGGAGGAGGAAAACCCAATGGCAATAAACCCAAAGGGAAACCCAATAAAAATAAACACAAATAAACCGAAGAAAGATAGATAAGGGAAACTCATTCCGGGACACACCAACACATCCTAACACAACAAAGCGGTATAACCACCCGTCAAAGAGGTGGTGTAAATATTTTATACGTTTCAGCAAAACGTTATTTTAGAAAAACAAGATTTAGAGTTAATCCAAATAATCGCTCTAATAGGGGTGTTATGCCCCTACTGCGAAACTTCTATTTAAAAAATCCCCCATAGATTCCATACATTTCCAGAACCGAGCCATATCCTTCCAAAATTACACAGCACAAAACAGCAATTATGTAAGGAATAAACAACTACGATTATCCCGAAAATTACCCTCATAAATCTACATAAGGCGAAGAACAAACGGACAAAAATTCATATATTAGCAAAACTGAAGCAAGTATCTCTACCTTAACAAAACAAAGATGTTGCGCTACTGTAGATTTTTACTTTTACTCATTTTTTCGGCCTCGCTACAAAGCGCTGCAGTGGTTGGAACTGCATCGGATGAGCCCCTTACCCGCAACGAAAAAGAGTGGCTCCGCAACAATCCCGACAAACTAATACTATACTACGATCCCCACTACCCTCCATTTGAGTTTATATCCACAAAAGGAACATTTGCAGGATTCGGGGCCGATATTATAAAACATTTAGAAAAGAACCTCGGCATAAAATTCACCAAAACCCCCATCCGCGATTGGAACACCCTACTAAAAGCGCTAGAGAGTGGGGAGTGCGCCATAGTATCGACCATAGCCCACACCGCCGAGCGCGAAAGCTATGTGCTGTTTACCGAACCATACGCCACAATTCCCATTGTTATTATTGCCAACAACAAAACAAACAATAAAGTAAAAATAGAGGATCTTAGGGGATCGCTAGTGTGTGCAGTTTCGGGATACGCCACCGAAAAATACTTACAGAATAAAGCGCAACAACACTCGTTCAGGATTAAACCCGTAGCCAATGTTGAAGAAGGACTATACAACGTAGCTTTTGGACAAGCCGATTTCTTTGTAGAGGATATCGCCGTAGCAAGCTACTATATCAAACAAAAAGGAATAAATAACCTCCGCGTAGCCGGCAATACCGACTTTAATTTTGAACTTTGCATCGGGCTAAGCCACAAATACCCATTGCTGCATAGCGCAATAGAAAAAGCATTAAGGCAAATTCCCGAAACCACAATAAAAGAGAGTCAGGCCAAATGGATCCCGCTCACCACGCACGTGAGCCTATCGCCCGAAACCCGCTTGCTAATTAAAGTTAGCATAATATTCGCGCTAATACTAGTAATTAGCCTTGTAGGCATAAGCATTCTCTTAAAACGGCAACTAAAACAACGCCTTACCGATTTGCACGAAAGCGAACAATTATTCAGAGCCATATTCAACCTAATGCCCTACCCATGTGCAATTAATAACTCCGAAGGTCGTTTTATGATGGTTAATAAGGCATACCGGGATATCATTGGCCTAACCGAAAATCGCATTATCGGCAAAACCAACGAGGAACTTGGCATTTGGGTTGATCCACAAGCCAGAGCGGCAATTAGTGAAGAGCTGAAAAAGAATGGTCGAGCCGAAAATATTATTACAAGGGTTAAGCAAAAAACAAAAAGCAGGGATGCCACCATACAGTACTCAGCACAAGCCATTGCAATAAAGGGAAAGCAAGCATTCGTATCGTCACTAATTGATATAACACAACAGAAAGAGAATCAACGCGAGTTGGAGCAGAGGGAAAAAAGAGCAATTGCGCAACGTAGCGCAATCTCTAAAATACTACTGGAGCAAACCAGTCCGAGCAACAATATCAACATTGCACAAAGGAACCTATGCAAAATCGCAGCCGAAACCATTGAGGTAACCCGAACAAGTATATGGCTATTCTCCCCTAAGAATGCGCTACTCGTTTGCCGGATACTTTATAACTCGGCAACCAAAGAGTTTGGCCAAGGCGAAATGATTGACCCCAGCATCATTCCGTCGTACATCGGGGCAATAAGAAATGATAATCGAATTTTTGTTGGAAACACATCGTCCGACCCCAAAACAGCTGAACTATACAACTACTACCTAAAACCACTAGGAATTAATTCAATACTCGATGCAGGAATTATTGTGGAGGGGCAAATGGTGGGATTGGTTTCTTTTGAACATGTTGGATCTCCGCGCAAATGGGAGCCCGATGAGGAATCGTTTGCCAGTACAATAGCCGCAATAGTTGCCCAACAAATTGAGAATACCGAGCGCAAAAAAGCCGAAGAAGCTCTAAAAATAAGCGAAGAGCGATTCTCTAAGGCTTTTAAGGCAAACCCAGCCCCAATGATAATCTCGGAAATCGAAAGCGGACGAATTATAGATGCTAACGAGAATAGTACTCAACTTTTTGGCTACTCGCGCGATGAGCAAATAAATCATTCATCTAAAGAACTCCACATCTGGGAAGATGATACTATCCGCAACTCCCTAGTTCAAAAAATTAAAACCCAGGGCTATTTACGAAACGAGCCCGTTAAAATACGAACAAAAAAAGGAGATTGGATTCAGGTGCTTTGGTCCGTCGAAATCATCACACTTAAAGGGAAAAAAGTGATGTTATCGGTTATTGTGGATGAAACCGAGCGCCGAAAGTCAGAAGAAGCCCTACGAGCCAGCGAGGAACGATTTTCCAAAGCCTTTAAGTCCAACCCGGCTCCTATGGTTATATCCGATATCGACACCGGCTCGTTCATCGACACCAACCTAAAATGGGACGAAATGATTGGTCGAGAACGCGATGAGCAACTTGGACGTACCTCAAAAGAAGTTGGAATATGGAAAAGCCCCAACGATAGGGATCGATTAATCGCAAAACTCAAAATACAGGGGCAACTCTGCAATGAACCCATCGAATTTTTAAAAAAAACAGGAGAAATAATAAAAACCCTATGGTCAGTTGAAACTTTTATGCTGGGGAATCGAAAAGTAATGCTATCGCTGATTGTTAACGAAACCGAGCGCATTAAAACTGAAGCTGCTCTAAAAGCAAGCGAAGAGCGCTACCGATCAATCATCGAAGTATCCAACACGGGCGCATGGGAGTTCCATGCCGACACGCAGCACTTGTGGTGCAGCAACAAATACTACGAAATGCTTGGCTACACCTCTCAAGAATTTATTGCGGGAAACAAGATGAACCTTAAGGAGTCGTGGATTAACCTGCTACATCCCGACGATAAAGAGAATGTATCCAACCATTTTATAAACTACATAGCCAATGGATCCATGGGGATGTACGAGAACTACTTCCGTATGAAGCATCAGAATGGACAATGGATTTGGATTTGGTCCCGCGGACAAACCCTACGCAACCCCGACAATACCCAAAGTTTAATAACCCTCGGAACCCATATCAATATAACCGAAACGAAAAAACTCGAATTCGAATTACTTAAACACAAAGAAAACCTAGAATTTACCGTAAAAAAACGAACCGAGGAGTTGGGCGCCACTCTGGAAGAACTGCAAGCAACAAACGACGAGCTGAGTAGGCAACGCGAAGATCTGGAGCAAGCCCTCTCCAAACTCAAAACCGCACAGGAGCAGGCTATTCAAACCGAAAAAATGGCCTCACTGGGTATTCTCACTGCGGGAATCGCCCACGAAATAAACAACCCCATCAACTACATCCTCAATGGAACACTGGCCATCGAGGGCTATGTTGCTGAAAATATTCCAAGCCACACCGAAAAACTCAAACCTCTCCTCGACGCAATAAACACTGGGATTACACGTACAACAAACATTGTACGCAGCCTAAACCGCTTTAGCCGGAAGGATACAGAGAAGCTGACACCCTGTAATTTGCACGAGGTTATCGATAACTGCTTAACCATACTACATAATCAGTACAAAGATAGAATAGCGATTAGAAAAGAGTACACAGAAAAACAGTTCGAAATAATAGCCAACGAAGGAACGCTCCACCAAGCTATCCTTAACATACTAACCAATGCAATACAGGCAATAGAAAACCTAGGAACAATTACCATAAAAACAACAAACCAGAATAACTCGGTAGAACTCAGTATTACTGATACAGGCAACGGCATCGAGCCCGATCTCATAAAACACATTTACGACCCGTTCTTCACCACCAAGGATCCAGGCAAAGGAACCGGTCTGGGACTATCAATAACCCGCAGAATTATTGAGGAACATAATGGAAGTATAAAATGCCAATCGATACCTAAAGAAGGTACCGAATTTATTATTACCTTGCCTTTAAATCCATAAAAGCATGGACAATCTAACCAGAGTTTTATACGTCGACGACGAACCCATCAACCTACTACTCTTTGAGCAAATGTTCAAGAGACGATACAATGTAATAACCGCAGAGTCGGGTTTTAAAGGGCTGGACACTCTGCAACAAAATAACAACATTGAAGTGGTTATAAGCGATATGAAAATGCCCGGAATGACGGGGCTCGATTTCATTCAAAAAGTTCACGGTTTATTTCCCAACATTATACTGTACTTATTCTCGGGCTACGATATTACCCCTGAAATACAGGAATCGTTAGAAAAAGGGATTATACTCGAATACTTTCAGAAACCCTTCAACATGCAAATTATCGACGAGGCAATTTCCAAAGCGCTCAATAACAGGTAAGCCAAACACCTCCACAACAACCGGTTAGATGTAAAGTAACGACATCCCAAGAAACGAAGGATAATTCTCCTAGATTTTTGTTAAATTGCGGCTCTTTTCGGAAAACCAACTACTGAGAACGCAATGCAATACCCCTGGGGCGATAATCGCCGGTTCAACAGCTACTCCAACTACTTTAAACGCGAGTTTGGAGGACGGGTTCAAAAACTCACTTTAGATGCAGGATTCACCTGTCCCAACCGCGACGGAACCATTGCAACCGGGGGCTGTACCTACTGCGATAACGATGCGTTCAATCCCAGCTACTGCACCCCTTCGAAATCAGTAACCCAGCAAATTGAGGAGGGAATTGAGTTTCACGCTGTGCGGTACCGAAGAGCCGACAGGTACCTAGCCTACTTTCAGGCGTTCTCCAACACCTACGCACCTTTAGAGCATCTGAAGGAGCTCTACTCCGAAGCTCTATCGAATCCTCGAATCATTGGACTGGTTATTGGCACACGCCCCGATTGCGTTGACGAGCAAAAACTCGACTACCTGCAAGAACTATCCCAGAAATACTATATCGCACTGGAGTACGGAGTGGAGAGCTGCTACAACAAAACGCTAGAACGGATAAACCGTGGACATACGTTCGAAAAATCGGTATGGGCCATTGAGCAAACCAGCCGTAGAGGTATAAAAACAGGGGCTCACATCATATTCGGATTACCCGGCGAATCGCGCGACGAGATGATGGCTGAGGCAGCCTTACTATCCCAGCTGCCACTCGATACCATAAAATTCCATCAACTGCAGATTATTAAGGGAACCGAAATGGAACGGCAGTACCAACAACATCCCGAAATGTTCAACCTGTTCGGCTTGGAGGAGTACTTCCGGTTTATGGTCGATTTTCTGGAACAACTCACCCCCCGCTTTGTGGTGGAGCGCTTCACAGGCGAAGCACCGCCCCGCTACCTAGCCACGCCGCCCTGGGGCAACTACCGCACCGACCAGCTAATGGTGATGCTCGAGAAATTACTGGAACAACGGAACACCTGGCAGGGTAGGCTTTATAGCAATTCCAAAACAGAAGGGAAACCGCAATAGATTGATCCTTATAACACAAGGAAGATCACAGAACAAAAACGGATTCCGCGAATGGTTATAATACCATCAAACAACTACCATATAAGCAACTTAACGGCAAACACAAGTATAACGGCAAGTAAGAACCAGCGGATAAACTTAGCTCCGCGCTTCACCGCAACATGGGTTGCAATCCATGCGCCCATCATATTGCCTAGACCCATTATTACACCAAGTTTAAAATCGACCTGATTGTTGGCAACAAAAACACCAAGAGCCAACACGGTAAACACCAGGGTGATAAGCACCTTAACAGCATTCGACTTAAGCAAATCCATACCCGCACCAAGCACAAGCCCAGCCAGCAAAAAGAAACCCACTCCGGCCTGAATAAACCCACCATAAAAGCCTATCAACAAAAAGACAAGGATTCGCAGTGGGGTTATCCTAATTGGATTATGCGACTTATTATCGCCAATCCACCTTTCGGGTTTTAGCAGAATCAGGAAGAACATAAAAACCAGCAATCCGCCAATAACCAGGTTCATCAACTGCTCATTCAGATCCACAGCTACCCACGCACCAATTAATGCACCAACACCGGCAGGTACGGTGAGCCAAACACCATCGCTCCAATCAAAAACCTTTTTTTGCTTAAACCGCCCAACGGCCACAAGGCTTTGCAGCAGAATGCCAACCCGGTTTGTTCCGTTGGCCATATTTGCAGGTAATCCTAGAAAGATGAGCAGCGGTAAAGTTAACAACGAACCACTTCCGGCTAAGGTATTAATAAATCCCGCCACGGCTCCAGCCAGAACCACCACGGGATAAATCCACCATTCCACAACCGATGCGCTTACTTGCTCTCGAAATGCTGGTACTCGGCTCTTTCGCAGGGAATCGATTTAAACTCGCTCATCTTACAAATACTGTCCTTTATTTCCACCACCTTTGCATAGGGCAACCATCCCAAACGAATCACTTTGCGTTTGCCCGATCGTTTGTAGAATGCGATATAGGTTGGTCCTAACTTCACCTTAACAATGGTATCCCAAATTATGGCCTCGGAGGTGCGCTTAAGCATGCCAAAGCTGTACTCAAGGGCATACTCATCGGATTTTATGTATAGCTTAGCCTTGTAGGTTATCCAAGCGTAGTAAACGTAAAGCGCAAAATAAACCGCCATAATCACAATTGGCCACTCCGCTTTGCCGAATCGTTTCTGAAAAAAGGCTACCGATACAATGGCAAGTACCAAAAACACAATAGCCCCAAAAGCCCAAATCTTATACAATTTGGTTTTCTTATTGGTCATCTCGTTTAAATCGATATAGAATGCTTCCATGGTGGGTAAATGTATTAACGTGAAAGATTATAGTTTATACGACCAAGTTAAAAAAAACCCCGATACAATGTATCGGGGTTAAATAATAATTTATTTTGACTACCAAGCGAATAGCGGAAATTCCTTCATCAGTTTATTCACCTCGGCTCTAACCTCGGCAATAACAGCCTGATTATCGATATTGGAAAGCACCCTATCGATTAAATCAACAATAACAGGCATTTGCGGCTCCTTCAACCCACGGGTAGTAATGGCAGCAGTGCCTACACGAATACCCGATGTTTGGAATGGGGAGCGGCTATCGTAAGGAACCATATTCTTATTGATGGTGATATCGGCCAGTACTAAGGTGTTCTCCACCTTCTTTCCAGTGATATCGGGGAATTTGGTACGCAAATCGATAAGCATTGAGTGGTTATCGGTACCATCGGAAATTACCTTGTAGCCCTTCTTAATGAATGCATCGGCAAGCACAGCAGCATTCTTTTTTACCTGCAGCTGGTACTGTTTGTACTCGGGAGCTAAAGCCTCGCCAAAAGCAACAGCCTTGGCTGCGATTATGTGCTCGAGCGGGCCACCCTGAACGCCAGGGAATACGCTTGAGTTCAAGATTTGCGACATCATCTTAACTTCGCCCTTAGGAGTAGTTAAACCCCAGGGATTTGGAAAATCCTTCCCCATCAAAATAATACCACCACGAGGGCCACGTAAAGTCTTATGAGTGGTAGATGTAACAATATGAGCGTACTTAACGGGATTGTCGAGCAAACCGGCAGCAATAAGCCCTGCTGGGTGAGCCATATCAATCATAAGCAATGCACCAACCTTGTCGGCAATCTCGCGCATACGCTTGTAATCCCACTCGCGGGAGTAGGCAGAGGCACCACCCACAATCAGCTTGGGCTTTTGCTCAAGGGCTACACGCTCCATCATATCGTAATCAACACGGCCGGTATCCTGCTTAACGCCGTACGATACAGCCTTGTACCACATCCCGGAGAAGTTAACGGGCGAACCGTGCGAAAGGTGTCCACCGTGCGAAAGGTCTAAACCCAGGAATGTATCGCCGGGCTTAAGAACGGCCATAAAAACAGCCATATTGGCCTGAGCACCAGAGTGGGGCTGCACGTTGGCATACTCGGCATCGAAAAGATTCTTAAGCCGATCAATCGCGATCTGCTCCGACTGGTCAACCACCTCGCAACCACCATAATAGCGGGCGCCAGGATAACCCTCGGCATACTTGTTGGTCATTACAGAGCCCATGGCCTCGAGCACTTGAGGGCTAACAAAGTTTTCGGAAGCAATCAACTCAATGCCATGCATTTGGCGTTGACGCTCTTTTTCAATAAGATCAAAAATTTGGGTATCGCGTGTCATTATTGTAAGTTTAAATTTAGGGCAAATTTAACGCTTTAATTGTGTTGCAAAAATAATTTTACATGTTACTCAGCAAGGTGCGCGAGCAAGTTGAGCAGCTGGGTTTTCTTTAGCGGTTTCGCCAAAAAAGCCTTAAAACCGGCTAGTTTACAACGTTCCTCCATGCCTACTGATACATAGGCCGTTTGTGCAACAATGGGCAAGTTGGGATATTGGTGCAGAATACTCGTGGCCAAATCAACCCCATCGGCATCGGGCAGGCGCAAATCGAGCAGCACCACATCGGGGCATCCATTTTTTGCGAAATACTGCATGGCCTCGTACCCCGATTTGGCATAATCGACGTACACGTGCGCTGGGGCAAGTAGCTCGCGCAGGAATATGCGGCTCACGGTGTCGTCCTCCACCACAAGAATCCGTAATCCATTAATTTTTGAGAAATCAACACTCGGCTCACTCATACGCTTATACTGTATTAACAGATTTCAATTTACAGGGCTACTCATCGGAGAACTGAATTAGAACATCGCGATACGCCGAAAATATCTTTGATTTAGAAACAAACCCGACATACTTATCGCCATCAATTACAGGAAGATTCCAGGCCGATGAGGCTTCAAACTTCTTCATCACCAAATCCATGGGCTCCTTCACGGAGATGAATTCGGGGGGAACAGTCATAATCTCCTTCACGGACACCGACTGGTATACCTCGGTATCGAACATAATGGGCCGGATATCGTCGAGGGAAACCACTCCCACAAACACATTCTCGGGGGTAACCACAGGGAATATATTCCGTTTGGATCTACTAATTTTATGCACCAAGTCGCCCAGCGTTTCGTCGGGATTCACTGTAATAAAATCGTTCTCCACCACATGCCCCACCTGCAATAGGGTGAGCACAGCCTTATCCTTGTGATGAGTAATTAGTTCGCCCCGTTTGGCAAGGCCCTTTGCGTATATGGAATGCGGCTCAAAGTACATTATGGTTATAAACGATATGGTTGAGGTAATTATCAGCGGAACAAAAAGCGCGTAACCGCCAGTAATCTCAGCAATAAGGAAAATAGCAGTTAACGGGGCGTGCATAACGCCAGCCATGGCTCCGGCCATTCCCACAAGCGTAAAATTACTCTCCGAAACATCAATAAACCCGAACTGATTAATAAGACGAGCCACAAAAAAGCCCGAAACGCCGCCAATAAAAAGGGTTGGAGCAAAAGTCCCGCCTATTCCACCTGCTCCGGTTGTAACCGCAGTGGCTATAGCCTTCAGAATAACAAGCAACACCAAGGCAACCAACACCAACCAGTAGCTATTTTGAAAATCGTAAAAAAAGCTGTTCTCGAAAAGAACCGAAGAGCGATTGTCGAGAAGGGCTCCTAGTACCTCATACCCCTCGCCATACAGCGGTGGAAAAATGAAAATCAGCACTCCCAGCCCAATACTCCCAAATATCCATTTCTTATAGGTACCCTCAATCCGAGTAAAACGCCTCTCCACGCTCATAACGGTTCGCATAAAATACAGCGAAACCAAACCACAAAAAATCCCCAGAAAAATAAAATGGGGAATATTATGCAATTGGAATGGGCGAATAACCTCATAGGTAAGCACAGCTCCACGCCCCAAGAAAAAGTATGACACCATAGTGGCCGAAGCCGCCGAAATAAGCAACGGTATGATGGAAGCTGTAGTTAAATCGAGCATGAGCACCTCAAGGGTAAACACCAATCCGGCTAATGGCGCATTGAAAATTGCAGCAATAGCACCAGCAACGCCACATCCCACCAGCAATGTGAGCATCTTGTAATTCAATCGGAAAAACTGGCCTATAGTGGATCCTATGGCAGCCCCGGTATAAACAATGGGCGCCTCGGCCCCCACCGATCCGCCAAAGCCAATAGTTAGCGTGCTTGAAACTATTGAGCTGTAGGTATTGTGAGGTTTAATTTTACTATTCTGGCGCGAAATAGCGTACAGCACCTTCGAAACACCATGGTTGATGTTATCCTTAATAAAAAATCGCAGAAAAAGGATGGTCAGCAAAATCCCCACGGCTGGAAGCGCCAAGAAAAGCAGGTTCGCCGAGTCCTTGGGCAGCGAATCCTGCAAAAATGCATGCGTTGTATGTATCGTATTTTTAAACACAACGGCAGCCAAGCCGCTAAAAATACCCACTACCAAACTTAGGATTAGGGTAACACGCTTATCACCCAACCGGCGAAACGAAATCCAGAACTTATTCAATACCGACTCAAAAAATACCTTCATTTTTTTACGTATAAACCCTTAAAAATAACCAAAAATCAAAGCGACATCAATAAAAATGGTTATTTTTGAAACTATAAGTATACAAGAATAGTTGAATAATAGAATCAACTTTAGAACATTTATTAAACTGATTGTTAATGAATTGAAAAATTCACCAACATAAATTTGGAACAATCTAACTTTTCTCAAATTTACTGCTCTTTTACCAATTTGTACGTAAAAAATGATAGATATTATAAAACATACACTCCCGAATGGACTGCGCCTGCTTATTCATCAGGATTTTAGTACACCCATCGCCTCGGTTAACCTGCTATACAACGTTGGGGCTAAGGATGAGAATCCTGATAAAACAGGCTTTGCACACCTCTTCGAGCATTTAATGTTTGGAGGCTCGGTAAACATCCCTTCGTTCGACGAACCGCTGGAGCATGTGGGCGGTGAGAACAACGCATTCACCAACAACGATTACACCAACTATTACATCACCCTGCCGGCCGAAAATATCGAAACCGCTTTTTGGCTGGAAAGCGACAGGATGTTAAGCCTAGCTTTCACCAAAAAGAGCCTCGACGTGCAGCGCAACGTGGTGATTGAAGAGTTCAACCAGCGCTACCTTAACCAGCCCTACGGCGATGTATGGCTAAACCTTCGCCCTTTGGCCTATACGGCTCACCCATACATGTGGGCCACCATTGGCAAATCGACAGATCATATTAAAAGCGCAACGCTAACCGATGTTAAAAACTTTTTTTACAGCCATTACGCCCCAAACAATGCCATACTCTGCGTGGCCGGCCCTGTTGAACCATCGCATATAATTGAACTGGTTAACAAATGGTTTGGCCCAATTGAAAAGCGCAATGTGATTACACGCAACCTCCCCAAGGAGCCCCTTCAAACGGCTCCTCGTAAGTTGGAAGTAATCCGCGACGTTCCGTTCAACGCCATTTACAAGGCATACCACATGTGCAATAGGAATCATGCCAACTTTGCCACGGTCGATCTTATGTCAGATTTACTATCGAACGGGAAATCGGCCCGGTTATACCAACACCTGGTTAAGGAAAAGCAACTATTCAGCAGCGTTAATGCCTATATTACTGGAGATATCGACGAAGGGCTGTTTATTGTTACCGGGCAGCTTTACCCATCAACAAGCTATTCCGACGCCGAAAGCGCTCTTGTAGATGAAATTGCACTCCTACAGAATAGCACCGTAGCACCTTACGAACTGGAGAAAGTGCAGAACAAGTTCGAATCGAACTTTACGTTTGAGGAAACCAGTGTCCTCAATAAAGCCATGAACCTATCGTTTTACGAGCTGCTGGGCGATGCAAAAAACATCAACCTAGAAGTGGAACGCTACCGAAGCGTAACGCCCGAATCGATTCGAACCGTAGCGCAGCAAATTTTAACGGAGAAAAACTGCTCTACCCTTTACTATAAATCGAAACAATAACAACACCACTAAACGCGCCATGCTAAACAGAACCAAAGCACCCGACAAGATACCCGCAGCAAAGATTTTGATTCCCAAAGTCCAAAGCTCCACCCTGCCCAACGGCGCTCAACTAATTGTTGTTGAAGCTGGAACTCAAGATGTTTCGAAAATAGAAATCATTTTTAATGCCGGAACCCGCCACCAAAGCCAAGCGCTATCGGCACGCGGAGCTATCGCATTACTCAGCGAAGGCACTTCGGCAAAAAATTCCCACCAAATAGCCGAGTTGTTCGATTTTTACGGTAGCTTCCCAGAGCACTCGTTCGACCGCGACTTTGCCTCGCTAACCCTATACTCCACCAATAAATTTTTGGATCAATCGCTGGCAGTTTTCGCCGACATGCTATACAACCCCATCTATCCCGAACATGAACTCGACATTTTCAGGAAGAAAGGAAAACAGTCGCTTATTGTGGAATTGGAAAAAGTGGTAACCCTAGCCCGGCAAAACTTTTTCAGCAGTATGTTTGGTGCCAACCATCCCTACGGCACATTTGCCACGCCAGATGATTTCGACAGCCTTAACCGCGACAAAATCATCGAATTCCACAACCAGTACCACACATCGGACAACTGCCTAATTATACTAGCAGGGAAAGTAACCGATAAGGAGATTAAATGTGTCGAAAAAATGTTAGGCAGCGCTAAATTTGGGAAAGAGGGATCGGTAAAGAATCAGAATGTGCCCCAAATTGGGAAAACCCCTCAAAACGTATTTGCACAAAAAAACGAAGCGCTACAGTCGGCCATCCGCATTGGGAAACAGGTGGTAAAACGCAACCACGAGGATTTCTCTAAACTAATGATCCTGAACACCGTTCTTGGAGGCTACTTTGGCTCCCGGCTAATGCGAAACATACGGGAAGACAAGGGCTACACCTATGGCATTTCGTCGGCATTGCTACCATTTAAGGATACCTCGGTATTTGTAATAGGTACCGAGGTTGGCGCCGACTTTACCACCAGCACCCTTCGCGAAATTTATAGCGAGCTCAACCGCCTCTGTACCGAAAAAATTCCCCAGAGCGAACTCGACTTGGTAAAAAGCCACCTTACGGGCGAGGTTCTACGCAACTTCGACGGGCCATTCGCCATTGCCGATAGCATTGCAAGCCTTTACGAATACAACGATATGGACTTCTCGTTCTTTGAACGCACCATAAACACCATAAACACCATAACCCCCGAACAGTTAATAGACACGGCCAACAAATATTTCGGCAAGGATGATCTTGTGGAAAGCATTGCGGGCAGAATAGTTAACAGCTAAACATTACGCCATGAAACTTAAAAAAATTGTTTTACTGATAACTGGTATAACCATTGGGATTTCGGGCTATACCCAAACGTACACTAAACCCAACGAGCCCATATTCGACTACATGACCATTGACCCCAGCACCGGGTATCCTACCCTGTTCTGGACCGCCCCCATGCACGATCCTCAGTACCCCGATCCCACCGGGTACATCATCTACAAACGCATTGTTGACGCAGTCGGGAACGACGGTTTCTACGAAATAGCGACAGTAAATCAGTCCACATTCACTTTTACCGACAACGCTTCGAATGGCAACGAATCGCGGCAGCATTACCGAATTGCATCAAACGGCCCAACAGAGCCCAGCCGACTAAGCCCTCAGCATGCCCAAATATGGCTAACATCGAAGTACGATAGCTGCTATGCCAAAATCGACTTATCGTGGGAGTCATACCTGGGGTGGAACAATACCAATGTAAATGATTACTACAGGCTATACATGAGCAATAGCAGTAACATGGCCTCGTTTCAACTCATCGATAGCATCGACAAATTCACCAATAACTACAGTGTCCGGAATGTACAGGAAAACCAGGACTACTACTTCTACCTAACCGCCCGGCGAAACGATAAACCGTTTACCACCTACTCCAACATGCACCACATACGCACAAAGATGGCCACTCATCCAACCTTTATGGTTCTCGACTCCATTATCGCCACCGACGAAGGAACCAGAATCTTCTACAAAATAGATCCACTCACCGAAATACGAAACTTCAAACTGGTTCGCTGGGAAGAGGCCGACTCCAACCAAAGCATATTCTCGGCCAGAATTATAGAGGAGTTCTCCAACCCCAACCAAACCGCATCGATTGATACAAACGATGCCTGGGCAGCCCGAACCCGTAAGTACTATTACAAAGTTGATGCATATAATGGCTGCAAAACCGTAGTACACACAACAAACCTTTGCCATACAATTATCCCAAAAATACGACCACACAACCAAACCGTACACCTGGAGTGGGATGAGTTGATGATTGACAGCTACCGCAAACCCGAACGCGCTCCAAATACTATAACTTACACTGTTTACCGCCGCGCCTACACCGAAAACGATGATATAGCCGGAGCCGGCCAGCTGTCGGTAGCCGCATCAGGAATAACCGAAACAAGTTTCGACGACGACCTATCGCCATTTAAAGGCCAAAATCCACTATATAAAATCGTTTTCAAATACTACATCGAGGCCTACGAGCGCGATCCCGCCCAAACAGTGGTAACCTTTGTACGCTCGCGCGAAATTAGCACCGAAATACTCCCTGGGTTAACAATGCCCACGGCCATTGCACCCACCAGTAAAATTAGCAACAACGGACGCTCGCGTAATATATTCGAGCCCATCATCAACTTTGAGGCCACCTACCAGTTAACCATATACAACCGCTGGGGTAGTGTTATATACCACGGGAACCAGGGCTGGAACGGAAAGGATCTGAACGGGAAATACGTTAAAGAGGGCACCTACATATACCGAATTGTGGTTCACACCAACGATTCGGGCGATATATTGGAAAATGGAAGCGTATCGGTGGTTTATCCCAACGAGTAGAATCACCCCCACCCTATAAGTATCAACAAACAATCAACGCCACTATGAACCTTCAAACCGAAGAAGAAAAAATACTGATACAGTCGCATTTCGACGATATGCTAACGGGGTGCACCCGCTGCACCACCGATGAGGAACGCAACCTTGTAGTAAAGGCTTTCAACCTGGCCAATGAGGCGCACAAAGGCGTTCGTCGCAAATCTGGCGAGCCATACATTCTCCACCCCATTGCGGTTGCCAAAATTGTTACCCAGGAAATTGGACTGGGATCCAAGGCCGCAGCCTGTGCGCTGATGCACGACGTTGTGGAGGATACCGACTATACCATTGAGGATATTGAGCGAATATTCGGCAAAAAAATAGCCTCTATCATCGATGGGCTAACCAAAATAACCGACGTTTTTGATGCCAACTCCACAATTCAAGCCGAAAACTTTCGGAAAATAATACTCACCCTGGCCGACGACATTCGGGTTATACTCATTAAACTCGCCGACAGATTACACAACATGCGTACCCTCGATTCGCTGCCCACCAATAAACAAATGAAAATTGCCAGCGAAACAATTTATCTATACGCCCCGCTTGCCCACAGGCTAGGACTATTCGCCATTAAATCGGAACTTGAGGATCTGAGCTTAAAGTACCGATTTCCTCAGGCATACGACGAAATTCGCAACAAAATTGCCGACAATGAGAAAAAGAGGGTTCAGCAAATAAACCACTTCTCCCTACCCATTATAAAAAAATTGGAGGAGAACAATATCGATTTCGAAATAAATGGCCGTCCAAAATCGGTGTACTCCGTTTGGAAAAAAATCCAAACCAAAAATGTGTCATTCGACGAAATATACGATTTACTAGCCATCCGCATAGTATTCAACCCCTACCCCCACATACCGGAAAAAACCCAATGCTGGCACATCTACTCCATAATCACCGACATCTACAAACCCAAACCCGACCGCCTACGCGACTGGGTGAGTACTCCCAAAGCAAATGGTTACGAGGCTTTACACTGCACCGTAATGGGACCAAATGGGCAATGGGTTGAAGTACAAATTCGCACCCGCCGGATGGACGATATTGCGGAACGAGGATTTGCGGCTCACTGGAAGTATAAAGAAACGGATACCTCCAATCAGGAAAATGAACTGGATAGATGGATTAAACGTGTCCGCGAAATGCTGGAGAACCCGCAGGAAAACGCCCTCGAGTTCCTCGATGAGTTCAAACTAAACCTATTCACCTCCGAAATCGTAGTGTTCACGCCAAAAGGCGATACCCGATCGATGCCCAAAGGGGCCACTGCGCTCGACTTTGCCTACGAAATTCATACCGAAGTGGGCAATAAAGCCATTGGGGCCAAGGTGAACCACAAACTGGTCCCCCTGAGCTACCAGATTAGCAGCGGCGACCAAATTGAGATTATCACCGCATCGTCGCAAAAACCCACTTGGGAGTTGCTAAACTACGCCACCACTGCAAAAGCGAAATCGGCCATCAACAACGCGCTGAAAACCGAAACCAAAAACCGAATAGAGAAAGGCAAGAGTATCCTGGAAAGCAAGCTCTCGGAACTGGGAATTCAACCCTCGTCGAGGGTTTTCAAAAAGATACTCCCCGCCTACGAAGTTTACTCCAAGGACGAGTTGTATAGCAAAATTGGCTCCGGACTCATAACCCTCGACTACCTGAAACGAATTCTAAAAAAGAATACCAAAAACAAATGGATCCGCTACTGGGGACTTCAACTCGGCAAAAAAAGCAAGTACGAAGCAGAACCCTCAAAACCTCTGAAAATTGATACAAAAAAGCCATTCCTGCTAAACGAAAACGTTGACTCCGAAAACCCGGAATACGTAATTGCACGGTGCTGCAACCCAATCCCCGGCGACGAGGTTATTGGCTATATCTCCCCGGAGGACATGGTTATTATCCACAAAGCCACCTGCGCCGAAGCGGTGAGGCTAATGGCTCAACATGGCGATAAGATAGTTAGCGCGAAATGGACCGCACACAAAATGCTCTCATTCTTAGCACGCATTGAGGTGCGAGGCATGGATAGAATAGGCATCATCAGCGAAATCACAAAACTTATTTCCGAAGAGCTCATGGTTAACATCCGGAAATTACTTATCGAAAGCCACGATGGAATATTCGAAGGCTTTATCGACCTATACGTACACGACATAGCCCACCTAAACAACCTAATTATGAACCTAATGAAGATAAAAGGGATGGACAACGTGAAGCGAATGGACAAGGTGGACGATTAAACAATTTGCCAATCCACCTGTTTAATATTTAGCAGAGGAATGAACCCAATTAAAAACCTTTTGCTAAATTTGTTATTTTAATTAAGTCCAAATATTTATGGTTTGCAATGATACAAAAAGCGTGGTAAAACGCATACTCACGGATTACCTGGAACGCAAAGGACATCGGAAAACTCCCGAAAGATTTGCCATTCTCGACGAAATTTACTCGCACGAGGATCATTTTGATATAGAAACCCTCTACATCCAAATGAAAAACAAAAATTACCAGGTAAGCAGAGCCACTCTTTACAACACCATAGACCTACTGCTAGAATGCGGACTCGTGATAAAGCACCAGTTTGGCAAAAATTTCTCGCAATACGAAAAAGCGTACGAGTGCAAACAGCACGACCACCTGATATGCACACGCTGCGGCAAAGTAATTGAGTTCTGCGATCCCCGGATTCAGGAAATCATCAACTCGGCTCGCAAAAATTCGAACTTCACCATTTCGCACCACTCGGTTTACCTTTATGGGCTATGCCCCGACTGCCAAAAGGAGATCGACAACATCAATATTAACGATCAGGATTAATGCGCATTTTTGACCGTTTGTTAATAAGTTTTCCCCACCAACTCGGCTAAAGTTTGTACCTTTAGAAAGATTTTCAAAGGCAGTATGCCGATGTTTTTATTAACCCATTAATTTAAGTGAAAATGGTAAAAGTTGATGTATTGCTAGGCCTTCAATGGGGCGACGAGGGTAAAGGCAAGGTGGTTGATGTGCTGACTCCAAACTACGATGTAATTGCCCGTTTCCAGGGAGGACCCAACGCGGGGCATTCGCTCGAGTTCAACAACATTAAACACGTTTTGCACACCATTCCCTCGGGGATATTCAGGCCTAACTGCATTAATATAATAGGGAATGGGGTAGTGCTCGATCCTGTAATATTTGCCCAAGAGATAAAGGAGCTCGAACAAATGGGCATTAACCTTGCGCCCACCCTTAAAATATCGAAGAAAGCTCACCTAATACTCCCCTCGCACCGCGAACTCGACGCAGCATCGGAAGCATCCAAAGGCAAAAGCAAAATTGGATCAACCCTTAAAGGAATTGGCCCAACATACATGGATAAAACCGGACGCAACGGCCTTCGGGTTGGCGACATCCTAAGCCCAAATTTCTCCGAAAAGTACAACCAGCTTAAAAGTAAGCACAAGGACATTCTCAAGCAGTACAACTACCAAAGCAATATCGAACAACATGAGCAGGCCTGGTTTAACGGAATTGAGGCACTGAAACGGTT